>NZ_QEOL01000003.1 GCF_003096715.1 Paraburkholderia silvatlantica
GTGCTCTCGTACGCGCCGTTCGGCTACGACGCGGCGTGGGCCGCCATCAAGGCGATGCAGGCCGCCAATTCGACGAAGCCCTCCGACTATCGCGCGAAGCTGCAAGCCAGCAGCTTTGACGGCATCACCGGCGATATCGGGTTCAACACGAATGGCTCGCTGAAGAACGGTTCGTCCACGGTCTATCAGGTGAAGAACGGCCAGTGGGTGACGGTCAAGACGGTCAGCGGTCTTTGATCGCCAACGCGGGCTTCGCCGCTTTCAGGCGAGGCCCGCAGCCGTCGACGATAAAGGCCGTTCGTCACTCGTCGCGCAACAGACGCCCCGCGTTCGCGATCACCACGAACGTGCCCACGTTGTGCAGCACCGCGCTAGCCACGGCGCTCAACACCCCAAGCGCCGCGAGCGTGATGACGGCCACCGTCCATGCGAGCCCGATCGCCGCGTTCGCCGTCGCGATGCGCCGGCAGCGCCGCCCGAGGCGCACGCTGTCCGGCACGCGGCGCAGGTCGTCGGCGAGCAGCACGATATCGGCAGCGGCCACGGCGATATCGATGCCGCGCTCGCCCATCGCCACGCTGGTCGCGCCGGCCTTGATCGCGAGCACGTCGTTCAGGCCGTCGCCGACCACCATCGGGCGATGCCCCGCGCCGATCTCGCCCAGCACATAGTCGAGCTTGTCGTGCGGCAGCGCATGCGCCACCATGGTGTCGATGCCCACTTCGGCCGCCACGCGGCGCGCCACACGCTCGCGGTCGCCCGTGAGCAGCGTCGCACGCTCGATGCCGAGCGCGCGCAGCCCGTCCAGCGCTTCGCGGGCTTCCGGGCGCACCGTGTCGGCAAAACCGAACCATGCGAGCAGGCGGCCATTGAGCGCGATGCCTGCGCACGGGCCGTCCAGTTCCGCAGGTGCGGGCGGCAGCACGCTCACGTATTGTTCGAGCAGGTCATGGCGGCCCAGCACGGCCTCGCCTTCGGACGTCGTCGCGAGCACGCCAAGTCCGCGCAGTTCGCGCGCGTGCGGGGGCGGCGCAGTTTGCGGCATTTCCGGCGCGCCGTAGCGCAACAGCGCGCGACACACGGGATGCGCGCTGATCCGGGCGAGCTGCACGGCCAGCGCCAGCGTGCCGGCTTCGTCCGCGCCCGGCTGCAGCACCACCGTCGTCACGCGCAACTCGCCGTGCGTGAGCGTGCCCGTCTTGTCGATCACGAGCGTATCGATCTCGGCCAACGCGTCGATAAAGGCCGCATTCCTGAACAAGATTCCGCGCCGCGCGCCCGCCGCAACCCCGGCGATCGCGGTGGAGGGCGCTGCCAGCACGAGCGCGCATGGGCACGCGGCGACGATCACCGCCAGCATGGCAGAAGCGTTCGCGCTCACGAACCACACGATCGCTGCGATCAGCAGCACGAGCGCGAGGTAGGCGTCCATATAGCGTTCGAGCGCCTGCGTGATGGGCGGCTTCGCGGCCTCGGCGCGCTGCATCAACTCGACGACCTTGCCCAGCGTCGAGGCCGCGCCGACATGCGTGATTTCCACGCGCAGCGGGCCGTCCAGATTCATCGCGCCGCCGAACACGCGCGCGCCCTCGCCCGCGTCCTGCGGCAGCGATTCGCCCGTGATCGGCCCGTTGTCGATGGCTGAGCGGCCGTGCCGCACGATGCCGTCCGCGGGCACGCGCGAGCCGGGCAGCACATCGACGACGTCGCCCGGGCGCAGCGCGTCATAGGGCACGGTCTCGATCGCGCCCGCGGCACTCACGCGCCGCACGTCGCCGGCAGTAAGGCGGCCTAGCGCACGGATCGCTTCCTGCGAGCCGAGCACGCTGCGCTCTTCGAGCGCGTGGCCGAAAGTCATCACGATGGGCAGGAGCGCGGCCGTCGTCATGTCGCCCATGGCCCAAGCGCCCAGCATGGCGAGCGCGATGAGGCGGTCGGTCACGCCGTGCAGACTCGGTGTCCTGAGGCTGCGCCACGCGCCCGCGAATACGGGCGGCGCGACCACGAGCGAAGCTACCGCCGCGAGCGCTTGCGCGAGCGTGGCGTTACCGTTGAACAGATAAGGCCACGCGAGCGAGAGCAGCAGCAACGCGCCCGCGAGCAGCGCGAGCAACGTGTGGCGCGTGATGGCGCGGCGCTCGGCGTCCGACATGACGAGCGTGGCGACGGATTGCCCTGCCTGCCCTTCATGACCTTCGCGCGCGTGGCCGTGGCCGTGCGCCGATCCGGTTTCATGTGCGGCACCGGGCGCGCGCTGACTCGCCGGCGTTTCGTATGGCGTGGTCATGGCGCGCGCCCCGGCAGCACGAGGCTCGACGCATCGTTGGGGTCGAGCGTCGTCACGCGCGCGGCGTGCGCGAGCACCGCCTGCACGCGGTCGCGATACGCGCGCGCAAGCAGCCCCGGGTCGTGGTTCGCGCCCAGTGCCGCTTCGAGCTGCGCGATCGTCGAGGTTTCCGACTGCGCCGTCGCCACGCGTTCCGCCGCGCTGGCTTGCGCGTCCTGCACGATGCGGTCGGCGCTTTGCTGCGCGTGCTGCCGCGTTTTCTCCGCGAGCGTGCGCGCCTGCGCGACATCGCGCTCGGCGTTCTGCAGCGAAGTCAGCACCGCATTGAACGCATCGACCGCCGAAGCCGGAAACGACGCTTGCCAATCCATGCGCGAGACTTCGATGCCGAGCCCAGCATGCACGGCAGTCAGCGCATCGAGCTGACGCTGGACTGCGCGCGCGAGATCGCCGCGTAATTGTTCGCGACGCGCGGCCATTTGCTGATCGGCGGCCATCATCTCCGGGCGAGCGACGAGGATCGAATCGAGGTCGCGTTGCGCCGCGGTTTGCGCGACCGCCGCCGAGACGATGCGTTCGAGCGCGGCATCGAGGCGCCCGAGCTGCAACGCATACGCGTATGGATCGCTCACGCGGTAGAACAGCGTCGCGCTCACCTGCACGACGCCGTTGTCGCCCGTGAGCACGTAGCCGGAGCCGGCGAGCGCGTCGCTGGCATCGCTCAGTTGCGCGGGCGCACCCGGATCGCGTGTGAGCGAGACGATGCGCCGTTCGAGCACACGCTCGCTGCCCGGCACGAGCAGCACCGTTTCGAACGGCCGCGGCAACGCGACGAGCAGCCCCGCGCCCTGGCTGCGCACATAGGCGCCAAAGCGCATCACGACGGCGCTGCTGTCCGCGGGAATGCGGCGTACGTTCGAGGTGGCCCACGCGAGCGCCGCGAGCACGGCCAGCGCAGCGATGAACCAGAACGACACACGCACCGCCTGTGCGCCGGGCCCGAGCGCCGCGAAGTTATCGCTCGTGTTCATGGTGTGTGCCCGCGTGCTCGCACAGTCGTTGCGGGCGCAACGACATGGCTCGATGGCGTCTTGGCCGCACCGAGCCCAGGCGGGCCCTGCACCAGCGCGCGGAATGGCGCGGCGTCGGTGCTCAGGATCAGGTTCGTGTTGCTATTGACGACCGTGCCGAGCGTGTCGAGCGAACGCAGCATCGTGTAGAGCTGCGGATCGGCGGCGTAGCTCTTGCCGTAGATGGCCGCCGCGTCCTTGCGCGATTGCGCCTCGATATCGGCGGCCTTCACGTTGGCGTCGGCGATCAGTACGCGCGCGTCGCGATCGGCGTCCGAGCGGATCTGCGCCGCTTCGCGCAGGCCTTCGGCCGTGCGCTGCGCGGCCACGGTCTCGCGCTCCGCGCGCATGCGATCGACGGTCGCGGCCAACGTCACGGCAGGCAGCGTGAGGCGCTCGAGACCCACCTGCACGACGTGCACGCCATAGGCCGCATAGACCTGCGCATCGGCCTGGCGGCGCAGCGCCTCTTCGAATGCACCGATGCGGACCTGCGACGGATCGGTATTCACGAGCGAAGCCAGATCGAAGCCGGCAGACGTGGTCTGCAACGCCGAGCCGGCCAGCGAGCGAATCTGGCGCGCGGCTTCGTCGGGTTCGTTGCGCACCGCGCGCACGAAGCGGCCAATGTCGTTCGGATTGGCGGGCACGCGCCACGCCACATAGGCCTGCACGATGATGCGCAACCCGTCGCGCGTGCCGACGTCCTGCAAGCCGCTCGACGTCGTGTGCAGCCGCAGATCCACCGGCACTGCCGCCTCGACGGGCGCGGGCAGCCGCCACGCAAGACCGGGCCGCAGCAGCACGCGCACGGGGTCGCCAAAGCGCGTGACGACGGTGGCTTCGCCCTCGCGCACCTGCACGACGCTCGCCACGATGAGCGCGACGATCACGCAGAACAGCGCAAACGCCGCACGCAACGCGAAGCGCCGGGGATTCACGGGCGCTGATCCGGCTGCGCCGTGGTCATGATGATGATGAGAATGCGCATCGCCGTGCGTATGCAAAAGGCTCACGTTCGAATCACCTTGCTCTATATACGTATGGGGTAACGGGTTACCAGGCCTGCTTCATGCCTGCCGCCGTGGGCGGGCTCAACGTGCGCAGGTCGATCGTCGCGCGGCTGCCGCTCGCGAGCCGGTCGTCGATCACGGTCACGCTTGCGTTTTTCAGCCCTTTTTGCAGGCTGTGCAGGTAATACTCGAAGCCGAAAGCCGGGCCGCCGAGCTGCTGCGCGATCACATCGGCGTCGAAGCCGATCTGCTGCGCGCGCGCGGCGGCAAGCGTGTCCGCCGCGTTCGCGCTGCCTTGCGCGATGGTCTCGATCGCCTGTTGCTGCGCCTGCCCGAGCGTCGCCGCCGCGAAGCCGCGCGCCTGCACCACGCTGGCCTGCGCGCGAATCTGCGCGGCCTGCACGCCGTGATACGCGGCGGCCGCGCCCGCGGGCGGATGCACGCTCTCGATCACCACGGCCACGACCTCGATGCCGCTCGCGAGCCGGTCCAGCTCGTGCTGTACAGCGCCGCGCAGCGCGCCGGCCATGGCCGTTTGCGGCGTGTCGAGCAGCGACGGCAACGTGCGCGACGCGAGGTAACGCACGACCTCGCGGTTCGCGATCGAGCGCACGGTGCCGTCCATATCGACCGCTCGATAAAGCGAGGCGCGCGCCGCCGCGTCCGTGAGGCCGACGCGATAATCGAGCCGCACGTCCGCGCTCACGATCTGGAACGCCTGCTGGGCGCCGCTCGTGCCCGCTATCACCTGAGTCGTCTCCCAAGGATGCACCACGTCCCACAGGCGATTCAACTGCGCGGGTGTGTCGCCATCTGCGGAAACGACGGGCGCGGCGCGGCTGCTGTCGTTCGCGCTGCCCGAGACGATCAGTTGATGGACCGCGCCGTTGTCGATCACGCGCGCGCGGCCGAAGGGCCAGGGCAGGCCCGCGTGCAGGCCCGGCTGCCACACGGCGACAGGTGCGCCAAAACGCTCGTATACCGCGCGCTGATCGGGGCCGAGGATCGTCACGCCGCCGAGGAGCCAGCCCGCCGCCACCATGGTCACCAGCGCGCCTGGCAGGAGGCGGGCGAAGCTCCGCAGCGCCCAGTTCTGCCGCAGATCGATGCCATAGCGCATCCGCATTTGGGCATTGAGCACGGCAAGCGGACGTGCCTGCACGCTCAGCACGCCCGCGATGCTGCTATGCAGGAAGCGGCCCTCGTCGGGCTTTGCCAGCGCCGCGAACACCGCACGCAGACCGAGTTCAACGGCAATCGCGCCACAAAGCACGGCGACGATACGCACGAGCCACGTCAGCGCCTCGCCCGCGTAAGCGAG
This sequence comes from Paraburkholderia silvatlantica, assembly GCF_003096715.1. Lineage (GTDB taxonomy): Bacteria > Pseudomonadota > Gammaproteobacteria > Burkholderiales > Burkholderiaceae > Paraburkholderia > Paraburkholderia silvatlantica. The sequence continues at coordinate 5,692 of NZ_QEOL01000003.1, forward strand.
CGCCGCGACCGAAGCCGCCATACTCAACGCAGCGACGAGCACCACGCGCAACACTCCCGCGAGCGCGGCGGATTCACGCGATTGTGCGGCGCGTTGCGCATGAGAGCGCTCGGCCACAAGCACAGCAAAAGCGATCACGAACGCGGCGGCTTGCGCGACGAGGAAAGGCGCGGATTCACGCTGCGAAACCATGGGTGCAAAGGCGGTGGACGTCCACGCAGAAATGGCGAGCGCAAGCGAAACGAGCGCGGCGAGCGGGGCGATCCACCCTTGCCACGGAAGCGACTGCAGCAGGCCGCGCATGTCGGCGGCCTCCGAATTACGCCGGAACGCGAGGCGCAGGAGGCGCAGCGTGGTCTTCGAAACTGGCTCGACGGCCGGCACGCGCGCCGCCAACAGCCGCGCGCCGAAGACGACGATGAAGAGATTGAGGCACGCGCTCGACATCACGGCGCATATGCGCACGTCGAACAACGTAGCGGGAACGAATGCCAGCACGCCGAACACGGCGGCCACCCCCAAAGCCGACCAGCCGAGCCTCGTCTGGCCCGCACGACCGCCGAGCCAGCCATATCCTTCGCGGTGGTCGCGAGATGCGCGATGCATCATCAGCAATCCTTACATACGAATTACACGAAACAGCCCGGTACGATACGCCCGCCGATCGCACCAGACTCAATTTCGCGCGCCCAATGTAGCGCGCTCAAAACCGAAACTCAATATAAGTGGGCCCGTGCATCCGTGCCCCACTATTTAGCCGATTCGGAGCACAATACCTTCAGTCAAATTTGTCTGCTTTCCGGACGCGAGCGGCCCCTCACGCTGTCACACCACGATCACCGTTTTCGAGCTGCGCATCAACCCCAAAGTCATCATATGGACGGCTTGCTGATCGGTCCGGCAACACGCAGGCAGGCGCTGTTCGCCAGCGTATGCGCGTTTGCGATCCTCCTCACGTTCGCGCTCGCGGCGCCGCGTGCGCGCGACGCTCTGCCCGGCATCGCCCCGTTCATGCCGATGTGCGCGCTCACGGTGTTCACCACGTCGAGCATCGCGGCGTTCCTGCTGGGCGCGCGTTTCGCGGCCACGCGCGTGGCCATGCTCGCCGCGCTGGGCGGCGCTTACGCGTTCACGGCCATTACCGTTGCGCTGCAACTGTTGATGTTGCCCGGCGTGTTTGCGCGCACCGGGCTATTCGGCGCGCTCCCGAATAGCGCCGCATGGATGTGGGTGTTCTGGCACGCAGGCTTTCCCGCGCTCGTCATCGTGGCCGAACTGGTGAGAAGCGCCTGCCCGCCCCGCCGTTCGCCCGCGAACGTCTCGACGCGCGCGGCTGGCTGCTGATCGTGGGCCCGGCGGCGGTCGCCGCCCTGCTGGGCGTGCTCGTCACGCATGTCGACCTCGCATCGCCGTTTCGCGACGTTGCGAACGCTGCGCCGGCGGCGGCTCCCTCGCCGGCATCGGCCATCGCGAACAATCTCGCGGGCCTCGTGATTTGCGCGCTCAACCTGATCGCCATCGCGCTCGTGCTGCTCAAGGGACGGTTGCGCCTCGTGCTCGATTTGTGGATCGTCGTGGCGCTGCTCGCGTCGCTCGTCGACGCCGCGCTCAATACGCTCAGCATCGAGCGCTTCACGGTGGGCTGGTATGTCGCGCGCGTGTTCAGCATGTTCGCGCCAGGCGTGCTCGTGTGCGTACTGGTGTGGGAAGTGACGGCGCTCTATCGCCAGCTCGCCGATGAACACGCTACGCTGATCCGCGCCTCCGCCCGCGATGCGCTCACGCGCGTCTATAACCGCAGCTATTTCGACGAGCAGTTCCGCGAGGCCTTCGAGCGCGCCGTGCGCAGCGGCCGGCCGCTCTCGCTCGTGATGTTCGATGTCGATCACTTCAAGCACTACAACGACGCCTTCGGCCATCTGCATGGCGACGCTTGCCTCGGCGCCGTAGCGGGTGCGCTAGCCGCCACGCTTGCGAGCGCGTTGCCCGCGCCGGGCGGTTTCGTCGCGCGCTATGGCGGCGAAGAATTCGCGCTCGTCCTGCCCGATACCGGCGCGGATGAAGCCGCGGCGCTCGCCGAACGCGCACGCGCCGCCGTCGAGCAACTCGGCATTCCCGCTCCGGCCGCAGGCGGCCTCGTGACGGTGAGTGCGGGCTGCGCCACCCGCGACGCGATCGTTGCGTCGTCCCCCAATGCGCTGATCGAAGCCGCCGATGCCGCGCTCTATGCGGCCAAACACGCCGGCCGCAACCGCGTGAGCCACGCGGGCGCGAGCTTCGCGTAACGCGCGCCGCTTATGTCGGCATAAGCGGCATTACCAGAAGCGCAACGCATTTGGGTTTCAACCAGGTGCTTCCATGTCCCGGCATCAATAAAGTGCGTGCTATGGCCTGTATCGGCATTTGCATACGTTGCGCGCAACCATGCAAATACATCGATGCATGCACATATGTTCCCCACACGCTTTCAAAATGTAATGAGGAATCGGGATGTCCATTGAAAAATCGGCGGAAATTGCCGCCCGCTTCGACCGGCTGCCGCCTTCGCGCACCGTCTGGTCGATGGTGATTCTGCTGTCGCTCGGCGGCGTATTCGAGTTTTACGACCTCTTCTTCACGGGCTATGTCGCGCCCGGCATGGTGCATTCGGGTCTTTTCACACCAGAATCGCTAGGCTTCTTTTCCGCACTCGGGCCGCTCAAGGTAGCCGGCTTCGGCACCTTCGTGTTCTCGACCTTCGCCGGGCTGTGGGTCGGCGCGCTCGCGTTCGGCCAGGTCGCGGACCGGTTCGGGCGGCGCATCATCTTCACGTGGTCGCTGATCTGGTACATCGTCTGCACGGCGATCATGGCATTTCAGACGAGCGGCCAGGCGCTCAATATCTGGCGCTTCATCGCCGGCATCGGCATTGGCATCGAGCTCGTGACCATCGACACGTATATTTCCGAGCTGATCCCAAGCGGCGAGCGCGGCCGCGCCTATGCGGTCAACCAGTTCATCACGTTCAGCGTGGTGCCCGTGGTCGCGTTTCTCGCCTATATCCTCAAGGACTCGCACCCTATCGGCCTCGACTACTGGCGCGTCGTGATCCTGATCGGCTCGATAGGCGCGGTGGCGGTATGGTTCCTGCGCCGGAGCATCCCCGAAAGCCCGCGCTGGCTCGCGCGCAATGGCCGCGAGGACGAAGCAGAGCGTATCGTTGCCGACATCGAGCGGCGCGTAGCCGCCGAAACGGGCACGGCTTTGCCGCCGCTCGGGGCGATCTCGCTCGAAAAGGCCGGGCGCGGCTCGCTCGGCGAAGTGCTGCGCGCGCCGTATTTGCGGCGCACGGTCATTCTGTCGATTTTCAACATGGCGCAGGTGATCGGATTTTACGGCTTCGCCGCATGGGTGCCGACGCTGCTGATCGCCCGTGGCGTGCACATCACGCAAAGTCTTGCGTACGCCTTTGTGATTGCCATTGCCAATCCGTTCGGACCGCTGATTGGCGTGTGGTTCGCCGACAAGCTGGAGCGCAAGACACAGATCGTCGGCGGCCTCCTCATGATGGGAGTGGTCATCACGCTATTCGCACAAGCCACGCAGCCGTGGGTCCTGATCGTGCTAGGCGTGCTCTTCACGCTCGCTTCGAACGTGATGTCCTACGCCTATCACGGTTACCAGGCCGAGCTTTACCCTACGCGCATCCGCGCTCGCGCCGTCGGCTTCGTCTATTCGTGGAGCCGCATTGCCGCCGCGTTCGCGGGGTTGGCCATCGGCATTCTGCTCCATCATTACGGTGTGCCTGGCGTCGCGGTGTTCATTGGCGCTTCGATGCTCGTGGGCATCGTGATGATTCTGCTTGGGCCGGTTACGCGCGGGCTCTCGCTCGAATCGATCAGTCATTGAGTCAGGCGATCGTCAAAACAGGACGTGCGATTTGACGATCATCTGCACGGCTGCGGCCAGCACGCACACGAGCACGACCACGCGAAACACGAGCGGATGCAGGCTGTCGCGCAACGGCCGAATGAGCAGCATGCCCGCGATGGCGGGCACGCTGGCCGCCGCCGAAATCGCGAGATCCATGAGACCCGCGTGCGCGCCGTGGCTGAACGTCGTGATGAGCGTGATGACCGAAACGACGAGAATGATCGCAATCTGTTTCGTGAAGGCGCGACCCGTGGCGCCCGACGCGATCAGATACATGGCGAGCAACGGCCCCGGCACGGCGGCAATGCTCTCCATGAGCGCCGCCCCGAAGCCGAGCGCGAAACCCACTGGCCGCGCGAGCGCAGGCGCGAGTTTGAAACGCGGCGAAACGAGCAAAAGCAAGGCCGCCACGATCAACGCCACGCCCGAGGCCGCCTGGGCGTGATGCGGCTCCAGCGCGATCAGCACGGAAACCCCAATCACATTGCCGATCACGGTGCCAATCAACGGCGCCGCGATATTGCGCACGGTAGGCAGCATTTCGCCACCCTCCAGCGCCTGCGGAATATTGCCGAGAATGATCGGCATGGACAGCAGCAACACCGCTTCCTTGACCGGCAAAAAATGCGTGACGATGGGCATGGCCACGAGCGGCACGCCGATGCCCGTCACGCCCTTCACCATACCGCCCAGCACGAGCGCAACCGCAATGCCGAGCCATTGAAGTCCGTCGAGCGACTGCAGATGGGGCGCGAGAAGGCCCGAGGAAAAAGAAAAGCCGGACATCGGTGACGATCAGGGCGTTGGCGCGTGTCGTTTCGCGCCGCTCATGTGAAAGTGGCCGCGGGCGTCGAAACGCCGGCGCGGCCACCGGTTCGCAAGCGAATTTCGCTTATGCGCTTTTCTCAGCGACTTTATTAAGCAGCCGCTGCGGCTTGTGCCGGCCTGGCGGCGGCTTTACGGCCTGCCGTTTTACGCGCCGCCCGCTTTGCGGGTGCAGCTTTCTTCGCGGGCGCGGCCTTGGCGCGTTTCGCCGCGGTCTTTTTCACCGCTGCAGCATTGGCGCGCGGTTTGCGCGCGACCTTGGTAGCAGCCGTTGCCGCGCTGCCGTCGATCAGGAATTTCGAACGGTCTTTCACGTCGCGAATCCATGCCGGCGCACGGCCACGGCCGGTCCACGTGGCGCCCGTTTTCGGATCGGCGTATTTGGCCGCAACGGTGCGTTTTGCACCGGCAGCCCTGACGCCTTTGCCAGGCTTGCGGCCGCGCTTCTTGCCGATGAAGCGGTCGATGTCGGCCACGCTCAGGCCATGTTTGACCATCAGATCGCGGATTTTTGCGAGACCGGCCGACGCTTGTTTTTCCACGATCGATTCGGCCTGCTTTTGCAGCTTCGCGATCTTCGATTGAATTGCATCCAGGGTGACCATTCACATCTCCTTATTCACGGTTTTTACGGACACCCTTCAACCGTTACTGGCCGATCGAATTGCGATCTTGTCGGCCGGGGCGTCGCGAAAGACAGGTGATTATGAAGTCAAATCACGCATGCTGGCAAATTATACGAATGTTTTGTAGTGGAAAACATGTTTCCTGATCAGACTATTGATCGTTCCGCATACAAAGTCCCCATGAATTCTCTTTCGGCAACATTCGCACCGCTACGCGGCGAGAGGCGTGCGCTGCAATTCGACTACATTGACCTGCGCGCCAAATATCTCGCGAATCAAGGGCAAAAGGTGATCGTGGTGCGTGAGAAACAACACCTGGGTTTTCGCGGAGAGATTCCGTAAAGCCGCGAAACCGGCCTTTGCGCGCTCATCGTCGAAATTGATGAAGAGATCGTCGGCAACGAAGGGCAGCGCCGCCTTGCTCACCAGCTGCAATTCAAGGGCCGCGATGCGCAGCGCGAGAAAGAGCTGGTCGCGCGTGCCTTCGCTCATTCCACTCACTTCCACGGTTTTGCCGGTGTTGCGGCGCGCATACAATGCGGGCGGATTGCGTTCGTTATCCACCACGAGCCTCGCGAAATCACCGAGCGTGAGTCCGCTGAATATTTCACCCGCGCGACGCAGCATCGGCCCCTGCTTCTGGTCGCGATAACGGTCCGTTGCCCATTTGAGCAGGCGGCTTGCGGTCGCGGCTTCGAGATATTGCTCCGCGGCGTCGCCCATGGCGCTCAGGGCTTCCTGTCGTTTCGCTTCGGCGAGCGCGGCATTGGCCTGGCCGTTGATCGCGTCGAACGCCTGCCTCGCGCTCACCTGTTGCTGCAGGCACTCGCTCAACGCGCGCTCGCCCGCTTCGCGTTTCTGGTTCACGGTTGCGAGCAGCGCGGGCACCTCGGTGATGGGCTGCTCCGCGATCTCCGCCTCGATGGCCTCTTGTGCAAGTCCGTCGCCTTCGCGCACGAGCGTGTCACGCGCCGCCGAGATCGCTTTCGACAGCGCGCGACGCGCGTCGGAACGCTCGGCGAGCGGCAATGCTGCGTCAATTTCGCTCACGCCGGCCAGCTTCAGGATGGGCTCGATCCGCGCCTGTGCGCCCGCCACCGCCGCCGCGGCGTCGGCCACGCGCGTGCGGGCAACCTGCACGTCGGCGTCGGCCTGGGCGAGGGATTTCGCCGTTTCGCGCGCGGCTGCGAGTCGCGCCGCGAGTTGGCGCGCCACGTCGATGCCATCGCTCGACGCAGGCCATTCGGGCGCGAGCGCCTCGGCGAGACGCCGCGCGTCGGTTTCCAGCATCGCCAATTGCGTGCGGATTGCGCGAATGCGGTTACGGGGTGCTTCGGCGTCCGAAAAAGCGGCTGCAATGGTGTTGGCGAGTTCGACGGCGCCTTCCGCCGCCGCGAGCGTCGCCGCGCGGGCGCCGAGATTCGCTTGCGCGAGTGCCGCGCGCCATTGCGTCTGCCACTTTGCGTAGGCCTCCTGTTCAATCGTCAAACGGGCTTGCGCGGATGCACTCGCGCGTTCGGCGTCGCGAATCTGCGCCGCCAGACCTTCTCGCTGCACGGCGCTCTTTTGAGCCGATTGCACGACGGTTTCCGCCTTGCCGATCAAGGTCGTCAGTGCATCGTCTTCGTTCGCCGGCACCACCGGACGCAACGTTTCGAATAGCGCCGCATGCGCGGCGATGCGCGCCGCTCGACGCGCTTCAAGCTCGCTCGCGCGCCGATCGCATTCGCCCTGTGCGTTGAGCGCCGCTTCGCGATTCGCGAGCCACGCGCTCATATCAGCAAGCGGCAGGCCAGCCAGCTGCGCATCAATGGCAGTTTGTGCCCAGGCATTGCGAAAGGCTTCGAGTTCGCGCTCGCGTTCGCCCAACGCCGCAAGCTTGCGCTGCGCATTCGCGCGCGCCGTTTCGACTTGCTGACGCAAGTTCAGCAACGTGGCCGCAGCCTGCGAAGTGCCGAGTTGCGCGTCGACGAGTTCGTCGGCCAGACGCATCGCATCGTCCACGGCGGGGGCACCCTCAGCGAGACTGACGCGCGCCGCCTTGACTTCGCGCCACGCGCTATCGCGGCGCGTGCGCGCCGCCTGCACTTGCGCAGTCGTGACAACCTTGTTGCCCTGCGTGAAATGCTTCTCCTGCAATTCGAAACGCTCGGTATCCTCCAACGCGGCAGCGGCGGCTTCCTGCGCCGCGGCCACCGCGCTCATGCGCTCGCTTTCTTCCTTTTGCAGTGCGGCGAGGCGTGTGGCCGAGGGCAGGTCGAGCGCGCGCAGCGCCGGCACCGGCTTGCTCCATTGGCCCAGCAGTTGGCGTTTCTCTTCGACTGTGCGCTGCGCATCCGCCAGTTCGCGCTCGAGCGCGCCTTCCTTCGTCGCACTGTTGCGGAACTCGCGCGCATCGTCGAGCGCGGCGTGCAACGCATGCGGCACGTCGATGCCGGGCAGGTGCGCAAGCTGCTGCTGCAATTGCGCAAGCTTGCGCGTCTGTTCGTCATGTGCCTCGCGCGCCGTCGTGAGCGCCTGCTCGCGAAGACCGTGGTCGCGCAGCAGGTTCGTCACTGTCTTGCGCGCGAGCGCGCCGGGCAGCGCCGCGCGCAATGCGGCTTCGTCGCCCGGCCAGCCAAGCTGGGCGGCCGCGGCGAATGCGGCGTCGAGATGGTTGCGGATCTCGGTTTCACGCACCAGCAATTCGCGCGGATGATTGACGCATTCGCCTCGCAGCGTATCGAGCGCGTCGATTTCGGCGGCGAGTGCAAGTGCGGCACGATCGGGCTCGATCGCATCACGTGACGTTTCTTTGCCTGCGAGATCGGCCTGGCGCGCTTCCTGCACTCTGCGCTCGGCGGCGATGTCAGCTTGCGCCTTCAACAGATCGGCATGAGCGGTGGGCGGTAAATCGACGACCTCGCCCAAGGCGGCCAACTCGTGCTGCTTGAGCGAAAGCTCTTCTATATAGGGAGCGAGGCGGCGCACGCGCTCGAGCTTCGAGCGCTGCGACTCGAGACTGCGCTGTTCGGCACGCAAGCGTTCGATGGCCTGTTCGACCGCTTCGAGGGCGTCTTTCTTCTCGACCCAATCACGCGTGCGCACCTGCGCGGCCTTCAGTTCGCTCGTTGCCTCGGCGAACGACGCTTCCGCCTGTGCATATGCACTGCCACTGCGTCGCGCAGCCCAAAGCCCGGCCGCGCGACTCTCCAGTTCCTCGCGCACGGGCCCGAGACTCCCCACGCCCGCCGCCGATTCGAACAGGACCTGCCCGAGTTTGTCCGATGCATCGAGAATGCTGCGGCCGCCTTCAACGAGCCGGGCATGATCAAGGCCGAACATCTGCTCGAAGAAGTCCTTGCTCGTACCGTCGAGAAATGCGGCGAGAAAGTCGTCGGGCAGTTTGTCGTCCTGCGGGGTGCGCAGCGAGTTGCGGCCGCGCGCGCGATGAAATCGTTGCTCGGCCGCGCCGTTTTCCAGCACGCCGCCAATGCGCAATTCCGGCGTGTTGTGGAGAAAGTCGAGCGGCGTTTGCAGGCGCATGCCGAATAACAACTCCGACACAGCGGTCCGCACCGTAGACTTGCCCGCTTCGTTCGGCCCCACGATGACGTGGAAATCGTGCGCCGCGTGGGGAAACGGCAGGGTCGTATCGGTGAACTTGCCGTATTTGATCAAATCGAGTTGCTTCAGACGCACTGGTCATTCTCCCGTGGAAAGGCGCGCAAGCAGCGCGGGACCGACCTGCTCCACCAGCGCCGCGAGTTTGCCCTCGCGCGCGAGTTCGAGCAGCGGCGCGTCTTCTTTCACTTCGCTGCGCACCTTGCCGACGAAGGCGCGCAAATCGCGTTCGAGCAGCGCAAGAAATTCGCCGTCTTGCGCGGCGGCTTCGACTAGCAGTTTGAGATCGGCGAGCGCTTCGATCTGCTCGTTCTGCGCAGCAGCCGTATCGGCGGCGCTCGTTTCGAGCTTGACCTTTTCCAGCCACAGCTTGTCATTGCCGATAATGCCGATCTGATTGAGCACTTCGGCGCGCAATTGCGTAGCGCGCCCGAAAAAGAGTCCATGTGCCGGCGACTTGCCCGTCACCGTCACGCGCACCGCGCGCGGCACATGCGCGTCGACGGACAGCAGCGCTTCGAGCGCAGTGCCAATCTTGCGCGACAGATCCGCGACGCTCTCGCAGTCGCTTGCGTCGACACGCACCGATTCCCAGCGCAGCACGTCGAGGTAGAGACGCTCGACCTCCGTGCGGCCGCCCTCGACGCTCACGAGCACAGCGCCCCGGCGGCCCGTTTCGCGGATGTGCCGGCCCTGCAGATTGCCCGGGAAAACGATGGTCGACTCTTGCGCCCACTGCTGAAATTCGTGGACGTGACCAAGCGCCCAGTAGTCGTAGCCCTTCGCGTGCAATTCGGCACGCGTGCATGGCGCATAGGTCGCGTGCGCGGCATAGCCTTCGAGCGCGGTGTGGAGCACACCGATGTTGTAGTAGCCGGAAACCGGCGACGGATAACCCACGGCGAGATTCTCGACCACGACCTTGTCCTTGAAGCTCTGTCCATGCAGCGCCACCTTGATGTCGTGCAGCGCGTGGGTTTCAGGCTTGCGATGACTGAACACCACCACGTTGTCCGGCAATGTGAGCTTCCTGGTCATTTCACTTTCCGCGTCGTGGTTGCCCCACAACGCGAAGACGCGAATGCCGGCCTTGCGCAGACGTCCCATCTGCTGGCCGAAGAAAATGCCGGTGTTGTGGTCCTTCCAGTCGCCGTCGTAGAGATCGCCGGCAATGACGACGAACGCGACCTCCTCTTCGATGGCTCGATCGACTAACTGGCGCAACGCCTCGCGCGTGGCATTGCGCAATTGAGCGGCCGGCGCATCGGGATAGGCGCTCAGGCCATGTAGCGGGCTGTCGAGGTGCAGGTCTGCCGCGTGGATAAACTTCACGACGTGTCCTCTATGGTGTTTGCGGGCGCTTGACGAAGAAAGGGCGATTGCTGTTTTATCGCTCGAGCGACAAGTGATGCGCGCTGGCGATTCGAGCATGACTGTGAGCCCGGATTGCAGCCTGGCCTGAAATGTGGCTCGGCAACGGGGCCCAATTTTAATCGACGCGGATGGGCGGCTTCGGGCAAGGTGGTGCGTCGAGATTGAAGCGCTCCTCGCACATCAATTCCGCTCTAACTTTGAAAACTACAAAATACGTATTGAAATATACGACTGGCGCCGGTGAGGTGGTTTCTGGCTCGTTGACGACCATTGCCGCTGTGTTTCAGGGGTCGGAGAGCGGTTGTGCCCGTGAAACAAGCACGAGAATTTGGATTGTTTCCGGCGTGTAACGCTTATGGAATAAGGGCTTCGCCAATTTCTCCGTTTAGAGAGAAATGTTTCACGCTGGTTTGACGGTTCTTCGGCGCGGCGCGCCGTGTATCTTGCTCTGACGCGTCCGTTGTTCTCTTCCTCAAGGTCGCTGAGCGGCTGGCTAGCTTCCGGGAGCTGCTCACTCCGGCCGCCTAAAACAAGAAAGCAAAGTAGCGATCAGCGAGCCAACACCGTGGAGATACAACGGAGGCGTTGTACGGGGCGCACGTCTTATATTGCTTGCTCCGTCCGCAGCGGCATTGGTAGGTTTGTCGGTTAGTTGCATTTATAGCGTTTCTTTGCTGAACGAATGAAGCCGATTTATTCAGCGCCGGGGAGACATGTCCCCCTGTCGCTTGCCGGTTGTGCAACGAATAACCGGACAAGCTCATTGCAGGGAGGCGGAGGTCAGCCGCCTTGGCGCGTCGCCGTGGCGAGCGGTATCCACCGCTCGCCTCCCAGCCTTCCCGAAAACTGGTACCACGTGAGAATTAGCGGGCGGCGCTACTTCGGCTATGCCGGAGGCAACCGGTCTGGAATCCCGGCGTAAAGGTCACTGATTGGGCATGAGCGCAAAGCGTGAGAATTTATTCTGGCGCGTGGACGCAGCGCTCGTCGTCGATGATGGTGTCGAGGACAAATCAAGGTCGGCGATGTTGGAAAGTTGTGGCGCTAAGCCACGTGGACGGCTCGCTGTGCCGGCGCTTCATGGGCCACGCCTGGCGTTGGCACAACATCGCAGTCGGTCCATACGGCACTCCGCAACTACTAGCCCTAATTGTCGCCGGTGCATTGTGCGATACGGCTCAATGCGATGGCCTACACATTTCGATCAGCCGCCCCAACGGACGACGCGTCGACATGCCGCGAACGGATGCCTACGAGCACAACGCTAAGCGCTACGCCCGACCGCACCCCCGCTTATTCTTGTTCTTCAAGAGTGGAACATGGCGCTTATCCATTTCATCAGATCGGCCCTATCTCGGCCGGAACGGCTGGGGCGCCATCGTCTTCCGCAGGCGAACAGATACCCCGTATTTGAAGCCATGGAGCGTTGGGGTACGTCGGCGGTGTGTCGACTCGACACACGGGTTGGCATGATGGGACATATGCGCTGACGACGCTAACGGCAACCGTGGCGGCCGGCGCCAAGGGCATCCGCGTGAGCGGATCGTGCATCTTTCACGCGTGGGGCGCGCCAGGCGCTTCCTCGCGAACCGTGCGATCCACCACTGTGGCATGCCCCAAATCATATTGACCTCAGGCCATCACTGTGGGAGCCAACGACCGTGTGTCGACTCGACACACTGCTCCGGGTCGCAAATCACTATGCGAGCGCACAAGCGACGGATCGTCCTCTCGTATGCAGCACGATTAACACGCGGTGGAGATGCCTCATCCTCATGGGGTGTTGTCGTGCGTCCCATGCCTCTGTCCGCGTGTGTCGACTCGACACAGCGGCCAACCCCAAGCAAATGAATTCGGGGACCACTGCACCGGTTTTCGAGCACGCCGCACGCCGACCGCAACCGTTTGACGCCGGGCGAGTAGTCGATGCGGCCATCCCCTTCGTCTTTCGGCAAGCATGATCGGTCGTGTGTCGAGTCGACACACGAAGCAGGTCGACGGATCCTGGCGCCTCGATACGCTTGTCCACGCGACCACCCCCCCGACGCGTCGACCGCAAGCGGCACCGCCCCGCCAACGCGTCGCCCTTGCGATCGACCTTAACCGTGTGTCGAGTCGACACACCACCCAAGCCGCAAAAAAAAAGCCCGCCGAAGCGGGCTTCCATCCACATCAACGACCTCGCGGCTTAATCAGCCGGGCTTTACATTGAACAACTGACTAATCAGCTCCCGAATTTGCGTTTCCTGGGCGTCCGACAACACGCCCGTCTTGAGCTTCACCGTGAAGCTGTTGGTATCTTTGGTTATGCTGCCGGCGTGGCTCTTGCCCGAAAAGATTTTCTCGATGCTGCGCTCGGATACCCTTTCGGACGATTCACCCCGGCTAGCTTGCGCTCCGATCGCCGCGGCCAGCTTGCCTTGATCCAGCGTCCGGCCGACCACGGCCGGCCATAGCTCGCGCGCCGCCGAAAGACCCGCCGAGCCGTACTTCTTGATTGCCGAAACTACCTCGTCAGCAGCCGACCCGCCGAGTAGCCGCGGATTCAAATCAAGATCGCGTCGAATGAAATCCGGAAGATTTTCGAAGGCCAAGAAGCGGTACAGGCCTTTGCGCGACATGCCCAACGCCTCGGCCATGCGCTTGCGAGTCGGAAATTCCCGTTCGGCGCGGCGCAGCGATTGCCCAATTTCATAATCGGTGAGGTCTTCCCGTCCCACGTTTTCCACGAGCGCGAGCACTGCCATGTCCTGATCGGAGCACTCGATCACAGAGGCACGAATATCCTGCGCCTGAATCAGCGCGTGCGCACGAAGACGCCGTTCGCCGGCGATTAGCTGATAGCCGTTCTCCGCGCGGCGAACGACGATCGGCTCGACAAGCCCGACTTCGCGGATCGATTCCGCCAGAGAGGCCAGGCCCTCGTCGCTGAAAATCTTGCGCGGCTGCCACGGGTTCGGCTGAATCGCGCTCACCGGAAGCATGAGCTTGTCGCTCGTGTTCTCCAGTTCCTGGATGCGCTGCTGCGCCACCGCCAACGCGCCGAGCATGCCGGGCCCGGTCTTGAACGCACTGCTGCGGCGCGGCTCGGCCGGCGCGACGGCGGCCGGTCGTTCGGCGGCGGGGCGCTCCGAAGACGAGCCGAGTTCACGGGTCTTCGCCGCCATCTTGTCGCGGAATGAACTCACTTGCCGGCCCTCCATTGTTCTACGTAAAGATCGTCGATCCACTGTACGTAATCAGTCAGCGGCTGACGCACGCGCGCCACCGTCTTGTCAGCGAGGTCTCCCTTGCTGATGTCGAACACGGTGGCCATGGCGAGCGCACCGTTACTCATCGCGGAACTGGCCGGCACCTCGAGCGCGTTCACCCAGTCCTTGTAGGTCCGCTGCACCCATGAACGCACGACGGGTGCCGACGACGTCTTGCCATAGTCGACCTTCGAAAGCAGGACGGAAACGAAGTCGTAGGTCTTCTCGTCGCCGCGCTCCATGATCGTGTGCGCGAGGTCTGAAAACAGGCTCCAGAACGACACCGAGCTGATGAAATCCAGGCTTTCGGGCACGAGCGGCATGACCATCGCGTCGGCGGCCATGAGCGCATTGATCGTGAGATAGGACAGCGACGGTGCCGTATCCAGAATGATGTAGTCGTATTGCTTACGCAGCGCTTCCACTCCCTGGCGCAGCAGATCCCAGAACTTGAACCCCGGGTTCTTGATCACGGTACCGGGAATGTGGAACTCTGCGGAAAAGAGCGTAGGGTGCGCGGGAATGACGTCGAGCCCATCCCAGTAGGTTTCCTGCACGAAATTCAGCAGACCGCCTTCCATATGCGGGTCGTAGATGAACGGCAGGACCGTGCTATCCTCAGTCACTTCCTTTTCGGCATACAGACCGCAGAGTTCCGTGAGCGACGCTTGCGGGTCCAGGTCGATCAGCAGAACCTTGCGGCCACGCAAGGTCAGGCCTTGCGCGAGACACATGGTCGTGGTCGTTTTCGTCGAGCCGCCCTTGAAGTTGGCAACGAGGATCACCTTGCCGTCGGCATCGCGCACGCCGGTATGGAGCGGTGTCTGATAAATGTCGGAAACCTGCTGGACCCAGGTTCTCGCTTCAGGGAGGGTGAAGACCCGGCTGCGCCCGGATCCTTGCGCCACGCCTTGCGGGAGACCCTCGCGGGTGGCGAGCAGGTTGTTCAATTTGATGCGATCAATGCCGCACATCTCTGCGACTTGAGCGGACGTAAATGTGGGCGCCATCTTTCGCGGCCGCGGCGCCAGCATCATCTCCCGAAGCTCTTCGGACAGACGGCCGGCCTCTTCGGCAAATTCAGTGATCGCGGAAAGATCCACACGTCGATCGATCGACGGCAATTCGATGGTTTTTGCCATTAATACGCTTTTTATCAGAATTTGGATAAAGCGTAGAATACAGCAAAAGCGTATGAAAACCCACTAATTGAGGGCGATATGAAAAAAAGTGACCCTCCAAAACGCCCTCTATGGCCCTCGTCGGACACTCCCAAGGGGCAAAGTACCAGCAAAACCGACAACGTCACCAAGGCCTCTGTAGGCCATCCCCCTCCGATCCGCCTAATTTTTATGCAATTTGCCGGGGCCAGTGCTCTCCGTCGCAACCGCGCCGGTCGAGGTTTTTGTGCAAATCGACCTGCGGATCTTTCTGCGTAGGCTTCATTGCTCGCATGCACCTCGGACAGTCACGGTTTTTGTGCAGTTCCCTCGCCTGATCTGCCGGCACTCTCTGGTCAGGCAGCCGGGTAACGATTTTTGTGCTTCCAGATTTTCGCTGGCCAGCCTGGCCGGCGACAATTGCACAAAAACCGTTACCGTGTGTGCCGGGAAAGCCTTGCCGCGTCCGCCCCTGCCGCCGCATTGCACAAAAACCGTTGCCTGATTCCCCCTCGGCGACCCCTACGGTAGCTATTTCGCCATCTCCAGGCGGTTCGACTTCGCCAAAACGCGCCTCCACGCCAACGTTGCACAAATTTCGTTACCTCGCGCAGACGGCGAAGGGCAATACACCACATCGCGAGCGCACAATAAACGTTACCTCCCGTTCGCCTTCCAGGACGTGCACAAAAAACGTTGCCATCACGGAGCCGCTTGCCCGCGCACAAATTTCGTTGCCTTCAGTCCTCGTACCGAAAAATCGCTTCCTGAACAACGTGCCACCGATCCCCCTTACCGCATTCGACTCGATCCCGGCTCGTCTACCGACGCCCTGCACATAACCACGTCCATAGACCACGGGAGCTGCACAGAAATCGTTACCCTTCCACGGGTCTCACTGGCCGGAAAGCAGGTCGAGTCCGGATACCCGAGCGTCGAGAGCCTTTTTACACACGGGCCGTTGAAGCCAATTCGTCCTGAATTCCCTGACCGAATCGCGAGACACAACCCGTCAAAATTCGCGTTGAGCATCTTTTTTGGCGGGCGGTTTGTTTGTTTACTTAAAGATAAAAACCCACCAACCAACTAACGTACGCACACGTTCGCTTTTATTTCAGGCACTTGCCCTTCAAAAGCACCGTTCTATGTGCTCGCTGCACCGTTTTATGTGCGCCCGGGTGCCGTTTTATGTGCTGTCGCTGTAGAGATATTTGTGCGATCAGGTACGGTTTTTGTGCGCGAGCCGGATCGGGTGCCTGTTTGAGGTAACGTTTATTGTGTTGACTTGCGTTTGCGTAGTGATAGAGTGCCCGCCAATGTCGACGGGGAGAGCGTGCGTATGTCGGAGGAGAGCGGGCGAAGGACAACAACACTGCAGATGTCGCTGGGGCTCTTTGAGGAGATGTCCGGTCAGCCGATCAACGAGAGCACGCGTGAGATCGGCTTTCAGCGCAACAACGTGTTCGTCGCCATCAATGGGCTTGGGCTGTCTTCGCGCCGTTTCATCGACGCCGCCTATTTCATTGCCGCCCAGGAACCCGCGCCGCGCGACACCTACGACGTCGACCTGAACTACTTCAAGTGGCTCATGCGTTATGAGAGCCGCAACGTGCGTCATCTGCAGAGCGTCATCAAGGAGGCGCAGCGCGTGCTGATCGAGGTGACCGACACGCCGCCCGACCGAGCGCCCAGCGAAGACGACCAGTGGATTTCCGAGCAGCTGATGGGCAGCGTCAAGATCGGCAAGGGGCGCATCCAGTTCCGCATTCCGCCGCTCATGCTGCGCCACATCACCGGGCCCGACAAGCATCACTGGCTGAATCTGTGCATCACGGCGTCGTTCTCGCAAACCTACGCGCGCGCGATCTACGACTACGTGCTGCCCTTCGTAGCAGCCGGTTTGACCGACTGGATCGAACTCGACGTCATGCGGCGCTGGCCCGGCAAACTCGGGACGAGCGCGTCGGAGTTCAAGCACTTCCGGCCCAAATACCTCGATCCGGCGGTGCGCCAGATCAACGAGCTATCGGACATCGACCTCAGCTACGAAACCCGGGCGGACTCGGAAACCTCGCGCAAAATCAACAAGATCCGCTTCCGGATGAAGCGCAAGGATACGGTCGCCGCACTGCTGTCCCGGCAGCCTGACGCGCACGACCTGCTGCTTACGCTCAAGGAGGAGTTCGGCCTCTCCAACAAGCAGTTCGACGTGATCGCGGAGCACCGCATGAGCTGGACCGACGAGCGCATCCAGCAGGCGATCGAATACACGCGTTTCCGGCTCAATCAGGGGAAGGTGACCAAGAGCCCTGCGGGCTATCTGATGAAGGCGCTGAGCCACAACTGGCAGGTCTCGGAGGCCGAGCGCAAGATGGTGGCGATCCAGGGCGAGCTGGCCGTGGCGGCGGCCGCTCAGGAGACCGCCAGGACGGTCGCGACCACGGCGGTGAAGCAGAGTATCGCGGCGCGCGACGAAGAGGCGCGCTCGCAGCGCAACGAGGAGGTCAGGCAAGGCCGCGAGCACTTCGAATCGGCCGACGAGAAGACCCGCAAGGAGCTGGTGCGGCTCTACATCGCCTCGCAGGCCGGCAAGCTCATGCTCCGTCGCCTGAAGCTCGAGGCTGGGGCGCTGTCCGATGCGAACATCCTCAACCACTCCGACCTATCGTGGTACTTCGGGCAATTCGTCTACGGGAAGATGAAGCAGCTTGCCGCGCAGTAAGTGTCTTCAATACGCCTGACGGCTGATATGCCGGTCAGCGTATTGGGGCCTCGCCCCGTAGCCCTTCACTGCCTTCCGCGTTCACGCGGCGGAAAATATCCAGTCGATCAACGGGTTAGGGCACTCGTTCCAGGCGTTCTCCACAAGCTTGTCAACGAAATCTGTGGGTAACTTCAACGCCACGGCCAAACCCGCGCAGACACAAAAAAAGGGAAGGCGCACTGCCTTCCCTTTCTTCATAAAGCGACGACGCCTTACTTCTTCTCGTCGTTCAGCTGCGGCAGCGTATAAGCCGCACCCGGCGCGAGCAGACCGACCTTCGAGTACACGCGCAGCTTCTCGCGCGTATCGGTGATGTCGAGGTTGCGCATCGTCAGCTGGCCGATACGGTCGCGCGGCGAGAACGTCGAGGCGACCTTCTCCATCGACAGTCGCTCCGGCTGATACGTGAGGTTGTCCGACTTCGTGCTGAGGATCGAGTAGTCGTTGCCGCGGCGCAGTTCGATCTTCACTTCGCCGGTGATGGCGCGCGCGACCCAGTGCTGGGCCGTTTCGCGCAGCATGATGGCCTGCGGGTCGAACCAGCGGCCCTGATACAGCAGGCGGCCCAGACGGCGGCCGTTCTCGCGGTACTGTTCGATGGTGTCTTCGTTGTGGATGCCCGTCACGAGGCGCTCATACGCGATATAGAGCAGCGCCAGACCCGGGGCTTCATAGATGCCGCGGCTCTTCGCCTCGATGATGCGGTTCTCGATCTGGTCGCTCATGCCAAGACCATGGCGGCCGCCGATGCGGTTCGCTTCGAGCAGCAGTTCCACGGCGTTCGGGAAAGTCTGGCCGTTCAGCGCGACCGGCTGGCCTTCCTCGAAGCGGATCGTCACTTCTTCGCGGTCGATCTTGACGTCGTCGCGCCAGAACGCCACGCCCATGATCGGGTTGACGATCTTGATGCCGCTTTCCAGGCTCTCGAGGTCCTTCGCTTCGTGCGTGGCGCCGAGCAGGTTCGAGTCGGTCGAATAGGCCTTCTCGGCAGACATCTTGTACTCGAAGCCCGACTGGCGCATGAACTCGGACATTTCCGAGCGGCCGCCCAGTTCGTCGATGAACTGCTGGTCGAGCCACGGCTTGTAGATCTTCAGGTCCGGATTGACAAGCAGGCCATAGCGGTAGAAGCGCTCGATGTCGTTGCCCTTGTAGGTCGAACCGTCGCCCCAGATGTTGACGCCGTCTTCCTTCATCGCGGCCACGAGCATCGTGCCCGTCACGGCGCGGCCAATCGGGGTCGTATTGAAGTACGTGACGCCGGCCGTCGAAATGTGGAACGCGCCGCATTGCAGGGCGGCGATGCCTTCCGCCACGAGCTGTGCGCGGCAGTCGATCAAACGGGCACCGGCGGCGCCGTATTCGGTCGCGCGGCGCGGGATCGAATCGTAGTCGTCTTCGTCGGGCTGGCCCAGGTTCGCCGTATAGGCGTAAGGCACGGCGCCCTTGAGCTTCATCCAGTGCAGCGCGGCACTGGTGTCGAGGCCGCCGGAGAAGGCGATACCGACCTTTTGGCCGGTCGGAAGGCTTTCAAGAATTGTGCTCATGATGAGAAAAAGACCCGGTAGAACGAGAATGCGGAGGGAATTCGGTCGAACCGCCAAGTATGTTGTATCCCCGGGCTTTCGGCAAGCTTGGCGGGGGGGCCGCCGGCGCCGATCGACGCGGCATCCGCATTAATAAAAAGGGGCATAGCGGGGCGTGTGCCCGGCGCAGGCGGCGCGTGCGCATGCACATGGCGTCCCTGGGTGGGCCGCGGCTTCGGTCAGCTTGCCGTGTGCGTGCCATCGGCACGAAGGAGAATCGCTGAGCGTCGCCCAAGTGAACGACGAGGCGCGCGATCCCACGGAACCGGTGCCCGGCCAGCATAAGACCGCGCAACGGATCGAACGGATCAACGCGCAGGCGCACGTCGCGAACGTGGCCGACCTGCGCCTGCTGTTCACGACGTGATGCGTTCGCTACGGCATGCGCGTTCGGGGTGTATCCCCGACTTGCTCGTCCTTCATGCCCAACAGGGCGACGGGCGCCGTGCCGGGCCGACGCGTGGCTTTCCAGATCATCAGCAGGTGGTAGTAGAGGCGCGGGCTGAAGCCGAACCGGTATGCGTAGAGATTGCCGAGCGCAAGCTGCAGCCCGGCGCGCGCCTCGCGATTGCGCGCGAGCAGCGAGACCACGATCGGCACGAGCCGGCGCATGGCGAGCTTGCGCGCCGGTTCGAGTTCGGGCGGCAGCGCGAGGCTCCTGAGAAAGCGCCACGCCGAAATCGACGATGCGTTGATGCTCGTGCGCGTCGCCTGGGATACCGAAATGTCCGTGATGCGATAGCACGAGACGTATTCGTTCACGTAGCACACGCGTTTTGCCGCGAGGCACAAGCGCGTGCCGAACACGTAATCGCAGCAGGTGCCGTAGTGGTCGTCGTAGCCGATGCGCTTGACGAGCGCCGCATCGGCGAGCCAGCCGTTGTTGGGGAACATCTGCACGATGCCGGCGCGCCCCGGCGGGTATTGCAGCCCCGCGGCGCTGGCCGTACGGTAATACGCGATGTTCATGCGTTCGCTAGCCGCGTGCATGATGCGCCCGTCATGATCGGTTTCGTATTGATTGCCGAACGCGACTTCCAGATCCGGATAGCGTTCCCACTGGGCAAGCAGCTTTTCGATGCAGTGCACGAGGAGATAGTCGTCGTCGTGGATCAGGAGGATCTTGTCTCCGCTCGCCCGCTCGAAGAGGCTGGCCACGTTGGGCGCCTGACCGAGCGCGGGCACGTTGCGCCGGTAGGCGATACGCGGGTCGCTGCCGTAACGCGAGGCGATCAGTTGCTGCGTGCGATCGTCGCTCGAGTCGTCGCCGATCACGATCTCGATGTTCGCATGCGTTTGCATGAGGCACGATTCGATGCAGCGAACCAGCAGTTCGGGCCGGTTGTACGTCGGCAGGCAAATGGAGACCTTCGTTGTTGTCGTCATGGGCAGACCCCAGTGCTGGAGGGATGCGGAGACGTTCGCCAAGGTGGGTTCGTAATGCGAACTTCATCCGTTGGAGATGACGGTAAATGAACAAAACGCGAAAGAAATTGAAAATAATTCGCAAGGAATGGGCCTTGCGCACGGCGACCCGCAGAGCCCGCACGGGCGGGCATCCGCACAAAGTGCCTGGCTTTGGTATGACGAATCGGAAAGAAAAACCGGGCGGCACAATAATCGGGAAGTCGTCGAGGACGGACTGAGTGCCGGAACAGCCATGGCATTAGCGCTAACATTGGCGCTCCGCCCCGAAACGACCGCTGGCATCCATGGCCTCCATCTCCTACGCCCACAAACCGCTCACGCCGTTTCGCCGTGCGCTCGCACGCTTTTCCCTCTCCGAACTCGCGAAATACACGAAACTCACGCTCGGCATGTGGATCGGCTTTGGCATTCCGTATGCATGCGGATTTCCCGAAGCGGCAGTCGCGCTCTCCGGCTCGGCCATGCTCACGCTCGCGCTTGGCAGTTCCATCTCGGCGGCGCGCGGGTACTTCTACAAGCGCGTGATGTCGAACCTCGTCGCGATGCCGGTCGGCACGCTCCTGATCTGGCTGACCGCGCCGCACTTGTGGCTGGGCGTGATCCTGCTGCCGCTCGTGATCTTCACGATCGTGCGTATCCGGCCTTCGGTGTTCCAGATGACGAGCATCACCGTGCCGATGACGCTCGTGCTCTACACGGGCGAGCACATACCGCTGCTGGAGCAGAGGCTGATCGGCGTGGTGCTCGGCATGCTGCTCGGCTTCATCATCCAGCAGATTGCCTTCCCGCCCGATCACGGCTTCTGGGCGAATACACTCGTGAACGACGGCAACGCACAGGCCGAGGCCTTGCTCACCGAGGTCGCAACGAAAACGCTGGACCGCGCGAAGCTGAAATCGGCGACGGCCGCGCTGCGCGTAACGAGCAGCAATCTGAAGCAGGCGCACGATCTCCTCAAGTCGGACCTGGAGCAGTCGTGGGTGTCGGCGCATCTGAAGCGCAATCGCGATCGCCTGCCGCTGTTCGCGTGCTACCACGAGCTATTCGATTCGATCGTCGGTTTCCTCGAAACGCTCGACACGTTCAACGCGCAATACGAGGCGCTGGACGCGCAATGGAGAGAGGCATACCGGCGCGGCCTCGTGCGCCTCGTGGACGTGCATCGGCAACTGGCTTCGCAGGCCGACCTTCGGGTGGAGCGCCCAGGCCTGCTCGTGGCGCCCCTGACTCGCGAGGAGCTGCGTGCGCTGGTCGAGGCGCTGCCCGCAACGGGCGTGTTCACGAGCGTCTATCTCGGGCATTTGACCGGCTACGGCATCCTGCTGAGCCGTTTGAGCGACATGCATACCGGGCATTTGCGCAAAGCGTGAGCGCCGACCTCATTCCTCGCGGATCGATGCCGGGCAATTCGATCGCCATGGCCGCTACGACGACCAAGGTCGCGATGCCGCCGATGCGCGGCCATGGGCTTACGCGAGCCGCTGCCCGCACTTCCCGGTGCCGCTCGACTACGAGCCGGGCCATGTCCCGACGTATCGCGCCCAGGTGATCATGTGCGCGCATCACAGCGCGTTGTTTCGCTTCGAAGACGGGCGGTGCATCGAAGGCCCGTGCGCCGGCGCGAAGCTCGATGCCGTTGCCGTGTGGCTCGACGCGCAGTCCAACGTCGTGGCGCATTGCGGCGGCGCCTGAGTATTCCACGCCGTGGCGCGCGCCGAATTAGAGCGCAACATCCGGATCGGAACGCACGGTGCGTTGGCGTATCGTGGGTCCGTATGCGAGATCGGCGAGTATGCCGGTTGCCAGGGGAGGGATACACGCGATGAAAACCGGAGCCATGCGAGCAGAAAAGCCGGAATCCGGGACGTACGACTGGGTCGAGATCGAGCGATCGCTCGACGCGCGCGGCTATGCCGTCCTGCCCCGCGTGCTCAGGCCCGGGCAATGCGCGCAGCTCGCCGCCCTGTACGCGAGAGACAACGGCTTTCGCTCGCGCATCGTCATGGCGCGCCATAATTTCGGGCGCGGGGAATACAAGTACTTCGCGTACCCGCTGCCGTCGCTGCTTCAGCGGTTGCGGCATGCGCTCTATCCGTACCTCGCGCCCGTCGCCAACCGCTGGAACGAGCAATTGGGGATCGACACACAGTATCCGGCCGATCTCGACGCGTTTCTCGATCAATGTCACCGCGCGGGGCAAACCCGGCCGACACCGCTCATCCTCGAATACGGCCCCGGCGACTATAACTGCCTGCACCAGGACCTCTACGGCGAGCATGTGTTTCCGCTGCAGGTGGCGATGCTGCTCTCACGGCCCGGCATCGATTTCGAGGGCGGCGAGTTCGTGATGACGCAGAGCGCGTCGAACGGTCAGCGTGCCGAAGTGATTCCGCTGGAGCAGGGCGACGCGGTGCTGTTCACCGTCAATCAGCGGCCGGCTGCGAACCGGCGCGGCGGCACGCGCAGGGTGGCCATGCGGCACGGCGTGAGCGCGGTGCGCAGCGGCAAACGGCATACCGTCGGCCTGATTTTTCACGATTCACGTTAGGGCCTGTTCACGCTAATAACAGGCCCTGGCGCACGCAACGTAAAGGAACGCATCATGCAACGGTTTCTCAGCCATATCGAGTCGCCGCCCGGCGACCTCATGCTGGTGAGCGATGCGCAGCAGCGGCTGCATGCGCTCGAATTCGCCGATCATCGCCCGCGTCTGCATCGTGGTTTGCGCGATCGTTACGGCAGTGCGGATTTGATCGAAACTGCCGCGCCCGCTTCGATTGCCGACGCCATGACGCGCTATTTCTCAGGCGAATTGACTGCACTCGATTCTCTGCCGGTCGTCATGGCGGGTTCGGACCTGGAAGAAAAGGTGTGGGCCGCGTTGCGCCGCATTCCGGCCGGCACCACGACCAGCTACGGCAAGCTCGCGAGAGCGTTGGGATTCGAAGACCCGCGCGCGGCGATCGACATCGGCGCGGCGAACGGCGCGAATCCCATCGCTATCGTCGTGCCGTGCCATCGCGTGATTGCCAGCAACGGCGAGTTGAAGGGCTACGCCTGGGGCCTGCATCGCAAGCGCTGGCTTCTCGAACACGAGAAGGCGATTGCGCTCACGCGCGAGGTTGCGCAGACTGCAACGCTCCCGGGATTTTGAAACCAGCACGTCCTCGTCCATGACTTTATCTGCCGATACATTCGAGAAGCTCGATTGGAGCGCAATCGCCGCGCAACTGGCTGGCGAAGGCTATGCGGTACTGCCTCGGCTAGCCGGCGCGGACGAGGCCCGCAGGCTCGCGCGCGAAGCCGGCACATCGACAGCATTGCGCCGCGTTTCGCTTGACTCGCTCGATCTCGGCCGAGGCGATCTGCTGTATTTCGGCGCTGCGCTACCGCAGCCCTGGGCGCGATGGCGTGCGGACCTCTATCGTCATCTGGCACCCATCGCCAATCGATGGAACGAGATGCTTGGCATACCTTATCGATTCCCGGCGGCGCTGGGCGCGTTTCTGGAGCGCAGCCGGCGAGCGGGGCAAACGCAGGCGCAGTCGCATTTGAATCAACTGGGCGCCGACGACTATCTGGCGCTGCATCAGCGCAGCGAAGGCGAGCATGTGTTTCCGCTGCAAGTGGTCGCCTTGCTCACGGCGCCGGGGAAAGACTTCACCGGCGGCGAACTGGTGCTGACGGAGCAGCGTCCGCGCATGCAGTCGCGCCCGACGGTCGTTCCGCTCGGCCTTGGTGACGCTGCGATCATCGCCACGGCCCAGCGGCCATTCAAGGGCAGCAGCGGTTATTACCGTGTGAACCTCCGGCATGCCGTCAGCCGCGTGCGCAGCGGCGAGCGCATTGGCGTCGAGTTGTCGTTCCACGACGCGCCGCAAGCGGCAAACGATCAACGCGCCTTCGATCTGGATACTTGAGTCATCGCGCACTGTCGCGCTGAGGCATACGCAGGCATCCGGATCCATCGCATGCAGATGCAACTAACTGCCTAGCCCGCCAAACCCCGCCTTTCGCCGCGCTAGCGCGCGGCGGCATCGATCCGTCTTCAACCGTCGCGCCCGGCCCAGGGACTTCCCTTATAAAGACTTTGTCGAGTATTTATCGATAAATTCTCGTGATAGATTCCTGGGCTGAACTGGGCGCAACGGGGAAGCGCGCCGGCTCCACGAGACCGGCGGAAATCGATAAGGCGGAGGAGAGATGCTGGTTTTGATAGGGGTGCCGATCGTGGTGATCGGCTTTGCATTGCGCCTGAACGCGCTGCTCGTCGTGACCGCGGCGGGCGTGGCGACGGGGCTTGCGGGCGGGCTGCACACGGTCGAGATCGTCAGTGCCTTCGGCAAGGCGTTCGCCGACAACCGCTATATGGGCCTCATCTGGCTCACGCTGCCCGTGATCGCGCTGCTCGAGCGCAACGGCCTGCGCGAGCAGGCCAAGCACCTCATTTCGCGCGTGCACGCCGCCACCACCGGCCGCGTGCTGATGCTCTATTTCGCGATCCGCCAGATCACGGCCGCGCTCGGCCTCACCTCGCTGGGGGGCCACGCGCAGATGGTCCGTCCGCTGATCGCGCCCATGGCCGAAGCCGCCGCCACGAAACGCTACGGCGAGGTGCCCGACGCCGTGCGCCAGCAGATCCGCGCCAACGCCTCGGCCGTGGACAACATCGCCGTGTTCTTCGGCGAGGACATCTTCATCGCGATCCAGTCGATCCTGCTCATCAAGGGCTTCCTCGAGCAGAACGGCATCGTCGTTCAGCCGCTGCAGGTTTCGGTCTGGGCGATTCCCACCGCGGTCGCGGCGCTCCTCATCCACTGCGTGCGCCTGAAGCTGCTCGATCACGATCTTTCGCGCCGCGTGGGCGCGGCCAACGCGCAGGGCGCCGCGAGCCGTCAGGGAGCCGCATCGTGATCAAGCTCGAATCGCTCTATGTCGTCGCGGGCCTGATGTTCGCGTCGTTCGCGATCTTCAACCTGCTCGACCGCGCGAACCCGCGCCGTGTCGTCAACTTCGTGTTCTGGGGCGTCTATGCCGCGACGTTCCTGTTCGGCGGCGTGCTGCCGCATTTCGTGATGGGGTGCCTCGCCATCGCACTCGCCTTGATCGCGGGCTCGGGCAAGCTGGGCCGCAGCCCCGCGGGCAACGACAACCCCAAGGCCGAGGCGCGCCGCGAACAAGGGGCGCGGCGCTTCGGCAGCCGGCTCTTCGTTCCGGCGCTGCTCATCCCCGTGGTGACGCTCGTCGGCACGCTCACGCTCAAGTACGCGCCCTTCGTCGAAGCGAAGAACGTCACGCTCATCTCGCTCGTGACCGCCACGCTCGTGGCGTTCGGCGCGGCGCTCGTCATGTTGCGCGATTCGCCCGTGCAGGCGCTCAAGGGCGCGCGGCACACCATGGACGCCGTCGGCTGGGCCGCCATCCTGCCGCAAATGCTCGCGGCGCTCGGCGCGCTGTTCGCCGCGGCGGGCGTAGGCCACGTGGTGTCCGAGCTCGTCACGAACTGGATTCCCCAAAATTCGGCGTTCGCGGTCGTGGCCGCCTACACTTTCGGGATGGCCCTCTTCACGATGATCATGGGAAACGCGTTCGCCGCCTTTCCGGTGATGACCGCCGGCATCGGCTTGCCGTTGATCGTGCAACAGTTTCACGGCAACCCGGCTATTCTTGGCGCGATCGGCATGCTCTCGGGCTTCTGCGGCACGCTCATGACGCCGATGGCCGCGAACTTCAACATCGTCCCGGCGGCGCTGCTCGAATTGAGCGACAAGAACGGCGTGATCAAGGCGCAATGGCCGACCGCCGTGCTGCTGCTCGTCGTCAACACGCTGCTGATGTACGCCTTCGTTTTCCGGTTCTGATGAGTTCACGATGACCCCACACCTCACCGCCGCCCATGCCTCGAAATTCGCCTCGCTCGCGCTTGCCCACCTCACGCGCGAGTACCCGAACAAGCTGACGCACTCGCTCGACGGCCCGCAGGACGTGCAGGCCCCGCGCGCGCTGCACCCGGTCTTTTACGGCAGCTACGACTGGCATTCGTGCGTGCACGGCTACTGGCTCGTGCTGCATCTGCTGGAGCGCTTTCCCGGCTTGCCCGAGGGGCCGCAGATCGTCGCCGTGGTCGACGAGCACTTCACGCCGGAGAAGATGGCGGGCGAAATGGCCTACCTCACGCTCGCGCACAACCGCGGCTTCGAGCGCCCTTATGGCTGGGCATGGCTGCTCGCGCTCGCGGCGCAGGTCGAGGCGCTGGCCAGGTCGATGAAGCTGCCGCAGGCCGCGCGCTGGCAGGCGGCGCTGGCGCCGCTGACCGGCTGGTTCGTCGAGCGCTTCGAGGAATTCCTGCCGAAGGCGACCTATCCGTTGCGTGTGGGCACTCACTTCAATACGGCGTTCGCGCTCACGCTCGCGTACGACTTCGCGAAAGCCACGTCGCATCCGGCGCTGGCGACGCTGATCGAAGACACCGCCACGCGCTGGCACGCGAACGACGCGGGCTGCCAGGCGTGGGAGCCGGGCGGCGACGAATTCCTGTCTCCCGCGCTGAGCGTGGCCCTGCTGATGAGCCGCGTACTGCGCGCGCACGATTTCGAGCCCTGGTTCACGCGCTTCTTGCCCAACCTTGCGGTGCAAGAGCCGGTCACGCTGTTTACGCCGGCCACCGTGACCGACCGCAGCGACGGCAAGATCGCCCACCTCGACGGACTCAACCTGAGCCGCGCGTGGTGTCAGCGCTCACTTGCACGCGCACTGCCCGAGGGCGACGCACGCGTGGCCATCCTCAACGAGGCCGCGCAATTGCATCTGGCCAGCGCGCTCGACCACGTGGCCGGGGACTACATGGGCGAGCACTGGCTCGCCACCTTCGCGACGCTCGCGCTCGAAGCTTGAGGCGCGCCATGTGCGCGTGCCCCACGCCCCTTTCCAGACTGAAGATTTACGCGCACGCGGTCGATATAACGGGCTGAAGCCCCGCGCCGCGGCCGGAATCTGCTGTGCATCGGTCCGCTCGGGACATCGAACCCACTCTGGTCTGGAAGGTATGCAAGTAGAGAAATTCATGACGAGCCGTGTTGTCACCGTCGGTTTCGACGACACGCTCGCGACCGTGCGCGAGATCTTCGCGCAAGCGAGCTTTCACCATCTGCTCGTGGTCGACGAGGGCAGGCTGCAAGGCGTCGTCTCCGATCGCGACCTGCTGCGCGCGATCAGCCCGTTCATCGACAGCGTGGTCGAATCCGCGCGCGACCTCGGCACGCTCAACAAGCGCGTGCACCAGATCATGAGCCGCAAGCCGCTCACGCTGAGGCCCGAGTCGAGCCTCTCCGACGCCGTGGCCCTCTTTCTCTCCAGCAAGATTTCGTGCATCCCCATTGTGGATGCCGAATTTCGTCCCGTTGGCATTGTGAGCTGGCGCGACGTGCTGCGCTATCTCGTGCCGATGGACGAGGGCGGGGCGGGCGCACAGGAAGCCGGCGCGTGATGCGGATCGACTCGCCGCCCATCCCACATATTGGTCTGTATTGCGAAGTGCTGCTGACGATCGTACTTCTTTGCTGTGAACCATAAAGTTCGCAAGCTCTCTTGCCGTTGTTATGTACAGGGCGCTTAATCAGCCATGAACGCATGAGCTGCACTGGGTAAGCGCACCGGCACATTCGATGAAAAACGACTGGGACACGCGCGGCCTCCAGAGCCGCGCGCCCCACGCAAGAGAGACCACGAATGCTTCACAAGCTGTCGATACGCGCGAGCCTGACCCTGATGATCGCCTTCTTCGGCATCGTCCTGATCGTCGGCGCCGCCACAGGACTCCTGTCGATGCGGGCGGGCAACGAGTCGCTGCGCACCATGTACACCGTCGATACGCCGGCCGTCGCCGACCTCGAAGGCAGCGCCGGCCAGTTGCTGCGTCTGCGCCTCGCGCTCGCCACCAATGCTTCGCTGTCCGATCTCGGCGACCACGATGCAGCGGACGCGGTGCTCAAGCGCTTCGACCAGTACCTGAAGAACTCGAACGAGCGTCTGGACCACTATCTGTCGATTGCGAGCGGCGAGGGCGAGGCGCAGGACCTCATCGCCGACATGCAGACCAGGCGTAACGCTTTCCTGCACGATGGCGTCGATCCGGCGCTGGCGGCGCTCAAGGCCGGCGACAAGACCGCGTTCCAGGAACTGCAGGGCCACAAGCTGCCGGCGCTCTACAGCAACTACGAAAAGGCGATGCTCGTGCTCGAGAAGCGCCAGATCGACCTCGGCGCGCAGCGCTACCAGGAAGCCCAGGACCGTTTCAATGCGGTAAGCATCGCCGTGGCTGTGGGCATGGTGCTCTCGCTGCTGTTCGCGTGGATTGGCCGCTCGGCGCTCATGCGTGCGATCGTGCATCCCGTAGACGCGGCGATCGCGCAGTTCCAGCGCATCGCCGCCGGCGACCTGAGCGGTACGGTTAATGCGACGAGCAACAACGAAATGGGCCGCTTGCAGGCCGCGCTGCGGCAAATGCAGGATGCACTCATCAAGACGGTCAGCAGCGTGCGCGAGGGCGCGCTGTCGATCGACAAGGGCGTGAGCGAGATTGCCGCGGGCAATACGGACCTTTCGCAGCGCACCGAGGAGCAGGCTGCCTCGCTCGAGGAAACGGCGGCGAGCATCGAAGAGCTGACCTCCACCGTCAAGCAGACCGCCGAAAACGCACGCCAGGCCAGCACGCTCGCGGAGGGCGCTTCCGGTCTCGCCGCGCAGGGCGGCGCGCTCTCGCGCGAAGTGGTCGGCACGATGCAGGACATCGTGGGCGACTCGCGGCGCGTGGGCGAGATCGTCGGCGTGATCGAGGCGATCGCGTTCCAGACCAACATTCTCGCGCTCAACGCGGCCGTGGAAGCGGCGCGTGCGGGCGAGGAAGGGCGCGGCTTCGCGGTGGTGGCGAGCGAAGTGCGCTCGCTGGCACAGCGCAGCGCCGCGGCGGCCAAGGAGATCAAGGAGCTGATCGAATCGTCGACCTCGCGCGTGGAAACGGGCGCGGGCCTCGTCGAGCGCTCGGGCTCGACGATGAGCGAAATCGTCGAAGCGATCGCGCGCGTGAGTGCGATCATGAACGAGATCGCATCGGCGGCGGCGGAACAGAGCACGGGCATCGATCAGGTGAACGTCGCCGTGGGACAGATGGACCTCGTGACCCAGCAGAACGCGGCGCTCGTCGAGCAGGCAACGGCCGCGGCATCGTCGCTCGAAAACGAGGCGCACCGGCTGAACGCCGCGGTTTCGGTGTTCCGCACCGGCCGCGCGGAGTAACGCTGACGCCGCATGGTGCGATGCGCCGGTTATAGTCGTGCATTCACGACTGCGGACTTCCAGCACCATGCAGCTTCTCGATCACGTTTCGATCGGCGTTCCCGATCTCGACGCCGCGCGCCCCTTCTACGATGCGATCATGAATGCGTTGGGCGCGCTCAAGGTCTACGACCGCCCCAATGCGCTCGGCTACGGCGAGCGTTGCGACGCAGCCGAAACGCAGTCGTCGTATCTTTCCGTCTACCTGGATGCCGGCGCCATCGAGCCGAACAAGCGGCACTGGTGCTTCAAGGCCGCTACACGCTCGCAGGTCGATGCGTTCCATGCCGCCGGTCTCGCGTCCGGCGGCCGCACCGATGGCGATCCGGGCTTGCGGCCGCATTATCACGCCCACTACTACGCCGCCTTTCTCATCGATCCGGCTGGCAATCGGGTCGAGGCCGTGTGCCATACTGCATCGGTCTGAAGTTGCGCATTGCTCGACGCGGCGCCTGAAGGCGTCGAGTCAGGCGGCCGGTTCTTCACGCCTGAGCTTGCGCCTCGGTCCCGGCCACGGCTTCCGCGCTTTCCGGCTCCAGCACTTTCACATCGTGCAGCCACCGCGTGGCCTTGGCGATGGCGCGGGAGAGCCGCGCCACCTCGTTCAGCTGCTCGATCACGTCGTTGGCGAAACGGAAAAGGAACGCCGCGCCCTCGTTGCGCAGTTGCAGCGCAGACATGATGCGCTGCCGCGCAGAGTCGGACTGGGCTTCGATTTCCGGCTTGGCGTCGACGATGCCCGTCACGGCGTCGGCCTCCGGGTGCGCGATCATCTGCACGGCAAGCGTGAAACGCTCGATGACGGACCGGGCGAATTGCAACAGCTCGGGGTTGCTTGCCAGCATGGTCACGTCCGCGCTTTGCGCGGCTCGCCTCTGGCTTAGCGCAAGCATGCTCGTCGTGGCCACTTCGCGGATGGCGTCGAGGCAGGTGGCGATACGCGCGAGATCCACCAGTTGCCGGCCTTCGTCGTCGCTTTGCACGGCGTCGGAGAGCTTGCCGATATAGGTGAGGATGGCGGTGCTGAGCGAGTCCGCCGCCTTGTCCTCGTTCGTCACCGTGGAAAGCGCCTGCGTGGAGCTTTCGACCAGGAGCCTCGCGCTATGCTCGACGAGCGTCTGTACGAGCTTGCCGAGCGAAGCCAGCTCGAGTTGCACGCGAGCAATGGCGAGCGCCGGCATTTCGACCAGCGTTTCGTCGAGGTAACGCGGCACGCCGGGGTCTTGCCACCCTTCGCGGCGCACCGGGGCCAGGCGTTCGGCGAGCTTCGCAATGGGCCCCGTGAACCAGATCAGCACGAGGGTACTGAACACGCTGAACACCGTGTGGGCGTTGGCAGCCTGCCGCGGCGTTTCCGCCGCGAGGCGCGCAGCGCCGGTCAACTCGGGCGAGGAAGGCGAGATCGTGCGTATGAAGTCGGCGAACTGGGGAATCACAAAGACGAAGAACAGCACGCCAAGCACGTTGAAGATCAGGTGAACGATGCCGACTTGCGCCGCCTCCGCCGATTTGCCGATTGAAGCGAGCAGCGCCGTGCCGCAGGTGCCCACATTGGCGCCGAGTATCAGCGCGATGCCCGATTCGAGCGGAATCAGTCCCTGGCTACCCAGCGCGATCACGATCGCGAGCGTGGCCGCCGAGCTTTGCACGATGGCCGTAAACACCGCGCCGATCACCACGCCGATGAGCGGATTGCGCATGTTCTGCATCGCGTCGATGAACGGCTGGTAGTCGCGCAGGGGACGGGTGGCGTTGCCCATCATCTCGATGCCGAGAAACAGCAGGCCGAGGCCGAGCAGCGCGCCGCCCAGTTCGCGCAGCGTGTCGCGTTTCGCAAAGCCGTAGAGCAGGAAGCCGCCGCCGAGCATGAACGGCGTGAGCGCGGAGATATTGAACGCGATGATCTGCGCGGTGAGCGTCGAGCCGATATTGGCGCCCATGATCATCGGGATGGCCTGCATCAGCGTCATGAGCCGTGCGGAAACGAAGCCCACCAGCAGCACCGTGGTAATGGTCGACGAATTGAGCAGCGCCGTGATGCCGGCGCCCGCCAGCACGCCGCGAAAGCGGTTGGCGGTGAGCGAACCCAGCAGCGATTGCAGGCGCGCGCCGGCAATCGTCTTGAGCGCCCCCGTCATGAGATCCAGCCCGAACAGGAACAGGGCGAGCCCGCCCACCAGCAATCCGGACACCTCGACCAGGTTCAGGTTCGCACCAGGCAACATGGCATTGAGCCCTCGCTCTGAAGACGGGACGAAACGATTCTACGCGTCATGGTACTGGCTCGTGGCCGCGCCGCGCTGCTGCGGACTGACGGATTTTTTCAGCGCGGGTATCGAGCGAATGACGAGCTTCTCCAGCTCCACCACGAGGAAGAACAGGATCGCACCCGCCACGAGCCAAAGCCAGGTCGCGAGCGGCAGGGACTCGGTATCGAACACGGCGTGAAAGGGCAGCGTATAGGTGAACAGGATCTGCAGCACAATGACAGCACCCATGCCGTACCAGAGATACCGGTTGCCCATGTGCGCGCGTACCGATAGCGCCGAATGGATCAGCGAGCGGCTATTGAGCAGATAGAAGACCTGTCCCAGCGTGATCGCGTTGACGGCGGCCGTGCGCGCCATCGAGTCCGGCGCGCCCTGCGACTTCATCCAGAAGAATGCCGCGAGCGTATAGAGCACGAGCGCGGCGCCGACAAAGAGAATGCGCCACACGCCGAATGGTGTGACGATAGGACGGTCGATCGAGCGCGGCGGGCGCTGCATCACGTCATCCTCGTGAGGCTCGAAGGAAATGACGAGGCCGAGCGCGACGGACGTGACCATGTTCACCCACAGCACCTGCGGCGCGGTGATCGGCAGCACGAAGCCGAACAGGATCGCGATGGCAATCACGGCGCCCTGGGCGATATTGGTGGGCAGCATGAAGAGCATGGCCTTTTCGATGTTGTTGTAGACCGTGCGCCCCTCCTTGACTGCCGCCGAGATCGACGCGAAATTGTCGTCGGCGAGGATCATGCCCGCGGCTTCCTTCGTGACCTCCGTGCCCTTGATGCCCATCGCCACGCCGATGTCGGCCTTCTTGAGCGCGGGCGCATCGTTCACGCCGTCGCCCGTCATCGCGACCACCTGCCGGTTGGCCTGGATCGCCTTCACGAGCCGCAGCTTGTGCTCGGGGCTCGCGCGCGCGAACACATCCACGCTGCGCACGCATTCCTGCAGCGCGGCGTCGTTCATCGCCTCGATCTCGGTGCCGGCCACGGCCGTCTTGCCGTCGCCGATGCCGAGCATGCCCGCGATCGCGGCGGCCGTGACCTTGTGGTCGCCTGTGATCATCGTCACGCGGATACCGCCGCCGTGACATTCGCGCACCGCGTCGATCGCCTCCTTGCGCGGCGGGTCCATGAGGCCCACGAGACCGAGCAGCACGAGCGTCTTCGGCAGGTCCTGCGGGCCGAGGTTGCCCACTTCGAGGCCGGGGTCGGGCAGCCACGCGAGCGCCAGCACGCGTTCGCCCTGCGAGGCGAGCCGCTCGCCTTCGCGCGCAAAGCGCTCGCGCTCGAGCGGCGCGGGGCCGCTCGCCGTTTGCTGGCGGTCGCAATTTTCGATGATCACTTCCGGCGCGCCCTTCACGAGCAGCATCTCGCCTTGCGCCGAGCGGTTCAGCGTGGCCATGAACTTGTGTTCGGACTCGAAGGGAATGCCGTCGATGCGCGGTGCGGCGGCGGCTTCCGCGCCGCGGTCCATGCCGAGCTTGCCGGCGAACGGGTAGAGCGCGCCCTCGGTCGGGTCGCCTTCCACTTTCCACTTGCCGTCTTCTTCGAAGAGGCCGGCGTCGTTGCACAGAATCGATACGCGTCCCATGAGCGTGAGCACTTCCGGCCGCTCGGCGCCGAGCGCCTTGCCGCCCGCGCGCACCTCGCCTTCGGGTGCGTAGCCATCCCCCGTCACTTCATAGGGCGCGTCCGCCGTCACGACCGAGGTCACCATCATCTCCATGAGGGTGAGCGTGCCGGTCTTGTCCGAGCAGATGCGTGAGACGGAACCCAGCGTTTCGACCGCGGGCAGGCGGCGGATGATGGCGTTGCGCTTCGCCATGCGCTGCACGCCAATGGCGAGCGTGATGGTGATGAGCGCCGGCAGGCCTTCCGGGATCACCGAGACCGCGATGCCCACCACGGCCTGGAACAACTGGATGAAGGTCATGTGGCCGAGCCAGTGGCCCCATGCGAAGAGCAGCACGCTGAGGATGCCGATGGCGATCGTGATGACGTATCCAAACTTCTTGATCTGCCGCAGCAGCGGCGTTTCCAGCGCGCTGACCTCGGCCAGCATCTGGTTGATGCGGCCGAGCTCCGTCTGGCTGCCCGTCGCCACGACGATGCCGGTTGCGCGGCCCGAGAGAACCATCGTGCCGGAAAAGGCCATATTCTCGCGGTCGCCTACGGTGGCTTGCGCCGGCACCGCGCCGGTGTTCTTCTCCGCAGGCACGGACTCGCCCGTGAGCGCCGCCTCCTCCGTGCGCAGGTTGCGCGCTTCCACGAGGCGGATATCCGCGGGGATTTTGTCGCCCGATTCGAGCAGCACGATGTCGCCGGGCACGACCTCGTCGGCTGGGACGAGACGCACCTCGCCGGCGCGCAGCACGCGTGCTTCCGCGGAGAGCATGTTGCGAATCGAATCGAGCGCTTTCTCGGCGCGCCCTTCCTGCAGGAAGCCCAGCAGCGAATTGAGGATGACCACCGCGAAGATGATCGAGGCGTCGAGCCACAGGCTCAGCATCAGCTTGATGAAGCCCGCCGCGAGCAGCACGTAGATGAGCACGTTGTTGAACTGGGCAAGGAACCGCGCAAACGGGCCGCTTTTCTTGCCCTGGGGCAGCACGTTCGGCCCATGGGTGCCGAGGCGCTGTGCGGCGTCCGCCACGTCGAGCCCTTGCGACGGATTCACGCCCAGCTGGCGCTCGATCTCGGCGGCGGGCATGGCGTGCCACTGCACGGCACCCGCACCGTTTGCCGCATGCTCGGCAGAACTCATCTTCGCCCCCTTGGTTGCGCAGAGATTCAACGCAATAGTAAGTTTTTTTCGCAGGAGGCACGCGCAACCTGGTGCGCGCAGTTTTTGTCCGTGGCCGCCGCCGTGGGATGTATGGCAACGTCTGCCTGCCGCGACCCGCCCGAGTCATTCCATGCGCATCACGCCTCTGCTCCCGCTGCCGCGGCGGCTACTATGTGATCTCGCCCGGCGACCGCGCGCAGAAGCAGGCGGCATGCCAATCTTTCGGTTCAGAACTTAATCGGGCGGCGTACTCGCATTCAGCGGCGCACGAGCGCCACGACATAGGCACACGGGCCGTTGCCCGGATTGAAGAACGCGCAGTCGGCCGGCGGCCCGAGCTGCAGGCAGTCGCCCGCTTCGAGCGTGTGCACCTGATCGCCTTCCTCGAATACCAGCGTGCCGCTGCGCACCCAGATCTGCTGATGCTGGAACGTGAACGCCGACGCGGGATACGCGACACGAACCCCGCCTGGCAACTCGATTTCCACGAGTTCGAGCATGCCGCCGTTGCGCGGCGAGACGGCCCGGCGCGTGTAGCCCGTTTCGGGGTCTCGCCAGACCGGCTGATCGGCGGCGCGGCTCAAACGCTCGCCGGTTTGCTCGGCGAGCGCGAGCAGCATGGACCCATCGAGACGGGCAAGAGCCAGGCGATCGTCTCCAACGTCGAAGCCATGACGCGCAGCGCCGGGCCGCGATGGACGCGCCGCAAACTGCTCGAGCACATGGTGCTCGGCAGCCGCCAGGCGCCGTGGGTGGGTTCGGCCGAGCGGATCGCGCAAACCTTGATCGAGTGGAGCGAAACGGCCGGCGTGGATGGCTTCAATCTCTCGCGCACGGTGGTGCCGGAATGCTTCGACGACGTGGTCGAACTGCTGGTGCCCGAACTGCAAACACGCGGCGCGTATAAAAGCGCGTATCGTGAGGGCACCCTGCGGGAAAAGCTCTCCGGCGGCGCGCGCCTGCCGGCGTCGCACGCGGCAGCGCAGTATCGCGGCGCGCGTGTGGATGCCGCATGAGCGATGCACGAGTGATGCATGAACGACGCATGAAAATCGGGCACTGAATTCCCGCTACGAGGAGACCGCGGCAGCAAGCGGGCAAGGATATGGTAGACAAATCCCTCTTTCGCGACGCCATGGCCGGTCTTGGTGCCGCCGTGAACATCGTCACCACCGACGGCGACGCCGGGCGCGCCGGCTGCACGGCGTCCGCCGTGTGCGGCGTGACGGACGAGCCGCCCACGCTGATCGTCTGCATCAATCGCACGAGCCGCAACAATGCGATCCTGCGCGAGAACGGGCGGCTCTGCGTGAACGTGCTGGCAGCCGATCAGCGCGAGGTGGCCACGCGCTTCGCCACGAAAGACATGGACATGGACGCGCGTTTCGCGCTCGCCGAGTGGTATCGGCTCGAAACGGGCGCGCCCGCGCTGCGCGGCGCGGTGAGTTCGTTCGATTGCCACATCGCGCGCACGACCGAAGTCGGTACGCACACGGTGTTCTTCTGTGAGATCAAGGCAGCGCGCATGGTGGGCGGGCGCGACGGGCTGATCTGGTTCGGCCGCGCGTTTCATCGCGTGCTTGCGCAGGCGCACGCGGCGGCGGCTTGAGCGTGGCGCGCACGCCTTCGCGAGGCGCTGCCGGTTCCCGTTCGCCGGACGAAACGGGGCCGCCGGGGCTTGGCACGGCGCAACGCGGCAAGGCCGCCTCGCTCGCATTGCTGCTCCTCGCGCAGGTGGCGGCGATGGGCGTGTGGTTTTCGTCGAGCACCGTGGTGGTGCTCATCAAGCAGGCGCACGCCATTGCCGCCTTCGACGAAGCCTTGCTCACGAGCGCCGTACAGTGCGGCTTCGTGGCCGGCACGATCACGTCCGCGTTGCTTTCGCTGCCCGACCGCTACGATCTGCGCCGGCTGCTCGCGGGCTCCGCGCTCGTGGCGGCTGCGGCCACGGCCTCGCTCGCGTTCCTGCCGCCGGTTGGCGTCGCGGTCGTCGCGCTGCGGTTCATCACCGGCATGTGCATGGCGGGCGTGTATCCGGTCGGCATGCGGCTCGCGGCCACGTGGGCGCGAGGCGACCTGGGTCTTCTCGTCGGCCTGCTCGTGGGCGCGCTCACGCTCGGTTCGGCGAGCCCTCATTTGCTGGCGGCCACGGGCGGGCTCGGCTGGCGCACGATCTATGGCGTCGCCGCGGCGTGCGCGGCGGGTGCTGCCGTGCTGATCGGCTTTGCGGGAATCGGGCCGAATATCCGGCGCGCCACGCGCATCGACTTCGCGAAGGTTACACAGGCGTGGCGGCGGCCCGCCTTGCGGCTCGCCAATCTCGGCTACCTCGGCCACATGTGGGAGCTTTACGCGATGTGGGCGTGGCTCGCGCTGTTCCTCCAGCAGACGTTCGTCGCGCGCGGCATGGCCAACGCCAGCACGCGCGCGGAATGGATGACCTTCAGCGTGATCGCGATCGGCGCGGCGGGCGCGTGGCTCGGCGGCGTGCTGGCGGACCGCGTGGGGCGCACGGCGGTCACGGTCGGCGCGATGGCGACGAGCGCAACGTGTGCCGCGCTGATGGGCTGGCTGGCTCACGCGCCGCTCGTCGTGATGGGGGCGGTCGCGCTCGTGTGGGGCGTCTCGGTGATCGCCGATTCGGCGCAGTTTTCGGCGAGCGTGGCCGAACTGGCCGACCCGGACTCGGTCGGCACGCTGCTGACTGCGCAGACCTGCGCGGGTTTTTTGCTCACGCTGGCGAGCATTCATCTCGTGCCGTACGTGGTGGGGTGGCTGGGATGGCGCGGCGGCTTCGGCATGCTGGCCGTGGGGCCCGCGCTCGGCTGTGTCGCGATGCTGCGGTTGCGGCGTCATCCCGATGCCGCGAGGCTTGCGGGCGGACGCCGGTGATCCGCAAGGCGCAGGCGCGCGGGAATCCAGAAGCAGAGGAAAACTGAACAATTGGCGTACGCGCCGCGCCTGGCTGCATGCGTGGTTCCATGCTGCCAGTCATTCGTGGACCTTTTCACGGAACCATGACCTGCGGTAACCTGGCGCGGATAACGGATACTTTCCGCGCAAGAGGAGCCTGTCACGCATGTCAGCAAGACTGAACGAATTCCAGCAGCCCATTGGCGACCCTGTGGCAGGCTGGCAGCCGCGCGAACGGCCTGCGCGCGTGACGATCGAGGGTCGGTTCTGCCGCATCGAGCCGATCGACCTCGACCGTCACGCCGCCGATCTCTTCGAGGCTTACGGCACGGCGGCCGACGGTCGCGACTGGACCTACCTGTTCGCCGAGCCGTTCACCGACTTTGGCGCGTTTCGCGAGTACCTCGCCAAAGCGGCGGCATCGAGCGACCCGTTCCATTACGCCGTGATCGACCGCGCGAGCGGGAAGGCCGTGGGCACGTTCGCGCTCATGCGCATCGAGCCGGTGCATGGCGTGATCGAAGTGGGCAGCGTGACGTTTTCGCCGCGCCTGAAGCAAACTCCGCTTTCCACCGAGGCGCAGTACCTGCTGATGCGCTACGTGTTCGACGATCTCGGCTACCGGCGCTACGAATGGAAATGCGACAGCCTCAACGCGCCTTCGCGCAAAACGGCGTTGCGTCTGGGCTTCCAGTTCGAGGGCATTTTCCGCCAGGCGATCGTGTACAAGGGCCGCAACCGCGACACCGCCTGGTTCGCGATCATCGATCGGGATTGGCCGCTCGCGAAAGCCGCGTTCGAGAGGTGGCTCTCGAAAGAGAACTTCGACGCGCAAGGCCAGCAGCGCGCGTCGCTTGCCAGCTTCAGAGAAGCAAAGGCGTCCTGAATGTCCGCGGCGATCCTGATCCGCGACCTCGCGAGCGCCGACCGCGACGCGTGGTTCGGCCTTTGGGCGGGCTACAACGCGTTCTATGAAACGAGCGTTGCACCGCACATCAGCGAGCGAACCTGGCAGCGCATGCTCGATGCGGACGCGCCGGTATTCGCCCGTGTGGCCGAAGTCGAGGGACGGCTGGCGGGCTTCGGCCTTTGCGTGCTGCATGCGGGCACATGGGTCGATGCGCCCATTTGCTACCTCGAAGACTTGTTCGTCGATCCCGCTTGCCGCGGGCAAGGCGTCGGCAGGCGGCTCATCGAAGACCTCATCGCACTGGCGCGTTCGCGCGCCTGGTCGCGTCTTTACTGGCACACGCGCGAGGACAACCCCGCGCGCAAGCTCTACGACGAATTCGCGCAAGCCGACGCTTTCGTACGGTACCGGTTGCAGTTCTAAACCGCTCTCTGGACGTGGCGTGCGGGTGCGCGCAAACGGAGGTCCCAGGCTAAAGCTGAACGCGCGGCCCGGCGTTCTAACGTCCCAAGCCCGATAGATAGGATTGTAACGAGTATTGTCACGATCATCTCATCGGTATAGGATGGGTGCGAATAAACCACCACGGTTTGATGTGCATTGCACAAATTCGCCTCCCAACCTATGTCAGAAGCCTCAACGAACTCGCTCGTCGTGCTGCGCGGCGCGCCCGTCCAGCCTGCTGCGCATGTCGCGCGCAACGCCGGCGTGGCGTTCGACGCCGCGTGGCTCGATGCCTTGCGCGTCAACCAGTCCGCCGTCGAGCGGCGCACGGCCACGCTCGGCACGCGCCGCGCGGTCAAGAAGGACGCGCAGGCCGCGTGGCTCCTGAAGGCCATCACCTGCATCGATCTCACCACGCTCAACGGCGACGACACCGAAGGCCGTGTGCGGCGCCTGTGCACGAAGGCGCGCCACCCCGTGCGCGCCGACCTGCTTGCGGCGCTCGGCTTTGCACCCGAGGCCATCACGACGGGCGCGGTGTGCGTGTACCACCGCTTCGTCGCGGCAGCCGTGGACGCGCTGGCGGGCAGCGGCATTCCCGTCGCGGCGGTCTCCACCGGCTTCCCGGCGGGCCTCAATCCGCACGCGCTCAAGCTCAAGGAAATCGAGGCCTCCGTTAAGGATGGCGCCGGGGAAATCGACATCGTCGTCACGCGCGAGCACGTGCTCACCGGCAACTGGCGCGCGCTCTACGATGAAGTGCGCGAGTTCCGCGCGGCCTGCGGCGAGGCGCATCTGAAGGCGATTCTCGCCACGGGCGACATCCGCGTGCTGTCGAACGTCGCGCGGGCGTCGATGGTCTGCATGATGGCGGGCGCGGACTTCATCAAGACGTCCACGGGCAAGGAAGGGGTCAACGCCACGCTCGACGTTTCGCTCGTGATGGTGCGCATGATCCGCGAGTACCGCGAGCGCACCGGCGCGCTGGTGGGCTTCAAGCCCGCGGGCGGCGTATCGAACGCCAAGACCGCGCTTGCCTACCAGATCCTCATGAAGGAAGAGCTGGGGCGGCCCTGGCTCGAGCCCGAGCTGTTCCGCTTCGGCGCTTCGAGCCTGCTGGCCGACATCGAGCGCCAACTCGAACACCACGTGAGCGGCCGCTATTCCGCCTTCCACCGCCACCCCGTAGCCTGAGCAGACCATACCGATGAGCGTAGCCGAGTATTTCCGAACGATGGATTACGGTCCCGCCCCCGAGGACGATCAGCCCGTGCGCGCATGGCTCGCGCAGCACGAGGCGGCGTTTGGGCATTTCATTGACGGCGCGTGGCGCGACAGTGTCGATGGCGCGCGCTTCGAAGTGCGCGCGCCCGCCACGGGCGAGGCGCTCGCCGCCGTGGCGCAAGGCGGTGCGGCGGATGTGGCGGCGGCCGTCGCGGCGGCGCGTGCGGCGCAGCCCGGGTGGTATGCCATGGGCGGCGCGGCGCGCGCGCGGCATCTCTACGCGCTCTCGCGTATGGTGCAGCGCCACAGCCGTCTCTTCGCCGTGCTCGAAGCGCTCGACAACGGCAAGCCGATTCGCGAGGCGCGCGACATCGACGTGCCGCTCGTAGCGCGCCATTTCCTCCATCACGCGGGCTGGGCGCAACTTCAGGAGAGCGAACTGGCCGGCTGGTCGCCGCTTGGCGTGATCGGCCAGATCGTGCCGTGGAATTTCCCGTTGCTGATGCTTGCGTGGAAAGTGGCGCCCGCTATCGCGCTCGGCAACTGTGTCGTGCTCAAGCCCGCCGAGTACACGCCGCTCACCGCGTTGCTGTTCGCCGAACTGGCGCATCGCGCCGGGCTGCCCAAGGGCGTCCTCAACGTGGTGACGGGCGACGGCGGCACGGGCGCGGCGCTCGTCGAGCATCCCGGCGTCGACAAGATCGCCTTCACCGGCTCGACCGAAGTAGGCCGCCTCATCCGCACGGCCACGGCCGGCACGGGCAAATCGCTCACGCTCGAACTGGGCGGCAAGTCGCCGTTCATCGTGTTCGACGACGCCGACCTCGACGGCGCGGTGGAAGGCGTAGTGGACGCCATCTGGTTCAACCAGGGCCAGGTGTGCTGCGCGGGCTCCCGGCTGCTGGTGCAGGAGGGCGTGGAGGCGCGCTTTCTCGAAAAGCTCAGGCGCCGCATGGCGACGCTGCGCGTCGGGCCCTCGCTCGACAAGGGCATCGACATCGGCGCGATCGTCGATCCGGTGCAGCTCGAACGCATCGAGTCGCTCGTGGAAGCCGGGCGGCGCGAGGGCTGCAACGTGTGGCAACCGCGCGAAGTCGAGCTGCCCTCGAGCGGCTGCTTCTATCCGCCGACGCTCGTCACGGGCATTGGACCCGCCTCGACACTCGCGCAGGAAGAAATCTTCGGGCCGGTGCTCGCGGCCATGAGCTTTCGCACGCCCGAAGAGGCCGTGGCGCTCGCGAACAATTCGCGCTATGGACTCGCCGCGAGCGTGTGGAGCGAGACCATCGGGCGCGCGCTCGACATCGCGCCGCGCCTGCAATGCGGCGTGGTGTGGATCAACGCGACGAACCTGTTCGACGCGAGCGTGGGCTTCGGCGGCTACCGCGAGTCGGGCTTCGGGCGCGAGGGCGGCCGCG
Source organism: Paraburkholderia silvatlantica (assembly GCF_003096715.1). Classification (GTDB taxonomy): domain Bacteria; phylum Pseudomonadota; class Gammaproteobacteria; order Burkholderiales; family Burkholderiaceae; genus Paraburkholderia; species Paraburkholderia silvatlantica. Next base: position 47,523 of record NZ_QEOL01000003.1, read on the forward strand.
AAGGCGTGTTCGAATATCTGAAGCCGGCCGCATGGAGCAAATTGCCGATGCGCGCGCAGCGCGAGGCGCGTGCGCCGGCACAAGACTTTGCGCACGCGGGCGCGGGTCTCGATCGCACTGCGAAGCTATTTATCGGCGGCAAACAAGTGCGGCCCGATAGCGGCTATTCGCACGCCGTCTACGCGCCGACTGGCGAATGGGTCGGCGAAGTCGGCTCGGGCAGCCGCAAGGACGTGCGCGATGCCGTGGCTGCCGCGCGCGGCGCGAGCAAGTGGACGCAGATGAGCACGCACGCCCGCGCCCAGGTGCTGTACTACCTCGCGGAAAACCTGAGCGCGCGCGCCGAAGAATTCGCGCGGCAGCTCACGCGGCGCGCGGGGCACGACGCGCGCGCGGCCGTGCATGAAGTGGAGACGGCGATCGACCGGCTGTTCAGCTACGCGGCGTGGGCCGACAAGTTCGATGGCGCGGTGCATACGCCGCCGTTGCGCGGTGTCGCGCTCGCCATGCACGAGGCGCTTGGCGTGGTCGGCATCGCTTGCCCCGACGAAGCGCCGCTGCTCGGCTTCGTTTCGCTGATCGCACCGGCGCTCGCGATGGGCAATCGCGTCGTGGCGCTGGCGAGCGAGGCGTGCCCGCTGGCGGCGACGGACTTCTATCAGGTCGTGGAAACCTCGGATGTGCCTGCGGGCGCGCTCAACATCCTGACCGGCGAGCGCGCCGCGCTGCTGCCGGCCCTCGCGAAGCACGACGACGTGGACGCGCTCTGGTGCTTCGGCACGGCGGCCGATTCGTCCCTCGTGGAGCGCGAGTCGGTCGGCAATCTGAAGCGGACTTTCGTCGATCATGGCCGCGAGGTTGACTGGTTCGACCGGACGAGTGCAGGATTGCCGTTCCTGCGCCATGCCGTGCAGGTGAAGAACATCTGGATACCGTACGGCGACTGAGCGCTTCGAAAGACAGAGACGCCAGGCCCATACCGGAGGAGACAAAAAATGCTGAAGAATCTCGACCCGCTTCTGAACGCCGATGTCCTGCAAGCGCTGCGCGCGATGGGCCACGGCGACGAACTCGTCGTTTGCGACGCCAACTTTCCCGCCGACTCGGTTGCGCGCGCCACGGTGCTCGGCAAGCTCCTGCGCATCGACGGTGCCGATGCGCCCCGCGCCGTGCGCGCGATCCTCTCCGTGCTGCCGCTCGACACGTTTGTCGAGGCCCCGGCCATGCGCATGGAAGTGGTGGGCGAACCCGACACGATTCCCGCCGTGCAGCACGAAGCGCAGGCCGAGGTCGACGCCGCGGAAGGCCGCGCCGTGCCGTTCGCGCCCATCGAGCGTCATGCGTTCTATGCGCGCGCCCGCAAGGCCTACTGTGTGATCGCTACGGGCGAAACGCGCGGCTATGGCTGCTTCGTGTTCACCAAAGGCGTGCTGCTCGCACCCGACGCGCCGCGCGCGCAGGAGCACGGCCAATGAGCGGACGTGTCGTCATTCTCGGCATTTATGTGACCGATCTCGCGTTCCGCGCGAGCCGCATGCCGATGATCGGCGAGACGCTCGCCGGATCGGCATTCGCGATGGGGCCAGGCGGCAAGGGCTCGAACCAGGCCGTGGCCGCCGCGCGCGCGGGCGCGCAGGTGGTGTTCTGCACGCGCGTGGGCAACGACGCGTTCGGCGACATCGCGCGTGCGACGTGGGCCGCCGAAGGCATCACGGCGCGCACTCGGGCGGTGGACGGGCTGGCCACGGGCGCGGCGCACATCTTCGTGGACGACACGACGGGCATGAACGCGATCATCGTCGCAGCGGGTGCAGCGGGCACGATGGAGCCCGGCGACGCCGAAGCGATCGAAGCCGATATTGCGGCCTCCCAGGTATTCGTCACGCAGCTGGAGCAACCGCTCGCGGCGGCGCGGCGCGGCCTCGAACTCGCGCGCCGGCATGGCGTGAAGACGGTGTTCAATCCGGCGCCCGCCATGGCGCTGCCCGACGACATCTTCCCGCTGTGCGACTACGTCACGCCCAATGAGACCGAGGCGCAGGCGCTCACCGGCATCGAGATCCGCAATGCCGACGACGCGCGCCGCGCCGCCGACGTGCTGCTCGCCAAGGGCGCGGGCGCCGTCATCGTGACGCTGGGCGAAGCCGGCGCGCTGCTCCATACGCGCGATGCATCGGTGCTGCTTCCCGCCTTCCATTGCGGCCCGGTAGTCGAAACGGCGGGCGCGGGCGACGGCTTCACGGGCGGCTTCGCGGCGGCGCTCGCGCGCGGCGACGACGCGCTCACGGCCACGCGCTTTGGCTGCGCGCTGGCGGGCATTTCCGTTACGCGCGCGGGCACCGCGCCCTCCATGCCGCGCAAGGAAGAAGTCGACGCCATGCTCGCGCGCACGGCGAACGCCGGTGCGCATTGAGCGTTGCCGGGTGAAAACACACCGCAAAGGATGAGGTCCATGAAGTCTGCACTCTTTGCCAAATGGTTCGGCGACCGGCAGTTGAACTTCCTGCTGGCCGTGAACCTGCTGGTCGTGCTGGTCGCGGTCTGGGTGTCGCGCGGGCAGTTCGTCGGCATCGACAACCTGCAGTCGATGGGCGCGCAACTGCCCGAAGTCGCGCTGCTCGCGCTCGGCATCATGCTCTCCATGCTGTCGGGCAACGGCGGCATCGACCTCTCCGGCGTGGGGCTCGCGAATCTTTCCGGCATGATCGCCGCGCTGGTCGTGCCGCGCTTCGTGAGCGGCGACGACTCGCCCGTGCTGTATACGGCGCTCTTCTGCGTGATCGTCTTGTGCATGGGCCTTGTCGGCGGCCTGCTCAATGGCGTGGTCATTGCGCGCCTCGGGCTCACGCCGATTCTCTGCACGCTCGGCACGCAACTGCTGTTCACGGGCTTCGCGGTGGCGCTGAGCAACGGCGCCTCCGTGCACGTGGATTACGTCGAGCCGCTCGCCGATATCAGCAACGGCACGTTCTTCCAGGTGCCGATCTCGTTCCTGCTGTTCGTGGCGGTGGTCGCGCTGCTGGGGTGGCTGCTCAGGCGCACGCCATTCGGGCTGCGCCTCTACCTCATGGGCACGAACCAGCGCGCGGCGTTCTATGCCGGCATTCCGCGCGCACGCATGCTGATCATGACCTACGCGATGTGCGGCGTGCTCGCTTCGCTCGCGGGGCTCGTGAGTGTTTCGCACACGCTCAGCGCGAAATGGGACTACGGCAATTCGTATCTGCTGATCGCCATTCTCATTGCGGTGATGGGCGGGGTGAATCCGGCGGGCGGCTATGGACGCATCATCTGCGTGTTCTTCGCCGCAACGGTGCTGCAATTCCTTTCGAGCCTCTTCAATCTGATGGGCGTTTCGCAGTTTTTCGGCGACTGCGCCTGGGGCTTCCTGTTGTTGCTTTCGCTCGCGTTCGCGGGCGGCGAGCGGGTACGCGCAATTTTCGGTCTGGGCGGCTCCACGTCTGCTGGCAAAGGGCGGACCTCGGGCTGACCGGCGCAACCGTGCAGCAGGCGGGCCTCGAGCCTCGGAGGTCCGCCGCCATCTCTTTCGGGGCGACGGCTAATCGGCTAATAAAAAACGGAGACATCACATGAAGATCAAGCGACTCAGCGTGGCAATCACGGCGTGTGCACTCGCCGCCGGCATGGCGGCCGTGGCGTACGCGGCGGAGAACCCGACCATCGTCACAGTGGTGAAGGTGACCGGCATCAGCTGGTTCAACCGCATGGACGACGGCGTCAAGGAGTTCGGCAAGGGCAACCCGAACGTTTCGGTCTACCAGACGGGGCCGGGCCGCGCGGACGCCGCGCAGCAACTGAAGATCATCGACGACCTGATCGCGAAGAAAGTGAGCGCGATCGCCGTCGTGCCGTATGACCCGCCCACGCTCGAACCGGCCCTCAAGAAGGCGATGGACCGCGGCATCAAGGTCGTCACGCACGAAGCCGACAACGAAAAGAACACGATGGTCGACGTCGAGGCGTTCGACAATTCCGCCTACGGCGCCGCGCTCAACGACCGCCTCGCCTCGTGCATGCACGACGAAGGCAAGTGGGCGACGATGGTCGGCTCGCTCGGCAGCCGCTCGCAGGTTCAGTGGGCCAATGGCGGCATCGACAACGCGAAGAAGAAGTTCCCGAAGATGCAGCTCGTCGAGACGAACCTCGAGACCAACAACGACGGCGAGCACGCCTATGAAGTGGCCAAGGAAGTGCTGCGCAAGCATCCGGACATCAAGGGCTTCCAGGGCTCGTCGTCGCTCGACGTGATCGGCATTGGCCGTGCGGTCGAGGAAGCGGGCCTGCAGGGCAAGATCTGCGTGTATGGCACCGGCTTGCCGACCGAGGCCGGCAAATACCTCGAAAGCGGCGCGATCAACGGCATTGCATTCTGGGATCCGAAGCTGGCGGGCATCGCCATGAACAAGATAGCGATGATGCTGATCGACGGCAAGACGGTGGAGAACGGCGCGAACCTCGGCCTGCCGGGCTACGAGAAGGTCACGGTGTCGAAGGGTCCGGGCAAGGGCATCATCGTGCGCGGCCAGGGCTGGGTGAGCGTGGACAAGTCGAACTACAAGCAATACAACTTCTGATCGGGAGAAGGTGGCGCGCGCAACGGCCATGGAGCCGGGCGCGCGCTTCGCCGTAACGTAACGAAGAGACGACATGGCTTCAGAACCGTTATTGCAGGTGCTCGGCGTGCACAAGCGCTTCACGGGCGTGCACGCCTTGCGCGGCGTGACGCTCGCGTTCGAGCGCGGGCAGATCTATCACCTGCTCGGCGAGAACGGGTGCGGCAAGAGCACGCTCATCAAGATCATCTCCGGCGCGCAGCCGCCCGACGAGGGCGAACTGGTGATCGACGGCGCGCGCCACGCGCGGCTCACGCCGCTCGAATCGCTCGCGGCGGGCATCGAGACCGTGTACCAGGATCTTTCGCTGCTGCCCAACATGAGCGTGGCGGAGAACGTCGGGCTCACCACCGAACTCGCTGAGCATGCTGGACGTCTCGCGCGCACCTTCGACCGCCGCGAACTCGCCCGCACGGCCGAGCGCGCGCTGAAAGCCGTGGGTCTGCCCGGCGACGCCGACTTTCAGGCGACGCTCATCGAGCAACTGCCGCTCGCCACGCGCCAGCTCGTGGCCATCGCGCGCGCCATTGCGAGCGAGGCGAAGTTCGTCATCATGGACGAGCCCACGACCTCGCTCACGCAAAAGGAAGTGACCAACCTCATCGCCGTGCTCGGCCAGTTGCGCGCGCAGGGCGTAACCGTGCTGTTCGTGAGCCACAAGCTCGACGAGTGCTATGCGATCGGCGGCGAAGTGATCGTGCTGCGCGACGGCCAGAAAGTGACGCAAGGCCCGATCGCGAATTACACCAAGGCGCAGTTGAGCGAACTGATGACGGGCCGCGAGCTTTCCACCGAACGCTACCGCAACGCTGCGGCTGAAGCGGACGTGCTGCTCGACGTTCGCGGCCTTGGCCGCGCGGGCCTGTTCAGCGACGTGTCGTTCAAGCTGCATCGCGGCGAGATTCTCGGGGTGACGGGCCTGCTCGATTCGGGCCGCAACGAACTCGCGCGCGCGCTTGCGGGCGTCGCGCCCGCCGATGCGGGCGAGATCGTGCTCGAAGGCCGCGCGATCAAGCTTTCGACGCCGGGTGACGCGAGGCGGGAGCGCATTGGCTACGTGCCGGAAGACCGCCTGAATGAAGGCCTCTTCCTCGACAAGCCGATTCGCGACAACGTGATCACGGCGATGATCGCGAGCCTGCGCGACCGCTTCGGCCAGATCGACCGCACGCGCGCACGTGCGCTGGCCGAAAACACCGTGAAGGAATTGCAGATCGCCACGCCCGATGTGGACAAGGCCGTGCAGTCGCTGTCGGGCGGCAACCAGCAGCGCGTGCTGATTGGCCGCTGGCTCGCCATCGACCCGCACGTGCTGATCCTGCACGGACCGACCGTGGGTGTGGACGTCGGCTCGAAGGACATCATCTATCGCATCATGCAGCGGCTCTCGCAGCGCGGCATCGGCATTCTGCTCGTGAGCGACGACCTGCCCGAGCTGCTGCAGAACTGCGACCGCGTGCTGATGATGCGTAAGGGCCGTCTTGCTGAAGAGCATCACGCCGACGGCCTGACCGAGGCCGAGCTGTACCGCGCGCTGCTTGCAGAGGCAGCCTGAATTCCGCGTAACGTTTTGCCGGACACCGCATGAGCATGAATCAGACAATGAGCACGTCGTCCAACACCGTCGAAGTCGCGCGCCAGAGCGTACCGCTCAACTGGCGCGCGAAGCTCGCCCGCAACCCCGAATGGTTCACGGCCACGCTGATCGTCATTACCTGCGTGATCGTCGCTTCCATCAACCCGCGGTTTTTCCAGTGGGCCACGCTGTTCGACCTGCTGCACTCGGCCACGATCACGTCGCTGTTTGCGCTCGGCACGCTCGTCGTGCTGGCGTCGGGCGGCATCGACGTCTCGTTCACGGCGATCGGCGCGCTCACGATGTACTCGATCACGAAAGCCGTGTTCGCGTGGTGGCCCGATGCGCCGTTCGCGCTCATTCTGCTCACGGGCGCCGCGGGCGGCATCGTGCTCGGCGTCGTCAACGGCATGCTCGTGCACCGGCTGCAGGCGCCCTCGCTGATCGTGACGATCGGCACGCAGTACCTCTATCGCGGGCTGCTGCTCACCTTCGTGGGCACGACGTTCTTCATGAACATCCCGCACAGCATGGACCGCTTCGGACGCATTCCGCTCATCGCCTACAAGACCGCCGACGGGCTCAACGCGGTGCTGCCGGTTTCCGCGATCGCACTCGTGGCAGGCGCGCTTCTCACGTGGTGGCTGCTCAACCGCACGATGATGGGGCGCGGCGTCTACGCCATGGGCGGCAGCACGGCGATTGCGGAGCGGCTCGGCTTCAACCTGCGCGCGATCCGCCTGTTCGTGTTCGGCTATACGGGTTTTCTCGCCGGCGTGGCGGGTATTTTGCACGTGGCGAACAACCGCCTGGCCAATCCGTTCGACCTCGTGGGCTCGGAACTCGACGTGATCGCGGCAGTGATCCTGGGCGGCGCGCGCATCACGGGCGGCAGCGGCACGGTCGTGGGCACGCTGCTCGGCGTGGCGCTCGTTACGCTCATCAACAACGTGCTCATTCTCGTGGGCGTGCCGAGCACCTGGCAGAAGGTGATTGTCGGCGCGTTCATTCTGGTGGCCGGCACGCTGTTCGCGCTGCGCCGGCGCGGCTGAGCCGGCGGGCCATTGGTGCGGCCGGCACTGCGCGGCCGGTCGCCGCTTACGCGCTGTGCTTGCGCAGCGTCTGGCCTTTCTCGGTGATGACGGAGTTGAAGTCGTCCACCTGCGAAAAGCGCCACGCCTTCACGATGCCGTATTTGCTGGCGTCCACAACGAGATGGCTTTCCACGGCGCTGGCCATCGCGGCCTGCTTGAGCGCCACTTCGTGGAAGTTCCAGCATGTGACGCCGCGCGCGGCGTCCACGCCGCCCGCTGAAATAAACGCCTTGTTGATGCCCATGCGGCGCAGCGTTTCCAGGCTCTCCTCGCCGGCAAACGAGTCCGACGACGGCACATACACGCCCCCCAGCAAGATCATGCGCACGTTGGGCATGCGCCGCAGAATCTCGGCCACGTTGAGCGAATAGCACACCGCCGTGATCTGCAACTGGGAGGGGATGAGCCGCGCGAGTGCGGCAAGCGTCGTGCCGCAGTCGATGAACACGGTGTCGTTGTGCGCGATGAGCCGCGCCGCGTGCGCGGACGCTTGCGCCTTGGCCTGCGCAAAGTGATCCTTTTCGTGTTCGAGCGAGTAGCCGGCGGTATTGGGCACGTCCTGCGCGCTCACGATATAGCCGCCCAGATACGTGAAACGCTCGGGATTCGCGGCGATGTCTCGCCGCACGGTCATTTCGGAGACACCCAGCGCGCTGGCTGCATCGCGCAGATGCATGACGTTGTGTTTTGCGAGCGCGTCGGCAAGGGCGCGCAGCCGGTCGGTTTTGGCCATGGAGTGGGTGCTGCGCCGGAGTGTGCTGCGTTCCGGCGAACGTTAGATTTGTTTCGTTCGCGTGAGCGAATTATAACAAGCAAGGCGTGTGATGGCCATGCGGCTTCAGTCAGCCGCAATGAAGCGCAAGGTGCCGGCGAGGCGCGCCGGCCCGCCGGTATCGTTTGGATGATTCACGCCGTCCATGACAGGGACCTCGGCGAAATCGAATGGGCTGACGCCGTCGAGGCAAGCCACGTTCACGCCGTACAGGTTCGGGTTCGAGCGCCGTTGAAGATGGGTGGCGATTCCGCAGCGGGAACAGAAGAAGTGCTGCGCCGCTCCGGTGTTGAAGCGATAGCTCGTTAGCACCTCTTTGCCCTGCAGGAACTCGATCCCACCCATTTCGGCGGCGACAATGACCGCGCCTCGCATACGGCAGTAGGAGCAGTTGCAGCGGCGGATCGAGTTGAGGCCGTCGCTGAGCGTCGCCACAAAACGCACCGCGCCGCAATGGCATTGGCCTGCCCATTGGCTGGTATCGCCCATCGTTGGTTTCTCCTTCGCTGATCAAGCGTGTTGCGCAAGGACGCGGCGTCAACCGGTCCACGCGTTGATGTCGAGAATCGCTGCGGCGAACGCGTCTGGCGCCTCCTGCGGAAGGTTATGGCCTGCATTCGGCACGATGCGGTTCTCATGGCGCCCGCTGAAGCGCTTCGAGCGGGTCTCTCGTACGCCGGGAGGCTGGACACCGTCGGCATCGCCGTCGAGCGTGATCGTGGGCACGGCGATCGGCGGCGAGGCGGCGAGGCGGCGCTCGATGTCGTCGAAGCGGGGATCGCCTTCGACCAGTCCGAAACGGTGACGGTAAGAATGGACCACGACGTCGACGAATTCGGGATTGTCGAACGACGCTGCCGTGCGCGCGTAGATGTCGTCGTCGAAGCGCCAGGTCGGCGACCAGAGCGACCACAGGAGACGGCAGAACGCGCGGCGTTTTTCGGTCAATCCAGCCCTGCCGCGCTCGCCATGCAGGTAGTACTGGTACCACATGCGGTGTTCCTTTTCGGGGTCGGCCGGCTGCACGGCAGCGGCGATATCCTGGATGTTGTAGCCGTTGACCGAAACCAGGCCCCGCGCTCTCGACGGGTAGAGCGCCGCCACGATGCACGCCGCCCGGCCGCCCCAATCGTATCCGCTGAGGATGGCCCGCTCGATCTCGAGGGCGTCGAGCAGCGCCAGCAGGTCGGCGCCAAGTGCCGCCTGCTGGCCTGAGCGCAGTGTCGTGGGCGAAAGGAAGCGCGTTGGGCCGTATCCCCGCAGGTAGGGGACGATGACGCGGGCGCCCTCGGAAATCAGGCGTGGCGTCACCTCGTCGTATGCATGGATGTCATAGGGAAAGCCGTGCAGCAGGACGACCGGCCATCCGTTCGCGTCGCCCTGTTCGTCATAGGCGATGTCGAGCAGTTCGGTTTCGACATGGGTAAGCATGGGGCGCTCCTTTGCGCTCAGTTGCGTGCGAGGTTGCTTTATGTCGTTTGTGACGTCGATGACGCACGGGTAGCAAACGACGTGCGTGAAATCATGTCAGATCCCGAGACAAACCGAACCGGCCGCGACGACCACGCAGGCAAGCCAGCGCGCTCCACTCACCGTTTCCCGCAAAAACATTCGCCCGATCAGCACCGCGAACACCACGCTGGTCTCGCGCAACGCCGATACTGCGCCCATCGCGCCCGACTGCAGCGCCCAGATGACGATGCCATATGCACCGATCGACACGAGGCCGCCGGCCAGCGACGAGGCGATCGACAGCGGCTCGGCGCGTACCGGCGCCCATAGCGCCGCGTGCCCGCGCCGCGCGACGAACAGCACCGGCATCGCCCAATACGACAGGAACATCCATGCGGTGTAGCTGAACGGCTGGCCGTCGGACAACCGTACGCCGATGCCGTCGATCACCGTATAGAGCGCGATCGTTGCGCCGGTCGCCAGCGCGGCGAGCGCACCCGCGCGCGACACGTGACGCCCCTGCAGCGCGATTGCGATGATGCCGCCCGAAATCATCGCGATCCCGAGACCGTGCAACGGTCCGATCGCTTCATGCGCGAACAGCGCCGCGCCGAGCGTGACGAGCAGCGGCGACGAGCCTCGGGCGATCGGGTACGCCAGCGCCAGGTCGTTGCGGCGATACGACCGCACGAGACTCACGTTATAGACGATATGCACGAGCCCCGACGCGACGATATAGGGCCACGAGGCGCGCGCCGGCGAGGGCATGGACAGGACGAGAAGCGTGGCGGCCAGCCCGATGGCGCTGCTCATCCACGCCATGGAGAAAAACCGGTCGCGGTTGCCATGAAGCATCGCGTTCCAGCTCGCGTGGAGCAGCGCGGCGAACAGCACGATACCGCCGGTATAGCTAAGCATGAGGGTGCGGGCACGGTTGCATGAATGGTCTGGCAAGAAGGATAACTATCTTGTAACCGGTCAACAAACCAGATAAATTGGGTATATGCATTAGATAAACTCTCTCGAATGAAGCCGGTATTGCCCCCACTCAATGCCCTGCGCGCCTTCGAGGCTGCGGGACGGCTCGGCAGCTTCAAGGACGCCGCCGTGGAACTTCACGTGACGCCCGGTGCAGTGAGCCAGCACGTGCGCTTGCTGGAGGAGTGGCTTGGCGCGCCGCTCTTCGAGCGGCACAACCGCCGCGTGCAGCTGACGCCGGCAGCGAAGGCTTATCTGGCGGAAGTCGGCCCCTTGTTCGAACAGCTCGCGCATGCAACCGCGAGATTTGGCGTGCCGCAAGCGGTCTCCCGAACACTGTCCGTGAACGCGCCCGCGACATTCACGCTGCGCTGGCTGGTGCCGAGGCTGGCGAAATTCCGCGCCGGGCATCCCGGCGTCGACGTCAAGGTGGAGACGTCCAACGAGCCGCTGGAGAGTCTGAAAGATGACTACGACCTCATCATCCGGGGTGGCCCGGACACCTTCTACGGCTATTCGATGCAGCCGTTCTTGTCCGAAGAGCGGCTTCCGGTCTGTAGTCCTACGCTTTTACGGGGCATGCCGCTGCGCGCGCCTGGCGACTTGCGAGGGCACACGTTGCTGCACACCTCGAGTCTTCCGCGGCTTTGGCCCGACTGGCTGGCGTGCGCGCAGGTGCCTGACCTGAGGCCGGCCGCCGTTTTGACCTTCGACCACTTCTTTCTGACCTTGCAGGCTGCCATCGACGGAATCGGCGTCGCGATGGGGCCCACTGCGCTGGTCTTTGACGATCTTGCCGCCGGCCGGCTCGTCGCCCCGTTCGCAGGTCCACGTCTGCCGTCGCGCAGCTATTGCACTTACGTGGCGCACGAGAAGTCCGGCGATGAGCGGATCGCCTTGTTCCGTGCATGGCTCGAGCGCGAGGGGATAGGTTCCTGAACGCAAACGCGCCGCGCGAAGCAAAAGGAAGTCGGCTCTCGCGCGGATCCGAAGGCTGCCGGGCGTCGCAATTACGCGACGCCCGGCAGTCCTTTTTTTGCGCACGCGCGGCGGGAGACGGGCTGCATTTTTCTTCCAACCGTGAAAACGCGCAGTGAAGTCGTTCGATCGTTGATGGACGCAATTGGGGGCGGCGGCGATGTGACCACAAGCCCGTGGCCATAAACGGTGTTCCTACTCCATGCGGCGGTCGATATCAAGCCATTGCATCAGCCGCATTTTCCCCGCCCTGTGCCGCACATTACATTCTTATAATCTGCCGCGCGCTCGCGCAAATGGGCGCGATGCGGCAACAAAATACGGCCCTGCGTCGCGCGCCGTTTTGGGTACGCGAATGCTTAGTCGTGGATGGTGTAGTGCAACGGCCCGTTCGTGGGCCCACAACAAGACTGTGACAACAGGAGAAACTGCATGAAGGCTATTCAAGTATTCAAGCTGGCCGCGGCGACGGCTCTCGTGGCGGCGTCCTTGCACGCCTATGCGCAGGGCGACGCGACTGCCGCTGCCCAGCAACAAGCCAGCCCGACGCAGGCGCAATCGAAGCAGGCCAAGGCCGCTAACCGCGCGCTCAGCCACAAGATCCGCTCCGCTCTCGCCAAGGACAAGAAGATCGACATTGCCAAAATTACCGTGCGTGTGCGCGACGGCGCCGTGGTCCTGCAGGGCTCGGTACCGGAGCAGTCGCAGATCGAACACGCCACCGAAGTCGCCAAGGGCGTGCAAGGCGTAACGTCGGTCAAGAACGCGCTGACGATCCGTCCGAACGAGTCCTGAGCATCGCTCACACAGCATTGCGCCCAACCGGGCGCATGCACCGACGCCCTGCGTATGCAACGAAAATCGCGCAGGGCGATTATGTGGCCCGCAATAAACGCGCCGGATTTTTCGCAATATGGATGCGAAACGTAGTCTCGCAAAATGCGGTGTAAATCGTTAAGCCGATTTTCAACCGTGGCGGCAAGAATCCATTACGGCATTGCGGGTAATTGCCAAAAAACGAAATATATCGTTGCGCACAATGCGCTTAATTATCCGCGCTCGCTTTCCTAAACTTGTTATGAACTGGCAGGGATTTGCTTTACGTGCACCTCTGCGAACAGTTACGCGATTTTAATCGCCGCGAGCCGCGCATAACGACCGCCCAATGAGAAATATCGCGGGTCGTTTGTGCCGGAATTCCAGTCCAATCAAAGGAGGAGCGAGTCATGAACAAGACAACCAGCACACTGATCGCGGCCGTCGCCGCACTCATGCTGTCTGGCGGTGCGTATGCACAGAGCAACAATACGCTGGCAACCCCGAGCGTTGTGTCGCCCGCCGCTGCCAATAACACTGCAACGAGCGGCTACGGCACACCAGGCGCCACCAGCTCGGACAGCGGCATGAGCGCCGCGTCGCCGAACAACTCGAGCGCGAACAATAGCGCAACGTCGGTCACCCCCGCGTATGGCAGCAACAACACGCTGGCGAAGCCGACGACCGCGTCTCCGGCCAAATAACAGCAGTCTGTTACCGTAAGCAAGACCGCTGCCCTCACGGACAGCGGTCTTTTATTTTGCCCGACCTCGTGCGGCTGTCGCCGTCCCACGCTCAAGTCTGTCCCAAGGCTGCCGTAATAGCAGGCTTCGGAATATTCTCGATGCATCGTGACACATCCCGGGACTCAGCCTTCACTGGATCTTGCCGCGCTAATCGAAACCGTCCAGCGCAACGAGCGTGCGTCGAAGTCGTTCCAGGACGTGGAGCTGCGCCTGATCGGCGCGCACGACTGGTGCGCCTTTCTCGAAGGGATATTCGTCTATCTGCCCGAGGTGTTCCGGCTGGCTTCAGCCGGCCTCTGGCTCGACGTGCGCATGCCGCTGCTGCGCGACCTGCTCGAATCCGGCTGCGGGCGCGCCGACCTCGAAGCGAACCTGCGATCCGGGCTCCAGGGCGGCCTCGCGCTGTCGCGCCTGTGCGCGGGAAGCCAGCCGTGGCTTGGCCGCGTGAGCGAACTGAGCGATCTCGAGCCCGCGGTGAGCGAGACCTTTTTCGACGCGCGCACCGCAACCGGCAGCGCGATCGTGTTGCCGCTTCTGAACCGCACCCAGCTGCTCGGCTATCTGTGCCTCGCAAGCGATGACTCCGCTCGCTTCGACGCCAGCATGGGAACCGATCTGCTCGCGCGCTTCAGCCGCGTCGCGGCGGCGAGTCTCGACAACGTCGCCCACCGCGAGCATCTGCGCAAGACCGGCGTGACCGACCCGCTCACGGGCCTGTCGAACCGCCGCTACTTCGACGAGCGCCTGCATCACGAGATTCGGCGCGCGAACTCGCACGCGGCGCCCATGTCGTGCCTGTTCATCGACATCGATCATTTCAAGCAGATCAACGACACGCACGGCCACGCAACCGGCGACCTCGCGCTGGGCGCCATCGGCACCTGCCTGAAGCAGCAGGTGCGCGTGGGGGACACGGTGTCGCGCTACGGCGGCGAAGAGTTCGTCGCGCTGCTGATGTGCGAGCTGCCCGACGCGCTGGCCGTTGCGGAGCGCATCAGGATCGCGGTCGAGGCGCTCGAAGTGCTCGACGACGAGGGCAGACGCATTGCGCTCAGCGTGTCGATTGGCGTGGCGGCATACCGGCTGAACAGCGAGGCGAACTCCGGCGCCGCGAGTCCCGAAGCGCTGGCGCGCTCGCTGCTCGACCAGGCCGATCAAGCCATGTACCGCGCCAAGCACCAGGGGCGCAACCGCGTTTCGCTGCGGGAGGCGTGAAGGCATCGACGTTTACAAACGTTGCATCAAAACGGCGGCGTCGCGGGCATGACGCGCGAGTTCGACTCAAGGCCGCGCTGAAACGTAAGTTTTCAAAATCCGGCACTATTTGCGGTAGCAGTGGTTTCTGAGGCCCGCCCAGCAGGCAAAGCGAAATCATGTCTACCGACCTTTTGATGACCGTTGCCTGTCTGGCCTGCGCGATCGCGATGTTCCTGATCGGCCGGCCGCGCGCGGACGCGGTGGCGCTCATCATGATCGTCGCGCTGTCGCTCGCGGGCATCGTGACGGTCAACGAGGCGCTGGCCGGCTTCTCGGACCCGAACATCGTGCTCATCGCGGCCCTCTTCGTGCTCGGCGACGCGCTCGCGCGCACGGGCGTCGCCCAGCGCGTGGGCGACTATTTGATCGAGCGCGGCGGTTCCAACGAACGCCGCCTCGTCGTGCTGATCATGATCATTGTCGGCGTCATGGGCTCGGTCATGAGCTCGACGGCCGTCGTGGCGATCTTCATTCCCATCGTCGTTCGCATTGCGCGCCAGTCGGGTGTCTCGCGCGCGCGCATGCTCATGCCGGTCAGCATGGCCGCGCTCACGAGCGGCATGCTCACGCTCGTCGCCACGACGCCGAATCTCGTCATCAACAGCGCGCTCGTCTATCGCGGCTACCGGCCCTTCAGTTTCTTCGCCATCACGCCGCTGGGCGTGCCGATTCTCGCCGCGAGCATCGGCTGGATGCTATTCGCGAGGCGCTTTCTGAGCGGCACGGGTGGCGCCGAGACGATCACGCGCCCCTCGCTGAACGACTGGGTCACGCGCTATTCGCTCGCAGGGCGCGCCTTTCGCCTGGAAGTCGGCGCGGATTCCCCGCTCGTGGGGCAGACGCTCGGCCACACCGGGCTCGACGACGACCCCGTGGCGCACGTCGTCGCGATCGAGCGGCGCGCGCGCATGGGCGCGACCGTGCTGCCCGCAACCGCGGACAGCAGCATCGCGCCCGGCGACGTGCTCCTGCTCGACGTGGAATCCGCGAGTTTCGACGTGCAGGCGTTTTGCGCGCGCCATGCGCTCGCGATGCGCCGCATGTCGGGCGCCTACTTCACCGACCAGAGCCACGATGTGGGCATGGCCGAAGTCATCGTGCCGCCGGACTCGTCGCTCGTGGGTAACGTCGCGCGCAGCTCCGCGGCGCTGCGCCGGCACGGCGTGACGGTGGTCGGCCTGCGCCGCGCCGATGCCGCGCTCGAGCAGGACCTGCAGGCCACGCAGCTCAAGGTGGGCGACACGCTGCTGGTGGTCGGACCGTGGATCGACATCTTCTCGATGCAGTCGGTGGAACGCGACATCGTGTGTCTCGCCATGCCGGTCGAAAGCGACGCCTACGTGCCGGTGCCGCACAAGGCGCTGCACGCGCTCGCCATCATGGCGCTCGTCATCGCGATGATGCTCACGCCGCGCGTGCCGAACGTGCTCGCGGGCCTGATCGGGTGCCTGCTGATGGGCGCGTTCGGTTGCGTGAGCCTCGACAGCGCGTATCGCGCGATTCACTGGCGCAGCCTCGTGCTGATCGTGGGCATGCTGCCGTTTTCCATCGCGCTGCAGCGCACGGGCGGCATCGACATGGCCGCCGACGCCGTGCTGCGCGTGGCCGGCAACTGGGGCGCGCATGGCCTGTTGGGCGCCGTCTTCCTGCTGACGCTCGTGATCGGCACCGTGATTTCCGGCACGGCAACGGCGGTGCTGATGGCGCCCGTGGTGCTTGCGATGGCGGCGCACCTGCATGCGTCGCCGTATCCGTTCGCAATGACGACGGCGGTTGCCGCGTCGGCGGCCTATATGTCGCCGGTCTCGACACCCGTGAATGCGCTCGTCAGCACGGCTGGCGGCTATCGGTTCCGGGAATTTTTCATGGTGGGTTCGCCGGCTGCCCTCGGGGCGCTCGCGATCACCGTAATGCTGGTACCGCTCATTTGGCCGGTTTTCCCGCGCTAGCGCGAGGAAAAGCCGGCCACCCGTTCGCGAGGCATTGACCGGACATGGCGAATTTCTTGACGAGTGCGTGGGCCCTTCGCTGGATCAAGCGGTTTGTCCTTTTCGTGCTGATCGCATTCGTGTGCATTGCCGGCGTGCGGTTCTACGACGCGCAGCGCAAGGCGCCGTTGAGCCTGTGGCACACCTATGTGCCGGAAGACATGCACGCGCACGAAATCGATCACGCGACGTGGGAGGAGTACATCGCGAACGAGAACCGCCTGTTCGACTCGGTGAAGAAGAACGTAACCGACAAACTGCCGGCAGAAGAACGCGTTCCCGCCAATCGTTATTTCTCGGGCAGCCCGATTTACCCGGGGCACTTTCGCACCGACTGGAACCGCTCGTACACACTCATGCCGCAAGGTCCGCCGCGCGGCGTGGCCGTGATGCTGCATGGGCTGACCGATTCTCCCTATAGCCTGCGGCACATCGCGCAGCGCTATCAGAAAGACGGTTTCGCCGTGGTGGCGGTGCGCTTGCCGGGGCACGGCACCGTGCCCTCGGGGCTGACCGAAGTGACGGCGGAAGACTGGGAGGCGGCCACGCGCCTCGCCGTGCGCGAAGCGCGGCGCCTCGTGCCGGCGCCTGCGCCGCTGCATATCGTGGGTTTTTCGAACGGCGGCGCGCTCGCGCTGCAATACTCGCTCGAGGCGCTGGACGACCCGAGCCTGCCGAAAGCGGACCGCCTGATCCTGCTCTCGCCGATGATCGGCATTACGCGCTTCGCGCGTTTTGCGGGGCTCGCGGCACTGCCCGCGATCTTGCCCGCGTTTGCGAAAGCCGCGTGGCTCGACATCGTGCCGGAATTCAATCCGTTCAAGTACAACTCGTTTCCGGTGAACGGCGCACGCCAGTCGTGGCGAGTCACGCGCAAGATCCAGCAGGAAGTGGCGGACGCGGCGCGCAACGGCAAACTGGCGGCGCTGCCGCCCACGCTCACCTTCCAGTCCGTACTCGACTTCACGGTGAGCACGAGCGCGATCGTCAGTTCGCTGTACGCGCAACTGCCCGCCAACGGCAGCGAGCTCGTGCTATTCGACATCAACCGCACGGCACAATGGAGCCCGCTGCTACGCGCTTCGATGCGTGACGCGCTGCGCCGTATCGCGCCCGTGCCGCCGCTGCGTTACCGCCTGACCGTGCTCACCAACGCCTCCGCCACCTCGCCGCAGGTGGTCGAACAGAGCACGGCGCCGAACGGGACAACGGCGAAAGTCGAACCGACGGGGCTCGACTATCCGCTCGATGTCTATTCGCTTTCACACGTGGCCCTGCCGTTTCCGGTGACCGATTCGCTGTACGGCCGCAACCCCGATCCCGACGACGACCTGGGCATCCATCTGGGCGCCCAGTCCGTACGCGGCGAAACCGGGGCGTTGATCGTGGGCGCGGGGCTCCTCACGCGGCTCTCGTGGAACCCCTTCTACGACTACATCGTCGAGCGTATCGACTACCTGGCGAGCCATGGGCCGTGATCGTCGCGCAATCCGCACGCGCGAGATCAGGCCCGGACCCGGCGAGAGATCAGGCACGCGGCGCGAGTTCGACCTGCGCGGTCATTTGCTCGCCGTCGCGGGCCACGACGATCGATACGTTGCTGCGTGCGCGCGCGATCATGCTTTGCAACTGCTCGACGTTGTCCACCTCGATGCCGTTGACCGCGACGATCACGTCGCCCGCGTTGATGCCGGCGGCCTTTGCCGCGCCGCCCGCTTTCACGACGAGCACGCCGCCGTTCACGCCGATCTGCTGCGCTTCGTCGCCGCTGAGCGCGCGCACGGCGACGCCGAGACGCGGGTGCGCATTGCGGGCCAGCGTGGTGCCATTGCCGTTGCCGCCGCCCTGCACGATCTGATCCTTCATGTGCATGGCTTCGTCGATCGGAATCGCGAACGAGAGACCCTGGAAGCCGCCCGTGCGCGAATAGATCATCGAATTGATGCCGATGACTTCGCCGTTCAGGTTGAAGAGCGGGCCGCCCGAATTGCCCGGGTTGACGGGCACGTCGGTCTGGATGAGGTGCGTCGGGCTATCTTCCGAGAGCTGGCGCGACTTCGCGCTGATGATGCCCGAAGTGACGGTGTTGTCGAGACCATAGGGCGAGCCGATCGCAACGACCCAGTCGCCCACCTTGCTGTTCGCCGGATTGCCGATCTTCACCGTGGGGAAACCCGTGCCGGCGATTTTCAGCACGGCCACGTCGCCGGCCTTGTCGGTGCCGATCACGCGCGCGGGGAACTTGCGGCCGTCGGTGAGCTTGACTGTCACGTCGTCGGCGCCTTCGACGACGTGATTGTTCGTCAGGATGTAGCCATCCTGGCTCACGATGAAGCCCGAGCCCAGGGCGCCCGAATGGCCGTCTTCGGAGTCCGGGTTTTCCTTGACGACCTCGACATGGACCACAGCCGGGCCGTACTGCGCGACGATTGCCGAGAAGTTCGGCGCCGCGCCCCTGACGTCGTCCGCCTTCGGCACGGGAGCCGACAACGTCGTTTTCGTGATGCCGCTTTCGTCCGCGCTGGCGTGCTCGTGGCTCACGACCCAGGCGCCGGCAAGCGCCACCGCCACACCGGCGATCAGGCCCCGGCGCCGATATTTGATGGTACTCATTGCTATGGTCTTCGAAGAGATTGGTGAAGGTGCGCGTAAGGTACTTTTTGCTGCTTAAACGTGACTTAAATGCCGGAGAGATCTTTTGACCGCTCGAAGAGTCGATGTGCGCGCAACGAAAATCCAGGGTGCGGTTGTGGGCAGTCCTCGCCAGCCAGCGCGCACGTCTTCGTCAAAGCGGCTAGTCTTGCGAAGTAGCGCCGATCGCGCCCCGAAGACGCTTTATTGAGGGCCGGATAATCGCGGCGAGGCGTCGATCGCTTGCAAACGTCTCACCTGCGCAACGTGGTTCGTCATCCAAAGCATCTCCATGAAACAGGATCTCGTCACGTTCACCTGCGTGGCCGTCATCGCCGTCATCACGGGGTGGGTGCTGTACATCGGGCGCCCGGTGCTGGTGCCGATCGCATTCGCGATCATTACGTCGTATGTGATCTACGGTCTCGCCGAGATCCTGCGGCGCGTGCCCCACGTGGGCACGCGCATTCGCGCAGGCGTGCGCTACTGGAGCGCCGCCGCGCTCATACTCGCGGCCGCCTGGCTCGCCACCGAACTGCTGCTCTCCGACACCGACCGCATGCTCGCCGTGGCGCCGAAGTACGAAGCCACGCTGCTTGCGCTGCTCGCGAAAATCACCGCGCTGTTTCATCTCGAGACCGAGGCTTCGTGGACGGCGTTCCGCCGCGAGCTGCTCGCGACCGTCAACGTCCAGTCGCTGCTCACCTCGCTGCTCGGCTCGCTCTCTTCGCTCATGGCGACGACGCTCGTCGTTCTGCTGTACACGGCGTTCTTCATGGTCGAGATGGGGCGGTTCCGCCGCAAGCTTTCCGCGGTCATGCGTGGCAAGGCGGACATGGAGCCCGTGATCGATGCCATCAATTCGAAGATCGGCACGTATCTGGCGTTGAAAGCGCTGCTCGGCGTGGTGCTCGGCATTCTCAGCTGGATCTGCATGCATCTGGTCGGGCTGGAGTTCGCGCCGCTGCTCGCC
Organism: Paraburkholderia silvatlantica; assembly: GCF_003096715.1. Lineage (GTDB taxonomy): Bacteria > Pseudomonadota > Gammaproteobacteria > Burkholderiales > Burkholderiaceae > Paraburkholderia > Paraburkholderia silvatlantica. The sequence continues at coordinate 67,418 of NZ_QEOL01000003.1, forward strand.
GTGCTCATCGTGCTGCTCAACTTCGTGCCCTATGCGGGGTCGCTCATTTCCGTTGCGCTTCCCGCCTTGCTCGCGGCGCTTCAATTCGGCCAGTGGAACGAATCGGTCACGCTGCTCATTGCGCTTTCGGCGATCAACTTCGTGATGGGCAACCTGCTCGACCCATGGTTGATGGCGGGGTCGCTGAATCTGAGCCCCGCGGTCATCCTCATGAGTCTCGCCACATGGACGGCGATCTGGGGCATTCCCGGCGCCTTTCTCGCCGTGCCGGGAACCGTGGCGCTCACGATCATTTTCTCTGCGTTCAGCTCCACACGGCCGCTGGCGCTGCTGCTGACGAAGGACGATGTCGTCAGGCATGCAGAATAAATGCATGGGCTTCTTCACAGGTGATCTATGGCTTCCAGAATCAACCGCCGCGGCAACGCGATCGGCCCGGTTTCCGCGTGCCTGTGCGACAAGGCGCTCGCGGAGTTCGCCAATCGCCGCATCGGCGCCGATCTTGCCCGGCGCGGCTTCCTGATCGGCATGGGCGCATCGCTGTTGAGCGCGGTGCTGCCCGAGTTCAGCAGCGCGCAGCAGCCCGGCGCCGCGGCCCCCGCGCAGCCCACGACGTTCACGAACTTTCGCCTGTTCGACGGCAAGTCCGCGGCGCTGCAGGACGGCATGTCCCTCGTCGTCGACGGCAACCGCATCTCGCAGCTGCGGCGGGGCTCGCCTGACACGCAGAACGCGTCGGGCGGCCGCGTGATCGACTGCGGCGGCAAGGTGATGATGCCGGGCCTCATCGACATGCACTGGCATTCGCTTCTCGCCGCGGTCCCGATTGCGACCATCCTTCAGTCCGACCTCAATTTCGTCTACCTGGCCGCGGGCGCGGAGGCCCAGCGCACGCTCTTGCGCGGCTTCACGACCATTCGCGACGCCGGCGGTCCCGCGTTCGCCCTGAAGCAGGCCATCGACGCCGGCATGCTGAGCGGTCCGCGCATTTACCCCTGCGGCGCGATGATCACCACGACGGGCGGCCACGGCGACTTTCGTCTGCTGACCGACGTGCCGCGCACGAGCAGCCAGATCAGCGAGATCGAACGAACTGGCGCTGCCGCCATTGCCGATTCGGCCGACGAAGTGCGCCTGCGTGTGCGCGAGCAGTTCATGATGGGCGCCACACAGATCAAAATCGTGGGCTGCGGCGGCGTTTCCACGCCGCGCAGTCCGCTCGACATGCTCACGTTCACCGAGCCGCAACTGAGGGCCGCGGTGGAAACGGCGTCCGACTGGGGTACCTACGTGCTCGTGCATGCCTACACGCCGGAATCAGTGAAGCGCTCGGTGGCTGCCGGCGCGCAATGCGTCGAGCACGGACATCTCATCGACGACCGCACCGCCGAAGTTCTGGCGAAGAACGGCACATGGTTGAGTACGCAACCGTTTACCAGCGAAGAGGATGTTGCGCCGTTGGCGCCGTCGAGCCGCGAGAAGTTTCTCGAGGTGACAGCCGGGACCGACAACATGTACAAGCTCGCGCGCAAGCATGGGCTCAAGGTGGCGTTCGGCACGGATTTGATCTTTTCGCAGGCGCTGGCCACGCGGCAAGGCACGATGCTCGGGCACATGACGCGCTGGTATTCGAATGCCGAGGCATTGCGCATGGCCACGGCCACGAACGGGCAGTTGCTCGCGCTGGCGGGCGAGCGCAATCCGTATCCGCACAAGCTGGGCGTGCTGGAGGAGGGCGCGTACGCGGATCTGCTGGTCGTGGCGGGCGACCCGCTTCAGGACATGACGCTGCTGGCCAGGCCCGATCAGAACTTAAGCCTGATCATGAAGGATGGCCGGGTCTACAAGGATGCGTTGAAGGCGTGAGGCTGCGGGGCGCGGGCCCTTCGCGTCACCAGGGCACGTAACCGGACCCCGGCATCGCGATCGCGATTTGGCACGCAAATCGAAGGCCAGAACAGCCCGCTCGGGCATGGCGAACGCTCCGTTCATGGCGTATTAGCCACAATGAGCCGTGCGATTTCTGTATCAAGATGTCACGGCGTGGGGACGCATCGAGCGGGCACATTTGCCTGCGCGGCGCAGCCATCATGGCACGTCCAGAGGGCCCCCGGCGGGGGTCGAAATCCCGTCTGTCCAAATCCGCCATCTGGCCGATTCTGCCGGTTGAACTTCGCGGCGAAGTAGCCCATATTCAAAACGACTATTTGTTACACCCGTCCAGCGATCCGCGCAATACAGTAGGGACTACAGTCGATACTTCGAATCCGTGCCGCCTGGTTGCCTCCGTTGCGACGCGCCAGTCGCCGGTAGCCAACCCGAAACCATCCTGTCAAAGCTTCCATGCCTGCAATGTTCAACGAACCTGGCCGCGCCAAGTCTGGTCCGTGGGGATGTCCATACTGCGGGACCGGCTTTAATGCGCCACTGATGATCTGTCCTCAGTGCGGCGCGAAGCAGCTTTCCTCCGGCCCGCGCATGCCGCCGGCAAGCGAACCCGCCGCGCCCGAATGGCACGATGGTTTCGCGCGCCATGCGCGCACGGAATGGAACCCTTCCGCATTCAGTTTCAGTGGTGCGCCGCGCGACAGCGATTACGAGCTGCGCGATGAAGCGCCTCGAGCGCAACGCTCGTGGATGCCTTTCTATGCCATTGGCAGCGTGGTGTCGATCGCGTTCCTGCTGACCGCGTACATGATTTCGCACCGGACCGAGCGGGAGCCGGCCCTGGGCGCCCAGATCGTGGAGGGTGCGATCCTCGGACCCAAGGCCACATCGGCCGCGCATGACACGAAGCCGCACACGGTGCGCAGTGCGCCGCCCGTAGCCGTCGCGCAGTTGCCGCCTCCGGCTGCCAGTGCGCCATCTGCTCCCGTTGCCAGCGTGCCGCCCCCGGTCGCCAGCGTGAAGCCGCCTGCTGTCAATACAGCGCCGCCGCCTGTGGTGGCCCATGTCGCGCCGCCCGCACCGGCACCCCAACCGATGCCGGCTCAAGCGCAGCCGCCGCGTACCGCGACGGCTCGCGCGGAGACCGTGCCGTCGAGCGTTGCCGCGCGCAAGAGCGCTGCCGAAGAGCGCGCGCTAGCTGCAGCGAAGGTCAAGGCAGACAAGGCCAACGCGGAGAAGGTCGCCGCCTCGAAGGCCAACGCAGAGAAGCTTGCCGCAGCGAAGTCCGCCGCCGATGCGCGTGCCGGCGTCTCGAGAAATCTGGCGATGGCGCGCGCGAGTCTCGACAAGAACAGCCTCGGGCCCGCGCGCAGCGCGATCAATTCCGCGCTCGCGGAACAGCCCGGCAACGGCTCCGCGCTGCAAATGCAGGCCGAATTGACGTCGCGCGAAGATCAGCGCGATTCGCTGCTTGGCTACGCGCGGCTTTGCGCGCGTGATGGGCGGTGGGTGTGCGCCTGGCATAACGCGGGACACGCGCTGACCGTCGATTCGTCGAGCGCCGAAGCGCGTGAGATCCTCTCGCGTTCAATCGCAGCTCAGGGCGCGGGCAACATGGCACAGGGAGTGGGCCCAGCGGCCCCGATGAGACAGGTGGACTCGGGCCCTCCGGGGCCGCCGATCGATCCCAATTGACGAAGTCCATAGCGCAGGCGAGCACAGGGCTTCACGTATTTCACGGCGTTGTTGAGAGGCAATCCGGTCGTTGCGCGAAAACGCGAGACCGCCGCCCAGGCCACCCGTCGCCGCATTAGCTTGAGCCTCGGTGGCGCGCGCAGCCACGCGGCGCTGCGAGATGGGCTGGAACTGCTGGCGCGTACGCTGCGCAACGGGCCGGAAGGGCATTATTCGGCGTGACGGCGGGCCTTTGACTTCGCGCCGCGTTACCCGGCGATGAACGAGACCGTGCGCTTGCGCCGTTCATCGACCGAAAGCGCAAACACATCGGGCCGCGCATAGTGGCCCACCACATCGAAATCGTAGCGGGCGCGCGTGAGTTCTCCGGTGTCGATCTCGGCGACGATGAGTCCGGCTTCGCCGCGCAGCGGGCCGGCCAGCACGTCTCCGAGCGGCCCGACGATCAGGCTGCCGCCATTGATGAGCGGCCGGTCCTCGTCCCAGCCCGGCACCTCGACGCCGAGCGCCGCGGGCGACGGCTGCACCTGGCAGGCGCTGATCACGAAGCATCGTCCTTCGTGCGCGATATGGCGCATGGAGCACTGCCAGATGTCGCGCTCGTCCACAGTGGGCGCGCACCAGATCTGCACGCCCTTTGCGTACATCGCCGTGCGCAACAGCGGCATGTGGTTTTCCCAGCAGATTGCCGCACCCGCTACGCCGGATTCGGTGCGAACGGTGGGCAGCGTCGAGCCGTCGCCCTGCCCCCAGATGAGCCGTTCCGTGCCGGTCGGCATGAGCTTGCGATGCTTCGCCACGAGCCCCTCGCCCGGATTGAAGAACAGCGCGGTGCAAAAGAGCGTGCTGCCATCCCGCTCGATCACGCCGATCACGAGCGATGCGCCGCAACGCGTCGAAAGCTCCGCGAGCGCTTCGGTCTCCGCACCGGGCACGTCGATCGCATTCTCGTAGTAGTGCGCGAACGCCTCGCGGCCTTCGGGCAGGCGGTAGCCCAGACGCGTGCCGAATATTTCTCCCTTCGGGTAGCCGCCGAGCAACGCCTCGGGCATGACGACGAGCTTCGCGCCCGAGGCGCGGATCTGCGCTTCGAACGAGAGAATCTGTTCCAGCGTTTGCGCTTTGCCGGCGGCGGACGAACCGATCTGCAGCGCGGCGACTTTCGACTTGGCCATGATGGCGTGCTCCCACGGGGTTGGACAGCCCACATCTTTCCACGGCGATAAAATCGCGAGAACGTATATCGATACTATGTGATATGAACCAGTTTGATATCGCCGGCGTGGACCTGAATCTGCTGAAGATATTCGAGGCGCTGTTCGAAGAGGGCGGGGCGAGCCGCGCCGCGATTCGCCTCGACATGACGCAGTCGGCCGTGAGCGCGGCGCTCAGGCGTCTGCGCGCGCTCTATGCCGATACGCTGTTCGTGCGCACCGGCCGCGGCCTCGCGCCGACCTCGCGCGCGCAGGAGCTCAAGCCCGTGATCAGCGAAGCGCTCGACCGTTGCCGCCATAGCCTCGCGATCGCCTCTCCCGATGCCACCACGTTTCACGGGCGGGCGGTTTCCATCGGGCTTTCCGACGACTTCGAGGTGGCCATCGGCCGGCGCATCATCGAAACGCTGGAAACCAGCGCCCCGGGCCTGCGCATCATCTTTCGCCAGACGCACAGCCAGATCGTCGCCGACGCGCTCGCGAATCAGGACATGGATCTCGCGGTCGCGGCGGGCGGCTTCGCTTCGCGCGGCCTGAGCCACCGGGTGCTCGGCGAGGGCAGCTATGCGTGCCTCGTGGACGACGCTGCGCGCACGCCGCGGCGTTTGACGCTTGCCGACTACGTGTCGAGAGGGCACATCCTGGTGTCGTCGGGCGGCGTGGTCGGGATCGTCGACGAAGGGCTCGCCGCGCGCGGCCTGAAGCGCAATGTCGTGGCATCGACGACGCATTTCGCCGCGTTGCCCTTTCTGCTCAAGGGCACGCGCAGCGTCGCCACGATTCCGCGCCACGCGGCCGAGGCGATCGCGCGCGTGGCGGGCCTGAAACTGCTCGCGTGTCCGATCGATCTGCCGCGGTATCCCGTGGAACTCGGGTGGCGCAACAGTTCGCTGCGCGACGCCGCCATCGTCAAGGTTCAGGCCGCCATCATCGCGTGCTTTCCGGCAAAACACTGATCGACACCCATGCGCCATTCGCGTTGAATGGTCGGGCACGAGATTTGCGCCGAGGCATTGATTTTCCATAACGACGATATCGAAGGACTCGACAAGGAGTGTCTCCGCATGCGCGCAATGCCTTTCCCCGACGGCTATACGATCGAGTCACCTTTGCCGGAACCGCGCGACCTGCGCCGAGTGCCCATTCATCCCGATCACTGGTATCCGCTCGCCTGGTCGCGCGAACTCAAGCCTGGGAAGACGCTGGGCACGCAATTCGCCGGCGAGCCCATCGTGCTCTTTCGCACCGCGTCGGGTGCGGTGCACGCGCTGGAAGACCGCTGCGCCCACCGTCAGGTGCCGCTGCATGCGGGCGTGGTGGACGGCGAGTCGTTGCGCTGCGGCTACCACGGCTGGACCTACGATTGTTCGGGCCAATGCGTGGACGTGCCTTATCTCGGCAGGGAGCGCCTGCCCAACGGCGTGCGCGCGTATCCGTGCCGCGAGGCGCACGGCATGATCTTCGTCTTTCCGGGCGACGCCACGCTCGCCGAAGAAACGCCGCTGCCCGTGCTGGATTCGGTGACGGACAAGGCATACAAGACGCGCCGCTTCGGGCGGGAGGTGAAGTGCCACTACTCGTTCATGCACGAGAATCTGATGGACATGAATCACCAGTTTCTGCACCGCCGCCAGATGGGCCAGATGCGGGCGCGCTCGCTCGGCCGGCGGCGCGGCGAGAACGCTATCGAAGTGGACTACACGTTCGCGCGCATGGCAGGCAAGCAGCCCGCGGGCGAGGCGCTCGTGTTCGGCGCGAGCAGGAACCGCGCGAACCCGAGTGACCAGAGCGTGATGACGATCCGCACGCAATATCCGTATCAAACGCTGAAGATACGCTCGAGCGACGACTCGCTTCTCATGGACCTGTGGATCGTCTACGTGCCGCTCGACGCGCGGCAGCGCACGAACCGGACATTCGGACTCCTTTCGGTCCGCAGGCCCGCTGTGCCGTTCCTGCTCGATGCGGCGTGGCCGCTGCTGGTCTGGTTCACGGAGCGCATCTTCAAGGAAGACCGCACCATCGTCGAACTCGAACAGGCCGCGCACGACAACCAGGGCGCCGACTGGAATCACGAAGTGTTTCCCGTCATCAATGATTTGCGCGACCTGCTGCGCGATTGCGGCGCGCGCACCGTGATTCCCATTCGCCAGGTTAGCGAAGCCGATGCCTGAGGCGAAGGCGCCTCGACGCGCCGCGGCTTGCGCTCGCGTCAGGCCGTTTTGCTGGCGCGCGGCCTGGCACGTGCTTTATTCTTCGCTTTGCCCTGGTTAAATTCGATCGCCGCGCGAACGAGCGCCGTCAGTGCGCGCTTGTCGACCTTGTCGCCCTCGAGATAGTCGATGGCGCGTCGCGCGTTGCCGTCGAGCCCGGCGTTGAACAGCTTCTTCGGGTCGGGCAGGCTCGCGCCGCACAGGAACGTGAGATTCACCTTGCCCTTGTGCGCGTTGCCCACGGCGATCATGCCGTCCCGATACCACACGGGGCTGCCCATGTATTTCCATTCCTCGACGATCGCCGGGTCGGCCGCGAGAATGGCATCGCGCATCGCGGCGAACGTTTCGCGGCGCCAGTCGGTCAGTTCCGCGATTAGCTGGTCAATCCGTTCCGATGGTGTCATTCGCGCTCCGTGCGTTGGATGACTTCCTGTTGTCGCGCAATCTCGCTGGCGGCTTGCGGGGTTGCGGTGCAGCTGGCGGGCAAGGCGTGACGCGCTCTGCCGATGCCGCGTTCGCGGGCCGCCTTCCCGACGAGTTCGCACACCGCGGCCGTGACCTGCGCGGTGGTCGCCTTGCCGCCCAGGTCGCCGGTGTGCAGCGCGGGGTTGGCGGTCGCGGTCTCGATGGCCTGCATCACATGAGAAGCGGCTTCGATCTCGCCGAGGTGCTCGAGCAGCATCACGACCGACCAGAACGTGCCGATCGGATTGGCGAGCCCCTTGCCCATGATGTCGAAGGCCGAACCGTGGATCGGCTCGAACATCGACGGATAACGCCGCTCGGGGTCGATGTTGCCGGTCGGCGCAATGCCCAGGCTGCCCGCGAGCGCGGCGGCGAGGTCGCTGAGAATATCCGCGTGCAGGTTGGTCGCGACGATCGTATCGAGCGAAGCAGGTCGGTTGACCATGCGCGCCGTGGCCGCGTCCACCAGTTCCTTGTCCCACTTCACGTCCGGGAACGCCTTCGAAATCTGTTGCGCGATCTCGTCCCACATCACCATGGCATGGCGTTGCGCGTTGCTTTTGGTGATGACCGTGAGCAGCTTGCGGGGGCGCGACTGCGCGAGGCGGAACGCAAAGCGCAGAATGCGTTCGACACCGGCGCGCGTGAGGATCGACACGTCGGTCGCGGCTTCGAGCGGATGGCCCTGGTGCACGCGGCCGCCCACGCCCGAATACTCGCCTTCGGAGTTCTCGCGCACGATCACCCAGTTCAGGTCTTCGGGCATGCAGCGCTTCAAAGGCGCGTCGATGCCGGGCAGGATGCGCGTGGGGCGCACATTCGCGTACTGATCGAGCCCCTGGCAAATCTTCAGGCGCAGGCCCCAGAGCGTGATGTGGTCGGGCACGTCCGGGTCGCCTGCGGAGCCGAACAGAATGGCGTCCTTGTCGCGGATGGCGTCGAGGCCGTTGGCCGGCATCATCACGCCGTGCTGGCGGTAGTAGTCGGCGCCCCAGGCGAAGTTTTCGAATTCGAACGCGAAGCGCTGCGTGGTTTTCGCAAGCGCTTCCAGCACCTCCTTGCCCGCGGGCACGACTTCCTTGCCGATGCCGTCGCCGGGAATGGTTGCGATGCGATAGGTCTTCATGTCTCGTTCCCTGGAGTGTCGTGTGGGTTCACTTTACCAAGCTCCCGGTTCAAAAACCGATGCTAGACTCCAAGCATCCTTAACCTGAATTCACAAGTGGCGACCGTGACCGACACCGTGCTACCCGCCGATCTGGGCTTTTTCTCGACACTCGCCTCCTCGGGCAGCCTGAGCGCCGCCGCGCGCGAGCTTGGCCTCACGCCCGCCGCCGTGAGCAAGCGGCTTGCGCAAATGGAGGAGCGCGCCGGGGTGCCGCTCGTGAACCGCACGACCCGCCGCATGATGCTGACGCCCGAAGGCGAGGTGTACCTGGAGCACGCGCGCCGCATTCTCGACGAGATCGACGAGCTGGGCGAACTGCTGGGCGGCTCGAAGAAGCATCCCAAGGGGTTGCTGCGCGTGAATGCGACGCTAGGCTTTGGGCGCAGCCATATCGGGCCGGCGCTTTCGCGTTTCGTCGCGCAGTATCCGCAGGTTTCCGTGCAGCTTCAGCTTTCGGTCATGCCGCCGCCGCTCACGGAAGATTCATACGATGTCTGCATTCGCTTCGGCGAGCCGCCCGATACGCGCGTGATCGCACGGCGTCTCGCGGCGAACCGGCGTTTGCTGTGCGCTGCGCCCGCCTATCTCGCGAGCCGGGGCACGCCCGCCACGCCGCACGATCTCGCGAAGCACAACTGCATCAGCATTCGCCAGGGCGACGAAGCCTATGGCGTGTGGCGGCTTTCGCACGAGCGCGGCAATGCCCGCAAATCGGAAGCAGTCCGGATCAATGGCAATCTCACGACCAACGACGGCGAGATTGCCGTGAAGTGGGCGCTGGACGGGCATGGCATCTTGATGCGCGCAGAATGGGACATCAACGAATATCTGGCGGACGGGCGGCTCGTGGTCGTGCTGCCCGAGTACGAAACGCCAGGCGCGGACATCTACGCCGTGTATGCGCAGCGGCACCAGCTTTCCACGCGCATTCGGGCGTTTGTCGACTTCCTCGCGATCGAATTGAGCAAGTCGCAGCGATGTCCAGTAGCCCGGAGCGTTTAGCCTCGATTCATTGCGCCGCCGTGGCAAGCACGGCGGAGAGGCGCTCTGCGGCCTGCGCGGTTCCCGGCATGATTCTGGTTCACTGGAATATGAATAAACTGGATCTGCCGGATAAGCCGCTTTTGAGGCAGACTCGGGTCTGCGGCGGCTCCAGCCGCGCCGACCCACCACCTTACGAGCAGGGACAGACGCATGTACGTACCAGCCCATTTCGCCGAAAACCGCAAGGACGTCCTGCACGATTGCATCGCCCAACATCCGTTCGGCACGTTGGTCACGCAGGGAAAAAACGGGCTCGATGCCAATCACATTCCCTTTGAACTTGCGGCGGGCGAGGGCGAGTTGGGCGTCCTGCGCGCGCACGTCGCGCGGGCCAACCCGGTTTGGCAGGACGTGGCGAACGGCGACGAAGTGCTCGTGATCTTCCGCGCGGGCGACGCGTATATTTCACCGAACTGGTATCCGAGCAAACACGAGGCGCACAAGCAGGTGCCGACCTGGAATTACGTCGTGGTCCATGCTCACGGGCGCATCAGGATTCTCGACGACGAGCGCTACGTGCGCGGCGTGATCGGCCGCCTGACACGCGCGCACGAAGCCGCGCAGCCCAAGCCGTGGAAGATGGCCGACGCGCCGAAGGACTACACGGACACGCTCGTCAAGGCGATAGTCGGCGTGGAGATCGAGATCACGCGTCTGGTCGGCAAGAGCAAGCTCAGTCAGAACAAGGAAGAGCGCGATATTCGCGGCGCGGGCGAAGCGCTCAAATCGGGCGGTGAGTCTCGCATAGCCGGCGCCATGCTTGCCGCTGCCGACGAAAAGGCGCAATAGGGTAAGCACGGGTAAACCACATTCCAGGCGCTTGAAGAAAATCTTCACAGGCCTATTCAACTAGTATTTAATAAACCGGCGCGGCATTGAGCGACGGGTCACGCGCGTCGCCGTGACCTGACCCTGACGGTACGAGGCCGGAACGATGAATCCCCACGAATACGAAATCCACGATGCGCGCTTTCGCATGCTGCTGCAGCCTAACGCGCAGTTCGAGAAGCTCGCGGGCGGTTGCATGTGGGCGGAAGGACCGGTGTGGTTTCCCGCCGGCGACTTTCTTGTCTGGAGCGACATTCCCAACAACCGGATGATGCGCTGGGTGCCCGGCATCGGCACGGGCGTGTTCCGCGCGAACTCGAATTTCAGCAACGGCAACACGCTCGACCGCGAATGCCGGCTCGTGACCTGCGAGCACGGCACGCGCCGAGTCACGCGTACGGAGCACGACGGGCGCGTCACCGTCATTGCCGACCGCTTTGAGGGCCATCGGCTGAATTCGCCTAACGACGTGATCGTGCATTCGGACGGCTCGATCTGGTTCACCGACCCCGACTACGGCATTCTCGGCGACTACGAGGGCTTTCGCGCGCCGAGCGAGATCGGCGCATGCCATGTGTATCGCGTGGCGCCCGATACCGGTGTGGTGCAGCGCGTGGCCGACGACTTCACGAAGCCCAACGGGCTCGCATTCTCGCCCGATGAATTGCGGCTCTACGTGGCCGACTCGGGCGCATCGCATATCGAGAACGGCCCGCATCACATCCGCGTATTTGACGTGGACGCGCAAGGCGGGTTGCACAACGGCCGGTTATTCGCCGAGGTGTCGCCGGGTGTGCCCGACGGCATGCGCGTGGACGAGCACGGCAACGTCTGGACGAGCGCGGGCGACGGCATCCACTGCTATGCGGCTGACGGCACGTTGCTCGGCAAGATCCTCGTGCCGGAAACCGTCGCGAATCTCGTGTTCGGCGGCCCGAATCGCAATCGTCTTTTCATTGCAGCCAGCACGTCGCTGTACTCGCTTTACGTGGGCGTGCGCGGCGCTTGCCTGGGAGACCGGCCATGACGCTGCTCGACCCCGCTTCGCTTTCGGCCGCGCTCATTCTCCTCAACCGGCGCGACGACGTTGCCATCGCGCGCGGGCAGTTGATGCCCGGCTCGACACTGTACGGCGACCATACGGTCGCGGGCATGATTCCGCCTGGCCACAAGGTCGCGTTGCGCGACATCGAGCCAGGCGAACCGGTGCGCCGCTACGGACAGATCATCGGCTTCGCGAGCCGGCCGATCCGCCGCGGCGAACACGTGCATACGCACAATCTCTCGATGGGCGACTTCGAGCGCGACTACGCATTCGGCGTGGACGCGCACGAGACGCCCGCCGCCGCGCAGCCTGCCACGTTTCTTGGCATTCGGCGCGCGGATGGCCGCGTCGCGACGCGTAACTACATCGGCATCCTCACGTCGGTCAACTGCTCGGCCACGGTTGCCCGCGCGATAGCCGATCACTTTCGCCGCGACATCCACCCCGAAGCGCTGGAGGCGTTCCCCAACGTGGATGGGGTGGTGGCGCTCACGCACGGCGAAGGCTGCGCGCTCGCGGCAGAAGGCGAGCCGATCACGGTGTTGCGCCGCACGCTCGCGGGCTACGCGCGGCATGCCAACTTCTACGCCGTGCTGATCGTCGGCCTCGGCTGCGAGACGAACCAGATCGACGGCCTCGTGGAAGCCGAGCAGCTCGAGCGCGGCGCGCGCCTTTCGACCATGACGATCCAGCAGACGGGCGGCACCGCGCGCACGGTTGCAGCGGGCATCGAACAGGTGCGTGCGCTGCTGGCCGACGCGAATCGCGTGACGCGCGAGCCTGTCGATGCGCGTCATCTCATGGTCGGCTTGCAGTGCGGCGGTTCGGACGGCTACTCCGGCATTTCCGCGAATCCGGCGCTCGGCGCGGCGGTGGACAGGCTCGTCGCGCACGGCGGCACGGCGATCCTCTCCGAAACGCCCGAAATCTACGGCGCCGAGCATCTGCTCACGCGGCGCGCGGTGTCGCGCGAAGTGGGCGAAAAGCTGGTGGCGCGCATCCGCTGGTGGGAAGCGTATTGCGCGCGCATGCAAGCCGACATGAACAACAACCCTTCTGCCGGCAACAAGGCGGGCGGCCTCACGACCATTCTCGAAAAGTCGCTCGGCGCGGTGGCGAAGGGCGGCACGACGCGGCTCGTCGAAACCTACGAGTATGCGCAGCCCGTGCGCGCGCAGGGGCTCGTGTTCATGGATACGCCAGGCTACGACCCGGTGTCCGCCACCGGACAGGTGGCGGGCGGCGCCAACCTGATCTGCTTCACGACGGGCCGCGGCTCGGCCTACGGCTGTGCGCCTTCGCCGTCGCTCAAGCTGGGCACGAACAGTGCGCTGTGGCGGCGCCAGGAAGAAGACATCGACCTGAACTGCGGCCGCATTCTGGACGGCGAGCAAAGCGTGGACGAGACCGGCGCAGCGATCTTCGAGCTGATGCTCGCGACGGCCTCCGGGCAGCGCACGAAGAGCGAGCTGCACGGTTACGGCCAGAACGAATTCGTGCCCTGGCATCTGGGGGCGGTCATGTAGAGCAGGAGCGATTCGCACAGGCGCCGCTAGCGCATCGGCACCGCCTCTTGCTTCGCTGCCACACACAGGGTCACGTACATGTCGAATGCCACTGCTGCTAAAGGTTCGGAAGTCGTTATCGAGGCTCGCACGCTGCACGCCTTCGTCGTCGCCATCTGGCGTGCGGCCGGCAGCGAGGCGCGCGAGGCGACGCTGGTTGCCGATCATCTTGTCGAGGCGAATCTCGCCGGGCACGACTCGCACGGCGTGGGCATGATTCCGCGCTACATGCTGGCGTGCCGCGAAGGCGAGCTCAAACTGAACGCGCACGCGCAGGTCGTGCGCGACGCGGGTGCGGTGCTCACGATCGAAGCCGGGCGCGGCTTCGGGCAAGTCACGGCGTTCGAGGCCATGGAGCATGGCATCGAGCGCGCGAAGTCGCTCGGCGTGTGCGCGCTCGGCCTGCGCAACGCCCATCACATTGGACGCATCGGGCACTGGGCGGAGCAATGCGCGCGCGCCGGGCTCGTATCGTTCCACTTCGTCAACGTCGCGGGCGATCCGCTCGTCGCGCCGTTCGGCGGCATCGACCGGCGCTTCGGCACCAATCCGTTTTGCGCGGCGTTTCCGCTGGAGGGGCGCTCGCCTCTCGTGCTCGACTTCGCCACGAGCGCGATTGCCGCGGGCAAAGTGCGCGTGGCTTACAACAAAGGCGTGGATGTGCCCGCCGACGCGTTGATCGACAGCGACGGCCGCCCCACGCGCGATCCGGGCGCACTCTTCAGCGATACGCAGCATGGCGCGCTGCGCGCATTCGGCGGCGCGGTGGCGGGCCACAAGGGGTCGGGGCTCGCCGCGATGTGCGAGATTCTGGCGGGCGCGCTCTCGGGGGGCTTTACCACGCGCGAGCAAACCATCGTCTCCACGCATGCGATCGTCAATTGCATGACGTCGGTGATCGTCGATCCGGCGGCGTTCGACGCGCCCTCGCGCGAGCAGGAAGCGCTCGCGTTCGTCGAATGGCTAAAGGCCGCGCGGCGGGCTGCGGGTGTCGACGAGATCCTGCTGCCCGGCGAGCGCGAGGACGCGACGCGGCGCGCGCGCGAGGCGCAGGGCATTCCCGTGGATGCAACGAGCTGGTCGCAAATCGTCGACGCCGCGCGCATGGCGGGCGTGACGGAGGCGGAAATCGCGGCGTGCGAGCCGCTCAAGCCAACTGCGTCGCGCTGACTACGATCGTTCACTCGTCGCACTTCACCTCGTTGCTGGGCGCGACGATGATTACCGGGTAGGTGCCGCGATCGAGTTCGACGCGCACGACGATGGCGGTGGTGGCAGGGTCGCTATCGTCGTACACGCTCACCTTCTCGTTCTTCAATAGCGTGACGCCGGTGCAGCCGGACGCGTGGCTGTCGTCGTCGGCGATCTTGCATTGAATCTCGTTGTCTTTGAGGTAGCGAATGCGGTCGCGCTCGGGCGTGGCCAGATAGTCGCGCACGCTTTGCGCCGAGCCTGCAACGCCCGTCACATAACCGATTGCGCAGTCGCGCTTCGAATTCGAAGCGCCCGCCGACGTTTGGGCAAGGGCGGGCGCGGCGGCCAGCGCCATGGCAGCGAAGGCAGCGAGGACCGGCGAGAGGGTGAGGCACTTCATGAGTGATCGATTGCCGCAAAAGTGGAAGCGCCGATTTTAACGCTTGTGCGATATCCGCTAAGATCGACGCGGAATTCACAGAGCGAAGCGACCGCACGCCAAAACGCGCAATGGACCGAATCGACGCCATGAAGGTTTTCGTCGCCACGCTCGACGAGGGAAGTCTCGCGGGCGCGGGCCGGCGCCTCGGCCGCTCGCCCGCGGCGGTGAGCCGCGCGATTGCGTTCCTCGAGGCGCACACCGGCACGCCGCTGCTGTACCGCACCACGCGCACGATCCGCCTGAGCGAGGCGGGCGAGCGCTATGCGCTGGCGTGCCGGCGCATTCTCGCCGATCTCGAAGAAGCCGACCTGCTCGCCGCCGACGAGCGTTCCGCGCCGCGCGGGCTGCTGGGCGTCACGGCGGCAGTGGCCGTGGGCGAGGAGGTGCTGCGCCCGATGATCGAGGAGTTCATCGACCGCCACCCCGAGGTGTCGATCCGCCTGCACCTGCTCGACCGGCCCGCGAGCCTCATCGACGAGGGCATCGACGTGGCGTTGCGCATTGCGCATCTGCAGGATTCGACGCTCGTCGCCATTCCGGTGGGTGAGGTGCGGCGCGTGGTGGTGGCCTCGCCCGGCTATCTCGCCACGCATCCGGCCATCGAGACGCCCGCCGATCTCGCGAGCCACGTGATCATCTCGATGACCCATTTCGGGCTC
Source organism: Paraburkholderia silvatlantica (assembly GCF_003096715.1). Lineage (GTDB taxonomy): Bacteria > Pseudomonadota > Gammaproteobacteria > Burkholderiales > Burkholderiaceae > Paraburkholderia > Paraburkholderia silvatlantica. The sequence continues at coordinate 82,840 of NZ_QEOL01000003.1, forward strand.
GACTCGTGGAGCTTCCCGGCGGCGCGCCAGACCGCGCTGCCCCAGGTCGTGCAGTTCTCGCCGCGCTTCATCGTCAATACGATACGCGCGGCGCGGGCTTCGGCCGTGGCGGGGCATGGCGTCACGCGGCTCTTTTCCTATCACGTGGCCGAAGAGGTCGAGGCGGGGCGGTTGCGGATCGTGCTGCGCGACAGCGAGCATGCACCGCTGCCCGCGAATCTCGTCACGCCGCACGGGCGCCTTTCGGTGCCCAAGGTGCGTAGTTTCGTCGATTTCGCCGCGCCCCGGCTGCGCGAGTACTTCGAGCAGGCGCGGCGTATTACAGACGCGGATTGAGAGAGCCGGCCTGAGCGGCATAGGCCCATCCGTTCGCCGCGCGGAAGAATGACTTACGCGCCGCGGCGATTCTCTCGCCGGGCGATCTAACCTAGACTGATTCCCATTTTCAGCGGGCGCTTCATTGTCTCGCTTGCCGGGAGTCGTCATGCATCAAGCCGTCTCGAATCCTGCCGCGCCTGCGGCCTTCAACGTCTGGAGGGGCACGCTCGCCGGGGCCAGCGCAAGCCTGATCGGCATAGGCCTCGCGCGGTTCGCCTACACGCCGCTGTTGCCCGCCATCATCGGCGCGCACTGGTTTCCCGCCTCGACTGCCGCCTACCTCGGCGCTGCAAACCTCGGCGGTTATCTGGCCGGTGCGCTGCTCGCGGGCGCGATGGCCCGCGCCGCCAAACCCGCCGCCGTGCTGCGCGCGATGATGCTGCTCGCGACCCTCGCCTTCGTCGCCTGCGCGGTGCCTGTTTCGTTCCTCTGGTTTTTCGTCTGGCGCTTCGCCTCGGGCCTCTCGGGCGGCGCGCTGATGGTGCTCGCCGCGCCCACGATCCTCGCGCACGTCCCTGCCGCGCGGCGCGGCTTTGCGAGCGGCGGCATCTTCACGGGCATCGGACTCGGCATTGCCGCCTCGGGCACGATCGTGCCGATCCTGCTGCGCCAGGGCCTCACGGCCACCTGGCTCGGACTCGCCATCGTTTCGCTGCTGCTCACGGCCGTGGCGTGGAACGGCTGGCCAGAGCACGGCGCGCCCGCGCTCGCTCATGCTCACGCGCCTTCGCGCTTCGAACATGCCAGGGCCTACCCCCGCGCGGAGCTGCGCGCGCTGTACGCCGAATATGGGCTGAATGCCGTGGGGCTCGTGCCGCACATGATCTTCCTCGTCGACTACGTGGCGCGCGGGCTGGGCCGCGGCGTGGATGCGGGCGCCGAATTCTGGGTGCTGTACGGCATCGGCGCGATCGTCGGCCCGCTCGCGGTGGGGCACGTTGCCGACCGTGCGGGCTTCGGTCCGGCATTGCGCGCGGCGTATCTGGTGCAGGCCGCCGCGGTCGCGATTCCGGCGCTCGGCCTCTTCGGCCCGGCGGGGCTGATGGTGTCCGCCGTGCTGGTGGGCGCGTTCACGCCCGGCATCGTGCCGCTCGTGCTCGGCCGCGTGAACGAACTGCTCGCGCATCATCCGTCGGCCGTGAAGAACGCGTGGACCCGCGCCACGACCAGCTTCGCCGTGATGCAGGCGGTTGCGGCCTACGGCCTGTCGTTCGTGTTCTCGTCGAGCGGCGGGAATTATCTCGTGCTGTTCGCCATCGGTGCCGCGGCGCTCGTGCTCGCGCTCTGTGTCGATCTCTTCATCGCGTTGAGGGCCAAGTGAATACCACGCTTTCTTCCCCGGCGGCCGCGCCGCGGCAGACAAAGCCGCCGCCGCGCGGCTACGCGGAACGCAATGCGCACTACTGGCGGCGCAATCTCGTCGTGTGCGTGATCGGCTCGTTCACGACGCTCGTGAGCCTCAGCATGCTGCTGCCGTTCCTGCCGCTCTATGTGCGGCAGCTCGGCGTGACCTCGCAGTCCGCCGTGATCCAGTGGTCGGGCGTGGCGTTCGGCGCGACCTTCCTCGGCACGGCGCTCACCGCGCCCATCTGGGGGCGCCTCGCCGACCGCTATGGCCGCAAGCCCATGCTCGTGCGCGCGGCCATCGGCATGGCCGTGGTGATGTCGTTGATCGGCGTGGCGCACAATGTGTACGAGCTCGTCGCGCTGCGTCTGATCGCCGGCCTCGTGGGTGGCTACGCGTCGGCTTCAACGGTGATGGTCGGCACCCAGGCGCCGCGCGAGCGCGCGGGCTGGGCGCTCGGTATTCTTTCCACGGGGGCGCTCGCGGGCAATCTCGTCGGACCGCTCGTGGGTGGCGTGCTGCCAGGCTGGATCGGCATTCGCGGCACCTTTTTCGCCGGCGGCGCAATGATCGCCGTGGCGGCGCTCCTGACCATCTTCGTGGTGAAGGAAGAGTTTCATCCGGAAAGCGACGCGAAATCGCACGCGCGCCACGCGGCGGCCGGTTCGGGCAGCGGCGTGCGCCGTCCCGATTATGCGGTGGTGTCCGCGCTGCTCGTGACCGCGATGATGGTGCTGCTCGCCAACATGTCGATCGAACCCGTCATCACGGTTTATATCGGCAGTCTGGGCGTGGGCGCGGCGCATCTCGCGCGCGTGGCGGGCGTGGTCATGGCATGCTCGGCGCTTGGCAGCATGCTCACGGCGGCGCGCCTCGGCGCACTGGCCGACCGCTTCGGGAGCTGGCGCGTGATCGTCGCCTGCCTCGTGCTCACGGGGCTCGCGATGGTGCCGCAAGCGTTCGTCGCACACTGGTGGCAGCTTGCGGGCCTGCGCGTGGTGATGGGCATGACGCTCGCGGGGCTCTTGCCTTCCATCGGCAAGCTCGCGCGGCAGTCGGTAGACGAAAGTAAAACGGGCCGCATGCTCGGCTATCTGCAGTCGGCGCAATTCAGCGGCCAGGTGGTGGGCCCGGTGATCGGCGGCGTGATCGGCGTTCACTTCGGCCTGCACGCCGTATTCTTCGCGACCGGCGCGCTGCTGGTCGCATGCGGTGGACTTGCGCACTGGGCGCAGCGCCGCGCTCACGCCTGAAACTGGAACGCATCCGGAGGGAACGCAACATGAGCACTCAAGTGGACGAACGGGCGTTGTTGCGCTCGCTCGGCATTCAGAAGCCGATCATTCAGGCGCCTATGGCGGGCACCACCACGCCGGCGCTGGCCGCCGCCGTGTCGAATGCGGGTGCGCTGGGCTCGCTGGGCGTGGCCGCGATGAGCGCGGAGAACGCGCGCCGCGCGATCCACCAGACGCGCGAGCTGACGGCCAGGCCGTTCAACGTCAACGTGTTCTGCCATCGCCCGGCCACGCCCGACGCGGCCGTGGAGCGTGCATGGCTCGACTGGCTCGCCCCGGTGTTCGAGCAATACGGCGCGCAGCCGCCTGCGTCGCTCTCGGAGATCTACACGAGTTTTGTCGTGGACAAGGCCATGCAAACCATGCTGCTGGAAGAGAAGCCGGCGGTGGTGAGTTTCCATTTCGGCCTGCCGCCCGATGCGGTGATCGCCGAACTCAAGCACGCCGGCATTCGTTTGTTTGCGAGCGCAACGAATCTCGACGAAGCGGCCGCGGCGGTGGAGGCGGGCGTGGATGCGATCGTCGCGCAGGGTGTGGAGGCGGGCGGCCATCGCGGCGTGTTCGATCAGCATGCCCGCGACGACGGCCTTGGCACGTTCGCGCTCACGCGCCTGCTGGTGAGCGAATTCGACGTGCCCGTGATCGCGGCGGGCGGGATCATGGACGGCGCGGGCATTGCGGCTGCACTCGCGCTGGGCGCGCAGGCGGCGCAACTGGGCACGGCGTTCGTGGCCTGTCCGGAGAGCGCGGCCGACGAAGGCTATCGTGCCGCCTTGCTCGGCGACGCGGCGCGCCATACCACGTTCACCTCGGCGATCTCGGGGCGGCTGGCGCGCAGCATCGTCAACCGCTTCACCGCACTTGGCGAAGACCCGAAGGCGCCGCGCATTCCGTCTTATCCGATTACGTACGATGCTGGCAAGGCGCTGATCGCGGCAGCGAAGGCCAGGGGCGAATTCGGCTACGGTGCGCAGTGGGCGGGCCAGGCCGCGCCGCTCGCGCGTGCGTTGCCGGCGGCGGAGCTGGTGGCGCAACTGGAGCGTGAAACGCGCGAGAGCATTGCACGGTTGCAGTCGGTATGGGCTTGAGCGGGACCGGATCGACGCAAACGGGAACATCGGCACGCGCGGGCGGCTGCGCGTGCCGATGTTCCTTTACGTGGCGGACAAGACGCCCTCAGGCAGGCAGAATCTGCGCGATCACCACGAGTTCGACGGGTAAATCGAGAGGCAGTCGCGGGTGCGAGAACGCAGAGCGAGCATGCCCGGCCTTCTCGCCGAGCACGGCAGCGAAGAGATCCGACGCGGCGTCGAGCACGGCAGGCTGCTCGAAAAAGCCTTGGGCGCTGCTCACGTGGCCCTCCATGCGCACGATGTGATGCAGGCGCTCGAAACTGCCCAAATGCCGCTTGATCTGCGCGAGCACGTTCAAGGCGGTGAGCTGCGCGGCCTCGCGGCCTTCCTCGAGCGTCAGCTCCGTGCCCACGCGTCCAGTCCAGCGCAGTTTGCCGTCGACGAGCGGCCCCTGGCCGGAGATGAAGAGCAGATTGCCCGCCTCGGAAACGGCCGTGTAGTTGCCGAGCGGTTGCGGCGCGGCGGGCAGGGCGAGACCGAGATCGGCAAGTTTCTGTTCGACGGACACGATGTTCTCCTCGAGTGGTGGTGAGCATTTGCCTGATGTGGGAGCCTTCAGAATAGAACTAAAGCATCAGGCGCCAACAGGAGCAATCAGGAGCAATCAGGAGAAAGCGGGCATGCAACGCAAATTCGACGATCTGCTGCTGGGCAGCATTGAACTGTTTTGCCAGGCGGCGGAACTGGGCAGCTTCACGCTGGCGGCCAATGCGGCGAGCGTCACGCCCGCCGCGGTGAGCCGGTCCGTGGCGCGGCTCGAAGAGCGGCTCGGCGTGCGCCTGTTCGTGCGTACGACGCGGCAGATCCGCCTGACCGATGCGGGGCGGCGTTACTTCGAGCAGTGCCGCCAGGCGCTCTCGCAACTCGTGGACGCCGAGCGCGAAGTCACGGGCGAACAGACCACGCCGGCTGGCGTGCTGCGCATCAGCATGCCCACGCCGTACGGACACTATCGCGTGCTGCCGCTCTTGCCGGCGTTTCGCGAGCGCTATCCGGAGGTGCGGGTCGACATCCATCTGAGCAACCGCAACATCGACTTCGCCGACGAAGGCTTCGACCTGGCGATTCGCGGGCGCGCGCCGGCCGATTCCAACCTGGTGGCGCGCAAGCTGGAAGACGCAGAGATGGTGGTGGTGGCCACGCCCGCTTATCTGAAGCGCGCGGGCGTGCCGAAGACCGTGGCGGATCTGCAGTCGCACGAATGCATACAGTTCGAACTGCCAAGTAGTGGGCGCCATGTTGCGTGGACGTTCGAAGGCAATGCCAGTGAAGATGGCGATGTGATCACGAGCGGAAGTTACGGAACGTCGGGCGACGCGCTCGCCGGGGTGACGCTCGCTCGCGCGGGTGCGGGGCTCTTCCAGACGTATCGCTTCGTGGTGGCCGGCGACCTGCGCGAAGGCAGGCTCGTGGAAGTGTTGCGCGAGGAAGGGGGACGTACCCGGCCGTTTATCCTGCTGTATCCGCACGCACGTTATTTGACGTCGCGTGTGCGCGCGTTCGTGGATTTTCTCGTGGAGCAGCTGGCGGGGCCTGCGGATGCGCCGCGCGCGAAGCGTGCGCGGTGAGGGGGCGACCAACGGAATAGCCTCGCCGCAGGATCGTTTACGCAAAACGCGGGGCGCGCGAAGCATGGTGCGTTCACTGGCCGCGCGAGTTGTCCCGGCGTTCCGGATCGTCCCCGCGAGAAGGAGGTGTCAGATGAAAGCTTCTCGCTCGTTGTCTGCATGTCGTTCATACATCCGCAGGAACCGGGCAGCGCTCGTGCCGCGAATGCGCTGCCTCGCGTTGGGCGCCGGGCTCTTCGCCCTGTCGCTGGGAACGGTTCGCGCCGACCCCCAGCAAGCGATCCTGCCGCCGGCGTTCGCGACTTCATCGACCGTGCCGGCCAATGGCGACGTCAATCCGTATGGCATTGCGTTCGTACCGGTCGGCGTGCCCTCATGGAGCACGCTCAAGCCCGGCGATGTGGTGGTGTCCAACTTCAATGCGCAATCGAATCTGCAAGGCACCGGCACGACGATCGTGAAGCTCGTACCGAATGACCAGCCGGTGACGTTCTTCCAGGGCGCGCACCTCGGTCTCACGACGGCGCTCGCCGTGCTGAGAAGCGGCTTCGTGCTGGTGGGCAACGTGCCGACCACCGACGGCAAGAACGTGATTCCGCCGGGCTCGCTTCTCGTCATTAATCCGCAGGGCCGGCTCGTCAAGGAGCTGAAAGATGCGCGCCTGCTCGATGGCCCCTGGGACCTCACCGTGATCGACGGCGGGAAATTCGTGAAGGTCTTCGTCTCGGACGTGTTGAACGGTACGGTTGCGAGAATCGACCTCGCGATTGGCGAGAACGGCGTAACGGAGTTGCCGACCTCGACGATCGTCGCTTCAGGGTACTTGCATCGCACCGATCCGGCCGCGCTGGTCGTCGGCCCGACGGGGCTCGCCTATGATGGCCAGCGCGACGTGCTCTACGTCGCCTCGACGGGCGACAACGCGGTGTTCGCCATTTACGGCGCGGCGGATGCGAACCATAGCGGCGGAGTGGGGAGGCTGATCTATCAGGACAACACTCACCTGCATGGACCGCTTGCCCTGGCGCTCGCCCCTAACGGCCATCTCGTCACCGCCAACGGCGACGCCGTGAACGCTGATCCGCAACAGCCCAGCGAGATCGTCGAATTCACCGTGGATGGGCAATTCGTCGCGCAAATGTCGGTCGATCCCACGGCGGGATCGGCGTTCGGGCTCGCATTCGGCATGGACAGCCAGCGCCACGCGCAGTTTGCCGCGGTCGACGACAACACCAACTCGGCGACGGTCTGGACACTGCGCACCGGCAACTGACAGCGACGCAACGTCATGACTCACGCCCCGCTCCGAAGCGCCGGAGTGGGGCGGTCGATGGAAATTCATTAGCGTGCCGAAATAGCGTCAGGGCTTCACGGTGTGCCACATCCCTTTGAAACCGTCGCCGTTCATTTGTCCGGCTTGTGTGTCCTTCGAGTAGCGATAGAGGGGGTGGCCCTTGTAGGTCCATTGATGCTTCCCGTCAGCGGAAGCGATGAGCCCCCAGTCGCCGCTGGCCTTGTCGTAAGGGTCGGCGCGCGCTGCCGGCCACATGGTTGCGCACGCACCGGTGCAGGCGCTTTTGCCGTGTGCCGTGTCCTTGTCGAACGTATAGAGCGTCATGCCGTCGTCGTCGACGACCATGCCGTTGGCCACCTTCGGCGCCTCCGCGAACACCGCAATGGGCAGAACGCAAGCCAGGGCGCACAACAAGATTCTGGTCATGATTTCAGTCCTTGTAAAAACCCCGCCGGGATACGTGTTAAACGGCTGAACGCGGCCTTTCTTCCATTTTCGGTTCGACCTGTCACGAACAGGAGTGATGCCGATCGTGCCGGATCGTCTGGACGATGGGCAGATGGCTTTCGATATGAACCTGCGGCACGAAGCACTGGCCGGAGAGGTCGGCCGGCTGGGTCCCGAGTCGTTCGAATTCGGCGGCGGATGCTGCGATTGCGCCGCAGCGCTGGCGAGGCAACGGTGGACCTGGTGAAGCATTGGCATTGCCGGCCTCGCGCTCCTTCGTACGCTGCCGAACAAACGCGGGTATATGGCGCACGTCGAGCAGCCGGGCGGAAAGCAGATGCGGCATACTGCAAAGCGAACCACGCGTTTGCCAAAACAGAGCGCCGCGATGATCTTTCGCCAGCTTTTCGACCCCGTATCGTCTACTTACACCTACCTGCTCGGCGACCCCGAAAGCGGCGAGGCGCTGCTGATCGACCCTGTCTACGAACAGGTGCCGCGCGACCTCGCGCTTTTGCAGGAACTGGGCCTGCGCCTGAAGGCGACGCTCGATACCCATGTGCACGCCGATCATGTCACGGGCGCATGGCGCTTGCGCGAGCGCAGCGGCAGCCAGATCGCGCTCGCCGAAGTCGTGGGCGCCGAGGGCGTGAACCTTCCGTTGCGGCACGGGGACCGCATCGCCTTCGGCAAGCGGTATCTGGAAGTGCGCGCCACGCCCGGCCACACCAGCGGCTGCCTGACCTACGTGCTCGACGACGCAGGCATGGCTTTCACGGGCGACAGCCTGTTGATACGCGGCTGCGGCCGCACCGATTTTCAGGGCGGGAGCGCGGAACAGCTGTTCGCTTCCGTGCGCGAGCAGATCCTCACGCTGCCCGGCGACTGCCTGCTCTACCCGGCGCACGACTATCGCGGCATCACGGTCACGAGCGTGGCGGAGGAGCGGCGCTTCAATCCGCGCCTGGGCGGCGACGTCGATCTCGGCGACTTCGCGGGCTACATGCACAACCTGAATTTGCCGCACCCGAAGCAGATGGCTGTCGCGGTGCCCGCTAACCTGCGCTGCGGCAAGCCCGAAGGCGACGCGCCCATCCTGGACACGCCCGACTGGGCGCCGCTCACGCTGCGCTTTAGCGGCGTATGGGAAATCGAGCCCATGGCGCTGCTGGAGCATGCGGCTCAGATGCAGATCGTCGACGTGCGCGAGGCGCCCGAGTTCATCGACCCGCTCGGACATCTGCAGGATGCGAAGCTCGTGCCGCTCTCGCAGCTCATGTCGCGCATCGACGAGCTCGATCGCGACCGGCCGGTCGTGGCGGTGTGCCGCTCGGGCGTGCGTTCGGCGCAGGCAAGCATATTGCTGACCAAGGCAGGCTTCGGCAAGGTGGCCAATCTCGCCGGCGGCATGTTGCGCTGGAAGGCCGAGGGATTGCCCGTCGCGCCGTGCAGTCCCTGATGACGCCCTGGAGGAGACGACCATGACAGCCCACGACTTCGCCGAGTTTTCCTGGGACGAGCAGGAAGACGTCAAGGCTGTGCTCGCGAGCCGGGGCCTCGACCTGCGCGAGTTCCGGATCTCGGCCAACGAGAAAACCGCCGCCGGAGGCGAGCGCGCGGCGATCCGGCAGGTATGCGTCACGCGGATCGCAAACGGCAAGACGGCTACCTACGACACCGACCACTTCGCCCCATGGATCACGGATTTCGACGAAGCGCTGAAGGCCGGCGAATTCGACGACTGAGCGACGGCTAAACGCGGCCGAACGGGCGCCGAGGCCGCGTTCCGTCCTCTGCGCATGGCTGGCGTACACTCGTGCCCTTGGGAAAGGAACCGGGAACGAGGCTAGCCATGACGAACGCGACGGTGACTGAGGGCCGGAACGATCACTGGCTCGTCGCGCGGCGCGATGCGCAGACGGGCGTCGAAAGTCTGCGCGCGCATTTCAGCGGCCACGCCTACGACCCCCACGATCACGACGACATGCTGATCGGCTATACGGAGCAGGGGGTGCAGCGTTTTCAGTGTCACCGTTCGCTGCATACGAGCGTTCCGGGCCGGGCGATCCTGATCGAGCCGGGCGCGCTGCACGACGGCCATGCGCCCGAGCCGGGCGGCTTCACCTACGCGATGTTGTACCTGCCGCAGCCATGGGTCGAACGCGCGGCGCGCAGGCTGAACATTGCGGGACTCGGCGGCGTGGAGGCCGCATTCGGCCAGACGCTCGTCGACGACCCGCGCCTGATCGATGCGATCCGCCGCGCGTTTCTCGCGCTATACGGCGAGGAAGGCCGGCTCGCGCGCGATGAGGCGCTCGACCGCTTGCTGGAGCACCTGGGGGGCCATCTGCTCGATACGGCCGCGGCGGCGACGCCCACTTCGCCCACTTCGCCCACTTCACCCGCGCTCGCCCGCGTGCGCGATCTGCTGCACGAACACATGAGCGCGAACATCGGGCTCGACGAACTCGCCGACAGCTCGGGCATCGACCGGTTTCGTCTGACGCGCCTGTTCCAGCGCGAGTTCGGCACGTCGCCCCATGCGTACCTGGTGCGCTTGCGCCTGCGCGCCGCGCGCAGGCTGCTGGCGGCGGGCCACACGCCGGCCCGGGTCGCCGCGGAAGTGGGTTTTGCCGACCAGAGCCATCTCGGCCGCTGGTTTCGGCGCGCGTACCGCATGACGCCGGCCACTTACCGGCGCATGTGCGTGCGCATGGATATGGGCACGCCCGACTGAACGCATCCCGCAGGCAATGTCATATCGACTCCAGACTCGGTGACCGGCGCACACCATCGCACCGCGGCGGTGCCTGGCGCGGTGATAGAAACTGGACGGCAACCGACTGGTTTTTTTCTGGCGCCGCGTTTTCGGCGATTCCCGTCTGGCTGCTCACGGTCTTCTCGCGGGAAGGTCTGCGCTAGCGGCTCAACGCGGCCTGAGCCCGTTGCAGCCACTCGCTATTGTGCTCGCGTGCGTGGCGCGGCCAGTGCTTCGCGTCGTGCACGATGTCGGCATAAAGCTCGCGCGAGCGCTGGCGATCGGCGTCGCCGGGCTGCTTTGCCAGCCAGTCGGCGAAGAGGCATCGCGGGGCGGCGTCGCTCGCGCACGAAAGCGCGGCTTCGAACGCGGCGCGCGTGCCCGCAGCGCCATTCGCGGCGAGCGAGCGTGCATACAGCAAACTGGGTTCCGGCTGCTGGCGGGCGACAGGCTGGACGGCGAACAGCTTTTCCAGCGTCTCCTGGGTGGCCGCCGCATTGCCATTGGCAAACTGCGCGCGCGCGAGGCCCTCGAGCAATGCGGGATCGGATGCGAACGGCCCGGTGGCCGCGGCCTGGTAATGCTCCAGCGCTTCGCCGGCATCGCCCGCGTCGAGTAGCGCAGCGCCGAGGCGCATACGGTGCGCAACGGTCGGCGCACGGTCGAAATCGTTGCGCGCTTCGCGCACCGCGCGGTTGGGATCGACCAGTTGCGAGATGGCCCGGCCAGTCGCCCTCGCCCCGCGCGACTGGCGCAGGCTCGGCAGATAAATGACGAAGAAGTAGACGAGGCTGCCAAGGCCGGGAAACAGAAACAGGATCAGCAGCCAGTACATGTTCTGCTGGTTGCGGATGGCATGCACTGCAAAGAGCAGGGCGACGATGACGTAAAGGCTGATTCCGAAGATGCGCATTGACGAGAGGGCCCGTGGTGGTGGGGGGGGTGTGTCTTTTCAATGATACCCGCCGGCAGCTTGCGTTCGTGCGCAGCCGCCGTGTTATCGCGGGCTTTCGGATCGGCAATGGATGGGCCGGCTCCCGCGCCGATCAACAACGCGGGGGTGACGGGTTCGAAAGCGGTCTGCCGCCAGTACGCCGGGCGCGGGCCCGGCGTGCTGCGAGCACAGCGATCATGAGCGTCAGCGCAAACAGCGCCAGCGCCACGGCGCCTGCAATGCCGCCAGCCTTGCACAGCGAGCAGGACGATTCCCGCCGCGAAGAGGCGAGTTCCTTCTTCGGGTTTGAACAGGGTCCAGGGCAGGCTCGCGGTCATCGAGGCAACCGGCACGAAAAACGCATAGCGTGCGGCGCGCGGCAAGCGCAGCATGCGGGTGAGTTCGAGCCGCTCGGCGGCGAGAGAGCCAGCACGGCACGGAAGACGACACATCGTTCGTGCATAACGCTCTGGCGCATTCCAGCCCTGTGCTAATTGACCGCACATCCAGAGGAATATTCTCGCGCTCAAGCGCAGGAGGCCGGCGAAAAACGACTGCATACCGGTCTTCATTCTGAATAAAAGCCATTTTTATTCAGAATGATTGAAAGCATGGATAATGCCGCCGCTCATGGAAATCCCGTATAAATCGGCCCGACCCGCGAAAGCTTCGGGAAGGGTTTGAATCACTAGAATCCCCGAAACGATCGAGGTGGCGAGCATCGCGCCGCCGGCCCTTCCCGACGGAGACAATCCATGCAATTGAGTTTTGGCGCGCTGCGTCGAGCCGCCCTCGCCGGCGGCGTGCTGTTTGCCATGACGCTTCAAGGCGCGCATGCCGCCGACGAAGCCGGCGACAAGATCACTATCATGGTCGGCGGTATTACGAAGCTCATTTACCTGCCCGCGCGCCTCACCGAGCAACTGGGCTATTTCAGGGACGAAGGGCTGAACGTCGAGTTGCTCTCGCAGCCCGCGGGCGTGGATGCGGAAAACGAACTGCTCGCCGGCGCGGTGCAGGCCGTGGTGGGCTTCTACGATCACACCATCGACTTGCAGACGAAGGGTAAGGACGTCAGGGCGATCGTCGTGTTCGGTCAGGTGCCGGGCGAAGTGGAAATGGTGTCGTCGAAAGCGGCCGGCACGATCAAGTCGATGGCCGACGTCAAGGGCAAGACGCTTGGCGTGACGGGCCTTGGGTCTTCGACCAGTTTTCTCACGCAGTATCTCGCGAGCCAGCATGGCATTGCCTCCAGCGCATACACCATGTTGCCGGTGGGCGCGGACGCGAGCTTCATCGCGGCCATCAAGCAGGGGCGCATCGACGCGGGCATGACGACCGAGCCGACCGTCTCGGCGCTGCAGAAAGCCGGCGACGCGAAGGTGCTCGTCGATATGCGCACGGTGGAAGGCACCCGCGCCGCGCTCGGCGGCACCTATCCCGCCGCAAGCCTTTACGTACAGGACGCGTGGGCCGAGTCGCACAAGGCTCAGGCGGTGAAACTCGCGCACGCGTTCGTGCGCACCATGCAGTTCATTCACACGCACAGCGCCGAGGAAATCGCCGCGCAAATGCCCGCCGACTATCAAAAGGACAAGGCGCTTTACGTGAGCGCACTCAAGGCCTCGCTGCCGATGTACACCTCGGACGGCAAGATGCCCGCCGACGGTCCGGCAACCGTGCTGAAGGTGCTCTCCAGTTTCAATCCGTCGGTCAAGGGCAAGCACGTGGATTTGTCTGGCACCTACACGAACGAATTCGTCAGCGCGAAATGAAGCATGCCCGGAGCCGCCGTCCGGCGCGCGCCTCGCGGTTCGGTATCTGAGAGAGCGCGACATGGTGCATAGCCTGCGTGGGCGATTGCTGTTGTGGCTGCTGGTGCCGCTCGCCGCGTTTGTCGTCGTGACGGGTTGCGAGTCGTACGATGCCGCGCGGCAGACCGCGGATCTCGTGCAGGACCACTCGCTGCTGGATTCGGCGCGCACGATCATCGAAGACGTCGACTGGGACAACGGCTCCCTCAGCGCGACGATCCCGCCGGCAGCGCTGGAGCTGTTCGAGTCGCCCTGGCAGGATCATGTCTTCTATAAGGTGCTCGCCGGCAATGGCCGCTTGCTGGGCGGCGCGCCGGACTTGCCGCTGCCGCGCGCGAACACAGCCGAGGCGCCCGTGTTCTACGACACCACGTATGCGGGTCTGCCGATCCGCGCCGTGGCCTACGAGCGCATGCTCTACGACTCGGGCCGCGCCGAGCGCGTCATGGTGATCGTCGGCAAGACGATCGCATCGCGCGAGGCAATGATCAACGCGTTGTGGAGGCCGCAGCTCGCACGCCAGTGGTTCATGCTGGCGCTCGTCGCGCTGCTCGTGCCGCTCGGGCTCACGCTCGAGCTGCGCCCGCTCATGAAGCTGAAGGACGACGTTGCCGACCGCGAGCCCGTGCAGCTGGAGCCGATCCGCCCGGATCATCTGCCATCGGAGCTGAGGCCGATCGTCGAGGCGATCAACCAGTGCATCGCGCGGCTCAAGGTGCATGCCGCCACGCAGCGCCAGTTCATCGCCGACGCGGCGCACCAGCTGCGCACGCCGCTCACGCTGCTAACGACCCAAACCCAATTCGCGAGTCAATGCGAGCCGGGCGATCCCGCGCTTTTCGACGCACTCAACGGCGTGCGCCGCACCAGCCAGAAAATGGCGGAGTTGACGAATCAACTGCTATTGCTCGCGCAGGCCGAATCGATGACACAGTCGTCGCGCGGCCAGACGCGCGTCGATCTCACCGAGGTGGTGTCTTCCGTGCTCGAAGAGATGGTCCAGGCCGCGGAACGGCGCGGTATCGATCTCGGCGCGGAACTCGACGAAGACGTGCACGTGGCGGGCAACACGGGCCTGCTGGCGTCGCTCGTGGCCAACCTGATCGATAACGCGATCCGCTATACGCACAAGGGCGGCCGCGTGACGGCCGTGTGCCGCAGCGAAGGGGAACAGGTCATGCTGCAGGTGGTCGACAACGGCCCCGGCATTCCAGCCGAGGCGCGTGCGCATGTGTTCGAGCGCTTCTATCGCGTGGCGGCGGATACCGAGGGCACGGGGCTCGGTCTCGCCATCGTCCATCAGGTCGCGCGCTCGCACGGCGGCTCGGTGAGCGTTGCTGCGGGCGCCGAGCGGCTGGGTCTGGTCGCGACGGTGCGCTTGCCCGTCTGGCGCGGATGAGGAGAGGTGAGGGGGGATCGTGAAGCTGCTGCTCGTAGAAGACAACGCCGAACTCGCGCACTGGATCGTCAACCTGCTGCGCGCCGAAAATTTCACGGCGGACTGCGTGGCCGATGGCGAAGCCGCAGACTCCGTGCTGCTCACGCAGAGCTACGATCTCGTGCTCCTCGACATGCGTCTGCCGCGCCTGAGCGGCAAGGATGTGCTCAACCGTTTGCGGCGTCGGCGCAACAATGTGCCCGTGCTCATGCTGACCGCGCATGGTTCGATAGACGACAAGGTGGCGTGTTTCGGCGCCGGCGCCGACGACTACGTGGTCAAGCCGTTCGACAGCCGCGAACTGGTTGCGCGCATCAAGGCGCTGATACGCCGGCAGACGGGCGAGAGGTCGGGTTGGCTGACCTGCGGCGACCTGCAGTACGTCTGCGACACGCGCGAGTTCCGCCACAAGGACGTGCCGCTCACCCTGCGCCGGCGCGAACATTCCGTCCTCGAAGCACTCATGCTGCGCCAGGGCAAGGCTGTGCCGAAGCAGGCGCTGCTGGAGCGCATCTGCAGCCTGAGTGACGAACCGAGTGCGGACGCGATCGATATCTACATCCATCGCCTGCGCAAGCATCTGGCGGAGTCGAGCGTGCAGATCACCACGCTGCGCGGCCTGGGCTACATCCTTCGCGCGAAAGAGCCGGCGGAGCCCGAGCAGGTAGGCTTCTTTACCGGTATTGGTGGATGTACTTAGGAATACGCATCGCTCGTGAAAGAATCGCGAAGGATTCACTTCTCTACTATTCGTCTCACCCGCTGATTCACACGGCTCGCCGCAACCGGCGAGTGATGGCAGCGGGTCCATGAAAACTTCCAACGAAGCAACCCTGGAGACGATCTTGAAGAGAAAACAATTTGCCGCCGCTGCAGCCGGCGCGACCTTCGGCGTATTCGCGGCAAGCGGCGCACACGCGCAGTCGAGCGTTCAACTCTATGGCCTTATCGACCTGAGCGTCCCCACGTATCAATCGCATGCAGACGCCAACGGCAACCACGTGATCGGCATGGGCATTGCCGGCGAGCCGTGGTTCAGCGGCAGCCGCTGGGGCTTGAAGGGCGCAGAGGACATCGGCGGCGGCACGAAGGTGATCTTCCGGCTCGAGAGCGAATACCGCGCGAGCGACGGCCAGATGGAAGACCCGGGCCAGATCTTCGACCGGGACGCCTGGGTAGGTGTGGAAGACGAGCGCTTCGGCAAGGTCACGGCGGGCTTCCAGAACACTATCGCGCGTGACGCCGCGGCCATTTACGGCGACCCGTACGGCAACGCGAAGCTCACGACGGAAGAGGGCGGCTGGACCAACGCGAACAACTTCAAGCAGATGATTTTCTACGCGGCGAGCGCAACGGGCACTCGTTACAACAACGGCGTCGCGTGGAAGAAGGTGTTCGACAACGGCATCTTTGCCGCGGCGGGCTACGCGTTCGGCAATTCAACGAGCTTCGGCAACAATGCGAACTATCAGTTCGCACTCGGCTACAACGCTCCGACGTGGACGGCCTCGACCTTCTATAACCACGTGAACCGCGACGGCAACACGAACCAGGCGTTCTCGGTTGGCGGCAACTACACGATCGGCATCGTGCGCGCCAATGCGGGCTATTTCCGCTACTGGGGCAACCAGGGCGCGCTCGGCCAGCGCCAGGACAATGCGTGGACGGTCTCGTTCAAGCTCGTGCCGAAGGGGGCGTTCGACTACGAACTCGGTTATCAGCAAATGCGCACGCACAACGCCGCGTATAACGCCGATGGCGATATTCCGAACGCCAACATCGGCGCGTTCGATCCCACGAGCGGGCTGCACAACGGCTTCAAGGAAACGCTCTACGGCTCGATCTTCTATCACCTGTCCAAGCGCACCGAGGTGTATCTGGCCGGCGACTACATGAAGCTGCACGGCGGCTACACGGTGGGCACGACCTTCGGTGCGACCAACCAGGTCGAAGTGACGACGGGCGTGCGCACGCGCTTCTGATCCGGCTTCTCAGCGATTCTCGTAGCATGCGTGGCTCGATTCGTCAGGCGAATCGAGCCACGCGGTTCTTTCTGCGGCATCAACCCGCATCCACGCAGGCAACGCTCGGCGCCGTATAGGCCGAGGGATAAGGCGATTCCGGTCCGCTCACGAGCCTCAAGCGCTGCGTGGCGAGGACGTCGGCTTCCACCTGCTCGCGACGCGTGAGCGTTGCCGTTTCGCCGGCAGGCTGTGATTCGTTCACGCTGCAAAGCAGATTCCTTCCGCTCGATAACTGCACCGGCGTCTGGTAGGCCGACCCCGGCGGCGAGGCCAGCGCGCCGGCACTCCACAGCGCCGCGGCGCAAACGGCGGCGCACCCTGGCAAGACGATCTTCATGGCTCGCTCCTCACATTGCGGTGATTCATCTTCTGCCAACGATCGGCGTCGTTCCAGAGCGAATTCTGAAAATCACTCTTGCCATGCCGTCAAAGGTCAGGCCGAGATTTCAGCCAGCGGCTCGGGTCGATTCTGAAATCTCGGACCGGTAGCGGCTTCGCGACAAGTGGCGTTCCTGAAAAACATCAAGAAAATCAACGCGTTACCAATTATTCCGGAAGCCGGCACGCGCTGGCACGGCTACTGCTTTACAGAGACCCGGCGGCCTATCTCCCTCGATAGCCCGCAACCCTCATTAAACAAGCACCGGAGACGCGACGCAGTCCGGTCGCGAAAACGAAGGAGACATCCCGTGCAGAACAGCGCATCCGTACCCGCCGCCTCGCAGGTGAGCCAGGCGGTCCCCGAGTCATCCCCGACGACCCAAACCCGCTTCTGGCCCGAAGGCTGGTGGAAGCTGATGGAAATCCGCATCGGCATCATTCCGCTGCCGATCTACGTGATCCTGTTTGCGCTGATCGCGGGCTTCGCGCTCACCGGCAAGGTGCCCGGCGAGATCTCGATGGCCATCGCCGTGCTCGCCTTTTGCGGCTTCACGTGCGCCGAACTCGGCAAGCGCTTGCCGCTGTTGCGCAATATCGGCGCGGCGGCGATTCTCGCCACCTTCGTGCCCTCGGCGCTCGTGTACTACCACGTGCTGCCCAAGCCCGTGCAGCACCTCACGGTCGAGTTCACGAAGCAGACCAACTTCCTGTATCTCTTCATCGCCTCGATCATCGTCGGCAGTATTCTCAGCATGGACCGGCGCGTGCTGATTCAAGGGTTCCTGAAGATCTTCATTCCGCTTGCGGCCGGCACGGTGGCGGCGACCATCGTGGGCACCGCCGTAGGCGCGGCGCTCGGACTCGGCGTCAAGCACACGCTGCTCTATATCGTCGTGCCGATCATGGCCGGCGGCGTGGGCGAAGGCGCGATTCCGCTTTCCGTGGGCTACTCGGAAATCATGCATGTCGCGCAAGGCGACCTGTTCGCACAGGTCTTGCCGCCCGTGATGCTCGGCAGCCTCATGGCGATCATCCTCTCGGGCATGCTCGACATGCTGGGCAAGCGCATGCCGCATCTCACCGGCAATGGCCGTCTGCAAGTCGGCGCGCGCGATGAACTGGCGTCGTCGAACGACGAAGTCCGCGCTCACGTGGACGTGAGCCACATCGCCGCGGCCGGCATCACGGCGATCACGCTGTACCTCATCGGCCTGATGGCGAACAAGCTGTTCGGTCTGCCCGCGCCGGTGGCGATGCTGTTCCTCGCCGTGCTCGTCAAGCTTGCGCGCGCGGTTTCGCCGCCGCTGCAGGAAGGCGCGTTCGTGGTCTACAAGTTCTTCTCGACCGCGGTCACCTACCCGCTGCTATTCGCGATCGGCGTGGCGATGACGCCGTGGGACAAGCTCGTGGCCGCGTTCACGCTCGCCAATGTCGTGACGATCGCCGCGACCGTGGTCACCCTCATGGGCACGGGCTTCGTGGTGGGCCGCCTGATGAAGATGTACCCTATCGACACCGCAATCGTGAACGCGTGCCACAGCGGCCAGGGCGGCACCGGCGACGTGGCGATCCTCACCGCCGCCAACCGCATGCAGCTCATGCCGTTCGCGCAGATCGCCACGCGCATCGGCGGCGCCATCGTCGTGACCGTGACGCTCATCCTGCTCGCCCATTTCGGCGCATGACGCGCGGGTGTGCGTCCCTCGCGCGCGCCTTCGCGATGGCAGCGCCGGTGCATCCGGCGCGCGGTATCCGCTGAATCCGCCGTCCGGCGGCAGCCAATCGACGAGGGCGAACGTGCAGATGCGTTACAAGGGCATTCCATGGTGGGGATGGGCGGCGGCGGCCGTGCTGTATGTCGGTGCGGCCGCCGCCGCGGTGGAGTTCGCATGGAATCGCGCGATCGACGCGCTGGCCGACGTCGGCGAGCATCGGCTCGATCTCTACACGGCAAGCCTGAAAAGCGAGCTGGGACGCTTCGAGTTGGTCCCGGCACTGGTGGCGCGGCAGGACAGCGTGCGCGCGTTGCTCAAGGCCTCGCCCGATGAAGCGCACGGCATGTTGCCCGCAGTCGATACGTACCTCGAAGCCGTCAACAACGATGTCGGCAGCGGCGCCGTAGACGTGATCGACGCGCACGGCACGGTGGTGGCCGCGAGCAACTGGGACCAGCCGGTCAGCTTCGTCGGCACCAACGTGTCGTATCGCCCCTACTTCAAGGATGCGCTCGCAAAGGGCAGCGGCCGCTTCTTCGGCATTGGCACGAACACCGGCATTCCTGGGCTGTATTTCGCGAACGCGATCCACGATGGCGACACGGCAATCGGCGCTGCGGCCGTGAAGGTCAGCGTCGACGCGCTCGAATCCGCGTGGCGCACGCCTGGCGAGGCGGCGATCGTCGTCGACAGCAACGGCGTCATCGTGATCTCGACGCAGCCCGAATGGAAATTCACGGCCATGCGTGCGATGACCGAGCCGCAGCAGCGCGATATCCAGGCGTCGCGCCAATACGCGGGCCGCATCGTCGAGGCGCTGCCATACCGGCGCGTCGGCGACTGGAATGACAACGCGTGGCTTGGCATCTTTCCCGACCTGCGCGACGCGGGCCGCACGGCCCGTTTTCTCGTGATGTCGCGCCCCGCGCCGCAAGGGCAGGACACGATCATGGTGCTGCTCGACACGGCGGGCGCGCGGCGGCAGCAACGGCTCGCGCTTGCGTTCGTGACGGGCGTGTTTCTGATCGCCGCGCTCTATGCGCTGTATGCGGTGCAGCGGCGCCGCGTGATCGTGGAAAAGCTCCGGTCGCAAGAAGCCTTGCGGCGCGCGAACGACCAGCTGGAAACGACCGTGGCGCAGCGCACCGCCGCGCTAAGGGAAGCCAACGCCCAGATGCAGCGCGAGATCGCCGAGCGCGAACGTACCGAGCAGCGCTTGCGCGCCACCCAGCAGGAGGTGGTGCATGCCGGCAAGCTCGCCGTGATCGGCCAGATGGCGGCGGGGCTCACGCACGAACTGAACCAGCCGCTCGTCGCGATCCGCACGCTCTGCGACAATGCGCGTACCTTCTTCGAGCGCAATCAGGGCGCACAGGCGAACGCCAATCTCGAGCGCGTCGGGCGCCTCGTGGACAGCATGGCAGTGCTCACGAGCGAGTTGAAGGCGTTTGCGCGCAAGCCGGAAGTCGAGCGTGTGGCGGTGTCACTTGGCGAAGCCGTCGCGCATGCACGGCTCATCTACGAGCCGCGCATTCGCGACGAAGCGGTGCGGCTCGACGTGCGGATCGCGCCGGGCACGACGGTGTATGCGGAGTCGAGTCAACTGCAACAGGTGATCGTCAATCTGCTCGGCAATGCGCTCGACGCCGTGCGCGAGGCGAGCACGCGCGTGATCGCGATGCAGGCGAGTGAGCCTGACGCGCAAGGCCGCGTGCGCTTCACAATCGAAGACAGCGGCCCCGGCATCGCGCCGGATGTGCTGGCGCACCTGTTCGAGCCGTTCGTGACGACCAAGCCGCGCGGGCAAGGTCTCGGGCTCGGGCTGGCGATCACGTCGCGCATCGTCGAAGGCTTTGGCGCGAAAATCACCGCAACGAATCGCGACGAAGGCGGAGCCCGCTTTACGATCGAATTCGCGGCAGCCGGGCCGCAAAGGACAGAACATGGCAGATGAGATTCGGGTGCTGGTCGTCGAGGATGACGAAAATGTCCGCATCGGCGTCGAGCAGGCGGTGGCGCTGGCGGGCTTTCCGGTGAGCGCGTATGCGTCGGCGGCCGACGCGTATGCCGACATCGCGCCGGGCGCCCCGATCGTGATCGTCTCGGACGTGCGTATGCCCGGCATCGACGGCCTGCAACTGCTCGACCACGTAATGGCGATCGACCCGCAAATTCCGGTGCTGCTGATCAGCGGTCATGCGGACATTTCGACGGCGGTCAGCGCGATGCGCGTGGGCGCGTACGACTTCATCGAAAAGCCGTTTTCGTCCGACGTGATCGCGGGCCGCGTGGCGCGTGCGGTCGAGAAGCGGCGGCTCACGCTCGAAGTCGAGGGCCTGCGCGCATCGCTGCACAACTGGCAGGGGATCGAGGCGCTCGTGCTCGGCAAGTCGCCGGCCATGGCGGAGGTCCGCAAAAAGATTCTGCGCCTCGCGGATACCTCCGTGTCGGTGCTGATCACCGGCGAAACGGGTACGGGCAAGGAACTGGTCGCACGCAGCCTGCACGACTTCAGCGCGCGGCGCGACGCGCATTTCGTGGCGCTGAACTGCGGCGGGTTGCCCGAGCAGGTGTTCGAGAGCGAACTGTTCGGGCACGAGGCGGGCGCGTTCACGGGCGCGATCAAGAAGCGCGTCGGCAAGATCGAATGGGCGAATGGCGGGACGCTCTTTCTCGACGAGATCGAAACGATGTCGATGCCGCTGCAGATCAAGATGCTGCGCGTGCTGCAGGAGCGCGTGGTCGAACGCCTCGGCGCAAACGAACTGATTCCGGTGGATTGCCGGATCGTCGCCGCTTCGAAGGCCGACCTCGCCGAAGTGTCTGCGCAAGGAGACTTTCGCGCCGACCTGCTGTACCGGCTGAACGTCGCGCAGATCGAATTGCCGCCGCTGCGCGAGCGGCGCGAGGACGTGCCCCTGCTGTTCGAGCATTTCGTGCTCGCGGCCGCGCGGCGCTTCGGCACGCCGGCGCCGGTCGTGACGGCTGCGCAGGTCTCCGAACTCATGATGCACGCGTGGCCCGGCAACGTGCGCGAGCTGCAGAATGTCGCCGACCGCTTCGTGCTCGGGCTGACCGGCGACAGCCTGCTTTCCGCTGGCGCGGCTGCGCTGAAAGGAGAGACGCTGGCGGACCAGCTAGCGTATTTCGAGCGGATG
Organism: Paraburkholderia silvatlantica; assembly: GCF_003096715.1. GTDB lineage: Bacteria > Pseudomonadota > Gammaproteobacteria > Burkholderiales > Burkholderiaceae > Paraburkholderia > Paraburkholderia silvatlantica. Next base: position 104,522 of record NZ_QEOL01000003.1, read on the forward strand.
CTGATCGAGAACACGCTGCGCCGCCATCGCGGCAACGTCGCCCAGACGAGCGAGGAGCTTGGGATGCCGAAGAAAACGCTTTATCACAAGCTGCGTCAGCTGAAGATCGCGGACCGCGACTCGCAGGGTGACGAGAAAGACGAGAAAGACGTCTAACCGGGTTAGTTGGTGCGGTACGTGGTCGTTGACGATTGCAGCCTGGTGAGCGTGCCGTTTTTGAGCCGGAACCAGCCCTCCGAGCCTTGCATCACGACTTCGTCGGGTTGCCAGAACACGCGCTTGATCGTCATGTGTGCGCTCACGTGCCGCACGAGCGGCGGATTGTGGCGAAAGTCGTACAGCACCGGGCCGTAGCCGGTCTGCACGAGCATGCGCGTAATCGTGCTGTTGTCGTGGCCCACTTCGTCGAAATGCGCGAGCGTCTTCGCGTCGAAGCGGTCGAAGATATCCTTGCCGAGTACCGCCACGAAGTCGCGGTCGTCGCGCACGAATTGCACTGTGCCTGCGGGGGTGGAGAACGAGCCGGTCGCGTCGCTTTGCGCGTGAGCGCAGGTCGCGAACGAGGCGGCGGCGAGTGCGGCGAGTAACAGTCGTTTCATGTTTCTATCCAGTGGGTTCGCAGCATTTTCGTTCATTTCTGTTGTAGCGTCGCAAGTTTACCGCGGCAAGCGTGCTCCGCCGGCCATAAACGGAAGAGGCGCCCGGTCCGCTGAACAGTGTCCGCGGACCGGGCGCCTCAAGGTACAGCCCTTTCGTGCGGCCGGGTGGCCGCCCGGTTCGATTAGTTCGCCACGTAGCCCGCGGGCAGCGTCGCATTGGCGCTCGCGACCGTTGCGTTCTGCGAAATCACATACACCGGCGATTCGGTCAGGCTCAGCGCGACCTTGCCGTTGCTGTAGCTCTTCGTCGTCGGATTGCCCATTTCGTCGAGCACGGTGACCGTGCCGCTCGTGCCGGGTGCATCCACCGCGAGGCTGTAGCCCACGCTATACGTCGAACTGTAGCCGGCGCTCGCGCTCCACACGTTGTTGTTGTGCGTCCAGAGGGCTGTGATGACTGCGCCGTTGCTCAATTGCCGGAACGCATAACCGTAGACGCCCGAGGGCGTGCTCTTCACCGGGCCGAGCGTGTTGGTGCCGTCGAGAATGCGCGTCATTGCCGCGACGGCCATGGCCGCCGGCTTCGGACTGATGTTCTGCGCACCATATTGGCCCTGCGCGTCGGCGAGATCGAAGAACGTGCCGTAGCCCACCAGGCCCGGGAAATCCGCACCATAGAAGATCCAGGTCTGATCGGCGCCTTCGCCCAGGATGATCACATGGCTGCGTGCTACCAGCGCGCCTTGTGCGTACAGGACATTGCCAGTCGGATAGCTGGCGCTGTACGTCGTGCCATTGTCGTAGCTGATGCCAAGCTCCGTGCTGAACAGCTTCATGCCCGGCTTGTAGTCGGCCGCCATTTCGCTGCGCAGCGCGCGCATTTGCCCCATCAGCGAGCCGGACGCGTTGGCCGGATCGGTTTCGAGACGCTCGGGCGGAAACGAAGGCGAGCTGCCGTTGATGTCGTAGTAGCCGTGCGTCGTCACGCCGTCGATGTCCTGCGCGTAGCCGAGCGGCGCGAGAGCCTTCAGATGGTCGGCGGTGCCGGACGGCGCTGTATCGGTCGGCCCCATTACGACCGCGTGAGGATCGGTCGAGTGGATACCCTGATAGACGGCCTGATAGAGCTGCACGAACTGCGTGTTCGTGCCTTGCCATTGGGCATCCGGTTCCCACGTCAGCTGGTAGTAGTTGGCCGCCTGCTTCGGAAAGTAAGTCGTCCGAATGAGGTTCGATTCCGTACCGATGCGGGCCATGTAGTTCTGGTAGTAGCCGGAGTCGGCCGGCGGAAGCGATTCGTCCTCGAACGCGCCCGTCGGGCTCGCCCAGGCGGGAATGCCGTCCAGACGCACGAGGCGCATCACGTTGCCCGTGGTGTAGAACGGGTCGAGGTTGTTCGCGTTCGGATTGAAGGTGTTGGGGCCGCTCGGCTCCATGTTGTACAGCTCGCGGTGGTCATAGGTCCACGAGATGCCGAGCGAGGAGAGCACGGACGTGTTGTCGTCTTCGCCTTGCATGCCGAAGCGGTGCAAGTCCTGATGCGGATAGGTCACCGCCGGCACGATGCCTGCCAGATTGGGCAGCACGCCGAAGGTCGCAGTACCGGCGGGGCGGGTGCCCAGTTCCGGGAGCTGGCCGCCGGCAGTGGCGAGCTTCGCGCTCACGGAGAAGTAGCCTGCGAGCGTCGACGTGCAGCTCAGCGTGGTCGTCGCCGGACCTGCCGTCACGCGCAGGCTGCCGCTCGTGACCACCTTGCCGACGTGGTCGGTGATCGACCAGTTGAGCATGTCGGCTGCGGGCGCATTGGTGGTGAACGCGAGGGGAAACGCCGTACCCGAGGCGAAGATACGGCCGCTTTGCGTGGTCGGCGTATCGGCGCTCACCAGCTCGCTGCTGGAGCTTGCGCCCGATTTCACGGCGGAGCCGCAGTGCAGCGTGCCGCGCGTGCTGGTGGCCGCATTCGCGGTGGCGTCCGCGGCGGTCGCGTCACTCGCGTTTTGTGCCGTGGCCGAGGCATTGGACGCATCCGTCCCGGAGCTTCCGGAACCGCCACCGCCGCACGCCGCGAGGAAGAGCGACGACGACAGCAAGAGATAGAAGAGTTTCATCGATCGAAAAAAATGGACAAAACGACGCCCAGCCGGCGACGGCGCGCAATGCGCGCCCGGATGCTGGCTAAGGTCTGAAGAATGAGATTTAACGGACGCCGCACAACGGCTCGCCGAGCCCTGCGCCCGCTACGTGCGCCGCGCCGCTCGCGCTATTGCGCGAACGTGCGTATCTGTCCTTTTGCTTTCGCGCGGGTAAATATTGCCCCCTCGCTACGGCTGCCCCGTCGGGAATTTCGGCCCTGCGCTGGATCCCTGAAGGAGGGGAGACGTGCGCAATTTTTTCGGACGAAGATTACGAAGTCACTGCTTGAAGTCAGACGCGCGGCGGATATTACCGATAATTCCCCCTGGCATGTGAAAATCAGACGTAACAAAATGTCACACGAATTGCCTCGAGTTTCAATTACCGAAACTTAGTCAATTTCCGCCAATAGCAAGGTATTAATTACCTCAAATACAGGAGGTAATGCTTACTGCATGGATTGCGTGTTTCACCTGCTATTGCCCGCTATATCGGCAGTTCCGGGATGGACTGAAGCGCGCGGATGTAATTTATTCTTTAGTCTATATTTCCCTTTTAAATCCCTTTCTAATTTATTCGGGTCGGACGTTAATTGACTCTGCTGATGGTATTGCGGGCATGCGAATCGAGCCGTGAAAGCTTCGCGGTGCCAGGAACAGGAATCGGCACGATCCACGGCTTTTGCGCGAGCAGCCAGGCCAGCGCGACCTGCGCGCGCACCGCAGCGCAAGCCACAGACGTAAAAGGACGCGCTGAAACGAACCGGCCTGCAATGTATTGTGTCCCGCGCCCGCACCGATACAGTGAGATACAAAGCCTCTCGCGGCATGCGGTATAAACCCATCATTCCCCGCACATGGAGTCCGAACATGCTCGCCGATGGATTTGCGGTCTGCCGCCGCGCACCGCTGGTTTTGCGGATGGCGCGGCCATGAGCGCGCCGCACTGGCCGCGCACGCTGTTCGCGCGCCTCGCCCTGATCCTTTGCGTCGGCCTCGCGCTCGCACAGGGGCTGTCGTTCAAGCTCACGATGACCGAGCGTAACGACGCCACCGCGAACATGATGACCAATTACATCGCGCGCGAGGTCGCCATTTCCGTGGCGCTGCTCGACCATCTGCCCGCAGCAGAGCGGGCGGCGTGGCTGCCGCAGCTCGCGCGGCGCACCTACAGCTTCATCCTCGGTCCCGGCACGCCGGGCGAGCCGCCCGAGGCGAGCCGCTCGAAGAGCGTGGCCGCGGCCATCGCGGCGGGCCTCGGCGAGAAGTACGCGCTCACGACCAATTCGGTGCCCGGCAAGGGCGAGCGCCTGCAGATCCATCTGCGGCTTTCGGACGGCTCGCCGCTCACCATCGATTACCGTCCGGGTCCCGCGCTGCCCCTGTCGGGCTGGCTGCCGGCCGTGCTCATCGCCCAGCTGATCGTGCTGGCGGCGTGCTGCTGGTTCGCGGTGCGCACCGCCACGCGGCCGCTGCACGAACTCGCGCGCGTGGCCGACGCGCTCGGTCCGGACCTGAAGGCGGAGCGCCTCGAGGAAGACGGGCCTTCCGAAGTGGCGCGCGCGGCGCGTGCGTTCAACGCGATGCAGCAGCGCATCTCGGCGCACGTGGCGGAGCGCATGCAGATACTCGCGGCCATCTCCCACGATCTGCAGACGCCGATCACGCGCATGCGGTTGCGCGTGGACCAGATGGACGACGAAGCGCAAGCGGACAAGCTCGCGCAGGACCTGCACGAGATGGAGCAACTGGTGAAGGAGGGCGTGGCCTACGCGCGCACGCTGCACGGCACCGGCGAAGCGCCCGCCCGCGTCGACCTCGACGCGCTGCTCGACAGTCTCGTGTGCGACTACGTGGATGCGGGCTCGCCCGTCACCTTCGAGCGCCGCCTGAACGTGGCGATCGTCACGCGCGTGCAGGCGCTGCGCCGCATCGTCGGCAATCTCGTGGATAACGCGCTGAAGTATGGAAGCACGGCTGCCATCGAGGTGAGCGCGTCGCCGCGGGACAAGACCGTCACGATCTCGGTGCTCGACAGCGGCCCCGGCATTCCCGAGGACGCGCTCGAAAAGGTGTTCGAGCCGTTCTACCGGCTCGAGACCTCGCGCAACCGGGGCACGGGCGGCACGGGCCTCGGCCTCGCAATCTCGCGCCAGCTCGCCGTGGCGATGGGTGCAAAGCTCACGCTGCGCAACCGGCCCGAAGGCGGGCTGGAAGGGCGGCTCGTGCTCGGCGGCGCGGATGCATGAAGGGCAGCGCGCCACGAGCGCCACGCCGTGCGAGTCGAGCCGTTGCTCAAGCGAGCGGAATGAACACGTTGAACTGGCCTTCCTCGGGATGGCGCGAGCGATGGCCCTTGCCCACGGTGTCTTCGCACAGCACGACCGTGCCCGGCTCGCAGTGGCGCGTGTCGCCGTCGCTCGTTTCGAACTCGACCCAGCCGGTCATCCAGATCACGAACTGCCGAACCGGCGTGGTGTGCCAGTCTGCCTCCTTGAGGCCCGCCGGCACCCAGCCGAAGCGCACCGCCTTCGCCTGCTCCCACGTCGAAAGATAGATGGGCGGGATGTTGGGAAAAAGCTCGAGCGGCGTAAGCGGGATATCGATGTCCTCGAAATGGGACTCGCCCTGGGCGTCGGCGTAGATGCGCAGACATTTCATGGGAACCTCCTGGAGCCGTTCTCTCTCGTTTCGCCCGCTTCCAGCGTACATTGTCGTCCCGAATCGGACCGCACGGTTCCATGTTGTACGCGGCGGGTGGCGCGCTATCCATCGCCTGTTAAATCAATCGAGCGGAGCGCAAGATGAGCGCGTCGACGAGCACAACCAGCTGGAAGGGTTTCTGTCATTGCGGTGCGGTACAGTTCGAAGTCAATCCCGGCTGCCTGGAGGGCGCGGACGGCTACGCGCTCGAAGCATCGGTTGCCGACGGCGGCAGCCTTTCCGTAGTGGAGAACGCGTGAAACGCCTGCTCGCCATCCTGTTCTTCGCTGCGAGCGGCCTGGCTGCGGAGATTGCGCATCCGGTGTACTGTTCGTGCATCGTGGAAACCCGTTCACGCCTCGCGCGCAAGGAGAAAAACACCGATGACGGAGAAGATGGACCACGTTCTGATCGTCGATGACGATCGCGGCATACGTGAGTTGGTCGGAGCCTACCTCGAAAAGAACGGCATGCGCGTGTCGCTGGCCGCGAACGGCCGCGAAATGCGCTTGGTTCTGGAGGGCGGCGCGCCCGACCTGATCGTGCTCGACCTCATGATGCCCGGCGACGACGGGCTCGTGCTGTGCCGCGAGTTGCGCGCGGGCAAGTTCCGCGCCGTGCCCGTGGTGATGCTCACCGCGCGCAATGAGGAGACGGATCGAATCGTGGGCCTCGAAATGGGCGCCGACGACTACCTGCCCAAGCCCTTCGCCGTGCGCGAACTGTTCGCGCGTATCCGCTCGGTGCTGCGCCGCACACGCATGCTGCCGCCGGGCATGGAAGTGAGCGAGTCGGCGCAACTGCTCGCGTTCGGCGACTGGCGGCTCGACACCACGGCGCGGCACCTGCTAGACGCCGAGGGCACGATCGTGGCGTTGAGCGGCGCGGAATACCGGCTGCTGCGCGTATTTCTCGACCATCCGCAGCGCGTGCTCACGCGCGACCAGCTGCTTAGCCTCACGCAAGGCCGCCAGGCCGACGCGTTCGACCGCTCGATCGACCTGCTCGTGAGCCGGCTGCGCCAGCGCCTGCGCGACGAGGCGCGCGAGCCGCGTTACATCAAGACGCTGCGCAGCGAGGGGTATGTGTTTTCGTCGGCGGTGACCACGGTCGAGGCGCCGGAGTAACGCCGGTCCGGGTCAGGATGGCCCGCGTCAGGGCGGCCCGCGTCAGGGTTGGCCGAAGAAACGCAGCAGTTCTTCGGCCACGGCTGCGGGCTGCTCCTCCGGCAGGAAGTGACCGCACCAGGCGATCGTCGCGCCTCGCACCTCATCGGCGTAATCGCGCAGCGGACCCGCCATGTCCGCAATCGAGCCCAGATCGGCGCTCAGCGCGAGAACGGGCATCCGCAATTTCCCGCGCGTGCTCAATTCACGATTCTGGCGCGCCGAAACATCGGCCGCGCGGTAGTAGGCGAGCCCCGCGCGCAATCCGCCTTCCCTGGTGAATACGCGCAGATATTCGTCGATATCGGCATCCGTGAAGGTTTGCGGATTCGCCGTTTTGCGGCGCAGAAACCACTCCAGATACGTGCGCTCCTTGCCCGCTATCAGCAATTCCGGCAGATCGGGAATCGCATGGAAGGCGAAGTGCCAGGTGCGCCACGCGCGCTCGGGCGCGACGGGCAGCGCTTCCGGCAGCGTGATGCCTGGAATGCCGGCGTCGAGCAACGCGAGTTTCGACACTTCGTCGCCGAATAGCGCCGCATAAGGGTAAGCGACCCAGGCGCCGACGTCATGGGCGGCCAGGTGGTAGCGGTGCGCTTCGAGCTTTTCCAGCAACGCATGCAGCGAAGTTGCAAGCGACTGCGTGTCGTAGCCGCCTTGCGGGCGATCCGAATCGCCCTGGCCCGGCAGGTCGGGCACGATCACACGGTATCGCTCGGCAAGGAGCGGCATGACCTTGCGCCACGCGAACCAGCTTTCCGGATAGCCGGCCAGCAGCACGACTGTTTCGCCATCCTTATTTCCTCCGATTACGTAGTGGAGTCGTGTGCCTTCGATGGTCGCGAAGCGATGCTCGAAGCCCGGCAGGATGGGATCGGGCAGCGACGCCGGACCGTGGTCGATCATGTGTGAGGGCGTATTCATGACGTGAAGCTCCTATGGACGTAGTGGAACGCAGGCGTAGATTGGAAATAATCATTTCCAAATTGGCCAAAAAAATTCAACCGAGCAAACGCATGGCTTCTTCAGTGGCGGCCAGCATGTCGCGCTGCGTGCGACCGGATTTGCCGATCAAACGAAAACCGTGAAGCAGAGCGAGCAACGTGCGCGCCATGGCCGGGACGTTGATTTCGTGTGCAACGGAGCCATCTTTCTGGCCTTGCTGGAGGAGTTCGCGCAGCATCTCTTCGGTGCGCCGCATCGTGGTTTCGATGCGCGTGGCGATTTCGTCGTCAAAGGTGGCTAGCGCCGTTGCGCTTGATACGACGAGGCATCCGCGCCGTCCTTCGCTGCCATGGGACGATTCGGCGTAGAAGAGGAGGATTACGCGGATTTTTTCGCTTGCTTTGGATTGCCTGGCGATGCGATGGCGCAATTCGGCGTTGCGTGTGGTGACGTAATGATCGAACGCGGCGAGAAAAACACCGCGCTTGTCGCCGAACGCTTTGTAGAGGCTGCCTGCGGTCAGACCCGTAGCTTCGCTGAGATCGCCTACGGAAGTGGCGTGGTAGCCGCGCTCGCGGAATACGCGCACGGCGCCGTCCACGACGGTTTGCATGTCGAATTCGCGCGGGCGGCCGGGGCTGCGGGCTATGGGTTGGGATGGGGACTCGGATGTCATGGGGGCGATTATAGGAAATGTTCGTTTCCTAATCAACTACCCCATTTCAAACACCCTCACTCCACACTCTCCCCCCGCCCCTTATGCTGCGCCGCGAGTCTTTCCTGATGCGTCGGCGGCACCGGATCGTAATGGCTCAGCTGAATGCTGTAATTCCCATGCCCGCCCGCGAGCGAGTTCAACCGCGACTGATAATCGTTAAGCTCGGCTAACGGCACCTTCCCCGCAATGACCATGGCCTGCCCGCCTATCGTGCGCGTGCCATGCACCTGCCCGCGCCGCGAAGAAAGATCGCCGATGATGTCGCCCATCGCGGCTTCGGGCGTCATCACCTCGATATCGACAATCGGTTCGAGCACGATGGGCTGTGCTTTCAAAACCGCATCGATAAACGCCTTGCGCCCCGCGGTAACGAACGCCACTTCCTTGGAATCGACCGGATGGTGCTTGCCGTCGTACACGATCACGCGCACGTCCTGCATGGGGAAGCCCGCGAGCGGCCCGCTGTCGATCACCTGCAAGATGCCTTTTTCCACCGCAGGCATGAACTGCGAAGGAATCGCGCCGCCCTTTACGGCATCCACGAATTCGAATCCCGCGCCGCGCGGCAACGGCTCGACGCGCAACATGACTTCGCCGAACTGACCCGCGCCGCCCGTCTGCTTTTTGTGACGGCAATGGCCCTCGGCTTTGCCGCCAATCGTTTCGCGCCACGCAATCGTAGGCGGACGCGTCACGACTTCGAGTTTGTACTGATCGGTGAGCCGCTCCAGCATATAGCGCAGGTGCAGTTCGCCCAGCCCACGGACAACGGTTTCATTGGTGCCTTCGGGGTGATCGATCTGCAGGCAGGGATCTTCCGCCGCGAGCTTTTGCAGCACTTCCCACACGCGTTGCTCATTGCCGGGCCGCGCCGGTTCGATAGCGAGACCGTAAATCGGATTCGGGAACGCGGGCGGCGTGAGGTGGATGTTGCCGTCCTCGGGCGCGTCGTGCAGCACGGCGTCGAAGCCGATGTCGTCGGCCTTTGCCACCGCGCAGATATTGCCGGGCCCCGCGCGCTGCACCTCCGTATGCTCCTTGCCTTGCAGCATCAGCAGATGCGCCACCTTGAACGGCTGCCGCGCGTTGCCGATATATAGCTGACTGTCGCGCGTCACCGTGCCCTGATGAATGCGAAATACGGCGACCTTGCCGATATACGGGTCCATCACGATCTTGAACACATGCGCGAGCACGTGCTTGTCGGCATCCGGCTCGGCGTGCACGGGCTCCTTACCTTCCTTGCCGTCCACCTCGCGGTAGAACAGCGGCGGATTGCCCTCGGTGACATTGGGCAGGAGCTTCACGAACACGTCGAGCAGTTGCGCGATGCCCGCACCCGTCGCCGTGGACGTGAAGCACACCGGCACGAGATGCCCTTCGCGCAACGCGCGTTCGAACGGCTCGTGCAGTTGCTCGGGGCTGATGGCTTCGCCTTGTTCGAGGTACAACTCCATCAACTCGGGATCGAGTTCGATCACCTGGTCCACGAGCGCGTTGTGCGCTGCCTCCACCGAATAAAAATCGGCCTCGCCAGCCGGATTGAAAAAGCAGTCCACCACTTCGCGCCCGCCTTGCGCAGGCAGATTGATCGGCAGGCAGGTCTTGCCGAAGGTCTCCTGGATCTGCGCGAGCAGTCCCGGCAAATCGACCTTTTCCGCGTCGATGCCGTTCACGACGATCATCCGGCACAGCTTGCGCTGCTGCGCGTACGCCATCATGCGGGTCGTCGTCATCTCGATGCCGGTGCGCGCGTTGATGACGATGGCCGCCGTTTCCACCGCGGGCAGCGCGCTCATCGACATGCCGGCGAAGTCGGGGTAGCCGGGTGTGTCGAGCAGGTAGATGCGCGTGTCCTGGTGGTCGAAGTGAGCGATGGCGGAGTTGAGGGAGTGGTGGTACTTGCGTTCGAGGGGATCGAAATCGCAGAGGGCGGTGCCGCGATTCACGCTGCCTGGCGCGTGCAGCGCGCCGCCCTGGTGCAGGAGCGCTTCGGCAAGCGAGGTCTTGCCGCAGCCGGCATGGCCGACCAGAGCGATCGTGCGGATGGCTTCGGGACTGTAATCCATGGCCGCCGTCGTCCGTTAGTGAATGTTCGGCAATTATTGGCGATATTTCCGCGCTCTGCCAATCCCAAGCGTAAAAGAAGCGTGCACGAACGCGCTGCCCCGCTATTTTCGCTGCGCTGCAATATTCAGGTGAACTGTAGAAGACGTTGGACGTCAGTCACTGGGGGGACGGATCGCTCAAGGTTGGCGCGGCGGACTGGTCCGCTCGATCAGCGCGTTGAGCAGTTCGATAGGCAGCGGGAAGACGATGGTGGAATTCTTGTCGGCGGCGATGGTGGTGAGCGTCTGCAGATAGCGCAGTTGCATGGCCTGCGGCTGTTTTGCGAGACATTGCGCGGCCTGCAGCAATTTTTCGGACGCCTGCAGTTCGCCTTCCGCGTGAATCACCTTTGCGCGGCGCTCGCGTTCGGCCTCGGCCTGGCGGGCGATTGCGCGGATCATGGTTTCGTTGAGGTCCACGTGCTTGATCTCGACGTTCGACACCTTGATGCCCCATGCGTCCGTTTGCGCATCCAGCACTTTCTGGATGTCGGCGTTCAGTTGCTCGCGCTCGGCGAGCAGGGCGTCGAGTTCGTGTTTGCCGAGCACGGCGCGCAGCGTGGTCTGCGCGAGCTGGCTCGTCGCCTCGATGTAGCGCGCGACCTGTATCACGGCCTTTTCCGGGTCCACCACGCGAAAATAGACCACGGCATTGACCTTCACCGATACGTTGTCGCGCGTGATGACGTCCTGCGAAGGCACGTCGAATACCACGGTGCGCAGGTCGATGCGCACCGCCACCTGCACCACGGGAATGATGAGCACGAGGCCCGGCCCCTTGACCTTCCAGAAGCGCCCGAGCATGAACACGACGCCGCGCTCGTACTCCTTGAAGATGCGGATGGACGATAAGGCGATCAGCACCAGCAGCGCGACCAGGAGACCTGTGAAGCCGAACGTGAAGCCGATCATGAATGTTCTCCCTTGTCGTTTGCCTTGTCGGGTACTGCGCCGTGCAGCGGGGTGACGGTGAGCGTGAGGCCGCTGCGCGAGCTCACGCGCACGCGGCTGCCGGCGGCGAGCGGCGTGGCGCATGCCACGTGCCAGCGTTCGCCGTGCACGCGGGCCCAGCCCGTGGCCAAGGCTGCGTGGCCGGGCCGCGGGTCGGGATGCAGGCCCTCGTCGATCACTTCGCCGGTGGCGCCGACCATCGCCTCTGCGCCGGTCACCACGGGCCGCCGCCGCGCGCGCAGCGCCACGCTGGAGGCGGCGGCGACGAACGCCGCGCCGCCTAGCGCCAGGCCCGCGATCAGCGGGATGGGGATGCCGTAGCCGGGCGCGCCGGTGTCCATCAGCATGAGCGCGCCGATGGCGAACGCCACGATGCCGCCGAAGCCCAACACGCCAAAGGTCGGCAGAAATGCCTCCGCGATGAGGCACGCGAGCCCGAGCAAAACGAGCCCGAGCCCCGCGTAGTTCACGGGCAGCAGTTGCATGGCGAAGAGGCCCACCAGCAGGCAGGTCGCACCCGCCACGCCGGGCAGCACGAAGCCTGGGTTCGCGAACTCGAAGAAGAGCCCGTAAATGCCGATGGTCAGCAGAATCAGTGCGACGTTCGGGTCGGCGACGATCGAGAGAAAGCGGTTGCGCCAGTCGGGCGCGACGACTTCGAGCGGCGCGTGGGCGGTAGCGACGCGCAGTGTGCCCGCCGTGGTCGTGACAGTGCGGCCGTCGAGCCGGCGCGCGAGATCCGCGGGGTCCTGCGCGATCAAATCGATCACGTGCTGGTCGCGCGCTTCTTCGTCCGAGAGGCTCACGGCCTCGCGCACCGCACGCTCGCCCCACGCAGCGTTGCGCCCGCGTAGCTGCGCGAGGCCGCGAATGTAGGCGGCGGAGTCGTGCATGACCTTGCGGGCTTCCGTCGATTCGTTGTCGTCGGCGTGCGGGGCCGAGGCGCCGGAGGCGGTTTCGGGGGCGCCCGGCGGGCCGCCGGGAAGGCCGCCGCCATTGCCGCCGCCGCCGCCCACGCCTAGCTGCACCGGCGACGCCGCGCCAAGGTTGGTCCCCGGCGCCATGGCCGCGAAGTGGCTTGCATAGACGATATAAGTGCCCGCGCTCGCGGCGCGCGCGCCGCCGGGTGCGACGAACGCCGCGACTGGCACCGGCGAGGCGAGAATCGCCTTGATGATCTGGCGCATCGACGTGTCGAGTCCGCCGGGGGTATCCAGTTCGAGGATCGCGAGCGGCGCGCGCTCGTGTGCGGCACGCTCCAGCGAGCGGACGATGAAATCGGCGCTGGCGGGTCCGATCGCGCCGTTCACCGTCATGACGACGACGGGCGGGCTCGCCGCCGCGAACGCACCCGGCACCGCGCCCGCGGCCGCCAGGGCGGCCCACGCGACGAGCAAGGCGACGAACACAACGGCGCGAGCAAGCCGCGCGGAGAGCGGATGGTGTGGGTGAGCGTGCGGCGCGTCGTGCACCGCGGCATGCGAGGGGCGATGATCGCGCATCGGGAGTCCGGAAGGTGGCGCACGTTCCGGTTCACAGATGGGGCAAGAGCCAATACCTCAAGATTAGGCGCTTTCCGCCCAAAGCGCGAACCCGCCGCAATGGCGTGAATCCGTACCGAACGTTGCGCCGCATACTTATTCCGAGGCTCCGAAAGCAATCGAGGAATCGAGATTTGGCGCGCCGGGTGCCGAGCTTCGTGGCGGGCCGCATTCTCACGAACCATCACGCGGTCGCGGTGTGCGCGATCACGCGCGCCATGCTGATTTCGGGCACCGACTATCACCTCGTGGGCGAAGGCGCCATGGGTGTGCCCACCGACGAACGGCGCGACCTGCCCGGTTACGAAGGCTATTTCAACGACCGCGCGCTTTCGGTCGCGCAACTGCTCAAGGACGCCGGGTACTACACCTGCATGGCGGGCAAGTGGCACCTCGGCTCGGGTATCGTTGGGAGTGCTACGGGTAGCGGGCAAACATCCGACCAGTGGGGCTTCGAACATAGCTACGCCCTGCCCGGAGGCGCAGCGACCAATCACTTCGCGCACGAACTCGCGGGCTCGAAGAACTACACCGAAGAGCGCGAATTGCGCGGCAGAACCCGCTCGGCCTCATTCCCGCCGACTTCACGCCGTTCGAAGGCTTGCCCGAAACGCTCACGTGCTCGCCTGCCACCGCCAACAACGGCACGGCGAACGCGAAGTACGCGAAGTACATTAGCGCCGTGCATCCGGCCTCGGAGGGTTACACCGATTACGGCCAGGGCAACGTCGACAAGGCCTGGTCCAGTCTTTCCGCGGATGAGCGCAAGGCGCAGGCGCGCTACATGGGGATTTATGCCGGCACGGTCGAGGACCTCGACTACAACATCGGACTCCTGATCCAGCATCTGAAGGACATCGGGGAATACGAGTAAGTTGCGTGGCTTTGCGCAGGCCTATGCCGGCGCACGCGAACTTCTGGCTGCGCCGGGATGGCGGCCCGACGCGGCTCGCGCGGATACCGACGAAATCGAGGCCTGGCTGGGCGCCGCATGAAACCCGACCGCTCGATGCGGCCGCGTGTTGCTACTCGTCCCGCGCTCGTGCAGACGAGGACGCTGACTGCAGTCAGGCGCGGATTAGTACCAACGGCGCTGAGCTTCCGCGAGCAGTTCGCAGTATTCGAGGTGACGGTTCAGCGCTTCGGCGCCAAGACGACGCAGTGCAGCCAGAACTTGGGTCAGTTTTTCGACGATTGCACCCATGATTTTCCTCTTCGCTAGGGTTAGTGCCTAAGGGATAACCCTAAGTTTAGAGATCTTGGGGGCAGAATGCAAGGCTCGAAGACGCTAAGTGTGCAGTGCAGCAACACTTTTGATTCGCCCCTTATTGGCGTGCCAGTGGACCCCGTCCCAGCCGATCGGGCGCGTTCCTGTATCGCACTGTGTCTGGCCGCCTGCCCGACAAGCGCGCTTGCAAAAACGCCCGTGTGCGCAAACAAGCCAGATACATCGCGGCGTTCAAATGTCTCCTACGCAAGGTTGATACACAACAGTGCGCAACCAACCACCCAACGTCAGGAGAATCACCATGAAGCTCGCACAATCGCTCGCCGCCGCCGCTCTTGCTGCCCTCGTTGCCGTTCCCGCGCTCTCGTTCGCGCAGTCGAGCGAACCGGTCACCCGCGCCGAAGTGAAGGCCGAACTCGTGCAACTCCAGAAGGCCGGCTACAACCCCGCCAGCGACAACACGCAATACCCGGCGAACCTGCAAGCCGCGCTCCTGCGCGTGAGCGCCGGGAACGGCGCGGCGGCTTCGGCATTCGGCGGGGTGGTTCAGGGCGCGTCCGCAGCAGGCAGCCGCACGCATGCGCGCGCCGTATCGAATGCCGCCGGTGCAAACGCGGCCGGTCAGGATGTCGTCGGACTCGGCCCGATCTACGCTCACTCGTAATGCGCGCGGCACGACGCCGCCAACCGAGCCGCGAAGCGTGCCGCACACCGGCAAGCTTTGCGGCTTTGTGCTGTCCATGCCTCGCTCGCTTGTGCCTGATCGCACGCTGCCCCTGCTGTTACCATGTGCTTGCGCGCCCACGCGGCGCGCGCGAGAACGCTCTCGCGTTCGAGTTCAAGACGCATCCATGCGCATACACCCCCGAAGCTTGCACGAGGTCAACATGCCGGGAACCCAGATCCCCATTTCCGCTCGCCCACGCATGATTCTGTTCAGCGCGCGCCAGTACGACGTCGATACGTTCACCGAGGCGAACGCCGCTTTCCAGTATGAATTGCACTACCAGGAATCGCATCTCGATGCCGATACCGCCGTGATCGCCGACGGCTATGACGTAGTCTGCCCGTTCGTCAACGATACGGTCGACGCCGCCACGCTCGAGCGCCTCTACAAGGGCGGCACGCGGCTCGTGGCGCTGCGCTCGGCGGGCTTCAATCACGTCGATCTTGTAGCGGCGCAGCGTCTTGGCATCACCGTCGCGAGAGTGCCCGCGTATTCGCCGCATGCGGTGGCCGAGCATGCCGTCGGGCTGATCCTCGCGCTCAACCGCAAGCTGCCGCGCGCCGTGTCGCGCACGCGCGAAGGCGACTTCTCGCTTGCCGGGCTGCTCGGCTTCGACCTGCACGGGAAGACGGCCGGCGTGATCGGCACGGGCATTATCGGCCGGTGTTTTGCGCGCATCATGGCGGGCTTCGGCATGCAGGTTCTCGCCCATGACCCGGGCCCCCCGTCGGCCGACTTGCTGGCGCTCGGCGCGCGCTACGTGCCGCTCGATACGCTGCTTGCGCAGTCCGACGTGGTGAGCCTGCATTGCCCGCTCGTGCCCGCAACCCGTCATTTGATCGACCGCCACGCGCTCGCGAAGATGAAGCGCGGCGCCATGCTCATCAATACCGGCCGCGGCGGTCTCGTGGAAAGCACCGCGCTCGTGGACGCGCTCAAGAGCGGCCAGCTGGGGCATCTCGGCCTCGACGTGTACGAGGAAGAAGGCGGCCTGTTCTTCGAGGACCACTCGGATGCGCCGCTGCAAGACGACGTGCTCGCGCGTCTCCTGATGTTTCCGAACGTGATCGTCACGTCGCACCAGGCGTTCTTCACGCGCGAGGCGATGAACGAGATTGCGCAAACGACGCTGCGCAACGTCGAGGCCTGGCGCAACGGCTCGCCGGGTAATCTCGTGGACGCGCCGCACGGCTAGCGCGCAACGCACGCGGCAACGCGCAAAAGCGAAGCGAAGCGGGGCGCGCGCAAGCCGCCCCGCTTCTTTGCTTCGTACTGCAATGCGATCACGCCTCGACCACGCTGAGCGTGACGTCGATGTTGCCGCGCGTGGCCTTCGAGTATGGACAGATCTGGTGTGCCGTTTCGACGATGCGCTGCGCCGTCTCGCGATCGACGCCGGGCAGCGTCACGTTCAGGCGGCCGCGCAGCTTGAACGCGTCGTCGGCGTTGACGAGGTCGATCTCGGCGTCGACTGCCACGTCGCGCGGCAGCGTCGTGCCGAGCTTCGTGGCGGCGCGGCCCATGGCGCCGATGAAGCACGCCGACCAGCCCGCCGCGAACATCTGCTCCGGATTCGTGCCCGGCGCGCTCGAACCGGGCGGCGACAGCTTCACGTCCAGACGCCCGTCGTCGCTGCGGGCCGCGCCGTCGCGGCCGCCGGTGGTGTGGGTCTTGCCGGTGTACAGCACTTTTTCTGCCTGCGTCATGGTGTCTATCTCCTGAGGTTAGCGTCGTGAGGGCAATGATTTAGCTGCCGCGATACAGTTGCTGGATTGCTGCAAGCTGGCCGTCATGCTGCGCCTGAATCAGTTCCTGGCGAACCTGTGCACGCGTGATCTTTGCGTTCGCCGCATTGCCGGCGGGTGTCCACGCCTGGCTTTGCTGAACCGGGGATGGCGCCGCGCCCGGCTGAGCGGGCATGGCGGCGAAGACCGGAGCAGCGGCGAGGACGGCGGCGCTGGCGGCAAAGGCGAGGGCGAGCTTCGAAACGTTCATGACTTTCTCCTGGGAAGGGTTTGAAATCCGTCCGGGTTTCAGCAAGTTCCGGCGTTGATGCATTACAACCGCCGGACGTATCTGCCGTGTTTCATGAACGCCGCGTTTTGCAAGGGCATGTGTCTGCCGTCGGCGCTTATACATTGCGATACAAACTCGCCGCTCGTGCAATCCCGCCCGCGCCGCGATCGATCCTGGCACGCCGACGCTTTTTTGATTCGTTTTGTGTACGCGCTCGCAACAGACACATTGGGATACGTGGCGCTTCCTGTCCGGTTATAAATTCACCGTGGCGTTCCGCCTGCCGCGGCGAGCGCGATCGGCCGATTCGAGCGATCTGCTGCCGCTGGCTCATCAACGAGGCCAAGCCGTTTGGGCATGGCCTGCATGCAGACACCTCAAGGAGAATGGATCATGTCAGATCCCGTCAACGTCCGGCGCCGTCGCCTGCTCGGCACCTCGCTTGCCGGCCTCACGCTCGCGGACTTCGCATTCGGCGGTTTCGCGCACGCGCAGTCGGCCGGCGGCACGCAAGGCAACACGCGCACGGGTAACGGCGCCTCGTTTGGCCCGCTCAAACAGATCGACGCGGGCCTGCTCAATGTGGGCTACGCCGAAGCGGGACCGAAAAACGGCCCGGTGGTGATCCTGCTGCACGGCTGGCCGTACGATATCCATAGCTATGTCGAGGTGGCGCCGATGCTGGCCGCGTCGGGCTATCGCGTGCTCGTGCCGTATCTGCGCGGCTACGGCAGCACGCGCATTCTCTCCGATGACACGCCGCGCAACGGCCAGCAGGCCGTCACGGCCGTGGATCTCGTCGCGTTCATGGACGCCCTGAAGATCGATCGGGCCATTCTGGGCGGCTACGACTGGGGCGCGCGCACGGCGAACATCGTTGCGGCGCTGTGGCCCGAGCGCGTGAAGGGGTTGGTCTCGGTAAGCGGCTATCTGATCGGCAGCCAGGAGGCGAACCGCAAGCCGCTGCCGCCGCAAGCCGAACTGCAGTGGTGGTACCAGTTCTATTTCGCGACCGAGCGCGGCGCACAGGGTTATGCCGAGAATCGCGATGCGTTCAACAAGCTGATCTGGCAACTCGCTTCGCCGAAGTGGAACTTCGACGACGCGACCTACGAGCGCAGCGCAGCGTCCTTCCAGAATCCGGACCACGTGGCTGTCGTGATCTCCAACTACCGCTGGCGCCTCGGGCTCGTGCAGGGCGAAGCGAAGTACGACAGCCTCGAGCAGCAGCTCGCCGCCGCGCCGGCGATCACCGTGCCGACCATCACGCTCGAAGGCGACGCCAACGGCGCGCCGCATCCCGCGCCAGCCGCTTACGCGAAGAAGTTCACGGGCAAGTATCTGCACCGCGATATCGATGGCGGCATTGGCCATAATCTCCCGCAGGAAGCGCCCAAGGAGTTCGCGCAGGCCGTCCTGCAAGTCACGCATCTGTGAGGGCGCGCGCTGCATTGCGCGCCACGCTTCGAAGGTGAAGGAACGCGACTACGTGATTGCGCGTTTCGTGCCTTGACACAATGCAGGGGTTCCGGATTCAGGACCGGTGACATAATCCCGCGAATGTCTTCAAACTGATCGGGAGAGCCCCATGCGGCGGACATACCGTGGTAGTTGCCATTGCCAGTCGGTGAAGTTCGAAGCCCTGATCGATTTCAGCACGGGCACGGGAAAATGCAACTGTAGCTACTGCGGAAAACTCCGCCTCTGGCTTGTCCAGGTTCAGCCCCAAGCCTTCGTCCTGCTCTGGGGCGAAGGCGATCTCACGCATTGCGAAGGGAACAACCCGCTAGCCCATCATCCATTCTGCAAACACTGCGGCGTGCACGTGTTCGACCGCGTCGATATGCCGAACGCAACGGGCTACCCGTACGTTAACGTGAATATCATGTGCATCGACGACTTCGACCTGAACGAAGCGCTGGATGCACCGATCTCCTATGCCAACGGTCTCGCGAATGACTGGGGCAATCCGCCTCGAGAAACGCGGCATCTCTGAGTGTCTCGGAACGCTCGTCTCGGCTCTTCACTCGCGGACTCGATGGGTATGACCCCCGCCGCCCCGCATGCATGAGCGGCGGCGCCACCCGATCATCCCTGCTTGCCCTGAATGCCCAGCAGATCGCGAACTTTCTGCTCGGTCTGCGCGTAGTCGCCCTCGCCGAAGTGGGTATAAACGAGCTTGCCGTTCTGGTCGATGAGATAAACGGCCGGCCAGTACTGATTGCCATAGGCGTTCCACGTCGCGTAACCGTTGTCCTGCGCGACAGGGTACGTAATGCCGTACTGCTTGATGGCCTTCTGCAGGTTGCCGGTGTCGCGCTCGAACGAATACTCGGGCGTGTGCACGCCGACCACCACGAGACCCTTGTCGCGGTAGCGCGCGTCCAGCTCCTTGATGTGCGGGATAGTGTGCGCGCAATTGATGCAGTCGAAGGTCCAGAAGTCGACGAGCACGACCTTGCCGTGCAACTGCTTGAGGTCGAGCGGCGGGCTGTTGAGCCAGTTGTTGATGCCGGCGAAGTTGGGCGCCTGCGCGCCGGTTTGCAGCGCGGCCGAGCCGCCCGACGGCGCTTCGCCCGAAGCGTACGCGGCGAGCCCGGCGGTGGCGGCGAGGCCGATGGCAACAGCGGCAATCTTGAGACGAGAGATCATGAGCGTTCTCCTTGTGTGGACGACGAGCGTATTGGAACGCCCCCACGTATCTGGCTCGTGTCGCGTTTGCGGCGCTGTTGCAACGTAGTGTGTCGCCGCCGGGGCGCGATACGTGGAGATACAAATCGTCCACAGCGCGTGCCCAGCCTCGAGCGCGCCGCTGCACGCCGCGCGCGTGTTTGTATCCGTTTGTATCCAGCCGCTTTCGCGATACAGGACGATGCACGGCGAGCGCGTTCCAGACATTTCCCGGATACATGTCCGCGCTGAAATACGGCACATGGCAAGTCCGCCGACATTCGTCTGGAGACCGAACTCATGTTACTCATCGTCATCGCATTCGTGGGCGGTGCGTTCACCGTCCTGAGCCCCTGCATCTTGCCGGTTGTGCCGTTCGTGTTCGCGCGTTCCGAAGAGCCTTTCCTGACTGGCCGGCTGCCCATGCTGCTCGGCCTCGCGCTCACGTTCGCGCTGCTCACGGGGTTCGGCGCCGCCGGCCTGAACGGCGCGGCGCAGTTGAGCGAGTACGGCCGCTGGATCGCGCTCGGGCTCTTCGCGCTGTTCGGCGCCGCGCTGCTCTTTCCCGCGCTCGCCGCGCGCCTGTCCACCCCGCTCACGGCGCTTGCCGACCGCTTCATGGCGCGCTCGCAGGACGACGGCGCGTCGCGCCGCATCGGCTCCGCCGTGCTGCTCGGCGCGGCCACGGGCCTGCTCTGGGCGCCGTGCGCCGGGCCGATCCTCGGCCTCATCATCACCGGCGCGGCGCGCCACGGCGTGACCTGGCAGACCTGGGCCGCGCTCGCGGCCTATGCCGTGGGCGCGGCCAGTTCGCTCGCGGTGGCGGCGGGACTCGGCCATCGCGCGATGGCCGCGCTCAAGCGCTCGCTCGGCGTGGGCGAGCATGTGCGGCGCGCGATGGGTGCGCTCGTGCTCCTCACGGTCGGCGCGATCGCGCTGGGCCTCGATACGCGCCTGCTTGCGCTGGTGCCGGGCGCGCCGACCAATGGCGTGGAGGCGCGCCTCGTCGACCTGCTTGCGAGTCCCGCTGCGGCACGGCAAGCGCCGGGCGCGGAGCGAGCGCGTCACGAGGAGGGGGAGGGCCAGGCACGTCCAGCGGGACAAGACGAACAAGCGGACGAACAAGCGGACGAACAAGCGGACGAACAAGCGGCCCACATCGTGCGCGTGTCGCTGCCGGCCGCGGCGCCCGCCGTCGATCTTCCGGTGGAAGGCCGCCTGCCGGCGCTCGACGGTGCGAACGCGTGGCTCAATTCCGCGCCGCTCACGCCCGAAGCGCTGCGCGGCAAGGTCGTGCTGGTCAACTTCTGGACCTATTCGTGCATCAACTGCTTGCGAACCCTGCCGTATCTGAAGACGTGGGCCGAGCGCTACCGTAACGACGGCCTCGTCGTGATCGGCGTGCACACGCCGGAATTCGGCTTCGAGCATGACACGGGCAACGTCAAGCGCGCGCTGGCCAACCTGGACATCCGTTATCCCGTCGCCGTGGACAGCGACTACCGCATCTGGAACGCCTTCGGCAACCAGTACTGGCCGGCGTTCTATCTGGTCGATGCCGAGGGCCGCGTGCGCTACCACCACTTCGGCGAAGGGGACTACGCGCAGGCCGGGCAGGCGATCCAGCAACTGCTGGCCGACAACGGCCGCGCCGCGCCCGCGGCCACGCCGGCAGCACCGCAGGCAAGCGGCGCGCTGGCCCCCGCGGATCCGCGCGATATCGGCTCGGGCGAAACGTATGTGGGGTATCGCGAGGCGCAGGGCAATGCAAATGCGGAGCGCGTGCAGGCCGATACAGCCGCGGCCTATACATTGCCGCGGCAGCTCGGCCTGAACCAGTGGGCGTTCGGCGGGCAGTGGAGCGTGGGCGCCGAGTCCGCGGTGGCACGCGCGCCGCTGGCGAGCATCGCCTATCGCTTCCATGCGCGCGACCTGCATCTGGTGCTCGCGCCTGCCGCCGACGGCAAGCCCGTGCGCTTTCGCATCAGTATCGACGGTGCGCCGCCGGGCGTCGCGCACGGCGCCGATGTTGCAGCGGACGGCAGCGGCGTTGCCACCAGCGCGCGCCTGTATCAACTCGTGCGGCAGTCCGGCCGCATCGCGGACCACACCTTCGAGATCCGCTTTCTCGACCCGGGCGCGCACGTCTACAGCTTCACGTTCGGCTGATACGCGCCGCGCCATGCCACGCCGCCGTGCCTTGGCGGGCCCGGCGGCGTTTGCGTGACGGCCCGTGCCGTGCATCGTGGCGGGCTTTTTGTAGCGCAATGTATCTGCGCGCAATCCGGACACGTTCATATGCAAACCGCGCCCCAAATGGAAACACGGCAGATACATCCGGACGTTCAAATACACCTACGCCAGCTCGATGCACCACTCGCGCTGGACCGAACCCGGTTTGAACCCGACCGCTGTCTACCTCATTCCTCTTTGGAGAACGTCATGAAAGCCCTCAAGTTCCTCGCTCTTGCAGCTCTCGCCGCCGCCCCGGTTGTTTCGTTCGCCCAGCCGAACGAGCCCGTCACCCGTGCCCAGGTGCGCGCCGAACTCGTGCAGTTGCAGAAAGCGCATCGCGCCGCAAACGCCCAGCGCGCCGCGCACGACGACGTCCCCGGCCTCGGCCCGATCTACGCGCATTCGTAATCCGCCTTTCCCGACCCACCGGACAACCCGATAAGAGAAGAGAGATAAACGATGGCTTCGATCAAGCAGATTGTCACGTCCGTGGCGCTCCTCGGCGGCCTCTTCGCGCTGCAAGCGGCGCACGCCGCGCCGCCGCAGGACCTGAAAGGCACCAACGTCGTGCTGGTGCACGGCGCATTCGCCGACGGCTCCAGCTGGAACCGCGTGATTCCGTTGCTCGAAGCGCGCGGCCTGCACGTCGTGGCCGTGCAGAACCCGCTCAGCTCGCTCGCCGACGACACGGCCGCAACGCGGCGCGTGATCGAGCAGCAGAAGGGCCCGGTGGTGCTGGTCGGCCACTCGTGGGCAGGCGTCGTGATCAGCGAAGCGGGCAACGACAAGAAGGTGAAGTCGCTCGTGTACGTGGCGGCCTTCGCGCCCGACAACGGCCAGTCGATCGCCGATATCACGCAGGGCCAGCCGGACGCGCCCTGGGCGAGCGAACTGCGCAAGGACTCGGCGGGCTACCTGACGCTCTCGGACAAGGCGATTCGCCAGGACTTCGCGCCCGACCTGCCGCCCGCGCAGCAACGCGTCGTGGCGGCTACGCAGGGCCCATGGTTCAGCGGCGTGCTCTCGCAGAAGGTCACGCAGGCCGCGTGGCATGACAAGCCTTCGTATTTCGTCGTGACGACGCGCGACCGCATGATCGACCCCGCGCTGCAGGAATCGATGGCGAAGCATATCGGAGCGAAGGTGACGCGCGTGAACGGCAGCCACGTCTCGATGCTGAGCCAGCCGAAGGCGGTGGCCGACGCGATCATCGACGCGGCGGAGCACGCGCAGCAGGACGCAAAGTGACCGGCCCGCGCCGGCCGCCGAGTGGCACCGCTTTCTCTGGGCGGCCGTTCGCCTGCCACCGTCATCGCACCCGAGGAGCACCTGAATGCAGCGCTGGTTACAGGGACTGATAATCTGGACACTTCCGTCATCGTCCGGAATTCCCGCCGTGCGCCCATTCAGTGCCCTCGTCATGCTCGTCGGCGTCCTGCTCGCATCGGCAGGTTATGGCGCGACGTTCCTGTTCTCCATGCACGTGCGCGCCATTGGCGGCAACGACATCAACACCGGCGTGGCGCTCGCGGGCGCCGCGCTCGGCACCTTCGTGGGCGTCTCGCTCACGGGCTGGGTTGCCCAACGTGTGGGCGCGGCGCGCATGGCGGGGCTCGCAGCGCTCTGCGTGGGCGCGGGCGTGGTGAGCTTCGCGCTCGTCGAGCACGTGAGCAGTTTCGACGTCGTGCCCGGCTTCCTCGTGGGCTTGGGCTGGGGCGCGTTCTGCCTGGCCGCCCCCATGGCGCTCGCCGAGCGCACGAACGACGCCGAGCGCGGCCTTTGGTTCCTGCGCTTCGCCACCATGCAGATGACGGGCATCGGCGGCAGTCCGGCGCTTGCGGGCTTTGCGATCCGCTTCTGGCGCATGCCGCTTGGCGGTGTGCTCTACGCGATCGGCGGCCTGTGCGTGCTGGCGGCCGTGCTGCTCGAGCTGTTCGGCAGGCTTGCGCCGCACGTGCGCTCCGCTTCCGCGGCGCAGGAGCCGGCCTCGCCGGACCCGTGGCTCCTGAAGATGGGCGCGATCGCCCGCACCCGCGCGGTGTATCCCATCGTCATCATCGCGCTGGGCGGCTGCGTGTTCTCGGGCCTCATGACGTTCCAGATGTCGCTCGTGCAAGGCACCGAGGCGAAAGCGACGACCTTCTTCAGCGTCTACACGGTGACGGTCATCGCCACGCGCTGGCTGCTCGCGCGCGTGGTCATCAAGATGCGCTCCGAAACCGCGACGAAAGTGCTGCTCATCATGATGGTGATGGGCAGCGCGGCGATGTTCGTCGTGCCGTTTCATGTGCTGTTTCAATCGGCGGCCGCCGTGCTGCTGGGCACCGGGTACGGGCTCGCTTACCCGATCGTCCAGCTCCAGGCCGTCAACGACTCCATTGCCGCGCATCGCCGTGCCGCGCTCACCTGGTTCGTCGCTGCGTACTTCGTCGGCGCGTTCGGGTTTCCGAGCGTCGGCGGGTGGGTGCTGGTACACGGTGGCCGGACGGCGCTGCTCGCGCTCATTGCGGCGTGCGGACTCGCCGCGCTCGCGCTGGCGGTTCTGCGCGACCGGCGGCGTGTCGAGACGTTATCGGCCAGCGCCTGAACCGGCCCTGGCCATTCTCAATTGCCAACGAACCGGAGGGATCGTGACTGAACTGTGGCATTTATCCGCAACTGAACTCGCCAGGCGGGTTCGCGCGCGCGAAGTGGCGGCACGCGAGGCGGCGAAGGCCGCGCTCGAGCGGCTCGAAGCCGTCAATCCGCTGATCAACGCGGTGATCGACTACCGGCCCGAATGGGTCTTCGAGCAAGCCGACAAGATCGACGCGGCGATTGCGCGCGGCGAAGACCCGGGGCCGCTCGCGGGCGTGCCCGTCACCACGAAGATCAACATCGACCAGGCGGGCTTCGCCACGACCAACGGCACGCGTCTGCAAAAGGATCTGATCGCGCAGGTCAACAGCCCGGCCGTCGAAAACCTCGTGCGCGCGGGCGCGATACTGCTCGGCCGCACCAATTCGCCGACCTTCGCGCTGCGCTGGTTCACGAGCAATCAGGTCCACGGGCACACGAAAAACCCGCGCAATGCGTCGCTCACGCCGGGTGGTTCGAGCGGCGGCGCGGCGGCCGCGGTCACGGCAGGCATCGGGCCTATCGCGCTCGGCACCGACATTGGCGGCTCGGTGCGCTACCCGGCCTACGCGTGTGGCGTGCATGGCCTGCGGCCCAGCATCGGGCGAGTGCCGGCGTTCAACGCATCGTCGCCCGAGCGGCCGATCGGAGCGCAGATGATGTCGGTCGCTGGGCCCGATAGCGCGCACGGTCGAGGACCTGCGCGTGGCGCTCGCGGCGCTTGCCGCGCCCGACCAGCGCGACCCCTGGTGGGCGCCGGCGCCGCTCATCGGGCCCGACGTGCCGCGGCGCGCGGCGCTTTGCCTGCACCCTGGCGGCATGAGCATCACGAAGGAGGTGGAGGACGCCGTGCTCGACGCCGGCCGCCGGCTCGCCGACGCGGGCTGGACGATCGAACCGATCGACGACGTGCCGCTCTTGCGTGACGCCGGGGAAGTGCAGGAACGCCTGTGGCTTGGCGACGGCTTCCCGGCCCTCGCCGACGCCGTAGCCCGTGACGGCGACCCGGGCGCGCAAGCGGTGGTGGACGGCATGCGCGCCAAGGTCGCGGCGATGCCCGAGAACGTGGTGGTCGCGTCGCTGGTGCGCCGCACGACGCTCACGCGCGCATGGCGCCTGTTCCTCGCGGAATATCCGGTGCTGCTGCTGCCGGTTTCGGGCGAACTGCCGTTCCCCGATAATCTCGACATGCAGGGTGCGGCGGGATTCCAGCGCGTGTGGGACGCGCAGTTGACGATGCGCGCATTGCCCGCGATGGGCTTGCCGGGACTCGTCGTCTCCACGGGCATGGTGAAGGACGTGCCGGTTGGCGTGCAGGTCGTCGCCGGGCACTTCCGCGAAGACCTGTGTCTGCTGGCGGGCAAGGCCATCGAGGAACGCGGCGCGCCGCCTTCGCCCATCGACCCGGCCATGTGAGTCTGGCAGTCGTCACGCGGGCTTCTTGACCACGGTGTCGCGAGGGGTGAGCGCGTGCCTCTCGCGGGTCTGGCCGTGTTTCGAGAATGGCCGCCTCGACGCCCTCGACTCAACGCAGCAACGCGAAACTCAACGCGATACCTGCCGCATAAGTGCCGATCGCACCGAGAAATCGTGCGGGATTCGGTTTCGCCATCGTAGGAAACGCGATCAGCCCGACGACGAGAAGGCACCGGCTGACGGTCGCGGCCACGACCAGCGCGAGCGTGGCGGGCGAGGGCGAGTGTGCGCCCAGATAGAGAAACAGCACGGCCAGGAAGGGCGCATATTCGGCCGTGTTCGCGTGCGCGCGAACGAGCTTGTGCAGCAGGCGTGCCGGGTCTGGCGCGCAACCCGAGAGCACGCCTTCGCGAAAGCGCAGCATGGAAATGCTCGCGCCGAGGCCAAACAGCAAAAGACCCAGCACGGCCACACAGGCCAGCGCGATTCTGTCCATTAGAGACTCCTTGGCGAAAGGGGGCTAGCCGACTTCCACGCGGTTGCGTCCGTTGTCCTTCGCTCGATACAGCGCGAGGTCCGCGCGCTTGACGAGCGGCCCCAAATCGCGCTCGCCCGGCAGTCGCTCGGTCACGCCAATGCTCACCGTAAAGGGAACGGGTTTGCCGAGCCGCCAGGTGTGTTCGAAATTCTGCTGCTCTATTGCGAGCCGCAATTCTTCTGCTGCCGCCGTTGCCTTCCCGATATCGGAGTCGGGCAGCGCAGCGACGAACTCCTCGCCGCCCCAGCGGGCAAACACGCCGATCCGGCAGTCGGAACTCATCACGACCTTGGCGAGGACGCGCAGCACTTCGTCGCCGACGTCGTGTCCGTAGCTGTCGTTGATCTTCTTGAAGTAGTCAATATCGAGAATGAAGACGGAGAGCGTATTGTCCGATTCCAGAAGCTTGTCGACGATGTCGGTGAATTCACGGCGGTTCGGCAGGCCGGTCAGCTCGTCGGTCACGGCCTGCTTCTGAAGCAGGTCCATCAATTGAACGCGGTCGGTGATATCGCGAATCACGGCGGTGAATTCGATCAGCCCGCCCACGTTGATTTTCGAAATCGCAATTTCGACGGGCAGCAGCGACCCATCCCGATGCAGCCCATACACGCGGTTGCGCTCGTCCATCTGGCGGGAGCGCACCGGCGAGCGCGCGAACTGGTGAACGTATTGAGAATGATTGGGGCGGTAGCGCTCGGGCAGAAGGTCCGTGATCGGTTGGCCGAGCATTTCCTCGGCGGAGTACCCGAACAGGTTTTCGGCGGCGCGATTGAATAGCGTGATGCAATGCTGCTGGTCGATCGTGATGATGGCGTCGTAGGCCGCGTCCACGACTGAACGAAAGCGCGACGTGCTGACTTCCAGTTCGTGCGTCAACAACATTTTCGTGGTGATTTCAAGGCCCGTCACCATGATTTCGAGCACGGAGACACCGCTTTCGGCGTGGCGTATCGGCTTCAACGACAGGCGCCACCAGTGCGTTCCGTCCCTCAGGTCGTATGCCTGCTCGAGTTCCCGGGCAACGCCGGATTCGAAGCAGTCGGTCAGCTTCTGGCGGAATTCGGTCCGGGCGTAATTGGGAATGAGCGCATCGAACGATGCCGGGAACGATTTGATCGCGCTGCGCCTGCCGCCCGTCATTCGCATGAAATGGTCGTTGCAGGCCGAAACCACGAACTGGCCCCGCTCGTCGCGGCCGATCATGGCCACGCTCGCAGCGATTTCGTCGACGAAATCCCGCATCATGTTCGACCAGTCGGCCATCGAGCCTCCTTTGCATGGTTGCCCAATACACTGACGATATAGTAATCCGCATTGCGCGGCGTGGCGGTGTAATGTGCCCAACGGACGTTTCCGAACATGCCGGTTCGCGCGCGCCGGGGCAGACCCAATCGGCAAAGAAGCAGGGATTCATCGGTCCCGCGCGAACCGATGGAGGTGCGCACCGAGCGCGACTCGAAATTGCCAACGCGTGCCGGCGCCGCTGCCTCGTCGTGCTGCATCTCGAGTTGAATCTCCCGCTCGCACAGGGTATGTGAAATTTAGACACGGCACACCGCTATTTTTAACACTGGTTTTACGTGTTAGGTAATACGCTGAAGGGGTGTTCACAACCTGCGAATAGCAATTCAAATCTCATGGCTTGCGCAAATCCCATCCCCCGTTACAAGATCGCGGCGCCGCTTGCGCGCCCGCGCAGCGGCTACAAGAGGGTCTGATATGTTCGAGGGAATCTGGTTGCCCATCGTGACGCCGCTGCGCGATGGCGAAGTGGATATCGAGGCGTTGGAACGCCTGACGGACCAATACGCGAGTGACGGCATTGCCGGCATCGTCGCGCTCAGCACGACCGGCGAGGCGGCGCTTCTGAACGACGTGGAACGCGTGAGCGTGCTGCAGGCAGTAACGGAGGTCGCAGCGGGGCGCGTGCCCGTGATCGCGGGCCTGGGCGGCGCCGATACGCGTGCCTTCGTGCAGGATCTGCGCGCAATGGAAAGTTGGGACGTGGCGGGCTTTCTCGTTCCCGCGCCATCGTATGTTTGCCCGGACCAGGCGGGGCTCGCATGGCACTTTGCGCAGATCGCACGCGCCACGTCGAAGCCGGTGGTGCTCTACGACGTGCCGCATCGCACAGGCGTGGCGATCGAAGTCGAAACGGTGCGCGAACTGGCGGAATTCGACAATATCGTGGCGATCAAGGCTTGCGCGAGTGAGCGCTTCAAGGCGCTGGGGCAACTGCCCATCTCGCTGCTTTGCGGGACGGACGAAGCGTTTCTGGAGTGTCTCGAAGCGGGCGCCGCGGGCGGCATTCTCGCAAGCGCCCACGTTTGCCCCGACTTGCTGCGCGATGTGCGCTCGCTCGTGAAGGCGGGCTACGGCGAGGCGGCGTCCCGGCTTTTCGCGCGCTTCAAGGGCGTGCTGCGCCTGTTGTTCGCCGCCCCGAACCCGAGTGCGATCAAGGCCATGCTGGCGCTCGACGGCGCCATATCGCCCGAAACGCGTATGCCGATCCGGCCGGCTTCGCCCGCGCTCGTCACGCAACTCGAATTCGCCCGCGCCGTGCTCGACGACCTGCGCGCCATCGCGCCTTCGCCCTGATTTCGCTGCACGGCCGCGCGCCGTCGCGGATTTTTTTTCCGCATTTTCGTACTTTCATCTTGTCGCGCTACTATCCCCATACCGTGTCATGGGAAAACCGCGAAGATGAAGTACGAGAACGCTCTGCAGCGAGCGATCAAGGGGCGCCTCGAGCGCGCCATGGAACTGGCCGAACTGTTCGGCCTGTTGATCATCGGCATTGGCACCGTGGCGGCCATGGGCGTACTGATATGGCGCATGGTGCAATCGGACGGCGTGACGCTGACCGACCTCCTGCTGATGTTTCTCTACCTCGAGATCTTCGCCATGGTCGGGCAGTATCTCAAGGCGGGCCAGCTGCCCGTACGCTTTCCGCTCTACATCGCCATGGTGTCGATTGCCCGGGACCTCATCCTGCGCGCGGGCGCGAACACGGAGCTGCATTTGCTGGCTTCCGCAGGCGCGATCGTGCTGATTGCGCTGGGCGTGCTGATCATCCGCTTCGGGCAGGCGAAATATCCCAGCAACACCGATGAGCGGCGCGTGGAAGAGGCGAAGTAGCCCGGCCCGGCCAGACCTGCCGCTGTTGTGCCGCCAGGTTATCGCGCGCAAACCGGGCCGAGCCGCGCGGCGATGATGCGGCACGCGGCGAGCAGCGGTTCGATATAGCTGCGTTGCGCATCTTCCTGGCGGCGAAACATCGGCATGCTGACGCTCACGCAGCCCACGGCGCGGCCATCGGCGCCAGGAATCGCCGCGCCGTAACACCAGATCGATTGCTCGTTTTCCTCGCGGTCTTCCGCATAACCGCGTTGCGCCGTGAGTTCGATCTCGTCGCGGATCGCGCCGAGATCGGTCATCGTATGTTCGGTGAAACGCACGCGCGGCGCCTGCGCAAGCAGTGGTTCCCGCTCGGCCGGCGTGAGCGTGGCAAGCCAGGCTTTGCCGACCGAACTCGACGTGAGTGCCACGCGCGTGCCGATACGCGATGCCATTCGCACGGCGTGCGGACTTTCGAGCTTTTCGATGTACACCATGGCGCCGTCGCTGGGCACGGCGAGGTGCACCGTTTCCGAGGTAGTGTTGCGCAGTTCCATGAGCGCGTCGACGGCGGCGATGCGCAGGTCGGAGCGCTCCCAGCTGCGGCTTGCGAGATTCACGAGACGCGGCCCGAGCGCGAACGTATTGCCGCCGCCCACCGCCGCGACGAGCCCCTCGGCCTGCAGCGCGGCGACGATGCGATGCACGGTCGGACGCGGGTACCCGCTCGCGGCCACGAGCTTCGCGATGTTCGGCGGCGTGCCGGCGTCGGCGATGAGCTGCAGCACGGCGATGAACTTCGAAAAGGCGGCCGTGCCGGCAACGCTCCTGGCGTCGCCGGGTTGGGAGGAGGCGGGGGAATCAGTCGTCGACATCGGAAAGCTTGCGGGCGCCATGTGTGGCGCCATTATGCCCGCAATTTCAGGCCATCAGGCGCACAGATAGCCGCCGTCCACGGGCACGATCGCGCCCGTCATGAACGAAGCGGCGGGCGAGCAGAGAAACGCGGCCACATTCGCGACTTCTTCGGGCTGCCCCCAGCGCTTCATCGGCGTGCGCTCGAGTATGCCCTGCGCGCGGCCACCGTCGTCCTGCAGCGCCTGGGTGAGCGGCGTCGCGATCCAGCCGGGCGCGAGCGCATTCACGCGGATATTGTCGCTCGCATACGCGATGGCGAGCGAACGCGTGAGCTGCGCCACGCCGCCCTTGCTGGCGCTATAGGCCGGCACGAGGCCGCCGCCGAAGAAGCTCAGCATCGAAGCCGTGTTCACGATGCAGCCCGACGACGCCCGCAGCAGTTCGCGCGCGCTCGAACACACACGCATGGTGCCGTTGAGATTGATGTCGAGCACGCGCTCGAACGTCTCGATCTGGTGCTCTTCGCCGCGGCTGATCACGCCCGCGCAGTTCACGACGATATCGAGCCGCCCGAAACCATTAACCAGTCGCGTCACGTCGTCTGTCGACCGCACGTCGAGCGAGGCGCGCTGCACGCCGGCATCGAGGGCATCGGGCGTGCCGGCGGGCGGCGGCAGGCCGGCGGCCGTCGTGCGCGCGCCGAGTTGCGCGAGATGGTTGGCGATGGCGGCGCCGATGCCGGAGTGGCCGCCCGTCACGAGCGCGACTTTGCCCACGAGGCAGTTGTCCTTGAATGTCATGATACGTAATGCGAATGAATGGATGAATCAGGTGAGTTGGGTCGCGACCGCCTGGCGCTCACCTTCCGGCGCGACTTCCCTGACGACGAAGAGATAGACGAACGCCGCGGCGAACGCGACGGCTGCGCTGATAAGCAGGGCGTTCACGAACGAATGCGTCTGGTCGACCACGATGCCGGTGATGACCGGCGCAAACGAGCCGCCGAAATAGCCGCCGAAGTTCTGCATGCTGCCGAGCGACGCAACGAGATGGCGGGGGGCCGCCACACTCACGAGCGCCCAGGCCGCGCCGCTCGACATGTTCACGAAGAACATCGCAACGGAAACATAGGTGATGGCGAGCGCGGTGCTCGGCGTGTAGGCGGCCGGCACGGTGAACGCCGCCGCGCCGATCAGGCCGACACACAGCGGCCATTTGCGGCTGCGGATGGGCGCCATGCCGCGCTTGAGCAGGTAATCCGAAATAAAGCCGCTGCTCGCCATGCCGATCGTGCCGAACACGTAGGGAATGGCGACAAGCCAGCCCGTATGCGCAATGGAGATATGACGCTCCTTCTCCAGATAGCCCGGCAGCCACGTGAGATAGAGCCACACCATGTAGATCACGCCCATGAAGCCGAAGATCATGCCCCACGTGTTGCGCTGCTTGAGCAGCATGCGCCACTCGGCGAAGCTCAGCGCGCTCTTTTTCGGGGCTTCGGTCGCACCGTCTTCGAGCCATGCCGTTTCTTCGGCGGTGAGCGTGACCTGATCGCGGTTGCGATAGACGACATACCAGCCGATCGAGACGAGCACGCCCAGCACGCCCATGATGACGAACATCGGGCGCCAGCCGAATGCGAGCATCAGCATGGTGAGGAGCGGCGGCGCGATCATCGGCGCGATGGTCGACGAGGAGACGAACGTGCCGGTTGGCGCGCCGCGTTCGCGCACGGCGAACCACTCGTGAATGACCTTGGCGCCGGCCGGAAAGAGCGGCGCTTCGGCTATGCCCAGCACCACGCGCGCCGCCAGAAAATGGTTGAGCGTCTGGATGAAACCGCCCGTGACCTGTGCAAGCGACCACACGAGCATGCCGAGCCCGAGCATCACGCGCGAGCCGAACCGGTCGAGCATCGCGCCCACCGGCAACTGCGCGAACGCGTAAGCGAGCGAGAATGCCGAAAGCAGCAAGCCCATTTGCGAAGCGTTCAGATGCAGTTCCTGTGCCACCGAATGATTGGCGATGGAAAGCGTGCTGCGATCCAGATAGTTCACGATGCCCGCTATTGTCAGAAAGGCGATGGCTATCGTCTGCGTGCGTTTGAGCCTTTGCGATTTTTTGATCATGGCGTGTCTCCTTTTGACTGTTATCGTGTGGGTGTCTTCGGGCGCGTCGGGTGTCAGTACGTGGCTCGGCCGATTCCACTCGCCGCGCCGGCCACGACGGCCACGCGTCCCGCGAAGTCGTACTGGGCGCGGCTCACCGGATGAACTGGTCCACGTAACTCTCGCCAAGACCCACCGCCGCGTAATGCTTGCGGCACATGTCGATCTTCGTGAACACGTCCTCATAGCCCGTGTAGTTGCCCCATGGATCGCAATAGAACATCACGCCGTTCACCTGGAAGCAGGTGATCATCTCTTCGACGTCGTCCGGTACGTAGAGCGTGTGCGTTTCGCCGGGTGGTTCGAACACGTAGCTGCCTTCGGTCGCTTCCCAGTCGTGCTCCAGATAGCGCCAGCGGCCCTTGAGCACCATGCCGTGAACGGCCTGCGGATGCCGGTGCCTGCTCAGGACGCCTGATTTACGCACGCGCAGCAAATTCATCCAGTAACCCTGTGCCGCGTTCAGACACAGCGGGCGGAACCACACATTCTCGGCCTGGGGCACCCACACGCGCTCGTCGGTGGGAATGGCGTGGGGAATAACGATTTCCTGCTGTGCTTCCTTGGGGAACGGAAGCTGATACGGCGTCATCGGGGAATAGGTGTTGTCCGTCATCCGTCGCCCTTGTTGTGTTCACAATATGGACAATAAGTCCACGATATGGCCCATTGTGCGGGAGGGATTTGACGTAGGTCAATGCCAGGGTTTCCCCGGTTCGGCTGCGGCGCACTCAGAATTCAATGCCCTGCTTGTCGCGCAGCGTTTCGATGAGCAGCCGCGCCGCGGGCGCGAGCGGCGCACCCTGGCGCCTGACCAGCTCATAGGGTTCGCTGCGGGAAGCGAGGCGCAGCGGCAGGATGCAGGCCATCGCCTGGCTGGCGAAGAACTGCGCGACGTCGATGGACACCAGCGCGACGAACGACGGATTGCCCTGCAGCAGCGCGAGCGTCGCGAACGCTGAGGTCGTTTCGAGCAGATGCGTGGGAAAGCGGAGTTCGGCCTCGCGAAACTCGCGTTCGAGCAACAGCCGCATCGGCATGTTCGCGCGGTAGACCACCCAGCGATATTTCTCCATGTCCTTGAGCGTGAGCTTCTTCGCGCGGTGCAGCGGATGCCGCACGTTGGCGATCACGGCGAGCGTTTCGTCCTGAAGCTTGAGGCTCTCGTAGAGTTGCGGCGTCTGGCTGACCGTGGTGCGGCAGATGGCGAGATCGAGCCTGCCCGCATCGATCTGGCTCAGGAGCGCAGCGCTCGTGTCTTCGACGATTTCAACCGACATTTCCGGATGCGCCGCGATCATTGCGGAAATCGCATCGGTCAGCAGCGGCACCGCGCCCATGATGACCCCCACCGCTACGCGTCCGCCTCGCCCGCGCGAAAGACCGACAAGCTCCTCGCGCAAATGTGTGAGATCAGTGTGGATCAAGCGCGCGTAGCGGATCGCGCAGTGTCCGGCCTCAGTGGGCTCGAGGCCTCGATTGGTGCGATTGAAGAGCGCGGTGCCAAATGTCGTTTCGATCTCCTGCAGCGCCTTGCTCGCACCTGGCTGCGTGAGTGCGACCTGTTGTGCGGCCTTCAGCAGCGAGCCGTGATCGCCCAGGGCGATCAAAAGCCGGAGCTGCTTCACATGGAGGCGGGAGATGATCGAATTGAGCGACGGGGTCATGGATTGAGGAAAAGTTATATCTGTATCAAATCTTCTCAATTACCGCGTAATGGGCGTCTCCTTATACTGGCCCAAGACAATAGCACCTCGCAGCCGAAATGCGGTAATCAACATTGCGGCTGCCAGCGATTGCTGTCGTAACGGTCGAATTCACTATAACTGAAGCTCAATCCTGTGTCCCTCATCAACTACGTCACGCAGATCCAGTTCGATTTTGGCTCCATTTGTCTGCTCAAGAGCGAATGCGAACGTGTGGGCATAAGCCGGCCATTGATCGTCACGGACAAGGGGGTGCGGGCGGCGGGGATAATCGATAGCGTGCTTGGCGCGCTGCCAGGCGTTGCGCCCGCAACGATCTACGACGGCACCCCGCCCAATCCGAACGAAGCGGCAGTGCGAGAGGCCGTGGCGGCCTATCGTGCGGGCGAATGCGACGGCATCGTCGCCGTTGGCGGCGGTTCGTCAATCGACCTCGCCAAAGGCGTCGCCGTTTGCGCCACGCATGAAGGACCGCTGCAGCGCTTCGCCGTGATCGAAGGCGGCGCGGCGAACATCACGGCGAAGACGGCGCCGGTGATCGCCGTGCCGACTACCGCAGGCACCGGCAGCGAAGTGGGGCGCGGCGCCATTCTGATTCTCGACGATGGCCGCAAGGTCGGCGTGATTTCGCCTTACGTCGTGCCGCGCGTGGCGATTTGCGATCCTGAACTCACGCTGGGCCTGCCGCCCGTTTTGACGGCGGCAACGGGCATGGATGCCATCGCGCATTGCATCGAGACCTTCCTCGCGCCGGCCTTCAATCCGCCCGCGGACGGCATCGCGCTGGACGGATTGTGGCGCGCGTGGCGTCACATCGAGCGCGCGACGCGTCATGGCGGCGACCGCGTGGCGCGGCTGAACATGATGAGCGCATCGATGCAGGGCGCGCTTGCGTTCCAGAAGGGGCTGGGTTGCGTGCACAGCCTGAGCCATTCGCTCGGCGGCATCAACCCGCGTTTGCATCACGGCACGCTGAACGCGATTTTCCTGCCGGCTGTGCTGCGGTTCAACGAGCAAGCGCCTTCGGTGCGCGAGGAAGGCAAGCTCGACCGCCTCGCGACGGCAATGGGGCTGGGCAGCGGGGTCGAAGTGGTGCCTGCCGTGCGTACGATGACCGAACGCCTCGGTTTGCCGACGGGCCTCGCGCAGCTTGGTGTAAGCGCCAGTCTGTTCCCCGAGATCATCAAGGGCGCGCTCAAGGATCATAGCCACAAGACCAATCCGCGCGAGGCCTCCGAAGACCATTATCGCGCCATGCTCGAATCGTCGATGTAACGTGGCGCGGCTTCGGTCAAGCGCGAATAGGGGAATCTTCCTGATGCCGCTCCCAACCAAAAATGATTGGGTAACCTAAGCGAATAATGTTTTAACGCGAGCGCCGGTTCATGACGAACTGGACGACGACGAGCGCAACGCCGCCAAGTGCAATGAGCGCGCCGGCAACCGGCACCGCGCCGTAGCCGAGACCGGCTGAGAGCGCGGCGCTGCCCACCGCGGCGCCCAGTGCGTTGCCGAGATTGAACGCGCCGACATTGACGGACGAGGCGAGCCCCGGGGCATCGTGAGCGGCGCGCATCACGCGCATTTGCAGCGGCGGGACGACCGCGAAGGTCGCGATGCCCCACACGAGCAGGGCAGCGGCCGCACCCGCCTGCGTCGCGGCCAGCGCCGGAAACGCGAGCATCACGACGATCAACAGCGCGAGGAAGCCCAGCAGCGTGCCGTCGAGCGAGCGGTCGGCGAGACGCCCGCCCGCCGCGTTGCCGATGGAAAAGCCCACGCCGATCAGCACGAGCATGGCCGTCGCGAAGCCAGGCGTCGCGCCCGTGAGATGCGTGAGCGTGGGCGTGACATAGGTGTAAAGCGTGAACATCGCGCCGGCGCCGAGCACCGTGGTCGCGAGCGCACCCAGCACCACCGGGCGCGTGAGCACACCGAGTTCGGCGCGCAGGTTGGGCATTTCGCCCGCCTCGCCTCCCGGCAGCGCGGCCCACAAGCCTGCGATGGCGAGCGCGCCGAGCCCGGCGGTCGCGGCGAACGACATGCGCCAGCCGATCGTCTCGCCGAGCCACGTGGCCGCGGGCACGCCGCCGATGTTCGCGATGGTGAGGCCCATGAACATCGTCGCGACGGCGCTTGCCTGGCGCTCGCGCGGCACGAAGCCCGCGGCGACCACGGAGCCGATGCCGAAGAACGCGCCGTGATTCAGGCTCGTGACGAGCCGCGCGAGCAGCAGCGTAGTGTAGTCGGGGGCGATGGCGGAAAGCAGGTTGCCGAGCGTGAAGATGCCCATCAGCGCCATGAGCGCGGTGCGCCGCGGCCAGCGGGCGAGGGCGAGCGTCATGAGCGGCGCGCCCAGCATCACGCCGATGGCATAGGCGCTGATCAGCATGCCGGCGCTGGGGATCGACACATGCACGCCCTCGGCGATCACGGGCAGGAGGCCCATCGGCGAGAATTCGGTCGTGCCGATACCGAAGGCGCCAACGGCGAGCGCCAGGAGCGGCAGTGCGGCGCCGCGCTGCGCCGGCGGGTTGGCGGGAGGCTGATGGCGGGGCGAACGTGCCGTGGCGGGCAGACTGAGGTCGCGGTCGAGCATGGCGTCATGCCTTGTGGGGCATTGGCAAGTTGGGACCGCTGCATTGTGCGGATTTTACTTTTGACTAAAAACCCGCCTGTAGACCAAAGTGTTTTGATTTCGAGTCAAGAATGAAGGTCACTCAACCCGAAGTGCCCGCGTGTGCGACGGGCGGCGGGGCACGCTTACGCCGTCATGCACGCCGGCGCCTCGAGTCCGCGCAATGCCGCCTCGAACTCCTCGACCGGGACGGGGCGGCAGAACAGATAGCCCTGATACGCGTAACATCCGGCCGAGGCGAGGAAGGCGCGCTGCTCCTCGGTCTCGACCCCTTCGGCGATCACGCCGAGTCCCAGGCTGTGCGCGAGCGCCACGATGGTGCGGGCGATCACGGCGTCGTTCGGGTCGACGAGAACATCGCGCACGAATGAGCGGTCAATCTTCAGTTGATCGAGCGGCAGGCGCTTCAAATACGAAAGCGACGAATAGCCGATGCCGAAGTCGTCGAGTGCGAAGACGATGCCGTTCGCCTTCAGCGCCTCCATTTTCTCGATGATCTCCTGCACGTTGTCGACCAGCACGCTTTCCGTCAACTCGAGCTTCAACCGGTCCGCTCTCGCGCCGGTCTGTTCGAGCGTGGTCAGCACGCTTTGCACGAAGTCCGGCTGGTGAAGCTGCTGCACGCTGACGTTGACCGCAATGGTCAGATGCCCGGTGTCGGGCTGTGTGGCCCAGCGCGCGAGCTGGGTGCAGGCCGCGCGCAGCACCCAGTTGCCCAGCTCGGCGATGAGCCCGGTTTCTTCGGCTACGGGAATGAAATCGGCCGGGTACACGAGCCCGCGCAGAGGATGGCGCCAGCGCACCAGCGCCTCGACGCCGGTGACACGGCCGCTGTCGATCTGCATCTGGTAGTGAAGCACGAACTGTTCGTTTTCGATGGCTTCGCGCAGCGCCGCTTCGAGCGCGGCACGCTCCACCACGACCGTCTGCATGTCGGGGTCGAAGAGGCGCACCGCGTTGCGTCCGCGTTCCTTGGACTTGTACATGGCGAGGTCGGCCTGCTTCATGAGGTCGTCCGTCGATGCCTGGAATCCCTTGAATACGGTTGCGCCAATACTTGCGGTGCTGCGATAGTCGATGTCGTCGAGTCGATAAGGATTCCCGAGCACAGCGAGAATCCGCTCGCCCAGGGCCTCGGCCTGGCGGGCCGCTTCGCATGGAACCGGGTTCAGATTGCCCACCACGACGACGAACTCGTCGCCGCCCACGCGCGCCACGGTGTCCCCCGCGGGGATGCTCGCCGCCAGGCGTTTGGCCACTTCCTGCAGCAGCAGGTCGCCCTTGTCGTGACCCAGCGTGTCGTTCAGCGTCTTGAAGTGATCCAGATCGATGAACAGCAGCGCGCCGCTCGTGCCGTTCCTCGCGCTGTCAGTCAGGGCGTCTTTCAGGTTGTCGAGCAGCAGCGTGCGATTGGGCAGACCGGTGAGCGCGTCGTAGAAGGCCAGTTCCTTGATGCGCTGGTCGGCGATCTTGCGCTCGGTGATGTCGCGCCCGCTGGTGCGGAAACCGATGAACTCGCCCTTCGAGTCGGTAATCGGCACCCACGAAGCGGAAAGCCACATGAGCGAGCCGTCCTTGCGCACGCAGCGGAATTCCAGGTTGTCTCCGCGCGAGCCCAGTTGCGCGCCGCGGAACTCGGGCGCGACGTAGGAGGCGTCGCCGGGATAGATCACGGTGCAGGCGAAGTCGCTCATGGCCATGCACTCGTCGACGGTATAGCCGATGTACTGCTCCACCGCCGAGTTGATCCAGCGCGGCTTGCCTTGCGGCGACCACCAGATTTCCCAGTTGACCGTGCAGTCCGCAATGGCGCGAAATTTTTCCTCGCTTTCGCGCAATTCCTTCGTCATCGACGAGGCCAGCCGTATCGCGCGGCTGCGGCCCGTCATCATGAGGCGCATGAGCAGCGCGAGCAGCAGGCTCAAGCCCGTGCCGGTGATCGCGATGAGCGTTGCCGCGTCGCGGCCGAAACGGGCCTTGAAGCCGTCGCGCGCCATCAGCTTGAGCATCCAGTCGTGTCCGCAGACCACGAGATATTCGGTCGCCGAAAGATCGCTGGGCAGATGATGGGCGGCGGCGCCCGACGTTCTGTAGAGCAACGCGTCCGGCGACGATTCCACACCGTCGTAGATGGAGACCGAAAGGCCGGGCGGTTCGTCGCCGTAAAGGCTGGCGATGACGTCGTGCATGCGAAAGGACGCATAGACCCAGCCGACCAGCTGCGCCTGGCGTTCCGTGGCGTTTTCCGGCGCCTGGCCGCGTGCGTAGACCGGCATGTACATCACGAAGCCGGGGTCGGCGGCGGGATCGGTGTCGACCGAGAGGCGCACCTTGCCGGAGATGGTCGCCATGCCGGTGTCGCGCGCCTGCTCCATGGCGCGCCGGCGCACCGGGTCGGCCCAGGCGTCGAAACCGGGCGCCGCGCGATTGGCGCCGATATACGGCTCGCGCTGGATGATGGGGGCGTAGTTCGCACGCGCACCGTCGGGCTCGATCGAGTAGCCCGGCAAGCCGCGCTGCTGCATGGCCGCGATATGCGCGGCCTTTTGCGTTTGCGGCACCCACGCGACGATGCCGATGGCCTGGATGCCGGAAAAGTTGGCGTCGAGATTGAGCGTGTTGACGTAAGCCCGGAATGCGTCGCGATCGACCTCCCCGCTGGCGGCAAAGAGGCTCTGCACGCCGCGCAGCAGCAGCTCGTACGTGCCCATGCGCTGTTCGATGCGGCTCACGACGTCGCCGAGCGAAAAGTCGAACTGCGTGAGCAGTTCGTGGCGAGCCGCTTCCCGCTCGTGGTTCCAGAGCGTCCAGGTCACGCCGAGCGCGGCGGCGAGAACCAGTAGCGGGAGCAGAACGAGGCGCGTCCGGGTCATGGCGGTGTCTAGAAGGGGACCATCGAGTCGGCGAGGTCAGGCTTGAAATACTTCGTGAAGATGCGCCGCACCGTGCCGTCGGCGATCATTTCGTTGACGAGGGCGCGCCACTTTTCCCGCTCTTCGGGCGAGAGCGCCTTCTTCGACATGATGAGTCCATGCGGAATGGGTGGATCGTCGAACTCCACGATATTGGTCACGCTCCGAATCTTCGCTTCATCGATGGCGGGATAATCGAACGGCTCGATGATCATTCCCTGAATGCGGCCAAGAATCAGCGCCTGGTAAAGCGGCTCGAGGCCCCCGGCCTGACTCACGCGGTTATCGGCGGAGAGCGAATCGACCAGACGGTTGGCCGACTCGCTGTAGCGGAAGCTGCGAATCACGCCGAGCTGAAACTTGTCGTTGTGCTCGAAATCGGCCAGTTGATGGATGCCCGAATCCTTGCGAACCAGCAGATAGTACTTGTTGCTGAAGTACCAGGCAAAATCCGCGTATTGATTGCGCTCTTCGTTGGCAATGCCCGAAAGACTAAAATCGAGCGCGCCCGATTCGATCAGTTTCCAGATGCGCGCGCGCGACATCAGGCTCACGCGGATCTGGCAGCCGCTGCGCCGCGCCAGGGCGTCGGCGAAGTCCTTGTCGATGCCTGTGTCCGTGTCGACGGAGTAGAGCAGTCCATGATCGTGTAAGGCGAGCGTAA
Source organism: Paraburkholderia silvatlantica (assembly GCF_003096715.1). Lineage (GTDB taxonomy): Bacteria > Pseudomonadota > Gammaproteobacteria > Burkholderiales > Burkholderiaceae > Paraburkholderia > Paraburkholderia silvatlantica. The sequence goes on from NZ_QEOL01000003.1 coordinate 144,897, forward strand.
ATGAGCGCGAGCAGTCGGGGCCCGCGGCAACCGCGGTGCCAATGCAACCGAGCGCGAGCGCGAGGCCTCCAAGGCAGTTTCGAATCACGGCATCTCCGTTGCTTGTCAATGGCCCGATGGCGGTGCGTCGGGCGAAAAACAGTCGTCACGTCTTATCGGCAGCGTGCTGTAATTCTTGAGACAATTCCAATTGTATTTTTTTGCGCGCTTTTCGTGTGGCCACCGGGGTGTTCAGGCAGGACGATTGCCCTTGCTCGCCGGACCGCGAATCCGTGAAGAACCAAAAGAAAAAGCGCCGGCGCAAGGCCGACGCAATTGTCTAAAAGGAATCGTGCAAGGAAGGCGTGCCCAGAGGGCGGCCCTCGCAATGGTCGATTTAACCGATCCGCATAACGCTCAGTTCTCTTCCACCGGGTCGCGGTTCAGCATGCTTTTCGGAATCGACAGAATCAGAACGCAGCTCACGAGCAGGCACGCGCCCAGCGCATAGGTGCCGTTGTTGATGTCGCCGGTCAGGTCCTTCGCCACGCTGGTGATCATGGAGCCCGTGAAGCCGGACAGATTGCCGACCGAGTTGATGAGCGCAATACCCGCCGCCGCGGCCGTGCCGGAGAGAATCTGCCCCGGGAACGTCCAGTAAATCGGCATGAGCCCGAGGATCGCGCAGGTGGCGATAGTCAGAAATACGATCGAAAGCGGCACGTTGTGCGCGAAGAGCGCGCTCAGAATCAGGCCGACGCCGCCAATACAGGCTGGAATGGCCGCATGCAACCGGCGCTCGCCCGTCTTGCGCGAGTGCGACCCATTCCAGAGCATGGCGGCCACGGCGCTGAGATAGGGAATGGCGGTCAGCAAGCCGATATTGAACGTGCTCTTCACGCCGGAGGCCTTGATGATGGAAGGCAGCCAGAACGCCAAACCATAGAAGCCGGTATTGAAGGTCAGCAGAATGAACGTCAGCAGCCAGACACGCGGGCTTTTCAGCGCCGCCACGGCGCTATGCGTTTTCTTCGCGCTTTCCTGTTCGAGATTCTTTTGAAGCACGGCTTTCTCGGCGGCGCTCAGCCACTTCGCCGACTGAATGCCGTCGCCCATGCACAACAGCACCACGAAAGCGACGAGAATCGAAGGGATGCCTTCGAGCAACAGCATCCACTGCCAGCCGCCCAGACCGAACAGGCCGTGCGTGTTTTCCATGAGCCAGCCCGAAATAATCCCGCCAAGCGTGAGACTCACCGGAATGGCGATCAGGAAGCCCGACATCGCAACGCTCTGGCGACGCGCGGGAAACCAGTAGTTCAGGTAAAGAATGATGCCGGGGAAAAAGCCCGCTTCGCATACGCCGAGCAGAAACCGCAGGATGTAGAACATCGTCGAGGTTTGCACGTGGAAGAAGCTCGCGAGCGGTGCGATAAAGGCGAGGGACGAAGAGACGATGCCCCACGTCACCATGATGCGCGCAATCCAGAAACGCGCGCCATAGCGATGCAGCAGCAGGTTGCTCGGCATCTCGAAGAGAAAGTAGCCCCAGAAAAAGATGCTTGCGCCCACGGCGTAGACGCTGTCGCTCAAGTCCAGCGAATCGAGCATCTGCAGTTTGGCAAAGCCGACGTTGACGCGGTCGAGGTAGGCGACGACGTAGCACAGAAGCAGAAGCGGCAAGATGCGCTTCAGTACCTTGCGGTACAGCACTTCTTCGGCTTCGTTGACGGCGGCCGGCGAGTCCGCAATCTGGGTCAGGGTTGGCATGGGATGTGTCTCCTTTCATATGTGCCCTGGAATGGTCCCGCTGCTGGGGAGGCGATTCCACGAGCTTCGTGGTGTATTTGCTGGATCTCTGCGCCCGCTGTGAACAGCGCTTTTTCTGTTATCGGTAACACAGCGGTCGCTAAATTAGCATGAGACGAGGCGTCACAGCAAGTCGAAAGCCGGCACCGAGGTCGGGAAAACGTGTGGTGTCACCTGGTGCACAGGGCGAGCGCAAAGTGCTAATATCCAGCGATGTTACCGATAACAAACCGGCGCGGACCCCAATGTGCGCCTGCCACATCGTCGAGACAAGGAACAAGGAAGTGAGTGATATGACCCAGCCCAACGCACGGCGGCTGCGCAGCCAGGAATGGTTCGACGATCCTGCCCACGCGGACATGACCGCGCTCTATGTCGAGCGCTTCATGAACTACGGTCTGACCCGGGAAGAACTGCAGTCGGGCCGCCCCATCATCGGCATTGCGCAAACGGGGAGCGATCTCGCCCCCTGCAACCGTCACCATATCGAGCTTGCCGCCCGCACCAAGGCGGGCATTCGCGACGCGGGCGGCATCCCGATGGAATTCCCGGTGCATCCGCTGGCCGAGCAGAGCCGCCGGCCCACGGCGGCGCTCGACCGCAATCTGGCCTATCTGGGTCTCGTCGAGATTCTTCACGGTTTCCCGCTCGATGGCGTCGTGCTGACCACGGGCTGCGACAAGACTACGCCCGCTTGCCTGATGGCCGCGGCAACGGTCGATATGCCCGCCATCGTGCTTTCGGGCGGGCCGATGCTCGACGGCTGGCATAACGGCCAGCGCGTCGGTTCGGGCACGGTCATCTGGCATGCGCGCAATCTGCTGGCGGCCGGCGAGATCGACTACGAGGGCTTCATGGAACTGACGACGGCTTCGTCGCCCTCCATCGGCCACTGCAACACGATGGGTACGGCATTGTCGATGAACAGCCTCGCCGAAGCGCTGGGCATGTCGCTGCCCGGCTGCGCCAGCATTCCGGCTGCCTACCGCGAGCGCGGGCAGATGGCGTACGCAACGGGCAAGCGCGTTGTCGACCTCGTGCGCTACGACATGCGGCCTTCGCGCATCATGACGAAAGAGGCGTTCGAGAATGCCATCGTCGTGGCCTCCGCGCTGGGTGCGTCCACCAACTGCCCGCCGCACCTCATTGCCATCGCGCGGCACATGGGCATCGAGCTGAGCCTCGAAGACTGGCAGCGCGTCGGCGAACAGGTGCCGCTCATCGTGAACTGCATGCCGGCAGGCGAGTATCTGGGCGAGAGCTTCCACCGCGCGGGCGGCGTGCCCGGCGTGCTGCGCGAACTCGATCGCGCGGGCCTCGTGCACCGCGAATGCCTCACGGTATCGGGCCGTACCATCGGCGCCATCGCCGACAGCACGCCCGAGCCCGATCGCGAAGTCATCAGGACCACCGACGATCCGCTCAAGCACGGTGCAGGATTCATGGTGTTGTCGGGCAACTTCTTCGACAGCGCGATCATGAAGATGTCGGTGGTCGGCGACGCCTTCCGGCAAACTTATTTGAGCGAGCCGGGCGCGGAAAATACCTTCGAAGCGCGCGCAATCGTGTTCGACGGTCCCGAGGATTACCACGCGCGCATCAACGATCCGTCGCTCGAAATCGACCAGCACTGCATTCTCGTGATTCGCGGTACGGGCACGGTGGGTTATCCGGGCAGCGCCGAAGTGGTGAACATGGCGCCGCCGGCGGAACTGGTGCGCCAGGGCATCACGTCGCTGCCCACGCTCGGCGATGGCCGCCAAAGCGGCACGTCGGCGAGCCCGTCGATCCTGAACATGTCGCCCGAGGCGGCGGTGGGCGGCGGCCTCGCGCTGCTGCAAACGGGCGACCGCATTCGCGTGGATCTGAATGCGCGCAGCGTGAACGTGCTGGTCGACGAAGCCGAGCTTGCGCGGCGCCGCGAAACTGCGCACTTCGAGGTTCCGCCTGCACAGACGCCCTGGCAAGAGCTTTACCGCAAGACGGTGGGGCAGCTGTCCACGGGCGGATGCCTGGAGCCGGCCACGCTCTATCTGAAAGTCATCGCCGAGCGCGGCAACCCGCGCCATTCGCATTAACCTTCGGACACCAAACTGGACGCACCATGACCTCGAACACCCCCTCAAACTGGCTTCCCCGCGATGTCGGGCAGGCGCTGCTCGTTGGCCGCGTGTGGCGCAAGGCAGGCGAGCATGAAGGCCCCTGCGTCGTGCTCGTGCGCAACGGCGAAGTCATCGATATCACGGCGAGCGCGCCGACCACCGCGGATCTGTTCGACCGCGAGGACATCGCGCAATTTGCGCGCACGGTGAGCGGCGAATCGCTCGGCCCGGTGGAGAAGCTGATCGAAGCGAATCTGCCCGGCGGCGGCGAGCCGGCGCTGCGTCTGCTCGCGCCCAATGACGTCCAGGCTATCAAGGCCTGCGGCGTGACGTTCGCAGTGAGCTTGATCGAGCGCGTGATCGAGGAGCAGGCGGGCGGCGATCCTGCGAGAGCGCAGGAAGTGCGCGAAACCATCGCGGCAACGATCGGCACCGATCTTTCGAAGATCAAGCCGGGCTCGGAAGACGCGATGAAGCTCAAGGCGGAACTCGAGCGGCGCGGTGCATGGTCCCAGTACATGGAAGTGGGTATCGGGCCCGACGCCGAAGTCTTTTCGAAGTCGCAGCCCATGTCGGCGGTGGGCTTCGGCGCGGCGGTGGGCCTGCTGGCCGCTTCGGTCTGGAACAACCCGGAGCCGGAAATCGTGCTGGCCGTGAACAGCCGCGGCGAGATCGTCGGCGCGGCGCTCGGCAACGACGTCAATCTGCGCGACATCGAAGGCCGCTCGGCGCTGCTGCTCGGCAAGTGCAAGGACAATAACGCCTCGTGCGCAATCGGCCCGTTCGTGCGCCTGTTCGACGAGTCGTTCAGCCTCGACACGGTGCGCAAGACGAGCGTCGCGCTGCGCGTGGAGGGCACGGACGACGACTTCGTTTTGGAAGGCATCAGCCACATGAGCGAAATCAGCCGCGATCCGGCCGACCTCGTGGCGCAGACGTGGGGCCCGCATCACCAGTATCCCGACGGCTTCATGCTCTTTCTCGGCACCATGTTCTCGCCGATCAAGGACCGCGACACGCAAGGCGGAGGCTTTACGCATCACCTGGGCGACAAGGTCACCATTTCCGCGCCGGAGCTCGGCGCACTGATCAACACCGTGCAATTGAGCACGGCACTCGCGCCGTGGACCTTCGGCGTGCGCGCGCTCTATCGCAATCTGGCTGAGCGCGGATTGCTGTGAGCCACTGAATCGGGAAACGCGACATGAACCAGTTCGACAACTACATCGGCGGCCAGTGGGTGCGCGGCGCCACGGCATCAGCCAACATCAATCCCTCCAATCTCGACGATGTGATCGGCGAATTCGCGCAGGCGGACGAAGCGCAGACGCGCGACGCCATCGCCGCCGCGCGCAAGGCGTTTGCGCAGTGGTCGCTCTCCACGCCGCAGCAACGCTTCGATTTGCTCGACCAGGCGGGCAGCGTCATTCTCGCGCGCAAGGCCGAATTGGGCCGCCTGCTCGCACGCGAGGAGGGCAAGACGCTGCCCGAGGCCATCGGCGAAGTAGGCCGCGCCGCGCAGATCTTCAAGTTCTTTGCCGGCGAGGCGCTGCGCCTGGGCGGCGAGATCGTGCCTTCGGTGCGGCCCGGCATGACCGTCGAGGTGACGCGCGAGCCGATCGGCGTGATCGGGCTCATTACGCCCTGGAACTTTCCGATCGCCATTCCCGCCTGGAAGATCGCGCCCGCGCTGGCCTATGGCAACACGGTCGTCATCAAGCCCGCCGACCTCGTGCCGGCCAGCACGTGGGAACTCGTGAAGATCATCGCGGAAGCGGGCGCGCCGGCCGGCGTCATCAACCTCGTGATGGGGCGCGGCTCGGTGGTGGGCGAGGCGATCGTCAGCTCTGCCGATGTCGATGCTGTCAGTTTCACGGGCTCGGTCGCGACCGGTCGAGCGATCGGCGCGAAGTGCTTTGCAACGGGCAAGAAATTCCAGCTGGAAATGGGCGGCAAGAACCCCATGGTCGTGCTCGACGACGCCAATCTCGACGTCGCCGTGGAAGCCTGCATCAACGGCGCATTCTTCTCGACGGGGCAGCGCTGCACGGCGTCGAGCCGCCTCATCGTGACCGAAGGCATTTACGACCGTTTCATCGAAGCGATGAAGGCCCGCATGAAAGCGCTGAAGACGGGCGACGCGCTGGCGGACGGCACGCATATCGGGCCGGTGGTGGACGACAAGCAGCTTCAGCAGGACGAACGTTACATTGCGATTGCGCGTGAAGAGGGCGGCGAGGTGTACGGCGGCGAGCGCGTGGAAGGCGCCACGCGCGGCTACTTCCTCGCCCCGGCGCTGATCACCGGTACGACTGCGCAAATGCGCATCAACCGGGAAGAAGTGTTCGGTCCGGTCGCCTCGGTCATCAAGGTGAAGGACTACCACGAGGCGCTCGCCGTGGCGAACGACACGGAGTTCGGCTTGTCGGCCGGCATCTGCACGACGTCGCTCAGTCATGCCAACCATTTCCGCCGCCACGTGCAGGCCGGCATGGTCATGGTGAACACCGCAACGGCGGGCGTGGACTATCACGTTCCGTTCGGCGGCCGCAAGGGTTCGAGCTACGGCCCGCGCGAGCAAGGCAGCTATGCCCGCGAGTTCTACACCACGGTCAAGACGGCGTACGTCAATCCGGGCGCAGTGTGAAGCCGCGCGGGCGGTGTACGGAATACGCCGCCCGCACCGGTTTTCAGGCCATCCCGTGCACCACGGAGTGAGCGAGCCTCAGCAGATCGTCGAATTGCGTGACCAGTTCGAAACACACGAGAAATGTCAATGCGGCAGCCGCCCCGGGAAAGCGCACCATCAGGCGCAGAGCGGGCTCGGCGGTCCGTTTCCTGACTGTATCGCGCGTCATCAACCAGGTAATCACCACGCCGATTGCGCCGCCTGCGATCAAATCCGTGGGGTAGTGATAGCCCAGATAGGCACGCGGCAAGCAGATGACCAGTACCACATATAACATCACCAGCGTGCCGACCACACGCCAAACCAGCAAGATCCCCATTGCGATCGCCACCCACAACATGGCGTGATCGCTCGGAAACGAGCTGAAGTCCGTTAGCCCGGCCGCCCGCAGCGACGACGAGGCGAAATGCAGATGCAGGTCGGGATTGAAGAGCGGCCGTTGCCGGAACGGCAGGCAGCGCGCGAGGAGGCGTCCCACTGCGAGCGCGACAAGGCCGCTGGCCACCGTGGCGATCATCATCTCGCGCCGCCATTCGCGCCGCGCGTTCGGCTGGAACCAGATCCACCAGATGAGCGGGATGAGGAAATAACCCTTGAACGTATAGAGTCCGACCATCACCCGGATCGCGTGATTGAGCAGTGGCGGCAGATCGATTTGGGTGAGGGCTCCCAGAATGACGGTGTCGAAGCTGTTCATTTATTGTGGGCCATGCCGCTGACTTGACTTATGAATGAGAAAGGCGGCCGGAAACGGAGGTCTCCAGCCGCCTTGGGCCCCGATGTTCCGGGCGCCAGCCATCGTAGGGTTCAAATCAGCGCGCATAGGTAAGGAATCGAAAGCAAGTGTAAATAGCGCTTGCTCCTGCCCTCGATGCGCCGCAACAGCAGACGTCGGCCATCGCGGTGCGCCTGCCGGCTTGCTGTTACGCCCCGTCACACATCGTTTCGTTTCCAGACGAACTGTGCCGTATAACGTGTCCGTTATCGGGCACGACCCCATATCATTTCGGGCGATTTGGCCGTTGCGTCGCCTGGGCGGGCAGCAGGGAGCGGCCTCTCGCATCGCAGCGCGCACGACGGCCACGGCCTGCTGTGCGTCGCCGCACAGCCGGGCGTCGACACGCGGGGGAACGAGTTCGGCGAGATCGTGGAAGTGGCGGTTGAAGTTGGCCGCTGAAGTTGGCCGCTGAAGTTCGCCGCGGTGCCGCTTTCAAAACGGCCGGGCAGGCGTCGATAACTTTGGAGGCTGGCCGAGCAGGACTACTGTCGCGGTCAAGGGGGCGTGGGACTGGCGCATGCGGGGAGACGGCAGGCCCGCACACGATGTTGCGTGCGCAACGATATGGGTGGCGGGCGCACCGGTCAATCGTCGTCGCGATGGTGATGTTCCCAGCCGCGATGACGGCCGTGGTCGTGCCAGTGGTGTTCGTCTTCGTCGCGATCGTAGCGGTAGTAGCCGTAAGCGGGGGCCGCTTCGTAGACCGCAGCGGGCGGCGCTGCATAAACGACGGGCGGCGGCGCCTCGTACACCGGTTCGGGCGCGGCATAGACCGGACCGGGAACGCCGAGATAGACACCGATATCGGCATGGGCGGATGCCGCTGTGCTGACACACGTCCCTGCGAGTCCTGCGAGGAGATAAAACGTCAGGCGATTCATGGTGATCCCTATTCCAGTCAACGGACGCGGTTGCAATGGAAGCGGATTCTAGACGCTGGGCTTACGAACGGGATGCGCAGATTTGTCAATCGTGTAACCGCTGGTAAAGCCGCGCGAAAATTGGTGGCCTTAAGGTTCCCATAAGGAAAGGGCGCGCCCCGGAATTGCCGTTCGTCCGGCCGTTTTGGGGCCATTACGCGTTTGAGCCGTTGCCGTTACCCTATAGAGGCCGCTCGCGCCCGAGACAGGTTGCCCATGCATGCCGACGATCGAACTTCCATGCAAGCCTGCATGCCCGAATTCCGGACAAGGGGCGATGTCTGCTCGTTCGGGAACGATGCCGTCGCATTGCGCTGGACACTCGAGGGCGACCACCTCATGCACTTCGCGCTGGTCGATTGCACCGGGGCATGCGAGCTGCCCCTCGTCGCGCCGTTCGCGCTCACGTTCGCGGACGGCACCACACTCGGCGCGGCCGGCATGCGCGTGCTCGCACCGGCACGGGAAGACGCGCTCGCCGCCGACCCCTACGCATGGCGATTGGCCGAGCGCGTCGCGGGCCGGCGCGCGAGCGTCATGCTGGGCGACGCCCAGGGACGCCTGGCGATTCAATGGAGCGTGGAGCAGCGCGACGGCGCAAGATATCTGCGCATGACGCTGAACGTGACGGCCCTGCGCCAGGCCGAAGCGATTACCGTCGTTTCATTGCTGCAGGCGCGCGCGGTCGGCGCGCAGACCTGCAGCGAACGCAAGGGCACGCCGGTCGTTGCGGGCACCTTCTATCTGGGCTTCGAGTTGCCGCTTGCAACCCGCCACGTGGAAACGGATAGCGTCGGTTTTACGCTGCAACGCGCGCTGCCGCTGGAAAAGAATCGGACGCTGACGTACTCCGCCGTGGCGGGCGTGGCTCGCGACGGTCAGTTGCGGCGCGATTTCGCCACCTGTCTCGAGCAGGAGCGCGCCCGCCCATATCGTCCGTTTCTGCACTACAACAGCTGGTGGGATATCGGGTACCTCACGCCTTATGCGCAGGACCAGGCGCTGGAGCGCATCGAAACGATCGGCCGCGAATTGCATACCGCGCGCGGCGTGCAGATCGATTCGTTTCTTTTCGACGATGGCTGGGACGACCTTGGCGGCGGCTGGCATTTCAGCCAGGCGTTTCCTCATGGCTTCGTACCGCTGCGCGACGCGGCGGCACGCTATGGCGGCGCGCCCGGTGTCTGGCTGTCTCCCTGGGGCGGCTATTGCGCGCCGAAGCATGAGCGCGTAATGCGCGGCCGCGCCGCGGGCTATGAAGTCATCGACGATGGCTTCGCGTTATCGGGGCCGCGCTATTACGAGCGCTTTCGCGAAGTCGTGATGAGCCTGCTCGCGAGCGACGGCGTGAATCAGTTCAAATTCGACGGGACAGGCAACGCGGACCGTGTATTTCCAGGCAGCCTTTTCGATAGCGATTGGGACGCGGCGATCCAGCTGATCGGCGACATTCGCGCGGCGAAGCCGGAAACCTTCATCAATCTCTCGACCGGCACGCATCCCTCGCCGTTCTGGCTGCGCTACGTCGACGCGATCTGGCGCGGCGGCAGCGACGACGGTCAGGCGGGCAGCGGCACGAGCCGCGAGCGCTGGATCACCTATCGCGACGCGCAGACGTACCGCAACGTCGTGCTGCGCAGCCCGCTCTTTCCGCTCAATTCGCTGATGCTGCACGGCATCGTGCTGGCGCAGTGCAATCCACGGCTCAATGCGCCGGCAGGCGATGCGTTCGCGCACGAAGTGCGGTCCTTCTTCGCGAGCGGTACGCAGTTGCAGGAGTTGTACATCACGCCTTCGCTGCTGGGCGAGGAGCACTGGAACGTGCTCGCGCAAGCGGCCCGATGGGCGCGCGCGAACGGTGACGTATTGCGCGACAGCCACTGGATCGGCGGCGCGCCCGACGAAGCAGCCATCTACGGCTGGGCCGCGTGGGCGCCGCACAAGGCGATCGTGACGCTGCGCAATCCGCACGATCGGGCCCAGCGCTTTGCACTGGCGTTGCGATATCAACTGGAACTGCCGGATGGGGCCGCGGGACGATTCCGTGCGCTGAGTCTCTGGCATGCAGGCACCCCCGGCATTCCCGCCATACTGAACGCGGACGTACCGTGTGAAATCGAGCTCGCGCCATTCGAAGTGCTCACGCTGGAACTGCTGCCGACCGATGTCAACAGGCCCTAATACAACGAATTCGCCAGTGGCACCGGCTTCGTTTCGGTCTGGTGCAGGTCGAAGATCAGCACCTCGTTCTCTCCCGGCGTGAGCCACGGCGCGGGGCAGTACAAGCGCGTTTGCGGGCCGATACTCCAGTAGCGCCCCAGATTGTGCCCATTGACCCAGACCACGCCCTTCGTCCAGCTGCCCATATCGAGCCACGTATCGCCGATTTCATCCAGAACCAGGCGCGCCCTGAAAAAGAGCCCGGGTTTCAGCGGATTCGTGCAGCGTTCCTGCAACCCGGCGACGTACGCCTCATCCATCGGCAGCGAAAAAACTTCCCATTCCTCGAGCAATGAAACGGACCCATCGCGGTATTGCACGTTCACGGGATCCAGCAATCCTTTGCGGTCGACGATCGCCGGTCCGAAGTTGACGCGCCCCATGGCCTCTACCAGGATTTCCAGCGTACCCGGCGCACCGGCCATGGTGGCGGGCAAGGCGAGCGGCGCGCGATGTGTCACGCGTAACCGCTGTGCATAGTCGTGCGGAATGCGCGCGCGGGAGACGCCGCCCGCGTAGCGCTCGCCGACAAAAACCGCCGCATAGTCGTGAACGCCGCCGATATCGAGCGCACCAACCGGTTGCGCAAGCAACGTTTTCCGATACAGCATGAAGCCGAAACTCTGGCCGTAGTGCTCGAACGGCAGCGGATCGACGCTCGACTCGCGCGGCAGGGGCGCGGGGAGGTTGTCCCAGATCGAGGCGAAGCGGGCCGGCGCCAGGGTGCGCCCCGCGACTGTGGGGATGGCGTCGGGAATATCCGGCAATGGCTCGGCCAGATAGCGGGCGATGATGTCGCGATACCTCATGTATTTCGCCGTGGCCGCCCCGTGCTCGTTAATCGGCGCACCATAGTCGTAACTCGTGATATCGGGTTGATAGTTGCCCGACTCGTCCACATTTGCGCCGGCATAAAAACCAAAGCTCGTGCCGCCGTGAATGACATAGAGGTTGAACGACAATTGCGACCGCATGAATGCCGTCAAGATGGCGGAAAGATCGCAATTGAGTCCGGCGAATTCCGGCTCGCCCCAATGCGTCAGCCAGCCCGGATAGACCTCGCCCGCCATCGCAGGCACGGCAGGAAACGCGCGCCGCACCGCTGCGATTTGCGCCGCGTTGCCGTTGCTCAGCGCGACGGCGCCACCCGTCACCGTAGTGCGATTGCGTTCGAGTTGCGCGAGACCATCCTCGGTGTAGAAAGGCCCGGCTATGCCGCCCCGTAGCCAAAGCTGCCTGAGTTCTTCGAGGTAAGCGGGATTGCTTGCGTACGAACCGAATTCATTTTCTATCTGGATCATCAGGATCGGGCCGCCTGCATCGATCATCAACGGCTTGACGCGCGCAGCGAGTTCGCCGATATAGCGGGCAACCGCGGCCATGTAACGGGCATCGGTGGCGGAGTCGGTGCGCAGCTGAATGTCCGGTTCGCCCAGCAGGTAAGCGGGGAGGCCCCCCAGGTCCCACTCGGCGCAAACGTAGGGGCCAGGACGCAGCAGCACCCAAAGCGCTTCTTGCTGACACAGGCGGATGAAGGCTGCGATATTGCGGTTGCCGCTTTCGAAGTCGAACACGCCTTTGCGTGTCTCGTGGTAGTTCCACATGATGTACAACGCGATGCAGTTCATGCCCATCGCTTTGGCCATGCGAATGCGATGCAGCCAGTACTCGCGCGGAATGCGCGCGGGATGCATTTCGCCGCTGCGAATCTGCAAGGGCTCGCCGTCGAGCAGGAAGTGCTCGCCGTTCGGGCTGAACGAGAAGGTATGGCTGCGTTCGAGATTCATGGTGCAATCGCGCCCTTGTATTTGCACACTCACGCACTATACTTCCACGGCTGATAGTAGAACGCTTAATTTCGCTCAAGCCTGTAATTCGGCAAGAATACGCGCAAGTCAGATATGCCGAGCTATGTAACCGTATTGACGCAGTTACATTCGAATATGAAAAAGCGTGCTATTTTTCCGATTGCCAGTTCAACGCTTCTCGTCGCGGCGGGAATTTTCTGCATCGTCCTGTCGCTCTCGACAAGGTCCCTGATTGGAACGCTTTTCATCGCAAGGATGCTGCTGTTCTGCGGCTTCGTGCATGCCTTGAATCTCTTCACGACGAAAGACTGGAAACTCGCAATCAGGCGCATTCCGCCAGTCATCGTGCCCATACTCATCGGCATTCTCATTCTGGTCAATGACAGCGCCCGGGCGCGCGGGCTGACCGTGATGCTGATGATCTTCTTCGTACTCGACGGCTTCTTCAAGATCATTGCGTCGGTCGGGCAGGACGTGAAGATCAACAATATCGGCATTGTCAGCGCAGCGCTGTCTTTCCTGCTCGCCATTTTTCTGGCCGCCAATTTCCCGAGCGTGCCGTTGCCCTTGCTCGGATTGTTCCTCGGGCTGGATCTCATTTCCATGGCCGTAGTGCCGTTTGGCGGCCGGGAGCGCAGGCGCGATCTGACCTGACGAAAGCGCGGTCGGCGGCCGCGTCGCGGCCGTGCATGACGTTTCGCGCGCATACGGTGTCGCCATCGATGCCCGTATCAGTGTGCGGTAGCCGTTTTACACACGCAAAACCGACGGAGGCGATTCATGATCTTCGCAAATGGCTTTACGTTTTCGAACTTTATTATCGATGCGTTTTCGATATTCATGTTCATTCTGTGGTTCTGGCTGTTCATCACGATCACGAGCGACTTGTTCCGTCGAACCGACATATCGGGCTTCCTGAAGATCGTCTGGGTGATCTTTCTGATTGTTTTGCCCTATATCGGCATATTTGCCTATGTCCTCACGCAGGGCAGAGACATGGCGCATCGCAACCAGGAACGGGCGCAGAAGGCGCGCGAAGAACTGCGCCACATCGTGGGCTACAGTGTCGCGGACGAAATCGAGAAGCTCGACAAGCTGAAAACGACAGGCTCGATTACCGACGACGAGTACAAGCGTCTGCGCGCGCGGCTCGTCGAATGAGAGGGGCGGCAGGCATGGCAACCGTCCATGCCTGAGCCATGCTGCAACCGCGCGGGCTACGGCAGCGCAGCCCGCCGCGTCATTCCGGTCATTCAGTACCCGAAACGATCTTCGAGATCCTCCAGTTGCTTCTCGTCACCAGCACGTAGTCGCCATTCACGCCAAGCCATTGCTGGCCGCGCTTCGGTGCGTCCAGGTTATGCGATTTCCAGTCGTTCATCACAAAGTTGTAGTGCCGGTACTTCGAGGGAACCTGTTGGCCCTCGTGCCAGTCGCGATGTGGCATGGTCGGCATGACCTGCTGGCGACCTGTCCCCTGGCTTTGATCTCCACCGGATGTGTCTTGCGCCATGGCGGCCGAGGAGACACCGACGAGGAGCGCAGCGATGACTGAGAGGACGAGTTGGCTTTTCATGATTCGATCTCCGGTGGCAAGAAGATGATTGACGTCGCCATGACCTATGGCTTCTTCGGTTATAGGACATCCCGAAAGCCGTGATATCCAACTGTGCGAACGTGCCCTTAAAAGCGTATGGGAAAAGGCAGGAAAACGAACGAATCGGGCGGTGTGAATAAGGGTGGAAGCGTCTATCCATAGTAGTAAACGGAATTCCGACTTCAAGAAATTTACGAGTGGTTGATTTTGTGGCGTTTTTTCGTAATTCCCGTGAATGCGTGAAAGCGCTGTTTGTTAGATAACGATCGAGGCGTTATGCGCATTTCGTGCATTTTGCGCGCTTCTGCACTGGCGGACTGCGCACATCGGGGGCCGTAATTCGCAGTTTGAGTGAACATTGCAATGATCCGGTCGCGTACTGCGCAATGAGCCGTTCGGGGCGCGCCTGTACCGCCTCTATTTCCCGGTGGAGCCTCGCGTGCCAAACTGCGAACCCAGACGCTGCAGACCGTGGCTGATCGGCATTGCGGCAATGCTGCTGCTGGCGGCCTTCGGATGCCGCGACCGGCAAGCCCGGAGCGGCGCAGCGCCACCGCCGCCGAGCGTGCTCGTCGAAACGGTTGCGGCGCAATCCATTCCCCGCGTGATCGAACTGCCGGGGCGTATCGAAGCGATCCGCTCGGCCGAGGTGCGCGCCCGCGTGGACGGGATCGTCGAGCGGCGGCTCTTCGAGGAGGGCACCGACGTGCGCGCCGGCGCGCCGCTCTTTCTCATCGATTCGCGCGACTACGAGGCAGCGCTGCAGCAGGCCCAGGCGGCGCTCAACCGGGCCCGGGCCGTGCAGGGCAATGCGGCCTCCGAGGTTACGCGCTTCAAGCCCCTGGTGGCGCGCCAGGTCGTGAGCGCCCAGGAATTCGAGGCCGCCACGGCCGCACTGCAGCAGGCCGACGCGAACGTTGCGGACGCGCGCGCCGCGGTGACGCTGGCGCAGCTTCGCCTCGATCGATGCACGGTTCGCGCGCCGATAGCGGGCCGTGTGGGGCGCGCGCTCGTCACCGAAGGTGCGCTGGTCAGTGCGGCCGGCGCGACCTTGCTCACGCAGGTCAACCAGCTAACGCCTGTGAACGCCGTTTTTACGCAGTCGAATATTTCATTGCTGGAAGTACGCAAACAGATCGCGTCCGGCGCGCTCGCGGCGCCGGCCGCGGACCGCGCGCAAGTGTGGCTCACACTCGCGAACGGCGACGACTATAGCGAGCCGGGCGTGCTCGACTTCACCGATCTCGTCGTCGATCCTTCCACCGGGACGCAGGTGCTGCGCGCGCGCTTCAACAATGCGTCGCGCATCCTGTTGCCGGGGCAGTTCGTGCGCGGGCGCATCGTGATCGGCACGATACCGAACGGCCTCGTCGTCCCCGCGCGCGCGGTGCAGTTCGACAGCAACGGCGCGAGCCTCTCGCTCGTTGCCGATGACGGCACCGTCGTGCGGCGCAATGTCGTGCTCGGCCCGCAGGAAGCGGGGCAATGGGTCGTGAAGGATGGGCTGGAGCCGGGTGAGCGCGTCATCGTCGACGGCTGGCAAAGGGTGCAGCCGGGGCAGCGCGTGGACGCCCATCCCTTTGCCGCGCCGGGCCGCTCCTGAGCGGTGCGCCTCATGAACCGGTTCTTCGTCTACCGCCCCGTCTTCGCGTGGGTCGTTGCGCTCTTCGTCACGCTCTTTGGCGCCCTCGCGCTCATGCTGCTGCCGGTCGAGCAGTACCCCGACGTCGCGCCGCCCTCGCTCTCGATATCGGCGGTCTACAGCGGCGCCGATGCGAACACGCTGGACCGCACGGTCACGTCGATCATCGAAGACGAGATGAACGGGGTCGATAATTTCCTCTACATGTCGTCGCAGAGCCGCTCGAACGGCACGGCGCAAATCACGCTCACGCTCAGGCCCGGCACCAATCTCGACGTCGCGCTCTCGCAGGTCCAGGACCGCCTGAGCCGCGTCGAGCCTCGCCTGCCGCTGGAGGTGAGGCAGGTTGGCGTGAGCGTCACGAAAGCGTCGTCGGGCTTTCTGATGCTCGTTGCGCTGCAATCCGCCGATGGTTCGATCCCGGCCGTCGAACTGGGCAACTTTGCCGCCAATAACATCGTCAACGAATTGCGCCGCATTCCCGGCGTCGGCGACGCACAGCTGTTCGGTTCGTCGTATGCCATGCGGATATGGATCGACCCGGAAAAACTCAGCAGCTTCGGTCTTTCGGCTAACGAAGTGATGACGGCCATCCAGGAGCAGAACAGCCAGACTGCGGGCGGCAGCCTCGGCGACCAGCCCATTGCGCCGGGCGCCGAACTCAATGCGCAGATCGTCATGCGCGGCCGTTTTTCGACGCCCGAGCAGTTCCGCGAGGTGATCGTGCGCTCGAACCCGGATGGCTCTACGGTGCGTGTGGGCGATGTCGCGCGCGTGGAACTGGGCAACGACAGCTATGGCTTTCGCTTTCGCGTGAACGGCAGGGAGTCCGCCGGGATCGCCATCCAGCTTGCGAGCGGCGCGAACGCGCTGGCCGTGGCGAACGCCGTCCGGCAGCGTCTCGCGCAATTGCAGCCGACGTTCCCGAAGGGCGTGGCATGGGTCGTGCCGTTCGATACGACGCCGTTCATCACGACCTCGCTGAGCGGCGTGCTGCGCACGATGGTCGAGGCGTTGCTGCTCGTCACGGTCATCGTGTTCCTCTTCCTGCAGCAATGGCGCGCGACGCTCATTCCCACTCTGGTCGTCCCGATCGCGCTGATCGGCACGTGCGTGGGGATTTATTTGTTCGGACTCTCCATCAATCTGCTTTCGTTGTTCGCCATGGTCGTGGCGATCGGTATTCTCAACGACGACGCGATTGTGGTCGTGGAAAGCGTCGAGCGCGTGATCCAGGAAGAGGGCTTGAGTTCGCGGCGGGCGACCGTCAAGGCCGTCGGGCAGATTGCGGGCGCCGCCATTGCGAGCACGCTCGTGCTCATTGCGGTGTTCGTCCCCATGGCGTTCTTTCCGGGCTCGACGGGCGCGATCTATCGCCAGTTCTCGGTCACGCTCACCGTCTCGATCTTTCTCTCGACCTTGCTCGCGCTGACGCTGGGCGTGGCCATGTCGGCAACGCTGCTGGGCAGGAGGACGAAGTCCGGTGACGGCACAGGCAAGGCCGCCGCCACGCACTGGCCGGCCCGCGTGCAGCAGCGCGTGTTCGATGCGTTCAACCGTGGCATGCAAACCGCCACCGAGCGCTACGTGCTGGCCGTGCAGGCCATGCTGCGCAAGCCGGTGCGTTGGCTCCTCGTATTCGTCGTGGTGTGCGCGGCGACCGGGTTTCTCTTCACCCAGTTGCCGCGCGGCTTTATTCCGGGCGAGGACCAGGGGCATATTTTCGTCGCGTATACGGCGGCGCCCGGCGCGACGGCGCAGCGCACGCAACAGGTCGTCGACCAGGTCGAGGCGTTTCTCAGGCAGCAGCCGCAGGTGCGCAATATCGCCTCCGTCACGGGATTCAGCTTCTTCGGCCAGGGGCAGTCGGCGGCGATGTCGTTCGTCGACCTGAAGCCGTGGGCCGAGCGGCCGGGCGCGGCCAATTCGGCGGGGGCGCTGGTTGGGCGCGCGAACGCGGCGTTCCGCAATATTCCTCAAGCGCTCGTCTTCGCGCTCGATCCGCCGGCCATTCCCGCGCTCGGCAATGCGAGCGGCTTTACGATGAAGATACTCGACCGCAGCGGCGTGGGCGGCGCCGCGCTGCAGCAGGCGAGCGCGCGCATGCTGGCGGAGGCGGCGCGCAGCCCCTTGCTGGTAGGCGTGCGTCCCGACGGTTTGCCGCCCGCGCCGCAGCTCTATGTCGATATCGACCGCGTGAAGGCACGTGCGCTGGGGCTGCAGATCGGCCAGGTGAACAGCGCGCTCGCGCTCGCATTCGGCTCGAACTACGTGAACGATTTCGTCTACGAGGGGAATGTGCTGCGCGTGCTGATGCAAGCCGACGCCGACCAGCGCATGCGGCCCGAGGATATCGGCGCGCTGCGGCTGCGCAACAACGTGGGCGAGATGGTGCCGTTCTCGGCGTTCACGAGCGTGCACTGGAGCGCGGGGCCGCAGCAGGTCGAACGCTACAACGGCTTTCCTTCGGCCACGATCTCGGGGCAGGCGGCGCCGGGCCGTTCGAGCGGCGCGGCGCTCGCCGAGATGGAGCGCATCGCGGACCACGTTCTTTCCGGCAGCCTGACCTACGAGTGGACCGGCACGGCGTTCGAGGAACAGCAGGCGGCCGGGCAGATCGGTGCGCTGCTGCTGCTTTCCTTCGTCGTGGTGTTTCTGCTGCTTGCCGCGCTCTACGAGAGCTGGGCGATTCCCATTGCCGTGCTGCTCATCATTCCGCTGGGCGTGCTGGGCGCGGTGCTCTTTACCATGGCACGGCGTTTTTCCGCCGACATCTACTTCAATATCGGCCTCGTGACCATCATCGGCCTCGCGGCGAAAAACGCCATTCTGATCGTGGAATTCGCGATCAAGGAGGAGGCCTCGGGCAGCGATACGGTGAGCGCGGCCGTGAACGGCGCGCGCCAGCGCTTGCGGCCGATTCTGATGACGAGCGTGACCTTCGTGCTCGGCATGTTGCCGCTCGTGCTCGCCACGGGTGCGGGCGCGGCGGGCAGGCAGGCGGTGGGCACGGGCATCATGGGCAGCATGCTCACGGCCACGCTGTTCGGCGTCTTCTTTACGCCGGTGTTCTACGTGGTGGCGCGCCGATGGCTGAGCCGCAAACGCACGCACGACGATGACGAAGAAAACGCGCGGCCCGCGGGAGCGCACGATGCTTAAGCCTGCCAGGCGGTGGGCGATCGTCGCGTGCCTGACGCTCGCGTCGTGCAATTTTGCGCCGCGCTACCAGCAGCCGGAGTTGCCGATTGCGCAAAGCTACGAGAGCGCGGATATTGCCGTGCCGGGCGGCGAGCGTCTCGCTTCGGAGCTGACGTGGGAGGCGTTCTTTCGCGATCCGGCGCTCAAGCAGTTGATCGCCATGGCGCTGGCGCGCAACCGCGATCTGGCGGCATCGGTTGCGCGCATCGAGCAGGCTCAGGCGCTCTATCGCGTGCAGCGCACTGCGCAGTTTCCACAAGTGGCTGCGGGCGCGGACGCAACCCGCACCAAAACGCCGCTCAACTCCATCGAGCCCGAGCTGCCCAACAACAACACGTCGATTCACTTCAACCAGTACAGCGTGCAGGTGGCCGTCACGTCGTTCGAACTCGACTTCTGGGGGCGCGTGGCCAACCTGAGCGAGTCGGCGCGGCGCAACTATCTGGCGACGCTGGAGGCCAACGAAGCATTTCGTCTCTCGCTCATCAGCAATGTGGCGGCGACTTATTACGCCATCCTCTCGGGCAACGAGGGCATCGCCCTCGCGCAGCACACGCTGCAAACGCGCCAGTATGCGCTGGAGGTCGCGCGGCTGCGCCTCGAAGCGGGTGCGACCTCGCTCATGGACTATGAGCAGGCGCGCATTCTCGTCACGCAGGCACAGACGCAGCTTGCCGATCTGCAAAGAACGACGGGCCAGCAGCGCGATCAGTTGGTTGTCCTGATAGGCGGCCCGTTGCCGGACGCCGCGGACATGACCCAGCGCCACGTGCTGGCCGACGCCGACCAGTTCGGCCCGCTCGACGCGGGCCTGCCTTCCTCGCTGCTCGCGCTGCGCCCCGACATTCGCGCAGCCGAGCAGTCGTTGCGGGCCGCCGACGCCGATATCGGCGCTGCGCGTGCCGATTATTTTCCGCGCATTTCGCTCACGGGCAATTTCGGCTACGTGTCTCCCGAGCTGAGCGACCTGTTCGTGCCCGGCAAGCAGGCGTGGCTCATATCCGGCTTCGTCACACTGCCGATCTTCGATGCGGGGCGCCGCAGCGCGCAAGTGCGCCTGTCCGAAGCGCGTCAAACCGAACTCGTGGCGAACTACCAGAAAACCGTGCAGGTGGCGTTCCGCGAAGTTTCCGACGCGCTGATCGCGCGCCAGCGCCTGCAGGAGCAAATCTCGGCACAGGAGCGCGCGGTGGCGTCCGAGTCGCGCCTCGCCGAGGCGGCGGAACTGCGCTACGAGAACGGCATTTCCATCTACCTGGAAGTGGTCGATGCGAAGCGCAGCCTGTTCGCGGCACAACAGCAACTGATCCAGCTGCGCGCGGCGGCGCTGCAAAACGGTGCGTCGCTTTATGTCGCGCTGGGAGGCGGGCAGGACGCGCCCCGCGCCGGGCACGTGGGCGAGGCGTCTGGCAGCGTCGCCAACCCATAGCCCGGCGAGCGCACGATCGGGACGCCCAATGGCGGGGCGGCGGTGGTGGCGTGCTGGCTCAAGGCGCTGCAGCCGCATATCGGCGCGGGGTGAGGTGCGGTAGCGGCGAAACGCGAAGCCATCGGCAAAAACGATCAGCAATATCCGGTGCGAAGCGCCGCTGCCCAGTCGGGCCGGCCGTTGGCGGCAGCACGTTCGGCAGCCGCGTGCCAGTCGTACTCCACGGCGCGAAACTCCACCTTCCAGCCGCGCGGGGTGCGGGTGACGCTCGCGTAGCGTGCGTGCGGCGTGCCCGTTTCCATGCGATGCGCAAACGGATGCGTGTCCTCGTACGCGGGCAGGCCGACACTGCCTGGGTTCACGACGAGGCGGCCGTCGGCGAGCTGCATCGAGCGCGCGAGATGCGTGTGGCCGCACAGGATCAATGCCGCCTCGACTTCGGCCGCGCGGCGTCTGACCTCGCCATGCGTAGCCGTTCGGCATCCGCTTGCCGTGACGGTTTCGAGGAAATAGGAGAGGTCGTCCTGCGGCGTGCCGTGCACGAGCAGCACGTCGCTTTCGAGCCAGAGCGTGGCAGGCAAGGCGCCGACCCATGCCAGCTGTGCTTCGCTCAGCGCGCCGCGCGCAAAACGGTCCGATGGCCCCATGCGGGCGCAATCCGCGCCGAGCAGCTGTCTTTCGTGGTTGCCGCGAATCGTAGGCAACCCAAGCTGCATCAACCGGTCTGCCGTTTGCGACGGATAAAGCGGGCCGGAGAGGATGTCGCCGAGATTGACGATCACGTCCGCGCCTTGCCGCCCGATATCGTCGAGCACCGCTTCGAGCGCGGGCAGATTGCCGTGAATGTCGGAAAGCGCCGCGATTTTCATGGTGCGAACGGAGGCTGGCCGCGAAAGTCGTGAATTGGCCGATTCTGGACGATTCGCCACCCGGTGTCCATGGGCAATCGTTTGTATTTGCAGATGGCATGGATCCATCAAGCCGGCTCATTGCGCTATGAGCGCGCGGCGGACCGGGACGGGACCGCCGGGCTCGGTGCGTGCCGCGCGCTCAGGTGTGTCCTCAGGCACGCTGCGCGTAGACGTTGCACCAGCCATCGGCGGCAACGCTCTTGCCTGGAAACATCGGGCACGCGCCCGAGGTGTCGGCCGCCGCGCCGGCATAGAAGCGGCAAGTCGCGCAGCGCTGACCCGCTGCGTACTTCGGAAACTTGCCTGCGTCGACGCTGCTGGCTTTGGCGCGATAGCCGAGCGTCTTCGCGGTGGCGTCGTTCTCGTCGACGAGGGCAGGCCCGGCGAGTGCGCGCCCGGCCGTGGCGAGCGCGGCGCAAAGGCCGGCGGTGTGAAGGATGAAGGTTCTGCGATTGCGGGAGATCATGCTGGTTTCCTGGGTTGTGTTAGTGGCGCGGTCCGGCGTTCAGCGGCGTGGTCGACGATTGCGCGGCATCGGAAGTGAGCTTCGCGTTGCCCGCGTCATAGCCGTTCGTGTAGAGCAGGAAGGCCATCAGATCGGCGTACTCCTGATCGGTCATCTTGCCCGGGCGGTCGGCCGGCATGTTGGTCGACATGTACTGGTAGATGCCGCCGATGGTCAGATGCGAATTCGCAGCCGGGGCGAAGGCCGGTCCGCTCAGCGCCGGCGCGGTGATGCCTTCGAGCTGCGCGCCATGGCATTTTGCGCAGGATTCCGAATAAAGATGCTGGCCGTGCTCGACCTGTTCGTGATCGAATGCGGGGGCGTTGCCGCCAGCCGTTGTGGAGACCTTGATGAAGGAGCCTCGGCCGTCCATGGCTGTGCGCCGATATGAAGGCTTCGTGCTTTCGAGCAAGGCGTTCGCGGCGCTTTCCGGCAGCGTCCAGCCGCGCGTGAGCGCGGCGAGACGGCCGTCGTCGTTCATGCGCGCAAGGGCGTTGTCGATGCGCATTTGCAGCGCACGCATGCCAGACCCCGAAGCGAACACGAGATGCCAGTCGGCATACGGCGAAGCCGTCGCCGCGACCGCGAATCGATGCTGCGGATGCGCGCGCTGATAAGCCACGACGGCCGGATACCAGACGATCGCGCGCTGCGCGCGCCCTTTCGCGACCGCGTCGACGGTCAGCGCGGAGGTGTTCTCCAGGTCGAAGCGCGCGTTCTTTTGCTGCACGGCGATGAGTTGCGACGGACTGGACCAGGTCGCCGCGACCGTTTCCTTGCCGTCGGCAGCGGTTGCGGCGGCGCGCGGGTGGCGCAGCGTGACGCTGACGTAGCCCGAGCGCAGGTAGCCTTGCGAGAAAATCATCTGCGAGCCCGATGCGTCGGCGACGCTCGAGCGCGGGAAGCCTGCAACGAGGTCGCAGTCGCGGCCCAGCGAACTGGCGAGTTCGTGCGCCGAGATGCCGTCGTCGCCGCCATCGTCGTCGATGCCGTGGGTGACGAACGTTGCGGCCACGCCGGCGGTTTTCAGCACGGCGCGCGCGACGGCCTGGTCGAGCGCGGCCGTGGGGCTGCCCGGCAGCGTGCAAACACGCACGGCGTTCGCCGCAGCATGAGCGCTGGTATGCGCGCCGCCTGCCGCGAACGCGGCGGCCATGGCGAGCCAGGTGATCCGGATGTTCATGATCGTGTGTTCCAGTGAAGTCGGGGCCGCACACAAGCGCGGGTGGCTTGCGCTGCGTGCGGCGGAAGACGGGAGCGTCGTTCGGCCCGGGTTCAGCCCCGGTCCAGTGCGAACACGTACAGCGTGCCGCCGCGCGGGACATCCTTTGCCACATCGGCCATCGGGCCGCCCCAGATCGGATTCGCGCCGCCGTAGCCCGCAAGCACGGCAACGTACTCCTTGCCGTCGACTTCGAACACGGAAGGCTGCGCGACGATGCCGCTCGCGAGTTGCGGACTTTCCCAGAGCACCTTGCCGGTGGCGACGTCGAACGCATAGAGATGGCCGTCGAGCGAGCCGCTGAACGCGAGACCGCTGGCCGTGGTCGCCACGCCGCCGTTCCAGGGCATCTTGCTCCAGTGGCCCCAGAGCTTCTTGCCGGTATTCACGTCGATGGCCTGCAGTTCGCCGTAGCCTTCGCTGCCCGGTTCAGGCTTGATTTCGAAGCCTTCGCCGAGATAGGGCAGGCCTTCCATATAGCTCACCGACTTGCCCGAGAGGCTCATGCACGCGTGCAGCGACGGCACCACGGCGATGTGCCGCTCCGGATCGTAGGACACCGACCACCAGTTCTTGCCGCCCAGGAAGCTCGGGCAAGTATCGATCGTCGTACCGGCCTTCGGGTATTTCGACGGGTCCTGAACCGGCTTGCCGTCGTCCGTGTAGCCCGTCACCGAGGTCGCCTTGACGAATGGCTCCGCGTAGATCAGCTTGCCTGTTTGCCGGTCGATGGCGTGGAAGAAGCCGTTGCGGTCGGCATGAATGATGGCGTCGTAATCCTTGCCCTTGTACTGGATGTTCGCGAGGATCGGCGTGTTGACGCCGTCATAGTCCCACGTGTCGTTGCTCGTGTACTGGTAATGCCATTTGAGCTTGCCGTTCTTCGGGTCGAGTGCGAGCAGCGAATCGGAGTACAGATTATCGCCAGGACGCAGCGCGGCGAGCCACGGGCCGGGGTTGCCCACGCCCCAGTACAGCGTGCGGCTTGCGGCGTCGTAGGTGCCGGTGAGCCACGCGGCGCCGCCGCCGTGCGCCTGCATGCCGTCGGGCCAGGTTTCCGCGCCTTTTTCGCCTGAGTCCGGAATGGTGTAGCGCTTCCACACGATCGCGCCGTCGTCGGGGTTCAACGCGGCGATGTAGCCGCGAATGCCGTACTCGCCGCCCGAGGTGCCGACGACGATCGAGCCGTCGAGCGCGAGCGGCGCGAGCGAGAACGCGTAGCCGAGGCCCGGCTCGAACATCTGCTTCTTCCAGACCAGGTTGCCGGTCTTCGCGTCGAGCGCGGCGATCTCGCCGCTCAGCATGGCGATATAGACGTTCTTGCCATACAGTGCCACGCCGCGGTTCACCACGTCGCAGCACGCGGTCTTGAACGACTCCGCGCCGAGCTTCGGCTCGTATTTCCAGCGCTGCGCGCCAGTCTTTGCATCGAAGGCGTAGACGTTGTCTTTCGGCGTGCTGACGAAAAGGTAGTCGCCGTTGACGATGGGCGTCGCCTCGAAGCCCTGCTTCAGCTCGGCGGGAAACTGATAGCTCCACGCCTGTTTCAACTCGCCGACGTTCGACGCGTCGATCTGCTTGAGCGGCGAATGCGATTGGCCGCTGTAGCTCCGATAGTACGTGAGCCAGCCCGGGTCGCTTTGCGCGCGGGTCAGGCGGTCATAGGTCACGGGCGGATAGTCCGAGGCGGCATCCACGGGGCCCGCGTTCAAGGACATCGCCGCTGCGATGGCCATTGCGCAGGTCGCAAGCCGGCTTGCCGCAGCCGAGCGTCTCTTCATCTTCGTCTCCTGAATATTGTCGATGCACGGCCGGGAAGCGGTCAGGCTGGATGCGCGGGGATGGGGCCGGTCCGGGTGCGCTGCCGTTCTCGCAAGTCGTATGCCATTCGCCGCGAAGCGTTGCGCCACGGGCGTTGCAGCCCGTTGACCGGCCTCCCGGCGAGGTGCCCCGCGTGTGGTCGATGTGTTGCATTCCGGTACAGCCCGCGGTGAAAAGTGTTGGCGAACGTGACAGTGGGCCGGTCGCGCAACGAGGCGCTGCACGGTATCGCGCATACCGAGGCACGCGCGGAGGCACGCGCGCCACGGCAAAGGACGCCGCCATATACGCTGGCACGTTCCTGGCTAGATCACGGCAAAGAGGAGACGGTTGTGTGCGCATCGGTCGACGCCCGACACTACGGCGTCGAGCTACGCGAGCGCATAAAAAATGGAGACGAAAGTTGATTCCAGAGAAGGCGGCGGGCGCGAGCCGGGGCAGCGCGAGGCGCGCGTATGCGACGCTTGTCGCAAGCCTCGCACTCGGCGCGCTGTGCGCCGGCGCATCCACACTGGCCGTCGCACAGGCGCAAAGCGCGGCGGACAAGAACGCGCCGGGCCCGATCGTGCTGCCCGCCGTCGTGGTGGTCGGCACGACGCCGCTGCTCGGCATCGGCACGCCGCTCGCGAAGGTGCCGGCCAACGTGCAGACAGTGAATGCGCAGGACATCGCGACACAGCACCGCGAAACGCTGACCGACTTTTTCGCCGCAAACCTGCCGGGTGTGAGCGTGACCGACGCCCAGGGCAATCCTTTCCAGATGAACCTCGACTATCGCGGCTTCACGGCTTCGCCGGTGCTTGGCACCCCTCAGGGATTGTCGGTGTTCGTCGACGGCGTGCGCGTGAACGAGCCGTTTGGCGACGTCGTGAACTGGGACCTGATACCGGCCGGAGCGATCGACAAGATCCAGCTCATTCCGGGCTCGAATCCTGTCTACGGCCTCAACACGCTGGGCGGCGCCATCGCGATCACGACGAAGAACGGCCGCACGAGCCCCGGCGGCGACATCGATCTCTCGGGCGGCTCATGGGGGCGCAAGAGCGCGCAGTTCGAGCAGGGCGGCACGTTCGGGCCGCATGTCGACTACTACGCGAACGCGAACATCACGAACGACAACGGCTGGGCCGACCACAACGCGAGCCGCGTGCGCCAGGCATTCGGCAAGCTGCGCTATACCGACGACGACACGACGCTCTCGATATCGGGCGGCGGCGCGGACAACCAGCTGTACGGCAGCCAGACCATACCGCGCTCGTTTCTGGACGACCCGAAACAGGCCTACACGTTTCCGGACCTGAATCGCAACAGCGTGGGCTACCTCACGCTTTCGGGAGATCATTTCTTCAACGACAACGTGGAGCTGAGCGGCAACGCCTACTATCGCCATCTGCGCAACGAGAACATGAGCAGCAACAACAACACGGATTACGGCTCGGTCGACGCTGGCGGCAACGTCGACACGCTGCAGGGCACCAACGTCGATTCCATCGTGACGACGGACAGCTTCGGCGCGAGCCTGCAATTGACGCTGCTCGGCAAGCTGGGCGGCATGGGGAGCCAGCTCGTTGCGGGCGTGGCGGCGGACTTCGCGAACTCGCGCTACGTTTCGTCTTCGCAGGACGCCGCCTTCACGCCCGAGCGCGCGACAGTCGGTATCGGCGATTTCGTGCAGCAGACCGATGCGAAAACGCGCAACGCGAACTATGGCATCTACCTGAACGAAACGCTCGCGATCTCGCCGCAATGGACGCTCACGCTGTCCGGCCGCTACGACTGGGCGAGTGCGCGCATTGCGGACGAAAGCGGCATGCAGCCGCTGCTCGACGGTTATCACACGTTCTCGCGCTTCAATCCGGCCGTGGGGCTCAACTGGAATCCGCTGCCCGCCGTCACCGTGTACGCGACCTACAACGAAGGTATGCGTGCACCAACCGCAATCGAGCTGGCCTGCGCGGACCCGGCTGCGCCATGCTCGCTGCCGAACGACTTCGTGGCCGATCCGGCGCTGCAACCGGTGGTCTCGAAGACTTTCGAGGCAGGAGCGCGCGGTCGCGTCGGCGCGCAGACCACGTGGAGCGCCGCGGCGTTCAGCACCACGCTCTCCAACGACATCGAGTTCGTGAGCGCGGCGGGCAGGACGCAAGGCTATTTTCAGAATGTCGGCAAGACGCGCCGCCAGGGTGTCGAGCTGGCGGGACACACGGCGTTCGGCCCCGTAGGCCTCAGCCTGAACTACAGCTATGTGGATGCGACCTACCGCTCGACATGGACCGAACAGAGCCCCGCGAATGCTTCGGCGGATGCGCACGGCGTGATCACGGTGCGGCCGGGCGACCACGTGCCCGGCATTCCCGCGCACGCCGTCAAGCTGCGGCTCGACTACGCGGCCACGGCGCAATGGAGCATCGGCACGAACGTCACATGGCGCAGCGGCGTGTATGCGCAAGGCAACGAAAACAATCAGGATGCCAATGGAAAGATCGCGGGCTATGTGCTCGTGGATCTCGACACGCGCTATCGTGTCACGAAACGGCTGGAGGTCTACGCGAACGTGACGAACCTGTTCGACAAGCGCTATGCGAGTTTCGGCGTGCTGGGCCGGAACTTCTTCAACGGGCCCGGTCACACGTTCGACGGCGCGAATCCGGTGAACGAGCCATTCGTCGGACCGGGCGCGCCACGCGGTTTCTGGGTGGGTCTGCATTACGCCTGGGATTGAAGGAGGCCTGAGCGCACGCATCGGGGTGAGTCCGCATTCCTCCACGCGGGCCATTTGCGGTAATACACAGGTTGGCGGACCGCCGCGGCACATGTTTCGATCGACGCACGCGGCCTTGCATACGATTCGCTTACACAGCGTGTTGCGCGTCGCGTGCGCGTCCGGCGCAATCCGGCTGCCTGGAATCGGTGGCCGGATGGCCCGGAGCTTGCTAATAGAGGACACCGAGAAAGATCGAAGTGTCCGGCAAGGTACCGGCCAATCGTGGAGGAGAGCATGCGCGACGACGTTCATATGGCCGCGGGGCAAGCGGTCCAGGTATCCAATGGCTGGCCCGCACCGGCCATCCGGAAGGCGCACGAGCGCTCGGAGACCTTCGGTCTGCGCGCGACGGCGAGACCGGATTACGATGTGCTTTCGGGCGCGGGGCTCGAGCTCAAGCGCGAGCAGAACCGCGTGCTGTGCATGCATGCCACGCCGGTCATGGAGACGCTGCACGAGCAGATCGTCAACACGCAAAGCATGATCGTGCTGACCAATGCCGAAGGATTGATCCTGCATTCGATCGGCGACGACGATTTCCTCCAGCGCGCCGAAAAGGTCGCGCTGCGGCCCGGCGCCAACTGGGCGGAGGACCGCCAGGGCACCAACGCCATCGGCACCGCGCTCGCCGAGCGCTGCGCGATGGTCGTGCACGGCGACCAGCATTACCTTGCGGCGAACCGCTTCCTCACCTGTTCGAGCGTGCCGATCTTCGACCCGTACGGCGATGTGATCGGCGTGCTGGACGTGACGGGCGACCACCGCAGCTATCACCAGCACACCATGGCGCTCGCGCGCATGTCCGTGCAGATGATCGAGAATCATTTGTTTGCGACGACTTTTCAGGAGACGCTGCAGATCTCGTTTCACGGCCGCCCGGAATTCCTCGGTACGCTCATGGAAGGCATCGCCGCCTTCACGTGCGACGGACGTTTTCTCTCGGCCAACCGCAGCGCGCAATTTCAGCTCGGCCTCTCGCTCGCCGCGCTGCGCGCCCATACGCTCTCGTCGCTATTCCAGACGACGAGCGCGCAACTCATCGACCGTATGCGCGCGGGGCTGGAATCGCACCTCATGCTCAATCTGGCCAGCGGGGCAGTGGTTTGCGCGCGCGTGCAGGCGAGGCGCGCCACGCTGGCCGAAGGCGCCCGGCCCGTTGCGGTGCACGGCGCTGCGATGCAGCCGGCCGCCTGTACGATGGCGCAGCCGCCTTCCATGGGCCTGTCGCGCCTGAGCTACCTCGACACGGGCGATCCGCAGGTGGCGCTCGTGATCGCGAAGGTTCGCAAGGTGATCGGCAAGGACATTCCGGTTCTCGTGACCGGCGAAACCGGCACGGGCAAGGAACTGCTCGCGCAGGCCATTCACAACGATTCGCCGCGCCGCGACCAGCCGTTCGTGGCAGTGAATTGCGCGTCGATTCCGGAAACGCTCATTGAATCGGAGCTGTTCGGCTACGAGGAGGGCGCCTTTACCGGCGCGCGGCGCAAGGGCGCGGCGGGCAAGCTGTTGCAGGCGAACGGCGGCACGCTGTTCCTCGACGAGATCGGCGACATGCCGTATCCGCTGCAAGTGCGCCTCTTGCGTGTGCTGCAGGAGCGCATGGTCAATCCGCTCGGCTCGACGAAGACTATCCCCGTCGATATCGCGATCATCTGCGCGACGCACCGCGATCTGCGCGAGATGATCGCGCAGAACCGCTTCCGCGAGGACCTGTATTACCGGCTCAACGGCCTCGTGGTGCGTCTGCCGCCGCTGCGCGACCGCACGGATCTCGCGGTGGTGATTCAAAAGCTCTTGCATCGCGAATCGCACGGACGTGCGAACGCGCAGCCGCTCAGTGTCGCACCGGACGTGATGGCGCTGTTCGAGCGCTGCGCCTGGCCCGGCAACTTCCGGCAGCTCGGCAACCTGCTGCGCACGGCCGCGGCCATGGTCGACGACGACGGCCAGATCCGGCGCGAGCACCTGCCCGACGACTTTTTCGACGATCTGCGCTGCTGCGGCCAAACCCAGGCATTGCCTTCCGCGCATGCCCACGCGGAGCCGCTCGCGCCGGAGGACGCACGCCTCGAAGACGTGACCGCCTCGACCATCGCGGCCACGCTTGCGCGCCATGGCGGCAACGTGTCCGCCGCGGCGCGGGCGTTGGGCGTGTCGCGCAATACCATCTACCGCAAGATGCCCGCTGCCGATCCCGGCCGCGGTTCGGGCGCCGCCTGAAGCGCCATTCGCACGCGCGGCCAGGCCGCTTCCTTGCTCTTGTTCTGTCCCACGGGTGTTGCATCCTGTAGCACCCGTGTTCCGAAACGCAACACCCTTTGCCTTGCCGGCAGTACTTGCCGCATCGAGCGAGCGCCGGCCCGCACCGGCATGCCCCTTGCTTTGAAGAGACTGGCCGCACATTCGATGCGGTATGCCGCCTCAATCTCAAACAAGGAGACATGTCATGCAGTGGACCACCCCCGCTTATACCGACCTGCGTTTCGGCTTTGAAATCACGATGTATATCGCCAACCGCTGAGCACGTGCCAGTGCCGTCCGCGCGGCCATCAGGGAGCGGCGGACGGCATGCAGCGAGAACGATCATGAAGATCCGGATACTGGGTTCAGGGGCGGGCGGCGGCCTGCCGCAATGGAACTGCAACTGCGTGAATTGCCGCCGCGCGCGGCAGGCGTGCGGCGATGTGCTGCCTCGCACGCAGTCGTCGATTGCCGTGAGCGGCGACGGCGTGGACTGGGTGCTCGTCAACGCGTCGCCGGATCTGCTTGCGCAGTTGCGCTCGCATCCCGATCTGCAGCCCGCGCGCGCCACGCGCGATAGCGCGCTCGCGGCCGTCGTGCTGACCGACGCGCAGATCGACCACGTAACGGGCCTGCTGATGCTGCGCGAACGCACCTCGCCGCTGCCGCTTTATGCTTGCGCGCCGGTGCTCGACGATCTGTCGGACGGGCTGCCGCTCGTGCCGCTGCTCGGCCATTACTGCGGCGTGGAAGCCCATCCGGTTATGCCCGGCGAGCCCTTCACGATTGCCGCTTGCGCCGGCCTGCGCTTTATCGCGCTGCCCGTGCAGAGCAAGCCGCCGCCCTATTCGCCGCGCCGCGAGGCGTCCGCGCCGGGAGACAATATCGCCCTCCTGATCGAGGATGTCGCGGCGGGCACGCGCGCGTTCTATGCGCCGGGTCTCGCAACGATGAGCACCGATGTACTCGGCACCATGCGCAACGCCGACCTCGTGCTCGTCGACGGCACGTTCTGGACCACTACCGAAATGATCGACCTCGGCCTCTCGACGAAGCACGCGGCCGACATGGGGCATCTCGCGCAGCGCGGCGACGCCGGCAGGCCGGGCATGATCGACTGGCTCGACACATTGCCGCGCGGCACGCGCAAGGTGCTTACGCATATCAACAATACGAATCCGATTCTCGACCCGCATTCCGTCGAGCACGCGCAACTGCGTGCCCATGGCATCGACGTGGCCCACGACGGCATGCAGTTTCAGGTATGACGATGAACGCACCTCTCCCGTTGCCGGACACGCACGCAATACCATGGACTGCGAATGAATTCGAATCGCGTCTTCGCGGGCTCGAATCGCGCTATCACATCCACCATCCGTTTAACCGCATGCTCAACGGCGGGCGGTGTTCGCCCGCGCAGATCCGCGGGTGGGTCGCGAACCGCTTTTATTATCAGATCAACATTCCGCTCAAGGATGCAGCGATCCTTTCGAACTGCCCCGACCGCGCCACGCGCCGCCGCTGGATTCAGCGTCTCATCGACCACGACGGGCAAGGCGGGAACGAAGGCGGCATCGAAGCCTGGGTGCGGCTCGGCGAAGCCGTCGGCGTCGATCGGGACACGATGTGGTCGCAACGGCTCGTGCTGCCCGGCGTGCGCTTCGCAGTGGATGCCTACGTGAATTTCGCGCGGCGCGCGCCGTGGCAGGAGGGCGTGTGTTCGTCGCTCACCGAAATGTTCGCGCCGCAGATTCATCTGGACCGGCTCGCGGGCTGGCCTTCGCATTACCCGTGGATCGAGCCGCAAGGCCTTCAATATTTTCGCAGCCGCGTGCCGCTCGCGCAGCGCGACGTCGAACACGGGCTAGAAGTGACGCTGAGCCATTTCCGTACGCCCGCCGAACAGCAGCGCGCGGTGGAGATCCTGCAGTTCAAGCTCGATATTCTCTGGTCGATCCTCGATGCGGTCGAAAAGGCGTGGCCCATATGAACCCGATAGTGCCCGATGCTGGCAGCGGCGTGCCGCTGCGCCCGCGCTTGCGCGGCATGTACCGCTTGCAGTGGGAGGCGGCCCAGGATGCGTATGTCCTGCTCTATCCCGAAGGGATGGTGCAGCTCAATTCGAGTGCGGGCGAGATACTCGTGCGTTGTGACGGCGCGCACGAACTCGACGAGATCATTGGCGAACTGGAGCGGCTTTTCAGCACCTCCGAGCTGGCGCCCGATATCTATCGCTTTCTCGATCACGCGCGGCTGCGCGGCTGGCTCGACTGACATGGCGACCGCAACTGCTGTCCTGCCCAAGCCGCTCTGGCTGCTCGCCGAGCTGACTTACCGCTGCCCGCTGCATTGCGCGTTCTGCTACAACCCGGTGGACTTCGCGCGGCACGGCGAAGAGCTCGACACCGGAACATGGCGCGCGACCATCACCGCCGCTCGCGAACTGGGCGCGGCGCAGATCGGCTTTTCCGGCGGCGAGCCGCTGCTGCGCGGCGACCTGGAAGCGCTCATTGCGCATGCGCGCCAGCTTGGCTTCTATACGAACCTGATTACGTCCGGGATCGGCTTGAACGTCGAGCGCATCGAGCGGCTCAAGACGGCCGGGCTCGATCATATCCAGGTGTCGATGCAGGATTCCACGCGCGAACTCAACGACTTTCTCACGAGCACGCGCACGTTCGAACTCAAGCGCAACGTTGCGCGGCTCGTGAAGGCGCATGGCTATCCCATGGTCCTCAACTGCGTGCTGCACCGTTTCAACCTGCCCCACATCGCGCAGATCATCGACATGGCGCTCGAACTGGGCGCCGATTATCTGGAGCTTGCGAACACGCAGTATTACGGCTGGGCCATGCTGAACCGCGATCAGTTGATGCCCACCGCCGAGCAGCTTCGCGAAGCGGAGGAGACCGTGAACCGGTATCGCGCACGGATTGGCGAGCGCTGCCGCATTCTGTTCGTCGTGCCCGATTACTTCGAACAGCGCCCCAAAGCGTGCATGAGCGGGTGGGGGAGCGTGTTTCTCGGTGTGGCGCCCGATGGCGCGGCGTTGCCTTGCCACGCGGCGCGCGCGCTGCCGGGCCTCGTGTTGCCGAACGTGCGCGATATGCCGCTGCGGCAGATCTGGTACGAGAGCAAGGCGTTCAACGCGTTTCGCGGCGACGGCTGGATGCGCGAGCCCTGCCGCAGTTGCGATGAACGTCACACCGATCATGGCGGCTGCCGATGCCAGGCCTACCTGCTGACCGGCAACGCCGCCGAGGCGGACCCGGTGTGCTCGAAGTCGCCGCACCACGGCCGCATCGCGCAGGCCGTCGAATTCGCAATACGCCCGACGCGCGACGACGAGCGGCCAATCGTGTTCCGCAGCCGGCAGAACTCGCTCGCGCTTTGAGTGGAGAATCGACATGGCGCCGGCTGTTGCGTGCTTCGATCGCGGTGAGCCTGCGGTATTCGGCCGGCACGCGTTTGGGCGGCGTGCCGCGGTTGCCGGTGTGGTTGCGGGCGTGCTCGTGCTGCATGCCGCGCTGATTGCCGTGGCGCGGTGGGAGGCGCCCGCGTCGCACGTCATGCCGGTGCGCGCGAGGATTGTGGACGCCGCGCTGATCGCGCCGGTTGCGCCGCCGGTTGCGCCGATTGCGCCGGTGTCGCATACGAGCGAAGCGGCTGCGCGAACGTCATCGCCCAGTCATTCGATTCATGAAGCAATCCGAAGCAATCTTGCGCAGCCGGCTCGAACACGTCCAGCGGCGCCGGTGCATGCGCAAAACACTGCACGCACGCCGCCGCCGCTAGCGGTGCCACCGGCCGAACACGCTGCGCCCGCGGCCGCGCCGCCAACGCAACGCATGGCCGGACCGCAACCGCAACCTGCGCCCGTCGCCACCGCGCCTGCCGCGGACGCGCCCCGCCACGTCGCCCATCTGGACTGCGCGCTCACGAAGCCCGACTACCCCGCGCAGTCCTTGCGCCGCGCCGAGGCCGGCACGGCCATCATCGAACTCGAGACCGCCGTGAACGGCCGCGTGGTCGGCGCACGCGTCGCGACGACCAGCGGCTACGCGAGGCTCGACGAAGCGGCGCGCGACGCGGCGCTCGCGAGCCGCTGCCAGCCCTATGCCGAGGACGGCAAGCCAGCGCCGGCGCGTGCCGACGTGCCGTTCACGTTTACCCTCAGCGAATGAAACGGAGGACCTCATGCCAACCTATGGAATCGCGCACCTGTGGGCCCAGGGCGATCCGATGACGCGCTTCGTGGCGGCGCTGCTCGTCGCGATGTCGGTCGTGTCGTGGTCGGTGATCGTGTCGAAGGCGTTCGCGTTCGCGCGTCTGCGCCGCCATGCTGGCTGCGCGCAAAGGCACTTCCGGGAACCCGGCGATGGCGGCGATGGCGTCGCCGCGCTGGGCCGTCCCGGCACGCCGTTCTTCGAGTTGGCCAGCGCCGGCCAGCGCGCGCTGGCGCACCACGTGGCGAGCGGTGCCGCGCACCGGGGGCGCGTCGACTTGAGCGAGTGGCTGCTGCGCTGCCTCAGGGCTTCGGTGAGCGAGAGCTCGGCACGTCTTCAGCGCGGTCTTGGCCTGCTTGCCTCGATCGGCAGCACGGCGCCGTTCGTCGGCCTGCTCGGCACCGTGTGGGGCATCTACCATGCGCTGCTCGCGCTCGGCGCGAGTGGCGACGCCAGTCTCGAACACGTCGCGGGGCCCGTTGGCGAAGCGCTCATCATGACGGCACTCGGACTGTGCGTGGCGATTCCCGCCGTGCTTGGCTATCACGCGCTTGCGCGTGTTTCGCGCGATATCGTCGCGCAGCTCAACCGCTTCGCATACGGCGTGCACACGCTGTTGCTCACGGGCAGCGTACCTGCGCCGTGTGCGGCGATGAAGGAACGGGTATGAACGACGATCGCGATCTGGAAGACGAAGCGATGCCGGCGGCCGACATCAACATGACGCCGCTCATCGACGTGATGCTCGTGCTGCTCGTCATCTTCATGGTGACTTTGCCTGTTCTGCACCATGCCGCAAAGCTGGCGTTGCCGCGCGCGAGCAGTCAGCGTGAGGATCTGGCCGTGCCGCACGTCGATATCGTCGTCGATGCGCTTGGCCACATGAGCTGGAACGCGCAGCCAGTCCAGGAGTCCGGCCTGGCGGCGCGGCTCGCAGAAGCCGCGCGGCTCACGCCGCAGCCCGAAATCCGGCTTTCGGCCGATCGCGCCACGCCGTACGGGCGTGTCGCGAGGCTGCTCTCGGCGGCCAGCGCCGCAGGACTCGCGAAGGTCGGCTTCGTCACCGAGCCGGACCCGCCGCGGCATGATCCATGACAGTTAGAGCTTCATGCGCTGCAGCACACGGTCGTTGAGCACGAAACGATGAAAGAGCGCCGCGGCCACGTGCAGGCAGATGAGCGCGAACAGCACCCAGGCGAGCACGCTGTGGACGTCGCCCATGGCGTGTCCGAACGACGACCCCGCAGCGGAGAGCGCGGGCAGGGGAATGGCGCCGAACAGCGTGACGTCCCACGCGCGCGACGACGCGTTGATCCATCCGAGCACGGGCACCGCGATGAGCAGGGCGTAGAGGCCGCCATGCGTGAGCGCCGCCACGGCGCGCATGAACGGCGTCTGGTCGTCGGGCGGCGGACGATGGGTGGCGCGCCAGACCAGACGGCACGCCATCGCGGCAAGGAGCGCCGTGCCGACGCCCAGATGCCACGCGATTTCGCCAACGGGGCGCGTATCGCGGTGCACGTCGGGCATGGTCCAGCCGATCACGAACTGTGCCGCGACGAGCGCGACGACGAGCCAGTGAAGCAGGCGCGCAACGAGGTCGTAGCGCGAATCGGCAGTGATTTGCATGGGCGCTCCCTTCTCAGCAATGGTCGGTTGAAAAGGGTGATTTTAGCCTGCCGAGATTAACGGATCGTTAACTGCGCGGCTTGCGGGCTCCCTTAAAGCCACGTCTGCCTTGCCGTTCGCGTTGCCGTTCGTTCGGTTCCGGGCGCGTCGAAATCGCGGATCCAGTCCAGATGATTGAGAACACCCTCGCGCGGGCCCGGCGCGCACAGTTTCGCCGCGCAGGGTCCTGCTAGCGGAATTTGCCTGCGCGTTGCGTGGCCGCGGGCAACTGCCGCGTTTCGCGCACCGAACGCGGATGCCACAGGCGCGCGCCGCCCTCGATGCCCCGGTCGTTCGGCACGGTCGCCACATTGGGCGGCAGATCGAACGCGAGGCGGGCCGCGTTGCCGCCGCCTATCCACAGCTTGTCGTAGTGCACGAGCGAGTCGAGTATGCCGATGATCTTCTCGACGCGCGCGTTCCAGCGCTTGTTGCCGGCCTTGCTGCGCGCGGCGTCGCCGATGTACTCGTCGTATGCGCGTTTCTTGCTGACCGGATGATGTGCGAGTTCCAGGTGCGGCATCAGTTCGCCGTCGCGGAACATGGCCGTGCCCACGCCCGTGCCGAGCGTCATCACGAATTCGAGGCCTTGCCCTTCGATCGCGGCGAGGCCCTGCATTTCCGCGTCGTTGATCATGCGCACCGACGCAATGCCGAGGCGCTCGCCGAGCATCTGGGCGAGCGGCACGTCGTTCCAGTCACCGGGGCCGAGATGCGGCGCCGTGATGACGTGATTGTTGCGCACGAAACCAGGAAAGCCGATCGAAACGTGCGTGGCAGGATACGGTTCGAGCAGCGGTTCGACGAGCGTCGCGAGCGTTTCGACCAGCAAGGCGGGCGGGCACGGATGCGGCGTCGCCACGCGCACGCGTTCCGTGCGCATCACGCCGTTCCCGTCGATGACCGCGGCCTTCAGGCCCGTTCCCCCTATGTCGATGGCGAGAATATTTTCGATGTCCTGCGAGGCGTGCGTCACACTTGCCGCGCGCTTTACAGCGCTTTTCACAGCGCTTTCCTTGACCGCTTTTTCGATTTTGGCCATACGTTCTCCTTGGCTGTCTGGTTGACTTCTTCCTGGCTTAGGTCGGCGCGAGTGCGCGCCACGCCCGGCCGTCGCGCGCGAGCAGGGCATCCGCCTGCGCCGGGCCTGCGCTGCCGGCGGCGTAGTCGTACACGGGAAGCGCCGCGTCGAGTTCGGGGTGCAATACGCCATCCACCGCCGACCATGCCGTTTCGATGCCGTCGGCGCGCTGAAAGAGTGTCTGGTCGCCGAGCATGCAATCGTAGAGCAGGGTTTCGTAGCCGACGTTGGCACGCTCCGCGAAGAAGTCGTCGTAGTCGAACGACGAATGCACCGGGCCGATCTGCATGATCGGCCCCGGCGTCTTCACGTTGAAGTCGAAGCTCGTGCCATGCGACGGATCGATGCGCAGCGTCAGCACGTTGGGCGTGAGCGTATCGACTGGCGTGTCGCGAAAAAGGAGAAACGGCACGCTCTTCAACTGCACCGAAATCTCGGTGCGACGCGCGGCGAGGCGCTTGCCGGTACGCAGATAGAACGGCACGCCCGCCCAGCGCCAGTTGTCGATCTGCACGCGCGCGGCGGCATAGGTTTC
Source organism: Paraburkholderia silvatlantica (assembly GCF_003096715.1). GTDB lineage: Bacteria > Pseudomonadota > Gammaproteobacteria > Burkholderiales > Burkholderiaceae > Paraburkholderia > Paraburkholderia silvatlantica. The sequence goes on from NZ_QEOL01000003.1 coordinate 182,048, forward strand.
GGTGCGGCTGTCCTGCGCCACGTCCGGTTCGTCGCGGTAGCCCGCGCCCGCCGGGCCTTTTGCGTATTGACCGAACACCACGTCGTCCGGCGCGAGCGGCTTGAGCGCTTCGAAGATTTCGGCCTTGTTGTTGCGCACGGCTTCGGCGTCGAACGAGTTGGGCGGCTCCATCGCGACCATGCCGAGCAGCTGGAACAGGTGGTTGGGCACCATGTCGCGAAACGCGCCGGTCTGTTCGTAGAACTTGCCGCGGCCTTCCACGCCGATCACTTCCGAAGCGGTGATCTGCACGCTGTCGATGTACTCGCGCCGCCAGACGGGCTCGAACATGGCATTGGCGAAGCGCAGCGCGAGAATGCTCTGCACCGTGTCCTTGCCGAGGAAATGGTCGATGCGATAGACCTGCGATTCCTTCGCGACGCGCAGCACATGCTGGTTCAAGTCGCGCGCCGAAGCGAGATCGGCGCCGAAGGGCTTTTCGATCACGACGCGGCGGAACACGCCGTTGCTGTCGCCGCCCTCTTCGAGCAGCCCGGCCTTGCCGAGACGTTCGATAATCGGCTTGAAGAAGCGCGCGCCCACGGCGAGGTAGAACACGACGTTGCCGCGCGGCTTGCCGTTCCACTGCTGCGCGAGCCGCTCGAACGTGCTGTCGTCCTCGAATTCGCCGGCCATGTAGGCGAGGCGCTGCGCGACCCAGTCCCAGGCCTTGTCGTCGAGCTTGCCCGCGTGGAAAGTGCTCGCCTTGTCGGCGGCGAATTTTTCGAGCGAGGCGTGCAGGTCGTCGGCCCATGCCTTCGTCTCGCGCTCGCCATGATTCACGCCGATGATCTTCATGCCGTCGTCGAGCAGGCGGTCGACGGCGAGGTTGTAGAGCGCCGGCATCAAGAGGCGTTTGGTCAGATCGCCGCCCGCGCCGAAGATCACGAGCGTGCAGGGCGGCGCGGGATGCTTGCCGGCGGGCGAGGCGGGGGCGGCGGCCGGTGCGCCGTGCGGATGCGCAGGCACCTTCGCGCTGGGGGCCGTGCGGGATGCCTCGTTGGAAGCATCGGGTTGGGTCGGTTTCGTCGACATGATTTCGCTTCAGAGGGCCGAAATGAATTGAGCGAGCAAATCCGGTATCTTGAGTGACCGAGTTTGCGCGCGTTCGGTTCAATTCGGGTTCAATTCGCTAAAGAAAGTATTTTGTAATGTCGTGAGCGCGCGGTGTGCCTGCCCGCCATGCCGCTGATTGCGCGATTCGCAGTACCCTTACCGGCGACGGCACTTCGGCCAATCTGAATGAACCGACCCGAGGATGGTGGCTATGTCCGAAAAGCACTCCCCCAACGAAGACGATTCCCGTGATCCGCAGGGCATGCGCGGCGGACTGACGAACTACGGCGACACGGACTTCTCGCTGTTCCTTCGCAAGGCCTTCATCAAGGGCGCCGGGTATACCGACGACGCGCTGGCGCGTCCCGTCATCGGCATCACGAACACGGGCAGCGCTTACAACCCGTGCCATGGCAACGTGCCCCAGCTCATCGAGGCGCTCAAGCGCGGCATTCTGCTGGCGGGCGGATTGCCGATGGAATTTCCGACCATTTCCATCCACGAGAGCTTTTCGCAGCCAACCAGCATGTTCATGCGCAACCTCATGTCGATGGACACGGAGGAGATGATTCGCGCGCAGCCCATGGATGCGGTCGTGCTCATCGGCGGCTGTGACAAGACGGTGCCCGCGCAATTGATGGGCGCGGCATCGGCGGGCATCCCGGCCATTCAGCTCATTACCGGGTCGATGGTGACGGGGGCGCACCGCGGCGAACGCGTCGGCGCGTGTACGGACTGCCGCCGCTATTGGGGCAAGTTCCGCGCGGGAGAAGTCACGGCGGAGGAGATCGCCGAGGTGAACGACCGCCTCGTGCCGAGCGTCGGCACCTGCGCCGTCATGGGCACGGCCAGCACGATGGCCTGCGTGGCGGAAGCCATGGGCATGACGATGCCGGGCGGGGCCTCGCCGCCGGCGGTCAGCTCGGAGCGCATGCGCGTGGCCGAGCAGACCGGCGCACAAGCCGTGGAGATGGCGCGACGGCGGCTCACCATCGACCAGGTGCTCAGCGGCGAGTCGTTCGAAAACGGCTTGCGCGTGCTGCTGGCCATCGGCGGGTCGACCAACGGCATCGTGCATCTCGCCGCGATTGCCGGGCGCATGGGCTTCGATATCGACCTGGACGCGGTGGACCGCATGGGCCGCGAAACGCCGGTACTGCTCAACCTGAAGCCGTCCGGCGAGCACTACATGGAAGATTTTCATCGGGCCGGCGGCATGGCCACGCTGCTTCACGAACTGAAGCCCTTGCTGCATCTCGACGCCATGACCGTCACCGGCCGCACCCTGGGCGAGGAGGTGGAGCGCGCCGGGCCGCGCTTCGCGCAGGACGTGGTGAAGCCGCTCGGCGCGCCCATCTACCCGCAAGGCGGCCTGGCCGTTCTGCGCGGCAATCTTGCGCCGGGCGGCGCGGTCATCAAGCAATCGGCCGCCTGCGCGGCGCTCATGGAGCACGAGGGCCGCGCGGTCGTGTTCGAAGACGCGACCGACATGGCGAAGCGCATCGACTCCGACGACCTCGACGTGCATGCCGACGACGTCATCGTCCTCAAGCGCATCGGGCCCAAAGGCGCGCCGGGCATGCCCGAGGCCGGCTATATCCCGATCCCGAAAAAGCTCGCGCGCGCCGGGGTGAAAGACATGGTGCGGATCTCGGATGGACGCATGAGCGGCACGGCATTCGGGACGATCGTGCTGCACGTCACGCCGGAAGCCGCCATCGGCGGCCCGCTTGCGCATGTCCGCAGCGGCGACCGCATCCGCTTGAGCGTGGCCAACCGCGAGATTGCCTTGCTCGTGGACGACGAAGAACTGCGGCGCCGCGCGCAGGCGAATCCGGTGACCGCGCCCACGGCAAGCCGCGGTTATCACAAGCTCTTTCTGGACACCGTGACCCAGGCGGACAAGGGCGCCGATTTCGATTTCCTCAGGGCGGCCGAAACACGCGGCGCCATCCCCAGGAAGTAGCCTGAGGCCGCAAAGCCGGGCACGGAGTTGCGTGCGGCCGCACGGCTTGCCCGGCGCTCTGGTTCCGGTATAATGAAAGTTCGTTCGAAATATCGAACGTGAGATACCAGGCAACAGCAAAGCAGCAAAGCATCCAGAGTCGGACTGACCGACGCCAACCTGCCCTCCCGGGCAAGGTGGAAGCCCTCGAGGCGATGCGGCCGATTTACGGCAACGAAACGGGAACAGCCTGGCTGGCACCGGTTCGATCAACCTTCATCCGGAGCCACCATGCATCAAGCTATCCCCGTCTCCTCCTCGCCGACCGTCTGTGAAGACCTGTCGCACTGCCTTCCCGGCTTCACGCTGACTCACACCGTTCATCTGGTATCCGGTCTGGACCTCGGCGTCGTTTCGACCGCCGCCGGCGTGCTCGACGGCGAGCAGGTGGTCGTCGACCGCTGGGCCGTGACCCGCTTCGGCGACGTGCTCGAGCAAAAAATCGTATTTGGCGACATGACGGAAAGGCGGGCGGCCCGGCTGCGCGAACAGCTCGCGGCCGTCGACGGCGTGTTGCGCGCGAAGATAGAGCATCATTTCGTTCGCGCCCGCTGAAACCGCAGGCTGGCGTCGCCGATGCACTTGACGAGGAGCCAGGGTGCCAGATACCAGCGTTGAACAAGGGCAACACCCACGCGTCTTTGTCGCGGACATCGGCGGCTCGTACATCAGGTTCGGCGTATCGGACAGTCCGGGCAGCGTGCGCCTCGTCGAAAGCGTGCCGACGCCCGTCGACAGTTGGGAGGCGTTCGGCGCGACCCTCGAAGCCCTCGCGGACCGTCATATCGGCGAGACCGGCTCGCCCCTCGTCATCTCGATGGCGGGGGCCATCGATCCCTCAAGCGGCGTGATTTGCGCTTCCAACGTCCCTTGCGTCTCGGGCCGCGTGCTCGGCGCGGAGTTGTCCTCCCGGCTTCGGCGGCGCATCCGCATTGCAAACGACGCAGACTGCCTCGCATTGGCCGAGGCCGTCGAGGGCGCGGGTGCGGGCCACGATGTCGTGTTTTGCGTGGTGCTGGGCTCGGGCGTCGGCGGCGGACTCGTCGTGGGCGGCCGTGTGGCTGGCGGAGCGAGCGGCATCGCGGGCGAGTGGGGCCACGGGCTGCCCGTCAGCACATCCGTCGACTTCGACGGCACGGGCCACGCGCAGCCCGTGAGCGCATTGCGTTGCGGCTGCGGGCGCCTTGGCTGCGTCGACACCATTGGCGGGGCACGCGGTCTGGAACGGCTCAACACACTCCTGAACGGCGAACAGAAAGATAGCCACGCCCTTCTCGACGACTGGCAGCAAGGCGGCGAGCGCGCGCGGCGCACCGTTTCCGCCTGGCTCGCACTGGTATCGGAGCCGCTCGCAGCCGTCATCAACATTACGGGCGCTTCGGTCGTCCCGGTTTGCGGCGGCCTTGCAAATGTGGTCCCACTGATCGACGCGCTGGATGCGGCAGTGCGCAAGCGCACGCTGCGGGAGTTTCGCGAACGCGTCGTGGTTCCGGGTGCGTTCCGTCGTGAAGGCGGACTCGTCGGCGCGGCCATCATTGCGAGGCAGGACGGCGCGCGGGAGCCGTAATGCGCCGTGATCGCACGCGCAGGAAAAATGGGTTTCCGACGCCTAAAATACTTTATGCAGCCAACCGGCTATCGGTCACGTACCGGTTACGTACCGGTCAGCGGCTATCGGGGTAAGCATCATGAAAGCGCGTGAATTGTGCAGACTCGTGCTCGTGCTCGTGGCGCTATGCAGCAGCGCCGGGGCGAGCGCGGGTAGAGGCGGCGGCTGGGTGCACGGCGGCGGCGGTGGCTGGGGCGGCTATGGCGGCGCGAATCACAGCAGCGGCTGGAGCGGCGGCTACCATGGCGGCTATAACGGCGGTGGCTGGTATCACGGCGGTTATTACCACGGCGGCTACTACCATGGCGGTTACTATCACGGCTACGGCTGGTACCACGGCGGCTACTATCGCGGCTGGTATGGCTGCTGCCGTTCGGCGAGCGTCGGCTTCTACTTCGGCCCCGGCTTCATCTACGGCTATCCGTTCTATCCGTACTACTATCCGCCGTATATCGCGGGCGTCTACTACCCCTACGTCTCCGGCGACATCTCGCAGCCCACGCAGTGGATCGAACAAGGCCAGGGCCAGGCCGAGCCCCAGTACGGCGGCGCCAATACGTACGATCAAAACGAGCAGTATGGACAAGGCGGCGGGCAAGGCGGCCAGGGTGGCGAGGCGCCATACGGCGTCTGGTACTACTGCGTCGCGTCGCAGACCTATTACCCGTATGTGCGGACCTGCCCGGGCGGCTGGCAGCAGGTGCCCGCGCGGCCACCCGACAGTTGAATGATGGCGCGTCAGCGCACCGCGTAGCGTTCGGCGTCGGCGTGCCGGAACGTCGGGCCGTGGCCGTTGCGCGCAAGGTCGGGCGCGATATGCCCGGCGCTCAGGCGCGGCGCTCGCGCCGCATGCCGGGCGCCTGCGCGTAGAGGCGGGCTATCCGGGCGGTGTTCATGATGTCTCGCGCGTGCGGCTCACAGCAGCTTGTCGAGCGTGACCGGAAGATCGCGCACGCGCTTGCCCGTGGCGTTGTAGATCGCGTTCGCCACGGCGGCGGCCACGCCCACCACGCCGATCTCACCCACGCCCTTCGCGCCGAGCGGGTTCACCACGTCGTCGTGCTCGTCCACGAACAGCACGTCGATCTCGCCGATGTCGAGATTCACCGGCACGTGATATTCCGCGAGGTTGTGGTTCATGATGCGCCCGAGCGTATGGTCGAATTGCGCTTGCTCATGCAGCGCCATGCCGATACCCCATACCACGCCGCCGGCGATCTGGTTCGCGGCCGTCTTCGGGTTGACGATGCGGCCCGCCGCGACCGCGCTCACCACGCGCGCCACGCGCACCACGCCGAGCGTTTCGTCCACGCGCACTTCGGCGAACACGGCCGAATGCGTCGCCATGGAATACTCCTTCTGGCGCGGCTCGGGCTCGAGCGTGACCTGCGCGTCGAGCGTTTTCATGCCCGCGTCGGCGAGCACGTCGGCAATACGGGCGCGCGTTTCGGGCCGGCCGGCGCTCTCGCGCAACCTCACCTCGCCGTCCTCGATCACGAGCGCTTCGTCCAGCGTGGCGGGGTCGAGATTGGCGAACGCCACGCCGCCGTGCGCGGGCAGCAGTTGCGCGAGGCGCGAGCGCAGCCGCGTGCAGGCAAGCGATGCGGCGCTGCCCACCGAAGCCACGGTCCACGAGCCGCCCTCGATCGGTGCGCTCGGCAACGACGTGTCGCCGAGCGTGAACGCCACGTCGTCGATGGCCATGTGCAGGGCGTCGGCGGCGATCTGCGAAATGGCGGTGTAGGTGCCGGTGCCGATATCCGCCGTGGCGCTGGCGAGTTCGAGCCGCCCTTGTGCATCGAGCACCGCGCGCACAGTCGCTTCGGTCTGCAACGCCTCCCAGATGCCCGTGGCCATGCCGTAGCCAACCAGATCGTGGCCCTCGCGCATGGCGCGCGGCGTCGCAATGCGCGCGCCCCAGCCAAAACGCTCGGCGCCCTGCGCGTAGCAGTCGAGCAGCGCCTTGCTGGAATAAGGCAACGGTTTGTTCGCGTCTTCGTCGGCGTAATTGCGGATGCGCAGTTCGAGCGGGTCCATGTCCAGCGCGACGGCCAGTTCGTCCATGGCGCATTCGAGCGCGTAGAGGCCTTGCGCGGCGCCGGGCGCGCGCATGTCGAGGGGCGTGTACACGTCGAGCCGCCCCAGCTTGTAGCCGAGCTGGACGTTCGGCGCGCGATAGAGCCGTCCCGCCCAGTTGACGACCACGTCGGTGAAGTCTTCGAACTGCGAAGTTTCTCCCACGGCTTCGTGGATGATCGCTTCCAGGCGGCCGTCGCGCTGCGCGGCGAGCGCAACGTGCTGGATCGAGGCGGGCCGGTGCCCGAAGGTGAACATCTGCGCGCGCGTGAGCGCCACGCGCACGGGCAGACGCAGCGCGCGCGCCGCCATCATCGCGAGCGGCAGATGATATGGCGGGCGCAGGCCGGAGCCGAACGCGCCGCCCACAAACGGCGAAATCACCCGCACGCGGTCCTGCGGCAGGCCAAATACCTTCATGAGGTACTGCTGAGTATTGTTCACGCCCTGGGTTTTCTCGTAGACGGTGTAGCGCCCGTCGGCGGAAGGCACGACGGTGCAGCCGTGCATCTCCATCGGCTGATGAAACTCCGTGGGCGTGCTGTAAAACGCGTCCGTGCGCGCGTGGGCGCGCGCGAGCGCCCGGTACGCGCGGCCGCGCGGCGCAGGCGGCGGCTCGAAGCCGCCTTTGTCTGTCGAGGGGTTGACCGCGTCCTTCAGAACGCGGGCCAGTTCGGTCTGGTGCGCTTCGCTGCGGTACCGCACGCGCACGAGCGACGCGGCGTAGTGCGCGAGTTCGGGCGTTTGCGCCACTACGAGCGCGACGGGCTGGCCCGCGAAGGCGACGTGCGCGCCGGCGAGCGGGCGAAACGGCGTGCCGCCCGGTGCGACCTGATCCTTCCAGGCCGCGTCGTCTTCGGCGAGCGCGGGGCGGTTCTCGTGCGTGAGCACGTGCAGCACGCCTGGCAGTGCGAGCGCCGCCGACGCGTCGATGGCGACGATCTTGCCGCGCGCAATCGTGGCGTTGACGACTGCGCCGTGCACGAGCCCCGTGGCCGTGAATTCGGCGGCATAGCGCGCGGCGCCCGTGACCTTGCTGCGGCCATCCACGCGCGAGAGCGGCGCGCCGATGCGCGCTACGGGAGTCGCGACGCGACGGGATTCATAGGCGGTGCTCATGCTGATTCCTCCCCCGAGCCTTCTGCGCTAGCGCCTTCGGCACGGGGCGCCAGCGCCTGTTCGAATGCGCGCACGATCGCGCGCCGCGCGAGATCCACCTTGAACGCATTGCCGGGACGCGGGTCGGCGTGCGCGACTACGGCGTCGGCGTAGCGTTCGATGGCGCGCGTATCGTCGGCGGCGTGGCCGATCAGCCGCTGTTCCGCTTCGCGATCGCGCCAGGGCTTGTGCGCGACGCCGCCCAGCGCGCAGCCTAGCGCGCGCATCTCGCCGTCTTCCACGCGCATGCCGAGCGCGACCGAAACGAGCGCGAACGCATACGACTGGCGATCGCGCAGCTTCAGATAAGTGAAGTGCTGCGCATAGCCTTCGCGCGGCAGTTCGACGGCGGTGATCAGTTCCTCGTCGGCGAGCGTCGTCTCGCGGTGCGGCGTGTGGCCCGGCAGCCGGTGCAGGCTGTCGAAGGGCAGCGTGCGCGCGCCGCGCCGGCCCGCCACGTGCAGTGTGGCGTCGAGCGCTTCGAGGGCGACGCACAGGTCCGATGGATGGGTGGCGATGCAGTGTTCGCTCGCGCCGAAGATCGCGTGCATGCGGTTCACGCCATCGAGCGCAGCGCAGCCCGTGCCCGGCGCGCGCTTGTTGCAGCACGTGGCGGGGTCGTAAAAGTAGAGGCAGCGCGTGCGCTGGAGCAGATTGCCGCCCACGGTCGCCGCGTTGCGGATCTGCGCGGATGCACCGGCGAGCAGCGCTTGCGCGAGCAGCGGATAGCGCTCGGCCACGCGCGCGTCCCATGCCAGCGCGCTATTGGTCACCAGCGCGCCGATGCGCAAGCCGCCGCCTTTCGTTGCCTCGATCTCGCGCAGCGGCAGCCGCGTGATGTCGATGATCGCCGCGGGGCGCATGACGTCCTCGCGCATCAGATCGACGAGATTCGTGCCGCCGGCGAGGAATTCGGCGCCGGGGGTGACGGAGTGCAGGCGCACGGCGTCGGCCACGCTCTTCGCGCGCGCGTACGAGAAGCGGTTCATGGCGTGTCTCCTTCTTCCTGATTGCCGCCGGCGAGGTCCTGCGCGCGGCGCACGCTTTCCACGGCGTTCGCGATGTTCACATACGCCCCGCAGCGGCATAGATTGCCGCTCATCTGCTCGCGCACGTCGTCGCGGCAATGCGCGTGGCCTTCGGCGAGCAGCCCCACCGCCGAGCAGATCTGGCCCGGCGTGCAGTAGCCGCACTGAAACGCATCGTGGTCGATGAAGGCCTGCTGCACGGGGTGCAGCGCGCCGTCCTGCGCGAGCCCTTCGACCGTCGTGATCTCCGCGCCGTCGTGCGACACGGCGAGCGCGAGACACGCGTTGATGCGCACGCCGTTCACGAGCACCGTGCACGCGCCGCACTGGCCGTGATCGCAACCCTTCTTCGTGCCGGTGAGATGAAGCTGCTCGCGCAGCAGGTCGAGCAGGCTGGTCCAGGGTTCGACGCGCAACGCATGGCGCGCGCCGTTGATCGTGAGTTCGAGCGGCACGGTTTCGGGCGGGCTCACGGCCTCGCTGCGAAGATGCGTTTCATCGTGCCTCGCCTTTGCGTCGTGCGCGCGCGGCGCGCGGTTGCGGGTGGCTGTGTGCATGACGGCCTCGTTGTCTGGGCGGGTTGTTCCGGGTGGTCGATCGGGCTCGGCGGGTTTCAGGGGCGTGAATCGCGCCCGCATGCTGGCCGCGAGCGGTGCGACGACGCAATGCGCAATGCGCTTGCCTGGTCAGCATCGCGTAGAAGTGCGTCTCGCGGCCAAAGCCCAGCGGATGCTGTTCGTTGGGGCGGTTGCGGGCCGCGCGCCGGCCCGCGATCAGCAGAAGCGGGTTCAGGCAGTCGGCGCTGGAGTGGGCGGCCTCGGCAAACGTGGCGCCCGAATTCGTATAGGCCGCGGCGGCGAACTTGCACAGCGCCACCACGACATTCGAGGCGAGCGCGTAGTAGACGGCGCGCGGAACCGTGGCGCTCGCCTGACGAGGCGCGCCGCGCCCCATCAGAATCTCAGGATTTCGCGCGCCGCGCCGCTCGACAGGGGCGCACGCCCGGGCCGTGCCGCAACGTCCATTGCCTTGATCCACGCAGCCATACTGTGCTCCCGTACACGGGGTCCCTATTGCGAGCGGGCGCGCAAACCGCGTGCCGGGGGCGCACAGGGGCGCACGGGCCGGCGCGATTTCGATGGCACAGCGCTTGCGCTACAGGTTGACGCGCGCGCTCGCCCCTCGCCTTGTGGATTGCATCGCGAGCGGCGACGAAGCCGATCTCGAACGCGTGCGGAAGGGGCAAAGCAAATGGACGAGTCAGGCACACAAGCGAAGAAACATGCGCGCAGCGACGCGCAATCGCAGTTCTCGCGCTATGCGCAGCCGCTGGTGAGCGAGGCGCTTGCGCGTGTCGCCGCGTTGGATGCCGAGCCCGAGACGCTGCACGCGCTGCGCGTCGCCTTGCGGCGGCTGCGCACGCTGTTGTGGGCGTGGCGGCCGCTGCTCGGGCGTGCGCGGGTCGAACCGCAGCGCGCGTTTTTCAAGCGTGCGGCGTCGGCCGCGGGCGAGGCGCGCGATTGGGACATTGCCCTCTCGCTGCTGGGCGCGGACGGGGCGCTCGCGACCGGGCCGCTCGCGTCGGCACGGCGGGCAGCCGGAGAGCATGCCCAGCAGACGCTGCGTGCCGCCGATCTCAAGCATGCGCTGCGCGACATGCTGCATGAGCTGAACCGCGCGTTGAACACGTCGCCGCGACGCACGCCGCTCAAGCGCCTCGCGCGCGAACGCGTGCGAGTGGCGCACAGGTCGCTGGCAAGGCGCATGCGGCGAGCGCGCCGCGCGAAACGCCGCGATTACGCCGCCTGGCACGAGGTGCGCAAGGGCGCGAAGCGACTGCGTTATCTGCTGGAGTTCTTCGGATCGGTACTGCCGCGCCGCGAAAGCCGGCGCGTGAAGTCGCTCAAGAAGCTGCAGGATCGTTTCGGCAAGCTAAACGATGCGGTGGCGAGCGAGCGCCTGATCGCGCAGCATCGCGAGATCTTCCCGGACACCGCGCAGGCCGATGCCGCGCTTTCGACGCTGCGCCGCGAACGTAAGCGGCGTCGGCGAAAGGCGGCGAAGCTGCTCGATTAGGGCGCCTGCGAAGAAGCGGACGAGGCGATCGGCCCCGCTTGCTCCCACCCGCCGCCCAGCGCCTTATACAACGCCACGAGGTCCGTGCACACCTGCAATTGAGCTTGCTGTGCGTTTTGCTCGGCGCTGCTCAATTGCCGCTGCGCGTCGAGTACGTCGATGAACGAGACAATGCCCTTGCGATAGCTGTCGCGGGCGAGATCGAATGCGCGCCGTTGGGCTGCTGCGCTTTCGTCGAGCGAGAGAAGGCGTGCCTGATCGGTGCGGTACACATCGAGCGCGTTGTTCACGTCGCGCAGCGCACCGAGCACGGTCTTGCGATAGTCGAGCGCCGCTTCGACCTGCTGGAGCTTCGAAAGCCGCAGGTTGGACACGAGCGCGCCGCCCTGGAACACGGGCAGGGAAACGCTCGGCCCCCACGACCAGAAGAGGCTCGCCCAGTGCGCGAGATCGTGCGGCGAAGTCGCGCGCGTGCCGATTTGCCCAGTGAGCGAGATGTCGGGATAGAACTGCGCCACGGCCACGCCCACGTTGGCCGTGGCCGCGTGCAGCGAAGCCTCGGCACCGCGGATGTCGGGGCGGCGGCGTGCGAGCGTAGCGGGCAGCCCGACCGGCACCGCGGGCGGCGTGCCGGGCAGCGCCGCGGGCGGCGTGAGTTCGGCGTCGAGCGCACCTGGCGCTTCGCCCACCAGTACGGCGAGCGCGTTGAGCGACTGCGCGATCTGCTGATCGTATTGCGGCAGTAACGCCTCGGTCTGCGTGCGTTCAGCATCGGCGCGCGCGACGTCGAGTTCGCTTTGGAGCCCGTGCGTCGCGGCGCTGCGCGCGAGCGCTTCCGTCTCGCGCTGCTCGGCCACGAGGTTCTGGGCGGTTGCGTGCAGCATCTGTGCGCCGCGCAGTTGCAGATACGTCTCGGCCACTTCGGCTTCCAGCGAGACCTGCGCGTCGCGTTGCGACTCGAGCGCAGCCTCGGCCTGGGCGTTCGCGGCTTCGACCGAGCGCCGCACGCGCCCGAAGAGGTCGAGTTCCCATGACGCGTCGAAGCCCGCCTGCCACAGGTTCACCGGCGCGGTGAGCTGGTCGAGCACGCTTTGCGCGCCGCGCTCCACCTTCGGGCCCGCACCGGGCGCGATCTGGTCGATGGGCGAGTTGGGTGCGCCGAGCGCATCGACCTTGTTGTACACGCCCGCCGATTCGAGTATGCCCTTCGCGCCCAGCTGTTCGCGTTTGTAGCTCGCGCTCGCGCGCACGTTCGGCAGACCTTGCGCGGCGGCCTGCTGAGTGTGTTCGCGCGCTTCGGCGATACGCACGACCGCGATGCGCAGATCGGGGTTGCCGCTCAATGCGCGCGCTATCAGGGTGTCGAGCGTGGCGTCGCCGAAGCTGCGCCACCACTGCGGGTCGGGATTCGATTCGGCGGTGGGTGTCGACGCGCCGTTGGATTCGTTCGCAGTGCGTTGCATCGCATGCCAGTCTGCGGGCGCGTTCGCCTGCGGCGGCTTGAAGTCGGGGCCGACGGTGCATGCACACAGCGATACGGCCAGGACGGCGGCGAGCGCGCGCATGTCAATGGCCTCCCGAACCGGCCGCCTTCGCGGGCGAGAACAGCAGCGCGAGCGGCGCGAAGGCCAGGCAGAAGCACGCCAGTATGCCGAACACGTCGATATAGGCGAGGATGGCGGCCTGCGAAACGAATGTTTCGTAGAGGTGGCCGTTCGCCGTCTGCATGGCCTGCGCGAGCGGCGCCCCCGTGCCTTGTATGACGGTTTGCGCCTCGCGCGTGAGCGTGTCCTGATAGTTCTGCGAAAACGGCGACGTGTGTGCGGAAAGATGCGCCATCCATGCCTGCGAGCGCTCGCGGATCAACGCGGTGGAAACCGAAATGCCGATCGAGCCCGCCACGTTGCGGAACATCGTGAAAAGCGCGGAGGCGTCGTTGTTGAGTTCCTTCGGCACGGTGAGGTACGCGAGCGTCGTGACGGGCACGAACAGAAAGCCGATGGCGAGCGACTGCGCGCTGCGCAGCTTCACGAGCGTGAGGTAGTCGATATCGGGCGTGAGCGTGCGTGCGTAGATGAGCGCCACGGTGAGCATGATGAAGCCGGTCAGCACGAGCATGCGCGTCTGGATGTGCGGCATCAGCCGGCTGACGACGGGAATCTCCATCGTGATGAGCAGCGCGCCCGGCGAAAGCACGAGGCCCGCGAGGGTGGCGGTGTAGCCGAGCTGCTGCTGTGCGAGCTGCGGAATGATCACGGCGCTGCCATAGAGCACCGCGGCGAATGCGGCGATCATGCAGCAGCCCAGGGTGAAGTTGCGGTCGCGCAGGCAGCGCAGATCCACGACGGGATGCTTCGCGTAGAGCAGCCGCAAGGTTGCGCCCACGCTGCCGAGCAGCGCGAGCACGGCGAAGGTGACGATGAACGGCGACGAAAACCAGTCGTCGTCCTCGCCGCGATCGAGCATGACCTGCAGGCAGCCGAGACCCACGGCGATGAGCCCGATGCCCCAGAAGTCCGCCGTGCGCCAGTTCATGCGTCGATGCGTCTCGTGTTTCACCCATGGCGGGTCTTCCACGAGCTGGAACACGGCGAGCGTCGTGAGAATGCCGACGGGGACGTTGAGCAGGAAGACCCAGCGCCACGAGACGTTGTCGGTGATCCAGCCGCCCAGCGTCGGGCCGAGCACGGGGGCGACGACAATGGCCACGGCGGAGATCGAAAATGCGCGGCTGCGCTGGCTGGGCTCGAAGGTGTCGAGGATGATGGACTGCTGGTTAGGCTGCAGGCCGCCGCCGAAGAAGCCTTGCGCCACGCGGAAGATCACGAGCTGGCCGAGGCTCGTGGCGATGCCGCAGAGGAACGAGCACACCGTGAACGCGACGATGCAGAGCATGAAATAGCGCTTGCGTCCGAGCACGCGGCCGAAGAACGCCGAGATGGGCAGCACGATGCCATTGGCGACGAGGTAGGACGTGAGCACCCAGGTGGCTTCGTCGTAGCTCGCCGACATCGTGCCCGCGATATGGGGCAGCGCGACGTTCACGATGGTCGTGTCGAGCACCTCCATGAACGCCGCGAGCGTGACCGCGATCGCGATGAGCCAGGGGTTGCCGGCGGGGCGCCAGTTGCGCTGCGAGTCGCTCATGGCCGCACTCTCACTCCGCAAGATAGACCGTAGGCACGACCGAAAGGCCCAGCGGCAGCGGCCGGTTCCCGGGCAAGCCGCTGTCTATGACGATCTTCACCGGCACGCGCTGCACGATCTTGACGAAGTTGCCCGTTGCGTTCTCGGCGGGGAACGCCGAAAAGCGCGAGCCGCTGCCGAGCTGGATGCTGTCCACGTGGCCATGCAGTTCCAGCTTCGGGTAGGCGTCCACGCTGATCTTGACCTTGTCGCCCGGACGCATGCGCGTGAGTTGGGACTCCTTGAAATTGGCGGTGATCCACATTTGCGGCGTGACGATGGTAAAGAGCGACGCGCCCGCCTGGAGGAACGTGCCGTACTGCACGTTGCGGCGCGTGACCCAGCCGTCGGAGGGCGCGCGCATATCGCACCATGCGAGGTTCAATTCTGCCGTGTCGAGTTGCGCCTCGGCCTGCGCGACCTGTTCGCGTCGCGCTTCCACGGCGGCCACGGCCTGGCGGATTTGCTGCGGCACGAGGCTCGCCGTCTTCAGTTGCGCGCGGGCGCTCATGACGCCGGCGTGCGAAACGCGCTGCTGGTTGTTGGCCGTGTCGATGTTCTGCTGCGTGGTCGCGCGAGGATCGACGCCGTGCTGGCGTTCGTAGTCGGCTTGCGCGCGGGCGTAGTTCGCGCTGGCGGTTTCGATCTGCGCACGCGCCTCGTCGTACTGCGCGGGGAACTGCACGCGCGCGATGTCGAGCTGCGCCTGCGCGGAAAGCAACTGGGCCTTCGCGAGGCCCAGCTGCGCACGCGCCTCGTCGGCCTGGGCCGCATAGTCGCGCCGGTCGATCTGAACCATAAGTTCGCCTTTGTGCACATAGACGTTGTCGTCGACGTTGAGTTGCGTCACGTAGCCCGACACCTTCGGGGCGATGGTGATGGCGTTGCCGTCGGTATAGGCGTCGTCGGTGCTGACCTCGTTGCGCGTGACGAACCACCAGACAAGCGCGCCGACGGCGATGACGAGCAGCACGACGCCGATCACGACGAGCGGCTTCTTGCCGGGTCGCTTGCGGCCCTGTTTGCCGTTCTTTTCGCTGCCTTGCGCGCCGTTCTTCGCGCTATTCCTCGATTTCGCGGCGTCCGTTCGGCGCGGTCTGCCCCGATGCGCGCGCGACCACGCGCCTACGCCGCCTGTTCCTTCTGGTTCAGCCATGCGCAGTTCCTGGTTCGCCGGTGATATCGGCTGAATAGGGGAAGGTATTCATACGGATGCCGGTGGATTCCATGTCCTCGGAAAAGGCAATCTGCCCGCTCAGAGCAATCGCTATGCCCGTGCTGAGGGTGTCGCATGAAAGGGAACGTGCGCCGAGGCAGAAACGCCGCGCTCCTCTCCCGGCTCCAGGTTCGACGTTTGCGCGGGACGCCAGCACGGCAAATAAATCGGACCATCCACAAGGAGAACGGCACATGGCGACGACCACGGTGAGCGACTTCATCATCGAGCGGCTGCACGAATGGGGCGTGCGGCGCATCTACGGCTATCCTGGCGACGGCATCAACGGCATGTTCGGCGCGCTGCAGCGCGCGCACGGCAAGATCGAATTCGTTCAGGCGCGCCACGAGGAAATGGCCGCTTTCATGGCGAGCGCGCATGCCAAGTTCACGGGCGAGCTGGGCGTATGCATCGCCACCTCGGGGCCGGGGGCGGCGCACCTGCTCACGGGGCTCTATGACGCGCGGCTCGACCATATGCCCGTGCTCGCCATAGCGGGCCAGCAGGCGCGCGCCGCGCTCGGCGCGCACTATCAGCAGGAACTCGACCTCGTCTCCATGTTCAAGGACGTGGCGGGCGCATACGTGCAGCAGCCGAGCGTGCCCGCGCAGGTGCGCCACGTGGTGGACCGCGCGGTGCGCATTGCGCTGTCGCGGCGCACGGTCACGGCCATGGTGCTGCCCAACGACTTGCAGGAACTCGAATACGAGCCGCCCGCGCGCAAGCACGGCACGGCGCATTCCGGCGTGGGCTACAGCGCGCCCGAGGTGGTGCCGCGCGAGGCAGACCTCAAGCGCGCGGCCGGGGTGCTCAACGCGGGCAATCGGGTGGCGATACTCGTCGGCGCAGGGGCGATGCACGCCGGCGACGAGGTGGTCGCCGTGGCCGAGCGCCTGCACGCGGGTATCGCGAAAGCGCTGCTCGGCAAGGCCGCGGTGCCCGACGACATTCCATGGGTGACGGGCAGCATCGGCCTGCTCGGCACCAGGCCGACCGACGAGATGATGTCCTCCTGCGACACCTTGCTGATGATCGGTTCCGGCTTCCCGTATGCGGAATTCCTGCCGAAGGAAGGCGACGCGCGCGCGGTGCAGATCGACATCGACGCGGGCATGCTCAGCGTGCGCTACCCGATGGAGGTGAGCCTCGTGGGCGACAGCGCGGCCACGCTGCGCGCACTCTTGCCGCTGCTCGAGCAGAAGAACGCCGCGAGCTGGCGCAACCGCCTCATCCATGCGGGCGAGCGCTGGCAGCGCGTGCTCGAGGACCGCGCGCACGCGGCGACGAGCGGCAGGGTGAATCCGCAGCGCGTGGTGACCGAGTTGTCGCCGCGCCTGCCCGATGGCGCGATCGTCACGAGCGACTCGGGCTCGTGCGCGAACTGGTATGCACGCGACCTCAAGATCCGGCGCGGCATGATGTGCTCGCTGTCGGGCGGGCTCGCCTCGATGGGGGCGGCGGCGGTTCCTTACGCCATCGCGGCAAAGTTCGCCCATCCCGGGCGGCCCGTGATCGCACTCGTGGGCGACGGCGCCATGCAGATGAACAACATGGCCGAACTCGTGACCGTGGCGAAGTACTGGCGCCAGTGGGCGAGCCCCCGCTGGATCTGTTGCGTGTTCAACAACGAGGACCTGAATCAGGTCACATGGGAGCAGCGCGTGATGCAGGGCGACGCGAAATTCGAAGCCTCGCAGGACATTCCCGACGTGCCGTATCACCGTTTTGCGGAGCTGGTGGGTCTCACGGGCATCTACGTGGACGACGCGGAGCAACTGGGCGACGCCTGGGAGCAGGCGCTCGCGTCGGCGCGCCCCGTGGTGCTCGAAGTGAAGACCGATCCCGGCGTGCCGCCGCTGCCGCCGCATGTGACGATCGAGCAGGCGCGTCATTTCGCGCGCGCGCTCATGCAAGGCGATCCGGACCAGGGCGGCATGATTGCCAACACGGCGCGCCAGGTGATGGCGAGCGTCATGCCTGGCAGGAAATGATGCGCGCGCAAGGCTTCGAGCGACTCGCCGGGGCGCATCCGCGCGGCAAGCTCGTGGTGATGCGTCAGTGGCGCGATGCGCTTTGATTTTTCGCGCGCGCGCTGCGGGGATACGGCGTTGCAGGCCGAGAGCGCGCGGCGCACGCGTTTCAAGCCTTACGCGTAATTGATGCAAGCCGGCGTGCAGCCGGCGACCACCAAAAAGAAGCTGCGAAGCCCGCGCAAAGGGACGCGCCCTCTTTGGGTCTGCCAACCTTTCGGGAATCCGAAGTGCTGGCGCAGGTCTTGATCGCGCCTATCCGCGCGCGGGTGGCGCCAGCGTCCATGACCCACACAACTCTCAGAGGGCGCGCACGGCAGCGCGCGCGTGATCGACTTCATGGCGGCCGATAGCGTTCAGGCGTGCATCATGCGCATCGTCGAAGGCACGCACGGCAGTATGGATATGCACATGATCGTGCAGCCGCGACGCGCCGATGGACCCGCTGCGCGAGCCGCGATAGACACAAGCGGCGCGGCGACAGTGCACGCCGCAGGTGGCCCGCTGATGTTGCGCGCCGATGTGCCGTTGCGCGTTCACGCGCAGGCGCTCGAAGCCGCGTTCACCGGGCGCCCACGCGAGCGCCTCGTTTTCACGCTATCCCAGGGCGAGGGCGCAGGCGTCGATCCGGCATCCGCCGTCACGGCGCTGCACGACACGCAGCGTCACTGACGCCGCTGGATCGGCCACTTCGACAACGCGCGCACGCTCTGGCCGCAAGCGGTGCGGCGTTCGCTGCTCACGCTCCATGCCCTCGTCTACCGTCCGACGGGCGCGATGATCGCTGCGCCCACCACGTCTTTGCCCGAGGCGCCGGGCGGCGAACTCAACTGGGACTATCGCTATTGCTGGCTGCGCGACGCGAGCTTCGCGCTGGAAGCGCTGCTCGAAGCGGGCTTTCACGACGAAGCGCGCGCCTGGCGCGACTGGCTGCTGCGCACGATCGGCCACGCGCGCGGACGCATTCACGTCATGTATTGCGTCGCTGGCAGCCACGTGCCGAACGAACGCGAGGTCGGACGCTTCGCGGGCTGGCAGGGCGCGCGGCCTGTGCGCTTCGGCAATGCGGCGTGCACGCAGTATCAGCCGGATGTGTTCGGCGAGGCGTTCGATTGCCTCTATCTCACGCGCCGCGCGGGAATCGTTGCGGCGCAGGAGGAAGCCGAACTCGAAGCGCGCCTGATCGGCTGGCTGCTCGATCATGGCGGGAAGCCGGGCTCGGGAATCTGGGAGACGCGGGGCCGCGCGCGCCACTACACGCTCTCGCTGCGCGGCGACGAGGACGAGGCCATCGCGCAGTTCGAGCGCGTGCTCGCCGTGGCCAACGACGTCGGTTTGCTCGCCGAAGAATACGACGTGGGCAAAGAGCGGCTGGCGGGAAATTTTCCGCAGGCGCTCAGTCATCTGGCCGTGGTCAAGACGGCGATGCTGCTGAGCGGATCGGCGCAAGGCCATCGCCGCGCCAGGTGAGCCGGCGCGAGCACAACGCCCAGGCTCATCGCTCGATGGACCACGACGCTTCTTCGTGCACCCGCGCCACGAGCGAAGTGAGTGCGGTTTCGACCGCGTCGTCACCGGGGAGAGCCTGCCAGCGCACTTCGAACGAAGCGTCGAGTCGCTGGTGCGATGCCGTTTCCGCCGTGCGATGCGTGACACCGAGCAGCACCACGCGCGCCCGGCTTCCGCGCAACGCTTCGTCGATCAGCTTGCGGGCGTCGTTGCCGGCATCGTGGCCCAGCGTGATATGGGCGCGTCTGCCGCGCGGCAGGCGATGTTCGACGTGCTCCACCGTATGCAGCACGACGAGGCCGAGCAAGGTGCCCGCAATGGCGAGCACGTACTGGCCGCCGCCTGCGCAAAGCCCGATCACCGTGACGTACCACATGGTCGCCGCGGTGGTGACGCCTTGCACGAGTCCATCCTTTCTCAGGATCGACCCCGCGCCGATGAAACCCATGCCGGAGAGAATGCCGAGCGGCAGCCGCATCAGGTCGAGCGTCACGAAGGAATCCTGAGGTTTTCCATGCAGCACGAGCAGCACGTTCACCTGAAGCATGGCGAGGCAGGCGGCAAGGCAGACGAGCAAGGTCGTGCGCAACCCGGCCGCGTTGCCCGACTCACCGCGATTCAGGCCGATCAGCGCGCCGGCCGCGATTGCCACGACGAGCCGCCCCGCGAAATCGGGCCAGGTGACGACGAGCGGCATCGGATTCATGAGGGCGGCGGGATTCATTGCGGGCTTGGGGCCATAGTGACGCACAGGTGAGCGCAAGCGGTATGCCTTTGCGCTGCGGCGCCCGCCGGTGCCGGTGGCACACCGTGTGCGCTACGAAGGGCTCGCGCGCGGGTGGTTTTCGGCACGGCCGCCCGTACTTCCATCCAGACAATGATGAGGAAAGCCAACCATGAAGCCACGACACTATTTCATTTCTGCACTGGCGGGCGTGACGCTTGCCGTATCGAGCCTCGCGCTCGCGCAGGGTTCTGGCGGCGGCAGCAGCAGCACGAATCCGGGTGCCGCGACCGGTGGCGCGAGCGGAGTGTACCCGGCGCAGACCCAGGGCGTTGAACAGAATCCGTCCGCGACGGGCACGATGCACAAGTCTGCGCATCACAATAAGCACACGAAGAAGATGTCCAAACAGATGAACGACACGACCAACACCCCGGGTGCGGACGCAAGCAGCGACACCAAGGGGCAATAAGCCCGTCAGCCCCGACCTGCATGGCGCACGGCCGTTCCCAACCGCACGCCATGGTCTTGCCAGGGCGCAGTCAACGGTGGATCGCCTCGCGCAGTCGCGTCACTTCGGCGGGCGCGATCGGCGCGGCGTTGTTGCCCCACGCGCCGCGCACGAAGCTCGCCACCTGGGCAATCTCGCTGTCCGTGAACTGCGTGCGGAACGCGGGCATCTTGCGCGGCGTGCCGCCGTTGCCGGTTTGCGGACTCTGGCTGCCTTCGACGATGAGGCGCAGCACGCTCGTCGCGTCGGACGAGAGCGCGAGCGAGCTGCCCGCAAGCGGCGGCGCCTTGTCGGGTTTGCCGGCGCCGTTCGCGCCGTGGCATTTCGCGCAGTACGAAAGATAGAGTCCCGCGCCAGGCCGCTCCGGCGTGCCGTCGTGCAGCGCCGCCATGGTCGAGGCGCGCGCGGCGGCGGATTCGGCATACTGGCCGCTCGCCTCGCGTGCAGGCAGCGACTTCAGATAGGCGGCGATGGCGAGCAGATCGTCGTCACCCAGGTATTGCGTGCTCGCGCCCACCACAGGCGCCATGGCGCCGAACGCATAGGCGCGATCGTTGTGGCCGTCGCGCAGGAACGCGGCAATGTCGCCGGCGCTCCAGCGGCCCAGACCGCTGCCGGGGTCGCCCGTGAGATTCGGCGCGTACCAGTGGTCGGTCACGCCGCCCGTCAGATAGAGCGGGCTTTGCGTGTAGCCCATTTCGTTGTAGGCGGGCCCGCGCGGCGTGTGGCACGCGCCGCAGTGGCCGAGTCCCTGCACGAGCCACGCGCCGCGGTTCCACTGCGCGGAGTGCGCCGGGTCCGGCTCGAAGCGGCCATGTCGGGCGAACGCGAGACGCCAGAACAGCGTCACCCAGCGCTGGTTGAAGGGGAACGGCAGACGGGTTGGCGGCGCGGCGTTCGGTACGGGCTTCACGCCATACATGAAGTACTGGTAGAGCGCGTTCACGTCGCTTGCGTGGAGCGCCGCGAACGACGGATAAGGCATCGCCGGATAGAGCCGCTTGCCGTCGCGCGCCACGCCGCGCTGTAAGGCCGCGGCGAACTGCGCGGGCGTGTACTCGCCGATGCCGTGAACCGGGTCGGGCGTGATGTTGCTCGCGTAGATGGGGCCGAACGGCGCGCGCTGCGGCGTGTCGATGGCGGCGCTTTCGCGCCACGTACGGCGCGCCAGCAGCGCGCCGGTGAGCGCAAGCGCGAACGCGCCGGCGCAGGCGAGCGCAAGCGTCCAGTGCACGACCGGCCAGGGCTCGCCATTGCGTTGCGGGACGCCACCCGCGCATGCGGTGGCCGCGAGCGTCTGGCAAAACAGGACGTGTGCTGCCCAGATGGCCGGCACACCGACAATGCCGTACCACACGGCAACATGTTGCCGCAGCGTGGGCCGCGTGCGCGCGGGAACGGGCGCTGGCGGGGCCGGTGGCGCGGGAGCGGCGGGTGGCATCATCGTCCTCGCATCCAGTAAGGCGACAGATAGAGCACGGAGAAGATGAAGAGCCACACGACATCGGCGAAATGCCAGTACAGGCCGCCGATGGTGAGCGCCGCATCGCGTCGGCCGTCGAAATAGCCGCGCGCGATCCAGAACGCGAGCGCGGCGAGCATCAGCAGGCCCGCCATCACGTGCGCCATATGAAAGCCCGTGATCGTGAAGTAGAGCGAGCCATACAGATTCGTCGCGAGCCCATAGGGCCGGTCGTGCCACTCGAAGCACTGGATCGTGACGAACGCGGCGCCGAGCGCAATGCCGACGATCATCGACCAGAACGCGGGCATCGATCGCGCGCGCCGCACGAATGCGCCCGCGAGCCATACGGACACGCTGCTCGTGAGCAGCAGCGCCGTGTTCGGCCCGCTCATGCCGAGTTTGGGCAGGCCTTCGGGCGGCCAGGGCTGCGCGCTCTGCGAAGCGAGATAGAGATACGAGAAGATCAGATAGCCGAACAGCGCGAATTCCGTCACGACGAGCGTGAGCACGCCCCACCAGCCGCCCGCATGTTCGCCGGCGCTGCCGACGGGCAGGGCGAGGGTTTCATCTTCGCTGCGGATCGCCGTTGTCCCGGCAGCCTTGCCGGCAGGCGTGGCGCCTTGCGGCGCAAACGGTTCGCGCTGACCGGGCGAGCGCCGCGGCCACAGCCACGAAAGCAGCGCGAGTCCGCACGCGAGCCCGGCGAGCGCAGTGAACGATGTCGAATGGAACAGCAGCCCGACGAACATGAACGTCGAGGCCACGCCGAGCACGAAGGGCGCGTAGCTGTCTTCAGGCATCTTGAGGATGACGTCGGGCTCGCCCGCGAGCGGCGTGACGCCCAGCGCCTCGCGTCCGCGATGGAGCAGGTAGCCGGGACGCGGCGCGTGCGCATCGGGCTGCCAGAGCGGGTCGCGCGAGCGAGGCCCCAGTCGAGCGCCTGCACCGGACCCGATGCGGGGCCCGCACTATGCAGGAAGTAGGCGAGCGGGGTCATGGCCGGCGCAGCAGCGTGGGGCTCCGGAATGTTTTCGCGTGCGCGGCGCGCCGGGTCACTTATGGGTCTTCTTCGGAATCTTCGCGCCGGACTTGCGCGCCTGGTTCAGCGCAATGGCAACGGCCTGCTTCTGTGACTTCCCTTGCTTGACTTCCGTCTTGATGTTCTTCGAAATCGCTTCGCGTGTCTTTCCCTTGCTGAGCGGCATGACGGCCTCCATTTGAAAAACCCTTGCATCCACGCATGACGCGTGCCCGGACCAGCGTCGTCAAAGCTCGCCTCGCGCCGCGGCCAGCGTCTTGATACGGTCGGCGGTGCGGTACGCAACAGCCCGGATGGCGAGCGACGGATTCACCCCTCCCACGGTCGGAAACAGGGAGCCGTCGCAGATCCACACATTCGGAATGTCCCATTTCTCCGCGCGCGCGCCCATTGCGCTGCTTGCGATGGCCGCAGCCCCGCGCGTGGTTTGTGTCATCGGGCTGTCTCCCGGTTCGTTTTGCCGCAAAGCGAAGCAGCAAGGCAGATGCCGCGACGCACAGGCAATTCCGGGCATGCCAATTGCGGCACACAGCGGATTCACCCGGGCCAACCTGGACACAAATTGATCTACCGAGACTTCATCGCCATAGGCACATCGTCGGGTGGCGTCGATGCGCTTCGAAGTCTGGTGTCCGGGCTTCCGTCCGACCTGCAGGCGACGATCGCCGTCGTGCTCCACGTGGGCAGCCACTACAGCCATCTGCCGTCGCTGCTCAGCACCGCGGGCCCGCTGCGCGCGGTGCATGCCGAGGACGGCGAAACCTGGTCGCCCGGCACGATTTACGTGGCGCCCCCTGACCAGCACATGATCGTGGAGGGCCCGCGCCTGCGTCTCGTGCATGGCGCGAAGGAAAACTTTGCCCGCCCCGCGATCGATCCGCTCTTTCGCAGCGTGGCCGCGCAACTGGGGCCGCGCGGTATCGGCGTGATCCTCACGGGTCTGCTCGACGACGGCGCGGCCGGGCTGGAAGCGATCCAGGCCTGCGGCGGCACGGGGATCGTCCAGGACCCGTCCGACGCTTACGCGAGCGAGATGCCGCTCAACGCCGCGCCCTTCGCCGACTACATCTTGCCGCTTGCGGGCATGGCCCATCGGCTCGTGGAGTTGACGGGCCGCGTGCCATCGGCAACGGCGGCCGAAAGGATCGCGCGGCGCCGCGCAACGGAGCGCGTGAGCGCCGAGCAGCGCGCCTGGCGCGAAGGCAACGGGCTTGCGGGCGACCTGAGCCGCATCGCTTCTCCCTCCACGTTCACGTGCCCCGAGTGCAATGGCACGCTTTGGCGTCTCGATGATTCGCGCCTGCTGCGCTACCGCTGCCACACGGGCCACGCCTACACGGCCGCCTCGCTCGACCGGGGCCGCAGCCGCGACGTGGAGCGGGCGCTGCGCGACGCCCTGCGCGCCCTGCGCGAGCGCGAATCGATGAGCTGGGCCCAGAGCGAGCATTACAGGCGGTGCGGCGACGCCGACGCGCAGCAGCGGGAAGAGGAAAGCGCGCGGCGGGCGGGCGATGCGGCAGGTCTATTGCAGTCAATGCTCCTGGAGGGATAATGTTGTCGCAGCACACGCGGCTTAAGGGCGCGATTGCGAACGCTATTCATTCCATCTTCAGGACCTGGCAACCATGCCGAAACGACGTGGCCACATGCCCCGCAGCCAGACCCATTATCCGATCGTCGGCATTGGCGCATCGGCAGGCGGTCTTAGCGCGCTGCTGGCCTTCTTCGAATCCCTTCCCGCCCACACCTCGATGGCGTTCGTGGTGGTCGTGCATCTCGCGCCCGACCACGAAAGCAGTATGGCCGCGCTGCTGCGCAAGGCGACCGCCATGCCGGTGGTGGAGGTGACGAGCCCGACGCCCATCGAGCCCGACCATGTCTACGTCATCACGCCGTCGCTCGATCTCGCGATGGTGGACGACTATCTGCGCGTTTCACCCAGTCAGCCCCAGGAGGGCCGCCGCGCGGCGATCGACGTGTTCTTCCGCACGCTGGCCGAAGCGCACCGCGAGCGCGCCATCGGCATCGTGCTCTCGGGTGCGGGCTCGGACGGCTCTGTGGGCCTCTCGCGCATCAAGGAAATGGGCGGGATCACGCTTGCCCAGGATCCCGCGGAGGCGGAATACGACAGCATGCCGCGCAGCGCCATCGCCACCGGCATGGTCGACTTCGTCACCACCGCGGCGGAGATGCCGCAGCGGCTGATGGACCTCTGGTCGACGGCGAAGGAAATTCAACTGCCCGTCGCGGAAAGCGAGGAGCGGCGCGAAGAGCATGTCAACGAGGCGGCCGAGCGGGCGCTGCGCGAGATCATGATCATCCTGCGCACGCGCACGGCGCACGATTTCCGCCACTACAAGCGCGCCACGGTCCTGCGCCGCATCGAGCGGCGCCTGCAGGTCAACGGCATCACCGACCTGCAGGCGTATCGCGACCATCTGCATCTGCATCCCGAGGAAACGCAGGCGCTGCTGCAGGACATGCTCATCAGCGTCACCAACTTCTTCCGCGACAAGGAAGCGTTCGACGTGCTCGAGCGCGAAGTCCTGCCGCAGCTGTTCGAAGGGCGGGGCGAACAGGACCGCATCCGCGTGTGGTCGGTGGGCTGCGCCACGGGCGAGGAGGCCTATTCGCTGGCGATGCTGCTCCAGGAGCGCTCGCTCAAGTCGACGGAAGGCACCTCGTTCCAGGTCTTCGCAACCGACATCGACGAACGCGCGATTTCGTTCGCGCGCACGGGCCTCTTTCCCGACTCGATCCTCGCCGACGTCACGCCGGCACGCGTGCGCCAGTTTTTCTCCAAGGACGCCGCGCATTATCGTGTGAAGAAAGAGCTGCGCGAGCACATGCTGTTCGCGCATCACAACGTGCTCAGCGATCCGCCGTTCTCGCGCCTCGACCTGATCTGCTGCCGCAACCTGCTGATCTATCTCGACCGCGAAGCGCAGATCGAAATCCTCAAGATGTTCCACTTCGCGCTGCGCCCGGGCGGCGTGCTGTTCCTCGGCAGTTCCGAGTCGGCGGACAGCGTGAGTTCGATGTTCACCGTGGTGGACAAGCGCAATCGCATTTACCGCGCGAACATGGCGGTGCGCGGCGACACGCCCATGCCCGTGGCGATTTCCGGCACGATGAACGCGCGGCCCGTGCTTTCGACCGTGCAGCCGCCGGGACGCCGCCGCTTCTCGTTCGGCGATTTGCACCAGCGGCTCGTCGAGCAGTACGCGCCGCCTAGCGTGCTGGTGAGCCGCGATTCGGAAATCGTGCATCTTTCGGACCGTGCGGGCCGCTTCCTCCAGTATTCGGGCGGCGAGCCTTCGCACAACATCGTCGCGGCCGTGCGCCCGGAATTGCGGCTCGAACTGCGCACCGCGATCTACCAGGCGCTGCACACCAACCGCAGCGTCGAGGCGCGGCGCGTGCGTCTGGAGCGCGACGGCCGCTCGTATTTCGTCAACATGACGGCGCGGCCGGTGCACGACCCCGAGGCCAACGCCGACTTCGTGCTGGTGCTCTTCGACGAAGTCGAAGACAGCATGAGCGGGATGGAAACGGCTTCCGTGGACGTCCAGAAGGACCCGATCATCACGCAGCTCGAGCGCGAGCTGCAGCGCACGAAGGAGCAGCTGCAGTCGACCATCGAGCAGTCGGAAACCTCGACGGAAGAACTGAAGGCGTCCAACGAGGAACTGCAGGCGATCAACGAGGAGCTGCGCTCGGCGACCGAAGAGCTCGAAACCAGCAAGGAAGAGCTGCAGTCGATCAACGAGGAACTCACCACGGTCAACGCGGAGCTGAAGTCGAAGGTCGAGGAGACCGGCAAGATCAACGACGACTTGCAGAACCTGATCGCGGCGAACGACATCGGCACGATCTTCGTGGACCGCAACATCTGCATCAAGCGCTACACGCCGCGCGCGACCGACGTGTTCAGCATCATTCCCTCGGATATCGGCCGCTCGCTGCTCGACATCACGCACCGGCTCGAATACGACAAGCTAGCCGACGACGCCGCCGAGGCCTTCGACTCGCTGCGCCTGATCGAGCGCGAGCTGAAGAGCAACGACGGGCGCTGGTATCTCGCGCGCTTCGTGCCGTACCGCACGACCGAAGACCGTATCGACGGCGCGGTGCTTTCGTTCATCGACATCACCGGGCGCCGCCAGGCCGAAGACAAGTTGCGCGAAGGCGAGCGGCGCATGCGCATCGTCGCCGAGGGCACGAAGGACTACGCGATCATCACGTTCGACGACGAAGGCTACGTGACGAGCTGGAACGCGGGCGCGGAGCGCATTTTCGGCTATACGGAGGCCGAAATGATCGGCCAGTCCGCCGACCTGCTCTCGACCGACGAAGACCGCGTGAACAAGGTTGCCGACCGCGAGTTCGCGCTGGCGCGCCAGCATGGCCGCACCGACGAGGAACGCTGGCACACGCGCAAGGACGGCACGCGCTTTTTCGCGAGCGGCGTGCTTTCGCGCCTCGATGAGGCGGGCGTGAGCGGCTTTGCCAAGATCGCGCGCGACCTGGGCGAACTCGTGTCCTCGGACACGGACGTGCGGGACACCGCGCTCGAACAGGTGCGCGACGCCGGCGAGCGCGACGGGCAGCGTCGCCAGGACGAGTTTCTCGCCGTGGTCTCGCACGAACTCAAGCATCCGCTCAATCTGATCTCGGCGAGCGCGGAACTCATTGCGCGGGCGCCGGAAACGCGCCAGAGCCTGAACCTCACGCGCGCCGCGGACACGATCCGGCGCACCGTGGTCGGGCAGGCGCAGATCATCGACGACCTGCTGGATATTTCGCGCGTGCGCACCGGCAAGCTCTCGGTCATGCGCTCGGCGGTAGACATGCGCGAGATCGTGCAGCGCGTTTGCCACGCCGTGCAGTTCGAGGCGCAGCAGCGCGGCATTGCGCTGAACCTCTCGATCACGCAAATGCCGGTGATCCTGCACGCCGATTTCACGCGCATCGAGCAGATTGTCTGGAACCTCATCAGCAACGCGATGAAGTTCACCCATCGCGGTTCGGTGAACGTCTCGCTGGAGGTCGCGGAAGACGAAGCCGTGCTGCGCGTGGAGGACACCGGCACCGGCATCGAGCCGGCGCTCCTGCCGTACATCTTCGACATGTACAAGCAAAGCCGCCAGTCCGCCGCGCGGCGCTCGGGTCTCGGCATTGGCCTCGCGCTCGTGCGCGAACTCGTGACGATCCACGGCGGCAGCGTGCACGCGGAGTCGCAAGGCCTGGGGCGCGGCGCGACGTTTACGGTGACGCTGCCGATGCAGCGTTCGTTCGCGCATGCGGACAGCCGCGCCGGCGCGGCCTTGGCGTCGCTGCAGGGGCTCCATGTCCTGATGGTCGACGACGACGCCGCCACGGTCGAAACGTTCAAGCTGCTGCTGGAGAGCGAAGGCGCGAACGTGCAGACGGCCACGAGCGGCGAGGAAGCGCTGACGCTGCTCAACGGCCGGGCGCCGGATCTCGTGCTCTCCGATCTCGGCATGCCGGGCATGGACGGGTACGAATTCATCGGCAAGCTGCGTGCGCAGCCCGCGCTCGGATCGGTGATCTGCATTGCGCTAAGCGGCTTTGGGCAGGAGGCCGATGTGGAGCAATCCGGGCAGGCGGGGTTCGACGCGCACCTCAAGAAGCCGGTGCTGCTCGAAGACCTGCTGGCGACGTTCGCGCGCTTGCGACGCTAGTTCGCGAGCCTCTGGCGAGCATGGGAGCCACGTGTGCAACGGACGTTTTTCTACATCAACGGTGCAAGCGAGGGCGCGTTTCCCGAGCGGGAGCTCATCCAGCTCGACAAGGCGGGCTACGCCGTGGCGCTCAGCCGGGTGGTCATGGACGCGGTGGCGCCCTATGTGGCCGCCGCCGAGCGCCCCGCGTTGACGAGGCTGCTCGGACGCATCGACGCCGAGGACGAACTCGTGGTTCTGCAGCTTTCCGCCCTGGGCTGCAACGCGCGCGACGTGCTCGCCACACTGCTTAGCTGCCGCAAGGGAAAGATTGGCGTTCGCTGTGTCGAACTGGGCGGCGTCGATCTGACGGGGCGCCCCGAGCCGCAAGCGGTCAAGATGCTGCGCGCGGTGGTGCGCATGGAGGCGGCGACGCGCAGCGAACGCAGCCGCAACGGCCTGCAGGCCGCGCAGCGCAGCGGGCGCCCCACGGGCAGGCCCGCCTCGCTCTCGGCGCACGACCGCGCGCGCGTGATGAGTTCGCTCGGCAGCGGGCTCTCGGTGAGCGAGGTGGCGCGGCGCTTCGGCACTTCACGGCAGACGGTCCTGCGCATACGCGCCGCCGCGGGTACGCCGGATTTCAGGTAACGAGCGTATAAGGGTCTGCTTCCAGCGCCACGCCCGCGCCGCGAATCACCTGCATGTAAGCGAACGTGTCGCCCACGGCGGCGCTGGCCTGTTCCGCGAGACTGCGCACATCCGCCGATTTGTCGGCGCGCGCCATCATGGCTTCGAGCGCCGCCGAATCCGCGAAGCCGTGCGCCGCCGCGGCACCGAGAACCGCATCGAGAATACGCCGGGCCGCCGCCCGGGCATCGACCGATGCGAGCGGGGCACGGTAGGCAAGAAAGCCTGCCATCAACAGAAAATCCGCCGGGCTGATACGGTGGCCATTGCCAACCGGCACGCCTTCCGGCATGTCGTGATATCGCGACATACATCGCCTCCCGATTTGAAGCGCTGTGAATGCTGCTGCGGATGCCAGAAAAATATAGTACAGAAAGCATCGCTCATGCCGACGAATGCGCTGTTGTGCAGCGTTCGACCGGCGGCAGCCCGGTTAAGCTGGGGATTTCGATAAGCACATACAGACATTTTTTCGACGTGCCGCGATAGCAAGTCGTAGTATTCTTGACCCGGCAAAGCAGCTATCCAGCAAAAGTGTCATGTTTTTTTCAGGCTTCGAGACAAATGCACGATTTTTCTCCGAGGGCAATTCATGAAAACGCTGTTTCTGCAGGCACCTTCCTATGAAGGCTTCGATGGCGGCGCGGGCTCGCGCTTTCAAACGAAGCGCGAAATCCGCTCGTTCTGGTATCCCACGTGGCTCGTTCAGCCCGCTGCGCTGGTCGAAGGCAGCCGCGTGGTGGATGCCCCCGCAGACGACCTAACGCTCGAAGCGACCCTGGATATCGCTCAGGAATACGAACTCGTTATCATTCACACGAGTTCGCCTTCGTTCCAGAGCGACATCCAGTTCTGCGAGCATCTGAAGCGGCGCAGGAGCACGATCCTCATCGGCATGATCGGCGCGAAGGTGGCGGTCGATCCTCATGGTTCGCTGGCCGCGAGCGAGGCGCTCGATTTCGTGTGCCGGGAAGAATTCGATTTCACGTGTCTCGAGATCTCCCAGGGTATGCCGTTCGAATCGATCCTTGGCCTGAGCTACCGGCTGCCCGACGGCGGCATCATGCACAACGACGCCCGGCCGATACTCGAAGACATGGATCAGCTCCCGTTCGTCTCGCCGATCTACAAGCGCGATCTCACGCCCGAGCATTACTTCAGCGGTTATCTCAAGCATCCTTATCTTTCGCTCTATACGGGGCGCGGCTGCAAGTCCCGCTGCACGTTCTGCCTCTGGCCGCATACGGTCGGGGGCCATCGTTATCGCACGCGCTCGGTCGAACACGTACTGGAAGAAGTGAAATGGATTCGGGACAACATGCCTGAAATCAAGGAGATCATGTTCGACGACGACACGTTTACGGATCTCAGGCCGCGCGCCGAAGAGATCGCGCGCGGGCTCGGCAAGCTGGGCGTGACGTGGTCGTGCAATGCCAAGGCGAACGTGCCGTACTCGACGCTCAAGGTGATGAAGGATAACGGCTTGCGGCTCCTGCTCGTGGGCTACGAATCCGGCGACGACCAGATTCTCGTCAACGTCAAAAAGGGCGTGCGCACGGACTTCGCGCGCCAGTTCAGCGAGGATTGCCGCAAGCTCGGCATCAAGATTCACGGGACCTTCATCCTCGGCCTGCCGGGCGAGACGCACGAAACGATCCAGAAGACCATTCAGTATGCGAAAGAGATCAATCCCCATACGATTCAGGTCTCGCTCGCGGCGCCTTATCCCGGCACGGTGCTTCACAAGCAGGCGGTCGAAAATGGCTGGCTGAACGACACCAGGGTCATCACGCTCATCAATTCGGCCGGCACGCAGGCCTCGACGATCGGCTATCCGCACCTGTCGCGCGAAGAGATCTACCTCGGCGTCGAGGAGTTCTACAAACGCTTTTATTTCCGGCCGTCGAAGATCTGGGAAATCGTCCGCGAGATGCTGGTGAGCTGGGAAATGATGAAGCGGCGCCTGCAGGAGGGCGCGGAGTTCTTCAAATATCTGCGCGCGCGTAAGGTCTGACGCAGCGTCCCCTCCAGGAAAAACGCCCGGGATTCCGGGCGTTTTTCGTCACTCGTCTGTCACAGTCCCCGCTGTTCACGTACGCAGTATTTGTGTAAACCGTGCTCCGGCGCTGGCAGCCGGCTTCCATGCGCATCTCGCGAAGCCCGCCGACATCGGACGGCTGCGCGCGATGCTCGTGACGTGCGCGCAAGACGGCTAGCGCAGGTGCGAAGAGCGGATGCCGTCGTGGCGAAGGTTGCGCAACAGGCTTGCGCGGCGCCGTTCGCGGCGATAGTGCGCGATCACGGCCGTGGCCGCGATGACCAATACCATCACGCCGATCGCGGTTCCCCACTGTAATGCATCCATGTCTGCCTCCTTGTCACGTCAGGGCCGTCGCGTCGAGGCGAACGGGTTCAAACGTAGTGTGACTGGCAGGATGCGTTCCGCGGCAAGCGCCGGGGAAAAACAACGCGACGCACACGAAAGGGTGGCGCTGGTCGCGGACGCAAGAAAATATTAGCCGATTGCGATGCGCAATTGAACCGTGCAGGGGTGTACGGATGCCAGCCGTTGTGGACACTTCGGCCTCGCCAAACTGACTGACGCCGGGCGAGCGCTTTTCAGTTCCTTGGGGAGGTGTCGAGGCCTGCCGGGAGCAGGCCGGTTGAGCTGACGATCCGGCCCTGTTGAGACTGCAATTTGCAATTGCGTTTGCGTCGGCGCGATTATGCGATTACTCCAGATCGCGCGTTTCAAGCTCCACGGACTGACCCCCGTTTTTCTCCAGCGCGTGCCGCGCGGCCAGTTCGATGCTCGGGCGGTTCGCCTCGAAGGCGCTCAATAGCGCATGCGCCGATGTGCCGGTGTTGCCGAAGCGGTCGTTCAACGCGTCGAGCGACACGCTGCACCATACCGGGCGATTGTCCACGTTGGCCTCGAACGCTACGCGTGCGGCAGCCACTGCGTGACGGCGACTCGTGAATTCGATTCTCATCCTGGTCCTCCGTGAGTTTTATCTTTAAAGGGTAGAGCCTGGCGCAGCCAATGGTGAGTTCTTTTTGCGCTTCTTTTCGCGCTATTTCGCCTGAGCGTCACTGGCGGGGTCGCTGCGCATCATCTTGTCGTGCGTGGCGGGCCCCTTGGGTTTCTTGACAGGCATGTTGTCCGGGTTGGATTCGCTTGCCGCGCCTGGCACTGCGGCCGGCGGCTTCGCCATCGGCGGTGCAGGGGGGCGAGCAGGCGTTTGGGTCTGGGCGTTGGCGGAGAGCGAGGCGGCGGCGAGCACCAGACAGGCGGTCGCCCCCCAGACGGGGACATGCGGTGGCTTCATTGTCATCTCTTTCTTGTGAACATGGGGTCTCACGCATTGGGCGTGCCTGCTTCGTAACTCACGCGAGGCGGTTAAACCCCGGCAATGCCAGGGTTATGCCGGCGGTTCTAGAATGAGGTCGTGAGTGTAAAGGAGACCGTAATAACGTCATGGATACACAAGCGAAGACATTCGAGGAATTGCTGCGGCGGGAATATCGGCACGGGTTCGTTTCGGACGTGCAGTCGGACACGTTGCCGCGCGGTTTATCCGAGGACGTGATCCGCCTCATCTCGGAGCGCAAGCAGGAGCCGGACTTCATGCTCGAATGGCGGCTCGCGGCCTACCGGCATTGGCTCACGATGACCGAGCCGCATTGGGCGAGCATCGAACACCCGCCGATCGACTTCCAGGACATCGCCTACTACTCGGCCCCGCATACGCAGGCGAATCGTCCGAAGAGCCTCGCCGAAGTCGATCCGGAACTCCTGCGCACTTACGAAAAGCTCGGCGTGCCGCTGCAGGAGCGCGAGATGCTCGCAGGCGTGGCCGTGGACGCGGTATTCGACAGCGTGTCCGTCGCCACGACGTTTCGGCGGCAACTGGGCGAGCTTGGCATCGTCTTCTGCTCGTTTTCGGAAGCGGTGCGCGATCATCCGGACCTCGTGCGCCAGTATCTCGGCTCGGTCGTGCCTTATACCGACAACTTCTTTGCCACGCTCAATTCTGCCGTATTCAGCGACGGCTCGTTTTGCTATATCCCGCCGGGTGTGCGCTGCCCGATGGAGTTGTCCACGTACTTCCGCATCAACGCGCGCAACACAGGCCAGTTCGAGCGCACGCTCATTGTGGCCGACAAGGGCGCTTACGTGAGCTACCTGGAAGGCTGCACCGCGCCGATGCGCGACGAAAACCAGTTGCATGCCGCCGTGGTGGAGCTCGTTGCACTGGAAGGCGCGCAAATTCGCTATTCGACGGTGCAGAACTGGTATCCGGGCGACGCGCAAGGGCGCGGCGGCATCTACAATTTCGTGACGAAGCGCGGCGACTGCCGCGAGGCCGACGCGCGGATTTCGTGGACGCAAGTCGAGACCGGCTCCGCCATTACGTGGAAGTATCCGAGCGTGATCCTGCAGGGCGACAACTCGATTGGCGAGTTCTATTCGGCGGCGCTCACCAACCACTATCAGCAGGCCGATACCGGTACGAAGATGGTGCATATCGGGCGCAATACGCGCAGCACGATTCTCTCGAAGGGCATATCGGCCGGCCGCGGCAAGAATGCCTATCGAGGCCTCGTGAAAATGGCGCGCTCGGCCGAGAACGCGCGCAACTACACGCAGTGCGATTCGCTGCTGCTCGGCGACCGCTGCAGCGCCTTCACGTTTCCCTATATCGAGGTGACGAACCCGAGCGGGAAGGTCGAACACGAAGCTTCCACGTCGCGGATTGGCGAAGACCAGCTGTTCTATTGCCGGCAGCGCGGGCTCAGTGAGGAAGACGCGGTGTCGATGATCGTCAACGGCTTTTGCAAGGACGTGCTCAAGGAGTTGCCGATGGAATTCGCCGTGGAAGCGCAGAAGCTGCTGGGCGTGAGCCTGGAAGGCAGCGTAGGTTGAAAGGGAGAGAAGGATGCTGGAAATCCGCAATCTGAGTGCCGAAGTGCAAAGCAAGCCGATTCTGCGCGGTGTGGATTTGCGCGTGAATGCGGGCGAGGTTCACGCGATCATGGGGCCGAACGGCTCCGGCAAAAGCACACTCGCCCATGTGCTGGCGGGGCGCGAGCAATACGTGGTCACGGGGGGCAGCGTGCAGTACGACGGCTGCGACCTGCTCGCGCTTGCGCCCGACGAGCGCGCGCGCCGCGGGCTCTTTCTCGCGTTTCAGTATCCGGTGGAAATACCGGGCGTGAGCAATATCTATCTGCTCAAGGCCGCGCTCAATGCGCAGCGCAAGCATCGGGGCGAGGCGGAACTCGATGCCATGGACTTTCTCGCACTGGTGAAGGAGAAAATGGCGGCCATGGAGATGAAGGAAGACCTGCTGTACCGGGGCGTGAACGAAGGGTTTTCGGGCGGCGAGAAAAAGCGCAACGAGGTGCTGCAAATGACGGTGCTGGAGCCGCGTCTCGCCATACTCGACGAGACCGACTCCGGGCTCGATATCGACGCGCTGCAACTGGTCGCCCGCGGCGTGAACCAGATGCGCAGCGCGAACCGGGCCATCGTGCTCGTCACGCATTACCAGCGCCTGCTCGACTACATCGTGCCGGACCAGGTACATGTGCTTTCGCAGGGGCGCATCGTGCGCTCGGGTTCGCGTGAGCTTGCGCTCGAACTGGAGCAGAAGGGTTATGGCTGGCTCGGCGTGCAGGATAGCGACGGACCGGCTGCGGGGCAGGGCGCCGGCACGCAACACACGACATCCGCCAGGGAGCAACGATGAGCGAATCAACGCGCGAGCATTACCGCGACGCCTTCCGCACGATGGCGGGGACGCTGGCGGGCGTCGAGCTGCCGTGGTTGCGCAAGGCGAGACGGCACGCGTTCGACCGATTCGAGACGCTGGGCTTTCCCGGCACGCAACTCGAAGCGTGGAAATACACCAACGTGATGCCGATTGCGAAGCCGCATTGGCATTTCATGCCCGCGGACGGAGAGCAAACCGGCTATGCCCGCCTGATCGACGACCTCGTACCCGCCGATGCCGGCGGGCGTATCGTGTTCGTCAACGGACGGCACGTGCCGAAGCTCTCGTCCTTACCGCCTTTGCCGGAAGGCGCGTTCGTCGGCACGCTCGCACAGGCAATGCGCAGGATTCCTGAGCGGGTCGAATCGATCATGGCGCGGCGCGCGCCCGAGGACGGTTTTGCGGCGCTCAACGGCGCATTTCGCAGCGACGGCTATGTGGTCGTACTGCCGCCGGGTTGCGCGCTGGACTGGCCGCTGAACGTGCTGTTCTTCAGCAGCGAGGCTGCGCTCGCCATGCATCCGTTCAACGCAGTGGTGGCGCAGCGGGGTGCGCGGTGCTCGATCGTCGAGCAGTTCGCGGGCATTGCCGACGAAGCCTATTTCGTCAACACCGCTACGGAAATCGTCGCGGACGAAGAGGCCGACGTTCAGCATTGCCGCATCCAGCAGGAGGCGCGCAGTGCGTTTCATATCGCGCACGTAGGCGTTTCGCAGCGGCGCGCAAGCCACTTCACTTCGCACTCGTTCGCGTTCGGCGGGGCATTGTCGCGCACGCAGATCGACACGCGCCTCGACGCGGAAGACGCGCAAGCCGACCTGAACGGCCTGTATTTCGTGAGCGCGCGGCAACACGTGGATCACCACACGCGTATCGATCATGAGATGCCGCGCGGCACGAGCCGGGAATACTATCGCGGCGTGCTCGACGGCGCTTCGCATGCCGTGTTCGATGGCCGCGTGATCGTGCACCAGGACGCGCAGCAGACGAACGCGCATCAAGGCAACGACAATCTGTTGCTCTCGCGCAACGCCGAGATCGACACGAAGCCGCAACTGGAAATTCACGCCGACGACGTGAAGTGCACGCACGGCGCGACCGTCGGCCAGCTCGACGAGAACCCGCTCTTTTATCTGCGCTCGCGCGGCATGGACGAGCGCATGGCGCGCGCGCTCCTCGTGTGGTCGTTCGCGCGCATGAGCGTGGATCGCGTGGAAAGCGCTGCGCTGCGCAGCCGCCTCACGCAACAATTGCTCGCGCGCCTGCCCGGTGGCGAATACCTGCGGGGACTATCATGAATCTACTCGAACCGGTGGGGATTCCCGACACTGAAGCGGTAATGCGCTGGCGCCGCGACTTTCCGATTCTGCGGCAAAGCGTGCACGGCAAGCCGCTCGTGTACCTCGACAACGCGGCGACCACGCAGAAGCCCGCGAGTGTGATCGCCGCCGAGCAGGCCTATTACGAGTCCGGCAATGCGAACGTGCATCGCGGCGTGCATCTGCTGTCGCAGCGCGCGACCGACGCTTACGAGGGCGCCCGCGCGCGCATTGCGCGCTTCGTTCACGCGGCGAACGAAAAGGAGATCGTGTACACGCGCGGCACCACGGAAGCGATCAACCTGGTGGCGCAAAGTTACGCCCGGCCCCGCCTTCAGCCCGACGACGAAGTGCTGATCACCGCGATGGAGCATCACTCGAATATCGTGCCGTGGCAACTCGTCTGCGCGCAGACGGGCGCGATACTGAAGGTGGCGCCGATCGACGACGACGGCACGCTCGACCTCGGCGCCTACGAGCGCCTGCTCGGCCCACGCACGCGCATCGCGGCGGTGGCGCATGCGTCGAACGCGCTTGGCACGGTCAATCCGCTTGCGCAAATGATCGAGCTTGCGCATGCTCGCGGCGTGCCGGTGCTGGTCGATGGCGCGCAGGCGATTGCGCATCTTCCCGTGGACGTGGCCGCGCTCGATTGCGACTTCTACGCGTTCTCGGGTCACAAGATCTACGGTCCCACCGGTATTGGCGCGCTGTACGCGAAGGCCGCGCTGCTCGACGCCATGCCGCCATGGCAGGGCGGCGGCGACATGATCCGCTCCGTGACGTTCGAGAAGACCGAGTACAACGTGATCCCGTGGCGGTTCGAAGCGGGCACGCCGAATATTGCCGGCGCGATCGGGCTCGGCGCCGCGCTGGACTACGTCAGCGCGATCGGCCTCGAAGTGGTGCAAAGGCACGAGGCCGACCTGCTTGCGTATGCCGACGCAGCATTGCGCGCGATGCCGAATGTGAGGATGATTGGAACTGCGAATGAAAAACTGGGAATCCTCTCGTTCGTCATGGATAACGCGCACGCCCACGACGTCGGCACGATACTGGACCAGTGCGGCGTGGCGGTGCGCACGGGCCATCACTGCGCGATGCCGGTGATGGAGCGCTATGGCGTGCCGGCCACGGTGCGCGCGTCGTTTGCGCTGTACAACACGCGTGCCGAAGTCGACGCGCTGCTGGACGGCCTCGCGCGCGTAGAGGAGGTGTTTGCGCCATGAGCGACTTGCGCGACCTGTACCAGGAAACGATCTTCGACCACTACCGGCGGCCGCGGAACTGTCACACCGTGCCCGGCGCGACGCATACCGCCGAAGGCTACAACCCGTTGTGCGGCGACCGCGTCACGTTGTATCTGCGTATCGAGGACGGCGTGGTCAAGGACGCCGGCTTCGAGGGTGCGGGGTGCGCAATCGCAACGGCTTCGGCATCGTTGATG
Organism: Paraburkholderia silvatlantica; assembly: GCF_003096715.1. GTDB lineage: Bacteria > Pseudomonadota > Gammaproteobacteria > Burkholderiales > Burkholderiaceae > Paraburkholderia > Paraburkholderia silvatlantica. The sequence goes on from NZ_QEOL01000003.1 coordinate 219,689, forward strand.
ACCGAAGCGCTCAAGGGCCGCACGCAAGCGGAAGTCGAGGCGCTGTTCGAGCGCTTTCACGCCATGGCAACGGCGCCCTCGGATCGCCCGGCCTCTGCCGAGGGGCTCGGCAAGCTCGCGGTGCTCGCCGGCGTGCGCGAATTTCCGGCGCGCATCAAATGCGCGACGCTGGCGTGGCACACGCTGCACGCCGCGTTGCGCGACGAACGCGGGACCGTTTCGACGGAATGATGCTGCGCGTGCCCGGAGGCAAATGACGATGAATACGCAAACGGCGAGCAACGACCTGCGCGAACGCGTGATCGACGCGCTGCGCTCGGTGTTCGATCCGGAGATACCGGTGAACATCTACGATTTGGGGCTCGTGTATCAACTGGACGTGGACGCCGAATCGGGGCGCGTGACGATCCGCATGACGCTGACCGCGCCGGGCTGTCCGGTCGCGCAAACTTTCCCTGGCACGGTCGAAGAATACGTGAACGACGTAGAAGGCGTGAGCGCGACGAACGTGGAGCTGGTCTGGGACCCGCCGTGGACGAAAGCGCGCATGTCCGAGGCGGCGCGGCTGCAACTGGGGATGCTCTGACATGGCCGATTGGGTCGACGTGGCGCCATACGCCGAATTTCAGCCGGGTTCCGTACGCAGCGTCGACGTGGACGGCACACCGGTCGCCGTGTTCAATCTGGACGGGACCTGCTATGCCATCGAAGACACCTGTCCGCATGACGGCGGCGTGCTCACGGGTGGCGACGTGGAGGGCGACGAGGTGATTTGCCCGCGCCATGGCGCCCGGTTTTGCATCAAGACGGGCAAGGTCCTCGCGCCGCCCGCGTATGAGGATGTCGCGGTGTTTGCTGTGCGCGTGGAAGCGGGCATGGTGCAGGTGCGCGACACGCGCTGGGACGAGGGCTTTTCCTGAGCGCGGCGCTCGCCGCGCTTTGCATGCGTTGCCATTATCGAGAGGGATCCATGAAGGCACTGTTCCATCTTGCGGCGGCTGCCGCGGCAGGCACGCTTGTCATGTTCTATCTGGACCCGGTTTCCGGCCCGCGTCGCCGCGCGCGGCTGCGCACTCCGCCGTTTTCGCGCCGTGGCAGCCGTGCGAACGCTCACGGCCACGCGGCCGAGCCCGGCGTAGACGGCGAACTGGCGGGCCCGGGCGGCGGCATTGGCACCGCGCCGTGAGCGCGTCGAGGCGAGTGTCTTGCGCAAGGGCGGTAGTGAACTGGAAACGAATCGCAGAAGGGAGTCCGCCATGGCCGCGCTTTTACCCGACCTGAATCATCGCGTTGCGCTCGTGACCGGCGGCTCGCGCGGAATCGGACGTGCCATTGCCGTGGCCCTCGCTTCGGCCGGCGCCGCAGTTGCCGTGAACTACCGGCAGCGCGCCGACGAAGCGGATCACGTCGTCGCGCAGATCGAGGGTGCCGGAGGCAGCGCGTTCGCCGTGCGCGCCGATGTGTCAGTGGCAGGCGAGGTCACGAGCATGATCGGCGAGATCGAGCGGCGCCTCGGCGCGGTCGATGTGCTCGTGAACAACGCCGGCACAGGCACGTTCAGCGACATCGAGTCGCTGACGGAGGCCGAATTCGACCGCACGCTCGCGGTCAATCTCAAGTCGGCGTTTCTGTGCACACAGGCGGTGTTGCCCGGCATGCGCGCGCGTCGCTGGGGGCGCATCGTCAATCTCTCGTCGGTCGCCGCGCGCGGCGCAGGCGCCGTCGGGGTTCATTACAACGCTTCGAAAGCGGGGCTCGAAGGCTTGACGCGAGGCTATGCCTCGCGTGTGGCACGAGAAGGCGTGACCGTCAACGCCGTGGCGCCAGGACCGATCGACACGGAAATGGCCGCGCCGCTGAAAGCCGCGAACGTCGCCGAACGGCTGCCGGTTGGCCGCCTCGGTGAAGCGGATGAAGTTGCGCAGGTCGTGTTGATGGTGGTCGGCAATGGCTTTGTCACGGGGCAAACCATTGCCGTCAATGGCGGCATCAGTTTCATCTAGGCCGCGTGTTCAATAATGGGCCGCCGCGTTGCGGCCCATTCCATTTAGTTCACCTTGTTTGCTAACCGGTGCGCGAGCGCCGCGCAATCTTCATACCTGAAATCAAGGCCGGCTTTAGGCTTTATCGTTTCAGCGTTTTCAGCGTCAAACTTTCCTGTCGAAAATGTTTCGTAAGGAGTCTGACGCCGAGCATTCATACCTCGATGCTCTAATCCTCATGCCGTGTAGCCTCCGCATTCAGCTGGCATGAGCGCCACGATGCGAGCTGCATATCGCCTTCATCCGGCTTCACGGTGACCCCGACAATACGAAACCAACCAGGAGCCGAAAATGCAATGGCGTCACGTCGCAGTTGGTTCGCTCACAGCCGCAGCATTCGCATCGACAGTTGCGTGGAGTGCTGGTGACGATCACGACAAGAATCATCCGGAACACAATCACACTGCCACCCCGATCAAGCACCTGGTCGTGATCTATGGTGAGAACGTTTCGTTCGACCATTACTTCGCGACCTACCCGCACGCGACCAACCCCTCCGGCGAGCCCGCATTCAGGGCCCAACCCGGAACGCCCGAAGTGAACGGTCTGACGGGCATGCTGCTCACGAAGAACCCGAACTTCACGAATCCGGCCAATGGCACAGGCGCGGCCAATCCGTTCCGTCTGGATCGCACGCAGGCGGCCACGGCCGACCAGAACCACGCTTATACGGCCGAGCAGCAGGCGTACGACGACGGCCGCGCCGACCTCTTCCCGTTGTACACGGGTAACGGCACGAGCGGCGGCGCCGGCGCGTTCGGCACGAAGGGCCAGGTGATGGGCTATTACGATGGCAACACCGTCACGGCGCTGTGGAACTACGCGCAGCACTTCGCGATGAGCGATAACGCCTATACGTCGACCTACGGTCCGTCGACGCCCGGCGCGCTCGAAGTGATCTCGGGTCAGACCAACGGCATGAAGGTTGTGCTCACAACGAAGAAGCCTTCGGCCGCCGGTTCGTACTATGTGAACGACGGGCAGAACGGCTTTACGATGATCAACGACGTCGATCCGGCCTACGATCTCTGTTCGAGCGCGACGGACACGGCGCAGATGACCGGCAAGAACATCGGCGACCTGCTGAACGCGCGTAATGTCTCGTGGGGCGGCTTCATGGGCGGCTTCAACCTCGCGACGACGAACAGCAACGGCACGACCGGCTGCAAGCGCAGCACGCTCTCGCCGGTGGTCGGCGCGGCGACGGCCGACTATATTCCGCACCACAACTGGTTCCAGTACTACGCTTCGACCTCGAACCCGCAGCATCTGCGTCCGGGCTCGCTCGCCGCGATCGGGCACACCGTGGGCAGGAACGGGAACCCCGACCCGGCGAATCACCAGTACGATACCGACGACTTCTTCAATGCCGTGAAGGCGGGCAATTTCCCGTCGGTGAGCTTCCTGAAGGCTCCGGCCTACCAGGATGGCCACGCGGGCTACTCGGATCCGCTTGACGAACAGGCGTTCGTCACGAAGGTCGTGAACTTCCTGCAGCAGCAGAACGACTGGGAAGATACGGCCGTGATCGTGACATGGGATGACTCGGACGGCTGGTACGACCATGCGTACGCGCAGCCCACCAGCGCTTCCTACGACAGCGTTGCCGACCAGTTGACCGCGGCCGGCATCTGCGGCACGGGTTCGGCGCCTGCCGGCTTGAACGGCAAGCCCGTGAACGGACGCTGCGGTCCGGGCACGCGCATTCCGTTCGTCGTGATCTCGCCGTGGGCGCGCGAGAACTACGTCGACCATACGCTGATCGACCAGTCTTCCGTGGTGCGCTTCATCGAAGACAACTGGCTTGACGGGCAGCGCATCGGCGGCGGTTCGTTCGACGCGACCGCGGGCAACCTGATGGGCATGTTCGACTTCGACCGCCGCGGCCGCGGCCACGAAGACCGCAAGCTGTACCTCGACCCGACGACGGGCGTGGTGCTCGACAAGGCACCGAAGGCTTGACCGATCAGGATCGCTGATCGTTGTCGATGGGCCAAAAGAAGCGCGCCCCTGCCAGATTCGTCAAGCGGGGGCGCGCAGTGTTTTTCAGCAGTCGGTCACGCGGGGCGGGAAGCGTGACCGTGATCGCCTGTTCCGCGCGCGTCGTCGTATTCGCGCGAAATATCCTTGTTCGTGTAATCGCCCATGCGCCAGGCGGCGAGCAGACTGATTACCGCGCACACCGCGATATAGATCGCAATGGCATAACCTGTGCGGTAGTACGCGAAGAGCGCCGTGGCGATCAACGGCGCCGGGCCGCCCGCAATCACCGAAGCCAGCTGATAACCGAGTGAGGCGCCGCTGTAACGCAGCCGCCCCGTGAACGACTCGGCGATGAACGCCGCCTGCGGACCATAGAGCATGGCGTGCGGCACGAGCGAAAGCACCACGGCCGCGAAAATCCACGCCGGGTTTCTCGTATCCACCATCCCGAAGTAGATAAAGCCGAAAACGCCCACGGCGACTGCGCCGATCATGTACATGCGCTTGCGCCCAATCAGGTCGGACACGTGCCCAAAGAACGGAATGGTCACGAACTGCAGCACGGCGGCTGCCAGAACTGCGGTGAGCATGAGGTCGCGCGATACATGCAGCGTCTTCACGCCATACGTGAAGACGAAGGCCGTGTAGATGTAGAACGGCGCCTGTTCAGCCATGCGCGCCAACGCCGAGAGGAGAATGTCCTTGGGCTGGCGGCGAATGACTTCGACCATCGGCATTTTCTCGATCCTGTTCTCGGCGAGGAGCTTCGCGAAGATCGGCGTTTCAAGAATGCTCAGCCGGATATAGAGGCCGATCGCGACGAGCACGATGCTGAGCAGGAACGGCACCCGCCATCCCCACGTCATGAAGCTGTCCCCGGAGAACTGGCTGACGGCGAGCACCACGAGATTGGCGATGAAGAGTCCCGCCGGCACGCCGAATTGCGGCCAGGAAGCGACGAAGCCGCGATGCGAGTTGGTGCGCGCCCACTCCATCGACATCAGGACGGAGCCGCCCCATTCTCCGCCCACGCCCACGCCCTGAATGAAGCGCAGCACCGTGAGCAGAACGGCGCCCCAGATGCCAATGGTTGCATAGGTAGGAACAAAGGCCACCGCAAAGGTGGCGACCCCCATGAGCAGCAGCGTGACGATCAGCGTGGCTTTGCGGCCGACACGGTCGCCGTAGTGGCCGAATATGGCTGCGCCCACTGGGCGGGCGACGAAGCCCACGGCATAGATCAGAAAGGCTTGCAGGGTGCCAACGAGCGGATCGGATTCAGGGAAATACAGTTTCGCGAAGATAAGCCCGGTGACAATACTGTAGAGGAAAAAGTCGTACCATTCGATCGTCGTGCCGATGGTGCTGGCAATCACCGCGCGGCGCAACTGGCGATGGGCGTCTTCTTCCGAAAGGAGCGTGGCTCCCGGTTGATCGGCATTCATTTCGCACCCCCAAGGCAAGGGCGATATGGCCAATGCAGAACGCATGGCCAGGGCTCCCGGTGGTGCGCAAAAAACGTGCCCCCATCTGCCGGAATGCTGGCTTCGCCGCGATTTGCGCACGTTCGAAACGCAAGCATGCAATCGGCCGAAGCGGCGCGGCTGAACCGCGGTTGAACCGCGGTTGAACGTTACGCGGCAGTATTCGCGTGCTGCGCGCCGAACTGCAGCGCCGCGAGCTGCGCATAAAGCGGTGAACTCTGCAACAGGTCCGCATGCCGGCCTTGCGCCACGATGCGGCCTTGCTCCATGACGATGATGCGGTCGGCTTGCTGCACGGTGGCGAGACGATGCGCGATGACGAGCGTCGTGCGGTTTTGCGCAGCGTTGTCGAGCGCCGTTTGCACGAGGCGTTCGCTCGCGGCGTCGAGCGCGCTGGTGGCTTCGTCGAGCAGCAGAATGGGCGGGTTCTTGAGAATTGCGCGCGCGATGGCAATGCGCTGCCGCTGCCCGCCTGAAAGGCGCACGCCGCGCTCGCCGAGAAACGTGTCGTAGCCTTGCGGCAGCTCCTCGATAAAGCCGGCCGCCGCCGCCATGGCGGCGGCGCGCCGGACGGCTTCGAGCGTGGCGTCGGGCGAGCCGTAGCGGATGTTGTCGAGCACGCTGCCCGAAAAGATCACGGACTCCTGCAGCACGACGCCGATCGCCTGGCGCAACGCGGCGAGCGACACCTGTCGCGTCGGGACGCCGTTGATGCTGAGGCCGCCCGATTGCGGATCGTAAAAGCGCAGCAGCAATTGAAAGAGCGTGGTCTTGCCCGCGCCCGACGGACCGACCAGCGCGACATGCTCGCCCGGGCGCACGTCGAGCGAGAACGCGTCGAGCGCGGCAATGCCGGGGCGCGAAGGGTAGGAGAAGCCGACGTTGTCGAAGCGGATGCCCGCGCCATGCGCGGGCAGCGGCACGGTGGCGGCCGCCTGCGCCACGGGCGAGCGCGCGGCGAGCAGTTGCAGCAGCCGTTCAGTGGCGCCCGCGGCCCGTTGCAGATCGCCCCATACTTCGGCAACGGCGCCCACGGCGCCGGCCGTGAACACCGCGTAGAGAATGAACTGGGAGAGCTGGCCGGCGCTCATCTGGCCGGCCAGGACCGCCTGTGCGCCGAGCCAGAGCACGAACACGATGGCGGCGAACACGAACACGATCACCACGGCCGTCAACCCGGCGCGCGCCCGAATGCGCTTGAGCGCCGTTTCAAAGGCCATCTCCACGGCGCCGCCAAAGCGCTTTGCCTCGAACGATTCCTGGGCGTACGACTGCACGGTGGGCATGGCGTTGAGCACTTCGCCCGCCAGGGCGCTTGCACTCGCCACCTTGTCCTGGCTCGCGCGCGAAAGCCGCCGCACGCGCCGCCCGAAGATGACGATAGGTGCGACCACAACGACCAGTGTCGCGATGATGTAGCCGGACAGCACGGGACTCGTCGCGACGAGCATCGCCACGCCGCCGACCGTGAGGAGCAGGTTGCGCAGGCCCAGCGAGAGGCTGGTGCCCACCACGGTCTGGATCAGGGTCGTGTCGGTGGTGAGACGCGAGAGCACTTCGCCCGTTTGTGTGGTCTCGAAGAACTGCGGGCTCATGCGTATCACGTGGTCGTACACGGCGCGCCGCAAGTCGGCCGTCACCCGCTCGCCCAGCCACGAGACCCAGTAGAAGCGCAGCGCCGTTGCCGCGGCGAGGATCAGCGAAACCACGAAGAGCGCGACGAAATAGCGGTCGATATGGGTGCGATCCCCGCTGGCGAAGCCACGGTCGATCAGGTATTTGAACGCCACCGGGAGCGCTAGCGTCGCACCCGCCGAGGTCAGGAGCGCGAGGAAGGCGAGCGCCCAGCGCCCCGCATAGGGGCGCAGGAAGGGCAAAAGCGCGAAGAGGGGCGCGACGCGCGAAGGGCGGCGGGCGGCGGCATCTGGCATGGAGCTTCCTGGCGGATCGACAATGAAGGGATTGTGCCAGCGCGTGGCAGGGCCAGGCTGGCCGTGGGCTGGCTTACTGCGCGCCCGGCGTGGCGCCATTGCGCAGGTGCTCGCGCTCTTGCGGCGTCATGTGCTGCCACTGTTGCCACTGGTGCCAGTGCATGCGTCGGCGGCAGCCGCCATGCCCGCGGAATCCGCCGAACAGGATCCGGCAGAGCACCAGCAGGCCGATCGCGCGCGGATAGTCGATGGCATGCGCGTTGGCCACGATCGCCGGCGCGATCCAGTTCCACAGGCCCATGACGATCCCGCCCAGTACAGCGATGACCGCAACCATCAACAGCGCCTTGGCGAATATTTTGCGGCGAAGCTTCATTCCATTTCTCCTTCGGTTCAAATTTCGAGGTCGTCCCATGACGCGCGCAAACGTTCGCGCAGATGCAGCACCGCATAACGTTTGCGCGCCAGCAGCGTGTTCACGCCAACCCCGTTCGCGGCTGCCAGTTCCTTGAAACTGCGCCCGTCCAGTTCGTGTGCGATGAACACCTCGCGCTGGCTGGCGGGCAATTCGTCGAGCGCGGCGCGCAGTGCGTCGAGCATCGCTGCGCGCTCGTAAGCGGCCTCGGGGCCGGCGTCGGGCGAGGGCAGCGCGAGGTCGAGGCGGTACTCGCTTTCGTCGTCTTGCGGTTCCACGAGCGGCACTTCCCTGCGCTTGCGAAACCGGTCGACGATGCGGTTTCGCGCCACGCGAAAGAGCCACGCGCCAACCTGCTCGATGGGCTCCGGCAGCCGCCACGCTTGAACCAGTTCCTCGAATACGTCCTGAAGAATGTCCTCGGCCTCGTCGTGGTCGATCACGCGGCGGCGGATGAAGTTGCGCAGCCGCGGGCGCTCGCGCGCGACCGTGTCGGCGATTTCGCGCTCCTGCGTACTCAGCGGGCTGGGGGTGGGCGGCGGTTCCATACCCGTGTAGACGATCCGGAAAGAGAAATATTGTGACGCGTAGTCGCCGGTTTTATGTGGCATGAATATTTCGTCGAACAAGGACCGAGACAACCGCATATTTATTGACATCGGTCACTATATTTCGGTCACAATGCAGCATCGAACAAGACCAACACATTCACACGCTATCGGTCATGCACCTTCACGAGCCTGGCAGCGGTAACGCGTCGAAAACTCTGGAACGCCTCGCCGACCCTGGGCAGTTGCCCCTCGAAACGCCGCTGCCATTGGCGGTGTTTCACCACGACGGAACGATGCTGCTGCCGCAAGGCGGGGTGCTGAACAGCGAGCAGCGCGAGTTCCTCTTCGCGCACTTCCAGCCTTATCGCAACACGGCAGAGGAGGCGAGTCTGGCGGGCACGCAGGACGGCCTCGCCGATCGTGGCGATCGGAGCGATCGGGGCAAAGCGCTGTTGAAGCTGGACGACATGAATCTCGCCATTGGCGCGCTGCTGGGCATACGCAGCCAGGCGGGCACGGGGCGCGAAATGCTGCCGTGCCGGCTGATCGGCTTCCGGCCGGGCGGCGCGATGTTCGTCACACCGCCCGCTGCGAGCAAGCCCGCGTGGGAGCCGTTCCAGGGCGAACAGGTCGAGATCGTTGCGATCGCAACACAAGCCGTGTTCTGGCTCGTCTGCACCGTCGAGGCGGTCTGCACGCATCCGTTCCGCTATCTCGTGCTCTCCGAACCCGGCACGATTCGCCGGCTGCGCGAACGCCGGGCCGTGCGCGTGCGCACGCAACTCGCGGTGCGCTATGGCGTGGACTTGACGGGATCGCAACTGGACCGGCTCGGTATTGGCTGCGATATCAGCGTGCTGGGGATGTCGCTCGCCGCCGGTCGCAAGATCGGCGAGGTCGGCGAGCGCATTTGCGTGGTGTTTCCCATCGAAGCGGGCAACGTGGGGGCGACGTTCCAGGCCGTCGCCGTGATTCGCAATCTGCGCGCCGATACTCCACAGGCAGGACTCACCTTGCACGGACTGGAATTCGACCCGCTTTCTCCCGAGAGCCAGGTCGCCCTCAAGACGTTCGTGTTCGATCGGCAGGACGCCGTGTCTTACTGGGCTGGCATGCCGACCTGAACACGTACTACGCGTGTGATGCCTGATTGCGGTTAATTCCGCCGACTGCGCTTTGCCGCCACTGGGCTTTTCCTTGCGGCCGCCGCCGCGGCCGTGGTTTTCGCGGCGGCTTTGCTGGTCGATGCAGCGGGCGCAGCGGCGAGTGTGTAACCCTGTGCTTTCACTGTCATGTGTTCGGCGATCAATTCGGTCTGAAACCGGTTGACCGTATCGGGGTCCGTAAAGATCGTCTGCGTGTTGTTTTGCGCCAGGTAGCCCGGGCCTCCCGGCGTGCCCTTGATGACGAACGTGCCCTCGCCGGCTGCGGACCAGTTCACCGATCCCTCGCCGCCCACCTTTCCGTCGGCCACGAATCCCTTCGTATGACTGATTTGATGGGTCGCCGATTCGCCGATCGCAAAGAACGTGTTGAATCTGGCCGGGTTCTGCGCGATATCGGACTCGAGCAGTTTCTTTTCATGCACGCCGCCTGCCTGGCTTTTGTCGAGCGTGATCATCATGGTGATGGACGGGTCGAGTGCCTGCTGCATGAGGATTTCGTTGAGCTCTTCGTCGTCGAATCCGAACATGTTCATGTAAAGCGAAACGCTGGCACGGGAAAGGACGTACTTCAGGATGTCGTGAACGTCGTCGCGCCCCACGTAGAAGAGATGGAAGTCCTTGCTCGCCGTGCTCGAGTAGCTTTTCTCGCGGGTATACTGCTGCAGTTCGAGCAGATCGAAGGTCTGCAGGGTTTGCGTGACATCGGATATGACGTTGCTCGCACTCACGTTCTCTGCCATTTCAGGTTTCCTCGTTTGGGTCAGTGCAATGGCCGGGTATTCGAACCCGAAGGCATGGGCGTGAACGTGCAATTCGGATCCTTGTGAGCCGGATCTTTGCAGCATGCCAGCAAGGCAGCGACCGACGCGACGTTTGCCTTGTCCCATTGCTCGTTGCTCATCGCGTTGTCGGTCGGCATCCAGTGGTTCAGTGGATAACTGTTGGCAAGCGGGTCGTTTCCCGGCGCTTTCAGCTTGCCTACCGAAAGCCCGAGATAAACCGTACAGCTCTGCTCGCTGCCAATGCGGTGGCAGCCGATGCAGGTATTGCCCGGTGTGCTCATCGTCATGAGGTGATACGACAGGAAAGCCTGCCCGATGCTCGAATACTTCCCCCATGGGTCCGTGGGCACCTTGTCCCACACTTGCCCGATATACGGGCTGAAGATGAAGGGTCCCGCGTCGTGGCATTGGAGGCATGTGGGCTTTTCGGAGGCGACCGCTGCGGGTGTTTCCCAGAATTCGACTGCGGAGGGTTGTCCGGAAGGCGGCTTTCTCTCGTTCGGCGGCGGCACACGTGTCGCGACGAATCCACTGCTCGTCGGCACGTCAGCCAGCGATTTCGGTAATGGCGGCGGCTTCGACGCGAACCAGCAGGTTTTGCCGTTACCCGAGTGATGCATGACGACAACTACGCCGTCGTAGCGCGGGTCTTTATCGGGGCGCAGCACTTCGCGACGGCAGTACGCGGAGATTTGCGTGTTGCCGCGCGATAGATTCAGAATTTTCGAAAACGGTATGCATTGGCCTTTTGCTTCTGAAGCGGGGCTCAGCAATGAGGGTTTGTCGCATCGCGTAGGGGACGCATTCGGCCCGGGCGGTCTCCCATCGATCGTAATGGGAATATCGGTTCCGTCATTGCAGTTGAATGGCGGGATTGCGCCTATTTCTCTCACGCATTGATCGGCGTATTCGAGCAAGGTCTGCTCGTGTGTAAAGGCAACAAGCGGCACGGCGAAGAGGAAGCACAGAGCGAACAGGCGGGCGCGGACAAACATGGTCATCCTCCGCTTTTCATCTGCACTAGCGCGACTTTGCGAATCGCTTCGCGATACTTCACATAGCCGGTGCACCGGCACAGGTTTCCTCCCACCCAGGTGTCGATTTCCGCTTCGAGCTGGTCCGCGCTGATACGGTACGCCTTCACATGTTCGAGCATGGCGCTCGCGGCCATCAGAAAGCCGGGCGTGCAGTAGCCGCACTGAAACGCGAAAGACTCGAGGAACGTCTGCTGCAGCGGAGAAAGCCTGTTGCCGTCCGCGAGGCTCTCCACGGTATAGATATGTTGATTCGCGACCGCGCTCACGGGCGTGACGCACGCCAGGGTTTTTTCCATCAGCGCGTCGCGGCTGCTGCGCAGGCCCACGGTGCACGCGCGGCACGCGCCAATGCCGCAGCACACCTTGGTCCCCGTCAGGTCCATCCGCTCGTGAAGATATTCGGCGAGGCTCATGTCGGCATCGGCTGCCGGTACTGTGACGGCGCGCCCGTTCACGTGAATCTTGACGTTGGCTTCGCTCACTTCAGGGCCTCGCGTATCTTGTCGGGCGTGATGGGGGTTTCCCTGAAGCGATGCCCGGTTGCCATGGCCAGCGCGTTCACCAGCGCCGGCGCGATGGGGCACATCACGGCCTCGCCGATGCCGCGCGCGCTGCGATGGTCTCCATCCGGCGGCGGCAGCGCGATCAACTCCTGCTGCGGGACGTCGGTCATGCGCGTGATGAGGTAGCGGTCGAGATTCCACGTGCCGTTGCCGGGACCGTGATTGCCGAGCGGACACGCTTCGCTCAGCACATTGCTCATCGCCATGGCCACCGCACCTTGCGACTGGCCTTGCACGATCTCAGGACAGATCAGGCGGCCGGCGCTCAGCGTCGTGACGACATGTTCGACCTTCACGTGCCCGGTTTGGGGGTTCACGGACACCGCGACAAGCGCTGCCGAAGGCGCATAGTTCGTGCGCCCGTAATTGAACGTATCGTGTGGCGGAAGCAACTTGCCTTGAGGCAAGCCCTTGAGATTGCGCGTATCGGGGCCGACGGCTATGAAGTCGCAGTCCATCTCGAAGACGCCCGACGCGAACGTGTACTGGCTTCTCCAGAATCCGCCGGCATAGGTGACATGGGCGGCGGCCACGGTAGGCAACTGCTGGCGGTTGATCTCGTCGAGCAACGCGGGCCAACTGATTGCCGGGTGACCGGCGGCGGTCAGCTTGCCGCTCGTCCACTTGAGGTCTTGCCGGTCGACGTGCGGGTTGCGCCAGATTGCGCGCGCAGCAGGCAGCACGCTTTGCAGCATCAACGCCATCGCGGCGCGGTCTACGGCCTGAAAGTGATGGAACGCACCGAGGCAGGCGCTCGAAGAATTAAAGGGGCCCGAGATCGGCTTGCTTCGGCGATCGCCGAGGATGCCCAGCTTTGAGTAATCGAAACCCGGTATCTGAAACGCGTCGACTTCGTTCATGGTGATCTTTTGCGCGTTCTGCCCAAGGCAAGCGGCAGGCGCGAGGGCTAAAGTGGTCGCCGCGCCATTGCCCATGTCCGTGTAATGCGTGAGCACATGCAGACCCGCGTTCGGCTGAATCTGCACCATGGCGAATACGGCGTCCTTGCCGGTACCGTATGCCTGATTCGACATGGCGAGCCCCACGCCATATCGCAACCCGAGCGTGCTTCGTTGCGCGCGCACGCTTGCCCTGTTGCGCCATAACTCGTGCGCCTCGAGCCGGTTCAGCAGGTCGGCGAGTTGCAGATCGAACAGAATGGGTGCGCCAGTGAGCGTTTTGCCCTGCTTCTTGCGCAGCAGGTTATTGCGCCGGATGTCGAATGGACTTTTGCGCAGCGCCTGGGCAGCCTCGTCCATGAGCGTTTCGATAGCGAGGTAAGCCTGGGGACCGCCGAAGCCGCGCTGCGAGCCGCCGAATAAAGCGGGCGTATAACTCACGGCGCTTTGGGCAATGGCGCGCGGAATGTCGTAGCAACTCATGGCGCTCATGGCGGCAAGGTCGCCAACTGCGCCCGTGAGATTTTGCTTGCCGCCGCCATTGAAGCCGAAGGAACAGACGAGCGCCTGGAGCTTGCCGCTATCGTCGAGCCAGATGGACTCCGTGAAGTCCGTTTCCGCGCGCTTCAACCCGACCTGAAACTGTTCATGGCGCGACTGCTGCCAGCGCAACGCCCCCTTCGCGAAAGGCGCAGCGAGGGCGAGATAAACGGGAAAATTCGATTCGTCGCGGCCGCCGAACCCGCCGCCTGGGTAGCAGCTGATCACGTGAACGTGCTTGACGCTGATATTGCTGTCCTTGAACACCTTGCCTGCGGATGTGCAGTCGGCGCGCGGCGACTGTGTGCCGAGCACCAGATTCAGACAACCGGAATCCGCCTGAAACCACGCCAGTCCCGACTCCGGTTCCATGAAAACGGGATCGATTGCGGGCGTTTTGAAGGCGCCGTCGAACTGTTGCCAGGCTCCGCTGCCGACCCTGGCGCTGGCCAGATTGAGAATGTCTTTACCTATGTCGTTGCATTGAGCGGTGAATGTCTTGTCGGCGTGGCCGACGCTCTGGAGGTTCGAAAACGACCTGGCGTCGTCGCGCACATAAAGCTTGGATGCGGACGCATACAAGGTGGTCGTGGCGCTTTCCGGCACCGTTGTTCCGTAACGGATCACCGACTCGTTGAAATCGAGCCGTTTCTTTGCGCGGCGATACGTATCGAAGTCTTCGAAGATCAATAAGGCGACGGGCTGACCGTAGCAATTGGCGGGTTTGCCCTTCTGCGCGAAAAGATAGATATCTTCGTTGGCTAGCGGATCCTTCTCGGCAGCTAGAGAGATGCGATTGTCGTTCAACGTCTGGTTCGATACCACGGCGATCGGCCGAAGATCATGCGGCAGTACGCTCAGGTCGAAGTCTTCGAAATTCTTGTCGACGCAATTGCATCTCAGGGCGTAAAGCCAGTTTTCCTCTTTCGGCCAGCCGTCGAAGTCGCGCGCTTTGTAATCGCGCGCGTAGAGCTTCGCGCCGGTGACCTTGCTCACACCCTCGATGCGCCAGCGCGCCTTGCCAGGCTCCGGCGCCCAGTCGGGTGCGCCAGTCGGTGCCGGTGGCGCGGAGTGGGCGTCCGTCGCTGCACCCGCGGCTGGGCTGGCGGCCGAAAATGCGGTAATGGAGCTGACCGACATCGTGAACGCGCCGCTCCCCATGGCCTTGAGGAATGTCCGGCGAGTGATCGGAACATCGCAAGCCATGTTGCCTCTCCAGGCGAGACCCGCAGCGTAATCTGCGTTATTTCATGTCGCGCGCGACGCGAAATCCATTGGCTTCGTAGCGTACGCTGCTGTCGTATTTGAAGCGCGTGGCGGCGAGCATATAGCCCGCGCCGTCGCGCCACGATCCGCCGCGGATCACGCGCGTCTGGCAGTTGGGCTCGTCCCACGAATGGCCATCGGTCGGCGCGTTCTTGTACGAGTTGTGCCAGCAGTCGCTCACCCATTCCCAAACGCCGCCGGCCATGTCGTAGAAGCCGAACGCATTGGCCGGAAAGGAGCCGACGTCGTCGGGCGCCTCGACGTGCCACGGCGGGCCGCAGTCCTTGCAGTTCGCCGTGCCCTTGCGCATGTCGTTGCCCCACCAGTAGCGCGTTTCGGTGCCGGCGCGCGCGGCATATTCCCATTCCGCCTCGGTCGGCAGGCGGTAGGGCTTGCCGCTGACTTTCGAAAGCCATTTCACGTATTGCTGCGCGTCGTCCCAGCTCACGTCGCGCACGGGGGCGTTCGGCGAGGCGTTGTTCTCGTTCGACAGGCGCGGGCAGGCGCCGGCGGCCACGCACGCGTTCCACTGCGCCACCGTCACCGCATATTTCGCGAGCGCATAGCTATGGCTGATCGTCACGCGGTGCGCGGGCCGCTCCGAGGCGTCGTCGGTGTCGATGCCCATGGTGAAGTTGCCGGGCGTCACCGCGACCAGCACGGGACAAGATGGGCAGTCCTGAATGTCGTGCGGACCCGGCTTCGCAATGGCAGGGTTGCCTTTCGCGGCAACAGCCGCAGCTGCTGCTGCGGCCGCCGTTGCGGCGGCCGGCGGTGCGGAGGCGGGCGCTGCCTTGGTCTGCGCGGCTGGCGGCGTGGATGGCGGGGCCTCGGGGGCGGGCGGAGTCTTCGCCTGAGGCGCCGGCGCGGGAGCCGGTGCAGGTGCGGCGGCAGCGGGACTGCTAGCCGGGTGCAGGGCGGGCGTAGCGGGCGCGGCGGACGCGGCGGACGCCGCAGCGGGTTTCGATGCCTCCGCACGCAAACGCGTCAGGCGGGCCTGCGCGAGCGGCGCGAAGCGCCCATTCGGATAGGCCTTGAGATACGCCTCGTAGTCGCTCGCGTATTGACTGTCCTTGATCGAATTCCAGAACGTGATTTCGTATTCCTGGGAAGTGTCTTTCGGCATCAGGCCGACTCGCACGATCGCCACGCCATAGCGTTGCCGCGCTGCGCTGGCCGCGGCGAGGCGCTCATGTGCGGCGTGGGCGGTTGCGTCCCGGCCACGGTCTTGCTGCCCGACACGCGGCTGTTCGCGTGCCGAAGCCGGACGGTCATGCGCTGCCGGCGCGGCCGGGCGTAGCGTCGAGGTCAGGCCTGGCGAGATCAAGAGGCACACAGGCAACACTAGTCGCCACATGTTCGTTCTCCCTATCAGGTGCCACCCAAGGTGCCGGCCCAAGGCGCCAACCCGGGTGTCATGCCTTTCAATGCCGACGGTGCGCTACCCCTCAGCAGTCGCCAGCCGCGCTCGCGTGAAACGCGGGCGCACCGCCGACACAGGCATTGCTTGCGCACAACTACAAAATAGCACGCACGCCGCGCGATGCAGTAACTGGGTGGCATCCACACGCGCCGCGCCGATTTATCTCCATCCGCTTGAATCCGTCCTAAGCTGTAGAACACGCACCGAACTCCAAAGCCGCCTGCTGTCTGCCGAACAGTCTGCCGAACAAGGAGCACGAAGATGCAACGAAGAGCAACCCTGTTGGCCTTGGCAGCGGCTGTTCTGATGCCGCGCCTCGCGTTTGCCGAGCGCACCCCGTCGCCGCCCGGCGCGGAGGTCTACATCATCTGGCCGCCGGACGGCGCGACGATTCCCACCGGCAAGTTCTGGGTGCGCATGGGCCTGCGCAACATGGGCGTCTGCCCCAAGGGGATCAACAAGGCGAACACGGGCCATCATCACTTGCTCATCGACACCGACCTGCCACCGCTCGATCAGCCGATCCCGTCGGATCGCAATCATTTGCATTTCGGCGCGGGCGAGACGGAAGCCCGGGTCGAACTTCCGCCGGGCAAGCACACGCTGCAGTTGCTGATGGGCGACTACAACCACGTGCCGCACGATCCGCCGGTGTACTCGAAGAAGATCACGGTCACGGTCAAGTAGCGCAGGACATCCGTCTTTAGCCGCAGCGCAAAAGAAGCGGGAGTGCACGCCATGAACAGGTTCCTCGTTTTTGCTGCCAGCCTCGTGCTGCTCGCGGGCGGCGCGGCGCATGCAGGCACGACGCCGGCCGACCCGAACGCGCACGTGTATATCGGCTGGCCCAACGACGGCCAGGCGATGCCGGCCGGGCGGCCATTTCGCGTCTGGTTCGGCCTGCGCAACATGGGCGTGGCGCCTGCGGAGGTCGAGTTTCCCAACACGGGGCACCACCATCTGCTCGTCGATACGGACCTGCCGCCGATGGATCAGCCCATTCCATCCGATCGCAACCACCTGCACTTCGGCGCCGGCCAGACCGAAACCATGCTTCAGTTGCCGCCGGGCAAGCATACGCTGCAGCTGCTGATGGGCGATGCGCACCACGTACCGCACAACCCGCCTGTGTACTCGAAGAAAATCACCATCTACGTTAAGTGATCCATACGATCCGGTCGCGCGCCCCAGCGATATACGAACGTTTGCGACGCTTTCACGTCGCCGCGCGAAGCCCTGTTCGCAGCGCGCCAACATAAGTCGATCGACGAGTTGGCGCACGCCCGTCACAACGTACGGCGCGCGTGCGCCACGCGCCGCTCCCGAGACTCCCCGGCATTCCAGAACGATCCTTATGCAACGGGCGTTGCGCGGGCGTGCGCCCGCACGCTCGCGCAGCTGGCACGCCTCATGCCTTGTTGGACCCGAGCCCGCAACCATGCAGCTCAAAACCCCAACACTGTTGCATCCATCTCTGGAGAACTGCCATGAGCAAGCTGATGATCGCCGACCTGTGCGTCGCACAAGAACTCGACCGCCGTGAAATGAGCGCCGTGCGCGGCGGCCTGGGCCTGTGGCCCGTCTACTACCCGACGATGCCGAGTGTGAAGGTCGACTCCACCAACTTCACCGCATCGCAGTTGATCGGCCAGACGAACACCATCCTGTCCAACACGGGCAACGACGTGGCGTTCGTGAACAACCTCCACGCTTCGACCAACCCCGTGCAAACGGCTCACAACACGATCAACTTCTGATCGTGCTGCCAGCCGTGGAGGCTTATCCGCCTCCACGGCGCCGCCTTCCACCGCATCCGTTGCACACCGCTTCTGCGCCGCGACCTTCGCCGCCTTTCCCTCGAGGAGTCGATCGTGAACACACCGCACTCGTCGTCCGCCGCACATGCAGGCCGCGGCGCGTCGCACTGGCTGGCCCGCGTCGCCGGAACGGCCGGGTTGTGTGCCGTGGCGCTGTGCGGCTGCACGGATCTGAGTACGCCTGCGTACCGGCGCCCGGACATGCCTGCGAAGGACGCCTGGGCGCATACGAGCCGCACGTTTTCCGCGGCCGATACGGTCAATCCGCGGTGGTGGAAAGCGTTCGACGATCCCTACCTGAATACACTCATAGAAAAGGCGATTGCGGGCAATGTCGATATCCGGGTACTGGCTGCGCGCATTGGCGTGGCCGGCGCGCAGATCGGGGAAGTGCAGGCCGGTGCGCTTCCCACGGTCGACGCGGGCGCGGGTATCGACTATGAGAAGAGCACGGGGCTAGCGCTCTCGAAGACCTATAACGTCGCCACTCAGGTGAACTGGGACATCGATATCTGGGGCAAAGTCGAAAAAAGCGTGCAGGCCCAAAAGGCCGAGTATCACGCTAGCGAAGCGGATTGGCGTGCAGGCTATTTGACGCTCGTTGCGAATGTGGCGAGCACTTATTTCCAGATCCTCCAGTTCGACGACCAGATCCGCGATGAGGAAGACACGCTCAAAAGGAACAAGCAGATTCTCACCATTTACCAGCAGATGTACGCAAACGGCGTCGCGCCCAAAACCGAAGTGCTGCGCCAGAGCGCGGAAGTCAACGGCGTGACCAACGAACTGCTGGAACTGCACCGTGAACGCGACACGGCCGAAAACGCGCTTGCCACGCTGGTCGGCGTGCCCGCGGGCGAGTTCAAGGTGCCGTCAGGCCAGTTGCGCGAGCGCGTGAAGCTGCCGGACGTGCCTATGGGCTTGCCCGCGCAGCTGCTGGGGCGCCGCCCCGACGTGGTGGCTGCGCAGTACCGCATTCTCGAATCGTATGACGAAGTCGGCTCCGCGCGGCTCGCGCAATTGCCGACCATCAGTCTCACGGGCCGCGCCGGCACAGCCGCATTCTCGCTCTCCGATCTGTTCAAGGTATTCACGCTGAGCTTCATGCCGAGCATCGATTTCCCGATGTTCGACCCCGGCGTGCATGCCCATATCAAGACGACGGAGGCCCAGAGCAAGGTGGCCGAAGAGCAGTATCGCCAGGTGGTGTTTACGGCGTTCGAAGAGGTCGAGAACGCGCTCGTGAACCTCGACGCGCATAAAAAGCAGCGCATCGAATTGCTGCAGCAGAACGAGCGCCTGCGCACCGTCGCGGCGCAGGTCGAGGCGCAGTTGAAGGAGGGGCTCGTGTCGCAGCTCGAAGTATTGGAGTCCGAACGTTCGCTCGCTAACGCGGAACAGTCGCTTCTCGCCAACCATGAGCTGATCCTGAGCGACACCGTCACCCTCTACAAGGCGATCGGCGGCGGCTGGCCCGACGTCGATGTCGCCAACGTGGCCTCGAGTTCCGCTGTGTCGGCGGCGCCCGTCAAGTGAGCGCGTTCGATGCGACGGGCCGCGTCGGTTGTTTGACTCCAGCCAACAGTCGCCTACACTTTTCTCACATCCCGATCGCCATGTGCAAGGCGCACGGCTTCACACGGAGAGTCAGTGCGCACGCGGCGCTTGCGCCACGCGCGGCCTGGCTGACAACTGCTGATCGCTGGCGGAATCATGGTGCCTGACGCCGCTTCCATTGCCGAAAGCCAGACCTCGCTCGACCGGACGTTCGATATCGTGCTGCGGCCGATATCGCATGCGGAATTGGGCGAAATCCGCATCGACAAGGATCTTTTCGCAGTCGGGCGGACACAGCCGCCTTTTGCCGCGGCGCGGCCCGAGGTCGTGGTCGATGTCTCGCGCCGTCACGCGCGCATTTTCCGCGAGGGCGCAGCGGCGTATGTGGCCGACCTGGGCAGCAAGAACGGCACTGCGGTCAATGGTGTCGAAGTCACCCAGAAGCCCCACGTGCTCAACGACGGCGACGAACTCAGCTTTGCCGGCGCGCTCGCGTTTCGGGTGAGCTTCGCGCCGCGTACGGTGCGCGCGCCCGCGCGGGCGACCGTCGTGACGCTGACGCCCGAGCGCGCCGATCTCGGGTTGCAGCAGATCGTCGTCACGAGTTTTCCGTTTCTGGTCAGCAAGGCCGACGAGACGTTCTCGCAGTACCACGACGCGTATCCGCATCAGGTGAACTATTTGTCGCGGCGTCACGCGCACATCTACGCCGAAGACGACGCGATGTACGTCGAGGACCTGGGCAGCACCAATGGCACGTTCCTCGACGGACAGCGTCTGGATGATCACGCAGTCAAGCTCGAGGACGGCCAGCGGATCGCATTTGGCGGCGAGCACTTCGTCTACCGGGTCGGTCTCGAAAGCACGAGTGGAAGCGATGCCACCGTAACGGCGACGCGCGAGCGCCGCGCAGCGGTGCTCGCCGAAGACGCCGACCGCACGACCTTCATTGGCAGCGCGCACTCGTTTCTCGACATTTTCTGCACGCCTCCCACGCCCGCGCAGGACGACGAAATCAACCCCGATGCGCCGCAACCCGTGCCGGAACCGGGCCTCGACGCGCGCCGCCGGCGCGGCAGGATCGAGGTGTTCCTGGGCGAGCTGAGCGAAGCGCTGGGCGGCAGCGGGAAGATCAACATGGGCGCGTTCGCACGCTGGGGGGGCGGCGCGATTGCCGTGATCCTCGCGCTCGTCGCGCTGACGTATTTCCAGGGCGCGCCGCAGCGCGACATGCAGGCGTTGCTTACGAGCGGACAGTTCGAAAGCGCGGCCCGCATGGCCGATCAATATCTCACGCGCCACCCGAACGACAGCACGTGGCGCGCGATGGGGACGGAAGCGCTCATCAAGGCGAACGTGCCCGACTGGGTTGCCGCGATCAACGCGCGCGCATTCGACCGTGCGCGTGCCATCGTGGAAGACATGCGTACGCTCGCGCGCCACAATCCGGACGCCGCACCGCTCGTGGAAGACATCGGCTGGATCGGGGCGCTGCATTCGTTCGTAGAGGGACGGGGCGGCCCGCAGGCACCGATTCGCATCTATCGCGACGAAGCGCCGATTCATGCGCTGACGAGCCGCTGGAACGACGACCCCGGCGAGCATCAACGCGCATTCGACCGGATCTCGGCCTATGTGCCGGCGTTTGCCGCCGTGTATGCGGATTCGCTGAGCCACTTGCGCAAGCTGCAGAGCGACGATTCGGTATACGTGGCCGCGCTCGATCGCATCCAGCAGGCAATCGACAGTGCACTTGCGAGCGACCGCTTCGACGCGCTCACGGCGATGCTGAGCGACTATGCGCAGCGCTATCCGCGCCTTGCCGGGCTCGATGCCGTGCGCGCCGACGTCGACCAGTATCAACAGATCGACAGCGAGGCGCACGCGGGCCATGTGCAGGCGGTGCGAGACCGCCTGGCCGCCGCTCACTTCGCCACGCCGCCGTTCGCGGCGCATGCGGGCGCGCTCGAAAAGCTTGCGCTGGCGGGAGGGCATGGTGAATCCGCGCCAGTTCATTGAGCGCCTGCGCAAGGCACCCGGCATGCTTGGGGGGCATGCCGCGCCCGAGCCGCCGCGGCCGCTTGGCGAAGCGCTGGGCGACCACAGCGAGGAAGGCGTGGCGATCCTCACCGCGCGCCCGTGGCGCCTCATCGAAGCCACGATCATCACGATGGTCGCGCTCGTGGTGTGCGGCCTCCTGTGGTCGTTCGTCGGCCGCGCCGATGTCATCGTGAGCGCGCAGGGGGCGCTTGCCCCGGAATCCGAAGTGCGCCGCATTTACGCGCCGGTGGATGGGGAACTCGTGGATATCTATATCGCCGAAGGTCAGCCCGTGGAGAAGGACGACGTCGTAGGCCGCATCAACGCGCGCGGCGCGATCCAGGCGGCGACCAATGCACTCGACGCGCGCCTGAAGCTCGACGACGCCGAGCGCGACTGGAAGGAGTTCCCCGAGAAAAAGGCGCTCATGGAGCGCAAGGCCGAGGCGCTCAAGGCGCAGATGGACGTGGAGGCGCATCTGCACGAAACGCGCGTAGCAGAAGGCACCAGCAAGCTTCAGCAGGCCGAAAACGCCCAGCTCGACGAAGCGCGCGGCAATATCGACAACGCGCGCCACGTGCGCGATCTCGCGAAAGAAGATCAGGACAAGTACGAGCGCCTGTTCGCGCTGCCCGGCGGCGGCGGGGTGTCGCAAAGCCAGGTCGAGGAAAAGCGCAGCGCGTTCCTGCAGGCCGATAACAACTACCGGATCGCGCAGGCGCGGCTCAGCGAACTGCAGGCGCAAACGAGCCACGAGTTCGCCCAGGCGAAGGCGCAGCTCGAAGGCAGCGCCGGGCAGCTCACGTCGCTGCGCATCGAATACGACGCGACGGAGCGCGAAATCGCCAATACCGAGGACAAGCTGCGCCTGCAGGTGCAAACTGCCCGGCTGGCCGCCGACGCGGCGGCGCGCATCCGCTTCGAGAACATCGACAAGGACAACTTCCTGCTCGTGCTCGCGCCGGTCTCGGGCGTGATTACGGACGTGACGACGACCCAGCCCGGCGACAAGATCCAGGCGAACACGCCGCTAGGGGGCATTGCGCCGGCCAACGCCCGCCCGGTCGTGAAGGTGGCGATCGCGGAGCAGGACCGCGCGTTCCTGCACGAAGGCTTGCCCGTCAAGCTGAAATTCAACGCGTTTCCGTACCAGCGCTATGGCGTGGTGGACGGCACGCTGGAATATATTTCGCCGACCACGAAGCCGCAGGCGCAGACGAAGGAGCCGGTCTACGAGGGGCGCGTGCGTCTCGCGCGCGATCATTTTTCGATTGGGGGCGCGACGTATCCGCTGCGCTACGGCATGACGGCAACCGCCGAGATCGTGGTGCGCGAGCGGCGCCTGATCGATTTCGCGCTGGACCCTTTCCGGCAGATCGCTGGCTGAAGACGCTAACCAGTTCAGTATTCGGGAATCAGAACTCAGGGGAACGCAATGACGACAATCGTACGGATCGACGATGAAGCGATCGGCACGGATGATTTCATCCGCGTGCTGAAACTCACGGGGCAGTTCGAAAGCCTGGTCGAACAGCAGGTGCGCGACCGGCTGACAGTCATCGCCGCGAAGAAAATGGGCGTGAAGGTGGAGCCCGACGAGATCCAGCAACGGGCCGACCAGTTTCGCCGCGTGCGTGGGCTGCACCGCGCGGTGGACATGAATCGCTACCTGGACGTGTTCGGTATCAGCCTCGATGAATTCGAGCGCTTCATTACCGACACGCTCTATCAGGAGAAGACCTTCAACCTGATCTGCAACGACGAGGCGGTCGAAAGCTATTTCAAGCTCAATTCGCCGAAATTCGACAGCATCGAAGTGAGCCATATCGTGGTGGATTCGGAAGGCAAGGCGCGCGAGGTCATGTCGATTCTGGAGGACGAGCCGCAGGCGTTCGGCGAAATGGCGCGCGAGCACTCGATCGCGGACACGAGCGAGCGCGGCGGGGTGATCGGCAAGGTGCTGCGCGGGTCGTTGAAGACCGACATCGAGGCGAAGGTGTTCAATGCGCAGGTCGGCGACCTGCTCGGTCCGTTTCCCGCGCCGGACGGTTCGTTCTTCGAAATCTTCTGCGTGACGGCAAAGCATCCGGCGTCGCTCGAAGCAGACGTGTCTTCCGAAGTGCGGCGGCTATTGCGCGAAGAGTGGCTCGCGGAGCGCGCGCAAGAACATATCATCGACGCGCACTGAGCGCGCAGAGCCACGCAGATGGACACCCAGGCGCCCGCACCGGCTAGCGTGCCGTCGCTAGCGGATTTTCTCGCATCGGTCGAACCGCTCTCGCTCTTTTCGCGCGAAGAACTCGACCGTCTGACCGCTCAGGTGCAAACGCACAGCTACGCATTCGGCGACACGCTTTGCAAGCGCGGCGAGCCCGCAGCCGGACTCTATGTGATCCGCTCGGGCTCCGTGCGGCTCATCGCCGAAGAACGCGGCAAGGAAATGAGCCTCGGCGTGCGCAAGGAACGCGAAGTGTTCGGCGAAATCGCCATGCTGCGCGATTACTGGCACGAGGTGTCGGTGCGCGCTTCCGCGAAGACGGAGGTGCTTTGCATCCCGCGCGCGGCGCTCGAACCGCTGCTGGCCGCGAATCCGGCCGCGCAGTCGTTCGTGACGAGCTATGTGGCGATCAGCTCCGCAGGCGGCTTCGTCACACGGCTTTTCGACCTGCGCGGCAAGCTTTCCCGCGCCGAACTCGAAGAGTATGTGTCGAGCGTGGGCGTCAAGCGCGTGGGCGCGGGCAAGGAGATCATCCATCAAGGCGCCGGTGGCGATACGCGCCTGTATGTCGTGCGTCAGGGCGAGGTCAGTATTGCGCGCGAGGAGGACGGCAGCGTCTATCGGATCGCGAAACTCGGCGCGGGGGAGATCTTCGGCGAACGCGCGTGCCTGCTTCGGCAGGATCAGCCCGCGACCGTCACGGCGCTCACCGATGTACGGCTGCTCGTGATTCCCGAGAAGACCGTGCATTTCATGCTGGAGCGCAACCCGAAGCTGCGCGAGGTGCTGGAAGAGCGCGTGCGCTTCAACGAGCGCGAATTGCAGCGGCAGAAGAAGCTCGCCGAGCGCCGCAGCCGGCCCGTTGCCGTGGACAGCGGGGCGGACGCGGCCTTCAGCGAACGCGTGATCAAACGCTTCGTGCTGGTCGAGCAGGCCGAGGAGATGGATTGCGGCGCGGCATGCCTCGCCATGATCTGCCGGCATTACGGCATTCCCATGACGCTCGGCAAGCTGCGCGACCTCGCGAACGTGACGACGCAGGGCGCGACGCTGGACAGTCTCGCGCGCACCGGCGAGGCGCTCGGCTTCACCACGCGCGGCGTGCAGTGCACGTACGAAGCCCTGCAAGGTTTCGAGCTGCCCTTCATCGCGCATTGGGAGGGCTACCACTATATCGTCGTGTACGGCGTGTCGAAGCAATGGGTGAGGGTGGCCGACCCGGCGCTCGGCTTTCGCAAGCTGAGCGTCGAAGCGTTCGAGCGCGGCTGGAGCGGCACGTGCCTGCTGTTTACCGCGGGCGAAACCACCGGCGCGCAGGCGGCGACGCGCTCGCCGTGGGTGCGCTTCATCGGATATCTGTTGCCTTACCGGAAAATACTCGCCTACCTGTTTCTCGCGACCTTCGTGATCCAGTTGCTGGGCGTGGTGCCGCCGCTCATCATCCAGAACATTCTCGACAGCGTGATCGTTCACCAGAACGTGAGCCTGCTGCATCTCCTGATCGTGGGGCTCATTATTTCGCACGTGTTTACGCAGCTCATGACGACGATACGCGCGCATCTGGCAAATTTCATGGTGCGCAGTCTCGACTTCGCGATGATGTCGCAGTTCTTCAAGCACACCATGTCGCTGCCGTTCTCGTTTTTCGCGCGGCGTAAAACCGGCGATATCTTCGCGCGCTTTCAGGAAAACCAGACGATACGCGCATTTCTGACCGAATCGACCGTGACCACGGCGCTCAACCTGCTGATGATCTTCATCTACTTCACGATCATGTTCCTCTACAACGTGAAGCTGACGCTGCTGCTGATCGCGTTCGTGATTCCTGTCATGGCGCTCACCGCGCTTGCCACGCCGCGCATCAAGCGCTACGCGCGCGAGGTCTTTGCCGTGTCCACCGACGCGCGCTCGATGTTGATGGAGACGCTTGGCGGCGTCGAAACCGTGAAGGGCATGGGGATAGAAAGAGCGGTGCGCCTGAAGTGGGAGCGCAAGTACGCGAAGTCGCTCGAAGTACAGTATCGCGCGCAGGCGTTCAATATACTCGTCGGTCTCGGCAGCCAGCTGCTCAACGCGGCGACCACGATCGTGATTCTGTGGGCGGGCGCCACGCTCGTGCTCGATCAGGAGTTGAGCATCGGCCAGCTCATTGCGTTCAACGCGTTCATGGGCAGCGTGCTCGCGCCTCTCATGGGTCTCGTCGGGCTCTGGAGCCTCATGAACGACGCGGCGGTCGCAATGGAGCGGCTAGGCGACGTGCTCGACATCGAGCCCGAGCAGAAGCCCGCCGACCTCGGTTCGCGCGTGCTGCTTCCCGACCTGCAGGGCGACATTGAATTCGAAGGCGTGTATTTCCGCTATGGCGGCAGCGAAACGCCATACGTGCTGGAAAACATCAGCTTTTCGGTGGGGCGCGGCCAGATGGTGGCGATCGTGGGGCGCAGCGGCTCCGGCAAGACGACGCTCGCGAAGCTGCTGGTGGGCTTCTACGCGCCGACCGAAGGCAAGATCAACGTGGACGGCTACGACATGGGCGCGATCGACCACGCTTACTTTCGCGCCCAGGTGGGCTACGTGATGCAGACGAACCTCGTGTTCTCCGGCACGATCGCCGAGAACATCGCGTGCGGCGATGCAACGCCGGACTGGCGGCGTATGGAGGAAGTGGCGCGCATGGCCGATGCGCACGCGTTCATCAGCAAATTGCCGCTCGGCTACGAGCAGGTGGTGGGCGAGCGCGGCATGGGCCTTTCGGGCGGGCAGATCCAGCGCCTTTGCATTGCGCGTGCGCTCTATCACGATCCGCGCCTGCTCGTGTTCGACGAAGCCACCTCGTCGCTCGACACGCAGTCGGAAAGCAACATCCTCTCGAACATGCACGACATACTGCAGGGCCGAACTGCGCTCATCATCGCGCACCGGCTGAGCACCATCATGCGGGCGGACAAGATCCTTGTGCTCTACGAAGGGGCGATCGTCGAGCAGGGGCGGCACGAAGAACTCGTCGAGCGCAAGGGTATGTATTACCAGCTCGTTCAAAAGCAGCTGGGGGCGTCATGAAACTCTTCGACCCGCACGGATTCGGCAGCTCGGTTGTGTCATATGCGGGGCTGCTCGAAAAGATCGAGATCCTGCGCTCCACGCTGCGCTGGGCGCCGCGGCTCGAGCGCACCGACATCGAAAAGCTCTTGAGCCAGTCTAACGCGCTGCGCGACGAAGTCATGCAACTCTCGCGCAAGGAGCGCTTCGTCGAGGCGGCGGCCGAGGCGCCTGAAGCGCTCGATGCATTGGCACGGCCGGACGCGCTCACGCCCAGCGCACACCGGCGGCGCGAGGCGTTGATGGAGCGCAGTTTCATATTCGAGGGCATATTCGGCGACAACCCGAAGCTGCTCGCCGCGCTGGAGATCGCGGAGAAGGCGGCGCCGACCGACTTGCCTGTGCTGATCGACGGCGAAAGCGGTACGGGCAAGGAGTTGATGGCGAAGGTGATCCACGCCAATGGCGCACGCGCCGACCGGCCATACATCTCGGTGAACTGTGGCGCGATCCCCGAGAACCTGCTCGAATCGGAGCTGTTTGGGCATCGCAGAGGGGCGTTCACAGGGGCGTCGAGCGATCGCAAAGGGAAGTTCGAAAGCGCGCATACAGGGACGATCTTTCTGGACGAGATCGGCGAGTTGCCCCTTCAGGGGCAGGTGAAGCTGCTGCGTGTGCTCGAATCGCACGAGATTCAGCGCGTGGGCTCCGATGAACCGATTGGGGTCGACACGCGCATTGTTGCCGCGACGAATCGAAACCTGCGCGAACTTGCGGCGCAAGGACAATTTCGCGAGGATCTCTTTTATCGGCTGAGCGTGATTCATGTCACGCTGCCTGCGCTGCGTGAGCGCAACGATGAAATTCCGCTGCTCATTGCCTATTTCGGCGATGAGGCTGCCGGGCAGCTTAAACGCCGGCCTGTGAAGCTCACGCCCAAGCTGCGTGATTTCCTGCTGACATATGCTTATCCGGGGAATATTCGCGAGCTGCGCAATCTGGTTTATCGGATTTCGTGCCTTGCGGGTGAGACGGCCGATATCGAGCATCTGCCCGATGATATTCGGCCTAAGCCTGCTGCGCTGGCTTTACGGGTGGTGGAGGCTGAGGCGGCCGGCGTGCCGCTGTCGCTGAGCGATGCCAAGCGCGCGGCGAGCGATGAGGCCGAGCGGGCGTTTCTCGAGCGCGGGTTGCAGGAAACGGGGGGGACAGTGGCGGAGCTTGCGAGGCGGTGCGATATGAATCGGTCGCATTTGCAGATGCTGCTCAAGAAGCATGGGATTCACTCGAAGGATTTTCGGCATGCCGAGAAGGCGAGTCATGCGAAGGAGTCTTGAAGACTTGGTCTTTGGTTGGGTGTTTTTTTGCGGTTCCTCCGCGGTTTGGGTTTTTCTTGAATTCGCGTCCCGACGCGAATTCAAGGAAAGGCCAAAAGCACAAAAAAACAAACCCTACCGCCCGACAGCAGGATTAACAAGCGTCCGATCCGACGCCCCGGGATCATCCACCCTCACGACCACAGCAGTGATGTTATCGCGCCCCCCCGCCTGCAAGGCCATCTCAACGAGCAAATCAGTTGCATGCAGGCAATCCCCACCCTCGAGCGCACGCGCTATCTCAGGCGCCTGCACTTCATTGCTCAGGCCGTCGCTGCACAGCAAAAAGAGGTCTCCGTCGCGCACGACGATGCGGCCTTCGTCGAGATCGAGCCAGTCCGCCGCACCGACGGCCCGTGTTATCAAATGCTGCGATGGATGGTGGCGCGCCGCTTCGGCGCTCAAGTGCCCCTGCGCCTGCAGCTCCGCAACGTAGCTATGGTCCGTCGTGAGCGGCTCGAGCTGCGCATCGCGATACAGATAGATGCGGCTGTCGCCCGCCCATAACCAGCCAAATTCGCGCCCCTTCGCCATCAGCACGGCAACGGTGCTGCCTATCATGCGAACCCCGCGCCGCGCCGCTTCTTCGCGCAACTGGTGATTCACCGTCTGCAGCGTGGCGCGCGCGGTGGCCGTAAAGCTGGTGAGCGTGTTGGGCACGGCAAAGCCCCCGAGCGCGCGCACGATCATGCCACTGGCGAGATCGCCCGCCGTGTGCCCGCCCATGCCGTCGGCCACTGCCCACAAGCCCTTCTGGGGCAGATCGAGACACGCATCTTCGTTGAGCGCCCGCACACGGCCTACGTCCGTACGCGATGCCGAGCTCCATAACATTCCGCCTGTCACGGTCGAGCCCCCATAGGCTACGCGACGAGTCCGTTATTCTTGCCGTTCTGGCCCACGCTCACGGTCACGTTCGAGTTCGATGCCGAATTGGTCACGTCAAGCGTCTGGTACTGATTGACGACCTGATTCGCGTAGAACGTGTTGTTGGTCTGGTAGAGGTTGATGACGGGGCCGAGCGGCGAAGGCTGCGCGGGCTCGTAAGGCTGTATCCAGCCGAATACCCACGGCGCGCCCGCGCCCCGGATGAACGACATGGCCTTGCGGTCGAGATCGCATTGCAGGTGAAGGTCGGTGATGGCGAGCGAGGTCATGACAGGTCTCCGTCAAGATGATGGCCGCGGGCGCGCGGCGTTCCGACCACATCTTGCAAGCAGCATGCCATTTTTCGGCGAATCGCGGCGCTCGCGCGCCATAGCCCCGTGAGGCTTGTCCCACTGACGTCGCACTCGCGCAGCGCCTTGTGCGAGTACCGGGCCGCGCGGGGACGCGGCGCCGTGGTCGTGCACTCGCCAACACGTTGGGTGCCCGTCGTCATCAGGACTCCGACACACACGCAATCCCGCTTCGTGAGCCGGTTTGGCAGCGAACCGATGGTTCGGCACCGACACAATCGAAGCGTTCGAGTTGGTGCCCCGCCGACACACGCGCTCCTCCGGCACGCAAGTTCTCACGCCAAGCCTTATACCGCCGCGATCGGCAGCCTGGCATGTCTGATGCAGGGTAGTTGGCAACCGGCAAACCGTTAGGCAGCGCGGGAAGCCGGCAACCAGCCAGACGGATGCAGCCATGAGCCCCGACCTCCAACCGACGATGCAAACAGACGAACCGCCGCTCGGTGCGCATCTCGTGTCGCGTCGCGCGGGCTACAGCCATCACGGTATCTACGTAGGCGGTGGGCGCGTCGTCCACTACGCCGGTTTGTGCGTGTCGCTGCATCGCGGTCCGATCGAAGAGGTCACGCTCGAACGTTTCGCGGCCGGCTACGAAGTCGCTGTCGTCGCGCATCCGTGCGCGGCCTTCGTGGGCCGCGAAGCCGTGGCGCGTGCGCGCTCGCGTCTCGGCGAAGACCGCTACCGCCTGCTCAGCAACAACTGCGAACACTTCTGCACCTGGTGCGTGGACGGCAAGGGCCGCAGCGACCAGGTCCGCACGTGCATTGCCCACCCGCTGGCCGGCTTGCGCGTGGTGCGCGCGCTGGTTCACGCGCGGCGCATGCAGGCCAGCCGCGACGCGTACGCCGCTCAGGCAGTGTGAACGCCGTTTCCAGTCGAGACCCTGGACACGCATTGCCACCCGCATCGGAGACCATCATGAATTCCGCCGAAACCTCGTTGCGCACCCTCGTCGACAAGTGGCTCGCACCCAACGCGCACGTGCCGGCCCGCGTGGTGCGTTTCAGCCGCACGCAGGAGCAACGGCAGCGCTATGTTTGCGTAGAGGCGGTGCATCCCGCGCGCACGATTGCAATCTTCTTCTTCCGTCACGACGATGGCACGTGGTGCGTATTTCCGCCTGCCAGCACGCGTCCGGCCATGACCGCGCATGCCGCGTGAACTCAACGCAGCAGCGTCGGGCGGGGCCGCGCCGTCGGGACGGTTGCCGGCCCTCGCTGGGCGGGTGAGCCGTCGATCTCCACACGAACGCCGATGAACGGCCGCGGCACGAGTAGCGTGCGTTGCGAGGCGACGCGGGCGCCGCCCACGATCGCGGCCATTGCCTGTCTGTCCAGTTCCACGCTTTCCGGAAGGTCCTTGATGACGATAATGCTCATGGTCTGCTCCACGAGAGCGAATTTGGCTTGTGGGGTGTCGTTTGAGTATAGGCGGTGGCGCGCGGCGCACACAAACAGGCAGACGGCGCCTCGTGGCGCCGTCTGCATTCTCCTGTCGCGGCAGCGGCTAGAACGTCACGCCGGTGTTCGCGTATTGCGAGGGATTGACCTTGAGGTTCAGCGGCCCGAAGCCAGCGCCGATATAACCGACGTTGTTGAGCGCGGCGACGTCGACGATCTGAACCTGCGAGATGTTCTGCACGATGTTCGGCGAGACGGTGATGTTGGCAATCGAGCCGTAGCCGCCGTAGGAACTGCCGTTGCCGCCGCGTACGGCTGTCATGGCGCGGCGGTCTAATGCCGTTCCGGGAGCCAGTTCGCGGATAACGAGGGAACTCATGATGAGCCTCCAGTTGCTGATGAACCCCGGGCAGGCGCGGCACGCGAGTGAACGCAGGGCGCGGCCGCGCCGCCGGCGGGACGATCAGAAGTTGATCGTGTTGTGTGCCGTCTGCACCGGGTTGACCGTCGCGTGGATGTTCTGCGCGAAGGCGACGTCGTTGCCCACGTTGTTCTCGATGGTGTTCGTCTGGCCGATCAACTGCTGGGCGTTGAAGTTCGTCGTGTCGTATTTGAACGACGGCGCCGGGAAGTAGCCGGGCCAGAGGCTCAGGCCGCCACCGCCGCGCACGGCGCTCATTGCCTCGCGGTCGAGTTCTTGCGCGACGCTCAGGTCGGCGATCATCAGCTTGCTCATGACAGTTCTCCAGAAGGGCAGTACAAGGTAGTTGGCAATTGAGCTGCAGTATCTTGCGGGCTCGCTCCTCTTGATGCACAGGCTGTGCCAGCGGCTTCGCGCTTGCCACGCGAACTGCTCGACGCCTTGTGCGACGGGGCTTTGCGGCAAGCCGCCGGGTCTGTGCAGGAGAGGTTGCTGCGCTCGCGCGCGAAAACGCTGATGGTGCAAGCCCAACAGCACGCGGCGAGGCCGTTGGATCCGCCGCAACACGTGCGAGCCATTGAGGGCCTGGTTCAGGCACCGATTGCACTGCGCGTTGCCGCAGATTACTCTTTCATCAGACCTTGTTGCATGGTGGCAAGCGCGTGCGCCGGCTGAGATCACGGTGCGCGCAGATCCGGCGGCGACTCTGTATGCTTTAAAGATGACGAGACCGCGCTGCAGCGGACTCGGCGGGGATCGCGGCAGCAGCCACACGCGGGCGCGATCGTGCGCCGGGAACGTGTGACGCAAAGCGCCTCGGCCATCCTGAAGCTGAGTTGAAGGCATACGAATGATGAGCCTTGCGCAGCTGATCCAGACATTCCAGAGCGGGGCGCTCTCACGCGAGGCGTTCTTCGCCGAGATCGACCACGTGCTCGCGGTCGACGCGGCCAATTGCGCTCGTTTGCGCGAAGCGGTGGACGCGACGCAAACCGTCCATCCGCTGCCCGATGCCGTGTATGCAGAGGTCCTGCGCCGCATCGAACATCGCCAGGACAATGCGGAGGCTGTGGACGACTCCACTCGCATTCACGAAGCCCTCGCCGCCGCGCGTTCCGCCACCACGAGCGACGACGCGGAACACGTGAAGGGGATCGGCGACACGCTCAACGGCCGCTTCGTGCTCGAGGAATGTCTGGGTGTGGGTGGCATGGGCACCGTCTACAAGGCGCTCGATCTGCGCAAGCTGGAAGCTTCGGACCGCAAACCTTATATCGCAATCAAGGTGCTGAATGTGCAGTTCCGCGGTCAGCCGACGTCGCTGATCGCGCTGCAGCGCGAGGCCCGCAAGGCGCAGACGCTCGCGCACCGCAATATCGTCACGGTGTACGACTTCGACCGCGACGGGCCGCTCGTCTACCTCACGATGGAATATCTGTCGGGCAAGCCGCTCAGCAAGCTGCTGCGCGCACCGGGCTTCGCGGGTATGCCATTCGAAAAGGCGCGGCCCATCATTGCGGGGATGGGGCAGGCGCTGGCCTATGCGCATGAGCGCGGTTTCGTCCATTGCGACTTCAAGCCCGCCAACGTATTCCTCACCGATGGCGGCGATGTGAAGGTGATCGACTTCGGCATTGCGCGCGTGTTCCAGCGGCCCGAAGAAGATCCCGACGTCACCGTGTTCGATCCCGCGACGCTCGGCGGCATCACGCCCGCCTATGCGAGCCCGGAGATGTTCGAGCATCGGGAGCCGGACCCGCGCGACGATGTCTATGCGCTTGCCTGTGTGACCTGCGAACTCTTGACGGGCAAGCATCCGTTCAACCGCAAATCGGCCACCCAGGCGCGCAGCGACAAGATGCGCGCCGAGCGGCCGCCGGACCTCGATCGCGGCCAATGGCGCACCTTGAGCGCGGCGCTTTCGTTTGACCGCGCCTCGCGCACGGCGAGCGTCAGTCAGTTTCTCGAGGGCATGGGCGTGCTCACGCATGCGCCTGCTTTTCCGGGCGCCCGGGTCGGTGCCATTGGCGCGGGGGCGGTCGTCGTCGCTGCCGGGCTATGGGTCGGGTATCGAGTGCTTTCCGGACATGGGCAAACGGGCGCAGGACCCTCCATGGTCGCCATGGCGCCCGCTAGTGCGCCGAAGGCGGCTTCGGAGGCGCCGGCCTCGCCGGTGCTTGCTGCCGCGCCGGCAGCGGTCGTCGCGAGCGTGCCTGCAGCGGTTCCTGCATCGAGCGCACCGGTGGCCGACGCGGCGTCGGTCGCTGCGCTGAACGCGACGCTCGCGCGTATTCCGTGCTCGGCGCTTGCCGCGTCGCTACCCGGGCACGTGGTCCAGGTGCGTGGCTTTGCCAATACGGGGGAGAACATGGCGCACGTTCACGACGCGCTCGCGCAAACGCCTGGAGGGCAGGCCGCAAAACTCGACGTGACTGCGGTGGAGAACCACAATTGCGAAGTGGTGAGCGCATTCGCGCCATATTGGCGCGCCAACCATCTGGCGGGCGGCGGTGCGACGATCCATACCCGGCCACTCGACGCACGCCTGACGCAGGGCATGCCGCTCATCGTCGATATCACGACGCCGCATTACGAGTCATACGTCAACGTGGATTATTTCGCGCTCGACGGGAGTGTCGTCCATCTTGTTCCCAGCAACGTCGAGCGCGACAACCAGGCGCCGCCCGGGTTCTCGGCGACGGTCGGAGGATCGGGATACTGGCTCGTGGACAAGCCGTTCGGCACGGAGATGATCGTCTTGCTGATTACGCCGGCGCCGTTGTTCGACGGGCTGCGTCCGGCTTCGGAGTCCCGCGCGGCCTATCTGGCGGCGGTGGAGCAGCAGTTGAAGCAGATGGAAGCGCACTACGGCACAGGGCATATCGCTGCCGATTTCGTGCAGATCACCACGCATGCGCGCGGTGAACCGCAGTAGTGCACCACAAGGGTCGTCACTTTCCCCTGACCGAACCGATCGAATCACACAGCAGTCTGAACGAAGCCGGCGTCTGCGTCGCGACGTGGGCTACATCAGCGAGAATGTGGAATCCGGGGCGTCGGCATCCGTCATGTCGCCGTGTGCAGCACCGAATGGGCGAGGCGCAGAAGATCGTCAAACTGCGTGACCAGCTCGAAACAGAGCAGAAAACCGACCGCCGCGACCGGTCCTGGGTAGCGCATGACGTAGCGCATGAAGGGCTTGACCGTGCGCCTTCTCACGGCTCTGCGCGTCATGATCCAGGTAATCACAATGCCGATCAGTGCGCCGGCGAGCAGATCCGTCGGGTAGTGATAACCCAGGTACGCGCGCGGAAAGCAGACGAATGCCGCGACAGACAGGAACGCAAGTATGCCGATGCCTCGCCAGACGAGGAAGATCCCCATTGCCACCGCCGTCCACAGCATCGCATGATCGCTTGGAAAGGAACTCCAGTGCATCAGCCCGGCGAGCTGCACGGGCGACGAGGCAAAATGCAGATTCAGCCCCGGTGTGAACAACGGCCGTTCCCTGTAGGGCAGCATGCGTGCAAGGAGGCGCCCAACCGCCAGTGCAATCAGGCCGCTCGCCAGCGTGGCGAGTACGATCTCGCGGCGCCAGCCGCGCCGCTCGTGTGGCTGGAACCAGATCCACCACAACAGGGGGATCAACAGATAACCCTTGAACGTATAGAAGTCGGCAATTACCCCAATGGCGTAATTGACCTGGGGAGGAAGCTGGAGTTGGGTGAGGGCTCCCAGAATGACGGTATCGAAGCTGTTCATTATTGTGGCCATCCCGCTGACAAATTCATGAGAAGGGCGGTCTCGAACAAAATCCTCAACCGCCTCCGTGCCACATACGCAAGGCGTTCTTAATCTTCATTTCAAGCCGGCGCACACGGTGAAAGCAGTTCGCAGCGGCAAGCATGCTGCGATGCAATCCCGAACGTGCGCATATAGCGTGCCTTCGATCACACTGCAGTGCGTCAAGGACCCGGCGGCATTCGCATTCAGGGGAATGACATCGCTGAGCGCACCTTCACCTCAACGAACTTCACGCATCGAGAGCCTTCATGTCAGAAGGCATGCACTCGTGATTGCCATCTCATCGCGTCGGGTAGCCTCGACGTTTTCCCTGTTGTGCCCGATGTCGGTTTCGTTCTTTCCAGGCTTGTACAAACAGTCTCGCAAGAAAATCTGGCAGCGTCCAGCAGAGATCCGGTGGGGAAGAATTTGTCTTGTGATTGATTCGATCTCCTTCCTATGTGCCGAGAATGCTGCCAGCAGGCCAGCGCGGCCCGCGTGCGCACGAAAATAGTCTTCGAGGGCCTCCGGAGATATTTCGCACATGACCCATGTGCCGTCGACGACAGCGCGATACCGGATCGCGCCATACGCGTAGTAGAAGGCATCTTCATCTGGAAATTGTATGAGCACGATGGCTACCTCTGTGACTTCCGGACCTGCCTTCCAGCAACCGGTGTTCCTCGCTAGTCTGATGAAGTCTGAAAGCGCGCATCGTGGGTTGCCGATTGAAATGAAATCGATTCCCAAATCGTTCACAGTCAACATGTTGGGGCGAGTCTGCTTAATCGGATGACGTGCTGCTGTTGTGGGGCGCAGATAGCGGTCCGTAGCGCAGGTGTTGCGCCACCGACATGGGCACTTTGGGCGGGAACATGCCGACGATCGTGAGCGCATAGACGATTGCCGCGACGCCGGCCACAACGCGAACCGGACGGGCGATCGTCGTATTGCCGACGACGATGTTGAGGTAGAACCAGATGCCGAGTAAAGCGAGCAGCAGCAGGCGCGGCATGGGCTTCCACCCGTCGCGCCCGACTTCGGAGATGGACCAGACGAGCGCCGCGACGAGCGTGAAAAAGACGCTCCATAGCCCTGCCGATCGGCTTCGCACCATGAGGGTACCCGAGCCAATCAGCGCGAGGCCGGTGACGACGTAGTAGGGCGTGGAACCCATTGCGACGAGCCAGCCGCCAAGCACAGCGAAGGCGGCACCCACCAGTACCAGGACCTCCCCCGTCTCGGCAGGAGAGGTCTCGTGTCGGTTCGACATAGAAGAGCCCCCGCTCATGCAAGTGTCTGGCATCGCGTTGCGTAGTTCCGAAAACCGTCTGGGCCTCTGTGGGTCATCTGGCAATCACCGTTCACGGCAACGCGCCTCGCTTCGTAGCGCAAGCGCCGTACCCCCTCGATCGTCAGAAAAATTTACAGGGGGCCGTGTAAGGGATCTGGATTCCAAATCAACGATATGAACATTAAGGAAGCCGCAATACAAGGGCATGGCAAGTCAGGACGCGTTGACATATCTACAAGCGGTCGTTGTAGAAAAGGCGCGCTACGCCGTTTGTCCTTACCTTGAATCGAAATCAGAACTGGAATCTCGAACTCCCGAATCTAGACCTTCGGAGGCTTCTCGACTGGCAGGCCCGTCGACGGATCCAGAAACAGCCTGCGTTGCGCGAGGTCTTCGCCACGACGGCTGAAGTCGAACATGCCCATGATGCTGCCTCCCTTGCTGTCGAACGATCCGCCGCCGATACGTTGTCCGTCGAGCCAGTTGTCCTCGATGAAGCGAACGACCGACGACTGGTCGATCAACGTATGGTCGACGTAGTTCTCCTTCGCCCAGGGAGAAATGACGAGAAACGGAATGCGTGTACCCGGGCCGCAACGGCCGTTTACGGGTTTTCCTTTCACGCCGTCCTGCGCGGATCCGGTACCGCATCTTCCCTGGCCGTTGAGGTGGTCGGCGAGCGAATCGTATGACGCGCTCGTTGGCAATGCGTAAGCGTGGTCGTACCAGCCATCCGAGTCGTCCCACGTCACGACGATGGCGGTGCTGGTCCACTCCGGCTGGCGCTGCAGGAAGTTGACGACCTTCGCAACGAAAGCCTGCTCATCGAGTGGATCGGAATAGCCAGCGTGACCATCCTGGAATGCGGGGGCCTTGAGGAAGCTCACGGACGGGAAGTTGCCGGCGCTTACCGCGCTAAAGAAGTCGTCGGAATCATACTGATGATTGGCGGGGTCAGGCGTCCGGCCATCTCTTTCCAGGGTGTGTCCGATCGCCTCGATGGAACTCGGACGCAGATGCTTCGGATTCGACGTCGACGCGTAATACTGGAACCAGTTGTGGTGCGGCACGTAGTCGGCAGTGGCCGCGCCGACGACTGCCGATAGCGTGCTGCGCCTGCACGCGGTCGTGCCATTGCTGTTCACGGTCTCGAGGTTGAAGCCGCCCATGAAGCCGCCCCACGAAATATCGCGTGCGTTCAAGAGGTCGCCGATATTCCTGCCCGTCATCATGACGGTGTCGTGCTGGCTCGAGCATGTGTCGAAGGCCGGATCGACGTCGTCGATCAACGTGAAGCCGCCTTGTCCGTCGTTCACGTAATAGGAGCCCGGCACCGAAGGCTTTTTCGTCGTGAGCACGGGCCTCACGCCGTTGGTTTGACCCGAGACCACCTCCAGGGCGCCCGGCGTCGAGGGCCCATAGGTCGATGACCAGGCGTTGTCGCTCATCGCGAAGCGCTGCGCGTAGTTCCACAGCGCGGTGACTGTGTTGCCGTCGTAATAGCCCATTACTTCGCCATTGTTTCCGGATTCACCGGCGCCGTCCCCCGTACCTTTGCCCGTGTATTTCGGGAACAGGTCGACCGCGCCGTTGTCGTAGGCTTGTTGTTCTGCTGCATAGGCGTGATCCTGGTCGGCGGTGGCCGCCTGCGTACGGTCGATGCGGAAAGGGTTCGCTGCACCCGCGCCGTTAGCCGGATTCGTTGCATTTGGATTTCTGGAGAGGAGGGGCCCTGAGAGACCATTCACGCTGGGGGTACCGGGCAGTGCGTTGAACGCCGGTTCGTCTGAGGGATTCGCCGCGTGCGGATAGGTGGCGAAGTAGTGATCGAACGAGACGTTCTCACCATAGATCACGACCAGGTGCTTGATCGGGGTGGCAGTACGGAGGTCGTCAGGCCGATTCATCTGCGGGTAGTCGCTCGCACCCCATGCAATCGGTAATGAGAAGGCTACGGCCATGAGCAAACCAGGCGCTAGATGACGCCAATGCATGTCGGGCTCCTGTAAGTTGCGCTCCTTCGTGGCGCAATGGGAGTTCCCGGCTGGCGCTACCGTGGCTCAGGCAAGCGAACGCCAGTCCGTGCGGGCCTTCGCCGGGCGACAGCACGCGCATGCCGCAGTCTCCAACCGGCATCACGGCTTGATCGACGGAGGGTATCGTACCTTTGAAGTGCACAAGCGGGGCGCGGTTGTCGCATCGCAGCCGGCATGGCACGATATCGCGTCTGTCCAATGCACGATTTCGCGACTGCTCAAGGGAAGTTGAAAACATGATGTTGTCCTGCCGACTACGCTGGTATGCCCTCGCGACGTCTCGCCTGTTGCACAGGCACTGGCAGGCCCTAATGCTTTCGGTCCTCCTGTTGCTGCCGGCGATGCCTGTGTTTGCGCAGACCCGGATTCTCGGTGCGCCGATACTCGCTGCTCTCGCGCCTTCGCACGGCATTGAATGGCGGTTCGTGTGGGTGCATATGCTCGAAGCCGTCGGCATGCTGTGGGTGCTCGCGCAACATGGCGCCGTCACCGGCGGCGCGTTCGCCACCTTCCTCGATTCGTTGCCCACTTCCCATGGCCGCCGCCGCGCCGTCGATATCGCTGTCGTGCTCGTCGCGAATACGCCGCTGTTTTTGCCCGTGCTCGCCGCCGCGGTTGCACTGGCCTTTCTGCCGCAGAAGGTCGCCAACTATCTGTTCGTTCTCGATCTGCTGCTGATTACGCTTGGATGGCAATTGGCTGTGCTGTCGCGCAGCGCGCGCAACGCGACTCCGTTGGCCGTCGCCAATGTCATCCTCGTCGGCGCGCTGCAGACCGGCGAGACGATCAGGCCGGCGCTGCTGGTCTTACCCTTGCTGCTCGCAGCATTCGCGATCGCTCATACGCCGGCTGGTTCGACTTCACGGTCCGGATGGCGTGGCGCGCGCTCGCGCCGCGTCCTGGGTTGCGCACGCGCCTATGCTGGACAGGGTCTTTCGCCAGTGGCCAGGCTGCAGATCGGCATCGTGAGGGATCGCGCCGCAGGCGTCTTCGCGCGCTGCCTGATGATGGGTTCCGTCACGGCCTCCACGTGCTTCCTCCTCGGGCTCTGGAATTTCGACGCGCGCGCCGTTCCCCTGGCGTCGATTTCGCAGGCCGCGATTGCGCTGATCGCCGCCGCGACCTATCGCGATTTGAGCGCGGCGCACCTTCGCGCCGGGCAGTTCATGCGATCGCTGCCGATTGCAGCGGCGGCGCAGCCTCGTGCCGATATACTGACGATCGCCGCGCTGGCGCTGCCGTTCGCATGCGTTGCGCCGCTGCTGCTGGTCGCACACGGCGTTTTGCCATGGTGGTCGGCAGCAGCTCTTTTGTGTTCGGGTGCGCCGCTGCTTGCCTTGCTGTATCTCCCGCAACGTTACGCGCCACGGCAATCCGTCCTGCTCGGTACGATGCTGGCCGCCATCTGGGTCGCTGTCGTCTGGCAGTTGTTCTCCTGATTGATTCCACCATGCTTCGATTCGAAAACCTCAGCAAGCGCTTTGGCGAGCGCGTTATCTTCCAGGGACTGCATTACGCGAGCGGCGCTGGATGCGTGGCACTATGCGATGAAAACGGCAGCGGCAAGTCCACGCTGCTCGGCATCCTTGCCGGCGCGATCGATGCCGACGAAGGCGAGGTCTGGCTCGACGGTCATTCGCTGCGTACCGATGCGCTCAAGGCAAAATCCGCGCTGGCCTACGTGCCCGACGACTGCATGGCGTATCCGTTCCAAACGGGCCGGGCGTTTCTCGAACTCGTGGCGTCTGCGAAGAAAACCTCCGTCGACGCCCGCACGCTCGATCTCGCGCATCGCTTCGGCCTCGCGCCGCACCTCGATAAGCGCTTCGAGCAGATGTCGCTCGGCACGTGCAAGAAAATATTCCTGACTGCGACGATGCTGGGCGAGCCCGCCGTCGTTGTCGCGGACGAGCCGGGCAACGGACTTGACGCCGCCGCGCGCGCTGTTCTCATCCAACTGTTCAAGGATCTGGCCAAAGACTGCGCGGTCTTTTTTTCGAGTCACGATCTGCAGCTTGCGCGAGCTTGTGAGGCAAAAGTCACGAGTTTTGCGGAGCTTGGCGTGGATGTGTGAAGCGCAGTCCGTCGGCTGACGCCGACGAATGGACGCATGTCATAAGGACGTCGAACGGATGGAATTGTGCAGTGAGCACATACGGTAGCTGAACGCACGCGCAAGGCGCGCGTCATTCGCGCCGTCGCTGCGTGCGTTGCTGTACCCCGCGCTGCAGGCGGAGCCTTGTACAGACGATAAGGTTTGCTAACCAGTCGTTTCGCCAGTCCCGACCAACGGCAAGCCGCGCCTCAGGAACCTGCTGTTTCCAGCAGGCTTCCATGCGAGCAACGACAGCGGACCGTTTGGCGGGACGGCGCGCGGGCTAGTTAGTGCCCATGCGCCTCGCGGAATCCGGCGTCCTTTTCGAGTCGGCGGCTGTGGGTGCCGACGTGGAATCCCGCTGAAATCACAAACAGGACTCCGGCGAAAGGCCAGATATAGATTGCCAGCGAGAAGCAAACCCAAATGGCTTCCTGTGGCGGATACGCCTGGAGTGCCCAGACAAGACAGGCAACGGGAAACAGCATCAGACACAACGCCGACCGGGTGAGAAAAGTGGCGGCCCTGGCTTTCTTTAGCGTCTCTGCTTGCATGCCTGGCTCCATAGGGAATGGCATTGGAACATAGAGTCGCACGGCGACCATTTGTCGCATACTTGGTACTATCCCTGACAGATGCCATTTTGCGCACTGCAATCTCCGAAAAGGATGCGTGATGCTGCATAGCCTTTCCGAATCGATCGTAGTTCTGATCGACTTGCAAACGGGACTGGTGCCTGCGATTCGCGACGGCGAATCCATTGTCGCTCAAGCCGTTCGGCTCGGGCGGATTGCCCGGGATCTCGATGTTCCGGTCATCGGGACAGAACAAAATCCGGGCGCGCTTGGCGAGAACGCGAAGGAAATAAAGGACCTGTGTTCGATCACTGTTGCAAAGCACCATTTCGATGCCACCGCCGACGGTCTATTCGAGGCGCTGCCGCGAGGGCGCACCCGGGCTATCGTCGCGGGATGCGAGGCGCATGTCTGCGTATTGCAGACGGCAGTCGGATTGCTGCAGCGCGGTCTATCGGTCACTCTCGTTACCGATGCGATGGGTTCACGCAAAGTCGTCGACAAAGAGGTGGCCATTTCGCGGCTGAACAATGCGGGCGCTGAAGTGGCGACGGTCGAGATGGTCGCGTTCGAATGGCTGCGCTCGAGCCGGCACCCGCGATTCCGTGACATTCTGCAGTTGATCAAGTAAGCGGCCACCAGCGGCGCGATCATCCGCAAAACGCGGCGCCAGTGAGCAAGGCAAGCATCGTCGAAGGCGCGAGATACTCGACAAACGTC
This sequence comes from Paraburkholderia silvatlantica, assembly GCF_003096715.1. Lineage (GTDB taxonomy): Bacteria > Pseudomonadota > Gammaproteobacteria > Burkholderiales > Burkholderiaceae > Paraburkholderia > Paraburkholderia silvatlantica. The sequence goes on from NZ_QEOL01000003.1 coordinate 261,380, forward strand.
CAGACAATAAGCGATCCGAATGAAACGGCCAGCACGACCTGCACGATGCGCACGGCCAACACTTCGCTCACGAAGGCTGCCCGGCGATCATGGCGCGCGGTACGACCTGCTCGTCGTCGATCGGCAAGTGCATCAATCCTGCAATGACCCCGAGCGCAATCGAACCCTGCCAGAGCAGGCCGTAGCTATGCGTCGCGTCGAACACGACGCCGCCCAGCCAGACGCCAAAGAAGCTCCCGATCTGATGCCCGAGAAAAACGAAGCCGAAGAGCGTCGAGATATAACGCACGCCGAACATCTGCGAAACGATCCCGCTCGTCAGCGGCACGGTGCCGAGCCACATGAATCCCATCGCGAACGCGAATACATAAAGCGTGAGGGGCGAGAGAGGCAGGGCGAGGAACAGCGCCATCACGCCAGCCCGTGCGAAGTAGATAGCCGAGAGCAGATACTTGCGGCGCAGACATCCCCCCGCGTAGCCGCATAGAAACGTGCCCGCCGTGTTGGCCAGCGCGATCAGCGCGAGCGCCAGACTGGCTTCGCGCGCGCTCATGCCTTTGTCGAGCAGATACGCCGGCAGGTGTGCGCCGATGAACGCGAGCTGGAAGCCACACGACAAAAAGCCCAGATTGAGCAACCAGAAGCCGCGATGCGCGAATGCCTTTCCGATCGCACGGCGCAGGGTGTCGTGCGTATCGATCGCGCCGCTGCGCGCCACCGGAAGATCGCGCAGCCATGCCGCGAGCGGCGTGCTGGCGAGCATGATGGCGGCGAGGGCGAGGATCGCGGTGACCCAGCCGAATCTGCCTATCATCCCTTGCGTGAGCGGCACGACGCAGAACTGCCCCAGGCCGCCGAACATGCCCGCCACGCTCAGCGCCCAGCTGCGCTGAGCGTCTGCAAAGAGCCGCGAGAGTGCGCCATAGACGGCGCCGAACGCCGTTCCTGACAACGCAACGCCGAGCACCACGCCCACGCCGAACGTGTAGACGCCAGGCGTAGCGCTCAGTGCCATCATCGCGAGTCCGGGCGCGTAAAGCAGGGCGCCCGCGAAGATCACGCGTGCGGAGCCGAAGCGGTCGGAGATCATGCCCGTGAGCGGCTGTGCAACGCCCCACAGCAGGTTTTGCAGCGCGAGCGCAAGGCCGAACGTCTCGCGCGACCAGCCGCGATCGAGCGTGACGGGCAACAGGAAAAGCCCCTGCACGTTGCGCACGCCGAGCGCCGCGCCCATCACCACGCCACCTGCGATCACGGGCAGCCAGCGGCGGCGCCATGCATCGTCCATGCCGGTCATCGTTCGCCTCCTCGCGATGGGCGCTTCGCAGTCGCGCCGTGTTGCGCCTAGTAAAGCGCGGGAAGGCGAGTTGGCTCAAGCGAGTTTTTGGCACGCTTCGCATGCGTGTAGCTCATGCGATCTGGCTTTGGCGAGCCTGTTCGACGATCCAGTCGATGACGGCGCGCACGTCGTCGCGCGGCGCTTCGTCGGCCTGATGCAGCCAGTAGGCGTAGCCGGTCGGGCCCTCGGCGCGCGCATTGCCGACGGCGGCGAGCCTGCCGTCGGCAAGCAGCGGCTGCACGAGGGCGAGGCGTCCGAGCGCGATACCCCGGCCGGCAGTGGCGGCCTGAATGACCTGGTCGTACTGGTTGAAACGCAGCATGCCGCGAAGCGGCGCGCCGTCGATGCCGCGCGCGCCCAGATGGTCCGCCCAGCGAAGCATCGGGCGGCGCACGCCTTCGAATTCGAGCAGCACGTGGCGCGCGAGCGTGGCCGCGTCGAGCTTCTTCACATTCAACGAAGGATGCGCGACCGGCAGTACGTATTCGTCGTACAGATGCACCGATCGGTTCGCTGCCTCGGGCGCCATACTGGCCGGTGCATAGCGCAGAGCGAGGTCGATGCCTTCGGCGCGCAGATCGAGCACCTTCTCGGAGGTCGCAAGGCGCAGATCGATATCGGGATGCACGCGTTGCAACTCGCCGATCCGCGGCAGCAGCCACAGCCCGGCGATGCCGATGCTGGCCGTGATCGTCACGGGCTGGCGCACCTGGGGCGCAGCCAGTGCGCCGACGATTTCCTGCATCTGCTGCACCGCGCTGTCCGCCACGCGCAGCAGGCGCTCGCCTTCCGGTGTGAGCGAGATCGAACGATAGCCGCGGTTGAAGAGGCGCACGCCCAGCGCCTCCTCGAGCGCAGCGATCTGGCGGCTCACCGCGGATTGCGTGACGCACAGGTCGTCGGCGGCGAGCGTGATGCCCATGCGCCGGCCCACCGCAACGAACCCGCGGATGAGGTCGAGAGGAGGGAGTTTTACGAGCGGTACTGACATGCGTCTTCCTCATGCGAAAGCTGCGCAAAGATTGATTGAAGCCGCGGCCGAGGTCAAGTGAAATCGACATTCCCGTCTCTTCATGGAGCACGTTCATGCACTCAGCCGATCCGGGCGAGGCGCGTCCTCTCGCCGTCGCCATCACCGCCGCCGATGGCTTTACGCTTTGCGCCTATGTGTGGCGTCGACACGCGCTGCTGAACGCGGACGCGTCGCGTGCGGTGGTCATCGTCAATTCGGCCACGTCGGTGCGCTGCCACTACTATTTCCGCTTTGGCGCATGGCTGTACCAGCAGGGTTTCGACGTGCTGGTCTACGACTACCGCGGCATTGGCGCTTCTCAGCCCGTTGCGCTCGCAACGCTCGATGCGAGCTGGCTGGAATGGGGCGAACGCGATTTCGAAGCGGTGCTGCGCTACGCGCGAAGCATGTTCCCCGGACAGCCGATCGACGTCGTGGGGCATAGCATCGGCGGCTTTCTGATCGGGCTCGCGCCGTCGAATCATCTCATTCGCCGCGTCTTCACCGTCGGCACACAGTACGCATACTGGCGCGATTACGCGCCGCGCAGCATGCCGCTCATGCTCTGGAAATGGCACGTCGTGATGCCGGTTTTAACTGGCCTGGTGGGGTATTTCCCCGCATCGTGGTTCGGATGGATGGAGGACACGCCGCGCGGCGTCGCGAAGATCTGGAGCCGGGGCCGCGCCCGCTTTGAAGACACGCTGAGCAAGGGGTCGCTCGCACGCACGCCAGCGCAGCGCGCGGACATCGTCGCCCGCTTTGGCAACATGCATGCGCCCATTCTTGCCGTCAGCTTCCCCGACGACCCGTTCGGCACCGTCCGCGCGATCGAACGCACGCTGCGCTACTTCACACACAGCGAGTCGACGCATGTACGCATCGCACCTGCCTCAATTGGCGAACGCCGCATCGGGCACTTCGCGTTTTTTCACTCGCGATTCGAGCGCAGTCTGTGGCCGCTCGCGCGGCATTGGCTGGCCGACGGCAGCGTCATCGCAACGACGCCGGCAACCACGCACCCGAGTCCCGGCCACGCCGAGGTCGAGAGCGATTCGCCGAGCCACGCAATGCCTGTCGCCATGCCGATCGGCACGCGCAAACAGGCCTGCGCGGTTGTGCCAATCGGGCCGGGCGTCTGGACGATCCGCAAGTCCGTGACGAACGCGACCGCTGTGGAAAAAAACGGCGAGCGCGATCAGCGCTGTGATCGATTGCAGTGACAGATGAAGCGTCCACGGGCGGTCTACGGCCAGGCTCACGGGGACCAGCAGGATTGTGCCGGCGATGAGCGGCCCCGCAGCAGGAGCGGGGCCGGACTCGCGCGCTGCAATCGCGCGACAGATACTGCAGGCGCATCCTTTCACCTGGTGCGGCGCATCAGCCAAGGCCGCATGATGCGGCTGGACGCGCGTTTCCCGGTTTCGGCTGCTTTGTTGCTATCTTGCTGAAATCGATGCTGCGAAGGGTTTTTCTGGCTATAGTTAAAGTGCTTTCTCAAACGCTTGATGCGATGCGGTAAGCATTGCGCCTTGCATCAAGAGCGTTCGGTTTGTGCAGGGTGTTTCGCGGTTTCCGGTGAAAACCTGCAAAACTGACCGATCTCTGGGAGGACCAGATGAGACGCACGAAAACGCAGTCACTGCGTTATCAGGTCGAAAAATGGCTCGCACCTACTACACCGGTGCATGTCACCGCGTTTGGCCATACTCCTTCGGGCAGGGCGCGCTATGTGTGCGTGGAGACGCGTCAGACAACGGGATTTCACGCGCTGTTTTTCTTTCAGTATGACGACGGTTACTGGAATGTATTTCCTCCCGTGGGTGACCAGGCTTGGTGAGGCGGAAATATAGCTGGATATCCAATATAGGAGAAAGTGCTTCGCTGCCTCTCCGCTTTCTGGATGCAGGAGAGAAGGCGCGAGGCTGCCGAGATGACAGGATAGAAAGGAATCCAGAGCAAATCACGGCATGCCGGAGCCGTTCGCATGCATGCGCCGATGCAGCGGTCCCAGCGCCATGGAGAGCAATGCGCAAGGCAGCAGGATTGCGACGAGTGCGAACATCGTCGTCCTGAACGCATGTGCGTAATCGGTCATGCCGGGCGCCGCGCCGAGCGTCGAGAAGAACAGGCCGCCTAGCGTCGCCGCGCCGACGGCCGCGCCGATCTGCAGCGTTGCCGTGACCATGCCCGAGGCGGTGCCTGCGCGCTCGGGCTCCACTTCGGCCAGCACGATGCGCACGACGGAGGGCAAAATGAGCCCCTGGCCTATGCCGATCGCGGCGAGTCCCAAGTAGAATCCGGCGCCGGGCTGTGCCACGCCCGCAAGCCCGGCCGCAATCGCAAGCCCGCCCGCGAGCAGCAAATAGCCCAGTGTCAGCACGCGATAGCCGCCGAAGCGATGCACGAGGCGCGGCATCAGCAGCGGGCTGGAAAGAAAGCCGATGCCAAACGGCAGGATCCCGAGTCCCGAAGCAAGCGGCGTCCAATGCAGGCCGCCTTGCAGATAAATGCCGTAGGTCAGGAAGAACGCGCTCATCGTATAGAAGAGGAACGCCAGCACGAGACCTAGCGCGATGACCGGATTGCGGAAGAGGCGCACGTCGAGAAGTGGATCCTTGCCGTTGACCAGGCTGCGCCATTCCACGCGCAGCAGCAGGCCGAGCATGGGCAGCGAGCCGGCGAGGCAGACGCGCATCCAGAGCGGCCAGCCCGACTCGCGTCCGCGCGTGAGCGGATAGACGAGCATCAGCAGAAACAGCGACAGCAGCAGGGTGCCCGGCACGTCGATGCGCTTGCCGCGCGGCGGCCGGCTTTCCGGGATGAAGCGCCAGGCCGATGAGCGCGAACACGCCAATGGGCAGGTTGACAAGAAAGATCGCGCGCCAGCCCAGACCGAACGGGTGCAGGCTGATGAGCGCGCCGCCGCCAAGCTGGCCGATCACGGCGGCAATGCCGAACACGAAGGCATAAAGCCCCATCACGCGTACCTGCTCGTGAGGCGCGAATACGCTGCGGATCGTGGCGAGCACCTGCGGGGCGAGGGTCGCGGCGAACAGGCCTTGCAGGATGCGCCCGGCGACGAGCGCCGTGCCGCCGGTGGCCAGGCCGCAGAACGTGGAGGCGACGACGAAGCCCGCCATGCCCGCCATGAAGATGCGTTTGCGGCCGTATAGGTCGCCGAGGCGGCCGCCCGTGATCAGCATGACGGCATTCGCGCACGCGTAGGCCGAGACCACCAGCTGGAGTTCGGACGCGTTCGCGCCGAGTCCGTCGCGAATGGCGGGCAGCGCGAGGTTCACGATGAAGTAGTCGAGTGGCGGCAGAATTGCGCCCACCAGCAAAACGGCCAGCGCCCAGCCGTGATGGCCGTGGCTGGCGGCGGCACGGGGCGCCGCGGCACAGGCGGCGTATGTATTGTCAGACATGAGTGTGCTCACTGATAAAGGGCCGGACTTCGTCAGGCCGCGCTATCCAGCACGCGCGCAGCTTGAGCGCCCAGTTAGCGTCCAGTCGGCATTGTGATCGACCTCTATCTGACGGAAAAGCGGGAATTGATGGTACTATCCATCGAGTTATTCGATGGATGTGGAGTGTCATGCGTGGCTTCGAATTCGACCAGTTGAAGACGTTCGCGGCGGTGGCGAACGTGGGCAGCCTTTCGGCGGCGGCGCCGCTGCTGCATCTTTCGCAATCCACGATCAGCGAGCAGGTGCGCAAGCTCGAGGTGCGCGCGGGCATGCCGCTTTTCGTGCGCAGCAAGCGCGGCGTGGAGCTCACGCCCGCGGGCACGCGTCTGCTCGAACACGCGCGGCGTCTCGTGGCGCTCAACGAAGCCGCCTTCGACGACGTGCGCGGCCAGGCCATCAAGGGAGAGCTGCGCGTGGCGATCACCGAGTACTTCCGTACTAACGAGGTGGCCGGTTTGCTCGTGCGGCTGCGCGATTGCTATGCGCAACTGAGCTTGCACGTGAGCGCGATGAAGAGCGCCGATATCGAGGTCGCGTATGCGAAGCGGCAGATCGATCTCGGCGTGGTCATGCACCTGTCGAGCGGCCCGTTCCGGCCCGCCGCCACCGACGCGGACACGCGCTGGGAGTTGCTGCGCGAGCCGCTCTACTGGGTCGCGTCGCCGATGCTCGCCGAGCAGTTGCCGCAAGCGTTGCCGCTCGTGCTGCTGCCGGGCGACTGCATGATGCACCAGGTCGCGGTGCGCTCGCTCGAAGAAAATGACATTCCCTACGTGCTCGTTCACAGCGCATCGGGCGTGGCCGGGCTGCAGTCCATGCTCGCGGCCGGTCTGGGCGTGGGATGCCTGTGCGCATCGGCGATCGGGGAGGGCCTCGTGCGGCTCGGCCCGAAGCACCGGCTGCCGGCCTTGCCCGATGCCGTGTTCTCGCTCATGCCGCCGCATCCCGGCGAAGGGGACACCGTGACACAAGCGAGAGAGGTGCTGGCGCGGCAACTGCTGGTGTGACGCGTTCGCCGCGCCGGCGTGCTTCGCGCCTCAATGCGGCACGTTCACGACTCCGTCACCCGTGCGAATCGCATTGCTGCCGGGATTCTCCACGATGGCCGGCAGGTTAGCGAGACCCAGCGGCGGCGCGGCGCCCGGGCTGCCGCCGCGCGGGATCGTGCGGATGACCTGGGAAGGCGGCAGCGGCGTGCCATTTTTCAGATGATTCCACATCAGATTGAGCGCCGCGATGTTGTAGTAGTGCACCGGCACGAAGTGCGTATCGAAGCCCGGTACGGCGAGGAACGCATCGAAGTGCTGCCCGTTCATCACCTCGTACAGCGACAAGCGGCTGCGCGAACCTTCCCGTTCGCTGTTAGCCGCGAGATACGCGCGCGACGCATGATTGATCGGTACGAGCGCGTCGCTGCGGCCTTGCACGATGATCGCGGGCTTGCCGTGCAGGTTCGCATTCACGCTGATCGCCTGCACGCTCTGGCGCATGCGCGGATCTCCCTTCGTCCACAACGCGCGCAGACATGCCGCGCCCGCGAAGCTGGCATCGGGCGTGGCGAGCCGATGGTCGGCGCCGCCTGGCGGCGTGAGGTTGTAGACGAGATTGACGCCATTGGTCGGCGGCACACCGTTGCCTACGCCAAAGAGGGTGAGCATTGGCGAAACGGCGGGCGCAACGCCCGCAGCGCCCGTCGAAGCGTTCGTCGTGCCGAAGCTGAAGCCGCACAGGTTGTCGAGCACGCTCGAGCGCGTGTAGGCATCGGCATAGGTCACCGCAACAGCCGGGACGGCCTGTGAATCCCACATCGGCGCGTGCAGCAGATCGGAGTCCGCTTCATAGCCGGCCTCATGCAGGCGTGCGAGCGCGTCGTTCGCCTGCGCCTGCGTGTCGCCGCCGTGGATGTAGCCTGCCGCCGCGAGCGATGCGCAGCGCGCCTCGCGAATGGCGGTCGTGGTCGCCACGGGCAGCGCCGTGAGATAGGGCGCGCCGGCGGCGGCGTCTGCGAGCGCGGCGCAGGGTTGCAGCAGGTTCGCGAGCGTCATGTAGTCGGCCAGCGGTTTGCCGGCCGCGGCAATACGCTGACCGCCTTCCCTGACTTGCGCGTCGCCGGGCATGCGCACATTGATCTGCGGTTCGCCGACCACGACCGCCGTGATCCACTTGCCCGTGTCCTGTTCGGCTGCCGCGAGCGACGCGCCGCCGCCGTTGCTCACGGATGCGGCGATCGTCGTGATGTCGCCGGGCGCGTAGCGCACACCCCGATTCGATGCGTCGACGCGCGGCGCGAACTGCTGGTTGAGCACCCAGTACGCGAACTGGACCGCTTCGAGTGTGTCCTTGCCCCAGTCCGCTTCGGGGTTCAACTGCGAATGCGCGTGCTTGAACGCATAACGGTTCGGAAACTTCTGGTTGTAGGCGGCGAGCGCGCCAGCCGGCACGTTCGCGGTGAACAGGCTCGTGCGTCCGGCCGTTGCGGCGTTGGCCGTGACGCCATCGATCAACGTCACGAGGCCGCTCATCAGTTCCTGCGCACCGTTCCCCGTGCCCTTGTCGCTATAGGCAACCGCACAGCCGCGCTTGAGTCCCCACTCGCCGGCCGCCGAGATTGCGCCGTACACGCCGCGCGAGCCCGACGACGTCGCTGTCACGATGCACGGGTTCGCCGGATCGAAGCTGGTCGGCACCTGCACGAGCAGGCTGACGTTCTGGCGGCCGCTGCCGTCGTCGGCAAACGCGAGATATTCGGTGCCGGCAATTTTGCCTTCCCCCAGGGTGTCGTTGCCGTAGACATCGACGTTGGGCCCCCAGAAGCGGCCATAACCGCCGTTCGCAGTGGTATCGACAAGCGCGCGATAGTTCGACCAGATCGCGAGCCTGCGCAATTCTGCTGCCGTCAGGGCCGCTGGGTTCGCGATGGCCGGTTGCGCCCCGGCAAGCCCGGTTTTACCGAGTCCGGCGGTCAACAGATCGTCGCTCACGCCATCGTAACTGGTGGTTTGCAGACTGCTCGCCACCACGAACGACGGCAGTCTGTTCAATGCCGGGTGGCTGGCGTGACTTTCGGCAGCGTGTGCGCCGGGCACGAGCGCCGCGCCTGCGATGGCGATTGCGGCGCTCACGCGCGCCGTTTTACGCCGGACTGCGAACGGGGTATCTCTCATGGGTGTCTCCTTGTTTGTTGTTAGCGTAGGACGCACTGCATCGGGAAGACCGTTTCGACGTGCCGGCATCGCGGCACCCATGGACATTAGGACATCCTGAAAGCAGATACCAGAAGAGAATGCATGCGGGCACAAGGGGATCGCCTTCCATGCCGTGCCGGCGCCGGAAGGGCGAACTTGCCTGCAGTTCGCGCGCGTCGGGGATCGCGTTCCCTTGGCAGCTTCCTTGCGGGGTCATTTGCAGAGCAGGAGCAGGCGCTCCTGATCCGGGCATGGCCGTCCGTCGGCTCTCTGCGCGGCGGCGGCACCTTGTGCCGCGGTCGAACCCGTGGCGGCCTGCATCGCGGCGCGATGCGCGAAACACGCCTTCAGACGTCGCTCGACGGGCGGATAGTATTGCCAGCCTTTGCCGAGGCCCGGCAGTTCGAGCTTCACCTGCTTCCACTTCGGATGGCCGTGCTCCTGCAGGTTGGTGAAGTTCTCGCAGAGCGAATCGGCAAAGCGCCTCAGGTTGCCGACTGTATCGCGCAGGTTGTAGTCGTAGGTGACGAGAAAGGCCTTGACCGTCCACGTCGGCACGTCTTCCTTGAGCCAGTTCGGGTAGCTCGACACGTGGATCGTTGCGGGATAGTAGGTTTGCTTTGCACGCGCTGTTTCTGGCGCGTTCGGATCGACGCGCAGGAAGCGGATCTGCTGCAGCAGTTCGGGGTTCATGTCGGTAAAGAGCTTGGCGGGCTGCCCGGCGACGATGATCGCCACATCGATCTTCTTGACGATGAGCGCAGCCAGCGCGTCTTCGTTGCTCAGGTGCTGCGCGTTCTGCTCGGGAATGGGCTGGCCGAACATGAGGCGGTACAGCGTCGTCGCCGACTGCGCGGTGCCGCTGCCGATCAGGCCAACGCTGATCACCTTGTCCTTGATCTCGTTGATCGTCTTCATCGGCGAGTCGTTACGCACGACGAAGTAGATCTCTTCGTCATAGAGCGGCATGATGAGCCGCAGCGGCCTGATCAGCGTGCCGGCCTCTTCGTTGCCGGAATTGGCCATGTCGACGTAGGCCTGATAGACGTCGGACTGCACGAGCGCGAGCTTCACGCCGGGCTCGAACCGCATGCGCTGCACGTTTTCCGCCGAGCCTTTCGACGGGATCACTTCGAGATCAATGCCGGCTGGCTGTGCGACCCATTTCGCCAGGTCCTGGCCGATCTGAATGTAGGTGCCGCGTTCCGGTCCGGTCACGATCCGGTAGTGCGCGTCCACCTCGGCGGCGATGGCGAGCGCCGGGAAAAGCAGGGCGATCAGCGCCGCCACTCCCGCCAGGGTCTTTTTCAGCATGGTCTCTCTCCCGCCTTGTTTGGATGTACAGCAGATTTCGATGTGTTCTGGAATCCTGTTCAATGCGTGGCGCCCGGCGGCGCGGCGCGCTTCCAGCCGTTTTGCACGATCGCGCGCTCCTGCGCGTCGACGCTGTTGTCGCCACCGGCGGGACTGGCGGCCGTCGCGACGTTCGCCGCGTTCCCGGCATTCGTCGCGTTCGCAGTGTTCATCGCGCCGGGCAGTGGGGGCGGCGATGCGCCCGCATTCCAATCCTGCGACGACGGCAGCCGCACGCTGTTCGCGCCGCGCGGCAATGCCGTTGCTGCGTTCGTTTGCGGGGCGCCATTGGGTGGGCTTAGCGGCTTCCAGGCCGACGCTACGATGGCGCGCTCCATCAACGACTGCGCGGCTTGACTGCTCGAGTCGATCGCGAGCGCTTCCGACGCCTGTTGCTGCACGCAGGCCCAGGCACGCTGCGCGACGCAGCGGTCTGCGTTTTGCAGCGCGCTATCGCGCCGTTGCTCGCGCGCAGCAATATCGCCTTGCAGGGCGCGCGCCTCCTCGTTGTCCGCGTCGCGCGCGAGCACGGCACTGGCCGCGGCCTTGGCGTCGAACAGGTTATTCTCCGCAAGGCTGGTCCGCGCGACACGCAGGCCCTCGGCCACGTCCGCGAATTGCGGCGCCGGGTGCGCATTGCGCGAGGGCGATTGCGGCTGCTCGCTCATCTGCTTGCCATCGGCAGCGGACGTCTCATCAGCCTGCTGCGCAGACGCATGGGTCGAAACCGAACCGCCCGAAGAGTGCAGGGTCTCTTCGCCGGCTGTGCCCTCGCGCTGCCGGCTCGTGCCGAGCAGCAGATACGTGCCGTACGCGAACGCAAGAATGAGTGCGAATATGAACAGGCCCCTGGGAAAGAGCCATTGCCCCATCTGCGAAATCCGCAACCCGTGTGCAAGCGCCAAGGTGTGCTGCGCGCCGTGCTGATAGCCGGTGTCGAGCGACGGCTCGTCGGTCGCGGGCGCGACCGCTTGCGCGAGCTTCGCGGCCGCAGGGGCAGGGGCAGGGGCAGGGGCAGGGGCAGGGGCAGGGGCAGGGGCAGGGGCAGGGGGCGCCGCCGCCGTGGCGCCGAGGGGTGTCAGTGTGGCTTTCGGATGGGTGCCCAGCGCGACTTTGTCGAGAGGACAATCCGTGCCGCAGTAAGGACAGAATTCGAAGTTCTCGTACAGCAGTCCGCCGCAACGCTTGCACGCTGCGGGGAAATTCTGGTCGCGACCAATCTGAGCGGACATGATGTCGTCCCACCGTTATGGCAATGCCATTTCGGCATGCTCAGAATCGTCGTTGAAGCGAGGGGCAAGGCCTCGCGGAACTCACGATCTGCATGCACAGTAAAGCGACGGGGCCGGACCGAGCGCAGCCGTCTGGTCAAAATATGGTTGATTTCGCACAGCGCGTCAATCTCCGTTGTTGCCCAGCACACATATGCGCGATGGCTGTGTTCCGGTAAAAATCGTTCTGCGGAATGGATTAACATGCGGGATTTTTATTTATGAGAGTAGCTAAATGAGCGGATGTCCTGCTTCATCGTTCCGCATCCGGACTTTCGATTAACGCAATGCTTCGCTCTTTCACTGAATAAGCGCGAAAGTGGCCGCGGCGATTGAGTTCGGCATTTCCGGTGCATGCACGGCGTTGCACGGCAGCGGCAGGGCCAATGGTACGCTTGGGCTTCTCGACATCACGTGGCTGGAGATTGCCTATCATGAAGCGAACGTGCTGCGCAGCGTTCCTTGCCATATTCGTTACCGGCTGTGCTTCGCCGCCGCCCGTTGCCGACACCAACACCTACATGCTGCACACCCCCGATGGCGCGAAGCCCGGTTCATCCACCTCGAAGCCGCCGAGACTCACCGTGGGCGTAAGCGACCCCGACACGCAACTGATTCTTCCGTGGTTCCTCAACGACATCATCAACTTCGTGAATTACCGCTAGGGCCCGCGACCCGGAAAAACCCTCCCTTGAAGCCTCAAGATCCATTTCCTACTCTATGAAACGTTTCAGTTCGGGCAGATAACCTCAAGTACATCACGTCGGGCGGACAGACCAGCATGGACGACCGCAAGAAGAGTGCCAGTACGCTGAAGGACGTCGCGAATGCGGCGGGCGTCTCGCTGGGCACCGCGTCGAAGGTGCTCGCAGGTGCCGCAAGCGTGAGCGAAGCGCGCCAGCGGCAGGTCTGGGAGGCGGCCCGCAAGCTCGGCTACCGGCGCAACAGTCTGGCCGCCGAATTACGCAGTTGCCGCTCCACGTCGATTGGATTTGTCGTGCCCGACCTGACCAATTCGTTCTTCATCGAACTGGTCTGCGCACTCGAAGACCACGCACTCGAATCGGGTTACCGGCTCATCCTCGCGCACGCCCAGGAGGACCCGGAGCGCGAAGCGGAGCGCATCCGCTTCGTCCTCTCGCGCCAGGTGGCGGGCATGATCATCATTCCATGCCACGGCTACGAGCATGCGATCAGCGAACTGCGCGAGTGCGACGTGCCGCTCGTGATGGCCGATCGCGTGGACAACAGTTTTCCCGCCAACACGGTCACGACCGACAGTCATCGCGCGGCGATGGACGGCACCGCGCATCTGATCGCGCTCGGCCACCGCCGCATCACGTTCATCGTCAACGCGCTCGACCTCGTGAACAGCCGCGAACGTGCCCAGGGCTACCAGGATGCGATGCAGCGCGCCGGGCTGGCGCAGCACGCCAACGTCGTGGTGTGTGGCATGAGCGATACCGAAAGCCATGCAACGACGCTCGGCGTGCTCGCCGCGCGCGAGCGCCCCACGGCGCTCTTCACCGGCGCGAATGTCGCGACGCTCGGCGCGCTGCGGGCGATCCGCGACGCGGGCCTGCAACTGCCGGACGACATTTCTCTGCTTTCCTTCGACGACGCACCGTGGATGTCGGTGCTGCGTCCCGGCATCAGCTCGATTCGTCAGCCTGCTGAGGCGATTGCCCGCGGCATCTGGCATCTCCTGCACAAACAGTTGCAGGGCGAGAGCCCGGAGATCGTGCATCTGCGCATGCGTGCCGACTTGCGCGTGCGCGATAGCACTGGCCCGGTGCGGAATGGCGAATGGGGCGAAGCGGCACGCGCCGCCGCCGCGCGGCCGCTATAACGTTCTATTTTTGCGGTACCCGAGGCTGGCCGCACGTGCCGCCCGGTTCAGACAACAAAGGAGACAGGGCAATGGACAGTCAACGACGCATTCTGATTGCGGGACTGGTCGCCGCGCCGCTTGCCGGCGCAGCGGGTCTTCTCGGGACGCTCAGCGCGCCCGCGTTCGGGCAGCAAAAGAAATACCGCTTCGGCTTCTCGCAGGTGACCACGGTCGAGCCCTGGCGCGTGCAGTTCAACAAGGACATGAAAGCCGAGGCCGCGAAGCATCCCGAGGTCGATCTGATCATTGCCGACGCGGGTGACCGTACCGACAAGCAGAATGCCGACATGGAGAATTTCATTGCCCAGAAGATGGATGCGATCTTCATTTCGCCCAAGGAGTCGGCGGGGCTGACCGGCGTGGTGGAAAAAGCCTATAAGGCGGGTATTCCCGTGTTCGTGCTCGATCGCGAGGTGAATGGCGAATCCTATACGCAGTTCATTGGCGGCGACAACGTGCAGATCGGCCGCGAAGCCGGCGCGTTCATCGTCAAGTTGATGGGCGGACCGGGTCACGCACAGGGCAATCTGGTCGAGGTTTGGGGCGGCTTCGGCGCGCAGCCGGCGCACGACCGTCACGACGGCGCGGTGAGCGTGATCGGCAAGGAGCCGGCCATCAAACTCGTGGGCGAACGCGTGGACTGCGACTGGAAGCAGGACAAGGCCTACGAGTATATGAAGACCGTGTTGCGGGTGAATCCGAAAATCGATGTCGTCTACGGGCACAACGATCCCATGGCCTATGGCGCCTATCTCGCGGCCAAGGATGCGGGGCGCGACAAGAGCATCAAGTTCGTGGGCATCGACGGCCTGCCGCAGGAGGGGGCCACCTGGGTCTCGCAAGGCCTGCTTGCCGGCACGTTCATGTACCCCACGCCCGGCGCCGAAGGCATACGCCAGGCGCTCAAGCTGCTCCGCGGCGAAAAGATCCCGAAGAAGGTCACGTTGCCGACCCAGGGCATTTTTGCCGGCAACGCCAAAGCGTATATTGCTAGCCACTCCTGAATGAATGCCACTGCCACCGTGCCGCTCATCGAGGCGGCAGGCCTGTCGATTTCGTTCAACGGCAGCGCCGTGTTATCGAGCGTAGACTTCGATGTCGTGCCGGGCGAGGTGCATGCGCTCGTCGGCGAGAACGGCGCGGGCAAATCGAGCCTGATGAAGATGCTGGGCGGGCTGTATACGCCGGACAGCGGCACGATACGCGTGCGAGGCGTGCCCACGCGCCTCGCGAGCGTCAACGACGCAATCGACGCAGGGATCGCGGTCATTCACCAGGAGCTGAACCTTGTCGACACGCTCTCCGCGGTCGACAACATATTCCTCGGCAAGGAACCGCGCACGCGCTGGGGCTTTCCCGACCGGCGCGCCATGCGCACGGCGGCGCGCAGCGTACTTGGCCAACTGGGCTTTCGCGCGAACCCCGACAAGCTGGTCGGGGCGCTGCGGGTGGGCGAAAAGCAACTGGTGGAAATTGCCAAGTCGCTGGTGGCCGAAGCACGGGTGCTGATCATGGACGAGCCGACCTCGGCGCTCTCCGACGCGGAGACGCACGCGCTCCTCACGCTCACGCGGCAACTGCGCGAACGCGGCATGGGCATCGTGTTGATCAGCCACCGGCTGGGCGAAGTCTTCGCCGTGGCCGACCGCGTGACCGTGCTGCGCGACGGCCGGCGCATCTCGACGCTGCCGGTCGCGCAGGTGGAGTCGTCGACCGCGCTCGTCTCGATGATGATCGGTAAGGACTTCGCGCCGCCCGAGCGCGGCGCGGACGAGGCGCCGCGCGCTCGCAGCACGAGTGTGGAAGTGCGCAATCTCTCGCTGTGGGGGCCGGCTCGCGCGATGGTGCGCGACGTATCGTTTGCGGTGCACGAGGGCGAAGTGTTCGGCCTGTCGGGCCTGCTCGGCGCGGGCAAGACCGAAGTGCTCGAAGCTATCTACGGGATCTCGGCCTACCGAAAGGAGGGGGGCATTGCGATTGCGGGGCAGCGGCGTTCGTTCAGGCATCCGAACGAGGCCGCGGAAGCGGGTCTTGCCTTCGTGACCGAAGACCGCAAGAAGGATGGCCTCGTGCTCGACCAGTCGCTGGAAGCGAATTTCGTGCTGCCGTCGTTGCCGCGCGTGCCCGGCTTTCCGTTCTACCGGCGGCGCAGGCTGTGCAGCTGGGCCGCCGAGCAGGCGCGCGTCTCGCGGGTCAAGCATCGCAGCCTCGCGCAAAGCGCCAATAGCCTGTCGGGCGGCAATCAGCAAAAGCTCATCATCGGCAAATGGCTGATGACGAGGCCGCGCATCCTCCTGCTCGACGAGCCGACGCGTGGCGTGGACGTCGCCGCCAAAGCGGAGATTTACCGGCAGATACTCGACGCGGCTCGCTCGGGCGTGACGGTGCTGATCGCCAGCTCGGAAATCGACGAATTGACTTTGCTGTGCGACCGCATTCTCGTGCTGTGCGAAGGGCGCGCCAAACAGATCGTGCCGCGCAGCGATTTTTCCGGCGACCTGCTGATCAATCTCGCTTCGCCGTGAATCGACACTGACTGGGGGCTGACCATGCTGCACGTGCAGGACCATGTCGCGGAGCCGGATGCGCCAACGCGCAGGCGTCAACTCAGCACGCTCATGACGCACCTGAAGTACTACCTGGGGCTGATCCTGTTGCTCGTGGTGGGCGCATTCACTTCGCCTCACTCGACCGATGGCGGCAACATCTTTCTCTCCAGCGCCAATATCTCCGACGTGTTCCGCGAGGTTGCCAACGTCGGCGTGATGTCGATCGGCATGACGCTCGTGATCATCACCGCGGGCATCGATCTTTCCGTCGGGGCGATCATGGGGCTGGGCAGCGTGCTGACCGCCATGCTGCTCACCACGGAGGGCTGGAACCGGGCGACCTACGCCTCGCTCGTGCTCAGCACGATTGCCGTGTTCTCGATCGTGTTCATCGTGTCGGGCGCCTGGCGCAGACAGCAGCGTTTGCACGGCATGCATACGGGCGCCGCGCGCGCGGTGCGCGGCGGCATTGCGCTGCTGTGCGCGGCGCTGGCGTGCCTGTATATCGTGTTGCACGCGGCGCACCGCATGCCGCTTGCAGGCGTGCTCTGGATCGTACCGCTCGCGGGCTTCACCGTGGGCAGCATCAACGGGTGGATCATCACGCGCGGGCGCATGCAGCCGTTCATCGTCACGCTCGCGGCGATGGTCGGCGTGCTCGGCGCCGCGCGGCTGATTGCGGGGCAGGACACCGCCGTCTATTCGATTTACAGCGGAACGAACGCGACTGCCGATATCGAAAATTTGCGGGCACTGCTGTTCAATCTGATTCCCGTGCCTGCGCTTTTCTTTCTCGTGATCGCGCTCGTATTCAGCTTCGTGATGAATCGCACGGTGTTCGGCAAATATCTGTATGCGATAGGCGGAAACGAGAAATGTGCCGTGGTTTCAGGGCTCGACGTCAACCGCTACAAGATGATGGCCTATGCCATTTCCGGTCTGCTTTCGGCGCTGGTCGGCGTGCTCTATGCGGCGCAGTACCGCCAGGGAAAGGCCGATGCCGGAACCGGCTGGGAACTCGATGCAATTGCCGCCGTCGTGATTGGCGGGACGAGTCTGGCCGGAGGCGTCGGGCGGATATCGGGCACGGTGGCGGGCGTGCTCATATTCGGTTTCCTCGGCAACATTCTGTTGCTCAACGATATCGACAGCAATACCCAGTTGGTCCTCAAAGGTCTGATCATAGTGATTGCCGTGTTTCTGCAGCAGACCGACTACGGGCGCGGCGGCTGGATCAAACGGATCAAACATGTCGTTGCGCAGCGCGATCGATAAATAAAGAACGGCGCGCGGACGAGGCAGGCGCCGTCCGCGCGCGGCATTTCATTCGATCTCATTGGCCTCAGCGTCCGCGCGCAAGCCAACTGTCCACCGATTGCACGCCTTCGACCGAAGCCGCGGTGCGCTCGGCCAGCGCGACCTGTTCGTGCGCGTCTACCCATCCGAGCAGCGTGACGGCGCCTCCCCGGGCAAAGACAAATACATGAGAAGTGTTGACGCCATTGCGCGCGAAAGCGACCCGGACGCTGTGCGCGAGTTGCGAATCGCTTGCGCCCGAGCCGGTTTGAGCCTGAACGGCCGGCACCATGGCGCCGGACATCAGCAATACGAGCGTGGAAGTGATGACGGCTTTCACGATACCTCCTTGCAGTGTGGCAAAAGTGCCGGTCAAAACCGGCAGCAAGTCTTCCGGTCCTGCTTCAATGCAGGGCCGCGGAAGTCAGAGGGCAAACCGGCCCGCGCGGTGCGCGGCGTAGTAGTCACCGAGACGGCGCGTCGAGGGTGTTGCCGGCCGGGTCTGGAACGGCGCTGCCGTCGCCCGGCAAAAGTTGGGCTGGTGCGTGCTGGTGCATTGCGTTCGGACGGGACGTCGCGCGCGCGACGTGGCGGGGAACAGCGGGAGTCGAGGCGCGACGTCTTGCGTGGCGCGATGGTCTGGAGCCGGAAAGCCCGCGGAACGGATTCAAAGTCCTGCGCTGAATGTGCTTACCGGAGAATCTCGACTCGTTGCCCGGCAGGGTATACCTCGATGATAGTCGCTATTGCCCGGGCCTGCTGGTGACAGCGCTGTCAGCAGAACGGCGACGCAGCACACACAACGGGCAAAAAATTTTCGTGTTGTCGTTGCAACTTCACAACATCACGCCAGCGCGTTTGAAAGCGCTGTCAAGCGCGATTTGGCCGCTGTAGCGCGGTTGTTCGGTGCATTTCCCTCGCTGAGCATATTTTCCCTCACGACCGCAAACGGAGTTGCGAGCTTTGTGACCATAACGGAATGGTCACAAGGCAGGGGCCTACTCCTGGGCCGCACTGCGTGCAACTGTTATCGGTAACAGAGTTTTCCCTGGCCCGCCGGTTCGGTACACGGCGCAGGGGCGTCCCTATAATCGCCTCGAAATGTGATCTGGAACATTTCAGTGAGGCAGCCTGGTAGGGAACGTGTAGAGCGCACGCAACCTGCGCGGTTTGGAGACGCCAAAATATATATAGGATATCTAATGAAAAAGAAGCTTATTGCATTGTCGGTGATGGCAGCTGCGACGACGATGGCGCACGCGCAGAGCAGCGTCACCCTGTATGGCCGTATCGACAACGGCGTGCAGTACGAAACCGGCCTGCCGGGCGGTAGCAGGTTCTCGGCACAGAGCGGCGACTGGGGGTGCTCCTGGTTCGGCCTGCTGGGTTCGGAAGATCTCGGCGGCGGCACGAAAGCGGTGTTCCAGCTGGAAGGTCAGCTCAATACGATGACGGGCGCTTCGGCGGGCAACCTGTTTGGCCGTCATGCCACGGTGGGCTTCTCCAACGACCGCTTCGGTCTGTTCAAGATGGGTAACCTCGGCGCCGGCGAACTCTCGCAGGACAGCTGGGGCGCGGACCCGCAGCTGATGCAGCGTTACGCCATCTCGACGCTCGTGCGCGGCCGTAACTGGGCGAGCACGAGCAACGGCGCCGAATACGATTCGCCTACGCTTTTCGGCGGCCTCGTGTTCAAGGGCCAGTATTCGCTGACCAACAACACGAGCTGGAACTCGGCGCCGGTCAACGCGCAGGGCGTGCCGACCGGCCAGGGCCGTACGAACGCGGTCGAAGGTATCTACACGTGGGGCAGCGGCGATTTCCGCGTGATTTATGACGAAGTCCGCGGTGCAAACGGCTCGTTCAACAACGTTTATTCGGCGTCGCGCTCGATTCTTGTTGGCGGCACGTACGTGATCGGTCCCGTCAAGCTCTATGCCGGGTACCAGCACTTGAGCGCACCGGACGCCACCAACGCAAGCATGGGCGTGACCGACGCGTCGCAGCCGGCTGGCGTGAGCGCACCCACCTCGGTGAACCACGAGTGGATCGGCGCTGGCTGGCAGGTGAACGACGCTTCGGCGATCACGGCTGCCGTGTTCCACGCGAACGCAAACAACGGCAACGGCAACGCCACGCTGTTCACGCTCGGCACGACGTACAACCTGTCGAAGCGCACGTTCCTGTATGCGGAAGCCGGCTACGTCCACAACAGCTCGACGTCGAACATCAACCTCGGCAACGGTTCGTACGGCAACAACAACTTCGATGCGGCGACGGGCACGTCGTCGAACGACAACCCGAACTATGGCCACAGCCAGACCGGCGTGTTCGCGGGCATCATGCACATGTTCTGATCTGACTTCGTTTGACCTGTAGTTGTTGTGATCTCTTTGTGTTAGGTACTGCTTAATTCTCTTGCATAGAGAGGCCGGTGCGATCTCTCCTCCACCCTGGTCGCACCGGCTGCTTTTTCTGTGGTTCTTTTTGCAGTTCTCTGTTAGTCACTTCGAATTCGTATCTGGAAGCGTTTTTTTAGTGTTTGAAAGCGCTTTCATGAAAATGTCCAGGCGGAACTCATGACCGATGGCACCAACGAAGCACCCGGCGCGCCTCGTGTCCAGAGCGGACCCACTCCGGGTCCCAACGTGACGCTGGAAGAAATCGCGCGCGCAGCCGGGGTGTCTCCGAGCACGGTGTCGCGCATCCTGAACGGCACCGCGCGTGTTCTCCCCGAAAAGCAGCGCGCGGTGGAAGAGGCGATCGCGCGGTTCAACTATCGTCCGAACGTGTTGGCGCGCAGCCTTGCGAGTGGCCGCACCGAAACCATCGGCGTCCTGACGCAGGCCGTGTCGAGCCCGTTTTACGCCGAGTGGCTGCGCGGTATCGAGGAGGCGCTTTCCGAGCCGGGCTTCACGCCGATTTTCGTGAGCAGCCGCTGGAATGTCGTCGACGAAAAAGCGCGCCTCGAGGAATTCATCGCGCGCCGCGTGGACGGCATCATTCTGTTGCATGCACAACTCGACGAACCGACGCTCACTGAATATTCGCGCTACGCGCCCATGCTGGTGCTTGGGCGCTCAGTGCAAAACGGCACGGCGCTGGCGGGCTTGCCGATCGACAACCTGCAGGGCGCACGCGACGCGACCCGTCATCTGATCGAGCAGGGCCACCGCGAGATCGCGTTCATCGCCGGCCCGGACAGTCACGAGGACGCGATCGAGCGTCTCGACGGTTACCGCATCGCACTGGAGGACGCGGGTATCGGTTTCGACGCCGATCTGGTCGAGCAGGGCGACTACCTCGAAACAGGCGGGCTCGCGGCCATGGAGCGGCTGTTGGTGCGCCGGCCGTCGTTGAGCGCGGTGTTCTGCGCGAACGACCAGACGGCGTACGGCGCACGCCTTGCGATGTTCCGCCGCGGCGTACGCGTGCCCGAGGATGTCTCGCTGGTCGGTTTCGACGATCTGCCGACTTCTTCGTACATGACGCCGCCTCTGACGACGGTGCGCCAGCCGACCTATGAAATCGGACGTCTCGCCGCGCAAGGCATCGTGCAGATGATCCGCAAGCAACCTGTCGCGCTGAGCCCCATTCCGCTCACGCTGGTGACGCGCGAGACGACGCGTCGCATCGGGCCGTCGGTGAGGCCGGGCAACACGGATGCATAAGGTTCGCGTCCAGATCGGGCTTTTTTTGGTTTTGCGGTGAAAGCGCTTTCAGGCAACGGGGCGCGGCAGGGCGTAGTGCAGTGCGAATCAATACAACAGGGGAAGTAGTTCGTAGCAGCAGGGGAGCATTTGAACGTCACTCGTAAACGTTTCATCAGGAGACATGTAATGAAATTCCGTTTTTCAGGCACCGCCGCGGCCGTTTTGCTGAGCCTGGCTACCATGGCTGCGCATGCCAACACCACGCTGAGCGTCGCGGTGTTTCCGAAGCTCGACCAGGAAATCAAGGACGCGATTCCGGCATGGAAGAAGCTGCATCCGGACGTCGACATCAAGGTGTCGTCGCTTGCGATCGGCGATCACCATAACGCCATGACCACCGCGCTCGCAACGAGCTCGGACCTGCCCGACGTGATGGCCGTCGAAGTCGGCTTTATTGGCCGCTTCGCCGCGGGTGGCGGTCTCGAAAACCTGGCGAAGCCGCCTTATAACGCCGGTCAGTACAAGAGCCAGTTCATCAACTACACGTTCGCGCAGGCCACCACGCAGGACGGGCAGATCGTCGGCATGCCGGGCGATATCGGTCCGGGCACGCTGTTCTATCGCAAGGACATTCTCGACAAGGCAGGTGTGACCGAAGCCGATCTGACCAGGTCGTGGGACTCGTATCTCGCGGCCGGGCAGAAGATCAAGAAGGCGACGGGCGCGTACCTGATGGCGTCGTCGCGCGATATCGAAGACATCTATATCCGCGCCGACCTGAAAGAAGGCGACGGCGTGTACTTCGACAAGGCGGGCAATCCGGTCGTGACCTCGCCGCGTTTCGTGAAGGCATTCGAGCTGGCGAAGAAGGCGCGTGATCTCGGTCTCGACGCGAAGATCACGCCATGGTCGAACGAATGGGCCGAAAGCTTCAAGCGCGGCACGGTCGCCACGCAAATGATGGGCGCATGGCTCGGCGGCCACCTCTCGTCGTGGATCGCACCGGATACGAAGGGCCTGTGGCGCGCCACGAATCTGCCCGGCGGCGCTTATGCATCGTTCGGCGGCACGTTCTGGTCGATTCCGGTGAAGGCCACGCAAAAGCAGCTGTCGTGGGAATTCATCAAGTTCCTGACGACGCGCACGGACGAGCAGCTCGCTTCGTTCCGCTCGATCGACGCGTTCCCCGCGCTGCTTTCCGCGCAGCACGACGACTTCTTCGCGCAGCCCGTGGCGTTCCTCGGCAACGAGAAGGCTCGCCTGATCTGGCGTGACGCCGCCGCGCATATCCCGGCGATCCAGCGCAGCAAGTATGACCAGGTTGCCGAAGAGGCGGTTCACTCGGCGCTCGACAAGGTGGTCGACAGCAACGAGGACATCCACGAGGCGCTGCAGGAAGCACAGGCTGAGATCACGCATCGTGTCCGCCGTTAAACGGTTCCGATGAAACGGCGCGGCATGCACTGCCGCGCCTTGAAGCCCGCTGCAACAGCGTGGCCGGCCGCCCCGGCCGGCCACGCCCGAATGGACGGAATTATCGATGAACTCTCCTCTGCCCACAACTGAACAGGTCTCCGTGGAAGGGCTCGTGCGCGATCCGCTCGCGCCGCTCGCCCACGCTCGTGGAAAACCGCGGCTCAATCCGGTCAAGGTCGCGCCATACCTGTTTCTCGCGCCGTTTTTCCTGCTGTTCGCCGTGTTCCTGGCCTTTCCGCTGCTGTTTTCGCTGTATCTCTCGTTCCAGAGCTGGGACGCGACGGCGGGACTGGCGAGCATGAAGTGGGTGGGTCTGTCGAACTTCACGTTCACGCTGACTGACCCGTGGTACTGGAAGTCGCTCTACAACACGGCTTCGATGGCGGTCATGTCCGGCGTGCCGCAGCACCTCATTGCGCTGCCGCTTGCGTTCTTTCTGCAAACTGCATTTCGCCGCTGGCGTAATTTCGTCGTCGGGCTGTATTTTCTGCCCTTCATCACCTCGAGCGTGGCGATCGCGCTGATTTTTTCGTCGCTGTATTCGACCGAGTTCGGCATGATCAACCTCGCCATTGCCGAAATCGGCAACATTCCGGGGCTGCACTGGATCGTGCCTTCGAAACCGATCGAGTGGCTGTATAACCCTGCGAATGTGAAGCCGGCGGTTTCCGTCGTTGTCTTCTGGCGCTATGTGGGCTGGAATACGGTGCTTTATCTGTCCGCGCTGCAGACCATTCCGAAGGACATTTACGAAGCGGCGCGCATCGACGGCGCCAACGGCTGGCAACAGTTCACGCGCATCACGATTCCGCTTCTCAAGCCGATGATCTTCTTCGCGGTCACGCTTTCGATCATCGGCGGCCTGCAACTGTTCGAAGAGCCTTTCATCCTGCTGCCGAACGAAGGCATGGGCACCAGCCAGTCCGGCCTGACGACGGCCGTCTACATGTATCGCACGGCATTCCACGACGGCGACTTCGGCACGGCCAGTTCGATTGCGTGGCTGCTCTTTATCACGATTTCCGCGCTGATGTGGCTCAACACGCGCATTTTCCACCGCAGCGGCATGAAAGAAGAGGCTCAGCGATGAAACTGTCGAAAAACAAGGCGCGTTATACGGGTTATGCCGTCGTGCTGGCGGGTGCGGTGCTGATGTTCTCCCCGTTCTGGTTCATGTTCGTCTTCGCCACGCACACGAGTTCCGAGATTTTCTCGATGCCGCCGCCGCTGTGGTTCGGCAATGCGTTTCTCGACAACATGGCGTCGCTCATGCGCCACATTCCGTTCTGGCGCAATCTGGGCTGGAGCTTCTACACGGCGACGATCCAGACCGTGCTGACGCTGCTCGTCACCTCGATGGCCGGTTATGCGTTTGCGATGTACGAGTTCCGCTTCAAGAAAACGCTCTTTGCCGTTGCGCTCACGGCCATGCTGGTGCCGCCGTTCCTCAGCATGATTCCGACCTTCATGACGATGAACCTGCTCGGCTGGATCAATCAGCCGCGTGCACTGTATGTGCCCGGCGCGGCTGCCGCGCTCGGCGTGTTCCTCATGCGCCAGTACATTGCATCGGCCATTCCGTCCGACCTGATCGAGGCGGCGCGCATCGATGGCTGCGGTGAGTTCCGTATCTACTGGAGCATCGTGCTGCCGCTGCTGGGGCCGGCACTGGGCACGCTTGGGCTCATCAGCTTCATTCAGGCCTGGAACAACTTTCTATCCGCGCTCGTGGTACTGCGTTCGCCGTCGATGTACACGCTGCCCCTCGCGCTGCGCATTCTGCAAAGCCCGACCAATTCGGACTGGGGCGCGGTGATGGCGGGCTCCGCGGTCGCCGTGGTGCCGCTGCTGGTGCTGTTCGCGTTCACCTCGCGGCGCTTGATCGACGGTTTGACGACCGGCGCGGTCAAGGCCTGAGTTTCCCTTCATTCATATCATGTCCGCTCACACAAAAGCGGACGCCACTAATCAGGATATCTATTGTTATGTCGACGTTTCGATTCAAGGAAAATTTCATCTGGGGCGTGGCCACCAGTTCATATCAGATCGAAGGCGCAGCCCGCGAAGACGGCCGTGGCGAGTCGATCTGGGACACGTTCTGCCGCGTGCCCGGCAAGGTGGTGAAAGGCGAGAGCGGCGATGTGGCCTGCGACCACTACCATCGCTTCGAGGAAGATCTCGATCTGATGGCGCAGATGGGCGTCAATGCCTATCGTTTTTCGATTGCATGGCCGCGCGTGCAGCCCGATGGTCGCGGCGCGTATAACGAAAAAGGCCTCGCGTTCTACGAGCGTCTGGTCGACGGCTTGCTCGAGCGCGGCATCCAGCCGTTCGCGACGTTGTATCACTGGGACCTGCCGCAAGCGTTGCAGACGCAGCAGAACGGCTGGGAAAGCCGTGACACGGCTTATCGTTTCGCCGACTACGCCCGCAAGATCGGCAGCGTGCTGGGCGACCGCGTGGCGTCGATCGCCACGCACAACGAGCCCTGGTGTACCGCATGGCTCGGCAATGCAACGGGCTACTTCGCGCCGGGCAACGCCGACCTGAAGAAGGCGGCGCACGTTGCGCATCATCTGCTGCTTTCGCACGGCCTTGCCGTTCAGGCCATGCGCGCCGATGGCGTGAAGGCGCCGCTCGGCATCGTGCTCAACCAGTCGCCGGCACACGGCGCGACCGACGCGTCTGAAGACCTCGCTGCCGCATCGCTCGAATATGCGAAGTTCGTGCGCTGGTACATGGACCCCATCTTCAAGGGCGAATATCCGGCCGAAGCGCTGCAATGGTATGGCGAGAACGGCCCGCAAGAGGTGATTCGAGAAGGCGACTTCGACATCATCGGCACGCCGCTCGACTTTCTCGGTATCAACTATTACACGCGCATCTTCGCTAGCGCTTCGGGCGACAAGCGTCCGCCGGGCGTGCACGGCTTCACGGACATGGACTGGGAAATCTATCCGGAGGGCCTGACCGAACTGCTCACGAAGCTCAATGCCGAGTACAGGCTGCCGCCGATTTTCATCACCGAGAACGGCTGCGCGTCGAAGGACGTGCTCGAGAACGGCCGCGTGCAGGACACCGGCCGCATCCACTTCCTCGATCTGCACCTGGCTGCGCTCTCGGAAGCCGCACAACAGGGTGTGGACGTGGCTGGCTATTTCGCGTGGAGCATGCTGGACAACTTCGAATGGGCGTCCGGTTACGACAAACGCTTCGGCATGGTGTACGTCGACTACGAGACCCAGCAGCGCACGCTGAAGGACAGTGCGCACTGGTATGGCGAGGTTATCGCGGAGCATGCTGCCGAAGAGGCCGCACGCTAACGCGGGCACACAGACAGCACCGCCCGCGCGAATTGGGAAGAAACGCCTGTCTCGCGCGGGATCGCAAGCAAGAGCACCAGGGAGGACGTAACAATGGGCGAACTCGTATTGCGCAACGTCGTGAAGACGTATGGCGAAGGTCCGCAGATCATTCAGGGCATCGATCTTCATATTCCCGACGGACAGTTCACGGTATTCGTCGGGCCGTCGGGTTGCGGGAAGTCGACCATGCTGCGCATGATCGCCGGTCTCGAGGAAGTGAGCGGCGGCGACATTCTGATCGACGGCGTACGCGTGAACGATCTGCAGCCTGTGGATCGCGGCGTGTCGATGGTGTTCCAGAGCTACGCGCTCTACCCGCATATGACGGTTGCGGAGAACATGGGCTTTTCGCTGAAGCTCTCGGGAAAATCGAAGCGAGAAGTGCGCGAGATCGTGGGCCGCGCCGCCGAAATCCTGCAGATCACGCACCTGCTCGAGCGCAAGCCCAAGGCGCTCTCGGGCGGCCAGCGGCAGCGCGTTGCGATTGGCCGCGCGATCGTGCGCAAGCCGCGCGTGTTTCTGTTCGATGAGCCGTTGTCGAATCTCGATGCCGCGCTGCGCGTGCAGATGCGTATCGAACTGGCGAAGCTGCACCGCGAGCTCGGCACGACGATGATCTACGTCACGCACGATCAGGTCGAGGCGATGACGCTCGGCGAGCAGATCGTGGTGTTCAACAAAGGGAACATCGAGCAGAGGGGCGCGCCGCTCGATCTGTACGACCGGCCCGCGAACCGCTTTGTCGGCGGTTTTATCGGTTCGCCGCAAATGAACATGCTCAGCGCCACGGTCGTGTCGCAAAACGGTGCGCAGACCGTCCTCGCGCTTGCGGGTGCGAGCCACCGCGTAGCGTTGCCAGGCCGTCCGGACCGCGCGCTCAACGGCGAGTTGACCCTGGGTGTGCGCGCCGAACACCTGAGCATCGGACTCGCGGACGAAGGCATCGCCGCGCGCGTGGAACTGGTCGAGCATCTGGGCGATGTCTCGATCCTGCATGCGCGCCCCGACGGCATGGTGCACGCCATCTCGCTCAAGCTCGACAAGAAGGACGCGCAATACGAGCCGGGCGCACGCGTGGGCATCAAGGTGGCCTCGTCGGCGGTCACGCTGTTCGATGCGAAGGGGGCCGCCGTGGCGTTCGAGCGCCCCCAGGTGGGAGAGAACGTTCAAGCCGTCGTTTGACGTGCCGGTTTGCGTAGAGGAAGAGTGCCATGGCGAACAAGGGGTCGAAGGACGATTTCGCGTCCACCGCAAATGCGCCGGGCGGGCGGGTCGCGACACCAGCTCAAACGCGCGATCTGACGGGCGGTGAACGCGGGCCGCAACGCAACCGCCAGGCGAGACGGCGCGAGCCGCTGCATGCGTTCATCGTCCATTTCGACGTTGAGCCTTCGTCGAAGCCGCCATTCCCGGAGGATCCGGATTAGCGAGTGTGACGATATGGGGGCAGGGATGATTACGAGTGTCGCGAATGGGCGTTACGACTTTTCTTACCGCACATTTAACGTTAGCCGGAACGGTACTTTTTTGCATTACGCTGTTGCCAGCTTGCCAGGCGCTCTTTCCTCGCCACGCCGGGCTCCGGTGGGGTTTGCGCGGACTCCGCGTCAATTCACCAAGCCCAGGTAAACCACGCATGGCGGCGCTCAAACGGGGAACTTAACATGATCTAACGTTAAGGGTAACGTTATTATGTTTCTGTTTAATCGATGGTCTGCAGCAAGAGCAATCATCTCCCCTCACGCTCCGCTTTCCTGCGGCAGCGTCCGTATCGGCAAGCGAAGCGTACACCGCCACTCGCGCCTGGCCGCTGGCAAGCAACACACCCTGTTGTCGTGCCTCGCGGGTCGCTCGATCATAGCTCGGGCTGCTTGACGGGTAATCACCAGACAGATCGATTATATGAAAGCGCAAGGGCTGCCGGGCGTATTCGGGCGAAGGAAGTTACCGGTAAAAACCCGCAGTCCGTTCGAGCGGGATCTACCGGCGTAGGAGCGTCATTCAGGTAGCAGACCGTTGGGCAACGCCGATAAAGAGCCATTGGGGTGCGATGCACAATTTGGTTGTGTGTGCAACGACCTGATGCAATAAAAATCCGATAGAATTTTGATGGGTGGAGAGCGTCATGGAAAAGCGAGTATCCAAAGCCATTTTCAAGTCCCGCGCCTGCGAGTTGTTTCGTCAGGTCGAAACGCTGGGCGAAACCGTCGTCGTGACGGACCGGGGACAACCCACCATTGAAATCCGGCCGTATCGCAGCAAGACGGAGAATCCGCTCGAGTTGCTGCGGGCCTCGATCACGCATGTCAATCTCAAGCACGCGCTTGCACACGTTCCCGCCGGGCAGGAAGAGTAATGATCACGCTCGACACGCTTGCGCTCGTGTGCTGGCTCGGCAGGCAGAAAGCGCTGAGTCAGGCAGCTCACGATGCGATCGACCGTGAACTCGCCGGCGGCGAGATCCTGATTTCGGCCATCAGCGCGCTGGAAATCGCGGAGTTCGTAAAGGCGGGCAGCCTCGGGCTCACCATGGATGCGCGCAGCTGGCTGTCGACGTTTCTGAAACTGGATGGCGTGCGCCTGATTCCGGTCGATTCGGAAATTGCGTTCCGGGCGGCGACGCTGCCGCCCGCGCTCACCTCGCATCAGAGGCTGATCGTCGCGACCGCCCGCACGCACGGCGGCGCGCTCGTGACGTCCGACGCGAAGGTGCGCGCCTCGACCTACGTCGAAACGATCTGGTGACGCGAGCGGCGGTGCCGCGCTCGTACCGGCCCGGTCGAGTCGCGCACCACCAGCTCGGCAGGCAGCGTGATGCGCTGCGAAGCGGCGTCGATGCCGGCGATCTGCGCGAGCAGCGTATTGACCGCCGAACGCGCCATTTGCTGGAACGGCTGGCGAATCGTAGTGAGGGCAGGATGAAACTGCTCGGACATGGGAATGTCGTCGAACCCGATTACGGAAATGTCGTCGGGCACGCGCAGGCCCGCTTCCCTGACTGCGGCGATCACGCCAAACGCGCTCTGGTCGTTGGCCGTGAAAATCGCGGTGGGTGGATCGGCGAGGTTGAGCAGGTCGAACGTAACGTCGAACGCCATCATTTGCGAAAGATCTCCCGCGGCAACCAGTGCGTCTTCGCGCGGCAAGCCGAGCTTGGCAAGCGTGTCGCGATAGCCGCGTTGGCGGTCGCGTACCCCTTCGATGGTTTCGTCGCCGGCGAGGAACGCAATGCGCTTGTGGCCGAGTTCCGCCAGATGTTCGACCGCGAGACAGGCGCCGCCGTAATTGTCGACCGACACCGAAGGAAAACCCGTAAGCGTGCCGCGCTGATCGACCACCACCACTGGCACTTTGGCCGTGGCGAGCGCTTCGAGACAGAGCGATTCGCGCGGCAGGATGGCGAGAATGCCGTCCGAAAACTGTTGAATCAACCCGAGCAGGTCGTGATGCGTATGGCGGTCTTCGTCGAACACGGTGTACACGAGCATTTCCATGCCCGCGCCGCGCGCCGCGCGGCCTGCGCCGAGCACCAGTTCGCTCGAGAACTGCGTGTCGAGCGTGGGCGTAATGATGCCGATGATGCCGTTGCGGCCGCCCGAGAGTTTCTGCGCGGTGCGGTTCACGACGTAACCGATGTCCGAAGCGATTCTCAGCACTTCGTCGCGCGTTTCGCGCGACACGCCCGGGCGTCCGTTGAGCGCGCGCGACGCGGTCATCTGCGACACCCCGGCCAGCTTCGCGACGTGCTCGAGCGTGGGAGTTTGCCTTGCCATGCGTGGTGTGGGCTTACGAGAGGTCATGTCTGCGAAGACTCGCTCGTGACTCGCTGGTTACTCCGCGGATTGGTCGCTCGTCACGTTAGCGATACCGTTTATGTGCCGGCTATTCTATCAGATGCGCGCTTGTTCGACCCTTGCCGCATATACCGACCTTGCGCACGACGCAAGCTCCGGCGGGGGCTCACCAGGAAAATCCCGCATAGCCGTAGTTCGCAGCACAGCTTAACATCTACTAACGTTAAGGCTAACGTTAAATCCACAGACAACTCAGGTAGCTCTCAAAATTCCTAAAGAGGGGACACAAACATGGCGTACCCAGGTTTCTCCAAGGCGCGGGCGATAGTCGGCGCCACCGCGCTGGCGTTTTCACTGTCGGCCGTCGTTTCGAACGCCGTCGCGGCGGACACCAGGACGATCACGGTTTGGGATCAGCAGACCAATGCGTCTTCCAGCAAGATCATCCGCGACGCCTCGGAGCGCTTCGAAAAAGCCGATCCGGGCTACAAGGTCGAGAATTCGCACGTTCTGAACGAGGCCTACAAGACGAAGCTGAAGGTCGCTTTCGGTGCGAACCAGCCGCCGTGCGTGTTCGAGAACTGGGGCGGCGGCGGCCTGCAGGAATATGTGAAATCCGGTCAGATCGTGGACCTCACGCCGTACCTGAACAAGGACCCGGCGTTTCGCAACCGCTTCATGCAGTCGTCGTGGAGCGTAACGACGTTTGGCGGCAAGACCTACGGCGTGGCTGCCGAAAACGCGGCGGCCGCGGTGATCTTCTACAACAAGGAAGTATTCAAGAAGTACGGCATCACGCCGCCGAAGACGTGGGATGAACTGATGCACGTCGTGGATGTGCTGAAGCAGCACAACGTGGCCGCGTTCTCGCTCGCGAACAAGAACAAGTGGACGGGCTCGATGTACTACATGTACCTCGTCGACCGTATCGGTGGTCCGCAAGTCGTGAGCGACGCCATCGCAGGAAAGGGCAAGGGCTTCGAAGATCCGGCGTTCATCGAAGCCGGCAAGCGTATCCAGGAGCTCGTGAAGGCTGGCGCGTTCGCGCCCGGCATCAACGGTCTCGACTATGACTCGGGTGCTTCGCGCCGTCTGCTGTATTCGGGCAAGGCCGCGATGGAGCTGATGGGCGCCTGGGAAGCTTCGACGATCGCGAACGAAAATCCGGGGTTCTCGAAGGATCTCGACTTCTTCGCGTTTCCGAGCGTGCCGGGCGGCAAGGGCGACCCGCGCGACCTGATCGGCACGGTGGGCGACGGCTTCCTGAGCATTTCGGCCGAGTGCAAGACGCCGGACGCCGCGTTCAAGCTGATCCAGGCGCTGACCGACGACCAGGCGATGCAGGCGCGCGCGTCGGATGACCACAAGCTCCCGCCGGTCAACAACGTCAAGATCGACGATCCGTTCACGCAGCGTCTGCAGCAACTGCTCGCCGCGGCGCCGAGCGTGCAGCTCTGGTACGACCAGGCCCTGCCGCCGGCGTTGGGCGAACTGCACAAAGACACGACGCAAGCGCTGTTCGGTTTGTCGCTGACGCCTGAGGCGGCCGCGCAGCAAATGGAAGCCGCTTCGAAGAAGGGCGGTTGATCTCCAGTACCCAGGAAAAGTCCGGCTGGCGCCGCAAGGGGCCGGCCGGCATAAAAGCTCGTGAATATCGCACTTTCCGCTACACCCGAACGCCGGCTGAAGCTCTCGTCGCAAACGCTCGTCACGGTCGTGTTTCTTGCGCCGGCGCTGCTGCTGCTGGCCGTGTTCCTGCTTTATCCGCTCGTTTCCAGCTTGCGGCTGTCGCTGCTCGACTGGAATGGCCTCGGCAATACGGCCCGCTATACGGGGCTCGCGAACTGGGCGCGGCTCGCCCATGACACGGTGTTCTGGCAATCGCTCAAGAACAACGTGATTCTCGCGCTCGCCTCGATCGTCATTCAGCTTCCCGTCGCGCTCGCGCTCGCCGTGCTGCTGGAAAAGGCCGGCCGTGGCTCGCGCGTGCTCAAGGTGCTCTATTTTCTGCCGCTGCTCATGTCGAGCGTGGCGATCGGCGTGCTGTTCAAGCAAATCTACGATCCGAATTTCGGACCGCTGAACGTCGCGTTGCAGGCATTCGGGCTCGATTCTCTCGCGAAGGACTGGCTGGGCGACCCGCACTTCTCGCTGGGCGCGACCATCGCCGTGATCATCTGGCAGAACGCGCCTTTCTACATGATTCTGTTCCTCGCCGGCCTCTCGTCGATGCCGGCCGAGGTCAACGAGGCGGCGCTGCTCGATGGCGCTTCCGAGTGGACCATCTTCTGGCGCATCAAGCTGCCGCACCTGCAGGGCACGGTGCGCACGGCCGTGATCCTGTCCGTGCTCGGCTCGCTGCGTTACTTCGATCTCGTCTTCGTCATGACGGGCGGCGGCCCCGAGGGCTCGTCCGAGGTGATGGCTACCTATATGTATCGCACGGTGTTCAGTTCGTTCCAGCTCGGCTACGGCAGCACCATCGGCTCGGCGATGTTCCTGATCGTCATCGCGGTGGCCGCGGTCTCGATGTACTTCACGCGTCGCTACGCAACCGAGGTCTGAACCATGAACAAGCAATTCCGCTTCCCCCGGGTGACGATTCCGATCCTCGCGCTGATCTGGCTGGCTGTCACGACGGTGCCGTTCATCTTCATGGTCGTGTCGAGCTTCAAGAGCCAGGAAGAGACGTTCTCGACTTCCGTGTGGGCGCTGCCGGGCCATCTGTACTGGGGCAATTACGCGGCCGTGCTGCAGGGGCCGTTCTTCACGTATTTCCGTAACAGCCTGTTCACGGTGGGCGTGTCGGTCGCGCTGATCGTCGTCATCAGCGCGATGGCCGCCTATGTGTTTGCGCGCATGCGCTTCAGGCTGAACAAGCTGCTCTTCGGTCTCGTGGTCGCCGGCATGATCGTGCCGCTGCATGCCACGCTGGTGCCGATCTATCTGCTGACGCGCAACCTCGGTCTTTACGATACGCAGTTCGCACTGCTCGGGCCGTATGTGGCGCTCAGCCTGCCGGTGTCGATCTTCATCCTGACCGAGTTCATGCGGCAGATTCCGCGCGAGCTCGAAGAAGCCGCGCAGCTCGACGGCTGCAGTCCGTTCCGCATTTTCTGGCGTATTTTCTTCCCGCTTTCGGGACCGGGGCTCGCCACGGTGGCGATCTTCAACGGCATTGGTCTCTGGAACGAGTTCATCTTCGCGTACATGCTCACGTCGACGTCCGAGCACCGGACGCTGCCCCTCGCTATCTGGGACTTCATGGGGCAATACGCATCGAACATACCCTCGATGCTGTCTGTTCTCGTGCTCACGTCGTTGCCGTTGATCGTTGCCTACGCGTTCGGTCAGGAGCGCGTGATCAAGGGGATGATGGCCGGCTCGCTCAAGGGCTGATTCAGGGCTGATTCAGGGCCGATCCGCACCGCTAACCGAACTTCGCATACATCGATATGGCAAGCATTTCCCTCAATAACGTACAGAAGGCCTACGCGAGCGGCAACGCGGTGATCCGCGACGCCAACCTCGAGGTCGGCAAGAACGAATTCTGCGTGTTCCTCGGGCCGTCGGGCTGCGGCAAGTCCACGCTGCTGCGCATGATCGCCGGACTCGAATCGATTACCGACGGCGAACTGCGCATCGACGGTGAACGGATGAACGAGGTCGAACCCGCAAAGCGCAAGGTCGCGATGGTGTTCCAGAACTACGCGCTCTATCCGCATATGAGCGTGTACGAGAACATGGCATTCGGTCTGCGTCAGGCGAAAGTCGACAAGGCAATCATCGACAAGAAGGTGCGCAGCGCGGCTGCGGCACTGCAGCTCGACAGCTATCTCGAACGCCGCCCCGCAGCGCTTTCCGGCGGCCAGCGCCAGCGCGTGGCGATCGGGCGTGCGATCGTGCGCGAGCCGGGCGTGTTCCTGTTCGACGAGCCGCTGTCGAATCTCGACGCGGCGCTGCGCGTGCAGACGCGTACCGAGATCGCGCGTTTGCATCGCGAGTTCAGCGAGGCGAGCGCCGTGTATGTGACGCACGATCAGGTTGAGGCCATGGCGCTGGCCGATCGCATCGTGCTTCTGCAGGCGGGCGACGACATGGAGCGGCACGGCAGCGTCGCGCAGGTGGGGGCGCCGCTCGACCTGTATCACCATCCGAAGAGCCGGTTTGTCGCGGGCTTCATCGGCTCGCCGAAGATGAACTTCTTCGCGGGCACGGTGGTGGGCGGCGACGATGGCGGCGTGGACATCGACCTGCAAAGCGGCGAGCGCGTGCGTGCGCGTGTGGACGGTTCGCGTGCGCGCGCCGGCATGAAGGTGACGCTCGGTGTGCGTCCGGAGCATCTGCGCGTGGCCGGCGATGCACGCAGCGAACAGACGCTGGCGTGCCGCGTGAAGCTCGTCGAGCACATGGGCGAGCACAGTTATATCCACGCGACGCAGACCGGCCCGGCCGCGGCGACATTGATCGCAAAGGTGCCCGGCGACAGCGCATTGACGCACGATGAAGTGGTCAGGCTTGCGCTGCCAGCCGAGGCTTGCCACGTGTTCGACGATCACGATATGGCGCTGCGTCGTCTCATCTAGGCCGAGCGCGCCTTTCGCCACGCGCCCCGCGCAACGCCATTTTCAAAAGCACAACTAAACAGACGGCAAGAAAAAAACGCCGTCTCGTGCAATACCAGGGAGTGAAGCCATGTCGCTTGAACACACCACCGAGATACCGCTTTACCGCCGCTCCAACGCGCCGACCGCGCAACGCGTGGCGGACCTGCTCGCGCGCATGACGCTCGACGAAAAAATCGCCCAGCTTCACGCCGCGTGGCTGGTGCTCTCGGCCGACGGCGAACACAAGGCGCGCAGCATCGATTTCGCGCAAAGCGCCAACAGCCTCACGGTGAACCAGATTCTGCAACACGGTCTTGGGCAGATTACGCGTCCGCTCGGCACGCACACGGTCGATCCCAAAGAGGGCGTGCGCGCGCTCAACGAATTGCAGCGCAAGATGGTCGAAGACACGCGCCTCGGCATTCCCGTCATGTCGCATGAAGAATGCCTCGTGGGCCTGATGATCAAGGACGCGACGCTGTTTCCCTCGCCGCTGAACTACGCGGCGACGTGGAACCCGGGCCTCGTGGGCGAAGTGGGGCGTATCATCGGCGAGCAGGCGCGCTCGATCGGCTGTCACCAGGGCCTGGCTCCCGTGCTCGACGTGTCGCGCGATCCGCGCTGGGGCCGCACCGAGGAAACGCTCGGCGAAGACCCGTATCTGGTGGGCGTGCTCGCGTGCCACTACGTGAACGGTCTGCAAGGCGAGCGGCGCGACGTGCTCGCCACGCTCAAACACTTCGTCGGCCACTCGGCGAGCGAAGGCGCCCGCAATCACGCGCCCGTGCATGTCGGGCCGCGCGAGTTGAACGACGTGTTCCTGCTGCCGTTCGAAATGGCGGTCAAG
This sequence comes from Paraburkholderia silvatlantica, assembly GCF_003096715.1. Taxonomy (GTDB): domain Bacteria; phylum Pseudomonadota; class Gammaproteobacteria; order Burkholderiales; family Burkholderiaceae; genus Paraburkholderia; species Paraburkholderia silvatlantica. Next base: position 296,488 of record NZ_QEOL01000003.1, read on the forward strand.
CTCGCGCACGCGGGCTCGATCATGCCGGCCTACCACGATATCGACGGCGTGCCCTGCCATGCGGATCGCACGCTGCTGCACGACACGCTGCGCGAGAAGTGGGGTTTCGAGGGGCTCGTCGTTGCGGACTATGCTGCCGTCGACCTGCTCTACAGCCATCATGCGGTGGCGCACGACAGCGCATCGGCGGCGGCGCTCGCGTTCAATTCGGGCCTCGACGTCGAGTTGCCGGGGCACGAGTGCGCGGTCCATCTGAAAGAAGCGCTCGATCGCGGCGAGATCACCGAAGCGACGATCGACACCGCCGTGTCGCGCGTATTGAGCACGAAGTTCCGCCTTGGCCTTTTCGAGAATCCGTATGTGGATCCCGAACGCGTGGATGTGAAGGGCACGGCGGCGGGCGATACGGCGTATCAGGTCGCGCTCGAATCGGCGGTGTTGCTGCGCAATGAAGGCGGCGTGCTGCCGTTGAACGCCAATGGCGTGGAGAAAATCGCGGTGATCGGTCCGACGGCCGACGACCCGCTCGCGCTGCTCGCCGGCTATAGCTTCCCGGTGCACCTCATCAACTCGGGCGAGCAGTCGGTTGCTTCGATCGCCACGCCGCTGGGGGCATTGCGCGCGCTGCTGGGCGAGTCGCGCGTGCTGCATGCCAAGGGTTGCGACATCATCAAGACCCGCCGTGCGGGCGCGCCGGTTTTCCCGGGCGACGTATCGCTCGATTTGAGCGGTGCCGCCAACCGCGACGAACTGATCAGCAAGGATACCGAAGCGATTCCCGACGCAGTCGAGGCCGCGCGCAAAGCGGACGTGGCCGTCGTGTTCGTCGGCGATCTGGCGGGCTTGTTCCAGTCCGGCACGGTGGGCGAAGGCTCCGATACGGACAGCCTGGAACTCCCGGGCGTGCAACTGCAATTGCTCGAGGCCGTGGTCGAGAGCGGCACGCCTACGGTCGTCGTGATGACGGGCGGCCGGCCGTACAACCTGGGCGGCCTCGAAGATCGCATTGCCGCGCAGATCATGGCGTTTGCGCCGGGCGAGCGCGGCGCCGAAGCGCTTGCCGATCTGCTGGTGGGCCGCGCCGATTTCAGCGGCCGTCTGCCGCTGTCCGTGCCGAAGAGCGCAGGGGCCGTGCCGTATGTCTACAACCATCGCCTCAAGAGCGCGGGCACGCCGATCGCCTACCACTTCGGAAGCCGCTATCCGTTTGGGTTCGGCCTCGGCTACACCCGGTTCCGTTACGGCGATCTCGCGGTGGTGCAACGCGAAGTCCCGCTCGAAGACGGCACGGTCGAACTGAGTTTCGCGGTTGAGAACATCGGCTCGCGCGACGGCACGGAGGTCGTGCAGATTTACGTGCGCGATCGGCACGCGTCCGCGGCACGGCCGGTACGCGAACTCAAGGCGTTTGCACGCGTGCCGCTCGCGGCAGGCGCGCGCACTCGCGTGAACGTGAAGCTGCCCGTCGATATGCTCAACTTCACCGACGCGCGCGGCGAGCGCATCGTCGAGCCGGGCGAGTTCGATCTGATGGTGGGCAGCTCGAGCCGCGACATCCATCTGAGCGGCACGGTCACGGTGGTCGGCAAGGCAACGCGCACGCTTGCACGCGACTGGCGCATGCTGAGCGCCGTCGAGGTCGTGTCGTAACGGGCAGGGAAGCGGCAGGGCAGGGCGGCGAGTCGTCTGCGGCTCGCCGCCCTGTTTGGGTTCTGACAAGTCAACACTGGAATATCTGATGTCGTACGCAATCTATCCGAGCCTGGCGGACAAAACCGTCGTTATCACCGGCGGCGGCAGCGGGATTGGCGCCGCGGTCGTGGAGGCCTTTGCGCAGCAAGGCGCGCGCGTGTTCTTCCTCGACGTGGCCGAACACGATTCGCTGGCTCTCCAGGAGAAGCTTCGCGATGCGAAGCATCCGCCGCTGTTCAGGCGCTGCGACCTGTGCAGCGTGGACGCCATCGAAAGCGTGTTCGCGTCGATCGTCGATGCCGCGGGACCCGTCGACGTGCTCGTGAACAATGCAGGCAACGACGATCGCCATGATGTCGGCGAGCTGACCGCAAGTTACTGGGACGGGCGTATCGCCGTGAACCTGCGTCACCAGTTCTTCTGCGCGCAAGCAGCCGCGAGGGGCATGCGCCAGGCGGGACGCGGCGTGATCCTGAACTTCGGTTCGGTGTCGTGGCACGTCGCCTTGCCGAACCTGCCGATCTATCTGACCGCCAAAGCCGGCATCGAAGGTTTGACGCGCGGTCTTGCGCGCGATCTGGGCGGAGCAGGCATTCGCGTGAACTGCATCATTCCCGGCGCCGTGAAAACGCCGCGGCAGATGAACCTGTGGCAAACGCCGGAGAGCGAGGCGAAAGTCGTTGCGGGGCAGTGTCTGCCACTGCGCATCGAGCCCGAGCACGTCGCCCGCATGGCCTTGTTTCTCGCCTCCGACGACGCCTCGCGCTGTTCCGGGCGCGACTACTTCGTCGACGCGGGATGGTACGGAGAATGACGATGGCGCATCCCGTGTGTGTATGGCCGATCGGCGCGGAGCTTGGCGAAGGGCCGCTGTGGCAGGACGCGGAAAGCGCGGTCTATTTCGTCGATATCAAGGGACGCCGGATCCATCGTCTCGTGGTTACGACCGGAGAGCGCACGACGTGGTACGCGCCGGACCAGGTCGGCTTCATCGCGCCGCTGGGCGAGCGGATTTTCGTGTGTGGCCTGCCTGACGGCCTGTATCGTTTCGACGCCGTGAGCGGGGAATTCGACAAGCTGGTGGACGTCGAGCCGCATTTGCCGGGCAATCGCCTCAACGACGGTTTCGCCGATGCGCACGGACGCCTGTGGTTCGGCTCGATGGACGACGCCGAGGAAACACCGAGCGGCACGCTGTATCGCGTGGACGCGGGCGCGGCGATGAGCGCACAGGACAGCGGCTACGTGATCACCAACGGCCCGGCCATGAGCCCGGACGGCCGCACGCTCTATCACAACGACACGATGCGTCGCGTCGTGTATGCATTCGACGTCGCCGTTGACGGCACGCTGTCGGGCAAGCGCGTCTTCACCGCAATTGCCGGCGGCGGGCACCCGGACGGCATGGCGGTGGACGCCGAGGGCTACGTGTGGATCGCGCTGTTCGGCGGCTGGCGCATCGACCGTTATTCGCCCGAAGGCGAACGGGTCGATCAGGTTGCGTTTCCTTGCGCGAACATCACGAAGCTCGCGTTCGGCGGGGACGATATGAAGACCGTATACGTTTCCACCGCGTGGAAGGGGCTCACGGCAGCCGAACGCGAGAAACAGCCGCTGGCGGGCGGCTTGTTCACGTTCCGCTCGCCGGTGCCGGGGCAGGCGCCGGCGAACTGCGCGGCGGCCTTCGCACGTTAGGCGCAGCCTGGATCGTATAGGACCAAAGTCCGATGGCCGGGGCGTTCTGCAGTGCTAGGCTGCGAGAGCACACGCCATGGTCTCTGACCGGCGCAGCAAGCGCGGCACCTGATCGCTTCAAGGGGACTACCATGCTCTATCGATCGAATACGGGCGTTGCTTTCGCGCGCTGCCTGGCGCTCTCCGTGGCGGCCCTCGGCTTGCTTGCCGCCTCGGCGCCCGTCTGCCGCGCGGCCGACACGGACGCCTCCGCCGCCTCGGAAGCCATGCCGGCAGGGGCATCCGTCGACACGGAAAGCGGCACCATCAGTTTGATCGATCAGAAGAATGCGCTCATCGTCGTGACCGTGCCGGGCCGCGACGACCTGAGCTTCAGTGTGAAAGATCATCCCGACGTGCTCGAGGTCGTCAAGGTCGGCGACAAGCTGACGACCCACTTTATGGAGCCGTACGTCACCGGGTTGACGCCTGCCGGCGGCGCGGCGGTCACGCGCCTGACTCACACGGCAAAGATTACCCAGCATTCCTCCGGCGCCGACAACGAAAACTTCCAGGTGCTCCGCGTCTTCAGCGGCGTGGCGCAGGTCACGGGCGTCGATCGCAAGCTCAACCTGCTGACCGTCGTGGACAAGTCGGGCACCGCGCGCTCCGTTCGGGTCAGCCGCCCGGACCTGATCGAGGTGATGCAGACCCTCAAGCACCATAGCCACGTGAAGATCACGTACGAGTCCGAGATGACGGTCATCGTCGCCCGTTAGCGGCCACGAAAAGCTTTCTTTTTGCGTGTTATGTGCCGGATGGCGCGGACTTGCAAGCGCTTCTGCAAAGAATCGTGCTTCGTCTGACGTAAATCGCACAGGGCACGTGCAAATATCTTCCATTGGTTGCCAGTTCAACCAATGACTTCCCCACCCCCGCATTCCTAAAGTTTTCCTTGCAGCCCGCCGTTATGCAGTAGGGCGGCGGCGCCCGTTGCTTTCGCACGGCCGTACGACCCGGACTTTACAGGGCGCGAGAGGCGAAAACGCCTGGGCGCGCAGTACGACCGACGGTGACGCATGTGAGCTCCCGCAACGAAATCTACTCTTTGCCGCGTGGCAAGCTGGCCCGTTGGCTAACCGAGCCCGGGCAGGACACGCCGCACGAAATCCGTGTCGCCCTTGTCGGCACCTTGTTCGGAACCCTGCCGATCTTCTTTGGCGGTGTATCCAATACCGTGGCCGTGGCGTGGGTCCTCGCTTGCCGTCACGCAACGCTGCCGTTCAAGTGCTGGCTCATCGCCGAAATCGTCGTTTGCGCGGTGCGCCTCGCGACGCTCGCCCTGTCACGCCGCCGGGCAAGGGAGGGCAAGAGCACGCCCACCGACTTCTATATTCTTCTCGCGCCGTTGTGGGGCGCGACGGTCGGCTATGGCGCGCTCGTCAGCGCCATGAGCCGGGACTGGGTATCCGCTACGCTCGCTTTTCTTTCCGCCGCCGCCATGGTGGGCGGGATCTGCTTTCGCAATTTCGCGGCGCCGCGACTGGTGGCAGTCATGATCTGCCTTTCGCTCGGCCCGTGCTGCATCGGCGCGCTGCTGGGCGGCGAGCCGGTCCTCCTGCTCACGCTCCTGCAAATTCCGTTCTATCTGTTCGCCATGAGCGCCGCCGCGCGCCACCTGAACGCCATGCTCATTTCGACAATGAAGGCCGAACGGGAAAACAGCCATCGCGCGCGCCATGACGCCCTCACGGGACTCCTGAACCGGGATGGCCTGTTCCGCGCGGCCGGAACGACGAGCGCGTCGCCCCTCAAGGCGGGCATGACAGTGTTCTTCGCCGATCTCGACGGCTTCAAGCTGATCAACGACGCGCATGGCCACAAGGCCGGCGACATGCTGCTCGTGCAGGTCGCGAGCCGCCTGCGCATGCTGGCCAGCGCGGGCGCATGGGTGGCGCGCATGGGCGGCGACGAATTCGTCATCATCGACCCTCAGGTGGACCGGGCGCCGCGCGATTGGGCCAGCCTCGTGACCGAAGCGATCGAGCGGCCGTTCGAACTTGCGCCGGGACTGCAGGTGAGCGTCGGGGCGAGCGTCGGATTCACGACGGTCGCGGCCGATGACCTGGACTTCGATCTGGTCCTGCGCCGCGCCGATCTCGCGATGTACGCCGTCAAGCGCGAGAAGGCGCAGGGCGAACAGGTTCCGGCGCTTGAAAGACCCGCCTGACGCACACCGGGCGTGCCGCTTGCATCAGGGCTTTGCCGCGAGATCCAGCAGGCGCACCGCATTCTCCTTGAGGATCAAGGGCCGCACCTCCGGTTTGATGTCGAGCGTATCGAAGTCCGCGAGCCAGCGGTCCGGCCGGATCAGCGGGAAGTCGGATGCGAACAGCACCTTGTTGCGCAACAGCGTGTTCGCGTACTTCACCAGTTCGGGCGAGAAGTATTTCGGCGACCAGCCCGACAGGTCGATGTAGACGTTGGGCTTGTGCAGCGCGATGGAAAGCGCCTGCTCCTGCCACGGCCACGAGGGATGCGCGATCACGATCTTCATGTCGGGGAAGTCGGCGGCCACATCGTCGAGATAGATCGGCTCGGAATACTTCAGACGCAATCCGCCGCCGCCACGCATGCCCGAGCCCATGCCCGAGTGGCCGCTATGAAACACGGCGGGCAGGCCATATCCGGCAATCACTTCGTATAGCGGATACGCCAGCCGGTCGTTGGCGAAAAAGCCCTGCATGGTGGGGTGAAACTTGAAGCCGCGCACGCCGTGATCCTCGATCAGCCGCCGCGCTTCGCGCGCGCCGAACTTGCCCTTGTGCGGGTCGATGCTCGCGAACGCGATCATGATGTCGGCGTTTTGTTGCGCGAAGCCGGCGATCTCCTCGTTGTCGATGCGGCGGCGCCCGATATTCGCCTCGCAGTCCACCGTGAACATCACGAAGCCGATCTTGCGCTCGCGGTAGTGCTCGATCGTTTCCGCAATCGTCGGACGGCGGCCAAGCTTTAGCACGGTCCCGAAGTATTTGTCGGCGGCCTCGTCGAATTCCTTCGCGAAGAGGTCGGGCGGCTGGCAGCACGACACTTCGGCGTGGACGTGCGTGTCGATGGCAACGAGCGGGTCGATGTTCAAGGGTGTCTCCCTGTTTTTGTCATTTGCAGCGGGCTCGCCTCAAGCGGCGCGCAGATTGCGCACGCAGGCATGCAGCAGCACGTGCAGTTTTTCCGCTGTTTCGGTATCCATATCGTCGAGCATCGCGCCTTCCACGTGATCGGCGGCGGCGTCGCATTCGCCCAGCAGCGCGTTGCCGGCTTCGGTGAGCGAAAGCAGCACCACGCGGCGGTTCATCGGGTCGGCTTCGCGCATGACCCAGCCATTCGCCTCCATCGTCTTCACGACTTCGTTGGCCGCCTGCGGCGTGATGAACGAGCGCTCGGCGAGTTGCGCATTGGAGGCGCGCCCGCGCGCGCGCAGCACGGAAAGCGCGGTGTACTGCGGCAGCGTGAGACCGTGGCGGGCGAGCGCTTCCGTCAGGCGGCGGGAGACGACGCGGTCGAGCTGGCCGATCAGATAGCTCAGGCGCATGGGCGGCACGGTGTGCAGGCTGCCTTCGGCGGACGGTTGCGCGGTTCGGGCGCGCGGCGCGGTGGGGGGCGTTTTCTGGGTCATCGCGTTTTACGGGTTTGTACCGACGAGATCATATTCTACTTTACATATCAGGTAGCCTGATAGTAAATTGATTTCAAGCCGCGAGTGCGGCAGTGTCCACGGAGATAGAGAATGAGTTACGAAGGTCGCTGGAAAACGGTCAAGGTTGCGGTGGAGGGTGGCATCGCCTGGGTGACGCTCAATCGCCCGGAAAAGCGCAACGCCATGAGCCCGACGCTCAACAAGGAAATGATCGACGTGCTCGAAACGCTCGAGCTCGACGCCGAGGCGCAGGTGCTCGTGCTGACCGGCGAAGGCTCGGCGTGGACGGCCGGTATGGACCTGAAGGAATACTTCCGCGAAGTCGACGCGGGCCCCGACGTGCTGCAGGAACGCATCCGCCGCGACGCGAGCCGCTGGCAATGGCAACTGCTGCGCATGTATTCGAAGCCGACCATCGCGATGGTCAACGGCTGGTGCTTTGGCGGCGGTTTCTCGCCGCTCGTGGCATGCGATCTCGCGATCGCCGCCGACGAAGCCACGTTCGGCCTTTCGGAAATCAACTGGGGCATTCCGCCGGGCAACCTCGTGAGCAAGGCAATGGCCGATACCGTGGGACACCGCGAGGCGCTTTACTACATCATGACGGGCGACACCTTCACGGGCCAGCAGGCCGCGAAAATGGGGCTCGTCAACAAGAGCGTGCCGCTCGCGCAGTTGCGCGAAGAAACGATCGCGCTTGCGGCGAAGCTGCTCGACAAAAACCCGGTCGTGCTGCGCAACGCGAAGCACGGTTTCAAGCGCTCGCGCGAACTCACCTGGGAGCAGAATGAGGACTACCTCTACGCGAAGCTCGACCAGGCGAACCATCGCGACAAGGAAGGCGGCCGCGAGCAGGGCCTCAAGCAGTTCCTCGACGAGAAGAGCATCAAGCCGGGCCTGCAGGCATACAAGCGCTGATCGCTCACAACGCACAAGGACGGAGGAGACAACGACATGCATGAAACTGGCCTCTTGATCGGCGGCGCGGCGCGCGCCGCGTCGAATGGCAAGACGTTCGAGCGCATCGATCCGGCCACGGGCGCGGTGGCGACGCGCGCGGCAGCCGCCACGCAGGAAGATGCCGACGCGGCCGTTGCCGCCGCCGCGCGCGCCTTTCCCGCGTGGGCCGCGCTCACACCCACGGAGCGCCGCAAGCGCCTCTCGGTTGCCGCCGACAAAATGGATGCGCGCACAACGGATTTCATCGCCATCGGCGCGGCGGAAACGGGCGCGATGGCGAACTGGTACGGCTTCAACGTGATGCTCGCGGCCAACATGCTGCGCGAGGCGGCTGCCATGACCACGCAGATCGACGGCGCGGTGATCCCCTCCGACGTGCCGGGCAGTCTCGCGATGGCCGTGCGCCAGCCGTGCGGTGTGGTGCTCGGCATGGCGCCCTGGAACGCGCCGGTGATTCTCGCCACGCGTGCGCTCGCCATGCCGCTCGCGTGCGGCAACACGGTGGTGCTCAAGGCTTCCGAAGGGTGCCCTGGCGTGCATGCGCTGATCGGCGAGGTGCTCAACGAGGCAGGGCTCGGCGAGGGCGTCGTGAACGTGCTCACGCATGCGCCGGAAGACGCGCCGGCCATTGTCGAGCGTCTGATCGCCAACCCTGCAGTCAAGCGCGTGAACTTCACGGGCTCGACGCGCGTGGGCCGCGTCGTCGCGCAGCATTGCGCACGGCATCTGAAACCGGCGCTGCTCGAACTGGGCGGCAAGGCACCGGTGCTCGTGCTCGACGACGCCGACTTTGACGCGGCAGTGGAAGGCATCGCTTTCGGTGCGTTCTTCAACCAGGGGCAGATCTGCATGTCGACGGAACGCGTGATCGTCGATCGCAAGATTGCCGACGCGTTCATGGAAAAACTCGTTGCGAAGGCGCGTACGCTGAAGGCCGGCGACCCCGCGCAGCCGGGGTCGGTGCTGGGTACGCTGGAGAGCGAAGCGTCGGCGCGGCGCATCCGTGCGCTTGTGGAAGATGCGCGCGAGAAGGGCGCGACGCTGCCGCTGGGCTGCGAGGTGAATGGCGCGATCATGCAGCCGGTGATTGTCGAAAACGTCACGCGCGAGATGAAGCTCTATGCGGACGAATCGTTCGGCCCCGTGGTGACGGTGCAGCGCGTGGATGGCGACGACGAAGCGCTGCAGGTGGCGAACGACAGCGAATACGGTCTTTCGGCGGCCGTGTTCAGCCGCGATATTGCGCGTGCGATGAACGTGGCGAAGCGCATCGAATCGGGCATCTGCCATATCAACGGGCCGACGGTGCACGACGAAGCGCAAATGCCGTTCGGCGGCGTGAAGGCGAGCGGCTATGGGCGCTTCGGCAGCAAGGCTTCGATCGCCGAGTTCACCGACCTGCGCTGGATCACCGTGCAGACCGGCCCGCGCCACTATCCGATCTGAACGCGTTCACAACATGAAACACCGGGCCGGCAGCGCCGACACACGGCGCTGACCGGCACCGGCCAGACAAAGGAGACAGGCTTTGGATTCGGAGCCGACCCAAACGCACGCCCGCGCGCGCGTGCAGCCGGACTTCGCCGGCTACCGCGCCGTCGCGATCGGCTCAGCCGCGCCGCAGATCGAACGGCGTGGCGACTGCTGGTATTTGCGCTCGACCGAGACGCTCGAGGACTTCCCCGCACGCGTGACCGACCGCCTCGCGAGCGGCGCGCGTGCGCATCCAGACCGCTGGCTCGTGGCGCGCCGAGGCGCCGATGGGCAATGGCAGGGCATCAGCTACGCGCAGATGCTCGAGCGCGCACGCGCGATCGGGCAGGCGTTGATCGAGCGGGGTTTGTCCGCTCAGCGTCCGGTCGCGCTGCTTTCGGGTAACGATCTCGAACATTTGCAGATGGCGTTCGGCGCGCTGTGGGCAGGTGTGCCCTACGCGCCCATTTCACCCGCGTATTCGCTCGTGTCGAGCGACTACGGCAAGCTGCGGCACACGCTGGGGTTGCTCAACCCTGGTCTGGTATTCGCCGCCGATGGCCCGGCTTACGCGGCAGCACTCGATGCGGCCGTGCCCGACTCCATTGAGCGCGTGGTGGTGACACCCACGGGAGGCGCGCGCCGCGAGACGCCGTTTGAGGCGTTGCTTCAGACGCAGCCGGGCAGCGTCGAAGATGCGCAAGCGCGCGTGAACGGCGATACGATCGCGAAGTTCCTCTTCACCTCGGGATCGACGCGCCTGCCCAAGGCCGTGCCCACCACGCACCGCATGCTGTGCAGCAACCAGCAGATGCTGTTGCAAACCTTCCCGCAGTTCGGCATGGAGCCGCCTGTACTCGTGGACTGGCTGCCGTGGAACCACACCTTCGGCGGCAGCCACAACGTGGGCATCGCGCTCTACAACGGCGGCACGCTCTATATCGACGATGGCAAACCCGTTGCGGGCCGCTTCGAGGAGACGCTGCGCAACCTGCGCGAAATCGCTCCGACGCTCTACTTCAACGTGCCCAAGGGGTGGGAAGAACTGACCGCGGCGCTCGAAACCGACGCACGCCTGCGCGAGACGTTTTTCTCGCGTGTGAAGATGTATTTCTTCGCGGGAGCGGGGCTCTCGCAGGCAGCGTGGGACCGGCTCGAACGCGTGACGCAGGCCCATTGCGGCGAGCGCATCCGCATCATGGCGGGGCTTGGCATGACCGAGACCGCGCCGTCGTGCCTTTTCACGACCGGGCCGGTGATGGGCTCGGGCTATATCGGGCTGCCCGCGCCGGGCTGCGAGACGCGTCTCGTGCCGGTGGACGGCAAGCTCGAAGCGCGCTTTCGCGGACCGAACGTGATGAGCGGCTACTGGCGCGCGGACGAGTCGGACCGTCACCACGTGTTCGACGAAGAGGGCTACTACCGTACCGGCGACGCCGTGCGCTTCGTCGATGCCGAACGCCCCGAACTGGGGCTGCTGTTCGACGGGCGCATTGCCGAGGACTTCAAGCTCAGCTCCGGCACGTTCGTGAGCGTGGGGCCGATGCGCGCGCGCATCGTCTCGGGCGGTGCGCCGTATGTGCAGGACGCGGTGATCGCGGGCATGGACCGCGACGACATTGGCGTGCTGATTTTCCCGCGCCTCGATGAGTGCCGCCGGCTCGCGGGGCTCGACGCGGGTGCGGCAGCGCGCGACGTTCTGGACTCGGCTGCGGTGCGGGATTTCTTTGCTGGCCTCATGGAGCGGCTGAACCGCGACGCAACGGGCAGCGCGACCCTCATCACGCGGCTTCACGTGATGGACGCGCCGCCTTCGCTCGATCTCGGCGAGATCACCGACAAAGGGTCGATCAATCAGCGCGTCGTGTTGAGCCAGCGCTCGGCGCTCGTGAATGCGCTCTATGCCACGCACGGTGAGAGTGCCGCAAGCGCGCGCGTGATTTTCGCGCGTCATGTGCAGCAGGTCTAAGGGACGGTCACGATGAGTCTCGACTATCAGGTTCCGCTGCGCGACATGCGCTTCGTGATCGACGAATGGATCGACGCGCCGGGGTGGTGGCGCAGCGTTCCCGCATGGGAAGACCTCGACAGCGCGACGGCGCAGCAGGTGCTCGAAGAAGCCGCACGATTCGTAATGGAACGCATCGCGCCGTTAAACGCGCGTGGCGACCTCGAAGGTTGCCGCTTCGAGCGCGGCGAGGTCGCGATGCCAGCGGGCTTTCGCGAGGCATATGCGGACTTCGTGGCGGCAGGCTGGCCCACGCTCGCGCTCGATGCCGACGCGGGCGGTCAGGGCTTGCCGCAACTGCTCGAAGTCGCGTTCCAGGAAATGCTCGCGGCGGCCAATCATGCGTGGCTGATGTCGCCCGGCCTCACGCACGGCGCGACGGCGTGCCTGATGGCGCACGGCTCCGATGCGCTCAAGCGCGACTGGCTGCCGAAGATCGCAAGCGGCGAATGGCTCACGACAATGTGCCTGACCGAGCCGCAGGCGGGCAGCGATCTCGCGCTGCTGCGCGCGCGGGCGGCGCCGGACGCGGCGCACGACGCGTGGCGTATCGACGGCAGCAAGATTTTCATCACGGGTGGCGATCACGATCTGACCGGGAACATCGTGCACCTCGTGCTCGCGCGTCTGCCCGACGCGCCGCCGGGGACGAAAGGTCTCTCGCTTTTCCTCGTGCCGAAATGGTTCCTGGGCGAGAACGGCGAGCGCGTGCGTAACGGCGTGCATTGCGAAGGCATCGAGAAAAAGATGGGTCTGAAGGCGAGCCCGACCTGCTCGATGCGTTTCGAGCAGGCGCTGGGGTGGCTCATAGGCGAGCCGCACCGCGGCCTCGCTTCGATGTTCGTGGTGATGAACGCGGCACGCCTGCAGGTGGCGATGCAGGGCGTGGGCCACGCGCAGCTTGCCGCGCAGCGCGCCCATGCCTACGCGCACGAGCGCGCGCAGATGCGCGCCGTGAGCGTGCCCGCGCACTACGAAGGCGAGCCCGGAAAGGCCGCGCCGATTGCGTTTCATCCGGCCATGCGGCGCATTCTGCTCGATTTGCGCGCGACCGTGGAAGGCGAGCGGGCGATAGGCTACTGGACCGGTTACTGGCTCGATGTGGCCGCGCGCGATCCCGACGCCACAGAGCGCGAGGCGGCCAGGCAGCTTGCCTCGCTGCTCACGCCTGTCGCCAAGGCGTTCTTCACCGCCAATGGCTTTGCGGCTGCGTCGAGTGCGCTACAGGTGTTCGGCGGCTACGGCTACATTCACGAGTACGGCGTGGAGCAGACCGTGCGCGACAGCCGCGTCGCCATGCTTTACGAAGGCACGAACGAAATTCAGGCCATCGATCTGCTCGTGCGTAAGGTGCTGGGCGATGGCGGCGAGGCGTTGCGCGCCTTGTTGGCGCATGTCACGGCGGAGGCGGCGCACTGTATGGCATCCGGCGATGCGGCGCTGAACGGCGCGGGCGCACGGCTCGACGCGCTGGCTGCCGACGTGCAGCGCATCACTGGCGAAATCGGGCAGGGCAGTGCCGACGATCGCGAGTTGCCCTACCGCGTCGCCGACGACTACCTCGCGCTCCTCGGCTGGCTGCTGCTCGCATTCGCATGGGCGCGAACGCTGCGTATCGCGTCGAACGCACCCGCCGGCGATCCGTTCTATGCCGGCAAGCTCACCACAGCGCGTTACTTCTTCGCTTACCCGCTCGCGGCGTTCGATCACCGGTTGCGGCTCATCGAAGCGGGCTGCCGCGCTCCGCTACCGCACGTTTGAAAATTTTTCAGCACGTAGATTAGGCTAACTAACTAGTGCCGGCGCGGTGAAAGGCCGCGGCATTCCATTACAAAACGAGGAGGCAACGTGTCGTCATCGACTACGCAGGTGGGCGCGCGCACGGCGGCGGGCGCCGCATGGGTGTTGGGTTTGTGTCTGATCGTGGCGGTGCTGGAGGGCGTCGATCTTCAATCGACAGGGGTTGCCGCGCCGCGCATGGCGCGCGAGTTCGGTCTTTCGGTCAGCCAGATGGGGCTCGCGTTCAGCGCGGGCATGCTGGGGCTCCTGCCCGGCGCGATGATCGGCGGACGCCTCGCGGACCGCATCGGACGCAAGCGCGTCCTGCTGCTCTCGATGGTGGCGTTCGGCGTGTTCTCGATCTTCACTGCCCACGTGTGGAGCTTCGCCTCGCTGCTGGCGGCGCGCGTTTTGACCGGCATCGGCCTGGGCGGCGCCATGCCGAACCTGATCGCGCTCTCGGCCGAAGCCGTGGCGCCGCGGCTGCGCAATACGGCGGTCAGCATCATGTATTGCGGCATGCCGCTCGGCGGGGCGCTTGCGGCGTTGATCGGCGTGCTCAGTGCGGGCGATACCGGATGGCGGCATATCTTTTACGCCGGCGGCGTCGGTCCGCTCGTGGTCGCGCCGCTGATTCTTGCTTGCCTGCCGGAATCCGCAGCCTATGAGGCCGCCGCGAGCCGCGCGCAGTCCACGCAGGGCGGCCCGCCGCCCACGTGGCGCGTGCTGTTCGGCGAGGGCCGCGCCAGGGTGACCGCGCAGATCTGGATCAGCTTTTTCTGCACGCTCATCGTGCTGTACTTTCTGCTCAACTGGCTGCCCTCGCTGATCGTGAGCCGCGGCCTCACGCGCAGCCAGGCCGGTGTCACGCAGATCTTTTTCAACGTCGGCAGTGTGATCGGCGTGCTTGGCATCGGCGTGCTGATGGATCGCGTGAAGCCCGGACGTGTCGTCGCGGCTGTCTACGCGGCCATTGCGATTTCGCTCTTCATGCTCGCGGGCGCGGACAATCTGTTCTGGATCTGCGTTTCGGTGCTGCTCGCGGGCATGGGCGTGGTGGGCGCACAGTCGATGCTGTACGCGCTTTCCGCCGCGAGTTACGCCACCGTCATGCGCGGCACCGGCGTGGGCGCGGCTGTAGCGGTGGGCCGCGTGGGTTCGATCGTCGGTCCGCTCGCGGCCGGGCAATTGCTGGCGGGCGGCGCGAGCGCCACGACGGTGATTGGCGCGAGCGTGCCGGTCACGGTGGTGGCGGCGCTCGCGGCGCTGCTCGCGGTGCGGCGCGCGCGCACGTCCTGACGCGCGGCGCCGCATCGAAGCATCAGAGATCGAGCACGAGCATGGGCGTGCGCGAGCGCGAGCAGCACGGCAGCAGTTGGTCGTTTGCGGCGCGCTCCTCGTCGGTCAGATAGAGATCGCGATGGTCCGGCTCGCCCGATAGCACGCGCGTGAGGCAGGTGCCGCATACGCCTTGCTCGCATGAGACCGGTACTTCGACGCCGCCCGCACGCAGCGCTTCGACGATCGATGTCCCGGCCGGTACGTCGAACACGCGCTGGCAGCCCGCCAGCGTGACCTGGAAAGCGCCGTTGGCGTCGGCGTCGGTGCTTGCGGACGGCTGAGCTGCACCGAAGTACTCGCGATGCACGTTCTGCGCGGGCCACCCCGCGCTGGCCGCAGCGCCGAGCACGGCATCGATGAAGCCCGCGGGGCCGCATACGTACGCATGCTTGCCTTCGTGCGGCGCGCCGAGCACCCCTGCGAGGTCGATGCGGGCATCAGTCCCCTCGCTGTCGAAATAGAAGTGCGTGTGCTCCGCGAAACCGGCTTCGGCCAGGCGCTCGCGAAACGCGGCGCGTTGCGGGTCGCGGATGCAGTAGTGCAGCTCGAACGTGCGGCCTTGTTCGCGCAACTGCTCGGCCATGGCCATGAGCGGCGTGATGCCGATGCCGCCCGCGAGCAGGATGGTTTGCGTGGCGCGCTCGTCGAGCGGGAAATGATTCTTCGGCGTACTGATTTCAAGGATCGTGCCGGCTTCGAGCGCGTGCATCGCAACGGAGCCGCCGCGCGAAGCCGCGTCGCGCAGCACGCCGATGCGGTAGGCGCCGGCTTCGGAGGGATGGCTGCAAAGCGAGTACTGGCGCACGAATCCGTCGACATGGACGTCGATATGGGCGCCCGCCTCGAACGCCGGGAGCGGCGCGTCGCCGGCGCTCGCCAGTTCGAAAACGCAGATGTCGGTGGCAACGGGAATCTTGCGCAGAAGGGTGACTTTCATGATGCGTTGGGGCAAGGGAAGGAGAGCGGCCGCGCGCGCGGCCGTGGCTTCAGGTCGGTCAGGCAGCCGTGGCGGTTGCGCCGCGCTCGGCGGCGATCAGCCGGTCGAGCACGCGGCGCGACTGCACGCCGCCCGCATCGATGTTCAGGCTCAGAATGCGGCGTTCGGGCCACGTGAGCAGATTGCGCTGCTGCGATTCGAGCATGTCGAGATCTTCCGCGAAAATCTTGCCCTGGCCCGCGCGGATCGTTTCGGTGAGCGCCTGATCGTGCACGGCGAAGCTGCGCGCCATGCCCCAGAAGTACCAGATCGACGTTTCGGTCTCCGGAGTGATGAAATCGACGACGATGCTCGACGCCTTGTCGCGCGCATCGGCGTCGTATCCGCCCTTGCCCGCATGCGCCACGCCCACTTCGATCATCACGTGGCTGGGCGGCGAAAAGTGGCAGATTTGCCAGCGGTCGCAGGGCACGTTGTCGGCGAGGCCGTTGCCGCGCAGTGCCGCGGCCCAGAACGGCGGCGGCATGATGTTGTGCATGAAGCGGCTGGTCGTCACCACGTCGCCGTTGACCGTGGTCCTGGGCGGCGCTTCCTCGATCTCGGGCTGGCCGATGCTCGAGGCGTGCACGTAGGTTTCGTGCGTGAGGTCCATGAGGTTGTCGACCATCAGGCGATAGTCGCACTGGATGTGATACAGGCCGCCGCCATAGGCCCACGCGGGATTGCCGGCCCATTCGAGGTGATGGATCGTTGCGGGGTCGGCCTGCGCCGCATCGCCGGGCCACACCCAGATGAAGCCATGGCGTTCGACCGCGGGATAGCTGCGCGCGGACGGAATGCCGCCCACGCGCTGGCACGGCATGCTCACGCATTTCCCGCTCGCGCCCACCGTAAGGCCGTGATAACCGCACACCAGGTGCCCCTCGCGCACGGTGCCGAGCGAAAGCGGCGCGCCGCGATGCGGACAGAAGTCTTCGAGCGCAGCGACGCCGCCATCGGCCGTGCGCCAGAACACCATGCGCTCGCCGCAGATTTGCCGGCCAAGCGGCTTGCCGTCGATTTCATCGGGGGTGCACGCGACATACCATGCATTCTTCAGGAACATACATCTCCTCCAGGGCGCTTCGTTGCGCCTTCGTTCAGGGTGAGGGGCGGCACGCGTGCCGCCGTTCAGATCAAGCCGGGGCGCCGCGCATCGCTAACGCGGATTGCGGCGAATGAGGTTGCCGCCAATCAGCCTCGTCATCGCGCGCTGGTTGTCGAGCACGCGCTTGAGGTTCTGATGGGCGATATGCGAGTGCTCGCGCATCAGCGCTTCGGCACGCGCGCCTTCGCGGCTTTCGATCGCTTCGAGCACCGCGCGATGCTGGGCTTGCGCCACGATCAGCGTTTCGCGCGCACGCGGGTCGAGCGACTGCACGACCACGAATGCGCTTGCCGAGGCGAATGGCAGTGTCGCGACTTTTTCGATCTGCCGTGCAACCACTTCGCTATCCGAAGCAACGGCGAGCAGGCGGTGAAAACGGCCATTGGCTTCGACATAGCGCGAGAAGGTTTCCTCGCTCAGTTCGCCTACGAGCAGTTCGTCGATCTCATCGATGCAACCGTGCAGGTCGCGGAACATCGAATGGGTGATGCCGCGTTCGGCGGCAAGGCGTGCGGCCAGCCCTTCGAGCGTGCCGCGCAGTTCGATCGAGTCGCGTATTTCGTTTTCCGAAAACGAGCGCACGGCGTAGCCGCCGCTCGGAATCGGTTCGAGCAGTCCTTCTTCTTGCAGACGCATGAGTGCCGCGCGCACCGGCGTGCGCGACACGCCAAGGCGCTCGACCACGCCCAGTTCGGAAATGCGCTCGCCGGGCGCGAGTTCGCCGCCGAGTATCAGTTCTCGCAGCCCGAGCTGGGCTTTGACCGTCTGCGAAGCGGCGGAGCCGGCGCGCGTGCTGGTGGGGGTGTCGTCGATGCCGTTCATGCGTATGGACGTGTCGGAAACGGGGGTGAATGGGGCGCAGGTGCAATCTGCAGGCAGCGTCGTGATGTGTACAAATTGTATACAGACATGTGACCAAATCAATCAAACCAACGCCAAAATCAGGGTAAACGTGGAAAAGTAAGCTGAAAGTAAAGATAAATTGTGTACAACAAGGGTCTTTTTTGATTGACACCAACGGGCGAGGTTTCCTACGATCTGGCTCGAAGTTCGATAAACGAAGCAACGTTCGTAATGCGAACGAGCAGGATAATCAAGGAGACAAACGTGACAAGGCATGGCCAGGCACACAATCCGCACGAACCACACGATCTGAAAAACGAACGCAGGACGCTCATCCTGCTCGCTATCGGCTTCGGTCTGGTCGGGCTCGATCGCTGGATGATCGCGCCGCTTTTTCCGCACATGATGAAAGACCTCAATCTGAGCTACCAGCAGCTCGGCCAGTTGATCGGCATACTCAGCATCGCGTGGGGTCTGTTCTCCATTCTCATGGGCCGCCTGTCCGACAGCATCGGCCGGCGCAAGATCATGATCGCGGCGATGGTGATGTTCTCGCTGCTTTCGAGCTTCTCGGGCTTCGCTACCGGCTTCGCGAGCCTGCTGCTCATTCGGGCGCTCATGGGCGTCGCGGAGGGCGCATTCACGCCTGCGAGCGTGGCCTCGGTGGGCGAGGCTTCGCATCCCTCGCGCCGCGGGCGCAACCAGGGGCTGCAGCTCAGCATGTTCGCGCTGATGGGCCTCGGCCTCGCCCCGATCATCGCGACGCAACTGCTGCGCGTCGTGCCGTCGTGGCACTGGGTGTTCGCGGTATCCGCCGTGCCGGGGCTCATCGTGGCGCTGCTGATCGCGACGATGTTGCACGACGCGCCGCAAGTCAAGCCGGCGCCCGCGAGCGTTGCGCGCGCAACGAGCGGCCCGCGCTGGAGCGCGCTCTTCGGCAGCCGCAACGTCGTGCTCGCCATGCTGGCCACGCTTTGCGCGATGGCTGGCATTTTCGTGATCGGCGCGATGGTGCCCAACTATCTCGTGGACTACCTGCACCTCGACACCTCGCAAATGGGTTTTGTCGTCTCGGCGATCGGCTTCGGCGGCTTTCTCGGCGAGTTCGGTCTTGCCAGTCTCTCCGACTTCGCGGGACGCCGGCTGACTTCGGTCGTTTCCTTCGCGGGCGCGGCGATTTCGCTCTATGGGTTCGCCCGTATCGGCGCGAACCCATGGATGCTTTTTGCCGTGCTGTTCGTTGTGTCGTTTTTCGCGCTTGGCATGCTGGGCGTTCTGACCGGGCCGATTGCGACGGAAGCGGCCCCGGCCGGTCTCGTCGCTTCGGCCATCGGCATGACCTCGGGCGCCGGCGAGATTTTCGGCGGCGGCATTGCGCCGGCCATTGCCGGATATATCGCGCAGCACGACGGCATTCAGTTCACGCTGCAGTTCGCGCTGGGCGGGCTGATCTGCGGTGTCTTCGTTTCGACGTTCCTGATCGAAACCGCACCGCGCGCGTTGGCGCGCCGCTCAATCCCCGCCGCACTGCAATCCGATTGATGTTGCGGTAACGGCGCCGTGGCGCCGTTACCTTTTCCCGAAGTTCGGAGTCTATTTCAATTAATAAGGTATCCGTAAGAAAACGAATGCCGGAAAAGAGATCAAGGTAAAGGAGACGTCAACATGAAGAGCCTCGCACTGTGGTGCACGGCGGTTTCGGCCATGGTTTGCGCCCAGGCGCATGCGCAAGGCGGCCCGGCTGGCGACAGCGTGACGCTGTACGGCATGGTCGACGCGGGCGTGTCCTACGTCAGCAACCAGGGTGGCCACTCGGTCGTGAAGTTCGACGACGGCATTTTCACGCCGAACCTGCTTGGTATTCGCGGCCGCGAAGATCTGGGCGGCGGCCTGCACGCGGTATTCGACCTCGTCGATCAGTTCTCGATGGGTACCGGCGCCATCGTATCGGGACAAGGGATCTTCGGGCGCAACGCCTACATTGGCCTCGACAGCGACCGGTACGGCAGGCTGACGATGGGCAACCAGTACGACTTCATGACCGATTCGCTGTTTTTCGGCCACGACGACGCGGCGATGGAAGTCGGTGGCCTTTACAACTTTCGCGCGGGGCCGTTCGCGAAGATCGCGATTCCGGGCAATCCGCCCTTTGCGCCGCAATTCGACTGGGACCGCATGGCCGGCGCCACGGTCGAGAACTCGGTGAAGTATCAGTCGCCGAAGTTTGGCGGATTCAGCTTCGGCGGCTTGTACGGCTTTGGCGGGATTCCGGGCGCATTCGGACGCGGCAACACCGTCAGCGCCGGCGCGAATTACACCCATGGTGCGTTCGGCATGGCGGCGGCGTATACGGAGGCGAAATACGTTGAGGATGGCGAACCCGATGTCGGCATTCGCAACTGGGGGGTGGGCGCGCACTACGACTTCGGCAAGGTCATGGCGACGCTGCTCGTGACGACCGTGCGCAACACCTACAACGGCGGCGCGATCGCTCAGGCCGAGGTGGGCGCGAACTGGCTGCTCGCGCCGGATTGGGCGATTGGCGCCGACTACATGTACATGAAGGGCAACGCGTACCTCGACAACAATCACGCTCATCAGATCACGGCTATCGTCGATCACTTCCTGTCCAAGCGTACCGTCGTCTACGCGGAGACCGTGTATCAGCGTACCAATGCGGGGGCCCAGGCGCTGATCAGCGGCGTGCTCGATCCCGATGGCACGTCGAGCGGTCCCAATCAGTTCATCGCACGCGTGGGTGTGCAGACGCGCTTCTGAACTCAGGCGCTTGCAAGCGCCGTGCGTGAATCGACGTACCGGTTTCCGGTAATGCCACGCGGGGCGCCTTCCCGGCGCCCTCAGCCTGCCATCCGACGCCAGGCACAAGCATCAAATCGAGGCGCATTTTGTCCCCGGAAAAATATCGTCTATTTTTCCGGCGCTGAAATGACATGGTCTCTTCCCCGCTGGCGCGGCGCGCAGCGGGTCACATCGCTTTGCGTTCATAACCCTCTTGTCGACCCCGCTAATCGCCGTGCCGCACGCGTTTCTTTTTTTAATGTTAATTTAAACGCCATCCCCGATTGGCCATTTAAACGGCGATTTTCCCCATTTTTTGGTGAGACATTGCCGAACAATGGCTTTTATTATTCGCCACACACAAAACAGTCATCGAAACATGAACGACCGTTCTCCCAATCTCGCGCCCGCGCCGCTCGCAGAGACGACGCTGCGCCAGTGGCTGTCCGTCTTTGCCGTGGCGATCAGCGCCTTCGCGTTCGTGACGTCCGAGTTCCTGCCGGTCGGTTTGCTGACCGAGATTGCCCGCGATCTCGGCGTGACGGCGGGCACCGCTGGCCTCATGGTGACCACGCCGGGTGTGATGGCCGCGTTCTTCGCGCCGGGCCTGATGATGTTTGCGGGACGCATGGACCGGCGGAAGGTCTTTCTGTTGCTCACGGCCATGCTGCTCGCATCGAATATCGTCTCCGCACTCTCGACTCATTTCGCGCTCATGCTGGTGGGCCGCGCGATGCTCGGCGCGGCGCTCGGCGGCTTCTGGACGCTCGCGACTGCAGCGGCGGGGCGCCTCGTGCATACGAGCGACGCCGCGCGCGCCACGGCGATCATCCTGACCGGCGTGACCTGCGCGACGGTGATCGGCGTGCCGCTCGGCACGTTTATCGCCGGGCTCGCGTCGTGGCGCATGTCGTTTCTCGTGACGGGCGGCCTCGTCGCGCTCGCGCTGATTGCCCAGGCGTTGCTGGTGCCGTCGCTGCCTTCTGCTGCCGCGTTGCGTCTTGCCGATTTCGCCACGCTGCTGCGCCGCCCGCATGTGCGATTGAGCATGCTGATGGTGGCGCTCGTGTTCGGCGCGCATTTTTCAACGTACACGTTCATTTCACCGCTGCTTCAGCAGGACTTTTCGATGGGCGCGATCACGCTGCTGCTGCTCGCATTCGGCGTGATTGGCTTTTTCTCGAACGCGTTGACTTCGGCGTTCGTCGCCACGCGCTTGAAGTCGGCTGTGGCGACGATGACGGCGCTGCTGCTGTGCGCGCTCTCGGCAATGATTCTGCTCGACCACGCACGCATTGGCGAAATCGCGGCGATGCTGATGTGGGGCGTGGCGTTCGGCGCGATTCCGCTGTGCTTTTCCGTGTGGATTCAGCGCGGCACGGCCGATCAGGCCGAAGCGGGCTCGGCGATGTTCGTGAGCGTGATCCAGGTGGCGATTGCGCTTGGCTCGTCGGTAGGCGGCGCGATCGTGGATCGTGCTGGCATACGCGCGGACCTGATGCTCGGCTGCGTGCTCGCGGTGTCCGGACTGGTGACGTTGCAGCGGCTTGCGGCCATGGAGCGGCCGGCGCGTGTCGCCGCGCTCGACTGCGAATGCAGCCCGTCGCTCGACTGAAACGTGAGCGTAGCAAGGCGGCGAGCCATCGAGTTTGCCGCACCGTGAGGTGCGAAACGCGTACGCGCGTTCCGGGTCTGCGCAAAGAGACCTGATGGCATTGCACCACATTAGCGTATCCCCGCGCTAACGTTTGCGAACGGGAATGAAAGTTCGTCCGCAGACGCCCGGCGATTCTCGCGTGCCCGGCTCACGCGTCCCCCCTCAAGTGACGCCCGGTTTCGGCCGATATGCAATGTGGCTCTCCTGCGTTGCGCAGGGGCCGCCACTCCCGAACTGAAAGCGAGCGTTACGTGCACGGAATCAAGTTAGCCTGGCTGCTGCCTGGTTTGATCGGCATGCTCTTGCTCCTGGGTTGCGATCAGCATAATGGCGCCCGGAGCAGCGAGGCCGCGCCGGCACGGACCACCATCACCGCACTGATCTGGGCGCCGGACTGGCCGGAGGAGATGCTCCAGATCGCCGCCGAGTTCGACAAACTCAATCCCGATCTGCACGTGAACGTGCAGTTCATGGTCGGCAACTCGGTCGAGGAGAACATCAAGCCGCGCGTGGCGGCAGGCACGCTGCCGGACCTCGTCAGCATCAATCCGAACGCCTATGCCGCTGAGCTGGCCGACCAGGGCGTGCTCGCCGATGTTCGCCAGAGTTCCGCATGGAAGAACATGCTGGATCCGCTCAAGGCCGACTGGACCAGTCGCGACGGCAAGGGGTTCGGCATTTCGGGCGGCGTGGCGACGACGATGATCTATTACAACCGCGCCATGTTCGCCAAGGCCGGTATCGATACGCTGCCCACCAATTTCGATGAATTCCTGGCGGTATGCGCCAGGCTCAAGCAGGCGGGAATGATTCCGGTGATGTGGTACGGCGGCTTTCCGAACATGCTCGGCAACGGACCGTTCGCGTCCGGCTTTGCCAACAATGTGGTCGCGCGCGAACCGCACTGGAAAGAGAAGATGGCGGACGGCACGCTGAACCTGGACACGCCGGAGGTGGCCGATATCTTCGCCAGGATCGCATTGATTCCCGAGCGCGGTTACGCCCAGCCATCGTTTATGACGACGGGATACGACGAGGGCATTCGTCTTTTCAGAGAGGGCAAGGTGGCAATGGCATTCCAGGGCAGTTGGGCCGCCGGTCTCATGCTGCGTGGAAACGACTTCTCGGTGGGCGTGTTCGTGCCGCCATGGAACGCGCGCGGCCAACGCGTCGTGCCGGTGCTCGGCAGCGAAACGGGCTTTGCCGTTTGCGAAACGCCCAACAAGGCCGCAGCCACGCGTTTTCTGGAATTCATCGCCGGCAAGGGATTTCCGATTCTTCAGAGGAAGCGCCACAACGTTTCGCCGTTTCAGCAAGGCATGGGCACTGTGGTGACCGACGTGGAGATCGTCGACTACACGAATGCGCTCAGCCGTTATCCGGTCACGGCGAGCCCCTATTATTCGTCGCTTCCTTCCAACACAATTGAGCTGGTGCATAAATTGATGCAGGATGTGCTGCTCAGGAAAATGACGCCCAGGCAGGCTGCAGAGCGCCTGGACATCTCGGTCAAGACTGAAGCGAAGATGCATTACAAATGAATTCGATCTCCGCGTTGCTGCGACGCGCTTTCGACTACCTTTGCCAGGATTTGCTTCGACGCGTCGAGATTCGCTATCGACTGATTGGCGCCTTCATTCTGTTGGCGCTGTTGCCCATTATCATTTCGGGCTGCATTTCCTATGTGAAGTCGGTCGCGGCGATCAAGGAAAATGCGGAGATATTTTCGAAAGAAGTCGTGAGGCAGGTTTCGAGAAATGTCGGGCTGCGCATGCAGCAAATCGAGACGGAAAGCAACCTTCTCGTGCTTTCGGACCGGGTACAGGGCGCGCTGGCGAGAGCGGCAAGCGGCAGCGCCAGGGAGCAGAGCGAGGCGCGCGAGGACATGACGCGTTTGCTGCTGGAGCATTATGGGTCGGTCGATTTCATCAATCAGAAATATTTGCTCGACCAGAAAGACCGGGTTCTGGATACGCAGGCATTTGCGCAGTTGACTACGGGGGTGACGGCGCTCGTCGGCCTCGCGCAAGAGTCGCAGGAACGCACCTACTGGGGCAGCTACGACGACGGGGTCGGCCAGCAGAATCTGGGCATGGTGCGCGCCATCTACAACAAGAGCGACAACGCGAAGATCGGCAGTCTGGTTCTGGTCGTCCGCCCCGAATACTTCTCGACGATTTTCAACGACGTCGCGACAGGCAGCGGGACCGAGATTTATGTGTTCGATGCGAGCGACAACAAGATCATCGTCGTCCCGAATAATGCGTCGTCGCCCCGCGCGGGCGCCACGCCCGAACCTGGCCTGATCGAAGATATCACCCGCCACCGCGTTTCGGGCGAGTCAAGCCGGTTCGTCAATTTCGCCGCAAAACGCGGCGGGCGTTTTCTTGCCGCCTACGCACGAATTCCCAACACGAGCTGGTTCGTGGTCAGCACGATTGCGGAACGCAGTCTCACTGCGGAGGCACAGGCCGTACGCAACCAGATCGTGGTGGTCGGCATTTCCGGCTTTCTGCTTTCCATTTTTTTGGCCTACTTTATTTCGAACAGTATTTCGGCGCCGCTGCGCGACCTCGTGCGACGGATGCACGACACGGGCGAGGATGCCGGCGCTGTCGAGGACGACGGCACCGAAGGGGCGGGCCCGGCCGGCGGACCGGACGAACTGGCCCGGCTGGCACAGCGATTTGAGCGCATGCGCGCGGCAATCAGGCAGAAGATTCAGAAGATCAACGAAATCAATGCGACGCTCGAGCAGACTGTCGTCGACCGAACGGTGGAACTCGTCGCCCGCGAACGGGAGGCGCGCACGCTGATCGAGAATTCGCCCGACACGATTACGCGATATGACCGCGAACTGCGCCGCACTTTCGCCAATCCGGCTTTTTGCACGTCGGCGGGATGCGATCTCCCTACCGCCCTCGGCAAACGGCCTTCGGAGCTTCCCGGCGGTGCGAATGCGCTGGTCTACGAAAGGAAGATCGCCGAAGTCATCGCGACAGGAAAGAGCGCGCAGTTCGAACTGCGGTGGGCGGGAAAGGACGGGCAGGAACAATGTACTCACATTCGCATCACGCCCGAGATCGATCGCTCCGGCGATGTCACTTCCGTGCTCGCCGTGGGCCGCGACCTCTCAGACCGGATGGCGTTCGAGGCCACCATCTGGAAGCAGGCCAATTTCGATGCGCTGACGGGTCTTCCGAACCGGCAGCTATTTCACGATCGTCTCACCGAAGAGGCCGCGCTCGCGAGCCGTTCGGAAAGGCGCGTGGCCCTGATGCTGATCGACCTCGATCGCTTCAAGGAAGTGAACGACTCGCTGGGCCACGACCGCGGCGACGTGCTGCTGATCGAGGCGGGGCGCCGCATTAGCGCATGCGTGCGCAATCTGGACACCGTCGCGCGACTGGGCGGCGACGAGTTCACGGTGATCCTGCCCGATCTGGGAGACATGGAAACGGTCGAACAGACCGTGCGCAGCATCAATCGCAAACTGACCGAGCCGTTCAAACTGGGCGCGGACGAGGTCTACATTTCGGCCAGCATCGGCGTCACCGTTTTCCCCGACGACACCGTCGAACTCGACGCGCTGTTCAAGAACGCCGACCAGGCCATGTATGCGGCCAAGAATGCCGGTCGCAATCGCTTTAGTTACTTCACGCCCGACATGCAACTGGAGGCGCAAACGCGCTTGCGCCTGACGAGCGACCTGCGCGCGGCGCTTCCTCGCAACCAGCTTCGGCTGCTGTATCAGCCAGTCGTCGACCTGGCAACGGGCCAGGTCCGCAAAGCGGAGGCGTTGATACGCTGGCTGCATCCCGAGCGGGGCATGGTCAATCCGCTGGAGTTCATTCCACTGGCCGAAGATACCGGACTGATCATTCCGATTGGCGACTGGGTGTTCCGGCAAGCCGTGCAACAAGCGCGGCTATGGCGTGAGCAATACGATCCGTCGTTCCAGATCAGTGTCAACATGTCGCCGGTGCAGGTCCGCCAGGACAGCACGCTCGGCGCGAGGTGGCATGACTATCTCAACCGGGAGGGCATGCCGGGACAGAGCGTGGTGGTGGAAATTACCGAGGGGCTGCTGCTGCAGGCTGAATCGCATATCGACGAGAGGCTGCTCGATTTCCGTCTTGCGGGCATTGGCATTTCGATCGACGACTTCGGTACGGGTTACTCCTCCCTGGCCTATCTCAAACGCTTCGATATCGATTACCTGAAAATCGATCGCTCATTCGTCCAGAACCTGAGCGTGGACGAAAACAATCAGGTGCTATGCGAGGCGATGGTGGTGCTCGCGCACAAGCTGGGAATCCAGGTTATTGCCGAGGGCGTGGAAACGGTGGAGCAACGGGATTTTCTCAAATCGATGGGCTGTGATTTCGCGCAGGGCTATTTGTACTCCGCGCCCGTCGCGCCGGACCAGTTCGAACATCTGGTCTGGCCGTTGATCGCAGAAGGGGCGGCTGGCGAGAAGGGGCGAAGCAATAGCTAACGAATCGATGCGCCCGCATCGTATCGACTCGTTGCGCCACGACCCGAAAGGCGCGCGATTGACGCGTTGGATCGACGACACACCAACACACGTCGCTCGCACGCCGCCGCCACGCTTACTGCGCGAGCCAGCCTCCGTCCACCTTGAGCTCGGCGCCGCGCATCTCGTTTGCTGCCGCCGAGCACAGAAACGCCGCCACGCCGCCAATTTGCTCGACCGTCGCAAAGCTTGCCGACGGTTGCTTTTCGCCGAGCAGTTTCAGCGTGGCGTCTTCGACGGACATTGCCTCGCGGCGGGCCAGATCGTCGATCTGCTTCTGCACGAGCGGCGTGAGCACCCAGCCTGGACAGATCGCATTGACGGTCACGCCGCTGCGCGCGGTTTCCAGTGCGGCGACCTTGGTGAGCCCGATCACGCCATGCTTGGCCGCGACATAGGCCGATTTGCCGACCGAGCCCACGAGCCCGTGTACCGAAGCAATATTGATCACGCGTCCCCAACCCGCTGCGCGCATGATGGGAAGCGCCGCGCGCGTCGCGTGAAAGGTCGCGCTCAGATTGATCGCGATAATCTGGTCCCAGCGCTCCACCGGGAAGTTCTCGATCGTTTCGACATACTGAATACCCGCATTGTTGACGAGAATATCGAGCCCGCCGAACGTGCTTGCCGCGAAAGCCACGAGGGCTTCGATCTCGGCAGGACGGCTCATGTCCGCGTTGTGATGCACGGCGCGCACGCCGGCCGCTTCGATTTGCGCGAGCGCGGCCGCCGGATCGCCAAAACCGTTCAGGACGATATTGGCGCCTGCGCGAGCCAGCGCCGTCGCAATGCCGAGACCGATGCCGCTGGTCGAACCGGTGACGACGGCGGTTTTTCCGGCGAGGGAGAGCGTGTTGGGGAGATGCATGAGTTGGGGCCTGGGGCGAATGCGGGTTAGACGATACCGGTCAGGTAGAACACGGCGATGACGAAGAAGACCGCGAGCGTTTTGATGATAGTCACCGCGAAAATGTCGCGATACGACTCCCGGTGCGTGAGACCCGTGACCGCGAGCAGCGTGATGACCGCGCCGTTGTGCGGCAGCGTATCCATGCCGCCGCTCGCCATCGCCACCACGCGGTGGAGCACGTCCATCGGAATATGCATGGTCTGCGCGGTCTTGATGAAGGTGTCCGACATGGCGGCGAGCGCAATGCTCATGCCGCCCGACGCGGAACCCGTGATACCCGCGAGCGCCGAAACCGAAACGGCCGCATTCACGAGCGGATTCGGAATGGCCTTGAGCGCATTGCCGATCACGAGGAAGCCGGGCAGCGCCGAGATCACGCCGCCGAAGCCGTACTCGGATGCCGTATTGAGTGTGGCGAGCAGCGCGCCGCCCACTGCGGTCTTCGTGCCGGTCGCGAAGCGTTCCTTCACGCGGCCGAACGCCGTCGCGACGACGAGCAGAATGCCGGCCAGCAGTGCGCCCTGCACGGCCCAGATGGCCACGACGCTTTTCACGGCGACCGTCACCGGCGCATGAATGCCGGGCAGCACGTCCGGCGCAACGGTGAAGCTTTCGCCGTACCACTGCGGTATCCACTTCGTCAGCAGGAAGTTGGCGACGCCAACGAGCACGAGCGGCGCGATGGCCAGCGCCGGATGCGGCAGGTTGCCGGTCTCGACGCGCTCCGGTTCGTTCACGAGCGACGTGCCATAGCCTTCGCCCTTCGCCATGGCGCTGCGGCGGCGCCATTCGAGGTACGTGAGACCGACCACGATGATGAAGATCGAGCCGATCACGCCGAGCCAGGGCGCGGCCCACGCGGTAGTCTTGAAGAACGTCGTGGGGATGATGTTCTGGATCTGCGGCGTACCGGGCAGCGAATCCATCGTGAACGTGAATGCGCCGAGCGCGATCGCGCCGGGCATGAGGCGCTTGGGAATGTTGCTCTGGCGATAGAGTTCGGCGGCGAACGGATACACCGCGAACACCACGACGAACAGCGAGACGCCGCCATACGTGAGCAGCGCGCACACTGCGACGATCACGGCATTGGCGCGCGAGCGGCCAATGTAGCGGATCGCGGCGGCCACGATCGCCTCGGAGAAGCCGGATAGTTCGATGACCTTGCCGAACACCGCGCCGAGCAGGAACACGGGGAAGTAGAGCTTGACGAAGCCGACCATCTTTTCCATGAAGATGCCGGAAAACACGGGGGCGACGGCGGTGGGATCGATCAGCAGCACGGCGCCCAGCGCGGCGATGGGCGCAAAGAGAATGACGCTGTAGCCGCGGTAGGCTACGAACATCAGGAACGCCAAAGCGGCGATCACAATCACAAAGGACATCTTGTCTCCAGTGGGTTATTCGTGCAGGTCTGTTTGTTGTTTGCACGCGCCGAAGCCGGCGCGACCGCGCAATAGAGCACGATATGTGCCAGCGGGCGCAGAGCCTTGAGCGAAGCGGCGCGCAAACGGGCGGCCTTGGGGGCGGCATGGGACACGTGGGTGCGCTCGGGTGGTTGCGGCGGCAGCGAGTCTCAAAACTGGGACGACTAAGGCGAAAAGGCGCGCCGTGGCGAGCGGGACCATGCGTAAATCCGGGAAATTGCCGGGGACATGGTGCAATCTCATTTCTGAGATAATGCGTCCCGAAACTGGGAATCCGGTGACCGTGACAAGCCACGTCAGGGCCGCGACCCAAGAAAAGCAACCGATAAAAGCACCCAATGGAAATCGAAACGACCGCGCTGCTGGCCGACTACGACCACGTGCGCAAGCTGGCGATGCAATCGCTCTTTCAATCGCTCGACAAGTTCAGTGAAGGCACCGTGATCGTCGATCGCAACGCGCGCGTGGTATGGATCAACCGGGATTACGCGGCGCGCTTCGGCTTTAACGACCCTGCAGCGGCGATCGGTCTCGATTGCGAAGCCGTCATTCCGAACAGCATGATGCGCGACGTCGTGAAGGGGGGCGAGCCCATCTTGCTCGACATTCTCGAGACCGATCGCGATCCGATCGTCGTCACGCGTTTGCCGATCAAGGACGACAACGGCGAAACGATCGGTGCAGTCGGCTTTGTGCTGTTCAACGAACTCAGGGGACTGTCGCCGCTATTCAGCCAGTACGCGCGGCTGCGAGCCGAACTGATCAGCACGCGCCAGTCGCTCGCGCAGGTGCGTCGCGCGAAGTACAGCTTTTCTAGCCTGATCGGAACGAGCGCCGCAAGCCTCGAAGTGAAGCGCCAGGCGCGCCGGGCTGCGCGTCTCGCGTCGCCGGTGCTGTTGCTCGGCGAAACGGGCACGGGCAAGGAACTGCTTGCGCACGCCATACACGGCGCGTCCGGACGCGCGGACGCACCGCTCGTGACGGTGAACGTCGCCGCGATTCCCGACACGCTGCTGGAACTGGAGTTCTTCGGCGCGGAGGCGGGCGCCTACACGGGCGCGGAGCGCAAGGGGCGCATCGGCAAGTTCGAGCTGGCCCAGGGCGGCACGCTATTTCTCGACGAGATCGGCGACATGCCGCTCGCGCTGCAGGGCAAATTGCTGCGGGTTTTGCAGGAGCAGGAGTTCGAGCCGCTCGGCTCGAATCGCATCGTGCACACCGACGTGCGCATCATCGCGGCGACCGCGGCGGATCTGCCCGCGCTCGTGGCGCAGGGCCGGTTTCGCGCGGACCTCTACTATCGGCTCAACGTACTGATGATTCGTGTGCCGCCGCTGCGCGAGCGCCTGGCGGACATCGAGGCGATGGCGTATGCGATTCTCGACAAGCTCGCGGTGGAGAGCGGCGCGGGGCATCTCGAACTCGACAAGGATGCGCTTGCGGTGCTGTGTGCGTACACCTGGCCGGGCAATGTGCGCGAGTTGCGCAATACGCTCGAGCGCGCGGTGCTGCTATCGGATAGCGAGCGCATCGATGCGCGCTCGCTCGCGCGCTTTATTGGCGATGGGCGCGGGCAGCGCCGGGACGATGAAGGGGGCGATCCGCGCGACACGCCGGACGAGAGCGGCGCGCAGCAGTATCAGCAGTACGGCGAAGCCATGCGCGATTACGAACGCCGCTTCCTGACCGACGCGTTGCGCGCAGCGGGCGGGCAGGTGACGAAAGCCGCCGCGCAGATCGGCATGGCGCGCGCGACGCTGTACCGGCGCATCGTCGCGCTGGGCATCGACGTTTGATGCCGCAAGTCCGTGCAGTCACCCGAGCGCGATGAGCTTTTTGCGCGCGGCCTTCACGCGCGCGACATGCGCTTCGTCCCAGTCGTAAAAACCCGCGCCGCTGCGCACACCCACGCGGCCTGCTTGTACTTGCGCGCGCAACAAATCGATCACCTCTTCGTCCTTCGCGAGTTCGGGCATGAGATGCGAGGCGATGTCGACGAAGGTGTCGAGGCCGCCCATGTCCGCGCTCTCGAATGGGCCGACGATGCCCCACCGGCGGCCGAGCGACGCCTTCATGACGCGATCCACCACCTCGGGACTCGCTGCGCCCGAACGCACGATATTGAGCGCCTCGCGCAGCACCGCGAATTGCAGCCGGTTGCCGACGAAGCCGGGGATCGCCTTCGCGAGCACCACGGGTTCCATGCCGATCGCGCGCATGAGCGTCTCGGTTCGCGCGGTGACGTCGGGCGTGGTGGCGCGCCCCGGCACGACTTCGACGAGCGGGATCATGTGCGGCGGATTCCAGAAATGCGCGATCAAGAAGCGCTCAGGCGCGGCTAGCGGCCCCGCCAGCAGATCCGGCTCGAAGCCGCTCGTGTTGCTTGCGAGAATCGCATCGGGGGCCAGCACCGCGCCGATTTGCGCATAGAGCCGGTGCTTGAGATCGAGCACTTCGGGTACGGCCTCGAAGACGAACTGGGCTTCGGCCATGGCTTCGAGTGTTGCGCTCGTTTCGATGCGCGCAAGCGCGGCGGCACGTGTGGCCGCATCGATGCGGCCCGCGTCGATCAATTCGTCGAGCACGGCCCGGGCCTTCACGGGCACGCTCTCGAGCCGTGCGGGATCGACGTCATGCACGATCGTGCGCAGGCCGTGCAGTGCACATTGCGTCGCGATGCCGACGCCCATCAACCCCGTGCCGATCACGCCCGCCACCGTCACCGTTTTCTTCATGCTGCGTCATCTCCTTGCTGTTCCTGATCTGGATTCGACAGCATAGCGCTTCGCATGGCACGACGTTGTCCCGCTTCTACGGGCCGTCGAGAACCGGGGACATAGCGACCTGCGCATCCGGTTATACCCTGGGTCTATTTCACTCGCGTGGGGACTCTGGTATAACTGCGCTCCCAAGCTGATCACGTTTTAGCACGGCAAAAAACCGCAGATGCGGCAAGCCGTGGAAAGGGAGTGCAATGGCGCGCGTAGTGGTGGTGGGTAGCATCAACATGGACATGGTCGTCGCGACCGACACGTTTCCCCGGCTCGGCGAGACGCTGTTCGGCACGCATTTCTCGACGCATCCGGGCGGCAAGGGCGCGAACCAAGCGGTCGCAGCGGCGCGCCTTGGCGCCGAGGTGACGATGATCGGCCGCGTCGGCGCCGATGCGTTCGGTGCCGAAATGAAAGCGACGCTGGCGCGCGAAGGCGTCGATATCGCCCATGTGAGCACGGCGCGCGAGGCGACCGGCATCGCGTCAATCACGCTCTCGGGCGGCGATAACGCGATCATCGTCGTGCCAGGCGCGAACCACGCGCTTTCGCCCGAGGACATCGACCGTGCGAGTGCCGCGATCGCACAGGCCGACGTCGTGCTCGCACAACTCGAAGTGCCCTATGCAACGGTGCTGCACGCCGCGCGGCGCGCCCGCGAACACGGCAAGCCATTCTTTCTCAATCCCGCGCCCGCAATCGAACTGAGCGGCGAGCTGCTCGAGCTGACCACGCTGCTCACGCCAAACGAGCATGAGCTCGCGACCGCGCTGCAAACGCCGGAAGGCGCGTGGGCCGAGGTCATCGCGCGCGCGCCCGTGCATGGCCCGCGTATTGCCATGACCCACGGTAAAGACGGCGCGTATTACGCGAACCCCGACGCCGGCGCCAATGGCGCGCTCGTGCATGAGCCGGGATTCGCCGTCGAAGCCGTCGATACGACCGGCGCCGGCGACACGTTCAACGGCGCGCTCGCGGCGTTCTGGCATCTCGGCATCGGCAAGGCCGTGCGGCGCGCGAACGCGGCGGCCGCGCTTTCGGTGACGCGCGCCGGCGCGCAGGGCGGCATGCCCACGCTCGCCGAGCTCGAAGCCTTCCTGAACGCACAAGCCCGGAATTCGCAGTGAAAAAACACGGACATCTGAATCGCGACATCGCACGTGTGCTGGCCCGCATGGGCCACACGGACAGCCTCGTGATCGCCGACTGCGGGCTACCGGTCCCCGACGGCGTGGAATGCATCGACGTTTCGCTCGCGCTGGGCGTGCCCGACTTCTTCGCCGTGCTCGACAGCGTGCTCGCCGATTTCAAGGCCGAGCGCGCAGTGTTCGCGAGCGAGGCGCAGGGACACAACGCGGCCGTGGCGGCGCGCAGCCGCGAGATGGCCGCTGCGCACATCGCCGTGGAGAACGTGCCGCACGAAGAATTCAAGCGCCGCTGCCGCGAGGCGAAGGCGGTGATCCGCACCGGCGAGTGCACCCCCTATGCGAATGTGATTTTGCATTCGGGCGTGATCTTCTGAGAGGTCCAGGATGCAAGTGATGATGCAGGGGATCGGCAAGGCGTTCGGTCCGGTTCGGGTGCTCGAAGGCGTCGATTTCCGCATCGAGGCGGGCGAGATCCACGCGTTGATGGGCGAGAACGGCGCAGGCAAATCGACGCTCATGAAGATCCTGAGCGGCGTGTATCAAGCCGATGCAGGCGAGATCCTCGTGGATGGGCGCCCGGTGCAGATCCGCAGCACCGTCGAGGCCGAACGCGCGGGCATTGCTATCATTCACCAGGAATTGAACCTCATCCCGCAGTTGACGGTGATGGAGAATCTTTTCCTTGGCCGCGAGCCGAGCCGCTTCGGAATGGTCGATATCGCGACGATGCGCAAAGAGGCGCGCAAATGGCTCGACAAGGTCGGTGCGCAGCGTATCGATCCGCAGACCGAGGCGGGGCTGCTCTCCATCGGTCAGCAGCAACTCGTGGAAATCGCCAAGGCGCTGTCGCTGAATGCGCAGGTCCTTGTGATGGACGAGCCGACCGCGGCGCTCACGAACCGCGAGATCGAAACGCTCTTCGAGATCATGCAGTCGCTCAAGGCGAGCGGGGTGGCGATCGTCTACGTTTCGCACCGCATGGAAGAGATATTCCGCGTGTGCGACAAGATCAGCGTGCTGCGCGACGGCCATTTCGTCGGCGAGCGCGCGATTCGCGAGACCGGTTTCGACGAGATCGTGCGCCTGATGGTGGGCCGCGAGATTGGCGAGCGTTTCCCGAAACGCAGCCATGCGCCGGGCGACGTACGCATGAGCGTGGCGGGTCTTGCGGACGACGGCCATATCGAAGGCATTACGTTCGACGTGCGCGCGGGCGAGGTGCTCGGTATCGCCGGACTCATGGGCGCGGGCCGCAGCGAGATTCTGCGCACGCTGTTCGGCGCGAACCGCAAGACTGCGGGCACCGTCATGCTCGACGGCAAGCCGCTCGAGGCGCGCGACGCGTCTGGCGCGATTGCGGCGGGCGTTGGTTTCGTCACGGAAGACCGCAAGCGCCAGGGGCTCGTGCTCGGCATGTCGGTGCGCGAGAACGCGACGCTCGTGCATCTGGACCGGTACGCCACCCTCGGCTTCGTCAACGAGCGCGCGGAGCGCAGCGCTGTCGACGGTCTCATCAAGCAGTTGCGTGTGCGTACGCGCGACGCCGAACTGGACGTCAAGGCCCTCTCGGGCGGCAATCAGCAGAAGGTCGTGTTCGCGAAGTGGCTGGCGCAGCCGCCGAAGGTGCTGCTGCTCGACGAGCCCACGCGCGGCGTGGACGTGGGCGGCAAGGCCGAGATCTACACGATCATCAATCAGCTCGCGGAGCAGGGCGTCGCCATCGTGATGGTGTCGTCCGAGCTGCCCGAAGTGCTGGCCATGAGCGACCGTATTCTCGTCATGCATCAGGGACGCCAGAACGGCATCTTCGAAGCCCGCACGGCCACCCAGGAACGGATCATGACGGCAGCAGCCGGCGGCCCGGCTACGCAAGCTGTCGCGGCCTGAGCGAAGGCGCTGACTCATTCACTGAAAACTAGCGAGACATGACATGTCGCAAGTGACCCTCACCCCCGGCAGCCGGGCGACGCTGCAAAAGCTCGGACCCTTCGTGGCGCTGCTGATCATTTCCGTGGCGCTCTCGATCGTGAGCCGCGATTTCCTCACGCTCGACAACCTGCTCAACGTGATGCGTCAGGCGTCGATCAACGCGCTGATCGCGTTCGGCATGACGCTCGTGATTCTGCTCGGCGGCATCGATCTCTCGGCGGGCTCCGTGCTCGCGCTGTCGTCGGTGATCATCGCGACGCTGCTGAGCGCGGGCACGCCCGCCGTCGTCGCGACGTTCGCCGGCCTCCTGGCCGGCGGCTTGATGGGCTTCGCCAACGGTCTCGTGATCAGCAAGGGCAAGGTCGCGCCGTTCATCGCCACGCTTGGTTCGATGACGGTGCTGCGCGGCCTCGCGCTCGTCGTGTCGAATGGCAGCCCGATCAGCAGCTTCAACAGCGACTTTTTCTCGCTGCTCGGCGGCGGCTATGTCGCGCGCCTCGTGCCGATTCCCGTCGTGCTCATGCTCGTGATGTTCGGCGTGTTCTGGGTTCTGCTGCGCAAGACCGTGTTCGGCCGCCATATCTACGCAACGGGCGGCAATGCCGAATCGGCGAAGCTTTCCGGCGTGAAGGTCGATCGCATCCAGCTGTGGGTATACACGATCGCGGGCGTCATGTCGGCGCTCGCCGGTGTGGTGCTGACCTCGCGGCTGAACTCCGCGCAGCCGACCGCGGGCACGGGCTACGAGCTCGACGCCATCGCGGCGGTCGTGCTCGGCGGCACGAGCCTCACGGGCGGCCGCGGCTGGATCTTCGGCACGCTCGTGGGCGCGCTCCTGATCGGCGTGCTCAACAACGGCCTGAACCTGCTCGACGTGTCGTCGTTCTATCAGCAGGTCATCAAGGGCATTGTGATCCTGCTCGCCGTGCTGATCGACCGCGGCAACAAGAAGTCGTCGTAATACCCGGGCCGCACCACGTTTCATTCGCGTGGCGCGGCAGTTTCACATCCATAGTCATCCTGAGTTTTTATCTCCACACACTCCACATATAACGAGGAGGAAGACAATGCATCAGCACAACTCGCCGTCGATCCCGAAACTCTTTGCGGCGCTCGTCGCCGGTTCGCTCGTGCTGGGCCTCTCGGCCTGCTCGAAGGAAGGTCCGGGCAGCACGGCGGACGCCGGCGCGAGCGGCGCAGCGGCTGCGGCGCCGGCTTCGGGCGGCGCGGTCACGGTCGGCCTGTCGATCTCGACGCTCAACAATCCGTTCTTCGTCTCGCTCAAGAAGGGCGCCGAAGACGAGGCCAGGAAGGACGGCGTGACGCTCATCACCGTCGACGCGCAGAACGATCCGGCGAAGCAGCAGGCGAGCGTGGAAGACCTGATCGAAAAGAAGGTCAACGTCATCCTCATCAACCCGACCGATTCTTCAGCGGTGGCCAACGTCGTGAAGGAAGCGACGAGCAAGGGCATCAAGGTGATTTCGCTCGACCGCAGCGTGAACGGCGCGGAAGTCAGCTCGCATATCGCTTCGGACAACAAGGCAGGCGGCAAGATGGCCGCCGCTTTCCTTGCCGACAAGCTGGGCGGCAAGGGCAACGTCGTCGAGCTGCAGGGCATTCCGGGTTCGTCGGCTGCCAACGAGCGCGGCGCCGGCTTCGACGACGAAATCGCGGCAAAAGGCGGCGTGAAGATCGTCACGAAGCAGCCGGCCGACTTCGATCGCGCCAAGGGTCTTTCGGTGATGGAAAACATCATCCAGAGCAACAAGGACATTCAGGGCGTGTTCGCGCAGAACGACGAAATGGCGCTGGGCGCGGTGAAGGCGCTGCAGGCTGCGGGCCTGAAGAACGTGGCCGTGGTCGGCTTCGACGCCACCGACGATGCGATCGCCGCGGTCAAGGCCGGCCAGATGGCCGCGACCGTGCAGCAGCAGCCCGAACTGATCGGCCAGTATGGCGTGCAGGCCGCGAAGAAGGTGGTCGACGGCCAGCCGGTCGACAAGTTCATCCCGGTGCCGCTGAACCTGTACAAGCAGTAAGCCCGTTTTCAGGCGCGCGCGAGCGTAGTACCATCGGACGCGAAGGTCTTCGCGTACGCGCGCGCTTGAGAGCGACTGCGCGCCCCGTGCCATACGGGGCGCTTCGTTTTGGGGCTTGCCCTCGCTCGCCGCCGCGTCGCCGGCGCTTCGCCCCCGCGTTCATCCGATCCCCAACCTACATCCAGCAGGAACGCCGCGTGTCCCAGTTCGAGCGTCTGACTATCGACGACATTGCTCGCCTCGCGGAGGTTTCGCGCACCACGGCCAGCATGGTGCTCAACGGCAATGCCGAGCGTTACCGCATATCGGCGGCGACGGTCGAGCGCGTGCTGCAGGTGGCGAGGGACCATCATTTCACGCCGTCGCAATCGGCGCGCGCGCTACGCTCGCGGCGCAGCAACACGATCGGCCTCGTGATACCCGATCTGACCAACTCGGCGCACGCCGCGCTTGCCCAGGCCATGGAATGGCAATGCCGCGAGCGCTACCGCTATCAGCTCGTGATCGTGACGAGCGACGAAGATCCGGTGCGTGAGACCGAGGGCATCGCGCGTCTGGTCGCGCAGCAGGTGGACGGCGTGGTGGTCGTGCCGTGCACCGCCGATGCGCCGCGCTACGACAAGTGGGTCAAGCGTCTGCCGATCGTGTTCGCCGACCGCCGCGTGGCGGCGAGCGCGATTCCCTATGTGATTACCGACGCCGCCGAAACGGTGGCCGCTTTGGTGGGCGAGACGATCGGGCAAGGCGCGCGGGAAGTGGTGTTCTTCGGCGGCCAGCCGGAACTCTCGCCGAGCCGCGACCGCCTGGCGGGCTATCGGCTCGCGCTCGAGCGGCATGGCATTGCGGAGCAGGCCGACTGGGTGTTTCAGCGCGACTACCAGAGGGAGTCGGGCTATGCGCTGATGAAGGCCTGGTTCGAGGCGCATGGGCGTTATCCCGAGGCGCTGTTCGCCGGTTCGATCACGTTGCTCGAAGGATTGCTCGAATTCGTGAACGAAGCGCATCAACTGGCCCAGGCGCCGGGCCGCGTGATGACCTTCGACGATCATCAACTGCTCGACTGCCTGCCGCTTCGCATCGACGCCATCGTGCAGGACAGCGCGCAACTTGCGCAACATAGCCTGCGTTGCGTATTCTCGCTGCTCGAAGGCGAAGGCTCGCCCGAGTCCATTCAGGTGCCCGCGCAGATCCATTATCGGCAGCGGCACGGGCGGCCTGACCTGCGCTAACCCTGCACGCACGTAAACGACTTCGCGCTGTTCACGCCGCTCGCGCCGTTATAGCTGGGCCAGGCGGGAAACTGGCACGGCGGCTGCGTGCGGCCCGGCACGCCCGCGGTGTCGGTCACGATCTGGCGCGCCGGCGGTGTGCCGTGCCCGACCCAGTTGGTAGTATCTTTGCGCAGGTGATCCACGAGAGCAGGACAACCGATGACGCGTCTTGACAGCCCCATCGATGCGCAGCGCCTCGACGACGAATGGCTCGAAGCGGACGGCGCCGGCGGATTCGCGTCCGGCACGGTCGGCACCGCGCGCACGCGCCGC
Organism: Paraburkholderia silvatlantica; assembly: GCF_003096715.1. Classification (GTDB taxonomy): domain Bacteria; phylum Pseudomonadota; class Gammaproteobacteria; order Burkholderiales; family Burkholderiaceae; genus Paraburkholderia; species Paraburkholderia silvatlantica. The sequence goes on from NZ_QEOL01000003.1 coordinate 334,803, forward strand.
TATCATGCGCTGCTGCTCACGGCTGCGCAGCCGCCTACGAACCGCGTGGCGCTCGTCAACGGCATCGAAGCCTGGCTCGAGGACGGGGAGCGCAAGACTGCGCTGACGATGCAGCGCTACGCACCAGACCTGCTCTATCCCGATACCTCGGAGCGCATCGCAAGCTTCGACACATCGCCGTGGCCCACGTGGCGCTACCGGCTGGAAGGCGGCGCCGAGCTCACGGCAGAAGTGTTCGTGGCCAAGGCGAGCCGCGAGACCGTGCTGCGCTGGCGGCTCGACGTGTCGTCCGGGACTGGCGATGCCGTGCTGAAAGTCCGCCCGTTGATTTCGGGCCGCGACTATCACGGGCTGCATCACGAGAACGCGGCATTCGATTTCAACGCCCGGATCGACGGCGAGCACGTGCGCTGGCAACCGTACCGCGATCTGCCCGCCATCGTCGCGCACGCGAACGGCGGCTATGCGCACGCGCCGGACTGGTACCGCAACTTCTGCTATACGCGCGAACGCGAGCGCGGCCTCGACTGCATCGAGGATCTCGCGACGCCAGGCGTGTTCACGTTCGATCTGCGCAAGGCAGACGCTGTCATGTTGTTGCGCGCGCAATCATCGCCGGGCGCACCCGATGCCTCGTTCGACAGCCGAGAAAGCGCGATGAGCCGCGCGCAACGGCTCGCCGGCTTCGAAGAGGTGCGCCGGGCGTCGCCCGGCTCGCGCCTGCAGCATTCAGCGAGCGCCTATGTCGTCGCGCGCGGCGACGGCCGCACGATCGTCGCGGGCTATCCGTGGTTCACCGACTGGGGCCGCGATACGTTCATCGCCATGCGTGGCCTGCTGCTCGCGAACGGGCGCTATGAGGAGGCCGGCACGATCCTGCTCGAATGGGCGGCGGCCGTTTCAGAGGGCATGCTGCCGAATCGCTTCCCCGACGCGGGCGGCGAGCCCGAATACAACTCCGTCGATGCATCGCTGTGGTTCGTCGTGGCGGTGCACGACTACTTCGCCGCGGCGAACGTGCCGCGCGGAGCGCGGCATGCGCTGCAAAGCGCCGTCGACGCCATCCTCGAAGGCTATGCGCGCGGCACGCGCTACGGGATCGCAGCCGATCCGCGCGACGCGCTGCTGCGAGCGGGCGTGCCGGGCGTGCAGCTCACCTGGATGGATGCGAAGGCGGGTGACTGGGTGGTCACGCCGCGCATTGGCAAGCCGGTCGAAATTCAGGCGCTGTGGATCAATGCGCTGCGCATTGCCGCGGCATGGGATACGCGCTGGCGCGAACTCGAAGCGCGCGCCAGCGCCTCGTTTGCCGGGCGCTTTGTCGATCCGTCGACGGGCGCGCTCTTCGACGTGGTCGACGTCGATCATGTGGAGGGCACGGCCGATCGCTCGATTCGGCCGAACCAGATCTTCGCAGCAGGCGGTCTGCCGTTCGCGCTGCTCGAAGGCGATGCGGCGCGCCCGGTCGTCGCGCAGGTCGAGGCCAATCTGCTCACGCCGATGGGGCTGCGCACACTCGCACCGTCGGACCGCGCGTATCGTGGGCAGTACCGTGGCGGCGTGCTGGAGCGCGACGGCGCCTATCATCAGGGCACTGTCTGGCCCTGGTTGCTCGGCCCCTTCGTGGACGCCTGGCTGCACGTGAACGGCGATCACGCGGCGCAGCGCGCGCTTGCTCGCGAGCGGTTCGTCGTGCCGCTGCTCGCGCATCTCGACCGGGCCGGGCTCGACCATGTTTCCGAGGTCGCCGATGGCGACGCTCCGCACCCGCCCGGCGGCGCACCGTTCCAGGCATGGTCGCTCGGCGAATTGCTGCGCGTTCTCAAGCGGCTTGGCGACGCCGGCTAGCCCGCACCCGCGGCGCGGCGCGCGCGCCCGACGGGCAAACCGCGCTAGCATGGGAGACTCGCGGCGTTCGCCGCTCGCGCCCCACCTCGGCGGCCCCAATTCAAGGAGATGCCCATGCTGCAGCGCGCCGCCGGCCTCATCCACACGGTCGAAGGCCAACGCCTGTACTCGGCCGATTACGCCCGCTGGCAGCGCTGGGGACCGTACCTCAGCGAGCGCCAATGGGGCACGGTGCGCGAGGACTATAGCGAGCATGGCACCGCGTGGGACTACTTCCCGCACGACCACGCGCGCATGCGCGCCTATCGCTGGGGCGAAGACGGTCTGGCCGGTTTCGCCGACGAGCGGCTGGACTGGTGTTGTTCGCTCGCGCTGTGGAACGGCCTCGACCCGATTTTGAAGGAACGTCTGTTCGGCCTCACGAATCAGGAAGGCAATCATGGCGAGGACGTGAAGGAACTGTACTTCTACCTCGACAGCACGCCGACGCATTCGTATATGCGCATGCTCTACAAGTATCCGCAAGCCGCGTTTCCCTACCAGGACCTGATCGACGAAAACGCGCGGCGCGGCGTTGGCCTGCCCGAATATGAAATCCTCGACACGGGCGCATTCGACGACGAGCGTTATTTCGATGTGCAGATCGAATACGCGAAGCACACGCCGGAAGACATCGTCATGCGCGTGACCGTCGAGAACCGCGCCGGGCAACACGCGTCGATCGACGTGTTGCCGCAGATCTGGGCGCGCAATACGTGGTCGTGGAAGGCCACGGGCAAGCCGTCGCTCGCGCTGGTTTCGTCGGCGGGGGGCGAACACGTCGTCGCGCACTGTGGCACGCACGAACCGCTCGTCGTGACGGCTGCCGCAAAAGGAGGCGAGCGCGTCGAATGGCTGTTTTGCGAGAACGAGACCAATGTGAAGCGTCTCTTCGGCATGGACGGCGCCGGTCCATTCAAGGACGGCTTCGACGACTATGTCGTGCACGGCAACCACGACGCGATCCGGCGTGACGCGGGCACGAAGGCGGCCGCGCGCGTGCATCTCGAGATCGCGGCGCACGGCCGCGCGGTCGTCACGTTCCGCTGGCGTCCGCTGTCCTCGCCGAAGGACGACGTGGCGCTCGACATCGACAGCCTGTTCGCGCAGCGCATCACCGAAGCGGACGCGTTCTACGACGCGTTGCAGCGCGACATCGAGAGCGCCGACGCGAGGCTCGTGCAGCGCCAGGCGCTGGCGGGCATGCTGTGGTCGAAGCAGTACTACCAGTACGACGTGAACCGCTGGATGGAAGGCGACCCGCTGCAGCCGCCACCGCCCGCGGCGCGCCAGCGCGGGCGCAACGCAGACTGGCGGCATCTGTGCAACGCGGACATTCTCTCGATGCCGGACAAATGGGAGTACCCGTGGTATGCGTCGTGGGACCTCGCGTTTCAGGCGGTCGCGTTCGCGCTGGTCGATCCGATGTTTGCAAAGAAACAGATGCTGCTGCTCGTGAAGGACCGCTATCAGCATCCGAACGGCCAGTTGCCCGCCTACGAATGGGCCTTCGGCGACGCGAATCCGCCCGTGCACGCGTGGGCGGCGTGGCGCGTGTATGAGATCGATCGCGCAATCACCGGCAAGGCAGACCGGGATTTTCTCGAACTCATCTTCCACAAGCTGCTGCTGAACTTCTCGTGGTGGGTGAACCGCAAGGACGCAGACGGCCGCAACATCTTCCAGGGCGGCTTCCTCGGGCTCGACAACGTCGGCATCTTCGACCGTTCGTCGCCGCTGCCAACAGGCGGGCACCTCGACCAGGCGGACGGCACCGCGTGGATGGCGGCTTATGCGCTCGACCTGATGCGCATCGCGCTCGAGCTCGCGTTCGCAAACCATGTGTTCGTCGATATCGGCGTGAAGTTCTTCGAGCACTTCCTGTATATCGCGGGGGCGGTGAGCTGCGACGACGGCTGTGAGACGGGCCTGTGGGACAGCGTGGACGAGTTTTTCTACGACAAGCTGAGGCTGCCGGACGGCAGCAGCGTGCCGCTGCGGATGCGCTCGATTGTCGGGCTGATTCCCTTCTTCGCGGTGCGCGTGCTGGAAGAGCGGGTCCACGGCGGGCTGCCGGGCCTGCGCGAGCGGCTCGTTTTTTTCCTCCAGCACCGGCCCGACCTTGCCCGTCTCGTGTCGCGCTGGAACGAACCCGGCAAGGGCAATGCATTGCTGCTCTCGCTATTGCGCGGGCACCGGATGAAGGCGCTGCTTCGGCGTATGCTCGACGAAGCCGAGTTTCTCTCGGACCACGGCGTGCGTGCGCTCTCGCGCGCCCATCTCGACGAGCCTTTCGTCTACCGGCACAACGGTTGCGACTTCCGCGTCAAGTACCTGCCCGCCGAATCGGACTCGCGCGTATTCGGCGGCAATTCGAACTGGCGCGGCCCGGTGTGGATGCCGGTCAACTATATGCTGATCGAGTCGCTGTACGAATTCCACCGCTACTATGGCGACGATTTTCGCGTCGAGTATCCGACCGGCTCAGGCAAGAAGCTTTCGCTCGCGCAGATCGCCGACGAGCTCGCGCGCCGCGTCACGACGCTCTTTCTGCTCGACCGCAACAACGAGCGCCCGGTGATGGGCGCGTACCCGCTGCTGCAGGCCGATCCGCGCTGCCGCGATCTCGTGCTGTTTCACGAGTATTTCCATGGCGACAACGGACGCGGCGTCGGCGCATCGCACCAGACCGGCTGGACGGGGCTCGTCGCGCTGATGCTGCAGCCGCGCATGATGAGCCCCTCGGGCAATGTGCCGGTGGCGGGCCAGATCGAAGACGTGGAGGCGGTGAAGTGAGCGCGAAGGATCAGCCTCGTTGATAACTGTGTGCCGCGAACCGGCACTCGCCATGTTTAAGAGTTGGTCAGGAGATAACACCCGCGCCGCCCGAAATTCGCAAACATGGCCAGAACGCCCGGCAGTAAAGCGTTCGAGAGTACTGGCACAGTCGATGCGTTCACGCCGACCGACAGTTGGGCACAGCCAGCTGCAGCCGAGTCGAGGTGCAACATGTCGAGCGTTCCAGATCGCAGGCCCGCGGGTCTTTCGCATGTGTTGTTGCTGATCGAACTGATCGGCCGCGCTCCACGGGAGCTATGGCCCTTTGTGCTGACCTGGGTCATCGTGGTGCTGACCGTTCCCTTTTGCTGGCTCGTCATCTCGGGCGCGCTCACGCAACACGTGCTGGTGCCGCCGGTGCAAACGCCGAAAGCGCTGGCCGAAACCGGCTATGCCCCGGAATTGCTGGCAGAACGCATTCTTGCGGCGATGCGCGGAATCAGCAGCGACAGCGACGCGGTTCCGCACGATGTATCGCTGGCCGATAACGACAGCCCGGATATCAAGCTGCCGGGCCAAGACATGTCCTATGCCTCGATTGTCGGGTTTCTCAAATCGACGCTGTTCAGGAACAAGCAGGACGTGGTCGTCCATATCGGCATTACGCATGCGGTCGACGGTGCGGATGCGTATATCGCGCATATCCAGATCGAAAACGGTCCGTTCAACGCCATGCACGAGGACGTTGCGTTCACAGGCAAGGACTTCAACCAGTCGGTGCGAGACATCGCGATCGAAGTCATGCGTCTCGTCGAACCGAATACGCTCGCGAGCCACGTGTTCTCGACGGTGCAAAAGACACGGTGTTCGCCGGGTCAATGCGACTACAGCGACGTCGAAGCGATCTATGACGATGTCCTCGGCCGGCCAGGCTCGCCGCAACGCCAATGGGCGCTCGCTGGAAAAGGCTGGCTGCTGCTGAGGCAAAACCGCTCCGAGGAGGCGGAACAGCAGTCGCGCGACGCGCTGTTGCTGTATCCGCACTCGGCCGTCTTGCGGGCCAATCTCGGCATTGCGCTCGAGCAGGAGCATAGAATCGACGCCGCGATCAAGGAGCTTCGCGCGGGCGCCCACGAGCGGTGGAGCACCGCGGAAAACCAGCGCCTGCTCGGCGACGTCTTGTTGCACGCGCACCGGTATGCCGAAGCCCTTAGCGCGTTTCACCGCGCGGACGAAATGCACCACGACGATGTGAACATCCTGCATGACTGGGGAGAGGCGCTCATCGACAACGGTCAATACGAGGCGGCGGTCGTCAAGCTCGCGCATGCGGTGGAGCTTCGTCCCGATCTCGCGCCCTCGTATGAACTATGGGGGCAGGCGCTGGAAAACGAAGGCGATCTGTCTCATGCGGCCCAAAGATATGCCGAGGCGGACAAGCGCGACAGCGGGGCGCTGACGCCGCACGAAAAGCAGCTCGCCCTGCCTGGTACGCCGCGCAGATTGCCGCCGGTATCGGCGAGTCTGCAGGCGCCGCAGAATCACGCATAGCGTTCGTTTGCCCGCCATGTATTTTTCGCTAGCTAGTTCAGTCATTGCGTTCTCCCGCAAAGCAAGCCCTTGTTCTTCGCTGGAATAAACGCTGTGTCTTCCTCGTTCTTTTTCCGTTAGTCCTTTGGACTGAACGAGGAGTGCGGTCATGAAGTCTCTACTCGCCGTATTGGGCGTCGTAGCATGTGGCGCGGCCATCGCGACGCTCGTGTCGTGTGGCGGCAGTTCCGGTTCCAGCTCGGGTTCCGGCAGTGCGGGCGTGCCCGTCCAGTCGTCGTTCGCGGCGACGGCGCTCGTTTCCGATGGCGCGGTGGCGGCCGCGCACATCGACGGGAATCTGAAAAACCCGTGGGGTGTCGCCTTCAATCCGAAAGGTTTCGCGTGGGTTGCGGACAACGGCACCAATGTCGCAACACTCTATGACGGCAACGGCGTGCCGCAATCGCTGATCGTCGCAATACCCAGCGGGAAGAACGGCACGGCATCGCCCACGGGCATCGTCTTCAACGGCACACAAAGCTTTACCGTCACGGAAAACGGCAAGTCCGGCGTCGCGGCATTCATCTTCGCGGGCGAGGGCGGCACCATCACCGCGTGGGCGCCAGCGGTCGGGCCGACCAACGCGTTCGTCATGTACGACGACGGCACGGGCGGCGCCGTGTACAAGGGTCTCGCGCTCGCGACGATGAACAACGCGAATTTCCTCTACGCGACCGACTTCCATAACAACAAGATCGACGTTTTCAATACCTCATTCAACAAGGTCAAGATGCCCGGCGGCTTCACGGACCCGGCAATCCCGGCCGGCTTCGCGCCGTTCGGCATTCAGGCGGTCGGCTCGAATCTGTTCGTCACGTATGCCATGCAGGACGCGGCCAGGCACGACGATGTCGCAGGCGCGGGGCTCGGCATGGTCGACGTGTACGACACGGCCGGCAACCTGAAGCAACGCTTCGCGACAGGGAGTCCGCTCGATGCGCCATGGGGCATTGCCCAGGCGCCGGCAAACTTCGGTTCGATGAGCGGCGCGATACTGATCGGCAATTTCGGTAATGGCGCGATCAACGCGTTCAACGCATCGAACGGCCAGTCGATGGGGCCGCTCACCGGGTCGAACGGCAAGGCGCTTGTCGAACCGGGCGTGTGGGGCATTGCGTTCGGCAACGACCTCAGCAATCAGCCTTCCAATACGCTGTTTTTTGCGGCGGGGCCGAATGACGAAGCCGATGGCGTGTATGGAAGGATAGATTTGAATGCGACGTCGAACACAGGCGCGACTACCGGCACCGGCACCGGCACCGGCACCGGCACCGGCACGGGCACGGGCACGGGCACGGGTGCAGGGACGGGCATGGGCATGGGCATGTAGCGCGCGGCACATTGCCGACGCGCTTCGCGACAGTCGAAGCGTGCCTTTCCGCCGTCGATGGCGCCGACGCGTGAATTCCTGTGAGAACATACGCGTAGAGGTGGCGCTTTTTCCTCGGTTGACTCGACCCGGCGGAGGCAGCATGAACAGAAACGGTGCGAAGGGAACGATCTGCGTGATGGTGTTCGTGGCTGTCGCGAACTGCGCTGCCAATGCGAACGCGCAAGCCGGTATGAACGAGCCGGTCCGTGTGGCCGTGCAAAGAGTCTCGGCATCGACACCCGGAAGCCGGCCGGATAGCTCGGTGGTGCGCGACGTTCGCCGTGCTATCAGGCGCGTCCCGGATCTCGACGATTCGGACATTCACATCCGGGTCAGCCATGGTGTCGTCACGCTCTCGGGCACAGTCCCACAGACCTGGCAGATCTCGCGCGCGGCCAATGCGGCAAGGCCGGTGCTGGGCGTGAAGGCCGTGACGAACCGCTTGACAGCCCGGAAAGGGGACGCGCCGGCCAGCGAGTAGTGTCTCGCGCGCTGCCGTCCGCGGCGGCGCCCGATCTTTTCGTGGCAAGGCGATTTGAGTGCCGCCGCTCAAGCGGCGGCACGCGCGGGATTCACTTCGACCGTCACATGCGACAGCCCCTTGAAGCGTTTGAGCGCCGCATGATAGAAGCTCGGGCTGCGTTGCGCTTCTCGCGTAATAACCGATACGACGGCACTCATGTGGCCGGGACCGACTCGCCATACATGGAGGTCGAGCACGGTGTCGCCATTGTCCTCGATGACGTGGCGAACGTTCTCGGCCATGCGTCTGTCCAGATTCATGTCGAGCAGGATGCCTCCCGTGTCGCGCATCAAGCCCCACGACCAGTTCGCAATCACCAGGGCGCCGACCACGCCGGCAAGCGGATCCATCCAGAGCCAGCCGAACTCGCGGGCGAGCAGGAGACCGATGATCGCGAGCACGGAAACCGCTGCGTCCGCGATAACGTGAATGTAGGCCGAACGGATATTGTGGTCGCGATTCGAGGCGGCCTGTGCGTCGTCGTGATCGTGTGCGTGTTCCTCGAACCCGATCTGATGCTCTCCATCGGGCAGGCGGACAACGGCCGTGAATGCATGCGGCTCGGGAATGTCATCTTTCGATTCCAGCCAGGTCCCACGGTCGGCAAACGCGAAAGTTTGCCGGGTTCCGTCGGGGCGAACCGTCGTGACTGAAACCGCATCGGCAGGCAGCTTTGAAGACGCCGTTTCCGGCGTAATGCGGAAGACGGGCGGCACACCCTCTTCGAAGATCGATACGGCGAAAACGCCCGCGCTACCGAAGATACGATGCGCCTCTTCCTCATGACCGTGGTCGTCTTCGTGCCCATGCCCATGCGCGTGGCCGTGCCCATGTCCATGATGATGACCGTGATGGTCGCCGCTGAGCAGCCAGACGCTGGCGAGATTGACCAGCAGGCCTAGCACCGCGATAGGGATCGCCTGGCCGAAGTGAATGGGTACTGGCGAAAGGAAGCGCGATACGGCCTCGTACACGATCAGCAGCGCGATCATGGCGAGCACGATGGCGCTCGTAAAGCCCGCGAGGTCGCCCAGCTTCCCGGTGCCGAATACGAAGCGGCTATCGCTCGCATGCCTGCGCGCGTAGGTGTACGCCAGCGCGGCGATCAGCATCGCGCCTGCGTGTGTCGACATGTGCAGACCATCCGCGACGAGCGCCAGTGAACCGAAAAGGCTGCCGCCGACGATCTCGGCCACCATCATCGCGCTGCACAGCGCAATCACCATCCAGGTTCTGCGCTCGTTGTCCTCGTGGGCGGCGCCCAGGAAGATATGGTCGTGTCCCGCTCCAAAGGCGGTGTCCTCGAACTTGCTCATGGTTCTCTTACTTGAAGTAGCTGTGCACCACTTCGATTAGCTGCTCTGTCGCGCTGCCATGCTCGTCGTCGGGCTCTGCGTCGACCAGATGGGTGCGAACGTGGTCCTCAAGGACGACGGCGAGCAGCCCGTTCATGGCGCCGCGACAGCTCGTAACCTGCTGCAGCACTTCCATGCAGCCGCGCTCTTCCTCTAGCGCCCTTTCAATCGCTTCGACCTGCCCCTTGATTCGACGAATGCGGTTAAGCAGCTTCTGCTTTTCGCGGATCGTATGGCTCATGCCTGTTCTCCTCGATGAGCACGAAGTGTAACATCAATAGGGTAGGGGGGTATACCAAGTCGAAGCTGAAATCGGTCGGATGCGCTGCGCGTGACTAAACGTCGGCCGGGAATTGGTTGCGGCGAGTCGTTATTTTGAATATATTGGAAATATGGAAGAGAAAGACATTGTCCGCGCCCTTGCGGCGCTTGCCCACGAATTGCGTCTGCGCGTTTTCCGGATGCTGGTTGTCGCCGGGCCGGACGGCTTGACGCCCGGCACCATCGCGACACAGCTGGATCTGCCCAATGCAACGCTCTCCTTTCACCTGAAGGAACTCATGCACGCCGGGCTGGTGACTCAGGAACGCGATGGGCGCAGCCTGATCTATCGGGCTGCCTACGGGCAGATGAATGCAGTCCTCGGCTTTCTGACCGAGAACTGCTGCCAGGGGCAGGCTTGCCTCGCGTCGGGCGCAGATTCATGTCAATGCTGACGGAGAACCTCGATGAAGCGGTTTCACATTCACGTCCACGTGGACGATATCGCAGCCAGTGTCGCGTTCTATTCGAAGCTGTTCGGCGCAGAGCCGACGCGAATCGAAGCGGATTACGCGAAGTGGATGCTGGACGATCCTCGCGTGAACTTCGCGATCTCGACGCGCGGTTCGAAGGTCGGTGTCGACCATCTGGGTTTCCAGGTTGACGACACGGCGGAGCTGGCCGAACTCGCGCAGCGTGCGCAGGCCGCGGACATGACCTTGCTCGACCAGGGCGAAACGACCTGCTGCTATGCGCGCAGCGACAAGCACTGGATCGTCGATCCGCAAGGCATCGCCTGGGAGCACTTCCATACGCTCGACACCACGCCGGTCTATGGCGAAAGCCGGCAGGCAGTGCCGGTGTCGGGCGCGGAGAACTGCTGCGGGCCTGGCGCGATGCCCGTTGCCATTCCCGTGAAACCGGCCGGTTCGGCCTGCTGTTGATCACGGCGCATCTGATAACACCATGACCACCAACGTCCTGATTCTCTGCACGCACAATTCAGCGCGCAGCGTGCTTGCCGAAGCCATGCTGAACCACTGGGCGAAGAAGCTCGGCAAGGACGTACGCGCGTTCAGCGCCGGCAGCGCCCCGAGCGGCCGCATCAATCCGTTCGCACTCGAAGCGTTGACGAACGCGGGTATCGATACGGAAGGCTATCGCAGCAAATGCTGGGACGAGTTCGCGCAGGACGGCGCGCCGCCAATGCGCATCGTCATCACGGTCTGTGACAGCGCCGCCGCTGAAGCGTGTCCGCTGTGGCCCGGTAGCCCCGTCAGGGTCCACTGGGGCTACGCCGATCCGTCGAACGCACCGGGCGGCGACGAAGGCAAGCGCCAGGCATTCGAGCTCACACGCCAGGCCATCGGCTATCGCATGCTGCAACTGCTCGAACTGCCCATCGACCGTCTGGAGAATGCCGGGCTCCAGCAGGCGCTCAACGCCATCCTGCAAAGCTGAACCCTTCTGCTTCGAACTCACAGATGAACACCTCCAATGTTGCGGCTTCGCGCGAGACTGCGGCGAAACCGGCCATCAGCTTTTTCGAGCGATACCTGAGCGTCTGGGTCGCGCTTTGCATTGTCGCCGGCATCCTGCTCGGCAAGGTGCTGCCCGGCGTCTTTCAGGCGATTGGCCGGATGGAATACGCACACGTCAATCTGCCGGTCGGCCTGTTGATCTGGGTGATGATCGTCCCGATGCTGGTCAAGGTCGATTTCGGCGCACTGCACGAAGTGCGTCAGCACATAAAGGGCATCGGCGTCACGCTCGTCGTCAACTGGCTGGTCAAGCCGTTCACGATGGCGTTCCTCGCGTGGCTCTTCATCAAGCAGTGGTTCGCGCCGATGCTGCCAGCGGCGCAGCTCGACAGCTATGTGGCCGGGCTGATCCTGCTGGCCGCGGCGCCCTGCACGGCGATGGTGTTCGTCTGGAGCCGCCTGACTGGCGGCGATCCGCTCTTCACGCTCTCGCAGGTCGCACTCAACGACAGCATCATGGTGGTCGCGTTTGCGCCGCTCGTCGGTCTGCTGCTCGGGATCTCGGCGATCACGGTGCCGTGGGCGACGCTGCTCACGTCGGTCGTGCTCTACATCGTCATTCCGGTGATCCTCGCGCAGATCGTGCGCAAGGTGCTGCTCGCGGGAGGTGAGGTCGTATTTGAGGCAGCGATGGCGAGGATGGGTCCCTGGTCGATCACGGCGCTGCTCGCGACGCTGGTGCTGCTGTTCGCGTTCCAGGGCGAGGCCATCCTGAAGCAGCCGCTCGTCATTGTGCTGCTCGCCGTGCCGATCCTGATCCAGGTATTTTTCAATGCGGCGCTGGCGTACTGGCTCAATCGCGCGGTCGGCGAAAAGCACAATATCGCCTGTCCGTCGGCCCTGATTGGCGCGTCGAACTTCTTCGAGCTGGCCGTCGCCACGGCAATCGGCCTGTTCGGCTTTAACTCGGGCGCCGCGCTGGCAACGGTCGTGGGCGTACTGATCGAGGTGCCGGTCATGCTGCTCGTCGTGCGCATCGTCAATCATTCGAAAAACTGGTACGAGTGCGCGTGAAGAGCGGGACGGCGTCCGTCCAGCCCGCGCCCGCCATGCTCCGCGAACTCCCCAGGGAGTCGGTCCAAACTTCCCTTGCGCTGGCGCACAATACTGTATAAATTCACAGTATGTGTTTACGTCCAGTGGAGCGTCGCATGGAATCGCTAATTCGCATTGTGAATGACGAGGACCGTCAGGCGTTTGAATGGCTGGTGGCAAATGTAGGGGCGGATCGCGTGGCTGCGGCGACCCGGCGGCTTGCTGGCGGAGGGAAGCGGCCGTTTGTTTCCGCGCTGTGCAGATACCTCGGGGCATGGCCACCTGCTGCGCGTCGTGCCCGAAAGGTTGAGTCTGTTCACACGGCCGTTGGCGATCTGCATCTGGCGCGCATACGCGAGCTGCTTGCGCAACGCAACGCGGTAAAAGCCAGCGCGCATTGATCGGCCAGTCCCCCTTGCTCGAGGGGCAACAGCGTTGCACTCACAATCCGCTTGCGACGAATCCTCATCGCAAGCGGTGTCTTGTTTGACGTCTTGCCTCATCTAACAGCGCGAAACCCATCATTCATCTTTTCTTGTCTGACTGGCTAAGACCCAATCTGACAAGTCAACTTTTCGCAAACCTGTTCGACATTCGCCGCCGCCGTACTTCGGGGCGAATCCGTCTGCACAATGAATTGGGGAAACTCCCGATTCAACTAGCATTCATGAGGCGGATTTAACAAAGTTAGAATCAACGTTCTAGATCGACACCGCCATTCGCTTCTGAATGGGCAACGCCACTCGCGTTGAAACGCCATACATCAAACGCTGTCGATACAGACATAACGCTTGATGAAATGCACGGGGGATAAATTAGTATGTCTAATCAAAAATTGGTTGCGGCGGGAAGCGAATCATGGGCCGCAAAGTTCACAACGTTGACTGGTCATCTATTCGAAGGTTTTTGTGAACTCTCGCGCCTGAATCTCGCAACTTGCAGGTCGATATTCGCCGGGTCGCAACAGCACTTCGAAGGCCTGTTGTCCGCGCAGACGCCCGAGCAATTTGTCCGCAACCAGGTCGAGATATTGCCGTGGGTGGCTTCGCAGGCGGCCGGGTACACTCGCGCATGCATGGATATCGCATCGGAGACTGCGGCGAAGCTGCGCTAGCACGCATCGCGTTTGGGCCGCGAGTGCGCTCGCAGTCGCGAAGAAGCGCGACTAAACAGGATCGCCCCCGCGTGGCGCCTCAGGCGATGCGCTCCTGCGGGCGGTCGCCCGCGTGCGCTGATTGGCGGTCGAGACCGCATAGTCTGTCACATGGACGGGCTATATTCAGAGTGCGTTGCTCACAATTGGGTTGCGATCCGCATGGATCCGAGGAGGCTGACGTGGACCCGTCCTGGCTGGGTATGGCTGCCGGCACGATCGTGCTCGTAATAGCCGCAGTGGGTGTCACCGCTCACTACCGGCGCGAACGGCGCAGAGCCGATTTGCTGCGCAATCTCGATCACCACGAGTGGTGTCGCTGGACACGGGTTCGACGCTGAGAACCCCGTGCTGCGCTCGGGCGGTGCAGGCGGATTCCGGTATCCGCTGCCCGTTTGCTTAGGATAATTGAGCAGTTGACGCCTCGCGATCGCCATCGAGCGCCATCGATCGCGCGATGCGTCTGCGCATGACATGCTAGGATCGACGGCATCTCAGTTCCATTTGTGCGAGCCATGGCGACGTTGTATGACTTGCTGGGCGTACGCGACGACGCAAGCGACGCAGACATCAAGCGGGCCTACCGCAGGGCCGCGATGAAAGCGCATCCCGACCGTAATATGGGACGCGAAGCCGCTGCGCATGCGCAGTTCCAGGAGATCAAGGAAGCGTACGCGATTCTTTCCGATCCGGCGCAACGCAGCGTCTACGACGCGGTCTATGCCGAGGAGATGGGGCGTATCGCCCGTGAACAGGCAGAAGAGGCGCGTTTGCAGGAGGCGGCCCGTCAGGAGGCGTATGCGCGGTACGTGTCTGTAGCCATGCGCTTCGCGGAGCAGGGCTACAACCGCGACGTCGTGTTCGGCGCTCTGCTCGCTGGCGATTGCGAATCCCAACTGGCCGGGCGCATTGCCGACGGCGCCATCGCGCTGCACCTGTCGCGTCAGGCGGGTAGCGCCACGCCCCGCAATGCCGGCGAGCCGGAAGAGGCCATGCCGCCGTCTTCATCGCACGGCGCGGGCGACGAGGAGTCGCAAAAGTCCGACGATCGTCATCACGCCAACTTCTTTAGCGCGATCTGGCACGGTATGTTCGGGTTACATCCCTGAGCGCGCGTCGCGCTGCCAAAATGAGCCGAACAGGCGGGAGCGGGGGTACGATAGTGGCCGATACACTACTCAGCGTGGCCATCCTATGACTGCGAACTCACATGCCGCCCGCAATGTCGACACAGAGGCATTGGCAACCTTGTCCGAGTACCTGGAGCTTGCGCTCGATAAGGGGGGAAGCCTGATTCTCGTTCGAACGCCTGGCGGGAAGAACGAGGTCTATCTGGGGGACCCCGCGCTGTTGCCGGAAGACTGGACGCACCTCGGCGCGATTGCGGAACCGGTGGCCCGGGCGATACTGGACGGCACGCGCTCCGGGCTCAACGAACTGACGATCCAGGCACAAAACTATCGTTTCATACGGTTGTTCGCCCAGGCGGCCGATGTGGGAGCAATCGTCTTCGTCACGGCCTGAGCGGCCTGCTGCGTGGGCGTGCTTTCGCCGCCGCGAAAGTATGCGATCACGTTTGAAGGGGCCGTGAGCGAAAGCCACTATGATTAGCGAGTAGTGTCCTCGCGCAGGAGACGATTCGTGGCAACGTACAAGGAACTCAAGGCGCAACTTGCGGAACTCGAGCGTCAGGCGGCCATCGCCCGTCAACAGGAGTTCGAGACGGTTCTCGCCGATATCCGCGCAAAGGTGGCCGAATTCGGGTACACGCAGCAAGACATCTTTGGTAGCCGTCGCGGCAGGTCGGGGCTTTCGCATAGCGCGGCGCCCCCGAAATATCGGGACCCCGCAAGCGGCGCGACCTGGTCCGGCAGGGGACGCGCACCGAACTGGATCAAGGACGCCAGGAACCGCGACCGGTTTTTGATAAGCGAGTGAGTTGCCCGCTATCGGCCGCCGGCGACCGACGTCATCCTCAGAACAGGTCGCGCAGCGGCAGGCGACGCAAATCGTCGGAGACCGGAACGCTCGCCAGAATCACCAGCAGCATCGCCAGGGGAACGCCCGCGGCAAATCCATAATGCCGGAACGCCAGTGCGCCCAGCGTTCCGCCCAGCAAAAACATGCCGAGCAGGGAGCCCAGTATGCGTACGCGCTGCATATCGGCCGCCACGTGATGCGACGTTGAGGCCGGCACGCCCCAGTTCCAGTAGAGCGCCTTCCCAAGTTCGATTCCCAGATCTGTCACGATGCCGGTCACATGCGTCGTGCGGATTTCGGCTTGCGAGATTTTCGTGATCATGGCGTTCTGCACGCCCATGATGTAACAGAGCACTGCCACCGTCAGCGGCACGAAGAGAACGCGATGGATGCCGAGATTCGCGCCGAGCGCGGCGAAGCAAAGGAGCAGGGCGGCTTCGAGCAGGAGCGGCAGCGCGTAGACGCTGCGCGCGCAACGACGGCGTCCCCAGTTGATCAGAATGGCGGAAGTCGCGGCACCACTCGCAAAGGCAAGGACGGAACTGACAGCGGACAACGCGATACCGCTATTGCCAAGCGCGGTGCTGTCGGCAAGCGAAGAGACGATGCCCGACATATGCGACGTGTATTGCCCAACGGCGAGGAACCCGCCGGCATTGATCGCACCGGCGACCCAGGCCAGTGCACGGCCAAGCCGCAGGTTGGCCTGCTCGGTGCGTTCGATAGAGGTGAAGCTGCGCAGATAGTGAATGGGCACGACGGCGTTCCAGGCTACGGGCGTCCAAACGTACAGTGTACGACGTGGACGGATTGCACGGCCTAACGTCATCTGGCGCTGGGGGTGCGGTTATTTGCCGCAGGGCTTGCCACGTTGTCGTGAATTCGTGTAGTCCGACTGCACGTGCCTTTTTCGCGCGAGACCCGCGTCTCGATCGAGCGTCCGCAAGACCGGAGGGGCGATCGGCGATGCGATCGCGGTGAGATCGTTCAGCCTTGCGCTTCGGGCATCGTCTGGACGATCAAGCTGTAAAGATCGTTGAGATTGTCCTCGGACTCCAGACTCTCGAACGGATCGCGATTCGCGCCGAACGCCTCATCGATCTCCATCCAGTCGGATGGCGTCAAATAACGTTGCGCGCCGGGCAGGATGACGGATTCTTCGAGGTGCCGGTGACTGGCGTAAAAGTCGGCGTAACCGTATACGCCGTCACGCAACGCTGGCAGCAAATCGGCGCCAGCAAGTTCATATCGTGTGAGTGCGCGTTCGAGTGCGTGAATGCGCAGCTTGCCCTCCTCGTGCTGGCGCGCGAGTTCCCCGATGGCAGCGTCGAATTCATCGGTGCGTTCTTGAAGCCGCGCGAAAAGATATTGTTCTTCTTTGGGATGATGGACCTGCTCGGGGAATTCGCTGATGTAGTAGAGCATTGCCCGCATCAGCATGGCGTTGCGTAGGCCGGAGCCGGACGCCATGCCATCGATCACACGCAACATGCCGCTGACGATACTCTTCAGGTGGCGGTGTTCGCTCAAGATCACTTGTGTCGCATTGCGGCGGGTGGCGAGTTCCATGTCGGGCTCCGTGAGAGGAGCGGCCGACCTGGGGCAAGGGAGCAGAGGGGGTGGGGACAGCGCTGTGTGGTCAGCCGCGGCTGATTCACTATGCGCCCCGCGTTTCACGATGCATTGATTCTTGTCAATTTCTGCTCGCTGTGCGGGCCGCTAACGGACGTCCGGGCAGCGGATATCGGCACGGCGATTCGTCACCGTGCCGATATCGAGGCGACCTGCCTCGGGAGCGCATGAATGCGGTCAGGGTGTGCTCGTTGGAGTCAGGATGGGTGGTTCGTACCCGCCCGTGTCCACGGCGAAACCCGCTTTGGTGGTCCCACCCCCGCCCGCCGGGCCGCCGCCGTTCGCAGCCCGGGCGGGACCGGCGCCGCTGCCCGTGCCGGACACGCCTGGCGGGCCGTAGTCGTTCGCAACCGGCTCGGCACCTGGCCTCGCAACCGCACCAGGGGCCGGACGCACTACGCCCGGCGGCGCGAAGTTCGCAACCGGCGCACTGGGGGCGCCGTTGGTTGTGCCCCGGACCGACGTGGTCGCGCTCGTTGGCGGGGCGTAGTCGTTCCTGGCTGGCGCGGGCACTGCCACAGTTCTCATGCGTTGAGCCGAGTCCGGAGGTTGCGGCGGTGGGGCGTATGCGGCGGTAACCGGTGCGTCGATGATCGGCGCCGGTGGAGGAGGTGGCACGATTTCCACCATGGCCGTAGGCGCACCCATGCCCGGTGCGCCGCGGCCTAAAGGTCCACCTGGGCCGCCTGCGCTCGCGCTACCTGAGGAACTCCCCGCACTCGAGCTACCGCCTGCACCGGAGTTACTACCACCGGCGCTACTGCCACCGGAACTGCCTGCACCGGAACTGCTGCCTGCGCCGGAACCGCTGCCTGCGCCGGAACCGCTGCCTGCGCCGGAACCGCCTGCGCCGGAACCGCCTGCGCCGGAACTGCCTGCGCCGGAACTGCCTGCGCCGGAACTGCCTGCGCCGGAGCTACCTGCGCCAGATCCCGAGCCCGAGCCTGCGCCAGATCCCGAGCCGTGACCGGCGCCCGCACCACCGCCCGCACCGGCGCCCGCACCACCGCCCGCACCACCGCCCGCACCACCGCCCGCACCACCGCCCGCACCACCGCCCGCACCGGCGCCCGCACCGCCGCCCGCACCGCCGCCCGCACCCGCGCCCGCGCCGCCGCCCGCACCCGCGCCCGCGCCGCCGCCCGCACCCGCGCCCGCGCCGCCGCCGTGACCTCCACCATTGCCGCCGCCGTTCCCGCCGCCATTACCACCGGCTGCGCCATAAGCCGCACCCGACAGGGCCAAAGCGAGCACCCATACCACGGTCTGCTTCGTTGATCGGTTCATGGTTCCCCCCTGTTTCGCGCAAGCCGCTTCAAACACGCGACTTGCCCGCGCAAAGCCGCTCCGCGCGTTTGTCAACGGGCGCGCAAGCGATGTTCCCCACGCGTTCCTCCCGATGCGTGTCGTCGGCATTGTTCAGAAGAACTCTCTTCGTTGCGACTCCGCCTCCTATAAGCGGAACGCAACGACTTATCGCGGCAGAATACGGCGATTGGAAATCCGCGTCATCTCTCATTTGATTCGCATCGCGAATCAATCACACTCATATGATTCGCAGACCCGGTAAACGACCTGGCCTATATGTGGATTGTCAGGGCTAGCGGTTGAGTTGGAACAGGTTGGCGAAGAAAGACTAGCGAATGGCGTAGGTTCGGGAACCCGGCTCCGTTCGGACCTGAACGGGGTCTGGCCCGGCAGCGTGTCCTGATGCACAGGCACCGCCAGGGACAGGCGTCACGGGTGCCAGCGATAAACCACGACGCTCGATCCGTTGTAATTGTCTTTCGTGACGACGTATTCGCCGGTCGAGCGCAGGTACGCACGAATGCCGTACATCGAGTCCACGTCGTTGCCGACATCCATCGTCGTCGGGTTGGAGTTCGTCAATGTCGTGACAAGACTGCCGGTATCGAGGTCGAACACGTCGATATTCGGAACCGTATGCACGTAGCCGACGAACAGGTAGTGGCCCGCCGCCGCGATCGATTTCGGATTCGCGCTCGTGAGATCGATCACCGGACCCGGCGCGCTCACGTTGCCCGCTTTCCAGCCGTGATAGATCTCGATGTGCCCGTTCATCGCTGTCCAGTCCCAGCTCCCCGCGATGCCTTGCGCGAGAATCATCGTGTCGCTGTCCGACTGATAGATGATCCGCGTGAGCGGGCGCACGGTCCGCGGGATCTGGATCGTGCTGGCGGCGCCCCATGATGGCTTGCCGTTCGCGTCGAAGCCAGTCAGCGGGTAATGGTAAATCTGGTTGGTCCGGTCGAGGCCGGCCCAGACGTCGCCGTTACCGTCGATTGCGAAGCCGGCCGTCACTTTCGTATTCGTGTTGAACGCTTTGCCCGGGATCGAACCGTCGGGGATGGCAATGTATCCGCTCGACGGCTGGAAATGAAAGAAGTTGAACGTGTCGGGATTTTGCCCGGAGGCGACGAGAATGCGGTTGCCGCCCACCACCACGAGCTGTCCGAAAAGCTGGCCGCGTTGATAGTCGTTCATGTTCAGGCGCGGGTCGGCCGGCCAGCTGAACGGATCGATCGTGTTCGCCAGGAACGTGCCGCCCGATGTACCCGTGTAGATCGTGTTGCCGCTATAGAAGTTCGCGCCATCGGTCGCCGGGTCGGGCGCCGCGATCGCCTCGAAATTGAGCGCCTGCAAGGTCCACTGCAGCGTGCCCGTTGAGTTGTACGAATGAATGTCGGTGCTGCCGTTGCGGCCGAGGTCCCAGTCGCCGCCCCATGCGTTGTTGAGCACGTACAGATTGCCCGCTGCATCCTTGCCGATACCGACGACGCGCGTGAAGCGCTTGTCGCCGACCTGCCCCTTGATGCCCGTCGTGGTGTCGAGATAGCCGCCCTGCACACCGAACGTGCCGACCAGCGCCGGCACCCCGGTCAGGGCGTAACACTTGATGTTCATGTCGGGCCCCTCGTCGCCAACCAGCAGCTGGTTCGTCGGCGCGTCGAAATCGAGTGCCGATGGCCGGGCGCCCGCGGCCATCTGGATCGTGTTCATCGGCGCGCCAGCCGGGCTGAACTGTGCGATCACGCCTGCGTTTTCGCGCGCGACCCAGACGTTGCCTGCACCGTCGACTGCGAGCGCGCCGGGTTGCTGGACGCCGATGTCGCGCTGCCAGACGCCGTCGGTTGTGTACACACGTATGCGATTGCCGTAATAGTCGCTGGCGTAGAGGAGTGTGCCCGCTGTCGCGAGACCGGTGATCACGTCCGCGTTCTGGATTCCGGTCCACGTGCTCACGGCGATGCGAAGGTCGCGTGTGTTCGAGCTTCGGTTGTAGCGGCCCACCGATCCGCTGCCGAATGCCCGGCTATAACCGAGCGCGACGAAGATCGACGTCGCGTTGCCCGTGATCGCACTGCCCTGGAACTCGTCGTGCGCGCCAATGGTGCCGAGCGTTGCGCCGTTCTGATAGAGTGCGACACCGCCCGCGTTTTCGTCCCAGCGCGATGACGTATAGATGACACCCTCGGGTGCGACCCACATCGAGCGCGCGCCGTTGCCGACGTGTGCGGCGAGTGTGCCGAAGGTGTTGGCGAGCCAGTCGGTCGTGTATTGCGCGTAGCTGGCAGGTGCAGTTGCGGCGACGAAAAGACCCAGCAATGCTGCGCGAACCCGGCCTTTGATCATGCGTAGTGCTTCCCATAGACATCGCGCCGCGATGGCGTGAATCGCGGCGCATAAAGTGACCGATGTTGAAGCTACGCCGCAATCGGGAGGTCGTGCTGTGTGAGCGCGTGTATCCGGAGTGTAGCCAGTAAATCGCGATCAGCGTTCCAATGCGTACCTGAACTTCGCCAGAAGATGCGCGGCGAATGATCCAGCGCGCATCGGTGTCTGCTCGCGCATGGACTCAATTCGCCCGCGCCTTGACGTAACGCCCAGGTGCGGGCTCTATCGGCCGAAACTTCGTGCTTCCCAGCTTCGTGCGCGCCTTGACTTGATCTCCCGCGTGCGGCTGCAGCCACGCGATCCAGTGATTCCACCAGCTGCCCGAAGTCTGCTGCGCAGAAGCGAACCATCCGTCGGCGCCGCTTTCAGGATTGCCGTTCACACCGCCAACCCAATAGCTGCGTTTGTTCTTTTTCGCCGGATTAATGACGCCGGCGATGTGTCCGCTCGCGCCGAGCACGAACTGGGCTTCGCCGCCAAGAAGCCGGGTGCTGCGCCACGCCGATCTCCACGGCACGATGTGATCGTCCTGGGTCGCCAGTACGTAGGCTGGCATGTCGACGCGGCCGAGATCGACCGGCACGCCGCACATGGTGAGCTTGCCGGGCTCGCGCAGGTTGTTTTCCAGGTACATATTGCGCAGGTACCAGGTGTACATCGGGCCGGGCAGATTGGTGCTGTCGGCATTCCAGTAGAGCAGGTCGAACGCCGCGGGGGGCATTCCCTTCAGATAGTTGTTGATCACATAAGGCCAGATCAGATCGTTGGCGCGAAGCATCTGGAATACGAAGCCGAGTTCCCGCCCCGGGTAGATGCCGCCGCTTCCTATCGAACGCTCGCGCTGCAATACGGTTTGCTCGTCGATGAATACGCCGAGATCGCCCGGGTCGGTGAAGTCGAGCATGGTCGTCAGAAGCGTCAGGCTCGCAACCTTTTCTTCTTCGCGCGCGCGCATCACCGCAAGCGCCGAAGAGAGGATCGTTCCGCCGACACACCAGCCTACCGTGTTGACCTTGTCCGCGCCGGTGATCGCAAGCGCGACATCGATTGCCTGCATCACGCCGGCTTCCAGATAGTCGTCCCATGTCGTTTGCGCAGTTTCCGCATCGGGGTTGCGCCACGACACCATGAATACCGTTTGTCCCTGCTCGATGGCGAAGCGCACAAACGAGTTTTCAGGCTGAAGGTCGAGAATATAGAACTTGTTGATGCAAGGCGGCACGATCAGCAAAGGACGTTTTGCTACGTGTGTGCCGAGCGGCGCGTACTGAATCAGCTGGAACAGGGGGGTCTCGAAGACCACCGCACCCTTGGACACGGCAACGTTGTGACCCACCTCGAAGGCGGCTTCGTCGGTGATCGTAATGGTGCCGCGCGCGAGGTCGCCAAGCAGATTGTTCATGCCCGTACGAAGGCTATCGCCGTTCGACTCGATGGCCATCCTGATCGCTTCGGGATTGGTCGCAGCGTAGTTGGTGGGACTCGCCGCATCGATGAACTGGCGCACGAAAAAGCGCAGCCTGTGCTTTTCGCTTTCGTCATAGCCTGTCGCGCCGACCATGTCTTCGAGCAGGCCCGCGTTGGCCAGGTAGCTCTGCCGGAGCAGGTTGTACCAGACGTTGCTGGTCCATTCGTCCGCCCGGAACCGTTGGTCGCGGCATGCCTGGCCGGCGGCCGCCTGCGGGTTCAGCATGTTCGTCCACAGCGCCCACTGCTGTTCCCAGTAGCGAGTGCCGGCTTCATGCAACACAGCCGGCGCAACGGCTGCGCTCGCCGGGATGCCGGCCAATGCGCTCAGGAAATCCTTCGCCGAGCGCGAGAATCCGTGCGCAACCTCGTCGGGCATATTGAAGTGATTGCTCATGCCGGTTCCACTGCGGTATTCGTCAAAGCGTCTGCGCAACGTGTTTCGCGGGTGCGATCCGCGCGCGAAGTGGGCATGACGAGCGCGTCACCGTCGACGACAACCTCGCCATGGACGGTGCAAACGGTGTCGCGCTCATCCCTGGCGCCAGGTCTTCGAAGTCGTATCCTGCAATGTCGTTCATGGGTGATCCTAAGGAAATGGGGAGCGCGTTCAGCCGTCGTGTCGTGATTCTTCACACGAAGTGTCGTCGGTACTGGGTTCACGATTGAAATTACACAATACGGCAAACGCGAATCTCGCATTTACGATTGGACGCCATGGTTTTTATATTTCGCGCCATCGCTTGATATCGAATGGGGCGGAAAAAGGGCGGCAGGTGGGGCGCGCCGCGTTTGCGCGAGCAGCAGGCTGTTGCGGCTTCGCTCAAAGCCCAGGCGAGCGCGCGCCGCTCGCGCGCAAGATCAACCGCACCACTTCCTCGGTGCTCGCCTCGAATCCCGCCGTCGAAAGCGCGCGCTTGCCCGAGAGCGCGCGAATTTGCGCCTCGAAGTCGGCATAGTGCTGCGTGGTTGCCCAGATCATGAAGAGCAGCGTTTTCGGATCGACGGGTGCGAGCAATCCCTCCGCAATCCAGTGATCGATCAGCTTCACGCGCGTTTCCATCCACGGCTTCACACGCTTGAGCAGGATGTCCTGCATATGCGTCGCGCCGCTGATGATCTCGTTCGCCCACACTTTCGATCCAAGCGGCCTGCGCCGCGAGAGTTCCATCTTCGCGCGCACGTAGCCTCCAATGGCCTCGACCGGATCGTCGCTCGCGTCGAAGGTATTGGCGGCCGCGTTCCATTCCTCGAACAGATCGTCGAGCACGCGCCAGTAGAGCGCGAGTTTGGTCGGGAAGTAGTAGTGCAGATTGGCCTTCGGCAGGCCCGCACGCTCCGCGATCAGCGCCGTGCTCGCGCCTTCGAAGCCGCGCTCGGCGAACACCGCCTCCGCGCAGGCGAGCAGATGGGCTTCGTTCGACTCGCGAATGGCGGCTTTGCGCCTGCGCGGCTTGTGCGCTGCGTCAGCGGCTTCCCGTTCGTGCGCCGTACCGCGCATCGCGCGGGTCGCGGCTCGTGTCGTGGGTTCGTCGTCGCGCATGATGGTCGGTCCGTTCAGAAGCGAAGAGGCGGTGCACGGCTGCCGCGCCCGTGCCGGCTTCATTGTAGTCACGATGTAAGCGCCTTGTGCATTCACCGCCCTCGGGGAAAACGCGCGGAACGCGGGCGGGTTTTCGCGCACCGCAGCATCGATGGCACGCTTCTCGCTGGTAACACCGCATTGAATTCGAGAAGTTTATCGCCTACAACCTGTCCAATCGGACAGGATTCGCGGGGCGGGGTTTCGGGAGCCGCGATGCGCCATTCGAGCGTGCACCGCCATGGCGCTTCCCGCCCCAGAAGGTGGCGCGAATGCACGTTTGACGAACACGGAAAGGAGGGCACGCATGAACGCAGTAAGCGAAGCCGCGCTGACGACCGCGATTCACGTGAACGGCCAGCGTTTGTGGGACAGCCTGATGGAGATGGCAAAAATCGGCGCCACGCCCAAGGGCGGCGTGTGCCGTCTCGCGCTCACCGATCTCGACAAGACAGGGCGCGATCTCATCGTGCAATGGGCGAAAGAGGCGGGCTGCACGGTGAGCGTCGATCAGATGGGCAACGTGTTCATGCGCCGCGCGGGACGCAACAACGACCTGCCGCCGGTGATGACCGGCTCGCACGCCGACTCTCAGCCCACGGGCGGGCGCTTCGACGGCATCTATGGCGTGCTGGGCGGGCTCGAGGTGATCCGCTCGCTCAACGATCACGGCATCCAAACCGAGCGCCCCGTTGAAACCGTGATCTGGACCAACGAGGAAGGCTCGCGCTTCGCGCCAGCGATGGTCGCCTCCGGCGTGTTCGCGGGCGTTTTCACGCTCGACTACGGGCTTTCCCGCAAGGACGTCGACGGCAAGACTATCGGCGAGGAGTTGCAGCGCATCGGCTATGCGGGCGAACTGCCGTGCGGCGGGCGCAAGATTCACGCGGCGTTCGAACTGCATATCGAGCAGGGGCCGATACTCGAAGCCGAAAACAAGACGATCGGCGTCGTGACGGACGCGCAGGGGCAGCGCTGGTACGAAGTCGTGCTCACGGGGCAGGAAGCGCACGCGGGCCCGACGCCCATGCCGCGCCGCCGCGACGCGCTGCTGGGCGCCTCGCGTGTCGTGCAGCTCGTGAACGACATTGGTCTGCGCCATGCACCGCTAGCCTGTGCGACGGTCGGCATGATGCAGGTGCACCCGAATTCGCGCAACGTGATTCCGGGCCGCGTGTTCTTTACCATCGATTTCCGCCATCCCCAGGACGACGTGCTCGCGCAGATGGACGCCGAGTTGCGCGAAGGCATCGAACGGATTGCCGGGCAAGGCAAACTCGAAGCGCAGGTCGAGCAGATTTTCTATTACGCACCGGTGCCGTTCGACAAGGCCTGCGTGAACTCCGTGCGCGCGGCGGCGCAGCGCTTTGGCTACTCGAACCGCGAGATCGTTTCGGGCGCGGGCCACGACGCGTGCTATCTCGCAACGGTCGCGCCGACTTCGATGGTGTTCGTGCCATGCATCGACGGCATCAGTCACAACGAGGTCGAGGACGCGACGATCGAATGGATCGAGGCGGGCGCGAACGTGCTGCTGCACGCCATGCTCGAACGCGCGAACGAATCCGGCTGACGCCTTCGACACCAATGCAAGCGGCCTGAGAGCCGCGCTGTCTTTTACGCTTTCCCCATGTACCGGCTGCGCATGTCATGCACAGCCGGCGGACCCGTGTTGTGCCTCGCAAGGAGCGTCCGGATGTCCCAGTCCCACTCGAATGCCGCCGACGGCATCGCGCCTGGCCGCCTCACGGCCGAGCAGCTAGGCTGCAACTTCGCCGACGTCGCACCGCCACTCTCCGCCAACGCAGCCGTCATTGCCGCCGACCGCTGCCACTATTGTTACGACGCGCCCTGTGTCGCTGCCTGCCCGACTGGCATCGACATTCCGGGCTTTATCCGCAAGATCGGCAACGGCAATTTCAAGGGCGCGGCGCGCGACATATTGAGCGCGAATCCGCTGGGCGGCACGTGTGCGCGCGTGTGCCCGACCGAAATTCTTTGCGAAGGTGCGTGCGTGCGGAATCATCAGGACGGCGAACCAGTCAGGATCGGCGCGCTGCAGCGCCATGCCACCGACTTTCAGATGGCACGCGAAGCCGCCGGCGCGCCGGCGCTCTTCAAACGCGCGGGTGAGACGGGACGGCGCGTTGCCGTGGTCGGGGCCGGACCGGCGGGGCTTGCCTGCGCGCATACGCTGGCGCTCGCCGGGCATCGCGTGAGCGTGTTCGACGCGGGCGAGAAGCCGGGCGGGCTCAACGAATACGGCATCGCAGCGTACAAGGTCGTCGACGATTTTGCGCAGCGCGAAGTGCGATGGCTGCTTTCCATCGGCGGGATCGAAATACGTCAGGGCCAGCGGCTTGGCCGTGACGTCACGCTTACGGAACTGCGCGCCGCTTATGACGCCGTGTTCATTGGCGTGGGCCTTGGCGGCACGCAGGCGCTTGCCATTGAAGGCGAAGCGCTCGATGGCGTGCGCGATGCTGTGGAATTTATCGCACGCCTGCGCGAAGCCGACGAACTTTCTACGCTAGCGGTGGGCCGCAAGGTCGTGGTGATCGGCGGCGGCAATACGGCTATCGACGCTGCCGTGCAAAGCCGCAAGCTGGGCGCGGAGCAGGTGACGCTGGCCTATCGCCGTGGCGCGGCGCAGATGAGCGCCACCTGGGCCGAGCAGGAATTCGCACGCGCGCAGGGCGTGGTGCTGGTCGAATGGATGAAGCCGCTGCGCATTACCGGCGACACCCGCGTGCAGGCCGTGGAGTTCGAGCGCACCGCGCTCGATGCGGGCGGCGCGTTGCGCGGCACCGGCGAGATCGTGCGCGTGGAAGCCGACATGGTCTTGAAAGCCATCGGTCAAAAGCTCTTGCCCGAAGGCCTGGTTGGCCCCGACGCCCTGCAACTTACCGCGGGCGGCGCGCGCATTGCCGTGGATGCGCATGGAGCGACATCCGTCGAAGGCGTATTCGCGGGTGGCGACTGCGCGGGCCATGGCGCAACCGATCTCACCGTGCAGGCTGTGCAGGACGGCAAGCTCGCCGCGCGCGCGATCGACCGCTACCTCGCGGAGTCAGTCCGCCAGAGCCGCTTGAACTGCGCAGCTTGATCCAGGCGAGCAGCACACTGAATCCAGACAACACGAAGGAGTCGCATCATGGCCGACCTGCGCTGCACGATTGCCGGCATTGAATCGCCGAACCCGTTCTGGCTTGCCTCCGCACCGCCCACCGACAAGGCCTACAACGTCAACCGCGCCTTCGAAGCGGGCTGGGGCGGCGTGGTCTGGAAAACACTCGGGCTCGATCCGCACGTGGTGAACGTGAGCTCGCGCTATGGCGCCACCACGTGGCGCGGCCAGCGCATGGCAGGGTTGAACAACATCGAGCTCATTACCGACCGGCCGCTCGACGTAAACCTCAAGGAAATCGCGCAGGTGAAGCGCGACTGGCCAGACCGGGCGCTCATCGTCTCGCTGATGGTGCCCTGCACCGAGCAGGACTGGAAGTGGATCCTGCCGCAAGTGGAAGCTACCGGCGCCGATGCGGTGGAGCTCAACTTCGGCTGCCCGCATGGCATGAGCGAGCGCGGCATGGGCGCGGCCGTGGGGCAGGTTCCCGAATACATCGAAATGGTCACGCGCTGGGTGAAGGAGGGCACGCGCCTGCCTTGCCTCGTGAAACTCACGCCCAACGTGACCGACATACGCCACGGCGCGCGCGCGGCGATGAAGGGCGGCGCGGACGGCGTCTCGCTCATCAATACGATCAATTCGATCGTGGGCGTCGATCTCGACGTGATGGCGCCGCTGCCCACCGTGGATGGAAAAGGCACGCACGGCGGCTACTGCGGCCCCGCCGCGAAGCCCATTGCGCTGCACATGGTGGCGGAAATCGCGCGCGACCCGCAAACGCACGGCTTGCCCATCTCCGGTATCGGCGGCATTTCCGACTGGCGAGACGCCGCCGAATTTATCGTGCTGGGCGCGGCAAGCGTGCAGGTGTGCACCGCCGCGATGCACTACGGATTCCGAATTGTCAGCGATATGATCGACGGCCTTTCAAACTGGATGGACGACAAGGGCTACGCGAATCTCGACGCCATTCGCGGCCGCGCCGTGCCCAACGTCACCGACTGGCAGTACCTGAACCTGAACTACGACATCAAGGCACGCATCGATCAGGACCGCTGTATTCAGTGCGGGCTCTGCCATATCGCCTGCGAGGACACGTCGCATCAGGCGATTACCGCCACGCGCGACGGCAAGCGTCACTTCGAGGTAGTCGACGCAAACTGTGTCGGGTGCAATTTATGCATGCATGTCTGCCCGGTCGACCAATGCATCACGATGGAGCGCGTCGACTCGGGCCGCTACGCGAACTGGACCACGCATCCCAACAACCCGGCGCGCGTGGCCGATCCGAAAGCCGCCTGACGCATTGAAACAGAACTGAGCCGAACCGAACCAGACCAACGACAAGCCACGGAGAACTGCAACCATGAGTCAGCCATTGACAGGCGACGCCAGCGTGCGCCGCGCCGAAAGCGAGTTATACAACGACGATCTCGCGCCAACCGGCGCCGCGCAGCGCACGTGGCGCTGGTATCACTTTGCGGCGCTCTGGGTGGGCATGGTGATGAACATCGCCTCGTACATGCTCGCGGCTGGGCTGACCGAGCAGGGCATGTCGCCGTGGCAGTCGGTGCTCACGGTGCTGCTCGGCAATCTCATCGTGCTCGTGCCGATGCTGCTGATCGGGCACGCCGGCACGAAATACGGCATTCCCTACGCGGTGCTGGTGCGTTCCTCGTTCGGCACGCAGGGCGCGAAATTGCCGGCCATGCTGCGCGCCATCGTGGCGTGCGGCTGGTACGGTATCCAGTCGTGGCTCGGCGGCAGCGCCATCTATACGCTCGCCAATATCCTTACGCACAACGCTCTGGTGGGCGACGCGCTGCCGTTTCTCGGCATCTCGATCGGCCAGGGTGCGTGCTTCCTTGTGTTCTGGGTGCTGCAACTCTACTTCATCCTGCATGGCACCGATTCGATTCGCTGGCTCGAAAGCTGGTCCGCGCCCATCAAGGTCGTGATGTGCGTAGTGCTCGTGTGGTGGGCCTGTTCGAAGGCGGGCGGCGTGGGTTCGATGCTCTCGCAGCCTTCCCAGTTCGCCGCCGGCGGCAAGAAGGCGGGTCTCTTCTGGGCGACGTTCTGGCCGAGTCTCACGGCCATGGTGGGCTTTTGGGCCACGCTCGCGCTCAATATTCCCGACTTCACGCGCTTCGCGAAAACGCAGAAGGACCAGTTCGTTGGGCAGGCCATCGGCCTGCCCATTCCAATGGCGCTGCTTTCGGTGGTCTCGGTCGTCGTGACTTCTGCCACGGTGGTGATCTACGGCAAGGCGATCTGGGACCCCATCGATCTCACCAGCCGCATGGAAGGCGTGGGCGTGGGCATCGCGCTCGTCATCCTCACGCTCGATACGATGTGCTGCAATCTCGCCGCCAATCTCGTCGGTCCGGCCTACGATTTTTCGAGCCTCTGGCCCAAGGCGATCTCGTACAAGGCGGGTGGGCTCATTACCGCAGGTATCGCCATCGTGATGATGCCGTGGAAGATTCTCGCCACCACGCAGGGCTACATTTTCACCTGGCTCGTCGGCTATTCCGCGTTGCTCGGACCCGTGGCGGGCATTCTCATCGTCGATTACTTCCTCGTTCGCGGCACGCGCCTCGATACGGCCCAGCTATTCGAGGAGAACGGCGAATATGCCTATTCGAACGGCTGGAACCCGGCGGCCGTCATCGCGCTGGTCGTGGGCGTGCTGCCCAATCTGCCGGGCTTTCTCAATACCGCGTTCCCGAATGTGTTTCCCTCCGTTCCCGACGCGTTCAAAAGTATTTACACCTACGCGTGGTTCGTGGGACTGGCGATTGCGGCGCTCGTCTACGGCGTGATGATGAAGCTCGGCAAGAGCCGGCGCCCGAGTGTGGCAAGTGCGTGAGGGATTGCAGCGCGAATTCGCTTAACTGAAGGAGACTTGGCATCATGGCGATCCTGATTCGAGGCGGCACCGTCGTCAATGCGGACAAGAGCTGGCGTGCGGACGTGCTTTGCGAAAGCGGCGTGATCCAGGCCGTGGGCGAAAATCTCGACGCGCCCGCTGGCGCCACGGTGATCGACGCGGGCGGCCAGTATGTGATGCCGGGCGGCATCGACCCGCATACGCACATGGAACTGCCGTTCATGGGCACGACGGCGAGCGACGACTTCTACACGGGCACGGCGGCGGGCCTGGCGGGAGGCACGACGTCGATCATTGATTTCGTGATTCCGAGCCCGAAGCAGCCGCTCATGGACGCGTTTCGCGAGTGGCGCGGCTGGGCCGAAAAGGCCGCCGCCGACTACGGCTTCCACGTCGCGGTCACGTGGTGGGACGACAGCGTCCATCGCGACATGGGCCTGCTCGTGAACGAACACGGCGTGTCGAGCTTCAAGCACTTCATGGCGTACAAGAACGCCATCATGGCCGACGACGAGATTCTCGTGAACAGCTTCGCGCGTTCGCTCGAACTGGGCGCGTTGCCCACCGTGCATGCCGAGAACGGCGAACTCGTTTTCCAGTTGCAGCGGCAGTTGCTTGCGCGCGGCTTCACGGGGCCCGAGGCGCATCCGCTTTCGAGGCCGCCCGAAGTCGAGGGCGAGGCGGCGAATCGCGCAATTCGCATTGCGCAGGTGCTGGGCGTGCCGGTGTACATCGTGCATGTCTCGGCGAAAGACGCGCTCGAAGCCATCGCCCGCGCGCGCAGCGAAGGGCAACGCGTGTTCGGCGAGGTGCTCGCCGGGCATCTGGTGATCGACGAGTCCGTGTATCGAGACCCGGACTGGACGCGCGCCGCCGCCCATGTCATGAGCCCGCCGTTCCGTACGAAAGAGCACCGCGACGCGCTCTGGCGCGGGCTGCAGGGCGGGCTGCTGCACACCACCGCGACCGACCACTGCGTGTTCTGTGCCTCGCAGAAGGCAATGGGCCGCAACGATTTCACGAGGATTCCGAATGGATGCGGCGGCGTGGAAGATCGCATGGCGGTGCTGTGGGATCAGGGTGTGAACACAGGCCGCCTCACGCCGAACGAATTCGTGCGAGTGACCTCCACTAACGCCGCGCAGATCTTCAATCTGTATCCGCGCAAGGGCACGGTGGCTGCCGGCGCCGACGCCGACCTCGTCGTGTGGGATCCGCAGGCCACGCGTACGATCTCGGTGAAGACGCACCACCAGAACGTCGACTTCAACGTCTTCGAAGGCATGACGGTACGCGGCGTGCCCACTCATACGGTCTCGCAAGGCGAACTCGTGTGGGCGAACGGCGATCTGCGGGCGCGGCGCGGTGCCGGGCGTTACCTGAAGCGGCCGGCGAACCCCGGCTATCTGCAGGCTTCGCGGCTTGCGAAGAGCTTGAAGGAGACGCAACCGGTGCGTCGGGAGGGGGACGCGTCTAATCAGGCGGGAGGGCCCGGTTAGTCTGATTGACGGCGGCGTGTCGCTTCACGGAACGAGACATCTCACGTAGTTGATCGGGGCGTGATCCGCGAGGTCGCGCACCATGACGTTACCGATGCGCCACGCGTAGTTGAGCAGATAGTCGTCACGCGCGGCGGCGCGGTCCGCCTGCACGAAGGCATCGTCGGCGTGCGGTGCCAGCGCGCCTGCGCGCGTGATGTAGTTCGACGCTCCTGCGTGGACGTATCCGCCAATGGGCGGTGGCAGATCGGTGACGAGATCGCAGCAGTCGACATAGCGGGTGATGCCGACCCCGTCGAGCGTCGCGACAAACGTCGCGTCGCCTACGCGAGGCGAACCGAACGTCACGAGGGCGTTTGGCGTGCATAGGCTGGCAAAGAGCGTCGCGATGGCTGCACCGAGACTATGGCCTGTCACGATGAGTTGGGTTCCCGGTGCAATTGTCTCTTTGAGCCAGTTGTCGGCCGCTGCGCGCAAGCCGCGGGCGGCATGTGCAAATCCGGCGTGGACTTTCCCTGCGCTTTCCGTCCAGTCTGTCAGACTGCCTTCGAGGTCGATTGCGATATCGGTAAGCGACTGCGGTTCCGTTCCCCGGAACGCGAGCACGACAAGCTTGTCGGATTGCCTCGCGGCGCCGAAGCCATGCGTGTCGTCGGCGGCATTGTTGAAGGGAACGGCGCCTTCAAAATCCACCAGCGCGAGCGCTTGTTCGAGCCGCTGGAGTTCGGCCCCGCCTTTCTCGTAGCGTATGTAGGCAAGCCGGGCGAACTCCGCGCATAGTCCGCCGATGTCGTATTTGCCACCGGCAGTGAACACCGTCGGCCTGAGTTCCGGCGAGTTGAGCGCGTCGCGCGATGGGTCGTAGGGGATAGCGCACATGTGCATCTCCGTCTTCACGGCCGCAGCAGGTTGCACATCTGCGAATATCCTAACTCGCGATGCGATTCCCACTGGACGTCATCGAAAAACTGGTTGGCGGTAGTCTCGTTGGGAAACGAGGGGTTCTGCTTCCGATACTCGCGCACGTCGGCCGGGGCGGCGGAGGTGACGCGAGGCTTGATGACCAGTATCTGCCCATTAGTCCCGTTGGCAAACGTAACCGCGAACTGGAGCGCGAGGAACTTTCGCTTCCTCCTGAATTCTCCGATCGACAAGGCGATGTGAGCCGGATTCAGGCGGAACCAGGAAGGGAGCGGGAGCCGTGTGCGCGGCTCGCGTATTTCGGCGCCGAAATCGACGCGCGCGCGACGAATCAAGTTTGCAATATCGCCGAACTGATATTCCGGATCACAGCCATTGTCGATCAGCACGATGAATTTCAGCTTGCGCCGCAGTAATTCGTAGGCACCCGTGTTTTCGAAATGACCGCCATCGGTGAGATACCAGCGGCGCCCACGCGGCCCGTCGAATTCACCCGTCAATTCGTCCATGAGGCAGAACTGCGTGCCGAAGAGTTTCTCGGAGAGAAAACGGTGAGGGAGGTTCGCGTCGGGTATCGGCACACGCTTGCGCTCGAAGTTCACCGCACCCAACTGGAATGGCTTCGAAAACGTATCCCACCAATAGCCGAGACGGATATTCGCCACGCCAAGCAGCAGTGAGTAACCAACGTGCGTATTCTGGCCGAGCCCGGTGCTCACAGCGGCACCGGAAATGGCGACCCAGTCGCCCAGCGTCATCGATTCGAGCCAGATGTCACGCGTGCGCGATTCCCCACGGACGTAACACGCCGGCGTCGAAATATCGTTCGCGCTTTCCCATTCGCACTCGAGCACGCCGAGCCTGGCGCCCACGGTCATGCCGCCAGGCCCGATGCTAAAGGCGAGCCCACGGGCGCCACGCTGTACCAGCGACGAGTCCCAGTCGATCGTCTTGTTGATCGTCGCGTTGATGAGATGAACCGGCGCATGACTACGGGAGTGGAAATATTCCCCCATCGTGATGCTGTCGCCAGCCACGAGATTGGTCACGTCACGCATGGCGGGCATGTTCAGCCGCGTGGCATTGGTCGCGCCCAGAAACGCGCGGGTCAAGCGCGTGCTGTAAAGCCGCTGATAGGTCGAGAGATTCAGGAACTGGATGCACAGGCCATCCACCATCGCCAGTGCGAGAAAGGCAACGCACAGGATTGCCATGCGCGATGCGTAGTCCTGGTCGTTGCCGTAATGCCGCCATATGACCATCGAGATCGAGAGGGCCACGGTGGACCAGAACGCCAGCGTGGCGAGCGCCGCGAAGACCGCGGCGACCGATGCGAGAACGAGGCGCGGAATTTTGCTGAGACCGCCAACGATGTTATCGCCTTTCGCTAACAGGAAACGGGCGACACTCCATAGCACAGCGCCGATGCCGGCCAGCACGCCCAGTGGGCCGGAGTTCGGCGCGCTCAGGAAGTTCATGGATAGGTGGCGAGTGGC
This sequence comes from Paraburkholderia silvatlantica, assembly GCF_003096715.1. GTDB lineage: Bacteria > Pseudomonadota > Gammaproteobacteria > Burkholderiales > Burkholderiaceae > Paraburkholderia > Paraburkholderia silvatlantica. Next base: position 368,591 of record NZ_QEOL01000003.1, read on the forward strand.
TTCGTACGTGAGTCCGCCGAGTGCGTCGACGAGCGCGAGTAGCAGCATCCAGAGCACAATCTGAATCGGTCCGGCGCCGACATGATGTCCACAGAGACGAAGCGGTGTTGTGAACGCGTTCGTGAGCGCATTGCGCAAGCGGTCGACGAAGGCGCGGCTATCCGAGCGCGGCGACGAGGAGGGAACCGAGCCGCGGTACCACGATTTGCCTGAGCCGCTGCCTCGCTTGCCGACATATAGCCACGCGATGACCAGAAACAGGGTGCCGAGCACACCCGTGCTGATGACGAAGAGTGCGGCGAGAAGCTTGGCGGACGGATGCGTCAGCTGGCCGAGCAGCAGTGCCGTTACTGGCTTTGACGATCCGTGATTGAATACGACGATTGTGCTGACGGCCAGTGAAGTGACTATGAATAGCGATATGAAAGGCAGCCACTTTCCTACGAAGCCCGTTTTCTGTGCGAGGTTCTGGGTCAGCCAGTAGGCGCGGCTGAGCGGAGAAAAAACAAATGCAGCGATGAGGACGGCGATGGCTCCGGGCAACAGCGAGCGGGCCCACCAGATGTCGGGTACGGCCGATTGCAGTGGAGCCCACCAGGGGTCGCCCACGATCAGAGGGGAACACCAGACGTCCGGCACGGACGAGAGCAACGGAGACCAGCACACTTCAGGCGAGACCAGGTGCAGCTGCTTGAGATCCGCTACGGCCATCGATGGATGCGTCAACCACGACGCAGGGTGCGGCGAAAGTACGTAGAACCACCAGACGTCCGATGCCGGCGAGGGCGGGCCGAGGAGCTGCGCGGCCAAATCGTGCACGGCGAAGTCCAGCAGGCCAAACGCAAGAAGAATCGTCAGAAGCGACACGCCGATCACATACTGTACGGCGAACCAGTTTCTCATCGAGAACACGAGGTATTGAAGGTAGTCCTTCAAGCCGTTCGGCACGAGATAGTTGCAGTTGTCGCGCAAATAGGCGATGGGCGTGACTGCGTCCGCTTCGTCGGGCGCCGCGTCCGGGCATAGCTTGCCCGACGCCCTCTGGGCCTGAGCGATGAAAGCTGATTGCTCAAGTCGCAAGTTCCCTGCGCGTAGTTCGTCAGGAACGAAAAGACTGCCATAGAATGCGCCGATGTAGCTGCCGCCCGAAACCGTGGAAAGATAGTCGAAGCGCTTCAGCGTCTTCGTGTCGGCCAGTGCCTGAAGGATGCCTAACGAAAATACGGCACTCCGTATGCCGCCGCCCGAGATGGCCAGGCCGCAGGCATCGGTGGCGCTGGGCAATTCGGGAAGATCGACCGCAATCCGATGTCGCTCGACCTGCTCCAGTTCCCGACGCGAGAAGTCCGGAGGCAGTTGCCACGACGGCGCAGGTGGAGGCGTCGAAGCCGCGGCGGGCTTGCGCACGGGTCGCTGCAGGGTCCTGACAATGCACGAAAGGAGACCCGGCATCATTCACTCCTGTTCTCTGGACGATGAACGGCGCAGCACTTAGGTCAGAATGTCGGGGCAGCCGGCACAGTATGAGGAAATTAAAGTCCGGATGGTTGTCGGCGTATGTGATCTGGCGAACACAAGCGGCGCAAACACACTGGACATGATCGCAATCGTTCGTAACGCTCACGGCGTCCGTTTGCTTACAACGTGACGCTACGCGTACTCGCTGGGAGGTAGAGTACCGAGTCAATCGCTAATCCAAAGCGATGATTCTGTATCGCTTGTTGTTGATCGTTTTATAAATGATGGAAAACGGAAACGCTTTGAGCAAGACTTTTATCAGACACTCGTTGTTGCAATAAATCTCCTCCGGCCCAACGGTTTCGATGGTTTGCAGGAGCGAGTGGTGATCGCCCGTGAATTCAAGACGGCTGTCCACCCTCCATTCCTGTTTCAGGTTCAAAGGGTAGGCGGAGTCGTCAATGGCCAATGTCTTTTTGTAGCGTTGATCTTCCAGCAGTGCCGCTTCCGCCTTCACGAAATCGTCGAAGCACTGGCGACTGGTGACGTACCGCTCCCACGGCAATATTGCGTGCACCGAAGAGCAGTCTTTGTAGTGGTCCGCTTCCGTTCTACTATCGGCGTGGTGCACCAGCGTCAGCACTCTGATCAAAGACTCGTCTTTAACAAAAGAAAGCAAATACTCGTAGCAGTTGGCCAGCGTATATCCAACACCGGCAACATCGTCCACGAGAAGGATTGTCTTGCCTTGCTCGATGCAGGCATCGACGAGAGCAAACACTTTCTGGTTGTTGATTTCGGCCCTTGCTTCCCGACGATCGTAGTGTACAAAGTCGACCGGCAGGCCCAGCATCTGCGAAAGCATCAGGGCAGGTATGGCGCCCCCGCGCAAGATGCCGAGTATCAAACCTGTGTTTTCCCGAACCAGTTGCTCTCTTTTAGACAGGCAAAAGGTTTCTATGTCGTCGTAGCCATAGAAGTAGACGGGAAGCCGGGAAAATTCTGTGTTCACCTGGTTTTGCTCCGAATATCCGCCCAACCGTGGCGCGGTCGCTCCTGCCCGGCCATGAGCACGGGCGCGCTCAGTTTACCGGCCTACTGCTTCAGTGTCTCACGCCACGCCACAGGCGTTACTGCGTGTGCGTCCCGCTGACCCGTTTGAGCGTTGGATCGAGCAACGCATCCTTGACGTCGAGCGAAGACACTTTCCCGAGATTCGCGTAGTTTTCTGTGAGCCACACCTGCGCCACCTCGCGTCCGCGGTCGAACAGCGTTTTGAGCAGCGACCAGGACGTGCTGCTCTTGGAGACGAAACCGAACTGCGCGAGAAAGTCGTCGTCGCGAATCAGGTGAAACCGGACGGTCTTGAAGCGGCTTTTGCTCGCGGCCTCTTCCCCAACCGAGTCGAGCACGCGGTTGACCGCCTCGATCGCGTTGATCTCGAGCACCACGGAAGCGTTGAAACCGATTTCGTTGAGCCGGTTCAGAATGCCACGCGCATTTCTCGGCGGCATGTCGTGGCGCACGAACGGATTCACGAGGATCAGGATCAGGTCCTGGGCATGGGCGATCAGCGGCGCCAAAGGCGGATTGCCCAGATAGCCGCCGTCCCAGTACGGTTCGCCGTGGACGTTCACGGTGCGGAATTCGCCTGGCAGGCATGCGGACGCGCGCAGCACATCGACAGAAATTTCGGGCTGCGTAAAGATGATGCGCTCGTCGGTTCGTACGTTGGTCGCGCATACGAATAGCCGCGGGCCGCCGCGTTTCGCATTGAGCGTGGAGAGATCAGATTCCGGGAGCGCGGAGCGGACCACCGGCCCGAGCGGATCGCGATAAAAGGGATTGTTGTAAGGCGAAGCGACGAGTCCCACGATCTCCGAAAATATGGCGCCAGGACTCCAGTCGATATTCCAGCCGCCGAACGGCCCAGGCTCGGAAAAGCCGAAGAGCGCATTGCCGGCCTGCTCCCCGGCGTGCGACACCGCTTCCCAGAAGGTGCGCAGCCGCTCGCGCGCTTTTGCTGCGCCGCCGCTGGCCAGGCCCGCCGCGCATAGCGCCGCGTTGATTCCGCCCGCGCTGGCCCCGCTGATCGCCTCGACACGGAACGGCGTGCCCTGCGATGTCGATTCCAGCAATCGATCGAGCACGCCCCACGTGAAAGCGCCGTGCGAGCCGCCGCCTTGCAGGGCAAGTGCGACTTTGGGGTCGGACTGTTGCACGCCGCCCGTGGATGCTTCTATCGCCATGGCTCCCCTCTCGTCGTCATCGCGCTGCACGCAATCGTACGCGCGCGAGGGAACGCGTGGGCGGCGAATGCCGCCTCAGGAACCGGTAAGGACGGGGCGCGGCCTTCAGCGCGTTCGCGCACAAGCGTGTGGCGAAATGGGGACGGCGCAGCGCTGTGGCCGGCAGACCGATGTATGCCAGCCTGATCTGGATCGCGTTCGCACGGTGACCGCTGCCGACGCGTATGCGGTCTCCCGGGTTGACTCGCGTCCCCGACGTCAACAGACTCTGTTTACCATCGATCCACACGGGAGCGAACTTGACCAGCCGGGATCTTGTTGAAAGCGAGCCGAAGGGCGCGCATGTCGTCGCCGCGCAGGCGAGCCCGTGCGACGCGCTCGTTATCCGCGCGCAGCCCACCGTAATTGACCGTCCGTGTCGGCGCAAGCGCCTTGCGCTCGCTGCGACGATCCTGGGTTCGAGCATGGCGTTCATCGACGGCTCCGTCGTCAACGTCGCACTGCCGTCCATTCAGAGCGAACTCGGTGCGAGCGTCGCGGCGATGCAATGGGTCGTCAACGCATATTTGCTGTTTCTCGGCTCCCTCGTGCTGGTCGGCGGGTCGATGGGGGACAGGCTTGGCCGCCGCACGGTGTTCATCGCGGGCACTGCGCTGTTTACGCTGGCGTCGGCGGCTTGCGGCCTCGCGCCGAATGCAGCTGCGTTGATCGCCGCCCGCGCGGCTCAAGGCATCGGCGCGGCGCTGCTCGTCCCCAGCAGTCTCGCGATCATCGGCGCGGTGTTCCACGACGAAGCACGTGGGCGGGCGATCGGCACCTGGGCCGGCGTCGGCGCGATCACGTCGGCGGTGGGACCCGTGGCGGGCGGCTGGCTCGTCGATGCACTTTCCTGGCGTGCGATCTTCTTCCTGAACGTCCCGCTCGCCGTGCTGACGATCGCGCTCGCTGTTGCATCGGTACCCAACAGTCACAGGCCCGATGCGCCCGGACAGCTCGACTGGCCTGGCGCGATGGCCGCGGCAGCAGGACTTGCCAGTCTGACTTTCGGCCTGACCCAGGCTTCGGCGCGAGGCTTCGAGCATCCGTTCGTACTGGTCGCAATTGGCGCGGGCATGCTCGTGCTCGCTGCATTCGTGATGATCGAAGCGCGCAGCGCCAACCCCATGATGCCGCTCGATGTGTTCCGTTCACGCGACTTCACGGGTGCGAATCTCGTCACACTGCTGCTTTACTTCGGGCTCGGCGGCGCGTTCTTCTTCCTGCCGTTCACGCTGATCCGCGCGCATGGCTTCACCGCGGCCGAAGCGGGTGCCGCGCTGTTGCCGGTGCCCGTCATCATCGGTTTGCTGTCGCGCTTCACCGGTGGACTGACGAGCCACTTCGGCTCACGCGCGCTGTTGACCGTTGGCCCGGGCGTCGCCGGGCTCGGGTTCACGCTATTGGCGTTGCCGCTCGTGCGCGGAAGCTACTGGAGCGGATTCTTCCCCGCGCTCGCGGTGCTCGGGCTCGGCATGACGATCACCGTCGCGCCGCTCACCACGACTGTGATGGGCGCGGTGTCGAGCGAGCGCACCGGCGTCGCGTCCGGCATCAACAACGCCGTGGCGCGCGTGGCGAGCCTGCTGGCGGTGGCGGTGCTTGGCATCGTGTTCGTGTGGTCGCATCACGCGGCGCTAGCGGCGCGCCTCGACGCGTTGCACGTGCCGGTGAACGCGCGCCAGACGGGGCAACTGCTGGAGCCGGTCGGGCAAGGCGGGCTCGCATCGGACGGCGCCGGCACGCCGTATGCAACGCTGGTGGCGCGTGCGCAAGCGGACGCCATGATCGACGCGCTGCGTGCCGTCGCCGTTGTATCTGCCGCGTGCGCGTTCGCTGGAGCGGGTATTGCGGCAGCAGCCATACAGTCCCGGAAATGAACTGCAAACGTCTGCATTTGATCGAATGCGCGGAAATGACACTTCGGCATGAATCGGCATCGCGGTCTCCGACCGCTGAGCCTACGCGACCTTGCGAGTCAGATCCACCTGTCCCGAAGTGCCGGCGCTCAGTTCGGCGCGATCCGACTCGGGCACTTCGCCCGCGCGCCGATGGATGTCGTGCGTGACGAAGCCTTGCTCGCGGCTCGGTATCGAGAACCAGTCCGGATGCGCAAACGACGCGCGAATGTCTTCGACGCCGCTCGACCAGTGTTCTTTCATGGTATCGGCACTGAATTCGTAGTCCTTGTAATGCCCTTCGTAAGGCTTGTTCTTGTAGATCAGATGGATCACATTGATCGACGAACCATCGGCCACTTTCTCGGCGAGCCGGAACAGGGGATCGTTGCGGCGCGCCTCGGCGGGCACGTGCTCGAGGAGTTCCTTGATAAAGCGCGCATGCTTTTGCCGATCGGCAAGCATGTTGGTGATGGCGCGCGTGCGGCTCGAATATTGAATGTCCTTGGCTCGTTCGGCCACGTCCAGGAAATCGGCGGGTACGTTGCCGCTCGCACTCCATAGATCGACCTGGAATACGAGCGTGTCCTTGTGGTCCGCGTCGCGCAGCACCTCCGTGAGCGGTGTGTTCGACACGAGGCCGCCATCCCAGTAATACTCACCCTCGATTTCCACGGCCGGAAAGCCCGGCGGCAGCGCGCCCGATGCCATGAAGTGCTCGGGCTCGAGCCGCATCTTCGCGTTGTCGAAATAGACGAGATTGCCGCTGCGCACGTTCACGGCCCCCACCGACACCCGGATCGGGCCATCGTTGATACGGTCGAAATCGGCGAAACGTTGCAGCGTCGATTTCAGTGCGGCGGTGTCATAGTAGCTCACCGCGTTGGGTGTCGCCCTTTGCCAGCCTGCCACCGGCAACGGCCGCCGCGGCGCGAAAAAGCCCGGCTGGCCTTCGGTTAGCGCGCGACCCGCGGCCCACATGCTGGCCCAACGGCGCGACAAATCCTGATGGCTGAACAGCGGCATGGCGAGCGCGCCGAGGTTCCCGAACCAGTCGAGCGGATGGCAGATCGACTCCCAGAAGCCGCGCAGCGCTTCGACGCGCCGCGCGGGCTCGTTGCCCGCGATAATCGCCGTGTTGAGCGCGCCGATCGATACGCCCGCAATGCGATGCGGTTCGACGCCGGCCTGTGCGAGCCCTTCGAACACGCCGGCCTGATAGGACCCGAGCGCGCCGCCGCCCTGCAAAACAAGGGCGATTTCGTCGTAGCGCGGCAGCTCAAACGGCTTGCGCTCCGTGCGGGCGGTGAGATTGCTGCTGCGCATACGTTCTCCCTTCGTTCGTTGATTGCTTAGTGCATCGACCAGCCGTGCGTGACGAGCACCGACTGGCCCGTCAACGCCTGCGACCCGAAGCCCGCGAGGAACGCGACCGTGTTGGCCACGTCGTCGAGCGAGGTGAACTCGCCGTCCACGGTGTCCTTGAGCATCACGTTCCTGACGACGTCGGCTTCCGAAATGCCGAGTGCCTTGGCCTGCTCGGGAATCTGCTTGTCGACGAGCGGCGTACGCACGAACCCCGGGCACACGACGTTGGCGCGCACGCCGCGCGGACCGCCTTCCTTCGCCACGACGCGGGCCAGGCCGAGCAAACCGTGCTTCGCCGTGACATAAGCCGCCTTGAGCTTCGACGCCTCGTGCGAGTGCACCGATCCCATGTAGACGATCGAGCCGCCCTTGCCGCTGCCGTACATATGCTTGAGCGCGGCCTTGGTGGTGAGAAATGCGCCGTCGAGATGAATCGCGAGCATCTTCTTCCAGTCGGCGAACGGGAACTCGTCCACCGGGCTGATGATCTGGATGCCCGCGTTCGACACGAGCACGTCGATCCCGCCGAAAGCCTTCGCCGCTTCGTCGATCCCCGCATTCACGGCTTCCTCGTTGGTGACATCCATCGCCACGGCAAGGGCCCGTCCGCCCGCGGCCACGATGCTGTCCGCCACCTTTCCTGCGTTCGCGAGATTGAGGTCGGCGATCACGACCGCCGCCCCCTGGCTCGCGAACGTGCGCGCGCAATGTTCGCCAATGCCGCTCGCGGCGCCCGTGATGACTGCAACCTTATCTTTCAAAGACATGTGTATTCCTTATAAAAATTTTTTAAACAGCTTATGCGAGCTCGGCTTCCGGTTCACCCAGGGCGGCGTCGCGGCTCGCGCCCTGGTTCGATGCGGCGGCGAGATAGTCGAAGGCGATCTCGCCGATGTCGAGCGTGAGGTCCGCAATGACGTGACGTGCACCCACCACGCGACGCACCGGCAGATCGGCGACGGGCGCGAGCGCGTGCGGATGCAGCTCGATCGCCGCCGGGCCGCTCCATGCGCCTCGCACCGTCACGTCGCGCAAATAGAAGCGCACGAGTTCGCAGATGCGCACCGTGCCGTCCACATGCGGAATGATCTTGAGAAGGTAGTTGGGCGTGTCGGCGAGCTTGCGGCGCTCGTCTTCGCTGTTGAGCACATGATGCTTGTAGCCCATTGTGCCGGTCGCGATGCGCTGCGTGCCGTAATCGAGCGTGCCAAGCAGCGTGTCGTTGCCATCGACGGCGAGCACGGGGCGCGCGAGCTTCTTCGGGAAGCCCCAGATTTCACGGCCGCCGGCAATCGGGCCTTCGTCGTCGAGATACATCGAATGCGTGTAATTCGCGAGGCGGCCTTGCGGATCGCGTACGGAAATCACCTGTCCGCTTTCGGTGTAGTCGCCAAAGCCCGACGAGTCGGGCATGCGGATGAATTCGTAATGAACGAGATTGTTTTCCGGCTTCAGCGGCTCGGGCACGATGGCGCGCAGTGCGTCGGGATCGGTCTCGTACGTGATGATGAAATATTCGCGATTGACGAAGCGAAAAGGCGGCCGCGGATACGCGGGGTTGTGCATGGGCATCGCGAATGCATCGCGGCGGATTCTTGCCAGATCCATATGTTCTCCAGACCAGGTTGCGTGAAAACGTCGCGACAGATGTTAGAGGCAAAACACGACACGATCGCATTTATGACTATAAAACACCGTTTCAATTTCGTTAAATAAAAAGGAAACTGAAAGTTTATTGGCCATCCCGGCGCCATTTTCGTGTGACCGGCGCAACGTCGCGTATGGAAATTTTTCAGCCTGATCATGGCATTACGTGCGTCGCGCGGAAAACATGTGACGAATGCTGCTCAAAACGGGAAATAGATTAATGCGTGGATTGAGAGAGGAGGCCGGCCACTTCGCTCAGAGGAGGAACGTCTCGCCCCGGCATAGCCTTGCTTCGTCGAAATAAAGAAGGAATGCGAAATAGGTGAGTTGGCTGGAAAGAGCCGCCACGATGCCGGATCGTCGCGCGCCGAACACCATGTTATGTGACATCTCTTATGGCCGGTTGGCGTAAGATATCCTCGCTTCCAGCGGGGAAGCGGGCGAGGCCGGCTGTGACCGGCTAGAATGGATTGGCACGCCTAAGCACGGGACGTGCTTCCTGCTTCGTTAGCCAGCGAGCATACCGGCGAGATGCGATGAGCATATTCAGGTTTCAATCGGCGACGGAATCGGCATTCCTCAAACGCTCGCATGCGCCCAGCGCGGTTCGCGCATGGCTGGTCGATATGCTTTGCTGGCCCGCCCGGTTCGAGGATCCGCAGGTCGAACGGGAATTTACGGAGGAGTATGGCCGGCGCTTCGCCGACTTTCGCCGTGCGGCGCTGGTGCTCGGAACCCTGATCTGGGTGTGTTTTGGCTTTTGGGAAATCAGCCTTGCACAGACCAGTTCGGTGTTCCGGCCATACTTTCCGGAAGTTTTCGCGTTCCGTTGCGCCGGTGCCCTGGGCGCGACTGTGGGCATCGTGCTGGCCTTCAGGCTCGAATTTCATCGGGACAAGGTTGCACACTGGATACTGCTGTCGGGCCTGGCGTTCATGTGCTTTTGCCTGTTGATGCAAACGGTCCTTGCCCCACGCCCATTCAATTTCACCCATTTCTTTGTCGGCTTTTATTTAATTCTCTTTTATCTGTTCGGCTTTCTGCGCCTGCGAGCCAAGGCGACGCTCATGCTGACCGCATGCGTGATTGCCGTGATCGTGATGGCCCAGCTGGTCACCCAGGCGGTCGAGCCGGACAACTTCGCCGCGGGGATGTTTTATCTGTTGAACGTCGCCGTGCTGGGGCATAGCGTCAACGTGAATGCCGAGCGGCATGTGCGCGACCGCTATGTTGCCGTCCAGGCGCTTGCCCAGAGCAACGCTGCGCTGCAAAGTGCGAACGCCGAACTCGCGCAAAAGCACCATGACCTCGAGCGCGCGCGGCGCGACCAGCAGACCAAGTCGGAAGCCCTGATCGCCTTGCGCGAGCAGCAGCGCGAAGCCGCAGAGCAGGCGAGCCGGGCGAAGTCGCGTTTTCTGGCCGCAGCCGCGCACGACCTGCGCCAGCCCATGCATGCGCTGAACCTGTTCCTCGCGGCGGCAGACGAGGCGCTGGAAGCCCGCGACATCGAAGCATCGAGCAAACTGATCGGCGAAGCGCGCAAGGCGTCGGTGTTGACGGCGCGCCTTTTCAATGCGGTGCTCGACCTGTCGAAGCTCGAATCGGGGCACGTCAACCCGACCTATACGAGCGTCGACCTGAGCCGCGTGACCGAAGAGACGGTCGAGCAGCTCGCGTCGTTCGCTGCGAGCCGCGGCGTTGTGCTGCGTTATGCAAAGGCGCTGCAAAAACCCGCATGGGTACGCACCGACGCCGACTGGATTCCCCGCGTGCTGAGCAATCTCATTGCGAACGGAATCAAATATTCAGACCCGTCGAAAGCGGGCCGCTCCACAGTGCTCGTTGGCTTGGTACGTATGCCTAATTATGTGCGGCTCGACGTGCTCGATAACGGCATTGGCATCGCGTCGGAGCATTGGGACGCGATCTTCCAGCCGTTCGTACAACTCGGAAACCCGGAGCGGGACCGCGAGAAAGGGCTTGGACTCGGTTTGTCGATCGTGAATGCGGTGGTGTCGCTGCTCGAGGGGCATCGTCTCGAACTCAAGTCGATCGAGGGGCGCGGGTCGCGTTTCTCGGTGCGCATGCCGGTAGCGGACCCATTCGCGCACGAGGATGCCGCGATATCGCCCGCCGATGCGGCATCCTCGCCGTCACCGTCGTCGTTGCGCGGTCTCTACGTGTTGCTGGTCGAGGACGACAGCCTGGTGCGCGCCTCGATGGAGGCGTTGTTTGCACGCTGGGGGGTGCTGTCCGATTCGGTGCGCAGCGCAGCCGAACTCGGCGACCTGTTGCAGACGATCGAGCGCGTGCCGGACCTCGTGATCAGCGACTACCGGTTGCCGGAGAATTCGACCGCACACGACGTCATCCGGCTCCTCGGCGAGCACTTTACCCGGCCCGTGCCGTGCCTTGTGGTGACGGGGGAAGCCGTGGCAAGCACGCAGGGTGTGTTGCCGGAGCGCTGCGTGCTCAGCAAGCCGTTGGCTCCCGACCTGCTGCTGGCGCGCATGCTCGAATTGACGGGGGCGTCCACCCGGGCGAGTTAGGCCGCCGGCGCGTGCGCAACGGCGGGAATTTCAATGCCGCGGCGTGCCATTTCGACGATCAGGAAAGTGCGCCGCGAGACGTTGAAACGGCTCAGCAGATCGCTGATGTACTCCTTCGCGGTGTTCTCCGAGATATTCATTTTTCGCGCGATGGCCTTGTTCGACATGCCCTGCAGGAGAAAACCCAGGGTTTGCGCGAGGCGCGGCGGCAGGTTCAGCGAGTCGATCGGAATGGCTTTGCTCGGACCCGGGGACTGCGGGGTATGGCCGCCCTTGCCGAGTACGCTGTTGGGCAGGTAGACCCGTCCATTCAGGATCGTCTGAAGGGCATCCCGGAACACCGCGCCGCCTTCCTCGCTGGCCTTCGAGATGAAACCGCCCGCGCCATTCTTGATGCAATCCAGCACGGTTTCGCGATCGTCCTGCGCGGACAGCATGACCACATGCGCCGCGCGCTCGTTCTCCTGCAGCCAGCGCAGCAGGTCAAGCCCGGTGTGATTGTCGCCGATCTGGTAGTCGAGAAAGACGAGGTCGTAAGCCTTGTTCTCCAGCCGTTCGACAGCAGCGTCGTATGAGCCCGCCTCGTCGATGTCGAGCGTCGGTTCCGAGGTCAGGATCAGGCTCTTCATCGCGATACGCGTCAAGCCCTCGTCTTCTACGAGCAGCACGTGCCGGAAATACAGGTTGTCCATCTGGGTCTCTCTAGTCCTGGGCAAGCTCGCTACTAACGCGAACAGGCTTTGGCGCACTGTACCCGTATTCCTTCAGGTTGCGATCCCCCCAAAGCGGGGGACGCTTCCGGGGCCGCCTTCTGGAGGCGTTTTTCCCCCGCCATGGCCGGTTTTGCGAGAACCCGGTAACGCGCAGGATGGAGTCGCTGCAGTTCGGACGATAAGGGACACCATCATGCATACGCCGCATCCCGACTTCAAAAGCCTGCTGAACATTTTCCGCTTCGCGTCGGATGACGAAACACGCGCACGCCCTTGCAAGCCGGACCCTGAACCGGCGACGCAGCCGGACGCAACGATCCTCGCCGAACTGCTTCGGGCAAGGGCGCTCATGGTCCGCATCGAGTCGAGCGGCGTGAAATTTCCCGACCAGATCTACGACGTCTTCGTGCAGGCCCTGGCTGCCTATGACCAGAAGTGCTGGACGGAGCAGATCGACCGGAGTTTCTGCATCACGTTGAGCCTGCTGGAGTCGGTCGCACGCCACCGGCGCGGCACCGCAGCGGCGCGCCCCGCATGCACCGATGCGACCCTGGTCAATCACGACAATCCGGGCCCGAGGGTCGTCATCGGCGAGCACCGGAAGATGCTCGACGGTAATTGGTGAGCGATCGCCGACGAGGAGACCGTGCGATGCGAGACAACGCCATCCGGTACGACACGCCTGATGAAGAGCGCCTGCAATCCCTGCTTGCGCAGGAACGCGATGGCCAGACGGGGGGCAGGCGGGCAGGACGCGAGAAAACGATTCAGACAAAGACAGAGACGGAACGGCGACCTCCCAGTCCCTACACTGTCCACACGCTCGACACCGCGATTGCCCACCTCGAAAGCGCGATCAGTGCGGACAAGGCGATGGCGATCTTCGGCGCGAGCTATTGGCACTCCCGCGTGCTCGAGCTCCGTTGCACGCCGGGGATCTTGCACATTCAGGAGCGTCGGCTGCAGTGTTTGCTGGACCGGTTCGCTGCCAGAGCCGGAGAACATGAAATGGAATGAGCGATGCCAGAATCGGCGGGGGAAAGGAGACCGAACAAGATCGGGAAGCGTGAGAGACCACCAAAACCACCAAAAAATCAGCGAAATAACTATCGACTTGCATTAGCCGGAAACGGCGGCTAGAGATCCAGCGTCACGCCGCCCGCTGCCGGATGTCCGGCGCAGATCAGCGCATACCCCGGCTCGACGTCGAACTCCGGCGGTTCGTCGTATGCCACGCTGCCATCGAGCACGCGCGTGGCGCAGGTCCCGCAGATGCCGGAGCGGCAGCTCGACACCGCGTCGGCGCCGCAGCGCTCGGCGGTATCGAGCAGCGAGCCCTGCTGCGGCTGCCAGTGCACCGTTTGCGCGATGCGCGCGAATGTTACCGGTCTGGCTGTCGTTGCCTCGCCGGCAACGGGAGCGCGATCGTGCGTGCGCTTCAAGCTCGATGGCCCGAACGCCTCGAAGCGGATCCGGTCGTCCGCAATATTCAGCGCGCGCAGCCCGTCGTACAGATCGCGCATGAACGCTTCGGGGCCGCACAGATAAAAGTCGTAGTCGTCGAACGGCAGGAAGCGACGCAACGCAGCGACGTTCACGCGGCCCGCGAGCCGGTCGCCATCGAGCGAGTCGCGCTGCGCGGCGCTGTCGTACAGATGCACCGAGACGTTCGGATGGCTGCGTTCGATCTCCCGCAGCGCCTGTGCGAACGGCCTTTCGCGCTCGCCGCGCGTCCCATGGAACACGTGGATGCGGCGTTGCGGTTCGAGCGCAAGTGCCGCGTCGAGCATCGCCAGCATCGGCGTGATGCCGATGCCTGCCGCCGCCAGCACGATCGCGCGCGGGCTGCGCGTATCGAGCCTGAACGATCCGCGCGGCGCCAGCGTGTCGATCAGCGAGCCGATGCGAACGTGGTCGTGCAGCCAGCGCGACGCTGCGCCGTCGCGCTTCACGCTGATCCGGTAGCGCGCCGGACGTGCGGCGTCGTGCGCCGCGGAAAGCGTATAGGTGCGCATGAGCGGCTGGTCCGATTCGGGCGTGACGATGCGCAGCGGAAGGTACTGTCCGGCTTCGAACGGCGCGAGCGGCTCGCTGTCCACCGGTTCGAAATGGAACGAGCGGATCGTCGGGGATTCGTCGCGCACCTCGGCCACGCGCAGCGTGCGCCACGCGCGCGCGTCGGCTTGCTTCGGCGCGGCCGCCGGCGACGATTGCGTTGCAGCCTGCGCGAACTGGGATGCATATTCGACCGCCGACCATCGCAACGGCAAGGCTTCCCGCACGCGGCGCGCTTGCGCCACATGAAACCGCACCAGCCGCTGTGCCATCGGGAATTGCGCGACTTCGGGGCCGTCCCAGATCACCTCGGCGCGTACGGCCAGATACAACAGATCGCCGCGCGCAAAGTCGACGAACAGCAGCCCCGCACGCGAATCGCGCAGCAGGTTGCCGATCGTGTTGAAGAACTGGTTGCCGCTGAAGTCGGGCGCGGTCAGCGTGCGCACGTCGTCGATGCGCACGAAGCCGGGCATGCCGCCGCGATGCGACACGTCGGCGCCGCCCGCCGCGCCAGCTGCGTCATCGAGATTGGCGCTGGCGATGAAGAATACGTCCGCGCGTGCGATCAACGCGCGGTCTTCCACCGAAAGTGCCTGCGCATGTTCGACCGTGGCATTCGCCGGCGTGTTGCCGGCGAATGCCGGTTCACGTCCATTGATGTATTTCGCGCAGTTGCCGAAGCTCTGCTTGACTGCGAGCGTCACCACGCCGCCATCGACGGCCTGGATCACGCCATTTACGCGGTTGCGCCGCCGCGTGTGCGGCTGGATGCCGAGCCCGCCGATACGCGCGCCAGGCACCCAGCTTCCTTCGAGCGGATCGCCCGGCAGCGCGCCGCCGTCGACGCGCAGCGTGCGGCTGTCCGGCGTCGACACGAAGCCCGCCGCGTTCGCGCGCAGCGTCGCCCACGGCTGACCGGTTGCATCCACGCCGCCGAACACCATGAAGGGCAGCATCGCGAAGAACGCGCGATGCTGGTCCGGCATGGAGTCGCGGATGCCGCGCGAGCCGTTTTCGAGTGCAACGCCGGCCACGCCCGCGCGCCATTGGGCCTCGCGCTCGCCGTCGTGAAACGGCCCGGCGGCGCGGTACGGATTCAGTTCGGGGAGAGCGGTCATGACGGTCCCGGGTTGGCGGCGCGCAAGTGCCGTTCAGACGGCGAGCAGGCCCGCTTTCGTCGATGGCATCGGCACGAAGCCCGGCAACGCGGCCACGCGCTCGAGCCATGCGCGCAGATGCGGATACGGCTCCAGCGACACGCCGCCTTCGGGCGCGTGCGCGATGTAGGTATGCGCGGCAATGTCGGCGATCGTCACGTGGTCGCCCGCGGCGAACGGCTTGTGCGCGAGTTCCGCGTCGAGCAGCGGCAGCAGCGTCCGCGCGATCTGCTGTGCACGCGCCAGATCGAGATCGCTCTTGAATACGTGGACGAGACGCGCGGCGCACGGCCCGAACGCGATCGGGCCGGCTGCGAGCGACAGCCAGCGCTGCACGGCAGCCGCGCCGGGAGGATCGTCGGGAAGCCACGACGGATCGCCGTAGCGCTTGGCCAGATAGACGAGAATCGCGTTCGAATCGAACAACACCGTGTCGCCATCGACAATCGTCGGGACCTGGCCGAAGGGATTGAGCTTCAGGTAGGCGGGCTGGCGGTGTTCGCCCGCGGCGAGATCCACCGGCACGATCTCGAACGGCAGATCCAGCATGGACAGGAATAGCCGGACACGGTGTCCGTGGCCGGACAGCAGCGTGGTGTACAGGCGGATCGGCGTGGCGGGACGGACAGCGGGCATCGCATTCTCCATATCGATAGCGCTTCGGGATGAAGCGGCAAGGAGCGTTCAGATTAGGCAATGGCGGCGCGCGCGAGAAGACTGCTAAGCTTGCATTCATTTTCTATCGAAAGTGGACAATCGCCGATGACCGATATACGCGACGTGAATCTGAACCGGCTGGCGGTATTCGTCGCCGTGGTCGAGGCGGGGTCGCTTACGGCGGCGGCCGAGCGGCTCGGCATCGCCAAGACGATGGTCAGTGCGCATATGCAGCGCCTCGAACGCGAGGTCGGCGCGAGCCTGATCACGCGCACCACGCGGCAGCTGTCCGTGACCGATGCGGGTCGTGCGTTTTACGACGCCAGCTGCCGCATCCTGCAGATGACGGAAGAGGCGCTTGCGGCCGTCTCGGACGAGGCCACGCCCGCGCGCGGCGCGCTGCGGGTCAGCGCGCCTGTCGACTACGGCGCGCAGATCGTAGCGCCCGCGCTCGTCGATCTGCGTGCTGTCTATCCGGAGCTCGACATCGAACTGATATGCGCCGATCACTACGTCGACCTGATCGGCGAGGGGATCGATCTGGCTGTGCGGCTGGGCAATCTGCCGGACTCGAACTACCGCACGGTGAAACTCGGCAGCTACGTGCGCTGGCTGGTCGCGAGCCCCGCGTTCGTTGCGCGGCACGGCATGCCGAGGTCGCTGAACGCATTGACGTCCTTGCCGCACATCGCGATGACCGTGCTTCGGCATCCGTCGACGCTCGAGTTGACGCGCGATGCCGGGCGCCTCGCGGCGGGCCGCGTCACCCGCGGCAAAGTCGTGCGCCGCGTGCGCTGCGTGAATGCGCTGAGCGTGAACACGGCGACGTCGGCACGCGCGGCGGTCCTCGCGGGCGGCGGCTTTGCCGCGCTGACCGACTTCTCGACGCGCGCCGATCTTGTGTCCGGCGCGCTCGTCCGCTTGCTGCCCGAATGGTCCGGCGTGCCTTTGAATGTCCAGGCCGTATTTGCGCCGACGAACTACCCGTCGGGCAAGGTGCGGGCTGTCATCGAGGCGCTTAAGGCGAGGATCGCGACACGTGCCGCGTAAGCGAGCCTGGCTGCTCGCGCGCGTGACGTTGCACATGCGCCGCGAGATCAGCCTTGCGGCAAAAAACGATCCTCGACGAAAAACCGCCGGCGAGCCTTTTCGTCCGATGGCGTCTCCGGCCCGAGCCCCGGTAGATCAGGCGCGCGATCGGGCTCCATGGCGAAACACGGCAGGATGCGGGCGCGGCGCTCGTCAGCGGTCGCGCCGCGTTCGTACAGCAACTGGGTGAGCCAGTCCAGTACGCGGTGCAGGGCGCCGTAATACCGGTCGTGCTCGAAGGCGTATGCGTGCGCGGCGGCTTCCCAGTCATCGTTAGCGAGCAAGCGGTCAAGCAGCACCCTGACGTCGCGCAGCGTCAACGAGAGCCCGCATCCCCATGACGGGTCGCTGGCCGCCGCCGCGTCTCCGATAAGCACCACACTGCCGTTGCAGGGGTGCTCGACCCAGGTGTCCGCGCCGGGATAGGCCGCGAGCGGGCCAACGACACGCGCGCGTCCGAACCAGTCGCGCGGCACGCCGGTATCGACGCAGGCGTCGAGGAACTCGCGGATATGCCCGCTGCCGCTGATGGGGTGCGCGCGCTGCCCGACCCATGAGACGAAGTACGTCCTGAACCGCTGGTGCCCGATCGGAAAAACCAACGCGGCCTGTCCCAACGCCGGGGACTGGAAGTGGTGGACCGAATCTTCCGGCGCGTCGAGGCCTTCGTAGAGCACACCCGCCACGACCAGCCGCCCGGGATCCTGGTTGAGGGTGAAGCCGGCTATTCTGCGCAGCGTCGATCTGCGTCCGTCGGCACCCACCACGAGCCGCGCTTTTACCCGATGCGTGCCGCCATCCGTGCGAATCTCGACGACCGGCGGCTTGCCCGGATCGGCGTGCACGACTTCGGCGCCGCGCAGCACAATGGCCCCCGATGACTCGGCGGCATCCAGCAGCGTGCGCTGCATCGACGGATGATAGAAGTCCAGACAGGGGGTGTGCCCAGGGGTGGTATCCGCGAGGTTGCGGGTTTCGGCTGGCACCAGTCCGCTGTATCGCCTCCAGAACGGGACCACGTGCGCTCCGTCATCGCACAGCAGTCGATCGATGCCGAGCGCGCGGGCTTCGACGACACCCCAAGGCATCATGCCCTCGCCGCGCACGCGGTCCCTGAACGCCGTCTCGCGTTCGACAATCAGCGTGCGCGCTCCCGCGCCTGCCAGTGCACGGCCAAGCGTTGCGCCGCCAAGACCGCCGCCCGCGATCACGATGTCGTAGCTGCCCTGTGTCATTTGAAAACCTCCATGCCTGACGGCGACGCGAACCCGGACGTCAGCAAACTGACGGCGCATGAGGCGCTTGAGCGTGCGGGTCCCGAGGCGTGCGGATAGCGCAATTATGCGACTCGCATACGCCTGCGGAGGCAAGATTTGATGTGGCATGCGCCGAATCGCATCGACGCCGATGTCAGCGTTCGCGGGGCAAGGGCAAGCGGTGAGCCGCGGGCGTCGTTACGGGTCGAAAGCCGCAATCTCGATTTCAGGATTCACCAGATCGTTGTCGCGCTTGTTCTGCTCGGTCCAGATCTGGCTATCGGGAAACCAGAATGCGTTTTCGCGTGGCGGCACGACGAGCCTCACTCGCAGCGACGGATTGAAGATCTTCGACCAGGCCGAGAGGTAGGAGGGCGTCTTGATCAACTGACTGCAATTTGCGAGCAGCAGACTCGCGACCAAGGCTTCGCGGCCGATTGCGAGCCCGGGATGTCCGCTGAAGTGCACGGGCTTCCCTGCGCTCGCGAGCAGCGTGGCCGGCGCGACGCTGACGGGCACAGCGAAACCCCACTGGCGGAAGAAGTCAAGGAAGGCCTGCTCGTCGCTGGAGACGAAGATGTTCGTGAGCCGGCGATCGACAGCAAGTGTTTGCTCGACCATGCGGCAAAACGCATTCCAGTCGATTGTATGGGCCTCGAACCTCTTGTCCGTGCCGCGAAAATGGACGCCCAACGTCGAGGCGCCGATATCGAGCCGCTCGCTGATGTGCGCGACTTCCTCGCGGATCGATTCGCCTGGCCGGTAGTTCGACAGGAATACCGTACTCGCCCGCGCGAGCCCGAGGCCGGCTTCGTAACGGCGAAAGCCCAGATCGCCGAGATCGTGCACGATCGACGTTCGCAAATCCGCCCTCGCGGCGTCCGGCACGGCGGACGGTGCGAGGTTTTCAAAGTATTCGGCCAGCCAGTCGATCTTGCATTGCGCGTCGCCATAGCTGCCGCCGCGCGCCGAAATGACAGGGGTCAAGCGCTTTTCGTCGCAGTACAGGAGGATGCACAAGACGATCTGCATGACGGAAAAAAAGCCCGAATTTGCGCGAATCTCGATGACGAAGTGGCCACGGTTGAGGCGCTGCTTCGCGTGCAGGGAAAGGCGAGCGGGCGTATTGAGCACGTTCTTGACGCCTTCGCTGCGCCGCATCTGCTTTGCGAATCCAATGAGGTTTCTGAACATGCCATGTCCCTTTGATCCAGAAACGGGGATTCCCTTTCGGGCTGGGCGACGCCGCTTCCTGTTCGCAGGCGAGCGGTGCGCACACGGTAGAACCCGTCGATGGATGCGCCTTTAACTGCGTTAGCAACGATTGCGGGATGAGACGTATATTTTCCGACGATAGCGGGATCGTCGCGCACGCCTGGCTGGCTGGTTATTTGGCGTCCTAAGCGGTTTCGCCATTTTAGTATGGCATGTTTACGCATTGATTAAGCTGAGGATTCGGTGGCATCCCCAATGCCGGTGATCTCTCGCCAGATTAGCCGAACGGCTTGAGCTGCGACTCCGGCACGTCGATACGGAGGTTTTCCATGAGCACCGTTTCGATCGGCTCGCGCGACTCGCCTTCGCTCACGACCTTGACAGGCAGCCCATGGCTCAAATCGAACCATAACTCATAGCGGAACACGCCGGTCGCGAACTGTCCGGCCCGGCACGTCACGGTCACATGCGCCGTCTGGCGCGTGCCGATCGTCTCGGCGCCGACGACCTGTGTGTCGCCATGCAGTCGAAGCTCGCGGACATTGACCAGCAGTGCGCCGATATCGGACTCGTCGACGCGATGCCCCTGCGGGCTTTGAATCATGTGATTGTCGGGGCTCAGCGTGAGCCTCGGAAACGTGTCCATACCGAACGGCCAAAGCTTGACCTTACCCGATTCCGGGTTGAAGGTGAGCGTCGCGCCGCCATGCGGCCGGATAAAGTCCATCCGGACGAGGCCGGGCTTTCGGTAGCCATAGAGCACTTCGACCGTTTCGGCTCCCGCCGATGTCGATTTCAACGTGACCTGGTAGTTTGCGAGCGCATCGAAGCGTGCCTGCGCGAGGGCCACGAAATCCCGGTCTGGGAGCGTCATTGCCCCCTCCTATACTCGAACGTGGAAGATGGGCCATTCTGGAGCACGGCTTCGCACCGTGCAATCCACGCCTGACGCTGGCGCAGACAAGGAGGAAGTGAACGATGGCGGAATTCCGTCTGACCACCTTATGGTGTATCGAGGCGCCGGTTCAGCCGGTCTGGGACGCGATCCACGATGCGATGAACTGGCCGAGGTGGTGGAAGAACGTCGAGGCGGTACGCGAGCTGCAAGCGGGCGAGACCGACGGGCTGGGTGCGGTGCATCGTTACACGTGGAAAGGCGTGCTGCCTTATCGCGTGATCATCGACGTGCGCGTCACGCGCGTCGCGCCGCTTGTTGCCCTCGAGGGCGAGGCCAGCGGCGCACTGGAGGGCGTGGGGCGCTGGCATTTCGCGGCCGAAGGCGGCCGCACGGTGGTGCGCTACGATTGGCACGTCAGGACGGCCAGTGCGTGGATGAGCGCGGTCGCGCTCGCGCCCTTCGCACAGCTGGCATTCCGCTGGAATCACGATTCGATCATGCGCGAAGGCGGCCTCGCGCTTGCGCGCCTGCTCGAGGCACGTTGCATCGACTGCAGCGGCAAACCGCGATAAGTGCAACAATCGGATTCGTCAGTGCGCTTGCACACGCTTTCTGCAAGATTTCCGCGAGACGGAGGTGTTATGAACATGCCCCACCGCTTACTTGCCGTGCATGGGAGGCAACATGACTGAGATCGAGAAGGAGCCTGTCGTCGCAGTGCTGAAGGAATACGCGCGCCAGATGATCCAGGTCGAGGAACTGCACGCGGGCGAGGTCGACAGGATGCTGCGCCGTCCGGGCACGACCGCGACGTTGCTGCGGCAGGGCATGGATCACGCCTGACCGGCGCTGCGTGTGGCTCGACATGATGCTGACGCTCGCCAACGTATCGAAGCACTATGACGGCACCACGCCGCGCAACGTGCTGTGCGGCGTGAATCTCGAACTGCGCTCAGGTGAATGCGTCGCAATCATGGGCGAATCGGGCGCCGGAAAGTCGACGCTGCTCAATCTCGCAGCTGGACTCGACCGGCCGGACGCGGGACACATCGTTTTCGACGGACACGATCTCGGCACACTCGACGACGACGCGGCCACCCTGCAGCGCCGCCAGAAAATGGGCTTCGTGTTCCAGGCCTTCCATGTGCTGCCGAACCTCTCGGCGGCGCAAAACATCGCGCTGCCGCTGCTCCTGAACGGCATGCGGACGAAAGACGTGGCGGCGCGCGTGTCGTCCGTGCTGCACGCAGTCGGGCTCGGCGGGCGCGAGCGCGCGCTGCCGCGCGAATTGTCGGGCGGCGAGTTGCAGCGTGTGGCGATCGCGCGTGCGCTCGTGCATCAGCCGCGTCTCGTGCTGGCTGACGAGCCCACCGGCAATCTCGATCACGACACGGCGATGCGTATCCTTGCGCTGCTGCGCGAGCTGGCGCAAAAGAACGGAGCGGGCGTGCTGCTCGCGACGCATTCGGGCGCCGTGGCGGCTGCCGCCGACCGCGTGCTGCGGCTCACGCCCGCCGGGCTCGAGCCGTACACGCCCGGCGCGGGCGGTGCGTAGGCGATGCGCTGGTTCGGCGCCGTGGGTTCCTCGCGCGACGCTGCTGCAGCGCGCGCATCGCGTTGCCTCGGCAAGCGCATGCCCGCTGGCGGCGTCGGCGCCGCGCTCATCGCCGGTGAAATGCGCGCACACCCGCTGCGCACGCTGATCGGCATTCTCGCGATCGCGGCGGGCGTCGCGATGGGCTACGCCGTGCAGTTGATCAATCGCGCGGCGCTGGGCGAGCTGTCGGCCACCGTCAATTCGCTGATGGGCAACGCCGATATCGAACTGCGCGGTCCGCGCGCGGGCTTCGATGAAGCGCTGTACCCGCGCATTGCCCGCCTGCCCGAGGTCGCCGCGGCCAGTCCTGTGGTCGAAGTCGATGCGCGCGTGGCCGGACGCGACGAGTCGTTGAAACTGCTCGGCGTCGATGTGTTTCGCGCAGGCTATGTCACGCCGAATCTGGTCGGGCGCGTGGCGCTGGCCGATAGCGCGAACGGCACGAACGGCACGAACGGCACGAACGGCACGAAGGCCGCCACGCTCGATCTGCTCGACCCCGCCACCGTATTTCTCTCGCCCGCCGCGCTGAGCTGGCTCGCACTCAAGCCCGGCGATTCGCTCACGGTGCAGGTCGGACTGGCTTCGGTCGCGCTGCGCGTCGCAGGTGTGTTGCCCGCCTCGGGCGATGCGGTGCGCGTCGGCGTGATGGACATCGGTGCCGCGCAATGGCGCTTGCAGCGGCTCGGCACGCTTGAGCGCATCGACATCAAGCTCAAGCCTGGCGTCGATGCCGAAGTGTTCGCGCATTCGCTCGCACCGCGCTTGCCCGCGGGGGTCGCCCCTGTCACGCCGGGCGACAACGCAAACCGTACCTCGATGCTCTCGCGTGCGTACCGCGCGAATCTCAACGTACTCGCACTCGTTGCGCTATTCACGGGGGCGTTTCTCGTCTTCACAATGCAGGCCCTTGCCGTGCTGAGACGCCGTGCGCAGTTTGCGCTGCTGCGCGCGATCGGCGTGACACAGCGCGGCGTGCTGTGGCTCGTCGTCTCGGAGGGCGCGATTCTCGGCGTGCTCGGCGCGGCAGCGGGTCTCGTCATCGGCTTCGCGTTCGCCGCGGCCGTGCTCCGCTATGCGGGCGGCGATCTGGGCGGCGGCTATTTCGAAGGGGTGCAGCCGCGCGTGCATTTCGATGCGATGCCCGCGGCGATATTTTTTGCGCTGGGGATGGCCGCGTCGGTGCTCGGCAGTCTCGCGCCGGCGCTCGAAGCCGCGAGGGCGCGGCCCGCGCGGGCGCTGAAGGCCGGCGACGAGGAAGCGCCGGCCGCCCGGCTGCGCACGAAGCGCGCGGTCACGGCGGCGCTGCTCGCGCTCGCCGCCGGGCTTGTCGCAGCGCTATTGCCGCCCGTGGCCGGCTTGCCGGTGTTCGGCTATCTTTCCATCGCGCTGTTGCTGCTGGGCGGCGTGCTGGCCATGCCGGCACTCGCGCGCGCCGTCTTCGCTGGGCTGCCGCGCTCGCATCACGCCTTGCCGCAGCTCGTGCTGGCACAGCTCGCCAATGCCCCCGGCCGCGCGACGATCGGGCTCGCGGGCATCGTCACGAGCTTCAGCCTGATGGCGGCGATGGCGATCATGGTGTCGAGCTTTCGCATGGCAGTCGACGACTGGCTGCAGTTGCTGCTGCCCGCGCCGCTCTATCTGCGCGCTTCGCCGGGCGGCGACAGCGCATTCCTGTCGCCGGGAGATCAGGCGGTCATTGCCGCCACGCCCGGTATTGCGCGCGCCGAGTTTCTTCGCGCGACGCAAATCTCGCTCGACGCTCGCCTGCCGCCCGTGAGCCTGCTCGCGCGGCCCATCGATGCGCATCACCCCGCCGCGCGCCTGCCGTTGACGACTGCGCCTCGCGTGCCGCAAGCCGGCGAGCCGCCGCCGGTGTGGATCAGCGAGGCGGCCGCCGATCTTTACAGGATGCACACAGGCCAGCGCATCACGCTGCCGCTGGCGGGACAGCGCCTCCCGTTCACGGTGGCCGGCATCTGGCGCGATTATGCACGCCAGTTCGGGGCCATCGTGATCGATGCGAGCGACTATCGCCGGCTGACTCGCGACACACGCGTGACCGATGCCGCCTTGTGGCTCGACGCTGGCGTTGCGCCGTCGCAGGCGATCGCACGTTTGCGCGAGCGTGTGCACGGCGGGCAGCGCCTCGAGTTCGCGCAGCCTGGCGAGATCCGCGCGGCGAGTCTGCATATCTTCGACCGCAGCTTCGCCGTGACGTATCTGCTGGAAGCGGTGGCGGTGATCATCGGACTGTTCGGCGTCGGCGCGAGCTTCGGGTCGCAGGCGCTCGCCCGCACGCGCGAGTTCGGCATGCTGCGGCATATCGGCGTGACGCGTCGGCAGATCGCGGCCATGCTCGCGATGGAAGGCGCGCTCGTCGCGCTGCTCGGGGTGCTTGCCGGCTTGACGCTGGGCCTGGGTCTCGCGATGGTGCTCGTGCATGTCGTCAACCCGCAGTCGTTTCATTGGACGATGAGCTTGCATATGCCGTGGGGGTTGCTGGCCGCGCTGGCCTCGGCGGTCGTCGTGGCCGCCGCGCTCACGGCGCTCCTGAGTTCGCGCGCGGCGATGTCGGTCGATGCGGTGCGCGCCGTGCGCGACGACTGGTGACGCCGTGAGACGACGCACGTTCCTGCACAGGTTCCTGTCATGGCCGCTCGCGGCGCTGCCGCCATGCGCAGTATGGGCGCGCATGCCGGACTACCCGGCCGTGACGAGCGGACAGCCGCTCGTGTTTCCGCGCGACTATGGCGCGCATTCGCGCTATCGCACCGAATGGTGGTACGTGACCGGCTGGCTGCAAACGGATGCCGACGCCGCCGCGGATGCCGATGCCTCGCTGGGCTTCGAAGCGACCTTCTTCCGCTCGCGCCCCGCGCTAGACGACGCGAACCCGAGCCGCTTCGCGCCGGATCAGCTACTGTTTGCCAACGTGGCGCTGAGCGATCCGCACGCGGGCAGGCTGCAGCACGATCAGCGCATTGCGCGCCGCGGCTTCGGTCTTGCCGATGCAAGCGAGACGGACACGGCAGTCCACATCGACGACTGGTCGCTCGTGCGCAACGCGGACGGCGGCTACCGCCTGGACGTCGCCACGCCCGGTTTTGCGTTCGCCTTCACATTGGCGCCGACGCAGCCGGTGCTCGTCAACGGCGCAGGCGGGTATAGCCGTAAAGGTCCGCTGCCGGACGAAGCGAGCTACTACTACAGCGTACCGTGGCTGCATGTCGACGGCGTGCTCAAGCGCGGTGACGATCCGGCCAGCCATGCCCAGCACGTGCGAGGGCAGGCGTGGCTCGATCACGAATGGTCGTCGGCGCCGCTCGCTGATGAAGCGGTCGGCTGGGACTGGATCGGCATCAACTTCGATGACGGCGGCGCGCTCATGGCCTTGCAGATTCGCGACAGGGCCGGCCGCAAGTTCTGGGCAGGCGGCACGCTGCGCGCCGCCGATGGAAGCACACATACGCTTTCGCCCGAGAGCATTCGCTTCACGCCGCTGCGCCAGTGGCGTTCGCCGCATACCGGCGCACAGTATCCGGTGGCGATGCGCGTCGATGCGCGGGACATCCATCTGACGCTGGTGCCGCTCATGGACGATCAGGAGTTCGACAGCCGTGCCAGCACCGGCGCGGTGTATTGGGAGGGCGCGGTGACGGCGTTTGCCGCGGACGCGGCGGGCACGGGCACGGCAAATACCGCTGCGAAACCCGCAGGAAAACCGCTAGGACGCGGCTATCTCGAACTCACGGGCTATGTTCAGCGTCTCCGGCTCTAGACGGGCCTGTTAATAGCGTGAGCAGGCCCTTGCGCTATCACCCCAGCTCGAACGACGTCACGCCGAACACGCGATCGATCGCAATTGCGGGCGCGTTTTTCGTGTACATCCGGGCGGTTTCGAAAGCACTCGTCATACCGTGCCGCTGTGCCAGCGCGACGGCCGCGGGGTTCGTTTCCGGCACGTCGAGCACGATGACCTCGCCGGGCATGCTCGCCGCCAGCGCGCGAAAGAGGCCCGTGGCAACGCCCGCATCGTCGGCGAAGAGCGGGCCGATCTTGCAGCCCGTCTCGCAGCGACGCACGACGCCGTAACCGACGACGCGGCCCGCGTCGACCGTAGCGAGCGCAACGGCATCCGGCTGCGAGATCCAGGCGCGGAGGAAACGCTCGCGCGCCGCGGGAAAACAGGCGCGATCATAGGCAAGCAACTGCTCGAACGGCACGTCCGCGGCTGCCGCCGCACACGCGCACCCGATGCCGCTCACGTGTCCCTGATGGCGGATGTTGCGGTACGCAAGCTGGAATCCGGACTTCCCGTAGTTCGCCTGCTGGGCGACGACACCGTCGAGACCGATGTTACGGTCTCCCAGGTAGCGCATGCCGTGCCGCCAGATTCGCATGCCGAAGCCTTTGCCGCGAAATCCGGGTTTCACGATGTAGAGACCGATGAAGCCAAAGCTGTCGTCGTAGGCGACGGCGCAGAGGCACGCGACCGGCTCGCCGTGCCAAATGCCGACGAAGAAACCGTCCGGGTCCGTCGCCCTGAAACAGCGCGCGTCGTGCCACCCGGGGTTCCAGCCCTTGGCAGCCGCCCATTCGACCGACATGGCCACCTCGTCGGCCGACATGGTGCGCACGATGAAGTCGTCGGTTTGCTCCATGCCTTCGCCGGTCATGCAATGCGCAACGTCGTGTCGATGCGCGTGCCGCGCTTGATGAAGAGCGTGACTGGCGTCTTTTCGCAGATTTCGGCAAGGCGCGCGCGCTGCGCTTCTTCAAGCGGCCCGTCGACTGCGACGCCGCGGCGGATGTACTGGGTCCCGTCGTGATCCGCATGCAGGCTGACCTCGACGGCAATTTCGGCGGCTGGCCAGGTCTTGCGCTGCATGTACATGCGCAGCGTCGCGGCCGTGCACGCGGCAAGCCCGGACAACACGAACGCGAATGGCGCGGGGCCGCGGTCCTGGCCGCCTTCGTGCGGGCCTTCGTCGCCGGTCAGCGGGTGGCGGCCAGCCTCGATGGCGACGACGTAGTTGGGCGCGTCGGCGGCAAGGCGAGCCGTAGCGGAAGCGAGCGGCATGGGCAACTCCTCGGAGTGGTGCGATCTCGCGCGAGATCCGTTATGGGACGATCGGCCAGCATAGCTTACTCGACCGGTTTCCATGGCCAGCCCGTCCTCATCGCGGATGACCGAGACATTGTGCCGTTTTCGCCGTCACGATCGTTCACCGGTGTCGAGGCGCGGGCCGTCTTGTCGAGGTCGAGTCCGAACCAGCCGACCTTCTGCCTGACGTAGGCGGCGTATGATGCCCAACCTTGCGGATCGTCCGCGAAGAGTTCGCGCTGCACCGTCGAGGCAAGCCCGATGCGATCGAGTTCGGGTTCCAGTAGCGCCCTTGGCCAGCTCGCATAGGCGCTTACGGCCCGTTCAAGAAAATCTCTCGCACGCATGCGAGGCGACATCTGCTGCAGAAAGGGCAATGCCTGCAGGAAGGGCTCGCGCGACGCAAGATGCGCAATGGGCGAAAAGGGATGAGTCGCGCCGACGTTGCGCATCGCCTCCAGAACCTCTCCAAGGTGCAGCAAAAGTTCGCGTCGGTCGAATCGGTCGTCCACAATACGTTCCAGGTCGTGTTCCCCGGCGGCGGTGTGCGGCCGCGCGCCAGGAAGAGAATGATGAGGGTAATACCGGTGCGTTTCGGCAAGCCCTCGGCTCGCCGCGCACGAGAAGTTTACCGACTCATCGTGCACAGAACGTTTCGAGTTGTATCAGGGGACAGAGAGCCTGTCCCTCAAGTCAGTGCTTGTGCACTTTCTCCAGTCCGTCGGCGGGTTGCACCGTGTGCTGACCGGACTTCTCGCTTTCGACCTCGTAGTACGGGTCGTCCTTCGACGCGGCGACAGTGTGACCGTCCAGTTCCGTATCCCTGATGATCCGGCGGACGACGGTGCCCGTCGTCATGCCCTGCGGAGTGTTCCACGTGACGCGATCGCCTGTTTTGAGTCGATGGGACATGATTGTGCGCTCCGGTGGTTGAATCTCCGTCCGCGCCGCATTCCTCGTTCCTGCGGCAGGGCCGGCGAGCGGTCCCGAGGGACGAAAAAAAACGCCAACCCCGAGGGGTTGGCGTTTTACGTGGGGAACGGCGGGTATCAGAACTGATTCATGGTGTTGTCCTTACCCGCCGCCTTCAGCGCCGCTTCGCCGCTGAAATACTCCTTGTGGTCGTCGCCGATGTCCGAGCCCGACATGTTCTGGTGCTTGACGCAGGCGATGCCTTGACGGATTTCCTTGCGCTGCACGCCAGCCACGTAACCCAGCATGCCCTGGTCGCCGAAGTATTCCCTGGCCAGGTTGTCGGTCGACAGCGCGGCGGTGTGGTAGGTCGGCAGCGTAATCAGGTGATGGAAGATACCGGCTTCGCGCGACGCGTCGGCCTGGAAGGTGCGGATCTTTTCGTCGGCGGCCTTCGCCAGTTCGCTCTCGTCGTATTCCACGCTCATCAACTGGGCGCGGTCGTATGCCGACACGTCCTTGCCCGCGGCCTTCATCGCGTCATACGCCTGCTGGCGGAAGTTCAGCGTCCAGTTGAACGACGGGCTGTTGTTGTACACCAGCTTGGCGTTCGGGATGACCTTGCGAATTTCGTTGACCATGCCGCCGATCTGGCCGATGTGCGGCTTTTCGGTTTCGATCCACAGCAGGTCGGCGCCGTTTTGCAGGGCGGTGATGCAATCCAGAACGCAGCGCGCTTCGCCCGTGCCGGCGCGGAACTGGAACAGGTTGCTCGGCAGGCGCTTCGGACGCAGCAGCTTGCCGTCGCGCTTGATGACGACGTCGCCGTTGCCCAGCTGGTCGGCCGGCAGTTCCTCGCAATCGAGGAACGAATTGTATTGGTCGCCCAGGTCGCCCGGCGTCCTGGTCACGGCGATCTGCTTGGTCAGGCCGGCGCCGAGCGAGTCGGTGCGCGCGACGATGATGCCGTCGTCCACGCCCAGTTCGAGGAAGGCGTAGCGGATCGCGCGGATCTTGGCGAGGAAGTCCTCGTGCGGCACGGTGACCTTGCCGTCCTGGTGGCCGCACTGCTTCTCGTCGGACACCTGGTTTTCGATCTGGATGCAGCATGCGCCCGCTTCGATGAACTGCCTCGCCAGCAGGTAAGTCGCTTCGGCGTTGCCGAAACCCGCATCGATGTCGGCGATGATCGGCACGACGTGGGTGACGTGGTTGTCGATCTTTTCCTGGATGGCGGCCCTGGCAGCGCCTTCAGCCGCGTCCAGCTGGCGGAACAGGCCGCCCAGTTCACGGGCGTCGGCCTGGCGCAGGAAGGTGTACAGCTCGCGGATCAGCGCGCTGACGGAGGTCTTTTCGTGCATCGACTGGTCCGGCAGCGGGCCGAACTCGGAGCGCAGCGCGGCCACCATCCAGCCGGACAGATAAAGGTAGCGGCGCTCGGTGCTGTTGAAGTGCTTCTTGATGGAGATCATCTTCTGCTGGCCAATGAAGCCGTGCCAGCAGCCCAGCGACTGCGTGTACTTCGACGGATCGGCATCGTAGGCGGCCATGTCGGCGCGCATGATCTTCGCCGTGTACTTCGCGATGTCCAGGCCCGTTTTGAACTTGTTCTGGGCCCGCATGCGTGCGGCGTATTCGGGATTGATGGCATTCCAGGCGCTGCCTTGTTTCTCCTTCAAACCAGCCACTGCCTTGATGTCGTCTTGATATTGAGTCATGTCTATTTCCTCAGAGCAAAGCGCGATTGAATGAATGGTTCAGCGTGCCGCTACGTATGTCGAAGCGAACTGCATGACTCAATTGTAGGGTCTTCCTGATGCGCCGCAGCAAAGTCTTATATAAGACATATGACTTATTTATTCGTTATTTATCAATGAGATAGCTGGCAATTTTTGCTCTGTAGAACATGTTTTCATAAAGCGGGATGCCGTCGCTTCGAAAATCCAGGGCGGATTTCACAATGTGAAGTGCGCTTTCGGTTGCCGGAGGCGGACGAGCACGGATGGCTCGAGCAACGATAGGTGGGGGCGGTTTGCGGACGTCCGCATTGACGAACCGACGTCCCAATGTGCGATCGGACCCGTTTTCGAAACGGTCCGATGGGAATAGCCAGCCGTCGCGCTTCGTGGACGGGTGCGCGCCAGCCAGGCGCGCGTCAAGGCTTCAGATAGCGATGCGCGAGAGCTTCGTGCAGTGGCGGCATAGCTTCGTGGCCGTGCCGCCGCGAGGGCGACACGACCGGTCTACGGAAGGCTCGCACGCGTTTTTTCGCGCCGGCCAGTTCCGCCAACCCGCCTTAGCGCAGGCCCCCGCTGGCGACGATATGTTCGCCCGTCAACCATTTGGCGTCGTCCGATGCGAGGAACACGACGGCCGTGGCGATATCGTCCGGCTGGCCCACACGTCCGAGCGGCGTCTGGCTGACCACCTGGCTTTCGAAATCCGAGCCGATTACGCCAGCCGTGTGTGCGCCTTCCGTCTCGATCATGCCAGGATTGATCGCATTGACGCGAATCTTGCGCGGTCCCAGTTCGCGTGCGAGCACGCCCGTGATCGCATCCACGGCGCCCTTCGTGCCGCTATAGACGGCCGTTGCCGGCGGCGTGACCGTCGTCACGACCGAACTCACGTTGATGATGCTCGCACCCTCGCCAAGATGCTTGACGGCCGCCTGCGTGGTGAGCAGCACGCCGAGCACGTTCGTGTCGAACTGCTTGCGGTATTGGGCCTCCGTGAACTCTTCGATAGGCGCGAACTCATAGACGCCGGAGTTGTTGACGAGGATGTCGAGGCGGCCGTAAGTTTCGACGGCCGCGCCGATGATGCCTTGTGCGTCGGATGCCTTCGACACGTCGCCGCCAACGGAAACCGCCTTGCCGCCGGCCGCCGTAATCGCGCTCACGACCGCATCGGCGCCCGCCTTGGTGCTCGCGTAGTTCACGACCACCGAAGCGCCTTCGGCCGCGAGGGCCTTGGCGATCGCGGCGCCAATGCCTTTCGACGCGCCCGTGACGACCGCCACCTTGCCTGCCAGTTTGCTCATCATGTTCTCCTTACCGTATGTCGCAGTATCGAATGGAACCGGCGTCTCGACTTGTATGAAGCAATCGGCCGGCGACGCATACGAATGTAAAGGTCCGCGCCGCCGCGATAAAGCGGCCAGGCGCGAATTGACTGGCAGGTTCAGCCGAACAATCGGGGGAGGCGGCGCAAACTGCAGTAAGCGGATGTGGAACTCCAGCGGCATCGACCGCAAGGGCTTTTACCAGCGCTGGTGGACGTGCGGCGCAATATAGTGTTCGTACACGTCCCGCACGCGCTGCATCGTCGCGTTGGACAGCGGCGCGAGGTTCGCCGCCGAGACGTTCGATGCCGCCTGGGCCGCGTTCTTGCTGCCCGGAATGATGACGGAGACGGCGTCTTCCATGAGTATCCAGCGCAGGGCGAGTTGCGCCATCGAAGCGTCCACGGGTACCAGGCCGCGCAGTTCGTCGACCGCCTTCAAGGCGACGTCGTACGGCACGCCCGAGAACGTTTCGCCCACGTCGAATGCCTCGCCATGACGATTGAACGCACGGTGGTCGTCTGCCGCAAAAACGGAATCCGCGGACAATTTGCCGGTGAGCATGCCGCTCGCGAGCGGCACTCGCGCAATGACGGCAACGTTCTTCTTTAGCGCCTCGCGGAAAAACAGGCCGGCGGGACGTTGACGGAACATGTTGTAGATGATCTGCACCGAAACCACGTTGGGATATTCGATCGCCTTCAGCGCTTCCTCCACCTTTTCGACCGAAACGCCGTAAAAGCGGATCTTGCCGGCAGCGACCAAGCTGTCCATCGCGTCGAACACCTCGGGGCGGTAATAGACCTCCGTCGGCGGGCAGTGCAATTGCACCAGGTCGAGCGTGTCGACGCCCAGGTTCGAAAGACTCCGGTCGATGAAGCCTTCGAGTTCGCGCTTGTTCAGATAGCCGCTGGTCACATGCGGGTCGAGCCGGCGTCCGAGCTTCGTCGCCACGATGGGACGCTCGCCGCCGCGTTCGCGCAACACGTCCCGGATAATGCGCTCCGAACGGCCGTCGCCGTAGACGTCGGCGGTGTCGATGAAGGTGACGCCGCTATCGAGCGCGGCGTTCAGCGCGGCTCTCGCATCGTCTTCGCCAACGCTGCCCCACGAGCCGCCGATTGCCCATGCACCAAAGCCGATTTCGGACACATTCCAGCCGGTCCGCCCAAATTTTCTCTTCGAAAGTGTCATTTGCATGTTCCTCCTATGGTTTGCGCAGTTGTCTCGCAGGCGTTTCAATGGCCTCTGCGCCCGTAGTGTAGCTGGCGGTCTGTCCTGCTGCCGGCCAAAGCGCTCAATTCACAGACGGTTTTCTACCAGCCCGCTCGAGCCAGAAACAGGCTCGCCGCAAGGCAGAGACATATCGCCCGTGCCCGACGCCTCCCCAATCTCAATCTCGACCTCACCATTCAAAACGGCCCGCGCCCGCTCGACATCCATCGCGCCTTCCCATCTTGCGACCACAATGGTCGCCACGCCGTTACCAATCAGATTCGTCACAGCACGAGCTTCATTCAGAAAGCGATCCACGCCCAACAGCAGCACGAGCCCGGTAACCGGAATCTTGTGCATCGAAGCAAGCGTCGCCGCGAGTGCGACAAACCCCGCTCCCGCCACACCGGCAGACCCCTTCGAAGTCAGCAGCAAAACGCCGAGCACGACAAGCTGGTCGAGCAGCGAGAGATGAATGTTCATCGCCTGCGCCACGAAGAGGGCCGCCATCGTGAGATAGATCGCCGTGCCGTCCGCGTTGAACGTATAGCCGGTCGGCAGCACCATGCCGACAACAGGACGCGAGCAACCGAGGTTCTCCATCTTGACGAGCATCTGCGGCAGCACCGCCTCGGTCGACGCCGTGCCGAACGTGATCAGAATTTCGTCGCGGATATAGCGGAGATACTTCCATAGCGAAAAGCCGCAAACGCGCATGACGAGCCCGAGCACCACCGCGACGAAGACGATCGACGTCACGTACAGGCAAAGCATCAACTCGCCAAACGACGCCAGCGTGCCGAGCCCGTACTTCGCGACGGTGAACGCCATGCCGCCAAACGCGCCCACGGGCGCGACATACATGACGATACGCACGACGCCGAACATGCCCTGCAAAAACATGTCGAGCATATCGACGAGCGGTGCGGTGCGCGGGCCGAGCTTCGCCAGCGCAATGGCGAACAGC
Source organism: Paraburkholderia silvatlantica (assembly GCF_003096715.1). GTDB lineage: Bacteria > Pseudomonadota > Gammaproteobacteria > Burkholderiales > Burkholderiaceae > Paraburkholderia > Paraburkholderia silvatlantica. The sequence goes on from NZ_QEOL01000003.1 coordinate 401,701, forward strand.
ACCGAGAAAAAGATGATCGGCAGAATTTCGCCGTTCGCAAACGCGCCGACGATGCTGTTCGGCACGATGCTCATGAGGAACCCGAGCGCCGTGTGGTCGTGGGCCGCGTGCGCGTAGCCGGCAATAGCCGAACTGTCGAGGTGCGCCGGATCGATGTTCATGCCGCTGCCCGGCTTGATCACGTTCACGACGACGAGGCCCACGAGAAGCGCGATGGTCGAAGCTGCTTCGAAGTAGAGCAGCGCCTTCACGCCTACGCGGCCCGCTTCGTGCAGATCGCTCATGCGGGCAATGCCCACGACGACCGAAGCAAAGATGATCGGCGCGAGCGCCATGCGGATCAGCTTGATGAAGAGGTCGCCAAGCGGTTTGAGATCGGCTCCGATGTCCGGATGGAAGTGGCCGACGAGAATGCCCGCCAGGATACCGATCAGGACCTGTATGTAGAGCTTCGAAAGATATTTTTTGAGTTTCGAGGGCCGCATGTCTGTCTCCTGAGCATGGCGCCATCCGGGTGAATTGGGCGACCGCCAACCGCCATGCGTGCAGCGGTTGTGTTTGCGGCCGCGCTGTCCTGTTCGCCTGGGCGTCAAGCCGCGAGCGTCTGCATTTGCGCGAACAGGTCGGCCTTGCCCTCGAAGCCGATGCCGGGCAGGTCGGGCATGGTGATGTAACCGTTGTCGACCTTCACGCCGTCGGGGAAGCCGCCATAAGGCTGGAACAGATCGGGGTACGACTCGTTGCCGCCAAGCCCTAAGCCTGCCGCGATGTTGAGCGACATCTGATGGCCGCCGTGCGGAATGCAGCGGCTCGCGGACCAGCCGTGCTGGTGCAGCATCTCCAGCGTGCGCAGATATTCGACGAGGCCGTAGCTCAACGCGCAGTCGAACTGCAGCCAGTCGCGGTCGGGCCGCATGCCGCCGTAGCGGATGAGGTTGCGCGCGTCCTGCATCGAGAACAGATCCTCGCCGGTCGCCATCGGCTTGTCGTAGTAGTTGCGCAGCGTTGCCTGCAATTCGAAGTCGAGCGGGTCGCCCGGCTCCTCGTACCAGAACAGGTCGTATTGCGAGAGCGCTTTCGCGTACCGGATCGCGGTGTCCAGATCGAAACGGCCGTTGGCGTCGACGGCAAGCTTCTGGCCGTCGCCCAGCACGCTCAGGATCGAATCGATGCGGCGCAGGTCCTCGTCGAGCGACGCGCCGCCAATCTTCTTCTTCACGACCGTGTAGCCGCGGTCGATATAGCTGCGCATTTCGTCTTTGAGCTTGTTGTGGTCCTGGCCCGGGTAGTAGTAGCCGCCCGCCGCATACACGAAGATCCTGCGGTTGGGTTGGCCGTTGCCGTAGCGGTCGGCGAGATGCTGGAAGAGCGGCTTGCCTTCGATTTTCGCCACGGCATCCCACACCGCCATGTCGATCGTGCCGATCGCGACCGAGCGCTCGCCGTGGCCGCCCGGTTTTTCGTTGGTGAACATCGTCGCCCAGATCTTGTGCGGGTCGAGGTTGTCGCCCGCCTCGTTCACGAGCGAGGCGGGATCGGCTTCGAGAATGCGGGGGATGAAGCGCTCGCGCATCAGCGTGCCTTGGCCATAGCGGCCATTCGAGTTGAAGCCATAGCCGACGACGGGCTTGCCGTCGCGGATCACGTCGGTGACCACCGCAACGAGGCTGAGCGTCATCTTGCTGAAGTCGATATAGGCGTTGCGGATCGAGGAACTGATCGGAACGGTTTTTTCGCGGATTTCAACGATTCTCATGGGTGTCTCCTGGTGGCGCGGCCAGCATTCGCGGCGTTCGCGTGGCCGTTCGCGGTTGGCTGGCTGCGGGAGACGCTAGGTTATGCGCCCGGATCGGTACTATGATTCACTTGTTTTCACATCTTTATTAACCTGCGGTGAAGAATGACCTGACCTCCTACCTCGCGTTTTTCGTCCTGCTCGGGCGTTACGGCAACCTTTCAAGCGTTGCGCGGGACATGGACATCACGCCGCCGGCAGCGACCAAGCGGCTCGCGCAGCTCGAGGCGCGCCTGGGCGTGCGCCTCGTCAACCGGACCACCCGCAGCGTGAGCCTGACCGCCGAAGGCGAGACCTTTCTGCACTACGCGACGCGCATTCTCGCCGAAGTAAAGGAAATGGAAGATGTGGTGTCGTCGAGCCGCTCCGTCACGCGCGGCTTGCTGCGTGTGAACGCGACGCTCGGCTTTGGGCGCACGACGATCGCGCCGCTCGTTTCGGAGTTTGCGAGGCGGCATCCGCATGTCGAAGTGCAGCTCGACGTTACCGACCGGCCGATCGATCTTGTCGAAAGCGGCGTGGATCTGGCGATCCGTTTTGGCGAGCTGCCCGACAAGCGGCTCATCGCGCGGCGCATCATGACGAACCGCCGCTTGCTGTGCGCCTCGCCGCGCTATCTGGAGACGCAGGGCACGCCCGCAACCCTTGGCGATCTCGCGAATCATCAGTGCATCGTGCATCGACAGAACGACAACGCTTACGGCATATGGCGCCTGGAGCGCGGCGGCGAGGCGCATGCGGTGAAGGTGCACGGCATGCTGTCGAGCAACGACGGCGACATCGTGCTCGGCTGGGCGCTCGACGGGCACGGCATTCTGCTGCGCTCCGAGTGGGACCTGGCCAAGTATCTGGAGAGCGGGCGGCTGCGCGTCGTGCTGCCCGAGTTCGTGCAGCCGCTTGCCGATTTGTTCGTGTATTACCCGAACAAGCGCAATCAATCGGCGCGTGCGCGTGCATTCATCGATTTTCTGGCGGAGCGGTTCAACCGGCAGACTGCGCCGGCCGCGCCCGCGCAAGCGGGCGCGTGAAGACCTTGTCTGTCTCCTCGCGGCGCAGACAATCCATCCGGCTGGAAAGGAAGCGGTGTTCATTACAGCCGGCCAATGTTTGCGGTAACGTGCGCGTTTGCAGAGGCGGCAATGACGCGACGAACAGGAGCGAGACAGATGACAAAGCGAGTGATAGTGACCGGCGGCAGCGGCCTTGCCGGCAAATGGGTGGTCGAGAACCTGGTGGCGCACGGCTACGAAGTGTTGAATCTGGACCGTGTGCCCATGCCGAAGCGCACCGCGCGCACGCTGATCACGGACATCACGGACGCGGGCCAGGTTTTCAACGCAATCGCATCGACCACGGCGCCGGTGGAATTCGCCGACGACCTGGAGCCAAAACCGATCGACGCGATCGTGCACTTCGCGGCGATTCCCCGCATCATGTTGACGACCGATAACGAGGTCTACCGCATCAACGTAATGGGGACCTACAACATTCTCGACGCCGCGGCGAAGCTGGGGGTCCGCAAGGTGATCGTGGCCTCGAGCGAGACGACTTACGGCGTGGTGTTCGCCCACCGGCATCGCGATCCCGCGTACTTTCCGCTCGACGAGAACTATCCGGTGGATCCGATGGACAGCTATGCCACCTCGAAAGTGGTCAACGAAGTGACCGCGAAGGCATTCCAGGCGCGCACCGGGTCGGACATCTACTGTTTTCGCATCGGCAACGTGCTCGATCCCGAGGACTACGCGAAGTTCTCCACCTGGCTCAAGGACCCCGCGCTGCGCAAGCGCATTGCGTGGAGCTACATCGACGGGCGAGACCTCGCCAACGCGTGCCGCCTCGCCATCGAAACGGACGGACTCGGCTTCGAGATCATGAATGTCGCGGCGGACGACGTGTCGTCCGACTTGCCGACCCAGACGCTGCTGGACCGCTACTATCCGGGCGTGCCGGTCAAGAAGGCCCTCGGCGAGTTCGAGACGCTGCTCAGCAACGAGAAGCTCAAACGGCTGCTCGGCTGGCAGCAGCAGCACTACTGGCGCGACGAAGCAAAACGCTTCAATCCGTAAGCGCTGCCAATGCGCGGGGCCAGCGTGCGCTGGCCCCGCTCACGACGTCGATGCTGCGGCGGGCGTTATGCCGCCAGCTTGAGCGCTTGCGAGAAGTCCGCGATCAGGTCGTCGATATCCTCGATGCCCGCCGAAAGCCGCAGCATGCCGTCGGAGATGCCCATTGCCTTGCGTGTTTGCGCACCGGCTTCGAAAAAGATCGTCGGCGCGACGGGAATGATGAGCGTGCGCGTGTCGCCGAGGCCGGTCGCCTTGATCGGCAGTTCGAGCGCATTGACGACGTCGATCATGCGCTCTGCGTTGAGCAGTTCGAACGAGAGCAGCCACGACGCGCCCTTGAAGAGCGCCTGCGCGACCTCGTATTGCGGATGGCTCTTCAAGCCCGGATAGAACACCTTGCCGATGGCTGCGTGGCCCTCGAGAAACTGCGCGAGCGCGAGCGCGTTGTCGCTGCTTTGCTTCACGCGCAGGGCCAGCGTTTCCGCGCCCATGGCGATGGCGTGCGCCTGCTCGGACGACAGCGATGCCCCCATGTCCCGCAGGCCCTTCTTGCGGATCTGCAAAAGCCCCTGGTCTTTCGCCGGTGAATGACGATAGTCGTCGGCGATGTTCGGGTACGCGCTCCAGTCGAACAGGCCCGTGTCGGTCACCGCGCCGCCGAGCGCGGCGCCATGGCCCGCGATGGTCTTCGTCAACGAGTTGACGACGAGGCTCGCGCCGACTGCCTTCGGCTGGAACAGGGCGGGCGAGGTAATCGTGTTGTCGACGACGTAGACGATGCCGCGCTCGCGGCACAGCTCGCCGATGCCTTGCAGGTCGGGAATCTGCGTGCCCGGATTCGCGATGGTTTCGACGAACACCATGCGCGTATTGGGCTGGATGGCGTTCTTCACGTTTTCGGCGTCGCTGGCGTCGACGGTGGTGACTTCCACGCCGAGCGTGCGCAACGTGCCGAACAGGCTGTTGGTGTTGCCGAACACGTAGCGGCTCGACACGAGATGATCGCCCGCGCGCAGGAGCGTGAGGAAGGTCGCCGTGATCGCGGCCATGCCGGTGCTGAAGCAGACCGTGCCGGTGCCGCCTTCCAGGCTCGTGATCTTGCGCTCGAGCGCGGCGGTCGTGGGGGTGCCCTGCCGCGCGTAGTTGAAGCCGCCTTTCTTCGTGCCCTGAAACACGCCGATCAGGTCCTCGACGCGCTCGAAACCATATTGCACGGACGTATGAATCGGCTGACGCACGCCGCCGTGCTCGGTGCCCGCGATCCTGTCGCCGTGAACGATGCCAGTGGTGAAGCCTTGCTTGCTCATTCTTACTCCGTTTCTCCAGTCGATTGCGTTTGGCACATTATCGCCTGTAACGCGTGTTGCCGGCATGTCGCCGGCACCCCCGGCGCTGCGGGCCAATCCGGCCCGCGCCAACGCCGTTCGGACTGCGACGGTCACAACTGCGAATCGAGGAGGGCGGCCGCGTTGCGGCGAAGAGCGGGCAAATCGTCGAACAACGGCATGATCAATGGGTACCGGCGGCCAGAACCGTTGAGATCACGCCGGTCGCGCTGGCAACGAGCACGTAGTCGCCGGCTACGCCGACCCAATGGTAGCCGCGCGGGGGCGCTTTCAGGCCATGCTGTTGCCAGTTCTCGACCACGAAAATCCGGTCACGGTATTCAGGCGGCAGGCGGTCGCCACGATGCCAGTCGCGATGCGGAATGGCGCCGACCGGGCGGTTGGCTCTCTCGATCGACGTGGGCGGCGGGTTGCCAGGACGGTGTTCGGGTTGCGATGCGAACGCGGTGCCTGTCGTTGCGAGCAGGGCGGCAACAATAAAGAGTGTCGTGACTTTCGCTTTCATGGTGAATGCTCCAAATAGCGTTCAGAAAAAAGGAAGTGAGATGAGATTTACCTGGGACCGTTGATCATTCGCTAACGGATTCACTTCCGGTGGATTCGCTCGCGCGACGCTCCTCGTCGGCGACGCGGTTCGACGTACGCTTCTTGACGAGGAATTCGCCGTGCGGGGCAGTGCTCGGCGCAGGCAAGCGGGCCATGGCCATGAACGGCGCCATCATGAGGAGGCCGGCAATCGCGAACGAGGCGTTGAGTCGGTTGATGTACGTATTCACGTTTTCTCCCTGGCAATGAAATAAAGGATGACTAAATTATCTGAGGACTGACGCGAGGTTCGAGGCAAGCCTCGGGAAGACTCGTTCCCAATCCAAAGCTTGCACCAAGTTTACATTTTGTAAGATTTGCTTTCAAGCAATGGGAGCGCAGTTTTTGTGCGGCGTATCGCCTCACAAAATGGGAGCGCGAACGCGGCGGCAGTGGCTGGCAAAGCCGTAAAGCTGCCGCGGCCGGCCGCGGCGCCTGTCTCCCCGAGGGCGTGCGGCATGCGCGTGAAGTCAGGCGACGGCGCGCTCCCTGAGCCTGAACGCGGACACGGTCTCGCGAAGCGAGTGCGCCTGCTCAGCCAATGCATACGTCGCAGCCGAGGCTTCTTCCACGAGCGCCGCGTTTTGCTGCGTGACCTCGTCCATTTGCGCGACGGCGATGTTCACCTGCTCGATGCCCGTCGACTGTTCGCGCGACGCCGTCGAAATATCCTGCACGGTGCCGGAAACCCGCTGCACGGCTTCGACGATCTCGTCGATGATGTGGCCGGCATCGGCCACCTGGGACGATCCGCTTTCGACGTGCTCTTTCGACTGTTCGATGAGTGCCTTGATCTCGCGCGCGGCGTTCGCGCTGCGCTGCGCGAGCGTGCGGACTTCGCCCGCGACGACGGCGAAACCGCGGCCTTGCTCGCCCGCACGCGCCGCCTCGACGGCGGCGTTGAGCGCGAGAATGTTGGTCTGGAACGCGATGCCGTCGATCAATCCGATGATCTCGCCGACCTTGCTCGAGCTGTGGGCAATGGATTGCATCGTGCCGACCACGCCGCGCATCACTGTGCCGCCGCGCGCCGCGGTCCGCGCCGCCGTACCGGCAAGCGAGCTGACGTGCTCCGCATTCTGGGCGTTCATGCGTACGATCGACGTCAGCTCTTCCATGCTTGCGGCCGTTTCTTCGAGCGACGCTGCCTGCTCTTCGGTGCGCGAGGACAAATTCTGGTTGCCCGCGGCGATCTGCGCGCTCGCCGTTGCCACGCCTTCGGCGTTGGCCCGGACCTCGCTCACCACGCGCGCGAGGCTCGCCTGCATTTTCGCGAGCGCTGTGAGCAGTTCCGCTGTTTCGTCGTTGCCATGCGCATGCAGATCGGTCGATAGGTCGCCGTCGGCGACCTCGCGCGCAAAGTTCACGGCGCGGCCCAGCGGGCTCGTTACCGTGCGGCTGAACAGCACGCCGCCCGCCAGCGCGAGCAGGAACGCGGCCACCATCAGCACGGCGCTCACGATGGTGGCGTGCGCGGCCTGCACCGCGGCCTGTGCGGCCACTTGTGCGTTGGTAGCGGCAATCGTCTGCGCGGCGCGGTCGAGCAACTGGGCTGGCGCGCGATCGACGCCGGCGACCACGGTGTCGCCTGCAGCGGGATCGGCGCCCGCCGCCTTGAACGCCTCGAAGCCCTTGCGATACCCTTGGCCCATCGCCTCGTGCGCATCGGCGAACTGCGCGACGAGCATGCGCGCTTCGCCTTCGGGCAGTTTCGTTTCGAGCGCGGCGGCGAGGTCGTTCACGGTGCGCTCGCGCTTCTGAAACGCGCTCCAGTAACGATCGAGTTTTTGCGGATCCTTGCCGCGCAGGAGCGTGTCTTTCCACTCCTGCACCTGCAGCTTGAACTCGACGAGCGTGGCCGACACCATGCGCTCGTTCGCGGCGGCATCCTGCACGGTGGTGCGGTAGGTATCGATGGCCTGGTTGAGCGTGTGGATGCCGTAGAACGCACCCGCCGACATGAGGGTAAGGGACGCGGCGAAAGCGAGGGGAATTTTGTGGCTAAGTTTCATGGAGGTCGAATGGCTGAAATGCCAGGCGCATGACGCGCCGACCTCCTTATTACGGCTCGAGCCTGCCCTTCTTGAGTTTTAGCGCATTGCGCCTGCTTTCGTCATACATAAGCCGGTGCAGACACCTTGCGGTGCGATTCGCGGCGCTAACGTCGCTTGCGAGAACGACGAGGCCGGTTTTCGCGCAGCCGCGCTTCGCCGGCGAGCGACCCGCTAGAATTGAGATGGCCGGCGCTGCGTAGTGCAGCGGCGCTCGCGACTTCCTTGCCATTATTCGATTTCATTCACGCGTGAAGACCGCTACCCTCGAACAACTGCGTGACGGGCAACTCGCCGGCGCACGACACCTCAAGCTCGCCTGCGGGTTGACCGAATTTCCGCGCGAGATCTTCGACCTCGCGGACACCCTGGAGATGCTCGACCTCTCGGGCAATGCGCTCACGTCGCTGCCCGACGACCTGCCGAGGCTGCGCCGTCTGCGCATTCTGTTCGCCTCGAACAACCCGTTCACCGAGTTGCCGCCTGTGCTCGGCGAGTGCGAATCGCTGAGCGTGGTCGGCTTCAAGGCGAACCGCATCCGCCGCGTTTCGGGACGCGCGCTGCCGCCGCAATTGCGCTGGCTGATCCTGACCGATAACGACGTCGATGCGCTGCCGGCCGAAATCGGCGAGCGTCCGAATCTGCAAAAGCTGATGCTCGCCGGCAACCGGCTGCGGTCGTTGCCCGAGACGATGGCCGCGTGCAGCCGGCTCGAACTGCTGCGGATTTCCGCGAACCGGCTCGACGCCTTGCCCGACTGGCTGTTGCGCCTGCCGCGTCTCGCGTGGCTCGCCTATGCCGGCAATCCGCTGAACGTCGTGCGCGAGCAGGTGGCGCTCGCCAATGCGCCGGTGCCCGATATCGACTGGCATACGCTCGCGCTTGGACAGCCGCTCGGCGAGGGCGCGTCGGGCGTGACGCATCGCGCGACGCGGCTCCTGCGCGATGGGCATCCCGTGGAGGCGGTCGCCGTCAAGCTGTTCAAGGGCGCGGTGACGAGCGACGGTCTACCGGAGCTCGAAATGGCCGCGTGCCTGCAAGCCGGGCTGCACCCGAATCTCATCCCGGTGCTCGGCAAGATCACAGGCCATCCGCTCGGCGAGCATGGCCTCGTGATGGAGCTGATCCATCCGTCGTTCGTCAATCTCGCGAGGCCGCCGAGTCTCGACTCGTGTACGCGTGACGTTTATGCGGCCGATGTACGCTTCGACCGGCCGGTTGCATTGCAGATCGCACGCGCGATCGCAGCAGCGGCACGCCATCTGCATGGACGCGGGATCATGCACGGCGATCTCTATGCGCACAACATCCTGCACGACGGCACAGGGCACGTACTGCTCGGCGATTTCGGCGCGGCGTCCTTTTACGATATCGACGATCGCGCCGAGGCGCAGGCGCTCGAACGTATCGAGGTGCGTGCGTTCGGCTGCCTGCTGGAAGAACTCGCGCAGCGTCTGGCCGGAGAGGCTCATGATCGCGCTGCCGGGTTCGATGCGCTGATAGCAGACTGCTTGCGCGAGCAAGTCGAGACGCGGCCCTCGTTCGATGAAATTGTCGAGCGGCTAGCTGCGTTGGGCGATTGAGCGCAAGCCGATCATGCGGCTGCCCTTAGCGTCGATTTATGCGCTCTGCGGCGAGGAGCGGCGTGCGCCGCCGCGTCCTCCCAATGCGCCAAGCGCCGTCCGGGGTAACTCTTCGGTGGCCAGTGCCCACAGCGAATACGCCACGCCGCGCTGGAACAACAAGCTGACAGCACTGCGAAGCTCGCCCCTGCCCAGCGCATAGACCGAGTCAGTGACGGCCTTGGCGCCGTGCATCAGGACGCTGGCATGCCGGTAGCACCCCATCATGCAGGCATTGCACGGTTCCCGTTGGTCGGGCAGACGGTCGAGGTCGAACACGGAGCCCATGGGCTCATGCCACGGTTCGCAACGCCAGATATCGAGGTTCCAGTCGATATAAAAATACTTGCTGCCGGCGATGCACGGAATGAGTTGCTGTTCGCCGCGCACGAACCGCGCGACCTCGTCCAGTGCGGCGCCCGGGTCCATCACGCGAAAGTGCTTCTTGAGATGTTCGATTGCACTCAATGCTTCGAGTAGTTCGTCGCGGCTGAGGTCGACGAGCTTCGAATGCTCGTCGTACACCAGCGACGTGGAGCCGAATGCGTCGCGCCTTGGGTAGGAAAACACCACGGAATCGAAGCCAAGCCGGTTGAGCGTTTCGGGAAGCGCTGCGTAACGGACCAGATGGCTCACCGTAACCGTTGCGCAGACCGGGATGCCGAAAGTGTGCGCCTCGGCGATGCCCTCGCGGATGCGCGCCGCAAGGCCGGGCAGTCCGCGATTGCGTTCGTGCTCGCTCATGTCCGCGCTATCGATCGAGATCAGCAGACGCTTCAGGCCGGCCGCAGCCAGTTGCTTGATGTGCCGAGGAAGGAACCAGCCGTTCGTGATCACGCCGCACTGGATGCCGGCTTTCGTGGCCGAGCCTACGAGCGATTCGATTTGCGGATGCACCAGAGGCTCGCCGCCCTGCAGCGTCATGTAGCGAATCTTGCGTCTGCGCAGCATCGGCATCGCACGCGCGAACGCATCAGGATCGAGATAGCGGCGCGGGCCTGCCATTTTCTTCTCGCGCGAAAAGCCGCAGAAGTCGCATGCAGCGTTGCAAACGTTCGTAACCGAAACGTCACAAACCGCAGGCAGTGGAGTGTGGGGCTCGCTCTCGCCGTTGCTTACATTTGGCAAACTGCGCCATTTGATGGTCCGCTCTGTCCTGTCCATGGTGCCCTCGAGGTTTGCCAACTCGTTCCGCACGAACCATCATAGGTTATGCACGGCACACGCCGGATCGGGAACGATATTTTTTCAATAATGGCTCAAACCCATCCTGCTTGACTGGCGATTGCCGGACGCCTTCAATCCCGATACTCGATGGTGTCTTACTGGGCAGTCGGTTATGGGCGAGTTCGTGAATGCTTTGCACGGGTTTGCAGAAGGAGAGAGAAATGGTTGATACCACAACCACCAGGCCGCGCGCCATCGGCTTCAACCATGTTGCGCTGGAAGTGGGCGATATCGAGGAAGCGCTGGCTTTCTACAGCCGCATCTTCGACTTTCAGTTGCGCGGCAAGAGCAGGACGATGGCCTTCATCGATCTTGGCGATCAATTCATCGCGTTGCAGGCCGGCCGCAGACAGCCCGCCGACGACGGCCGGCATGTCGGCCTCGTTGTCGACGACAAGGAGGCGGCGCGCGCCGCACTCGCAGCCGCAGGCGTGAAGACGCTCGACGGTCCGTTTCTGGATTTTCGCGACCCCTGGGGCAATCGCATCGAGATCGTGGGCTATGAGAACATCCAGTTCACAAAGGCGCCGAACGTCCTGCGCGGCATGGGCCTGACGCACTTGACCAAGAACGAAAACGCGAAAAAGGAGCTGGCCGAAAAAGGGATGGGGCCGAGTTGAGGCCCAATTTTCGCTGACGGGGCCGCTGCTTCGCTCAATCCGGTTGCGATTGCGGTTCTTGCGGCGCCAGTTGCGGTTGCGTCGGCGGTTGCGGCAGCGGTTGCGTCGGCAATTGCGGCAGCGGAAGAGGTTGCGGCGCCGTGATCGGTTCGAGCCCGCTGCGCGTAATTGCGGGCGCCGCATCCGGCGAGGACAGAAAGCGGATCAGCGCCTCGGCGCCGGCAGGATTTCTCGCAGTGGTCGCGATGCCCCCGGAGTACACCGTGTAGCTTTGCACTTGCGCGGGCAGACTGCCGACCACCGTTATCCCCTTGACCGGCAAGAGTTCCACGACCTGTTGCAAGCCGATCTCCGCGTCGCCGTTCGCGACTACAGTGGAGACCCGCTCGGCGGAAACCATGCGGCTCCTGCTTTTCACACGCCCGTCAATGCCCAGACGCGAAAACAGTTCATTGGCGATATAGACGCCACTCGCGCTTTCCGGGTAGACAATCGACTTCGCTGCAAGCAGCGTGCTGCGCAAAGCGTCGACCGTGCTGATGTCCGGTTTCGGCGCACCCTCGCGCACCACCAGGCCGATTGGCGAGCGAGCGAAGTCCACCTTGCTGCCAGGCATGACGTTGCCGGCGCGAATCTGATCGTCGAGCGCATCGCTGACCACGATCAGCACGTCGGCCCACTCGCCACGCGCAAACCGCACGGGAATCGCATTCAGGGCGGTGCCCGCCGCCGCTCCCCAGACGGTGGCCAGCGTATAGCCGCTCTCGTCCTCGAATTGCGGGCCCAGATCACGATACGCCGGCGCAAACCAGCCCGACATCATGACTTTCACCTGGTCTGCCAGACACGCGCTGGGGCCCAGTAACACGAAGCAGATCGCGAGTGTGCGAACCCTCAGCTTGCAGATAGACACGGTTGCGCCCCATCTCGATCGGCTGATCCGGCACTACGCCCCCACATGTATCGCTCCCTATTAGCGACTAAAGCGTGCAACCAAAGCGTGCGGCGAAAACATGCGACGACAGCGCGTCATGGCTACCATCGGTTTGCATCGTTTATACAACACGTTCGTTTGTGCACACACTGCTTTTGTTCGCCTCTGATAGTCTTTTCCCAGCGACAGTTCGGGCCGTTATCAAACTTGACGCGTGCGAAGCGTGAAATCGAAGACAGGGGGGCTTATCCATGTTGCGTTGGCTTTCAAACTTGATTGCCCACAATGCCGCAACGCCGGAGAAGCAGGCTCAACGCGCGCTGGGCGAATTGCGCATGGCACTCTTCCAGGCCGAACAGCGGGTTCTGGATGCGCAATTGCAGGCCGAGTATTACCGCACGCGAATTGCGTTTTGCGAAGAAGTGCTGAAGGCCGGCATCGAACAGGTGTCGGACGTGCGCAAAGGGCAACGTGAAGCGGTCACGCACGACTTGCGTCCGAACCTGAAGCTCACCACTTCGCAATAGGCAGGCGCGGGCAGGACGCCGCCGATCCGGCGAGCGAATCTTATGAATCCAATACTCGGCATGCCGAATTATCTGGTTCGCCGGGTCAACGTCGACGACAAGCGGAAAACGTGCGCCCATCCGGTCTTTCCGGTAGTCGGCAGAAGACCCAACGCACCGCTAGACGCGCGGTAGATCGTCGATGGATTTTTCGACGTTACCGTCCGGCACTTCCAGATCGATTCCATCGATTCCGTTGGGATGCGGCACCGGCTTGATCTTTGGGCCAAGAAATCGCATGCCGCCCAGCGTAAATACGGAATAAACCACGGCGCCCGAGCGGATGTCGTTGGTGACGGCCGCCACCTCGGAGATGGTGGGTGCCGAGAGCCAATTGTGCGTCTGGGGGTCGATCAGCGCCCAGCGCACGTGTGTGACCCGGTCGGTCGAGGAACTGATGCGTACACCGTCGATACCATAGGTAGCCATAGCCGTCACCCTGGAGGCGAGAACCCTAATGGTAATCCGTTCGCAGCGCGGGTGGTAGCACGCTGGAGGCCTTCCAGCCGACCGCGCTCACCACACCGCCTGGCTCGTGATTGCAAACTGCCTGAACTGGGTATCGACGCGCAAAGGCGCGCCGCGCTCCGTCTTCTCGATATGATCGACGAGCGGCAGCCCCACGCCTTCGAGCCAGTCGGAGAGGCCCAGATCGACGGGCGTATCGATGCGCACGAACATGCCCGCGTTGGAGGCGAGCCAATGGCTGATCAGCGCCTTGGCGCGGCATGCATCCGGCGAGTCGGGGGCGATCACGGGGCCGATCACGTGCCCGTCGCCAAAGCGGCGAAAGAGTGCGAAGCCGATCAGGTCGCCGTCGCGGTCGAGCGCGATGCCGTTCGCCTGGTCGAGCAGTTTCGGCAGCATGTCCGAGCGGTCGAGTCCGCTTGCGCTCGTAGCCAGCTCGATGAGGCGGGGGCGGTCGCTCGCGCCGATCGGGCGCAGCCGCTCGCCCGCGGGCAGCGAGACGAGCGGCGGCTGAAACGCCGCGCCCTGGTGCTGATGAATGCGGCCGATGCGCCTAAAGCCGAGCCGCTCGACGAGCGGCCAGCCCGCGTCGCTTGCGTGGAGCAGCAAGGTGCGCGAGGCGAGCGCCTGCATCCAGTGCTCGATCAGGGCACGGCCAATGCCGCGGCGCTGATGACTGGGCTTGACGATCAGCATGCCGAGCGTCGCCGCGTTGGGACCGAACAACCACGAGAAAGCCGTGCCGACGAGCGAGCCGCCTTCGTCCACGGCCACGATGCCTTCGCCGATGCGGGCGGCGAAACGCCAGTCTTCGGGACGGTGCCGCCAGCGCACCGCCGTCGACAACGCATGCGCGGCGGGCAGATCGTCGGCAGTAAATGCGCGGTAGGTAATGACGCTCTTCAGGGTTGGGTCGGACACGCCGGCCTCCAGATTCTGTATACGCGTTCCGTGACTATCGCATTGCCCGCCGTGGCTGACTAGGACGATCTTCCTGTTCTGGGCGCGCCGTGGGTGCGCGCCCGTGATGCAATGCAAAACGCGGGGTTGGACGGTCAATAACGCTTCGATTCTGCTGATTGCGCTTTTTTGTCGGCGAAAAATGCGGCGGCAGCGGACCTACGATATTTCCCATCGAGACCAAGTCGAGGGAACCCAGTCATGGACCAGTTCGATCCCGCCGCAGTGGCTGCCGCAATCGCGGAAAAAGCCGGCCATTTCATTGGCGGAGAGCGGGTCGCCGAGGGCGCGGCGCGCATCGGGGTCGCGCGGCCATCGGACGGCGCCGTCTACGCCTCGGCGCCGCTTGGCGACGCGCAGCTCGTGGCGCGCGCCGTCGAGAGCGCGAAGCGCGCGTTTCGCTCGAGCGGCTGGCCGCGCATGGCGCCGCGCGAGCGTGCCCGCATTCTGCGCCGCTTCGCCGACCTGATCGCCGGCGACACTGCCACGCTCGCGCCGCTCGAAGCGCTCGGCTCCACGCGCCCCGTGCGCGACGTGTGCGCGTGGGACGTGCCGTTCACCGCGGAAGGCATCCGCTTCTATGCCGAATTCGCCGACAAGATCGGCGGCGAGGTCGTGGCCACCGATCACGATCATCTGGGCATGACGATCGCCGAACCCTATGGCGTGGTCGGCGCGATCGCGCCGTGGAATTTCCCGCTCGTGATGGCATCGTGGAAGATCGGTCCGGCGCTCGCGGCGGGCAATGCCGTGGTGCTCAAGCCTTCGGAGATGACGCCGTTCTCCGTGCTGCGCCTCGCCGAACTCGCGATCGAGGCGGGCATTCCTCCGGGCATCTTCAACGTGGTGCAAGGCGACGGCGCGACGACCGGCGACGCGCTCGTGCGCCATCCGGACGTTGCGAAAGTGACGTTCACGGGATCGACGCGCGCGGGCGCCGCGATCATGGCGGCGTGCGCGCAAAGCGGCACGAAGGCGGTCACGCTGGAACTGGGCGGCAAGAGCCCGCAAATCGTGTTCGCGGACGCGCCGAAGCTCGACGAGGTCGCGCGCCGCATCGCCGGCGCGATTGCGGGCAATGCGGGGCAGGTGTGCGTGGCCGGTTCGCGGCTGCTGGTCGAGCGCGCCGTTGCGGACGAACTCGTTGCGCGCATCGGTCAGGCGTTCGCCGCGCTGCGCGCCGGCGCGACGTGGGCTGCGGGCACGACGCTGCCGCCCATCATTTCGGAAACCCAGGCCGCGCGCATCGAAGCGATTGTCGAGCGCAGCGTGGCCGAAGGCGCCACGCTGTACTGCGGTGGGCGCCGCGCGGATGCGCCCGTGCCCGGCGCGTTCTACCTGCCCACCATTCTCACCGGCGTGACGGCGCAAACCGAGGCGGTACGCGCCGAGATTTTCGGCCCGGTGCTCACGGTGCAGACCTTCGACACCGAGGAAGAAGCGCTTGCGCTCGCCTCGCATCCCGAATACGGCCTCGCCGCCGGCGTGCACACCGCGGACATCGGCCGCGCGCTGCGGCTCGTGCGCGCGCTGGAGGCGGGCACCGTGTGGGTCAACCGCTACGGACGCAGCAACGACTTCATGATCCCGACCGGCGGCTACAAACGTTCGGGCATGGGCAAGGATCTCGGGCGCCAGGGTTACGAAGCGCACCTGCGTTTCAAGAGCGTGCTGATCGATACGAGAACCTGACGACATGCTGGCTGCCAGGCTGACGAACTATGCAGGAAAACGCACGGTCATGCTGCTATGACCCGCGCGATGGCGCTGCCGCAGATTCTGCTGCTGCGGCCCCCGAAAACGCGTGGTTTATACCGTATGGGCCCCACGATTCGACGCCCACCTCAAATTTTGCGCTGTTTAAATTTTCCACAGGGACGCACTTTCACCTGTTTTCGCCACTGAGCCCGCAGCGGGTTCATCACACGAAAGGATTGCCATCATGATCGATTTCGAGCCGAAGTACATCACGTTCGACTGCTACGGCACACTGACCAGGTTCCGCATGGCCGACATGGCGCGCGAGCTATATGGCGACCGCCTCGAGGGCGCCGAGCTCGAGAAGTTCGTCGCGTTTTTCGCGGGCTATCGCCGCGACGAGGTGCTCGGCGCATGGAAGCCGTACCGCGACGTGGTCGTCAATTCGGTGCGCCGCGCCTGCAAGCGCATGAACGTCGAATTCATCGAGGCCGAAGCCGAAAAGTTCTATACCGCCGTGCCGACCTGGGGCCCGCACCCGGACGTGCCGGAAGGCCTCTCGCGCCTCGCGAAGAAGTACAAGCTCGTGATTCTCTCGAACGCCTCGGACGACCAGATCCAGAGCAATGTCGACAAGCTCGGCGCGCCGTTCCATCGCGTGTTCACGGCGCAGCAGGCGCAGTCGTACAAGCCGCGCATGCAGGGCTTCGAGTACATGTTCGACCAGTTGAACTGCAACCCCGGCGACGTGCTGCACGTTTCGTCGAGCCTGCGCTACGACCTGATGACGGCGCACGACATGGGCATCAAGCACAAGGCCTTCGTCCAGCGCGGCCACGAGCCGGGCACGCCGTACTACGAGTACTACGAAGTCAAGACGATCGGCGAACTCGCTTCGCAACTGGGTCTGTGACAACAGCGATAGCCGAGGCCGCCCGATGAAGCTCGACTCCTACTGGCTCGACACCGCCCCTGGCGGTCTGCTCGCAAGCGAGGGACCGGTGGAGGGCCGCGTGGACGTCGCCGTGGTTGGCGGTGGTTTCACGGGGCTTTCCGCGGCGCTCGCGTTGGGCCGCCGCGGCGCGAGCGTCGCCGTGCTGGACGCGGGCCGCATGGGCGGCGGCGCGTCGGGGCGCAACGGCGGGCAGTGCAATACCGGCGTGGCGCAGGATTATGCGGCGCTGCGCGGGCAACTGGGTGTCGAGCGCGCGCAGGGTTGCTACCGCGCTTATGCGGCGGCCGTCGATACCGTAGAGCGGCTGATTCGCGAAGAGGGCATCGACTGCGACTACCTCGCCTCGGGCAAGCTCAAGCTCGCGGCGAAGCCGCATCACCTCGAACACCTCGAACGCACGGCCGAGCTGATTCGCCGCGAAGTCGATCCGGACATCGAGATCATCGGCCGTGAACAGATCCGCAACGAGGTGGAATCGGACAGCTTCCATGGCGGACTGCTTCAGAAGCACGGCGGCCAGATGCACATGGGCCGCTTCGCGGTTGGGCTCGCGAACGCCGCGGTACGGCGCGGCGCACGGCTTTACGAGCGCGCCGCCGTGACGTCCATCGCGAAAGAGAGCGGCGGCTATCGCGTGGAGTCGTCCCGCGGAACGTTGCGCGCGCAACAGGTATTGATCGCCACGGGTCCTTCGCGGCATGGGCCGTTCGCGTGGTACCGGCGGCGTCTTGCGCCGGTCGGCTCGTTCATCGTCGTGACGGAACCGTTGCCGCCCGTGCAGCTCATGCAGCTTTTGCCCCACCGCCGCTCGTACACGACGAGCCGCCTCATGCACAACTATTTTCGCGTGACGCCGGATTCGCGCCTGCTGTTCGGCGGCCGGGCGCGCTTCACGGCGTCGGAGCAGCCGTCCGACGCCAGGAGCGGCCGCATCCTGCAGCGCAATCTCGCGCAGCTCTTTCCGGCGCTCGCGAGCGTGCGGATCGATTACTGCTGGGGCGGGCTCGTCGATATCACCGCGGACCGCTTGCCGCGCGCGGGCCAGCACGAAGGCGTGTGGTTCTCGATGGGCTACAGCGGACACGGCACGCAGATGTCGACGCACATGGGCCAGGTGATGGCCGAGGTGATGAACGGCAACCCGTGCGCGAACCCGTGGCGCGATTTTGCGTGGCCCGCCATTCCGGGGCACACGGGCAAACCGTGGTTTTTGCCGCTCGTCGGCGCGTACTACCAGATCAAAGACGTTTTTTACTGACTTTGGCTTTTCCACTGCTTTTTCTACAACACACAGCCTCGATACGTCGGGCTGCGGCCCCCCACATCAGACGCGGAGAAGTTTCATGAGCACCGACAAATCGCTTGAAGACATCGCTCACCCGGGCGTGCGGCTCGATGCATTGACGAAGCGCGGCGCCTCGCGCCGCGACCTCCTTCGCGCAATGGTCGCGGGGGGCATGATGTCGATGACGGGTGCGGGCCTGCTCGCCGCGAGCGGCGCGGCCTTCGCGCAGGAAAAGCCGAAGCAGGGCGGCAAGATCCGCGTGGCGACGCAGTCGTCGTCCACATCCGACACGCTCGATCCCGCGAAAGAGTCGGTGTCCACCGACTATGTGCGCGCGAACATGCTGTACAACGGCCTGACCGAGTACGACTCGCACCTCGGCGCGCAAATGGCGCTCGCGCAGTCGCTCGAAACGAAGGACGCGACGGTGTGGGTCGCGAAGCTGCGCAGCGGCGTGCAGTTCCACGACGGCAAGACGCTCGCGCCCGCCGACGTGGTGTACTCGCTCATGCGCCACAAGGACGCCGCGGTGGGCTCGAAGGTCAAGACGCTCGCCGACCAGTTCCAGGACGTGAAGGCCACGGGCCCGGACGAAGTGACGATCACGCTCTCGGGGGCGAACGCCGACCTGCCCGTGATCCTCGCCGACTCGCACTTCATGATCATCAAGGACGGCACGAACGACTTCAAGACGGCCGTGGGCACCGGCCCGTTCAAGCTCAAGGAGTTCTCGCCGGGCGTGCGCACGGTCGTCGTGCGCAACGAGCGCTACTGGAAGCCGGGCCTCCCGCATCTGGACGAGATCGAACTGGTCGGCATCGGCGACGAATCGGCGCGTGTCAATGCGCTGCTCTCGGGCGACGTGCAGCTCATCAACCAGGTGAGCCCGCGCTCGACCTCGCGCATCAAGGGCACGCCGGGCTTCGCGGTCAAGGAGACGAAGACCGGCCAGTACACCGACCTCATCATGCGCGACGAAGGCGGCATCACGGGTAACGCCGATTTCCGCCGCGGCATGATGCACCTGTTCGACCGCGAGCAGATCCGCAACGCCGTGTTCCTCGGCTATGGCGCAATCGGCAACGACCAGCCTATCGATCCGACCAACAAGTATTACTTTGCCGGCCTGCCGGAGCGCACCTTCGATCCGCAGAAGGCGAAGTTCTACTTCCAGAAGGCAAAGCTCGGCAGTACGCCGCTGCAGGTCTACGCCTCGCCGGCCGCGGACGGCTCCGTCGAAATGGCGATGCTGCTGCAGCAGGTCGCGCCGCAGGCGGGCCTGAACCTTCAGGTCGTGCGCACGCCCAGCGACGGCTACTGGTCGAACCACTGGATGAAGCACCCGCTGACTTTCGGCAACATCAACGCGCGCCCGAGCGCCGACGTGATCTTCACGCAGTTCTTCAAGTCGGATGCGCCGTGGAACGAAGCGAACTGGAAGGACCCGAAGTTCGACCAGATGCTGCTGGCCGCGCGCGGCGAGCCGGACGAGGCGAAGCGCAAGAAGATCTACGGCGACATGCAGGTGCTCGTGCATAGCGACGGCGGCATCGGCATTCCGCTGTTCCTCAGCTCGCTTGACGCGCACACGACGAAACTCAAGGGCCTCGGCTCGATTCCGATTGCGGGCCTCATGGGCTTCAAGTTCGCCGAGAACGTCTGGCTCGATGCGTAAGTGCCAGGTGTGATGTTTTGCGGCCGGTGCCCGCCTCGATGCGCGCCCGGTCACCGATTCCCCGCTTCATGATGCTCAGGGAGGCGACATCCGATGAAAGCTCACGCGCAACGTCTCATTGCCGCGCGTCTCGGTCTCGCGCTGCTCACGTTGCTGATCGTCTCGGCGATCGTGTTCGGCCTCACGGGCCTGTTGCCCGGCGACGCCGCGCAGCAGGCCCTCGGCCAGGCGGCCACGCCTGAGCAGGTGGCCGCGCTGCGTCACCAGTTCGGCCTCGACCAGCCCGCGCTCACGCGTTATGTCCACTGGCTCCTGCAGGCCGTGACCGGCAACTTCGGCACGTCGGTGTCGAACAACCAGCCGGTGAGCGAGCTGATCGCCACGCGCCTGCCGAATTCGCTCGTGCTGGCGGGGCTCACCACGCTCGTTTCGGTGCCGCTCGCGCTCGCCATCGGCATCTTTTCCGCTGTGTTCCGCGGCTCGCTGCTCGATCGCGCGCTCAACGTGCTCACGCTTTCCGCCGTGGCGGTGCCCGAATTTCTGGTCGCCACCATCGCGGTGCTGATTTTCGCGGTGAAGCTGCGCTGGCTGCCCGCGCTCTCGTACCTCTCGGAGGTGGACTCGTTCGGCACGCTCCTGCGCATCTACGCGATGCCCGTCATGACGCTGTGCTGCGTGATCGTCGCGCAGATGGCGCGCATGACGCGCGCGGCCGTGCTCGACCAGCTGGGCGCGCCGTATGTGGAAATGGCGCGCCTGAAAGGCGCCTCGCCCGCTCGCATCGTGCTTCGCCATGTGCTGCCGAACACAATTGGCCCGATCGCCAATGCCGTCGCGCTGAGCCTCTCGTATCTTTTTGGCGGCGTGGTGATCGTGGAGTCGATCTTCAACTATCCGGGCCTCGCGAGCCTGATGGTCGACGCCGTGACGAACCGCGATCTGCCGCTCGTGCAGGGCTGTGTGATGGTGTTCTGCGCCGCGTATCTGGTGCTCGTGCTGATCGCGGACCTGTGTCAAATCGTATCCAACCCGAGGCTGCGTCAACGATGAACCGACCCGCCACATCCCATGCCGCGACCGTGCTCTACGCGACGAGCGAGAGCGAGGAACGGTCCGCCGACGACGTCGTCAAGGACGTGCCGGGCGACGTTCCCACGCCGCCGCGCTCGCCGCTGCGCCGCATCGCCGGGCGTCTTTCGGTGCTCGGCCTGATCGGCCTTGCGATTGTCGTGTTCTGGCTCGGCGTGGCCTTCATCGGGCCGCTCGTCGCGCCGTACAAGGGCGGCGCCATCACCTCCACGGAGATCTTCGGCTCGTATAGCGCGGCGCATCTGCTCGGCACCGACTTCCTCGGCCGCGACATGCTGAGCCGCGTGCTCTACGGCACCCAGTACACCGTGGGCCTCGCGCTGGCCGCCACGCTGCTCGCAAGCGGTATCGGCACATGCTTCGGACTGCTTGCGGCGGTCGCGCCGCGCTGGATCGACGAGGTGCTGAGCCGCCTGTTCGACGCGCTGATCTCCATTCCGAGCAAGGTGCTCGCGCTCGTCGTGATCGCGGCGTTCGGCTCGTCGGTGCCGATGCTCATCACCGTCGCGGCGCTCGCCTATATTCCGGGCGCGTTCCGTATTTCGCGCTCGCTGGCCGTGAACCTGATGACGCTCGAATACGTGCAGGTCGCGAGAGCGCGTGGCGAAGGCCTCTTCTATATCGCCCGCGTGGAAGTGCTGCCGAACATGATCCACCCCATGCTCGCCGACTTCGGCCTGCGCTTCGTCTTCATCGTGCTGCTGCTGTCCGGCCTCTCGTTCCTCGGCCTGGGCGTGCAGCCGCCGGAGGCGGACTGGGGCTCGCTCGTGCGCGAGAACATCGGCGGCCTCGCGGAAGGCGCGCCCGCCGTGCTGATGCCGGCCGTCGCCATCGCGACGCTGACCGTGGGCGTGAACCTGCTGATCGACAGCCTGCGCCGTCACGGCGGCCGCGCGCATGGAGGCGGAAAATGAACATGATCGAAGTGACGGGCCTGCGTGTGGTCGCGGGCGCGGCGCCCGATCCGGTCGTCGAGATCGTCAAGGGCGTCGACTTCACGGTGAAGCAAGGCGAAGTGCTCGCGCTGATCGGCGAGTCGGGGTCGGGCAAGACCACTATCGCGCTCTCGCTGCTCGGCCATGCGCGCGACGGCTGCGCCATTGCGGGCGGCAGCGTGAAGATCGGCGGCACCGATATGCTCGCGCTCGACGAACGCGGCCGCCGCGCGCTGCGCGCGCGCACCGTGGCTTATGTGGCGCAGAGCGCCTCGGCAGGCTTCAACCCGGCGCGCACGATCATGGATCAGGTGACCGAACCCGCGCTGCTGCACAAGCTCATGTCGCCCTCGGCGGCGCGCGAGAAGGCAGTGAGCCTGTTCCGTGCGCTCGCGCTGCCTTCGCCCGAAACGATCGGTGCGCGCTACCCGCATCAGGTATCCGGCGGCCAGTTGCAGCGGCTGATGGCGGCGATGGCGCTCATCACCGACCCCGCCGTGGTCGTGTTCGACGAGCCCACCACGGCGCTCGACGTGACCACGCAGATCGAAGTGCTGGCAGCTTTCCGCAAGGTCGTCAAGGAGCTGGGCACGACGGCCGTGTACGTGTCGCACGATCTTGCGGTTGTTGCGCAGATGGCCGATCGCATCGTCGTCCTGAACAATGGCGCGGTGCGCGAGAACGGCGCGACGCTGCAGGTGCTCGACGCCCCCGCCGACGACTACACGCGCGCGCTGCTGGCCGCGCGCCGCCACCCCGACCCCGGTCCGCCCGCTGTACCGCCTGCCGCCGAAGTGCCGCTGCTCGAAGTGCGCGGCCTGACCGCGGGCTATGGCCGGGTCGATGCGAACGGTGTGCCCGCCGTGCGCGTGCTCGAGGACGTGAGCCTGCGCATCCCGCGCGGCAGCGCGCTGGGCGTGATCGGCGAATCGGGCTCGGGCAAGACGACGCTCGCGCGCGTGGTGGCTGGGCTCGTCGAGCGCGCGCGCGGCGAGGTGCTGCTCGACGGCGTGCCGCTGCCCGCGACGCTTTCGGCGCGCACGCCCGACCAGTACCGGCGCATCCAGATCGTGTTCCAGAACGCCGACACGGCGCTCAACCCGAGCCACACGATTGCCGATATCCTCGCGCGGCCCTTGTGCTTCTATCACGGCCTGCGCGGCGCGCGGGCGCAAACGCGCATGCTCGAACTGCTGGATCTCGTGAAGCTGCCCGCATCGATTGCGAAGCGTCAGCCGGGCGGCCTCTCGGGCGGCCAGAAGCAGCGGGTGAACCTGGCCCGCGCCCTTGCGGCCGAGCCTGCGCTCATTCTGTGCGACGAGGTGACGTCGGCGCTCGATACCGTCGTCGGCGCGGCGATTCTCGAGCTGCTCGCCGAATTGCGGCGCGAGCTGGGCGTCTCGTACATGTTCATCAGCCACGATATTTCGACGGTGCGCGCGATCTGCGACGACGTCGTCGTGCTGTACGGCGGCCAGTGCGTCGAGGCGGGCCAGCGCGACGTGCTGGAGGCGCCGCCTTATCACCCGTACACGGGTCTGCTCGTCGATTCGGTGCCGGCCCTGCAGCCGGGATGGCTCGATGCACGGCGTGCCGTGGCGGGCGCGGCGCTGCCGCCGCTCGGGGCGTCGGCCGAGGTGCGCGAGCTGTGCGCGTTCCGGGCGCGTTGCCCGGTGCGTATCGATGGCGCGTGCAATGTTTCGGCACCCGCGATGAAGCGTTTGCCCAGCGGCGCGCAGATTCTTTGCCATCACACGACGGCGGAACTGGAGCGCCTGCAGACTGCACAGGCCGCGCAAGTCGCGCAGGCAACGCAATCCATCGGGAGGGCCGCTGCATGAGTGCGCGCTTCGTGAGAGTGGCGGAAGCGGGCCGTCCGACCTTCGAGATCGAGATCGACGGCCGCGTGGCGCAGGCCGCCGAGGGCGACACGCTGATGGTCGCGCTGCTCGCCACGCAGGACGCGCTGCGCGACTGCGAGTTCGACGACGGGCGCCGCGCCGGTTTTTGCCTGATGGGCGCGTGCCAGGACTGCTGGGTGTGGACCGCGCAGGGCGAGCGGCTGCGCGCCTGCACGACGCCCGCGGCACCGGGCATGTCGATCGTCACGCGCAACGTGCTTGCCGGGGAGGGCGTATGGCCGCGCGCGCAGAGCTGAAGGTCGTCGTGATCGGCGCGGGACCGGCGGGCGTGCGCGCGGCGCAGACGCTGGTCGCGGCGGGCCTGCGCCCCGTTGTCGTCGATGAGGGGCGGCGCGACGGCGGGCAGATTTATCGGCGTCAGCCCGAAGGCTTCAAGCGCAGCTACGAAACGCTCTATGGCACCGAGGCCGAACGCGCGGCGTCGCTGCATCGCGACTTCGACACGCTGCGCTCGCAGATCGACTATCTGCCCGACACGCTCGTCTGGAACGTCGGGCCGAAGTCCGTGCATCTCGCGAGCGGCGCGCGCTACCGCGAACTTGCCTTCGATGCGCTGATCGTCTGCAGCGGCGCCACCGACCGGCTCATGCCGGTGCCGGGCTGGCATCTGGCGGGCGCCTACAGCCTGGGCGGCGCGCAGGTCGCGCTGAAGTCGCAGGGCTGCGCCATCGGCGCACGCACCGTCATGATGGGCACCGGCCCGCTGCTTTACCTCGTCGCCGCGCAGTATGTGAAAGCGGGCGCGACGGTGAGCGCGGTGCTCGATACGTCCACGCTCGGCCAGCGCATGCGCGCGTTACCCGATTTGCTGCAGGTGCCCGCCACGCTGCGCAAGGGCGTGGCGCTCCTGCGCACGCTGCGCCGCGCGGGCGTGCCGATGCATCGCGGCGTGACGCCGCTTGCGATCGAAGGCTCGCCCGGGCACGGCGTGACGGCGGTGCGCGTGAAACTCGCGAACGGCGGCGAAGCGCGCGTGGCGTGCGACGCCGTCGCGCTCGGCTATCACTTGCGCTCCGAGACGCAGATCGCGGATCTCGCGGGTTGTACGTTCCATTTCGATCCGGCCGCGCGGCAATGGCTGCCCGAGGTCGATCAGGACGGCCGCAGCAGCGTGGCAGGCGTTTATCTGGCCGGGGACGGCACACGCGTGCGCGGCGCCGACGCGGCCGAGCGCGCGGGCCGTCTCGCCGCGCTGGCGGCATTGCAGGATGCGGGCGCGGTCTCGTCGAACGGCGCACTCGCCGAAGCGGCAAGGCTGCGGGTTGAACTCGCACGTTTCACGCGCTTCGCACGAGGCTTGCGCAATGCGTTTCCCTGGCCCGCGCGTTTCGCGGCGACGCTGCCCGACGACACCGTCGTGTGCCGCTGCGAAGCCGTCACGGCGGGCGAATTGCGCCGCGTGGTGCGCGAGACGGGCGCTACGGAAGCCAATCGTGCGAAGGCATTTTCACGCGTAGGGATGGGGCGCTGCCAGGGCCGCTTCTGCGCGCACGCGGGGGCCGAAGTCATCGCCGCCGAGGCGCGCGTGCCGCTGGAAGCCGTGGGCCGGCTGCGCGGCCAGGCGCCGGTCAAGCCGCTGACGATGGCGCTGAGCGCCGCGGGCAATGGTATCGACGAAACACAGGGCGGTATGGCGCCTGCCGCGCAAACGCAGTTCGGCGCATGCCGCGCAAAGGAGTTCAGCGAATGACGGATCGCGCCGATGTGATCGTGATTGGAGGCGGCATCATCGGGACGTCCACGGCGTTCTTCCTGAGCCGCCGCAAGCGCTCAGTGATCCTGATCGAACGCGGGCTCACAGGCCAGCAGGCGAGCGGCGTGAATTTCGGCGGCGTGCGCCGCCAGGGCCGCGCGCTCGTGCAGCTCGCCATGTCCAATCGCGCGCTCGATATCTGGTATCGCGCGCAGTCGCTGCTCGGCGAAGACGTGGAGTTTCTGCCTTCGGGCCACACGCGCGTGTGCTACCACGCGCACGACGCCGAATACTTCCATCGCTACGCCGAGCAGGCGCGCGGGTACGGGCTCGATCTCGAAGTGCTCGAAGGCGCGGCGATGTTCAGGCGCTTCCCGTTCCTTGGCCGCGAAGTGCTGGCCGCTTCCATCTCGCTGCGCGACGGCCACGCCAATCCGCGTCTGGCCGCGCCGGCCTTCGGCCGCGCCGCCGCGCGGCACGGCGCGCATCTCGTGGAGAACACCGAGATCGTGCGCGTGGAAAAGGAGGCGGGCGGCTTTCGCGTGGAGAGCGCGATGGGGCATGTGTGGCGCGCGGAGCAACTGCTGATTTGCGCCGGTGCGTGGGCGGGGGCGCTCTCCGAGCAGTTCGGCGAGCCGGTGCCGCTCGTGGCGCGCGGCCCGCAGATGGCCGTGACCGAGCCCGTGCCCTACCGCTTCATGCATTCGATGGGGGTCTACACCTCGGTCAAGGAAGAAAGCGTGTATTTCCGGCAGATTCCACGCGGCAACCTCGTACTGGGCGGCGGCCCCCCGGGTCCCGCCGACCCAGGCACGCGCCGCGCCGGCGTGCTGCCCGGCAACACCGTGCAGCAGATCGCGCAGTTCCGGCGGCTGGTTCCCGCGCTCGCACCGCTGCACGTGATCCGTGTGTGGAGCGGCGTGGAAAGCTATCTGGCGGATTCGGAGCCCGTGATCGGCCCGAGTTCGACCACGGAGGGCCTTTTCTATGCGTTCGGTTTCAGCGGTTCGGGCTTCCAGATCGGGCCGGGCGTCGGCGAAACGCTTGCGGAACTGCTCGACGCAGGCGCAACCGACATGCCGCTCGAGCCGTTTTCGATTGCGCGCTTCGGGGGCGCGGTGCCAGTTGTCGGCGCGCACACAGCGACTGCCAGCGAGGCTTGATCATGCATGATGCAAATGCATCCGTTGCCGCGCCAGTCACGCCGCTTCGCGACGCGCTGGCGTATATCGACGCGAATTTCGACAAGTCCGTGAGCCTCGCCGAACTGGCCGAGGTGTCGGCGCTCAGCGTCTCGCGGTTCGCTACCGTGTTTCGCCAGCAAGTCGGCCTTTCGCCGTACAAGTACCTGTGCGAAGTGCGCGTGCGCCGCGCGCAACTATTGCTGCTTGCGGGCGTGCCAGGCGCCGTGGTCGCGACGCAGGTCGGCTTCTTCGACCAAAGCCATCTGGCGCGCCACTTCAAACGTTTTTGCGGCGTGACGCCCAGCGCCTTCCTGCAGCAGGCGAGGGCGCTCGAAGCGGCTTGAGCGCCGGCTCGCCTGTGTCACGCGTCACAAAATGACGTAGACCTTGCGCATCGTTTCGTCGACTTCCCAGGTGCCTTCCGTGTTCGCCGCGAAGAAGAGCGTGTCGCCGCCGCGAAAATGCACGGTCGGCTCGCCGTCGGGCGTGAAGCGTCCGCTGCCGCTCAGGATGTGCATGACTTCCGCTTCTTTCACCGAGCGGCGGTAAGTGCCGCTCGTGCATTCGAAAAGCCCGGTGTCGATGGATTCCGTGCCCGGAATGACCTTCTGCACGCCCGAAACGCGTATCGCCTGCGAGCCGGGTGCGCCCGCCGTGCCCCAGTCTTCGAGCGCCTGCACGTCGACGCTTTGCGTGATCTGCTGAACTTTCATCATTCGTTCGTCAGGCTAAGTAAATGGAGGGGGGCTTCAGCGCTTCTGAACGATGCGCTGCTCGATCTTGCCGAGCCGCACCACGGTCACGCCGGGGCGCAACTGGCGCAGCGAAGGCATCACGAGAATGCAGTCGTCGTAGGGCGTGACGACCGGTTCGCCGTCGGACCAGCCGATCACGGCGCCCGCCTTGGGGAACACTTCGAGGCCCGTGTACTCGCCCGCGAACCGGAAGTCCATGCTCTTCGCCACCACGGGCTCGGTCACGCGCACGACGCGCATTTCCGGCGGCAGCGGTTGCAGCCAGTCCGCGGGCAGATCCGCTTCGTCCACGACACCCGAAAGCAGCAGGAAGCGCGCGGTGACATCGCGCGCCACGGTCACGGCGCTCGCTTCCCAATGCTGCCCACACTCGATCAGGAGCGCGTTCTTCGCGCTCGCCGCGTCGCCGAAACCTTCGTAATCGCGCATGCGGCGGCCTTCCGGGTGGCCCTCGTCGCAGATGACGGTGGCCGGCGCGCCAAGCCGCGCGGAGAGTTCGACACCCTTGGCGAGCGGTCCCGCGACGATCAGCGGCATGCACTTCTCATGCATCGAATGCAGATCGAGCAGCAGATCGACCTGGTCGATCACGGGCCGCATCGCGCGGGCGCGGCGCAGTTCGCTCGATTCGCGCGTGAGGTCGTCCAGCGCCTGCGCCGTCCACACGCGGTTGAAGTCCTGATCGACGAAACGCGCGGCGTCGGGGCGCGCAGGGTCGAAGCGGCTGTACGCCTCCACGTTCGCGAACGCGAGCGTGAGCTTGCCGCGCCTCGGCCGCAGCCGCGCGCGCAGCAATGCATCGACGACGATTGCGCCGCACACCTCGTTGCCGTGCGTGAGCGCGTTGATCATCACATGCGGGCCGGGCACTCCCGAATCGAACGTATGCACATAGGGGATGCCTGTCTCGCTGCGCTCGTGCGCGGCGATGTCGGGGAACGCGACTTCGATCGGATAGGCGCTCATGCAAGCCCTCCCTGGCAGAGGTATTTGATGGAGAGATAGTCGTCGAGCCCGTACTTCGAGCCTTCCCGGCCATAGCCCGATTCCTTCACGCCGCCAAAGGGCGCCGCCTCGCTGGCGAGCGCGCCCTCGTTGATGCCGACGATACCCGCTTCGAGTTGCCGCGCGACGCGGTCGATGCGGCGCACGTCCTGGCTGTAGAAGTACGCGGCGAGGCCATACGGCGTGTCGTTTGCGGCGCGGATCGCCTCGGCTTCGTCGTCGAAGCGGAACAGCGGCACGACGGGGCCGAAGGTTTCTTCGCAGCTTAGCTGCATGTCGGGCGTGGCGTCGGCGAGCACGGTGGGCGCGTACCAGTTCGGGCCGAGTTCGGCGAGGCGCTTGCCGCCCGTGAGCACGCGTGCGCCGCGGCTCACGGCGTCGTCCACGTGGCGCGCGATCTTCTCGACCGCGCGCGCGTTGATCATCGGGCCGATCTGCGCGGCGGGGTCGGTCGCGGGCGCGACTTTCAGGGCGGCCACGCGCGTGGCGAGCTTGTCGGCGAAGCGCTCGAATACGCCCGATTGCACGTATACGCGATTCGGACACACGCAGGTTTGGCCGCCGTTGCGGAATTTCGCGGCCATCAGGCCGTCTACGGCGGCGTCGAGGTCGGCGTCGTCGAACACGATGAACGGCGCGTTGCCGCCCAACTCGAGCGAGAGCTTCTTCAGCGTGCCCGCCGATTCTCTCGCGAGGTGCTTGCCCACGGGCGTCGAACCGGTGAAGGTGATCTTGCGCACGCGGCTATCGGCGAGCCAGTCGGCAACAGCGGTCACGCCGCGCTCGCGCGACGCGCAGATGAGGTTCAGCACGCCGGGTGGCACACCCGCCTCGTGCGCCAGCATGGCGAGCGCGAGCGCGGTGAGCGGCGTGTCTTCGGCGGGTTTGCCGACCACCGTGCAGCCCGCTGCCAGGGCCGGCGCGATCTTGCGGGCGATCATCGCGAGCGGGAAGTTCCAGGGCGTGATCGCCGCGACCACGCCCACCGGTTCTTTCACCGCGCTCATGCGCTTGCCGCGCTGCTGCTGCGGGATGAGGTCCCCATAGATGCGCGTGGCCTCGTCGGCGAACCAGGCGACGTAAGACGCGCCATACATGGCTTCGCCACGGCCTTCGTGCAGCGGCTTGCCTTGTTCGAGCGAGATCAGTTGACCCAGTTCGCCGGCGTTCGCGACGATCAGCGCATGCCAGCGGCGCAGCACGGCGGCGCGCTCCGCGGGGAGCGTATCGCGCCAGGCGGGGAATGCGCGGGCGGCGGCGTCGGTGGCGGCGCGGGCGTCGTTCGCATCGCTATCGGCGACCTCGGCGATCGTCTTGCCGGTTGCGGGATCGGTCACGGCGAAGCGCGTGCCGGAGGCCGCGCTCACCCATTGCCCGTCGATGAAGTTGCCGCTGCGGATCAGCGCGCTCAAGGGATAACGCGTAGTCATAGGAGTCATAGGCCGATTCCTTTCCGTCCGTGCGGAAGTCGATGGTTCGATGCGAGGAAGTGAACGCGCACGACTGGCGCGCCGAAACCGTGAGGCGCCGGCGCGAAGCGTGCGCGAGAAAATGAAGGCGTGACGCGGGAGCGCGAGGCGCGTGCCTCACGTCCGTTGCCCATGCTCAGGAATGCAGGTTCTGCGAAAACAGCGTTTCGAGCGGATAGTGCGTCTTGACGAACGCTGTCTTGATGATGACGTAGCTGAAGTATTTCTCGATGCCGATATCGCGCTCCAGCAGTCCCTCGACAATGCTTTGATAATGGCTCACGCTGCGCGCGACGAACTTGAGCAGATAGTCGTAGCCGCCGCTCGCGAGATGGCATTCGACCACCTCGTCCACCTCGCGTATCGCCTTCTCGAACTTGATGAAGTCCTCGCGGCGATGGTCGGCCAGCGTGACCTCGGTGAACACCATCTGCACGTCGCCGAGCTTTTCCAGCTGGATCTGCGCGCCGTAGCCGACGATGAACCCCGCCTTCTCCAGACGTTTCACGCGGATCAGGCAGGGGCTGGGCGACAGCCCGACTGCGTCGGCCAGTTCGACATTCGTGATGCGCCCCCGCTTCTGCAGCTGCGAGAGGATGCGCAGATCGATTCGGTCCAGCTTGCAGTCGTTGCTCATCGTGATGGGGGCCGCCCTGCATGTCGAAGTGTCGAGTGATGTTATCACGCGGCGACACGGGCGCTGACCCCATTCTTGACCTTCAGTGCCGCCCGCACCTCGGGCTGCGCGAGCACGTCGTCGAGCGTTTTTTCGAGGCGCTCGAACAGCAGGTCGAACTCGCTTTCGGTGTACGAAAGCGCGGGTGCGAAGCCGAGAATGCCGTCGCCGAACGCGCGGAATACGAGGCCGTTGCCATAGGCCGCCGCCGCGATGCGCTCGGGCAGGCCGAGCGCTGCGTCGAAGCGCTGCTTGCTCTCCTTGTCGGCCACGAGTTCGAGCGCGCCGAGCAGACCGCGGTGACGCGAGTCGCCCACGAGCGGGTGGGCGAGCAGCGTGTCGAGCCCCTGAGCGAAGCGCGGCGCGCGCGCGACGCCGTTCGCGAGCAGGCCGCCTTCGTGATAGAGGCGCATGACTTCGAGGCCGATGGCCGCGCTCACCGGGTGCGCCGAATAGGTGTGGCCGTGGCCGACCACGGCGGCGGCATCGCCATCGGCAATGCCTTGATACACGGCGTCCGACATCAGCACGGCGCCCATCGGTGCGTAGCCTGCGGTGAGGCCCTTGGCGACGGTCATCAGATCCGGCTCGACGTCTTCGGCCTGGCACGCGAAGAGCGGACCCGTGCGGCCAAAGCCCGTAATCACCTCGTCGGCGACGAACAGGATGTCGAGCTTGCGGCACGCTTCGCGCATGGCTTTCAGCCAGCCGACGGGCGGCACGATCACGCCGCCCGAGCCCTGGATCGGCTCGCAGAAAAACGCGGCGACGTTTTCGGCGCCGAGCGCGGCGACCTTCGCTTCGAGCGCGGCGACCGAAGCGGCGATGAGCGCCGCGTCGTCCGCGTGCTCGCTGCGATACGCATAAGGCGAGGGAATGTGATGCTGCGTGGCGAGCGGCAGGTCGAAGTTGCGATGGAACGCGGGCAACGCAGTCAGCCCCGCGCCGACTGCCGACGAGCCGTGATAGCCGCGCTCCTGAGCGATGACGTGCTTCTTCGCGGGACGGCCGGTTGCGTTGTAGTAGTGCGTGATGAAGCGCAGCGCCGAATCCACCGCATCCGAGCCGCCCAGCGTGAAGTACACGTGTTGCAGCGAAGCGGGCGAGCGATCCACGAGTTGCGCGGCCAGTTCGATGGCGGGCTCCGAGCCGTAGTGGAAGTAGCCGGTAGCGTAGGGCAGGCGCGCCATCTGGCGCGACGCGGCTTCGACGATGCTTTGATGGCCGTAGCCCGTGTTGACGCACCAGAGGCCGGAGAACGCGTCGAGCAGTTCGCGGCCGTCGGCGTCGCGCAGGAACACGCCCTGGGCGGATTCGAGCACGGTCACGCCGCGCGCCTCGTGCGCGCGGTAGTTCACGACGGGATGGATCAGATGTTTGCGGTCGGCTTCGATCAGTGAAAGGTTCGGCGAGCGATTCGGCATGGTTCGGTTCCCGGCTGAAAAGTCAGAGGAGTGCGGCGTCTGGGCGTTGATCTGCCATTGATGGGCCGTTGATTCACCGTTCCATGCTACCGGGCCGAGACCGGTGCGCGTTTCGCCAAATAATTCTCGAAATAGCGAGTTTGTAGCGTTTTGGTCGGGGGGCGCAGCATATTCTGCCGAGCCCCTTTTTGCCCCAGTCGTTTCAATAGCCGCGCGTCCGGTCGATCAGGCCGAGCATCGGCAAACCGTCGCGGTGGCGGCGGATGTTCTCGAGCACGACATCGACGGCCGTTTCGGGGCGCGTGGCGCTCGCAATGTGGGGCGTGAGGCGCACGCGCGGATGTGTCCAGAACGGATGTTCGGGCGGCAGCGGCTCGGGATCGGCCACATCGAGAATCGCGTTGCGCAGATGACCACGGTCGAGCGCATCGAGCAGCGCCGGTTGGTCCAGTTGCGGCCCGCGCCCGACGTTGATGAACGACGCGCCCCGCGGCAGCTTCGCGAAGAGCGTGGCGTCGAGCAGGCCGCGCGTCGCTTCCGTGAGCGGCAGCAGGCAGACGAGGATATCGGTGCGGGCGAGGAACGCGTCGAGCGCCTCGGCGCCCGCGTAGCATTGCACGCCGGGCAAGGTGCGCGGCGAGCGGCTCCAGCCCGCGCAGGCAAAGCCGAAGAGGCGCAGGCGTTCGAGCACCGCGCTGCCCAGCATGCCGAGTCCCAGCACGCCCACGCGGCGCGACGCGGCGGGGCGCACCGGCAGGGCGCGCCACACGCGCTGCTGCTGTTGCAAGGCGTAGTCGAACAGATCGCGGTGGATGGTCAGGACCGACTGCGTCGCATACTCGACCATCCCTTCGACGATGCCCGGCTCGATCATCCGCACCACGGCGATGTGCTCAGGCACACCCGAGAGATCGAACTGGTCGATGCCCGCGCCCACGGAAAAGATCACTTCGAGATTGGGCAGCGTGCGCGCGGGGTCGTCGGGCGGCTGCCACGCCGCGAGATAACGCACGTCGGCGGCCTCGCCGGTATCGGGCCAAAGGCGGAAAGGGATCTCGGGAGCCTTGAGCGCGAAGAGCTGCGCCCATTGCTTGCCGCGCTCGGGGTCGGCCTTGTAGAGGAGCGTCATGAAGGCGGTTCCCGCGCTCAGCCTAGCGCCTGATTGACGATGGCGAATTGCAGCACGGCCGGATCGTGCGCGGGCTCGCCGTTGCGCGCCATCTTCGCGACCGTGTCGACGCGCGCGAGGCCGATCGATTCGAGCCAGGGGCCGAGGCCCTGCTCGTCGGGCGTATCGAGCCGCGTGAAGGCGCCTGCGTTGGCGGCGAGGCGGTCGGCGATCAGCGCTTTGGCGCGCTGCATGTGCAGGCCGTCGTCGGCAGCGACGGCCACCGGACCGATCGCATGGCCGCGGCCGAACGGGCGCAGCAGCGCAAAGCCGCGCACCGTGTCGCCGCGCACCAGCGCGACGCCCCGGGACACATCGAGCAGCGGCGGCACGAGTGCGCTGCGGTCGAGTCCGCTCGCGCGCGACGCGAGTTCGATGAGGCGCGGCGTGTCGCCCGGTTCGAGCGGCCGCAGGCGCTCGCCCGGCGGCGGCTCGACAATGGGCGCCGTAAAGCTGTCGCCCTGGTGCTGGTGCAGCAGGCCAATCTTCCTGAAGCCGAGCTTTTCGTAGAGCGGCTCGCCTGCCTCGGTGGCATGCAGCACGGTCATGCGCGTGCCAAGCGCTTCGAGCAGGCGCTCCATCAGCATCCGGCCGATGCCGCGGCCTTGCTCGCCGGCCGAGACGATCACGAGCCCAAGCGTCGCACCCTGCTCGCCCCAGGGCCAGCACAGCGCCGTGCCCACCACGGTCTTGCCTTCGCGAACCACGAAGCCGTGCCCGGCCGCGGCGGCGAAACGCCAGTCGTCGCTGCGATGGGGCCAACGGAATTGCAGGGAAAGCGCGTGGGCGCCCTCGATGTCGGATTCGGTGAAAGTCTCGCAGACGAGGCTCGAGGACGCGGGCTGGCCGGACACGGAGGGCTCCTTGGTCGGAATTTCGATGGCTCACTTTGACAGGACGCGCGTGCCGGGAATAGGACGATCCTGCTGCGCGGCCGATCGAATCCGGGTTTGAGTCCGCTCCTGAGTCCGCCTGCGTGTCCGCCTGTGCGTCCGCCAATCAAGGTCCGCTGCCGCGGGCCGTACGTACCGTCAAGTGGTTCGACACCGAGGTGACGCCGCGCACCGAGCCGGCCGCGTCGCCGGCCCGCGCGATCTGTGACTGGTGCGGTACCGACCCCGTCAAGGAGACGACGCCGCTGTGCGCCGTCACATGGATGTTGGCGAAATTCAGTCCCGTGGTGCGCGTGAAGGCCCGGCGGACATCACGCACCAGCGCGCTGTCCGATCTGCCCGATGGCGCGCTCGCGCCTTCCTGAGCGGATGCCTCGCCGGGCCCGCTCGCGGCCGCTTGTGCATGCGCATAACCCGCGCAGATCGCGATGGCTGCGAAGACCAGCGTGCGGACGATTTGGCGTTTACCGTTAGTTTTCATCCTTCTTCCCTTTGCCAGGTTCTGCAGGTTCCCCAAGGTCGCGCGCCCGCCGCCTGGAGAAGTGCATTGAAAACAAGCGGCGGATCAGTACGTTGTAGGTGAAATCTCTGGCAAGGAGAAGAAGGCTGCCGGGAGGCCGCCGACAACCCATGGCGCATGCGTGGACGGCGCCTCCTTCGCAGCGCTTACTTTCCTTGCAGGAGCAGGCCGAGCGGCGCGAGCGGGCCCACCGGCAGCAGATCGAACGCGAGGATGCCGGCCTGGGCGAGCGGCAGCGTATCCAGCGTGGCCTTCACATCGTCGACCGAGCCCGAGCTCATGAGAAACACCACGCCCGGCTTGTCCTGGCGAAACCAGTACTGCTCGATTTTGTCGTCCAGATAGAGCTTGAGCGTGGCGGGCACTTCGTGCGGCATGATCTCGTCGCGCTGTGCGGGCGTGAGTTCCCTGACAATCGATCCAATGGCGAGAACTTTCATGGCAACCTCCTTGATTCATGTTTGTTGCGACTTGCAACGCGATTGAGTGTATCGTTGGGGTCTCGTCGGCTGTACTGTCACAAACGACAACTTTAGAGGCATTTACGCCATGCGCATTTCTGTACTGGCTCTCGATGGCGTGTTCGATACGGGGCTCTCCGTCACGCTCGACGCGTTCTCGGCTGCAAACAAGCTTTCGGCCGCGGCCATGGGCGGCGTTCCGCGTTTCGACGTCACGCTCGTGGGGGTGAGAAAGCGGGTGCGCTCGGCTCACGGTTTCGTGGTGCCGGTGCAGCCGGTCGCGCGGGACGCGAAGCCCGACTGGGTGATCGTGCCGGCATTGGTGACGCTGTCCGCGCAGGATTTGATGCAGTCGTTCGAGCGCCGGGACGTCGAAGAAGGCATGGCGCGTTTGCTCGAATGGCAAACGGGCGGCGCGCGAGTCGGCGCTTCGTGCGTGGGGACGTTCATCCTCGCGGAGGCGGGGCTGCTCGATCATCGTGAAGCCACGACCAACTGGTCGCTCGCGCCGTTCTTCCGGCAACGCTATCCGCATGTTCAGTTAAACGAGTCGCGTATGCTCGTGCCTTCGGATATTGGCGTCACGGCCGGCGCAGCGATGGGGCATCTCGATCTCGCGCTCTGGCTGATCCGCTCGGCGAGCCCCGAACTCGCATCGCTCGTATCGCGCTATCTGCTGGCCGACATCCGCTCTTCGCAGGCGCCGTACATTATCCCGAATCATCTGGCGCAAGCCGATCCGCTCATTCAGCGCTTCGAACAATGGGCGAGAAAAAATCTCAAGTCGGGATTCTCGTTGCAGGACGCCGCGAAGGCCCTGGCAACGAGTTCGCGTTCATTGCAGCGCCGCTGCCAGGAGGTGCTCGGCAAGTCGCCGCTGGCGTACTTTCAGGATTTGCGGGTCGAGCACGCGCAGTCGCTGCTGCGCAGCGGCAAGCTCGACCTGGAAAGGATCGCCGCCGAAGTCGGTTACGGCGACGGCGCAACGCTGCGCAGCCTGTTGCGGCAGCGGCTGGGAAGAGGCGTACGGGAACTGCGTAGCGACTTGTTATGAACGAGCGGCCCTTCTATGGCGCAACGCCAAGCACCGTGAGATGCATCTCGCGACGCTCGACAAAGCCCAGCGTGCGATAGAGGGAAATGGCGCCGTGATTCGATGTGAGCACGTGCAGGAAGGGTGTCTCGCCGCGCGCGCGGATTGCCGCCATCAGCAGCTTCATGAGGCCCGCGGCGAGCCCTTGGCCCCTGAAGGCCGGGTCCACGCATACGGCGCTGATCTCGGTATGCCCTTCGATCTTCATGCGTTCGCCGGCCATGGCGACGAGCTTGCCCTCCCTGCGCACGCCCAGGTAGCCGCCGAATTCGATCGTGCGCGGGCCAAACGGGCCGGGCTGCGTTGCCGCGGCCAGTTCGAGCATCTCCGGCACGTCACGCTCCGTTAGCCGCACGTGCTCCAGCGCGATAGGTCCAGGCGCTTCGCCTTGCCAGACCATTTGCAGCAGCGTGGCGTGCCGGATCAGCGCGAAGCCGGCGGGTGGCTCCACGGCATCCAGCGTGGTCAGAGCAACGGGCGCGTGCTCTTCGATCAGTCGCGCCAAGGCGTCGAACGATTCAGGCGAGGTGTCGGTCATCGCCGCAAAGGGGGCGACGGCTGGCGCATACCGCACCGCACGATCGTTGCCAACGGCAAGATGGCGCTGGCGGCCGGTCAGCGCGTGCCCCGGCACGTTGTCCAGCGCGGGCGTGCTGCCCGCAGGTTTCGTTGCCAGCACATCGAACATGATTTGCGCTCTGGGAAGGGATGGGGACGGTTTGCGACGATAGTCTAGACGCGGCGCGTTCGGCGTACCACGGCCGAACGCGCCAACTTTGGCGTCATTCGCGCCAATGCCTTTCGTTACGCACCGCTTGCCAGCGCTTCGAGCACGGTGTCCAGTTCGACATGCCCGCGAAGGATTTCGTCGGCGGCCTTCGAGAAACAGATCCAGCCCTCGTTGAATCCGTCGAGCATGCGCATACGCGGCAAGGGATGCTTCATGCCTTGTGACAGAAAGCGCGACTCCCATTCCTGCCGGTCCACCGCCACCGCATGCACAGGCCTGCCAAGCACGCGGGCAAACGCGCAAGCCATATCGTTGGCACTCACGCGCCGCGGGCCCTCCAGCTCGACCACGCGTGTGCCGCTCCACGTCTGCGTGAGCAAGTCGGCGGCGAGGCGGCCGACGTCTGCGGTCGCGACCATCGGCACAGCCTGGTCGAGCGGTTGCAGGTAGCTCTCGATCACGCCATCGTCGCGTGCGCGCGCGACATCCCATGCAGCGTTCTCCATGAACCAGCCGGGCCGCAGGAACGTCACCGGCACGGGCAGCGCGGCTAGCGCCTCCTCCATCAACGAGAGTTGCGTGAGCAGGTTGCTTTCCTGCGCCTGTGCGCCGATGGTCGACAGACAGACGACCTTCGCGGGCCGTGCCTTGTGAAGCGCGGTGCAAACGGCATCGATGATCGCACGCGATTCCGGGAAGCCCGGCGAAGGGTCGAACTGCGGAGGCAGCAGGATGAACACACCCTGCGCGCCGCTGAAGGCGGCGGTAAGCGCTGAAGCGTCTTCCATGCTTGCCGTGGCCAGCTCGCATCCTTGTGCTTGCCACGACGCGGCGCGCGCAGCGTCGCGCACGACCGCCCGCACCGGTTGCCCCAAGGCGAGCAGCGCACGGGCGAGTGCGCCGCCCACTTTTCCGGTAATGCCTGTAATTGCGTACACTTGAAACCCTCCGCATGCGACGACGAGATTCTCAAAAAAAACGGAACGCGATGGCAGCAAGGTGCTGCATGGTTTCGTTTCGATGAGACGCATTCTGGACGCAGGGCGGCCGAAGCTAAATGCCGCGAAGGGCACTACATCAGTGACTCGGGCGCACGAATCGGATGACCGGCCCATCATCGCCAAAGGCTGCCGGGGGGCCGCCGTACCGGCTGCCACTGGAACGACGACATTGAGAACAACGACACTCGAGAACATTTCCGGCGCGATCAGCGTGTTTGCCGCCGTTGTCGACGCGGGGACGTTTGCCGCCGCGGCAGACGTGCTCGGCATGTCGCCGCCAGGTGTGAGCCGCGCGATTGCGAGGCTTGAGAAGCGGCTCGATATCCGGCTCTTCAATCGCACGACGCGATCGATTTCGCTTACCGAAGGCGGGCGCCGTTTCTACGAGCAGGTCGTCCCGCATCTCGCGGGGCTCGAGGAAGCGGCCATCGCGGCATCGGGCAATGCGTCGGCGGTGCGCGGCAGGTTGCGCGTGAATCTGGACCCGGTGTGCTACCGGGCGATTCTCGGCGCGGATCTCGACCGGTTCATGGATGCCCATTCCGAACTCGAGATCGAACTGATTGCGAGAGATAGCCTTGGCGACCTGGTTGCGGAGGGCTTCGATGCCGCGATGCGATTCGGCAAGCCGAGATCCTCCACGCTGGTCGCCCGCAAGCTGCTCGATACCGCCGTCGTGACGGTCGCGGCGCCGGCCTATCTCTCGCGCTGGGGCAGGCCGCTGCGCCCCGAAGATCTCGAAGGCTCCGCTCACCGATGCCTCGAATTCCGCGACCCCGAGACCGGCAAGCCCTACCCCTGGGAGTTTCATCGCAAGCGCAAGCATGTCGTGGTGGCGACGAACGGGCGGCTCACAGTGAACGATCCGGGCGCATTGCTCAATGCGTGTCTGGCCGGTTCCGGCATTGCGCAAATGCTGCTTCTCGGCGCCGAACCTCTGATTGCCGAAGGCAGGCTGGTGAACCTGTTCCCCGACTGGCCCGACGAACGCTTCCCGCTATACGTCTACTATCCGTCGCGCCACTACACGCCCGCGAAGACGCGCGCATTCATCGATTTCATCGTCGCCTGGGCCGCTGGGCATTGATTGCGGCGACATCACAGCGGAGTCGTTCCCTGGTGAGCCAGGTCGACAAGCCGGAGCCGCGATTCGTGCTCAGTGCTTGCCCGGGAACGAGAACGTCGCACGCGCGCTGCCGTTGCCGGCGACGTTTACGCGCTGCGTCCTCGTGACCTCGTTATACGTGGCGGTGATCGTATAGCGTCCGGCAGGCAGCCGCACGAGCATGTACGGACCGTGCGAACGCGTGTCGAGCACGGACGTGCCGTCGGCGCCCGCGATCTGCACGTGCACGTCCGCAACATAGCTCGAACCGGGACCGGTAAACAGCATCGAGAGCGGCCACTGACTGCGCGCTTGCCGCAGCGCGGATGACTCGTCGCGGCCTACCCCGCCGGAGACGAACGAGATGTCGCCTTGCTGCTCCGTTTGAGGCATGCCCGTTTGCGCGAGTGCGCCGCTTGTCAGAGCGAATGCGCACGCCGCGGAGAGCAGGGTCGAAGCGAATCGGGAAGCCTTGCGTTGCCTTTCCATCGTGGTCACTCCTTACAGTGATGTCGATTTCGCGCGCGGCAGCGTGAGCGCTGCCGCTAGCGCAGGCCTCGTAACAGGTTAGCTTTTTTCGGCCCGCAACGCGCTCTGGACGCCGCGTCCACAGGGCGCCACTTCGAACTCGCGAGTGCCATGCAAATCACATCGAATGCCGACTTTCCGTTGCATCCGCAACAATTGCATTACGGAAAAATTACGTTTAACTGTCTATTCCGGGACTTTCATGCGTGTTAGCTACCGCCAGCCGGGAAAATACCGAGATAAAAGTCCGTAAGGCTACTCAATAGTTTTTATATGATTATTTGGAGTTTTGCTACATCGACCGGCGAGGCTCACGCGGACATACAGAGGCAAACGTTTGCGCTGCGCAGCTCAACCGGTTTCCCCCGCAGGAAGTTTGCCGGTGCCTGACACGGCCGGCCGCTCTGCCAGACCCTGTTTACCGGTCTGATCAGTACTCCATAACGTACTCGAACTCTCGGAGAGACATATGAGGATCACCCGTTGGCCCACCGCCGCCGTGCTGGTTGCGATGGCCGCTACCGCCCATGCCGGCGACAGCAGCAACGACGTACCTTATCCATTGCCGATGCCGTTGATGGCCGTCCCCCAGAACCTCGGCGCACACGTTCGTGCCGACCTGCTGCTCAAGCGCATGACGCAGGACGAGAAGCTCCAGTTCATCCATTCCGAATATCAGATGAGCGCCGTGCCTGGCGGCGGTGCGGGCTATATTCAGGGCGTGCCGCGTCTGGGCATTCCCGACCTGAATATGGTTGATTCCGCAACGGGCTCGGGCAGCACGAGTCAGAAGAGCACGACCTTTCCGGCGACGATCGCGCTCGCGGCAAGCTGGGATCCGTACCTCGCGCGCGACTTCGGCGCACGCGTAGCCGACCAGTTGCGCGAGCAAGGATTCGGCATGGGTCTGGGCGGCGGCACGAACCTCGCGCGCGAACCGCGCGGCGGGCGCCTCTTCGAGTACCTCGGCGAAGACCCCGTGCTGGCGGGCGAAATGCTGGCGGCGCGCACTATCGGCACGCAAAGCCAGCAGGTAATCGCGACGATCAAGCACTACGTCGGCAACGAACAGGAAACGGGCCGCCAGGGCGGCAACAGCCAGATCGACGAGCGCACGCTGCGCGAACTTTATCTGCTGCCGTTCGAAATCGCCGCGAAGGAAGCGCGGCCAGGCAGCGTGATGTGCAGCTACAACCGCCTGAACGGCACCTACGCGTGCGAAAACACGCATGTGCTGACCGACGTGCTGAAGAAGGACTGGGGATTCCAGGGTCAGGTGCAGTCGGACTGGGGTGCGGCGCATAGCACGGCCCCGGCGATCAACGCGGGCCTCGACGAGGAAGAGGACGTGGGCCCGACGGTCTACCTCACGCCCGATCTGGTCAAACAGGCGATCGCCTCGAAGGCGGTCTCGCAGGAACGTCTGGACGACATGGTGCGGCGCAAGCTCTATGTGATGATCAGCACGGGTGTGCTGGACCATCCGGCGCAGGGCGGCGCCACGATCGACTTCGCGAAGTACAACGCGTTCACGCAAGCCGCGGAAGAGCAATCCATCGTGCTCCTGAAGAACGACAACAGCCAGTTGCCGCTTTCGGCGTCGAGCCTGCACAAGATCGCGGTGATCGGCGCTCACGCCGATGCGGCCGTGCTGACTGGCGGCGGCTCGGGCAATACGCGCGATCCGGTCACGGGCAACTTCCCGGGCTGCGGGGGGCTCACGTTCGCTTCGTCCACGGGCTGCGGCTGGTGGACTAACCCGTGGCTCAAGCTCAATACGCCTATTACCCAGGCGATCCAGCAGCTCGCGCCTTCGGCGCAGGTGGGCTTCGCAGGCAACACCGACCAGACGCAGCCGTTCCGCGCTTATACGCAGCAGGAGATTACCCAGGCCGCGACCCTCGCCAGCCAGTCCGATGTCGCGATCGTCGTCGTGGCGCAGCCTGCCGGTGAGGACTTCGGCGATCTGCAAAGCCTGGGCCTCGCGAACCCGTCGAATCAGGATCAACTGGTCGAGGCTGTTGCGAAGGCCAACCCGCGCAC
The DNA here is from genome assembly GCF_003096715.1 of Paraburkholderia silvatlantica. Lineage (GTDB taxonomy): Bacteria > Pseudomonadota > Gammaproteobacteria > Burkholderiales > Burkholderiaceae > Paraburkholderia > Paraburkholderia silvatlantica. The sequence continues at coordinate 443,251 of NZ_QEOL01000003.1, forward strand.
GATCGTGATCATCGAAAGCGGCAATCCGGTACTGATGCCTTGGAAGGACCAGGTCTCGGCAATCGTCGAGGCATGGTATCCGGGCGAGGGCGGCGGCAAGGCGATCGCGAACGTGCTGTTCGGTCAGGTGAACCCTTCGGGCAAGCTGCCGGTCACGTTCCCGGCGCACGATCAGGACACGCCGACGTGGGGGACGAACGGCGCCTTCGCGAGCGATCCCGTGTACTCCGAAAAGCTGGACATGGGCTATCGCTGGTATGACGCGAACAACATCACGCCGCTTTACGAGTTCGGCTATGGCCTGTCGTATACGCACTTCAGCTATTCGGGACTGACGGTGAAGCAGGGCCCGGGGCATACGCTCACGGCGTCGTTCACGGTGCGCAACGACGGCCGCGTAGCCGGTGCGGAAACGGCACAGGTGTATCTGGGCGTGAGTTATGCAGGCGAGCCGCCGCGTCGGCTGGCTGGTTTCCAGAAGGTGTTCCTGAAGCCGGGCCAGTCGCAGCCGGTGCGCGTGACGATCACGGAACGTGCACAGAGCGTTTGGGACACGACGCGTAGCGACTGGGCCTATGTGCCTGGCAGCGCGGTGTATGTGGGCGCCTCGTCGCGCGATATCCGCCTGCAGAGCCGGTAAGAAGGAGGGCACAAAGAGGCTGCGTTTGCGGCCTCTGTTTTCTATTCTGGAAAACGGCCGGCTCGCGAACGTTTGCGAGCCGGTTCGACATTAAATTCGCAATACTTTCTTTTTCTATCATTCGCGCGCACAAGAACGTAAATGCGTACTCCCGCAAACATAAATGCCTTCCACGGGTAATCCCCATTCATTCAGAACAGGGAATGCGGGTAGACTTGGCCACCCGTCCGTGGGCCTTCCTCCGTTTGCGTGTTTTCCAGATACACGCCGTCACACTTTACTGTGACTTTGTCTCGTAGTGCCGCGCGCACGCGACGCATGGAAGCTGAACCAAGAAGAATACTAAATCAGCCATGAGACTGATCACACGTGCTGTGAACTGGCTTACCGAAGGCAACCGCCGCGGTCGAATCGTTGTGGTGCTCGTCACTGTGTGGGTGAGTGCCGTAGCGGCGGCCGCGCACGCTCAGCATTCCCGTGCTGCCCTTGCTGCGATAGCGTGGTTCGTCGCTGCGCTCACTTGCACCGGCATGCTATTGCTGCTGCGCCACTGCCGGCGTCTTGCCGCCCGTTTGCGTTTGAGTGAGGAGCGTCTTGGCCTCGGGTTCGAGGGCATCAATGCTGGACTATGGGACTGGGACCTGGTCCGCGACCGTGCCTACTATTCCCGCTATCTTTATCAGCAACTCGGCTATGACGACGGCGACCTCCCCATGGACACCCGCGCTTTCAATGCGCTCGTGCATCCTGCGGATCTGCTCCGCTTGCGCGGGGCCATCATCGACCACCTGAAGCACGACAGCCTCTACGACGTCGAGTACAGGCTGCGAATGGCCGACGGTCAATACCTGTGGTGCCGGGGACGCGGCAAGGCCATACGCGATGAAAGCGGCCGGGCCACGCGCATCGTCGGTTGTCTCTTCGATATCTCCGGGCTCAAGCGCGCAGAAGCGGCCGCCGCGAAGGAAAAGAGCCTCACCGAAGCCACTCTCGCTTCGATAGACGACGGTGTGATTCGCATGGACAACCAGGCTAGCGTGACCTATTGCAACGCCGCCGCCGAGCGCATGCTTGGGCGTCCCAGGCGCGATATTTACCAGAAGCCGTTGTTCGACGTCTGTGATCTCTACGACGAGCGGTCCGGCGATATCGTTACTGCTCAATGCCTGCACAACCGTGCAGCTGCAGTCGACGACGCGCAGCGCCGACTTTCGGTGACGCGCCCGGACGGCTCGCTCCTGCCGGTAGCCTGCTCTGTGGCGACGATCCGCGACGACGAAGAGGAAATGCTGGGCACGGTAATGGTGCTTCGAGACGCGAGCACGGAGCGCAAGCATGCCGCCGAGCTCGAATATCAGGCTACGCACGATCATCTGACGGGTTTGCTGAATCGCCGCGAATTCGAGCGCCGGCTATCCGGCTTGCTCGAGGAGGCCGGGACACGCCCGCATGCGGTGATGTTCCTCGACCTCGATCAGTTCAAGGTCGTCAACGATACGTGCGGCCACGCGGCCGGCGACGAATTGATCCGCAGTGTGGGCAGCGCCTTGAAACAACAATTGCGCGCTGCCCATATCCTCGCACGGCTGGGCGGTGACGAATTCGGCGTCGTGCTGCCGGAGTGCTGTATCGACGATGCCATGCGGGTCGCGGAGGATCTGCGGGAGGCCGTGACGGTCATCCGGCTACCCTGGGACCAGCGTTTGTTGACGACTGGCGTGAGCATCGGTGTGGTGGAAGCGGACGCCACGCAAATCTCGACGTGGGACATCATGAAGGCGGCTGACGTCGCCTGTTATATGGCCAAGGAAAAAGGCCGCAACCGCGTGCATCAGTACTGCCTCGAAGATCAGCTCCAGTCGACCACCCATACGCAGATGGAATGGGTGGCCCGCGTGAAAGCGGCGCTCGAGCACGACCGTTTCCGCCTGTACGCGCAACAGATCAAGTCGCTCAAGGAGGGCGATGCTGGCGAGGAGATGCACGTCGAGTTGCTGCTGCGTATGGTCGACGAATCGGGTGATGTGATTCCTCCCGCGTACTTCATTGGTGCCGCTGAGCGCTTCAACTTGATGCCGCTCGTTGATCGATGGGTGATCGGCCGTGCTTTCGAAGCCATCGCGGCGGGCCATCTTGCGGCAAACGTCTGGTCGATCAACCTCTCCGGCGCGTCGCTCGGCGACGAGGACTTGCTCGCGTACATCGTCCAGCAGCAGCAGCGCTGCGCAATCCGCTTCGAAAGCGTCTGCTTCGAGATCACGGAAACGGCCGTGATCACCAATCTCTCGAAAGCGATTACCCTCATGGAGAGCCTGCGCGCACTCGGTTGCCGATTCGCACTCGACGATTTCGGCTCCGGCATGTCCTCGTTCACTTACCTCAAGCGCCTGCCCGTGGACTATCTGAAGATCGACGGCAGCTTCGTGCGCGGGATTGCCAGCAGCGACCTCGATCGGACGATCGTCCAGTCCATTCACCAGGTGGCTCACGCAGCGGGCAAGGCGACCATCGCCGAGTTTGTGGAAAGCGAGGCGATTATCGGGCGCCTCAGCGGGATTGGCATCGACTACGCGCAGGGGTTTTGTGTCGGGTTACCCCAGCCGCTTCCCGAAGGAGTCGTTCAGACCGTCAGCGCTTGACTGCGCTCGAATCCGATTGTGCGGCGGTCCGGGTGCAGCAGCGGTTCCCGATTTGGTGACAGAAGGGATCACCTCGCACGCGTTGGTGCCGGTGGATCCCGATAGGCCGGCAATGCGATTCGAAATAGTTGGCGTAGCGGCCCCCAAAAATAAATATTCGAAAGTCGCTTGACGATATCCGGAATGACCCGCATAATTCGCCTCCTTCGCTGATCGCTGCGAACGAAAACGAAGCGATTAAGACGAATTGCTCTTTAAAAATTTACAGCCGATAAGTGTGGGCGCTTGATGCGGTGGCGGCCTGGTTTCGTTCTTTGGAGCGGGGCCGGGAGAAGCAAAGGTATCAAGAGTCTCACACTAAAGTAAGTCAGGTTTCTGGATTTATTCTGAAACCTGTCAGCTTTGAGTGAGCGACCGGTTCTTAACCGAACCGAAAACAGTAACAGGCATTGAACTGAAGAGTTTGATCCTGGCTCAGATTGAACGCTGGCGGCATGCCTTACACATGCAAGTCGGACGGCAGCGCG
>NZ_QEOL01000004.1 GCF_003096715.1 Paraburkholderia silvatlantica
CGCCGCCCGGCCGTGGACAACCCGCGACGCAACAGGAGGATCCATACCTGGCTAAAACCAACTGCAGATCCGTCCGTCGAACCGGGTCAACCTCAGTCGGTCAATTTCCGCAGTTCGATGTGGCCGATGACGGGAAGCACGTCTTTCTCAAACTGGCGGCGCAACTCCTTGTTCCCATCCCTTCTTGCGACGCCGTTTTTTATCCATTCGTCGAAGAGGTCTTGTACGGTCAACGATTGGCTACGCTGCCGCTCGGCTTCGGCGAGCGTGGCTTCGACAGCGTTTTGCCTCTCGATCCGTCCCGCTTTCCTAGCTGCAGCCGGGTCGATGCCGTCAGCGACGCTGACCCGCATCCGATCGCGTTCGGCTCGGATGTCGGCGAGGCTCTTTTTGGGCCATGAGCCCAATGAGTGATCCTTCTTGTCTGCTCCAAGCTTGAATTCGTATCGGAAGAGCACGGTAACGCCGCGTCGACCTGCACGGACACGGCCGACGATTCCGCCATCTTCTCGGAGACCGCGACCGTCATCGCCCGCAGTGAGTGCTTCAAGCTCCTTAACCGTGATCTTACCCATACAGGCCACCGTAGATTTTTACCCCACTTTTACCCCACCGAATTGGCTGGCTGTCCGTGGAACTCGGCGGATCTTCTGGGGCAGAAAATCCATCACAAGTCACTGTATTTTATATATTTTTGTGTTCCGTTGCGATCATGTGCGATCTTCGGAAATCCACTAATTAATAGCATGGGGTGCAGGTGGTCGGAGGTTCAAATCCTCTCGCCCCGACCAGAATAGAGCCCGCGTAATCGAAAGATTACGCGGGCTTTGTCTTGTGTGCGTCGCGACATAAAGCACAAGAAACGTAAGGAGCGCGCAGGAAGCACACGAATGACACCGCAAGATTCGGCTGTCAATTTTTCTCACATATCGGTGAGAATCCTTCGTTATACGGCGCGTGCCGCTCGCCTTACGATACGCGTACCTTCGCGCCGGTGATTCGTGCAAACGCGCGCCCGCGCGCAACCCCGTGCTCACTCAGCGCCACTTCACATGAACCCGATCGAACTCGCGCAACTGGTCTTCCTCGCCGCCCTATGGGGCGGGTCGTTTCTGTTCATCCGCGTCGGCGTGACCGACTTCGGCGTCGCGCCGCTGATGGCGCTGCGCGTCGGCATCGGCGCGCTGTTCCTGCTGCTGGTGCTGTTTTCGCGCCGCCCCGCACGCGAAGCGCTCGGCACGCTGCGCGAACGCGCGTGGCCGCTTTTCATTGTCGGCATCCTCAATTCGGCCGCGCCGTTCTGTCTCTTCGCGTGGGCCGAGCTTACGCTCTCCGCGGGCGTCACGTCGGTGATCAACGCGACTACGCCGCTGTGGGGGGCGGTCGTCGCGTATGTCTGGCTCAAGGATCGTCTGAGCGGATTGCGCGTGGCCGGGCTCGCGATCGGCTTCGCGGGTGTGCTTGCGCTGGTGTGGGATCAGGTCGTGACGCACGCCGGCGACGGCGCGTCACCCACCGGCGCTGCGCTCGCCGCCCTCGCGGCGCTGGTTGCAGCGGCGCTGTACGGCGTTGCCGCGAGCTACACGAAGCGCCATCTCACGGGCGTCGATCCACTCACGGTCGCTGCCGGGACGATGACGGGCGCAACGCTCGTGCTCGCGCCGTTCGCCGTGGCAACCTGGCCTGCTGCACCCATCTCGCTGCATGCATGGGGCGCGGTGCTGGGTCTCGGCGTGGCGTGCACGGGTATCGCGTATCTGTTGTTCTTCCGCCTGATCGCCGCGGTGGGCCCGGCGCGCGCGATCACGGTGACGTTCGTGATTCCGATCTTCGGCATTCTGTGGGGCGCGCTCTTTCTCGGCGAGCGCGTGTCGATGGGCATGGTCGAGGCGTGTGCGGCGATCCTCGTGGGCACCGCGCTCGCGACCGGCTTCGTGAAGCGCTTGCCGGGCTTCACTGCGCGCCGCAGTGGGGCAGGCGCGGAACGCTAACAGGGCGGCGCGCGTACGAGGCGCGCGAAGCGGGTGCGTTGTGAGCCGCCATGCAGGCGAGCCGCAACGCTGCGCCCGACGAGCCGGATCAGTCAAATATTGCCGATCGCATGGATCACGGCAATACCCACTGCGCGCGCCTGCGGCGTGCACGCCTGATCGGGCGTCGTCCAGAAGATCGACATCGCCGTGTACGACTCCGCTGATACCAGGCACACGCCACGCAACTGCACGAGCGGTGCGCCGCCTTGCGCCGTCAGCATGCGCAGCCAGTAGGGCGTGGCAGCGCTGGTGGCGAATATCGTCGCGGTGGAGGCGAGGCCCCACGCGATCATGATGAAGCTGATCCAGCGGCGCGCACCCACGCGCGCGAGCATGAGATTGCCCGGAATGCCGCACGCGATGTAGGCGGCGAGACCTTGCGCGTGACTCGCTCGGTGGCGGCTGCGCAGTTTGGCTGCGCTTGCGCCGACGTTTGCGGCACGCGCGAAGCATGCCCTCGCGGGATTGGGCTCATGCGTCTCCTCCCAAGCACCGGGACGTGAGCGTGGCAAGGGTTATGACGTTGCCGTTTGCCGCGGATCACAATTCACGCGGATTATGCAAGCGGCCTACGCGTTGTCTGTGCTCAATTTGAGTACAGCTGCGCGGCGCATTGGGCGTTGTTCGGGAATGCCCGGGCCCAGACGTCATGCCGGTTTTACGCACAGCAGTAGCCCAGCTCAATATCAGAAACCGAAAGCTGTCAGTCAGCCTTTATCGAGCCACAAGGGCTCGCGTGTGCGCGGTCCATTGGCGCGTCAACGAGCGCGTTCGATTTTCCGACGCTAAACTTCGCTCTCATATGCGTGCCGGTCATTTGTGAACATTGGAGCGTGGACGTATTTGTTCTGTCCAAAGGACAAGTGCGTAGTGCGTTTTGTATGGAATTTGCACCGATACCGAATCCGCGCAAACCGTGGTTGTGCCCGATGCATGGCGTCATGCTGAATCGATTGAATCGGGGAAATAGATGAAAGCAAGAAGATTCGTCTGGCACGCTCACGCAGTGCGCGGGGCGCTCACCGCGCTTTGCGCCTTTGGCGCGGCGAGCGCGCAAGCGGACAACACGTTCGGCGTGCAGCTCGGAGCGGGCGTAGCGGACCACGACGTGAAAAAGCTCGACCTCGGTCTCGTGTGGGATCCGGGCCTGCAGTGGTGGCACATCGGCGGCTATCACTTCACGCTGGTTGGCGAGGCGCACGTCGCCTACTGGAAGCTGAACGCGCCGGATGCCGTCTACTCGCATATCTGGGAATACGGCGTGACGCCGGTTTTTCGCTTCATCAAGGACAGCGGCTGGTTCAAGCCGTTCATCGAGGCAGGCGTGGGCTTGCACTTTCTCTCGCATGTCCGGCAGACGCCAGATCGCGCGACATCGACGTCGTTCCAGTTCGTCGACATGGTCGGCGTTGGCGCGCAGTTCGGCGAGCATGGGAACTATCAGGCCGGGTTCCGTTTCCAGCATTTGTCGAACGCGGATATCAAGGAGCCGAATCCGGGTACGAACTTCAGCCAGATCTACTTCCAGTACAACTTTTAGGGCGCCAACGGGTCGCCGGCGAGCCCCCCGTCACGCGAGCGCCGGTCGATTCCCGCAACCCGTTACACTGTGGGTATTGGTGCGGTGCACCACGCGTTGCGCCGCACGACCGGCATTTTCCATAGCGACACGCCGGGGTCGCAGACAAGGAGTGAGGACGAGGCATGGCAATCGAATCGGTAGGGATCGTGGGCGCAGGCACGATGGGCAACGGCATCGCCCAGGCGGTGGCGGTGGCGGGGCTCAAGGCGGTGATGATCGACGTCACCGATGCGGCGCTCGCCAGGGGCGTCGCCACGCTCACCCATAGCCTCGAGCGGCTCGTCTCGAAGGGCAAGCTCGAGGCCGGCGCACGCGACGCCGCGCTCGCACGCATCGAGACGACCACCGACTACCCGCGCCTCGGCAGCGTCGATCTCGTGATCGAGGCGGCGACCGAGAACGCCGAGCTCAAGACGCGCATTCTCAAGCAGATCGAGGCCGCGGCCCGCCCCGACGCGATCGTCGCATCGAACACCTCGTCGATCTCGATCACGGCGCTCGCGACCACGCTCGCCGACCCGTCGCGCTTCATCGGCATGCACTTCTTCAACCCGGTGCCGATGATGCCGCTCGTCGAGGTGATCCGCGGCCTGCAGACGCGGCCGGACGTGGCCGAGTCGGTACGCGAAATGGCGCTGCGCCTCGGGAAGACGCCGATCGCCGTGAAGAACGCGCCGGGCTTCGTGGTGAACCGCATTCTGGTGCCGATGATCAACGAAGCGTTTTTCGTGCTCGCGGAAGGCATTGCGAGCGCCGAGGAAATCGACGCCGGCATGAAGCTCGGCGCCAATCATCCGATCGGCCCGCTCGCGCTGGCGGACCTGATCGGCCTCGACGTGTGTCTTTCGGTGATGGATGTGTTCCTGAAGGACTTCGGCGACTCGAAGTATCGTGCGTGCCCGCTGCTGCGCGAGATGGTCGCGGCTGGCCAGCTCGGCCGCAAGACCGGCCGCGGCGTGTATCAGTACGACAAGGTGTCCTGAGGCCTCGCGCCCGGCTTCAGGCGAGCACGCTCACGCGGTATTGCGTGACTTGCCGATAGGTCTTGCCGGGCTGCAGCACCACTTCGTCGCAGGCGGGCGCTTCCATGTTGATCTGGTTCGGGAAGCCGCCCGCTTCGAGGCAAAGCCCCGCATAGCGCGCGCACGTCGCGCCCCGGCGTCCCGGCTGCCCCTCCAGATAATTCCCCGTATAGAGCTGCAGGCCGCGCTGGTCGGTCGAGACGGCAAGCTCGCGCCCGCTGCCGGGCTCGTAGACGCGCGCCACCGGCCGCACCGGCCAACGCCCCGGCGCGGCATGCAGCGTGCCTGCCGTGCTTTCGGGCGCGCGCAGCACGTAGCAGTGGTCGAAACCGCGTGCGCGCTCGAGCTGGGCGTGCGGCCAGTCGAGCCGCGCGCCGAGCGGCGCGCCATGGCGGAAGTCGAAGGCGCTGCCCGAGACGTCGGCGATGCGCACGGGAATCAGCTGCGGATCGACCTCGAGGAAGGCGTCCGCGTCGATCGTCAGCACATGGCCGCGAATGTCCGGGCTCACCTCGCCGGAGAGGTTGAAGTAGCCGTGGCTCGTGAGATTCAGTGGCGTAGGCGCGTCGGTCACGCCTTCGTATTCGAGCGTGAGCGCGCCTTCGTCGTCGAGCGTATAGCGCACCTGCACGCTCACGTTGCCGGGAAAGCCGCCGTCGCCTTCGGGCGAGTCGAGCCGCAGCACGAGCGACCCCCGATCCTCTTCCACCTGCCACATCTGCCGATGAAAGCCGTTCGCGCCGCCGTGCAGCAGATTGCCGTTCTCGTTGCGATCGAGCGGATAGTCGATTCCGTCCAGCGTGAAATGCGCACCCGCGATGCGGTTGGCCCAGCGCCCGACTACGCCGCCCATATACGTGGTGGCGGCGAGATAGTCCGCCGGCGTGTCGTGGCCGAGCATGATGTCCGCGAGGCGGCCGGCGCGATCGGGCGCGAGCCATGAGACGAGCGTCGCGCCGAGGTCGCTGATCGTCACCTTCATGCCCTGCGCGTTGCGCAGCGTGTAGAGCCGCACGGCGTCGCCGCCGGGCAGGGCGCCCCACGGTTCGGAGGTCAGATGGGCAGCAAGAGTGTTCATGAGCTGAAGGGAACGTATGAAGAAAGCGTGATTGTCCGGGAAAGCCGAAGCCGCTTCATCAAGTGGACAGACGCGGGTCCGAAGCGTTCGCGACGCTGTCCTGATATTCGCGCGGCGTGCATCCCAGTTCGCGCCGGAATACGGCATACATGTATTGGAGCGACGTGAATCCGCAGCGGATCGCCACCTCCGCACTCGAGGCGTCGCGGCTCGCGAGCATCGCCTTCGCGGCGTCGAGTTTGTGGCGCAGGATCTCCTGGTGGACCGTGCACTGCAGTTCACGCCGGAAATAGTCTTCCAGCGACGAGCGCGAGACGCCCACATAGTCGGCCACCTGCTCGGTCTTGATGCCCTGGCAAGCGTACTGGCGGATGAAGTGGCGCGCACGCATGACATGCGGGCTCGACAGCGGTTCGTGCCGGGTCGATGCGAGCACGTTGATGCCCACGGGCGGAACCAGGATGCGTTGGCCCGGAAAACGTGCGCCGCGCAGCATCTGGTGCAGCAGGTGGGCGGCGGTCTTGCCCATTTCCTCCGTGCCCTGGATGACCGACGAGAGCGGAATGCGCGTGAGCGTGCGGGTGAGCGGATCGTTGTCGATGCCGATGATCGCCACCTGCTCAGGCACGGCAATGCCGTGAATCAGACACGCCTGCAGCAAATGCCGCGCGCGTGCGTCCGTCACGGCGATCACGCCCACGGGCTTGGGCAGGCTGTGCAGCCAGACGCTCAACTGCTCGATGGCCTGGTTCCAGGCGCTGGCGCTGGTGGCCTGGCCCCGGTAGATCGGCGCCTGCAGGCCTTCTTCGCGGGCGAGCGCCTGAAACGCCAGCTCGCGCTCCTGCGCCCAGCGGTTTTCTTGCGCGACGGGCAGGCTGTACATCGCGAGATTCGGCAGGCCCGCGCCGATCAGATGCGTCCACGCGAGCGAGACCAGTTTGCGGTTGTCGGTCGCGATATAGGGCACGTCGGCCGGGTACTGGGCCGCATCTTCGAATGACGAGCCCACGGCGACCACCGGCAGCGGGCAGCCGCGCAGGGCGTCGGCCACGTCGGGGTCGTCGAAGTCGGCGATGATGCCGTCCCCGTCGAAGCGCTCGATGCCCGCCAGGCGGCAGCGGAAGTCTTCCTCGAGAAAGAGGTCCCAAGCGACGCGCGTGGAGTGCAGATAGTGGCCAATTCCCGCAATGATCTCGCGGTCGTACACCTTATTCGCGTTGAAGAGCAGCGCGATGCGGTGGGGCGTCTGGGAAGCGGGGGCGCGGGTCATGTCGTGCGGCGGCTGTTCGCCCGGCTTGGTGCGCCTGCGGAAAGCCGCACTGTCTCCAGTTCGGGCGCGGTGCACGCAAATGAGCGCCGCGCTACGATGTCTCTCGCGCCGGTGGCGCGTCGTTTTAAGCGTCCGGCTATTTTAGGCCCACATTCGGGTTCGCGGGCGCACCGGCCGCGCCGGTCGGCAGGAAACATTAAAGGTCTCACGCAATTTCGCAATTGCCGCACTTTGCGCGTCGCGGGCAGTATGACGTCACACAGAGGGATGCACGCTGCGCCGCTGCGCTGCAACAACATTGGAGACATCATGTCGTATTTCGAACATATTCCCGCCATTCGATACGAAGGCCCGCAGTCGGACAACCCGCTTGCGTACCATCACTACGACCGTACCAAAAAGGTGCTCGGCAAGACGCTCGAGGAGCATCTGCGCATTGCGGTGTGCTACTGGCATTCGTTCGTCTGGCCCGGCAACGACATTTTCGGCCAGGGGGCGTTTCACCGCCCGTGGCAGCAGCCGGGCGACGCCATGGAGCGCGCGCGCCAGAAGGCCGACGCGGCGTTCGAATTTTTCTCGAAGCTCGGCACGCCTTACTACACGTTCCATGACACCGATGTCGCTCCGGAAGGCAAGGACCTGAAGGACTACACGGAAAACTTCAAGCGCATGGCCGACTACCTTGGCGAGCGCCAGCAGGCGAGCGGTGTGAAGCTGCTCTGGGGCACCGCCAACCTGTTCTCGAATCCGCGCTACGCCGGCGGCGCCGCCACGAACCCCAACCCCGAAGTCTTTGCGTACGCGGCCGCTCAGGTTTGTCATGCGCTCGACGCGACGCGCAAGCTGGGCGGCGAGAACTACGTGCTGTGGGGCGGCCGCGAAGGCTATGACACGCTGCTCAATACCGACCTCAAGCGCGAGCGCGAGCAGTTCGCACGCTTTCTTTCGATGGTGGTCGAGCACAAGCATCGCATCGGCTTTACCGGCACGCTGCTGATCGAGCCGAAGCCGCAGGAGCCGACCAAGCACCAGTACGACTATGACGTTGCGACGGTGCACGGCTTCCTCACGCAATATGGTTTGCAAAACGAAATCCGCGTGAATATCGAGGCGAATCACGCGACGCTCGCGGGCCACTCGTTCCATCACGAAATCGCCACGGCGTTCGCTCTGGGCGTGTTCGGCAGTGTCGACGCGAATCGCGGCGACCCGCAAAACGGCTGGGACACGGACCAGTTCCCGAACAGCGTCGAAGAACTGACGCTCGCGCTCTACGAGATCCTGCGCCACGGCGGCTTTACGACGGGCGGCATGAACTTCGACGCGAAGGTGCGCCGCGCGAGCATCGATCCGGAAGACATGTTCTATGGTCACGTGGGCGCGATCGACGTGCTCGCGCTGGCCCTCGAGCGCGGTGCTGCGCTCGTGGAAAACGACCGGCTCGAGCAGTTCCGCAGCCAGCGTTACGCGGGCTGGGACAGCGAGTTTGGCCGCAAGATTCTCGCAGGCGGCTATTCGCTCTCGTCGCTCGCCGCCGATGCACTCGCGCACGGCATGAATCCGCAGCACGCGAGCGGTCAGCAGGAGCGGCTCGAGAATGTCGTGAACCAGGCCATCTACGGTCAGCGCTAGCCGTGCCACGGCGCGCGAAAAAACATTAGCGCGCGCCGTCAAATTCGCAATTGCGCAGCTTGCCGTTGAAGGCAAACTGACGCAAAAAATCAGGACGGAGACATGTTCATCGGTATCGACCTCGGCACGTCGGGCGTGAAGGCCGTGCTGCTCGACCGCGCGGGCGATGTGCTCGGCAGCGCGAGCGCGCCGCTCACCGTGAGCCGGCCGCAGCCGCGCTGGTCCGAGCAGGCGCCGCAAGACTGGTGGCTCGCCACGCAGAGCGCATTGCGCGCACTCGTCGACGAGGCGCGCGGGCGCGGCATCGACCCGGCGCGCATCGAGGCGCTCGGCCTGACCGGCCAGATGCACGGTGCGACGCTGCTCGACGCGCAGGGCGAGGTGCTTCGTCCGGCCATTCTGTGGAACGACGGTCGTTCGGATACCGAATGTATCGAACTGGAACGCGCCGTGCCGCAGTTGCATGCCATAGCGGGCAATCTCGCGATGCCGGGGTTCACGGCGCCGAAGCTGTTATGGGTGCGCAAGCACGAGCCGGAGATCTTCGCGCGCATCGCGCACGTGCTGTTGCCGAAGGACTATTTGCGCTGGCTGCTCACGGGCGTATTCGCCACCGATGCGTCCGATGCCGCCGGCACGCTGTGGCTCGACATCGCGAAGCGCGACTATAGCGAGACCTTGCTTGCGGCGTGCGATCTCACGCATGCACACATGCCGGACGTATTCGAAGGCAACCAGGTGACCGGCACGCTGCGGCCCGAACTCGCGCGCCAATTCGGCCTGCGCGACATTCCGGTCGTGGCGGGCGGTGGCGACAACGCGGCGGGCGCCGTGGGCGTGGGCATCGTGCGGCCCGGCGACGCGATGCTTTCGCTCGGCACGTCGGGCGTCTATTTCGCGGTTTCGGACGGCTTTCTCGCCAATCCCGATTCCGCCGTGCACAGCTTCTGTCACGCATTGCCGCACACGTGGCACCTGATGTCGGTGATGCTCAACGCGGCCAGTTGCCTCGACTTCACGGCGCAATTGACGGGCTACGAAAGCGTTGCCGCGTTGCTCGCCGATGCGCAAGCGAACGCGAACGCCGGGCGCGACGCGCGCCGGCCGTGGTTCCTGCCGTATCTCAGCGGCGAGCGCACGCCGCACAACAACGTCAACGCGAAGGGCGTGTTCTACGGCATGACCCCGCAGACCTCGCGCGCCGATCTCGCCAACGCCACCCTGGAGGGGGTAGGCTTCGCGCTGCTCGACGGCATGGACGCGCTGCACGCGGCGGGGCTCGTGCCCGACACGATCACCGTAATCGGCGGCGGCTCGCGCAGTGCCTGGTGGACGCAGATGCTCGCCGATATCAGCGGCCGTGCGCTCACGCTGCGCGCGGGCGGTGAGGTAGGTCCGGCGCTGGGCGCCGCGCGCCTTGCGCATCTCGCAATCGAGCCGGGCGCGACACTCGACGACGTGTGCCCGCAGCCGCCCGTGCTGGCGGTTCGCGAACCCGACGCCGCCCGCCACGCGTGGTATCGCGAGGCGCGCCGTCCAACCTTTGGCGCGCTGTATCGCGCGCTCGAACCGGTTTTCACAACCGGCGCCTGATTAGCGGCGCCGGCGAAGAAAAAACTGCACGGCCAGTGTAGTCGTGCAGTCGATTGGTAGTCCTACGGTTATACCGCACGCTGTGCCGTTTTGCGTGTGTTCCGCAATTGCATCGGCAACAACCTGAAAACCATCGCCGCGGCAGCGACGCGTTCACGCGTGCCTGCGCATCGGCATCAAGAGGAGTATGGAGACATGAATTTCGCCAAACGTCGTTCGGTTCTGAGTTCGCTCGTGTGCGGGGCCGTGCTCGCGAGCCTGTCGCTTGCCGCACCGCTTGCACATGCGAGCAAGGATCATCCGGAGATCGGCTTCTGTATCGACGACCTGCGTGTCGAGCGCTGGTCGCGCGACCGCGACTATTTCGTCGCTGCCGCGGAAAAGATGGGCGCGAAGGTGTCGGTACAGTCGGCCGATGCCAGCGAAGAACGCCAGATCTCGCAGATCGAGAACCTCATTTCGCGTGGCGTCGATGTCATCGTGATCGTGCCGTTCAACTCGAAGACGCTCGGCAATGTCGTCGCCGAAGCGAAGAAGGCAGGCATCAAGGTCGTTTCGTATGACCGCCTGATTCTCGACGCCGATATCGACGCGTATATCTCCTTCGACAACGAGAAGGTGGGCGAGCTCCAGGCGAAGGGCGTCTACGACGCGCAGCCCAAGGGCAACTACTTCCTGCTGGGCGGCGCGCCCACCGACAACAACGCGAAGATGCTGCGTGCAGGACAACTGAAGGTCCTCAAGCCCGCCATCGACCGTGGCGACATCAAGGTGGTCGGCCAGCAGTGGGTGCCGGAGTGGAGCGCTTCGACGGCGCTGCGCATCATGGAAGACGCGCTCACCGCGAACAACAACAAGATCGACGCAGTCGTCGCCTCGAACGACGGCACGGCCGGCGGCGCGATCCAGGCGCTCGCCGCGCAGCATCTCGCGGGCAAGGTGCCGGTGTCGGGCCAGGACGCGGACCTCGCCGCGGTCAAGCGCGTGGTGGCGGGCACGCAGACCATGACGGTCTACAAGCCGCTCAAGCTCATCGCGGGCGAAGCCGCGAAGCTCGCTGTCGATCTCGCGAAGGGCCAGAAGCCCGCGTACAACTCGCAGTACGACAACGGCAAGAAGAAGGTCGATACGGTGCTGCTGCAGCCGACGCTGCTCACGAAGAGCAACGTCGACGTCGTCGTGAAGGACGGCTTCTACACGCAGGCGCAACTGGCCAGCCAGTAACGCCTATGGCCTGACGGCCCGCGCGCGACATGACCGTGGCTACGAAAGTAGTGACGAAGGTGGTCAATGCGTCGCGTGCGGGCCATCGCAGCGAGTAACCAGCGTATGACCGAACCCTTGCTGACGATGCGCGGCATCGTCAAGTCTTTTGCGGGCGTGAAAGCGCTCGACGGCATCGACCTCACGGTGCGGCCCGGCGAATGCGTGGGGCTGTGCGGTGAGAACGGCGCCGGCAAATCCACGCTCATGAAAGTGCTCTCGGGCGTGTACCCGCATGGCACCTGGAGCGGCGAGATCCGTTGGGAAGGCGCGCCGCTCGAAGCGCAAAGCGTGCGCGACACCGAACGCGCGGGCATCGTCATCATCCACCAGGAACTGATGCTCGTGCCTGAGTTATCTGTCGCGGAGAACATTTTTCTCGGCAACGAAATCACGCTCCCGGGCGGCCGCATGAATTACGCGGCGATGTACCAGCGCGCCGACGAATTGTTGCGCGAGCTGAACATCGACGCCATCAACGTGGCGCAGCCGGTGATGAACTATGGCGGCGGCCATCAACAGCTCATCGAGATCGCGAAGGCGCTGAACAAGCGCGCGAAGCTGCTGATTCTCGACGAGCCGTCGTCATCGCTTACGGCGGCGGA
Organism: Paraburkholderia silvatlantica; assembly: GCF_003096715.1. Taxonomy (GTDB): domain Bacteria; phylum Pseudomonadota; class Gammaproteobacteria; order Burkholderiales; family Burkholderiaceae; genus Paraburkholderia; species Paraburkholderia silvatlantica. The sequence continues at coordinate 12,079 of NZ_QEOL01000004.1, forward strand.
AACGAAGATCCTGCTCGACATCGTGCGCGACCTGAAGCGCCGCGGCGTGGCGTGCGTCTACATCTCGCACAAGCTCGACGAAGTCGAAGCCGTGTGCGACACGGTGAGTGTGATTCGCGATGGCCGTCACGTGGCCACCGAGCCGATGGCGACGCTCACCACCGACCGCATCATAGCGATGATGGTGGGGCGCGAGATCCGCAATCTCTTTCCGCGCGAGCCGCACGATATCGGCGAGGTCGTGTTCGAGGCCCACAACGTGACCTGCCATGACGTGACGAACCCGCGCCGCAAGCGCGTGGACGACGTCTCGTTCTCGGTGCGCCGCGGAGAGATCCTCGGCGTGGCTGGACTGGTTGGCGCGGGCCGCACGGAAACGATGCAGGCGATCTTCGGTGCGTACGCGGGCGCATGCACGGCAACGGTCCTGCTCGAAGGCAGGCAACTGAAAATCCGCTCGCCGCTCGACGCGATCAACGCGGGCATCGCCATGGTGCCCGAGGACCGCAAGCGTCACGGCATCGTGCCGCAACTGGGCGTGGGCCACAACATCACGCTCTCGGTGCTGCAGCGCTTTTCCCGGCACGGTCGCATCGACACGGCCGCCGAGCTCGACACGATCCGCACGGAGATGCAGCGCCTTTCGGTGCGCGCGGCGAACCCCATGCTGTCGATTGCGAGCCTCTCGGGCGGCAATCAGCAGAAGGCAGTGCTCACCAAGATGCTGCTCACCGACCCGAAGGTGCTGATCCTCGACGAGCCCACGCGCGGCGTGGACGTCGGCGCGAAGTACGAGATCTACAAGCTGATCTTCCAGCTGGCCAAACGCGGCGTGGCGATCGTGATGGTGTCGTCCGAACTGCCCGAAGTGCTGGGCATCAGCGACCGCGTACTCGTGATCGGCGAGGGCGAGTTGCGCGGCGACTTCGTCAACGACGGCCTCACGCAGGAAGACATTCTTGGCGCGGCGATCCAGAGCGTGCGCGCCCAACCCGATACAGCGAGTGCAGTATGACCCCCGACGTCACGACCCAAGGCGCACGCGAAGACCAGCAGCCAGGCGGCAACGGCTTCGCCATGCGTTTCCAGCAACTCTTCGCGCGCTACAAGATCCTCGCGCTGCTGCTCGCAGTGGCGGTGATCTGGCTGTTCTTTTCGCTGCTCACGCATGGCGCGTTCGTCACGCCGCGCAACGTTTCGAACCTGCTGCGGCAGATGTCGATCACCGGGATGCTCGCGTGCGGCATGGTGTTCGTCATCATCGCGGGCGAGATCGATCTTTCGGTCGGCTCCCTGCTGGGCCTGCTCGGCGGCGTCGCGGCGATCCTCGACGTGAATCGCGGCTGGCCCATCGGCGTGACCGTGCCGGCGGTGCTCGTGCTCGGCGTGCTCGTCGGACTCTTCAACGGCTGGTGGTCGACGTACCGTCGTGTGCCGTCGTTCATCGTGGGGCTCGGCGGCATGCTCGCGTTTCGCGGCGTGCTGCTCGGCATCACGGGCGGCTCGACGATCGCGCCGGTGTCCGATCACTTCGTGTTTCTCGGCCAGGGCTATCTGCCGCGCGTGGCGGGCGACGTGCTGGCGCTCGCGCTCTTCGTGCTGCTCGCCGTGCTCACGGTGCGCCAGCGCGCGAACCGCAGGCGCTATCAGCTGAGCGTCGTGCCGCTCTGGCAAGACGGCATGAAGATCGTCGGCGCGGGCGCGATTCTGCTTGCATTCGTGCTGATGCTCGACAGCTACGGCGGCATTCCGGTGCCCGTCCTGCTGCTGCTCGCGCTGCTCGGCATCTTCACATGGATCGCCACGCAAACCGTGTTCGGCCGGCGTATCTACGCGGTGGGCTCGAACCTTGAGGCCACACGTCTTTCGGGCGTCAACACGAACCGCGTGAAGCTCGCCATCTTTGCGCTCATGGGCCTCATGTGTGCGTTCGCGGGCATCGTCAATACGGCGCGTCTCGCGGCGGGTTCGCCCTCGGCGGGCACGATGGGCGAACTCGACGCGATCGCGGCGTGCTTTATCGGCGGCACGTCGATGCGCGGCGGGTCAGGCACCGTGTATGGCGCGCTGATCGGCGCACTCGTGATGGCGAGCCTCGACAACGGCATGTCGATGCTCGACGTGGACGCGTATTGGCAGATGATTGTGAAGGGCGGCATTCTCGTGCTTGCCGTGTGGATCGACGTGGTGTCGGGCTCGAACCGCCGCTGAGCAGCGCGTGACAGACACGATTGCAAACCTGATATCGCTGTGAAGAAGATGACCGTGTTCTTGCATCGCGCGTGACACCGCGACGTATCGCCAGCGGATAACTGCCACGCGCAGTTGCTCTCCTCGCGCGCCCCGAGCGCGCTCTCAGGGCGGGACTCATGTCCCGCCCTTTTTCTTGTGCGTGTGGCCGATGGCGGACGTCGCACCGGGCGGCGCATGTTCGACGCGCCGGCGATCGATTCCTGCCACAATCGTGCGCACCTGTGCAGGGCGGCGTTTGCACGCAGCGAGCGCGAGATGTGCGCGAGTCATTGCCGTGCGCAAGGCCGTCGTCAACCATGGCACGCCGCTGCAATGCGTTCCCGCGCGTGCTCGCCGATTTGTCGCTTTACCGCTGCATGCGCTGTCGCGTTGCACCGAATCATGCCGCGAGGTTGTGCCAGCGCCTTGCCGACTTCGCCGCCGCGATGCCGGTCCTCCTGGAGACAAGCCGACCATGCCTACTCTTTGCGAAATCTGTAATGCCCGGCCCGCAGTCGCGCGCGTGACTGTCGTGCAAAACGGGCAGCGCAGGTCCATGTCGATCTGCGACTACGACTACCGCCAGTTGATGCGTCACCAAAGCATGCTCAACCCGTTCGATTCGCTGCTGGGCGGCAGCGGCCTGTCGCGCTTTTTCGGCGGACAAGGCACCGAGGACGAGCGCGACGACGAGGGGCACGACCTCGCCGCCGAGGTGCCGCGCGAATCCGTGGACGCGACCGATGCGTTCAGCGAGCAGACGCTCGAAATCCTGCAGCGCGCCGCGGAAAAGGCCCATGAACTGCAGCGCAATGAGCTCGACACGGAACACCTGTTGTACGTGCTCGCGGACACCGATGTTTGTGCCGCACTCCTCAAAGAGTTGAAGCTCTCGCCGCAGGACATCAAGGCCTATATCGATCAGCATGCGCAAAAGGGTACGGCGTCGCCCGACGCGTCCATCGACAGGATGACGATTTCGCCGCGCCTGAAAAAAGCGTTTCAGTTCGCGTTTCAGGCATCGCGCGATCTCGGTCACTCGTACGTCGGCCCCGAGCATCTGCTGATCGGTCTCGCCGCGGTGCCCGACAGCATTGCGGGCGCGCTGCTCAAGAAGTACGGTGTGACGCCCGAGGCGCTGCGCCAGAAGGTCGTGAAGGTGGTGGGCAAGGGCGCCGAAGACGGCCGCGTCGATGCGCCTACGGGCACGCCCACGCTCGACAAGTTCGGCCGCGACCTGACGGCCATGGCGCGGCAAGGCAAGCTCGATCCGGTGCTGGGCCGCGCGCAGGAAATCGAGAGCACGATCGAGGTGCTCGCGCGGCGCAAGAAGAACAACCCGGTGCTGATCGGCGAGCCCGGCGTGGGCAAGACCGCCATCGTGGAAGGGCTCGCACAGCGCATCGTCAATGGCGACGTGCCGGAGGTGCTGCGCGGCAAGCGGCTCGTGGAGGTGAACATCAACTCGATGGTCGCGGGCGCGAAGTACCGCGGCGAATTCGAGGAACGCGCGAAGCAGCTGATCGACGAGGTGAGCGCGAAGCACGACGAACTGATTCTCTTCATCGACGAGTTGCACACGATCGTCGGCGCGGGACAGGGTGGCGGCGAAGGCGGGCTCGACATCGCCAACGTGCTCAAGCCCGCTCTCGCGCGCGGCGAGTTGAGCCTCATTGGCGCCACGACGCTGAACGAGTATCAAAAGTACATCGAGAAGGACGCGGCGCTCGAACGGCGCTTTCAGCCCGTGCTCGTGCCGGAGCCTACGGTCGAGCAAACCATCGTGATCCTGCGGGGCCTGCGCGACAAGCTCGAAGCCCACCATCAGGTGACCTTCGCCGACGACGCCTTCGTGGCCGCCGCCGAGCTGTCGGACCGCTACATCACCTCGCGCTTCTTGCCCGACAAGGCGATCGATCTCATCGATCAGGCAGCGGCGCGCGTGCGCATCGGTTCGACCTCGCGCCCGGCCGAGATGCAGGAACTCGAAGCGGAGATCGCGCAGCTCAAGCGCGAGCAGGACTACGCGGCTTCGCGCAAGCGCTTCGACGAGGCCAAGGGTTTCGAGGCGCGCATCAACGAAAAGCAGGAAAAACTCGAAGAGTTGACCGAGGCGTGGCAGCGCAAGACGGGTTCGGAAACGCTCGAAGTCACGGTGGCGTCGATCGCCGAGGTCGTGTCGCGCCTCACCGGCATTCCGGTGGCGGATCTGACCCAGGAAGAGCGCCAGAAGCTGCTCAACATGGAAGCGACGCTGCGCGAGCGCGTGGTAGGCCAGGAGGACGCCGTGGTCGCCGTGAGCGACGCCGTGCGCCTTTCGCGCGCGGGGCTCGGTCAGTCGAACCGGCCGATTGCGACCTTCCTGTTCCTCGGGCCGACCGGCGTGGGCAAGACCGAACTTGCGAAGGCGCTGGCGGAAACCGTGTTCGGCGACGAGCAGGCCATCATTCGCATCGACATGAGCGAGTACATGGAGCGTCATGCGGTGGCGCGGCTCATCGGCGCGCCGCCGGGCTACGTGGGCTACGACGAAGGCGGCCAGCTTACCGAGCGCGTGCGGCGCCGCCCATACAGCGTGATTCTGCTCGACGAGATCGAGAAGGCGCACGCCGATGTCTACAACGTGCTGCTGCAAGTGTTCGACGACGGGCGGCTAACCGACGGCAAAGGCCGCGTGGTCGACTTCAGCAACACGATCCTGATCGCCACGAGCAACCTGGGCGCGTCGATCATCATGGACAACCTCGAGCGCCCCGAGAAGTCGCGCCTCGACGACAAGACGATCCGCGCCGAACTCATGAAGGTGCTCAAGGGCCATTTCCGGCCCGAGTTCCTCAATCGCATCGACGAAATCATCGTCTTTCATGCGCTCTCGCGCGAGAACATCCGCGCGATCGTGCAGATCCAGCTCGAACGCGTCACGCGCACGGCGGCCGCGCAGGGCATCACGCTCCTGATGGGCGAGACGCTCGTCGATCATCTCGTGGAGGCCGGCTATCAGCCGGAGTTCGGCGCGCGCGAACTCAAGCGGCAGATTCGCCAGGAAGTGGAAACGCGTCTTGCCAAAGAGATACTCGGCGACGCGCTGCAGTCCGGCGATACCGTCGAGATCGGCTACGACAAGACGAACGGCGAAGTCACGATCAGCAAGGCCGCCGTGCCGCCCGATGTGAAGGAGAGCAAACCGGCGAAGAAGGCGAAGAAAACGGCGGCGCCGGTCGACGAAATCGCGGGCGAAATTGCCGCCGACGACATGGAGGGCGACCCGCCCCCGCCGCCTCCGAAGAAGAGCGGCAAGGGCGGGGGCAAGGCGAAGCCTGCCTGATCGCCTGGAGCACCGGCTGGCGCACCGAAACGTGCGCCAGCTTCGTTCATCGTGAACGATGATCCGGAGTCCAGATCAACTGGTGGCGATGCGCCACCACGCGGGGAGCAGCGCGCGCACGCCGGGCTGCGCGAAGCGGTCGTCCAGCAGGTGCACGACGCCGCGATCATGCTCGGTTCGGATCACGCGTCCGGCGGCCTGCACGACCTTGCGCAGGCCCGGAATCAGGTAGGTATAGTCGAAGCCGTCGCCGTAGAGCGTATCCATGCGTGCGCGCATCGCCTCGTTCACGGCGTTCACCTGCGGCATGCCGAGCGTCGCGATGAAGGTGCCGATGAGGCGCGTGCCCGGCAGATCGATGCCTTCGCCGAAAGCGCCGCCCAGCACCGCGAAACCGATGCCGCAGCCGCCTTCCACGAAGCGCGCGACGAAGGCCTGCTGGCCCGCCTCGTCCATGGTGCGCGACTGGAGCCAGACGTCCACCTCCGGATGACGTGCCGCGAACGCATCGGCGGCTTTCCGCAGATAGTCGTAGCTGCTGAAAAAGCACAGATAGTTGCCGGGGCGTTCGGCAAATTGCGCGGCCACGCGTTCAACCAGCGCGTCGAGCGAACGTTCGCGGTCCTTATAACGTGTCGAGATATGGCGGGCGATGTGTACGTCGAGCTGCTCGGCGCGAAAAGGCGTGTCGATGTCGATGCTCACCGTGTTGGCGGGCAGGCCGAGCATGTCGCTGTAGTAATGCGTGGGCGAGAGCGTTGCCGAAAAAAGCGTGATGCTGTGTGCCGTGGCGATGCGCGCCCGCAAGGCATCCGCCGGCACGATGTTGCGGATCGCGATCGTCGAACGCGGGCGGCGTGCGCTTTGATGCGCCAGTGGCGTGACGTCGAAGAGCGAATGCGCATCGAAGCGTTCGGCAATGCGCGTGAAGTGCAGGGCGTCGAAATAGAAGCGCTCGAGTTCGGGGTCGCGCACGAGCGGGGGTTCGGCGAGCTGGTCGCCGATCGCCGCGATCACGTCGCCAAGCGCGGCGACGAGGCCTTCGGGCAGGGTGTCGCTCGCGCGCCAGGCGAGCGGCTGCACGGCGTTTTGTGCGTTCCAGTGCTTCTGCAGGCGCGCGAGCGCGCGCTTTAGCGGTGCGCTTGCGGCGCGGCGCACGGCGTCGATGCGCGTTTGCACGAGTTCCGCCGAATACATCGCGCGGGCGCGCTCGGGGAGGTTGTGTGCTTCGTCCACGAGCAGGCTCGCGCGCCACTGGTTGTGCGCGGCAAGCATGAACAGCATGGCGCTCGTGTCGAACCAGTAGTTGTAGTCGCCGACGACCACGTCGCTCCAGCGCGCGAGTTCCTGGCCAAGGTAGTAGGGGCATACGGCATGCTCGCTCGCGACCTCGCGCAGTGCTGCGCGATCGAGCCGCACGCGTTCGAGCGCTGCGGCACGCGCGGCCGGCAGACGGTCGTAAAAGCCGCGTGCGAGCGGGCACGATTCGCCATGACAGGCCGCCTCGGGATGCTCGCAGGACTTTTCGCGCGCAACGAGTTCGAGCACGCGCACCGGCACCTTCGTTCGTTGCCCATCGGCGCTGGCTTCGCCTTGTGCGCTCGTGAGACTGGCAAGCGCGTCGAGCGCCAACTGACGCCCTGAGCTTTTCGCGCTCAGAAACACGACCTTGTCGATCGCTGCGCGCGGGCAAGCCTTCAACTGCGCAAAGAGTGTGCCGATGGTCTTGCCGATCCCGGTGGGCGCCTGCGCGAGCAGACAGCGCCCCTGTGTCGCCGCGCGCCAGACGGCTTCGGCAAGATCGCGCTGGCCGTGCCGAAACTGCGGATGCGGCAGGCACAGCGCGGCGAGCGCGGCGTCGCGCGCGGCGCGGTGGGCGCTTTCCTGCCCGGCCCATGCGACGAAGCGTCGGCATTGCGTTTCGAACGCGGCGCGCAATGCCGACGCGCTCGCGTGCTCGACGAGCGCCGTCTCGCGGCCCGAACCGATGTCGTAGTACACGAGCGCGAGTTCGAGCGCATCGAGGCCGAGTTTCTCGCACAGCAGCGCGCCGTAGACGCGCAACTGCGCCCAGTGCAACGCGCGCTGATTCTCGCGCATCGCCTCGAGGTCGCCGCGATAGGTCTTGAACTCCTCGAGCCTGCGGCGCGCGGGGTCGTAGCCGTCGGCGCGTCCGCGCACGCTCAGCGATTCGAACGTGCCGGAAAGCGCGATCTCGGTCTCGTAGCCGGGCGGGCGTCGGGCGGCGATGGCCGCGTGGCCGGCGCGGCCGTCGCTTGCGTCGGGCGAGGGCGTGAAGCGCAAGTCGAGGTCGCCGCGCTTCGCGGTGAACTCGCACAGCGTGCGCACGGCGACGGTGTAGCTCATGGCGCGCGCGGCGCCTGGGCGGCGCTGTCGCTGGCTTCTTCGGCTTCGCCGGGCAGGTTGGGCCAGCGCACCTGCAACACGGAAACCGGTATGCGGTGCTGCACGCAATAGGCAAGCCAACGGCGCTGGTTGTCCTGCAGGCGGTCGCCGGGGCCTTTCACCTCGATCAGTTCGTAGCGACGCTCGTGCGGCCAGAAGCGCACGAGATCGGGCAGGCCCGAACGGTTCGCAACGGGTTCGCGCAGCAGGCGCTCGAACCACAGGCGCAGATGGGCGGCGGGGAAGCAGTCGAGGGCAAGCACGAGCAGCTCGTCGCTTAATGCGGGCCACGCGACGAACGGCGACTGGGTGCCGGCCTTTTGCGCATAGCGCCGCAGAATCGAGTCGCGGTAGGCATGCGTTTCGAGTTCGGCGAGGCATGTTTCGAACTGCGAAGCACGGCGCGCGACGAAGTCGGCGGCGTGCAGGTCGGCGGGGCCGCGCTGGAACGGATGGAAGAACGCGCCAGGCAGCGGCGCAAACAGCGCGGGCCAGCAGAGCAGGCCGAAGAGCGCGTTGATCAGCGTGTTCTCGACATAGAACACAGGCGCTTGCGGCGTGGCGAGTGCGATGCGCGCGGCTTCCTCGACGCGCAGTGCCCCAGGTGCCGCGGGCAGCGTGAGTTCGAGCTGTGCGAACCCGGGCTCCGCGCTCGTCTTCGATTTCGCCCGCGTGCGTGCGAGACGCCCGAGCGTGCGTGCCGCGCGCTGCGCCTGCTCTTCGTTTTCAGGCGCATCGGCAATGCTCTGCGCGAGCGCCTGCGCCTCCTCGCGGCGGTTCAGCTGCTCGAGCACGCGCACGCGGCGGTAGCGCGATTCGGGATGGCCGCAATCGAGATAAGCGCGCCACGCGAGTTCGGGTTCGCCCGCGCGTTCGGCGGCGAGCCCCGCGGCGTGACGCAGCTTGTCGTGGCGCGCGCGCAGCCACGCGTTGCCTTGCGTGCGCGGGGCCAGCGCGTCGAGCGTTTGGAGTGTGGCGGCGACGGCGACGGCGGCGGCAGCGTCGAAGTCATGGTCCCTGGTTGCGCATTCGAGTTCGTCGCGGCAATCGCGCAGCGCCAGATACGCGTCGATATCTTCGCGCCGCTGGAACGCGCGCGAGGCGCGATCGAAGGGCACGCTTTCGTAGCGAAAGACGCCGAGGTCGGCGAGCACGAACTCCGACCAGTCCTGATGCAGGTTACCGAAGAACATGAGGCGCAGGCGCTCGCAGAGCGGGGCGCTCGCGAACAGCAGCACGGTGTCGGGCGAGGCCGGGAACCAGGCATGCCAGTCGCGCGGCTCGGGCGCGGCGGCGTAGTGCGCATCGAGCGCGTCGAGCGTTGCCGCGCGCGTGGCGCGCGGTTCGAGTGCGACGCCAAGGCGCGCGGCGAGCGCCTGCAGCTCGGCTTTCGTGACCAGCGCGGCGAGCGCGTCGAGATCGAGCGCGGGCGCGTCGTCGAGCCAGCCCGCCGCGATAAGCGGGGCCGCCGCCGCGCGCGGGCAGCCGATCTCGCCGTACGCGAGACGGCTCAGGCGGAAATGGGGTCCCTTGCGCATCAGCATGCGCACGAAGAGCGCGCGCGACGCCTGCGGCATCCGGGCGAAATCGCCGGCGAAGCCGCGCTCGGCGTCGTCGAACAGGTCGGCGCAGCGTGCGTCGAGCCACGCCAGCGCACGCTCGAAGTTCGCGAGGTAGTAGAACGGATCGGGAGAGTCGGGGAGCACGCCAGGCACTGTACGGATATACAGCGGCGATGATAGCAGGGTCGCGCGGGGGCGCGAGCGCCGTAAGGGATTGCCCGCCCCGTAGGCTACAATTGCCGCAGCCTGAAAATCGGATGAGCGATGAACAAACGTAACGCATGCTTCGCCGGCCTCGCGGCCGCCGTCACCCTGCTCGCGGGATGCGCGGCGCAGTACCGCAATACCGGCGCCTGCGAAGAGGCGATGCGTAACCGCCTTGCCGGGACGACGCTCGGCGACCTGAAAGTCACGCATAGCGCGACGACCTATCGCGGCGCGCGCGTGGTGATCGAAGGACGACTCGAGAACGGCGCGGCGTCGGCCGCCGCGGCTGCCTCGGCTCCGTCTGCATCGGCCGCGTCGGCCGCGTCGTCGTCGGCGTCCGCTACGGCGCAAAGCGCCAACGAGGCGCCCACGGTCACGGCGCCGACGGTGCAGGCGGCGGCGCTGCCCGGCACGATTTCGGTTCCCACCGCTCCGGTCGCTCAAGGCGGCGCGCCGGAGGGCAAGCCGACCACGCCAATCGCGGCGCTGCTCGCGAAGCTTGGCATCAAGAAGACCGTGGCCACGCCGGCGGCCGCGGAGTGCACCTTCGACGAGTCGGGTCTCGCGACGTTCCGCTGGCTCGCGCCGCCCAGGCTCGCGAAGACCACGCCCGACCCGAACGCCGGGAACGACTAACGCGAAGCATGGTCCTGCCGCCTGCAGGCGTGACCTGCGAGGCGCATTGATCCAGAAGGAAAATGGCGGCGAGGCAGGGAGTTTGCCGGGCCGGATCGAATAGAGATGAATGTTGCGGCGAGGCCGGTTTGGGGAGTCGCGACCGCGGTCCGGCGCGCCGGATGGCGGGACTGGATCGAGGGCCACCCCGCGGTTTTTGCACAGCGGGCCGCCGGACCGGTAAAATGTCTGGTTGATCCACGGAAACTGGCCGTGGCGTAGCCGAAGGGATTACCCGAACATGAGTGATTTTCATCAACGTCTTGCCGCACGCGCGCTCGCGCTTCTGATGGCGGGCGGGCTGGTCGCCGGCTGCAGCTCGCCGACGCCAGGCAAGATTGATTACCGCAGTGACGCCAAGGCGAAGCAGTCGTCGCTCGCTGTGCCGCCGAACATGCTCGACGAAGCGTCCGACCAGCGCTCGCTGGCGCCGCAGGGCGGCGAGACCTCATTGTCCTCGCTCAAAGAGACCCAGGCCGCCGCGCCGCAGTCCGACCAGACCCAGGTGGTTCCGCAGGTGCCGGGCATGCATATCCAGCGTGACGGCACGGAAAGCTGGCTCGTCATCGACAGCCGCACGCCCGACCAGGTCTGGGCGCAAGTGCGCCGCTTCTGGCAGGAACAAGGCTTCCTGCTCGTGGTCGACCAGCGCGACAAGGGCGTGATGGAAACGGACTGGAACGAAACCCATCCGAAAATCAGCGACGGCCTCATCCGCAACACGCTCTCGTGGGCCACGGGCAACTCGTACGTGACCGCCGAGCGCAACAAGTACCGCACGCGCCTCGAAACGTCGCCCAGCGGCGGCACCTATGTGTTCATCAGCCAGAAGGGTCTGAGCGAACAGCTCTCGGGCACCAACAACGACAGCAGCAAGTGGGTGCCGAAGCCCAACGATCCCGCGCTCGAAGCCGAGTACCTCAAGCGTCTCATGATGACGCTCGCGAACGCGAAGCCGGGCGTGCCCGACGCGCAGATCGCGGCCGAAGCCGACGCCAAGGCCAACAGCAAGGGCACCGACGCGAAGTCGAAGGGTGCGGACGCCGCTGCAGCCGCCACGGCCGCGCAGAATGTCGCGGCTGTGGGCCAGCAATCGGGCAGCGGCTCGTCGAACGCGCAGGGCACGTCGGGCCAGTACAGTTCGACGGAACTCACGCTCGGCGAGCCGTACGACCGCGCCTGGGTGCGCGTGGGCATCGCGCTCGATCGCGCCAACTTCACGGTGGACGATCGCGACCGCACGAAGGGCATCTACTACGTGCGCTACGTCGATCCGAAGGACCACAGCTCGGACGAACAGGGCTTCTGGAACCAGATCTTCCACGGCCGCAAGGAAAAGATCGCGAAGCAGTACAAGCTCAACGTGCGCGCCGTGACCGACAACCAGACGCGCGTCGCGATCGTGGACGACAGCGGCCAGATCGACTCGTCGCCCCCGGCGCAGGAAATCATGAGCCTCGTGGTCGACGAACTGCACTAAGCACTGCGCCGCATTTTGCCTGAGCCGGCATTGGCTGGACTCGCTGGCTGAATGCCGCAAAAGAAGAAACCCGCCTGCGCTTCGTCGCGCAGGCGGGTTTTTTCATGCGCGCGCACACGTCGTACTCAGTGCGGAATCATCCAGGTGAGCACGTTCTGCTGCAGCCACACGAGGATGCCGAGCAGCACAGTCAGCAGGATCGAGTGCTTGAACGTCTTCGCGAACACATGGCCTTCCTGCCCCTTGAGGTCCGTGGTCGCGACGCCCGTCGCGATGTTCTGCGGCGAGATCATCTTGCCCATCACGCCGCCCGACGAGTTGGTCGCGGCCATCAGGATGGGATTGAGGTTGAGCTGTTTCGCGGCCACCACCTGCAGGTTGCCGAACAGCGCATTGCCCGAGGTGTCGCTGCCCGAGAGGAACACGGCGACCCAGCCGAGGAAGGCCGAAACGAGCGGGAAGAACGCGCCGACCGAAGACACGCCGAGGCCCAGCGTATAGGTGAGCCCCGAGTAGTTCATGAGGAACGCGAGCCCGACGATGGTCGCGACCGTGAGGATGGCGATGCGCGTCTGCACCCAGGTATCGACGATCGCGACGCCGAAATCGGCGGGCTTCAGGCGCACGACGAACGCGGTGATGATCGCCGAGACGAGAATCGCCGTGCCGGTGGCGAGCGGCTGGAAGTCCCAGATCGCGCCATAGGCCGTGTTGTAGAGCGTGATGTAGACGGCCTTGTCGAGGCCCGGCCACGGCACTTTCACTTCGCCGATCGTGAAGACCTTCGCGATGGTCCAGATAATCACGACGGCCGCGACGATGATCCACGGATACCAGCCCTGTGTGCCCGTCACGGCGCCGCGCGTTTCGTTTGCGCGATCGACCTTGATGGTGAAGCGCGGATCGGGCGCGGGCTTCCATACGCGCAGGAACAGGATGGTGAGGATCAGCGAGACGAGCGACGAGAGCACGTCGGTGAGGCTGTAGTTGATGAAGTTGGCGGTGACGAACTGCGTGAGCGCGAAGCTGCCGCCCGAGACGAGCAGCACCGGCCAGATGCGCAGCATGCCGCCCATGCCCGCGTAGATCGCGATGACATAGAACGGCAGCAGCAGGGCGAAGAACGGCAACTGGCGGCCGACCATCTGGCCGAGCAGATCGGAGGGCAGGTGCGTGACTGCGCCGAGCACGGTGATCGGCACGCCGAGCGCGCCGAAGGCCACGGGGGCCGTGTTGAAGATGAGCGTGAAGGTCAGGGCCTCGAGCGTCGGAAAGCCGAGCATGATGAGCAGCGAGCTTGTGATGGCAATCGGCGTGCCGAAGCCGGAAATCCCTTCGAACAGCGCGCCGAACGAGAAGCCGACCACGACGAGCACGATGCGCCGGTCGTTGGGCAGATTGTCGAGCAGCCACATGCGAAACGCCGCGAAGCGGCCCGAGCGCAGCGCGATGTTGTAGAGCAGGATCGCCGTGACGACAATCCACATCACCGGCCAGAGTGCGAACACGGCGCCCGCGAGTACCGAGCTGATCGCAAGATTGACGGGAAACTGCCAGCCGGCGATCGCGACGGCGAGGCCGACCAGAAGCCCCGCAAGCGAGGCTTGCCATGCGGGCCGCCGTGCCCAGCCGAGCAGGGCGAGCACGGTAAGAATGGGCAGCACGGCGACCAGAAACGAAAACAGCAGCGAATTGCCAATGGGGGTCAGCAGCTGGTGGAACATCACGTCTCCTTTATGCTGGTTCGTTATCGACGCAGCAGCACGGCAGCATGCGCCGGGGCGCGTTTTCGGCTATGGAGTTCAGTGCGTGGCCAGGCGGCCGAGTTAAGACGGTGCTTCAATCCCCGCTAGCCCACTTGGAGGATAGATAACGACACGGGAGCGTCAAGGAGGGAAAGTACGGTCCGGCACCGTTTTGTGGCCCATTTTGCGGTGCGGCTCGCAGCGTGAACGTCAGTGATGCCAGTGCCCGCCGCCGCCCCGGTAGCCGAAGCCGAACGAGACGGCGGGCGCGCCCCAGCCCCACCCGTATGCGGGGTAAGGGTAGTAAGCGGGGTAAGCCGCAGGATAGGCGGGATAGGCGGGATAGGCCGGCCACGCAGGAACGGCGATCGCAACGGGCGGCGAGGGATAGAGCGGTCCCGGATACTGCGCGTCGGGCACGGCGGCTGGAGCCGGGTTCGGCGCCGTTTGCGCGAGCGCGGTTTCCTGCTGGGTGGCCGCGACGGGCACGGTGCCGTAGTAGTAGGGCGGGTAGCCGTAGGGGGCGTAGTAGTAGCAGCCGGAAAGCGCGGGCAGCGCGCTCGCGGCGGCGATCACAAACACGGACGGACGTTGCATGGCGGGCTCCGCGAGTGGCGAACGGCCGCGCAGGATTTTCGCCTTCAGGCCCGGGCCGTCTGATCGTTTGAGCTTACGCCTTACGAACACGCTTTGCGTTGCGCATCGATCACCGAATATTTCGCCGGCCGCGATGGCATCGACCCAAGCAAACGCGGCGCAGCCCGTGAGGGTCTGCGCCGCGCATCCTTCCCTGATGCACGCCATGAATGGCGTGTTGCCTGTCGTGTCGTTTCTGTTCTGTGCCGTCGCTTCGATCGTGCCGCCGGTCGTGCAGCCGCATCGTCGATTCGCACTGGCGCTAACGCTGTTTGCCGCTTACTTGCCAACCTGATTGCCGATCACGCCACCCACCGCTGCGCCGCCCACGGTGGAGAGCGCATTGCCGCCAATCGCCGCGCCCGCCACGCCGCCCACGCCCGCGCCAATTACCGTATCGCGGTCGCGTCTCGACATGTTGTCGCAAGCGCCAAGACTGCCCAGCACGGCGACGACTGTCGTCGCCGTGAGTAGCGTGCGTGCACGTTTGAGCGTAATCATTTTCCGACTCCCCACGCATGATGCGTTCGAGTGTGCGGTGCGGCGTGCGCTGGCACGCACGCTGCGCCTTCGATACCCTCATCCTAGCCACGCCACCCGTATCCGGGTGTGTGCGCTTGTCAGAGAGTTGTGGGAGTCGTTAGTAAATGTTTCGGCGGACGCAGGGCGCCCGCCGGGGCGTAGTGAGCCCTAAGCCAGCCCGAAGCCGGCCTTACTGGCGCTGATAGATTTCGGCGCCCTGCTTGATGAACTCGACCGCCTTCACTTCCATGCCCTTCTTGAGCGCCTCGTCGTCGCTCACGCCTTGCTTCGCGGCGAAGTCGCGCACGTCCTGGGTGATCTTCATCGAGCAGAAGTGCGGGCCGCACATCGAGCAGAAGTGCGCGACCTTGGCCGAGTCCTTGGGCAACGTTTCGTCGTGGAACTCGCGCGCCTTGTCCGGATCGAGGCCGAGGTTGAACTGGTCTTCCCAGCGGAACTCGAAGCGCGCCTTCGACAAGGCGTTGTCGCGCACCTGCGCGCCCGGATGGCCCTTCGCGAGATCGGCCGCATGCGCCGCGAGCTTGTACGTGATGATGCCTTCCTTCACGTCGTCCTTGTTCGGCAGGCCCAGGTGTTCCTTCGGCGTGACGTAGCAGAGCATGGCCGTGCCGAACCAGCCGATCATCGCGGCGCCGATGCCCGAGGTGATGTGGTCGTAGCCCGGCGCGATGTCGGTGGTGAGCGGCCCGAGCGTGTAGAAGGGCGCTTCCTTGCACCAGTCGAGCTGGAGATCCATGTTCTCCTTGATGAGCTGCATCGGCACGTGGCCCGGGCCTTCGATCATCACCTGCACGTCGTGCTTCCACGCGATTTGCGTGAGCTCGCCAAGCGTCTTCAGTTCGCCGAGCTGCGCTTCGTCATTGGCGTCGTAGATCGAGCCGGGACGCAGGCCGTCGCCGAGCGAGAAGCTCACGTCGTACGCCTTCATGATTTCGCAGATCTCTTCGAAATGCTCGTAAATGAAGGATTCCTTGTGATGCGCGAGGCACCACTTGGCCATGATCGACCCGCCGCGCGAGACGATGCCCGTCATGCGGTTCGCCGTGAGCGGCACATATTGCAGACGCACGCCCGCGTGGATCGTGAAGTAGTCCACGCCCTGCTCGGCCTGCTCGATGAGCGTGTCGCGGAACATTTCCCACGTGAGGTCTTCGGCCTTGCCGTTGACCTTTTCGAGCGCCTGGTAGATCGGCACCGTGCCGATCGGCACCGGCGAGTTGCGGATGATCCACTCGCGCGTTTCGTGGATGTGCTTGCCGGTCGAAAGATCCATGACCGTGTCGCCGCCCCAGCGGATCGCCCACGTCATCTTGTCGACTTCTTCGCCGATCGACGAGGTGACCGCCGAATTGCCGATATTCGCGTTGATCTTCACAAGGAAGTTGCGGCCGATGATCATCGGCTCGCTTTCCGGATGGTTGATGTTCGCGGGAATGATCGCGCGGCCGCGCGCGATTTCGTCGCGCACGAACTCGGGCGTGATTTCCTTGAGCGCATGCTCGCCGAAGGCGGCCGCGCCGAACGCCTGGCCCGGATGCTGGCGGCCCATCATCGCGGCGAGCTTCGCGCCGTTCGGGCCGCTGGCCTTGAGGCTTTCCAGATACTCGGCGCGGCGCTGGTTCTCGCGAATCGCGATGTATTCCATCTCCGGCGTGATGATGCCCTGACGCGCGTAGTGCATCTGCGTGACGTTCTTGCCTGCTTTCGCGCGGCGCGGCGTCCGGTGCAGGCCGGGGAAACGCAGCTCGGCCGTCGCGGGGTCGGCGGCGCGCTCGCGGCCGTACTCGGAGGAGAGGCCCGGCAGCGCTTCGGTGTCGCCGCGCTTCTCGATCCAGCCCTGACGCAGCGCAGGCAGGCCCGCGCGAATGTCGATCTTCGCTTCAGGGTCGGTGTACGGACCCGAGGTGTCGTAGACGTAGATCGGCGGATTCTTCTCGCCGCCGAAGCCCGTGGGCGTATCCGCCTGCGTGATCTCGCGCATCGGCACGCGGATATCGGGCTGCGAACCGGTCACGTAGATCTTGCGGGAATTGGGCAGCGGCGCGATCGCGGCTTCGTCGACGTGCGCGTTGGCGGAAATGAACTTCGGATTCGCGTTCATGCGTCTGTCTCTCCATGCAATGCAAAGTGGGAACGGCGGCTTAGCAGGAGACGAGACGGAACGTGGACGGACTTCGCTGTGATGATATGAGGCGGTAAGCGACGTTGCGAAGTCCGGACGCTTCCCTGCGCTGGCATTATCCAGATCAGGTTCAAAGGGTATTTCTCACCCGCGAAATACGCTGCACGACTTTCGTTCGATGCGGCGCATGACGCAGGACCCCCGCGTAAGCAAGGCCAAACGATACACCGCGCTGCGACGATCTGGCAAGTGTCATCTCGCGTGCAATGTGCCAGGCGCGGTGTGTCGTGTATGAGGAGCTTACAGCGTGAAATCCTGCGAGGCTTCCGGCTGAAACAGGATGCGCTCGATCTTCAGGGTCTCGACCGCGCCGCCGGGCGTCGTGAAGCGCACGGCGCTGCCGCGCTTCGCGCCGAGGAGCGCGAGACCCGCGGGCGAGAAGACGTTCAGGCGCCCGGCGTCGACGTTCGCGTCGTGCGGATAGACGACGGTGTACGTGAGGGCTTCGCCATTGCGCTCGTCCACGAGTGTGACCTGCGAGTTCATCGTCACGACGTTGGCGGCCATCTCGCGCGGCTCCACGATCACCGCGTGGTCGAGCAGTGCGTCGAGCATGGCCTGTCGCTCGGGCGCGGCGCCGGGTTCGGCGGCGCATTTTTCGAGGCGGGCAACATCGAGTTCGGTGAAGTAACGGATTTTCTTCGACATGGCGGTTCTCCTTGCAATCCACAAAAGATTCGAGGTAACGGCGAGGGCTGGCGGGCGAAATCGCGCAATGAGGCGCGGGCCGCAGCGGCGCGCAACGGGTCGGCCCGGAGCCCGACCGAACGGCTCCGCTGGGATTGGGGGATGCCGGTTCAGTGCGGGCGCCGGGCGGCGCAAAGCGGGGCGCAGAGGGGAGGCAGGGTGCGCGCTCGGGTGTCGAGAGGCCACGGCGCCGTTCGCTCGCGCTCTGCCCGCGCGTGCGCCGACGCGCCGCGCAAATGGCGCGGCGGCAAGGCGAATACGGGACGCGAAACGAGCGAAAGCATGGCGAGCGGCGGGTATGAAATCCAGTTAATGAAAGCTAAACGAAAGGCTGTGTCATGCTAGCACGAACTCACCAGCACCACGCGACGCGGCCACAGCCCGTCGATTGGGTGCGCGATCGGCCGTGCTGGCTTGCGTCCCTCACACTGTGACGCGCGCGCAACGACTCGCCGCGCATAAAGCATCCTGAAAGCATCCGCAACGGCCGGCGTTGTTGCATAATGCGGTTCGCCCGTCCCGGGTGTCCTTCGTACTCCGTCTTTTTCGCGTTCTTGCGCATCTGCACCATGCCGTCGAGCTTCATCCGTCCCGCCGTTCTGCCGCCGGGGCGCCCGCGGTCCCGCCTTTCATACGCCGCGGCGAAATGACGATGCCACCTCGTTTGTCTTCCCGCGTGAGCACTCAATCTTTTTTCACGGGGGCCCAGCAGGCCGCAGCCGCGCTATGGCGTTTCGCGCGCGCCGTTCGGCTGCCGCAATCGCGCACCGGGCGCGTCGCGCTCTCACTCGCCGTCGTCTACTTCGTCTGGGGCTCGACGTATCTCGGCGTGAAGGTCGCGCTCGATTCGTTCCCGCCGCTCCTGCTGTCAGGCTTGCGCAACCTGCTCGCCGGGATCGGCCTGTTCGTCTTCGCCATGCGCCGGCGGCCCGTCATGCCTACGCTCCTCGAAGTGCGCAACGCGGGCGTGGTGGGCACGCTGCTCGTGGGCATGTCGAGCGGCATGCTCGCCTACGGCATGCGTACCGTGGGCACCGGCAAGGCGGCCGTGATGGTCGCCACAGTGCCGCTGTTCGCGACCGTGATCTCGGCGCTCAGCGGGCGGCGCGTAGCGAGGGCCGAATGGGCCGCGGTCGCGCTCGGCCTCGTCGGCATCGCCATCCTGAGCCATGGCGGGGCCGCGTCCGGCTCGGCGGGCGGCAGCCTCGCGATTCTGTGCGGCGCGCTCTTCTGGGCCATCGGCGCGCACCTGGCGGGCAAGCTCGCGTTGCCGACCGATCTCTTCATCGCGACGGCACTGCAGATCGGCCTCGGCGGCGCCATCTCGACTGCGCTCGCATGGATCAGCGGCGAACGCATGGGCGAACTGCATTTCCTGCCGCTTCTCGCCTTCCTCTACCTGCTTTTCATCGGCACGATGGCGGCCTATGTCGCGTATGGCTACCTGATCCGCCATACGAGCCCGCTTCTTGCGAGCAGCTGCATGTACGTGAATCCCGTTGTTGCCGTCGCGCTCGGCGCGCTGCTGCTCGGCGAGCCGGTCACGAGCGCAACCGTTGTCGCGACCGTGCTGATTCTCGGCAGCGTGGGTTTGTCGTTCCTGTTCGACGACCGACGCCGCACTTCCTGAGCGCATCCTGACTTCGCGAAGCACCTCGCATCATCGCGCCGCGTTGCGGGCGCGATGATGCGCATGTGACGTGCGCAACGGCCGCCACTTCATCGTTCACCGGGTGATCGATGCCGGCAGCCGCTTGCGCGCTATGCGTACGCGCTAGCCGTCATCCCGGTGCCTTTACCGTTTGCCGGATACTATTTCGCCTTTTCCGCGGAGTTCGTGAGGGCGTGGCCGCCTGCGGAAACGTCCTCGCCGGCACCCGCCATCGTATTGCACGCCGAGAGCGCTGCCAGCGAAGCGGTAACGAGAAAGAGGGCAATCAGGCGTTTCATGAGGAAGTCCTCCACGGTGTCAAAGGAGACGACTCTTCAGCATCTCGCGTGCCCGGTCATTTGTGCCGCCATGCGCCGGCGTGTGCGCCTGCGCCGGGTCCGCTGCTTGCGCCAGCTCGGACGCTGGCGCGACATCGCGCAGCACATCCGCCCTAAAGGAGCATGTTCGAAGGAGAGCCAGATGTCGAAAACACACGCTTTGTTTGAGTTCGATCTCAAGCGCGTGCGCGATGAGGCGCGCCGCAATCTCGACCAGGGTCCGGTCACGCCGGACTACCCCGCGCATCGCCAGACCGTGCTCAAGCTGCTCAACGATTCCCTCGCCACGGAGCTCGTGTGCGTGCTGCGCTACAAGCGGCACCATTTCATGGCGAAGGGCATCGAGTCCGAGTCGGTGGCGGCCGAGTTTCTCCAGCACGCGACCGAGGAACAGCAGCACGCCGACATGCTGGCGGCCCGCATCGTGCAGCTGGGCGGCGAGCCCGACTTCTCGCCGGCAACGCTGGTGGAGCGCTCGCACTCGGAATACAAGGAGGGGGCGGACCTGAAGGACATGATCCGCGAGAATCTGATCGCCGAGCGCATCGCGATCGAAAGCTATCGCGCGATCATCAATTATCTCGGCCACGACGACACGACCACGCGGCGCATCTTCGAGCAGATCCTCGCGACGGAGGAGGAGCACGCCGACGACATGACGGACTTGCTCTATGCGCGCAAATAGCGCTTGCCGCCAGCGCTCAGGATGAAGTCTGTGCGCCCGCGCCCATGCGCGGGCGCGTTGCATGGTGAATCCAGCCGGCGAGCGCCGTGAACGCGATGCCCGCCGCGCACACGCCGATCCAGCCGAATGCGTGCCAGGCGGTCACGCCCACGGCAGAACCGGTTGCGCCGCCAATGAAGTAGCAGACCATGTACACCGTATTCACGCGGCTGCGCGCCTCGGGGCGCAGCGCGTAGATGCGCGACTGATTCGAGATCTGCGCGGCCTGCACGCCCACGTCGAGCACGATCACGCCGATCACGAGGCCGATCAGGCTCTTGCCCGAAAACGCGAAGATGACGAACGCGAGCGCCAGCAGCACAATCGACATCGTGATGACCGCGCGCGGCCCGCGCTTGTCGGCGGAGCGCCCCGCCATCGGTGCGGCCAGCGCGCCCGCCGCGCCGACGATGCCGAACAGGCCCGCCGCCTGCGGCCCGAAATGGAACGGCTCGCCCGCGAGTAGCAGCGTGAGCGCGGGCCAGAAGAGGCTGAACGTGGCGAAGAGGCAAGCGCCCGTCGCCGACGCTTCCCGCAGTCCGGGCAGCTCCAGCACGAGATGCCACATCGAGGCGAGCAGCTCGCCGTAGCCGAGCTTCGAGGTCGGCTGGCTCTTCGGCAGCTTCTTGACGATGACGAGCGCGAGCACGAGCAGCGCGACGATCGACGCCCCGAATACCGCGCGCCAGCCGAAGTACTGACCGACGAATCCGGCTGCCGTGCGCGCGAGCAGGATGCCGAGCAAGAGGCCGCTCATGACCGTGCCCACGGCGTGGCCGCGCGCCTCGGGCGGCGCGAGTTCCGCGGAAAACGGCACGGCCTGCTGCGCGATGGTGGCGAGGATGCCGATCGCGAGGCTCGCGCCGACCAGCACGGCAAGCGATGGGGCGGTGGCCGCGACGAGCAGCGCGACGCACAGGCCGGCGGTTTGCAGCAGGATGATGCGGCGGCGGTCGTAGCGGTCGCCGAGCGGCGCGAGCAGCAGCATGCCCGCTGCGTAGCCGAGCTGGGTGCCGGCCGGCACGGCGCCGATCCACGCGGCGCCCGCCGGGAAACTCTGGCGGAAATCGTCGAGCAGCGGCTGGTTGAAATAGATATTCGCGACCGTGACGCCCGCGATAGTCGCGAGCAGGAGCAACAGGCCGCGCAGCGACCGGCTTGCGCCAGCGGTTGCGGAATCAGGTGTGGACATGTGCGAGTGTGGGCGGCGCCCGGCGATACGGAAGGCAGGCTTCGAGCGTGCCGATCATACCGGAGCGCGCGTAATCGCGCTGGCGGCGCTGAAGCGCGCCGCCGGTCGCGCACTCAGGCAATCAGCTCGCCCGAGGGCTCGTAGAACGGATACGGGCCGTCGAATGTGTCCACGTAGCCGTGATGCGTGACGATCCCGCCCTGCGCATCGTAGCGATGCAGCGCGAAGGCGGGCGGCTCGAGCGTGAAGGTGGAGGGCGCACCGGGCGCGAGGTCGAGCGTGACCTGGTGGGCCGGCGCAGGCACCGCCGAGGCGATCGTGCCGCCGAAGCGCACGAACATGGGCCGGTGCACGTGACCGCACAGCACGCGCTCGACGTTGGGATGCCGCGCCACGAGCGCTTCGAGCGCCTGCGCGGCGCTGTCGTCGAGCCGGATCGCATCCATATGGCCGATCCCGCAATCGAATGGCGGATGATGGAGCGCGACGATCACGGGCTTGCCGCGCGCCGCGTCGAGCTGCTGCGCGAGCCACGCGAGGCGCGCGGCGCAGAGTGTGCCCGCGCTTTGCCCCGGCTGCATGGAGTCGAGCGCGATCACGCGCAGCGGGCCGAGGTCCGCCGCGTACTGGATGAACGCGCCGCCTTCGCGCAGTTCGGGCCGATCGGCAAATACTTCGCGCAGCGGCTCGCGTGCGTCGTGGTTGCCGATCAGGAGCCAGTACGGAATCTCGAGCGTGTCGAGCAGCGTCTTCAGGTGCCGGTATTCCTCGACCGAGCCCTGGTCGACGAGATCGCCGGTCATGAGGACCGCGTCGGGGCGCGGCGTGAGCGCGTTCAGGCGCGCGATGGTGCGTGCGAGGCTCGCGGCCGTGTCGACGCGGCGATAGGCGAGCGCGCCCGGTGGCTTGATGTGCAGGTCGCTGATCTGTGCGAGCAGCATGGTAGTCCTCATTGGTAAGAATTACGCGAGCGCAATGAGCGCTTCAGGGGCGATCGAAATGCCGACCGGCGTGCCGCGCGCCAGCTCGACGCGGCCCGCCACGTCGACGAGCAGGGCATCGGGCGCCGCGCCGCCGATCGTGAGCCGCGTGCGCTCGCCGAGAAAGGTCGCCTGCTCGATCACGCCGCGCAGTTGCGCGCCGACAGGGTCGGCGAGCGCGGCGTCTTCGGGCCGGAAATACAGTTCGGCGGCGCCGCTGGTCTGGGACGCGCTGGCCGGCACGGCGCCGCCGCTCGTGCGCAGCATCCCCCCGTGCCATTCTCCGGCGATCCGGTTGAGCGTGCCGACGAACTGCGCGACCGCACGGCTCGCCGGCTGGAAATAGATCTCGCGCGGCGTGCCGATCTGCTCGATGCGGCCCGCGCTCATCACGACGATGCGGTCGCCCAGCTCCATCGCCTCGGCCTGATCGTGCGTGACGTAGACCGTCGTCACGCCCAGCTCGCGCAACAGCGTGCTCATCTCGCTGCGCAAGGTGTCGCGCAGGCGCGCATCGAGCGCGGTGAGCGGCTCGTCCAGCAGCAGTACGCGCGGGCGCGGCGCGAGCGCGCGTGCGAGCGCCACGCGCTGGCGCTGGCCGCCCGAAAGCTGGCTGATGGGCTTGGCCGCGTGCGCTTCGAGACGCATCATCGCGAGCAGTTCGTCGACGCGTGCGCGCGCGTCGGCGGCGGGAACGCGCTGGATCTTCAGGCCATAGCCGATGTTGCCGCGCACGTCGAGGTTCGGAAAGAGCGCGTAGTTCTGGAACACCATGCCGACCTTGCGCCGCTCGATGGGCAGCGCGGTCACATCCTCGTCGCCGAAGGCCACGCGGCCCCCGGCGTCGGGCGTTTCCAGACCCGCGATCATGCGCAGCGTGGTGGTCTTGCCGCAGCCCGATGGGCCGAGCAGCACGAGCGTCTCGCCCGCGCCGATCGCGAGGTCGAGCGGTTCGAGCACGCGCGTGCCGCGAAACGTCTTCGCACAGCGCGTGAGCGTAATCGGGATCGGTTCGAGTTTCATGCGGAATCCTTGTTGTTCTTTTGCTGGCCTGCGAGCCGCTGCTTGCCAGACGGCTTTCCTGAGGAGCCGGGTACGTCCACGCCGAGCCATTGCATCGCCACGAGCAGCGGCATCGTCATGAGGAAGAAGAGGATCGTGTAGGCGCTGCCCACTTCGATGCGCAGCGACGCATAGGTGTCCGCAAGGCCGACCGGCAGCGTTTTGGTGTCGGGCGTGTGCAGCATCCACGTGAGGTTGAACTCGCCGATCGAAAGCGTGAGCACGGCGAGCGCGCCCGCCACGATGCCGGGCCGCGCATTGGGCAGCACGATGGTCGTGAAACGCTGCCAGAAGCTCGCGCCGAGGCTCGCCGCGCCTTCTTCGAGCGTGCGCAGGTCCGCCGACGCGCATACGGCCGCCACGGGCCGCACCATGAACGGCAACGTGAACACCACATGGCCGACCACGATGAACGCCGCGCTCATGCGAAAGGCGCTGAAGCCGCCGTACACCACGAGCAGGGCGAGCGCCGAAGCGAGGCCGGGCAGGGCCACGGGCAGTACGAGCAATTCCTCGATCAGGCGCGAGAGGCGCGTGCGGCTGCGCGCGAGCGCGTAGCCCGCGGGCACGCCGGTCACGAGCGTGAGGAAGAGCGTGGCGGCTGCCACTTCGAGCGAGAGGAAGACGCTCGCGTGATACTGCGTCCAGACCTGGTCGAGCCAGCGCAGCGTGAGGCCGCTCGCGACGCCGCGAAAATAGTTGACGGTCAGGCCCGCGAGGATCGACATCACCACGGGCACGATGAGAAACGCGCAGGTAGCGAGCGTGACGAGCCATTGCGCGCACGCAACGCACGCGCGCGCCGAGGGCAGCGCGAGGCGCCCCCGCGCGGCGGGCGGCTGGCCGGGCGCTTCGTGGATGTCTTGCGCAGCCGTTGCGGCGGGATTGACGACCGGATTCATTCTGGAGTCCTCGAAAGCCACAGACTGCTCATGCGGTGGCCGCGACGGCCGCGCCCGTCACGCTGCGCGCGAGCGTGAGCACCGCCCAGGTCACGAAGCCGAGCACGATCGACAGGCCCGCTGCCGTGACCATGTTCGCGTTGAGCGTGAACTCGGTATAGATCGTCATCGGCAGGACGTCGATGTCGGTGGCGAGCGTGAACGCCGTGCCGAATGCGCCCATCGCGGTCGCGAAGCAGATTGCCCCTGCGGCGACGAGGCCGGGCGCGAGCGCGGGCAGGATCACGTCGCACAGCACGCGCCACGACGACGCGCCAAGCGACCGCGCGGCCTCTTCGAGCGAGCCGTCGAGCTGGCTTGCGCAGGCCATCACGGTCACGATCACGCGCGGAATCGAAAAGTACAGATAGCCCGCGAAGAGTCCCGCCATCGAGTACGCGAACACCCAGCGCTCGCCGGTGAGCCGCAGCGACAGCGCGCCGATGAGCCCCTGTCGTCCGGCGAGCATGATCACCATGAAGCCGACCACCACGCCGGGAAACGCCAGCGGAAACGTGAGCAGCGCGACGAGCGCCCGGCGCCCGGCGAACGTGCGCCGCGCGAGCAGAAGGCCGCAGATCGTGGAGATCACGAGCGTCGCCGCGGTCACGGCGGCCGAGAGCGCGATGGTCGCGCCAAGGCTCCTCATGTAGCGGCCATTCGTCAGCAGTGCGCGATACGTCTCGATGAAATGCCCGTCGGCGCTCACCTGCACGAGCGCGATCATCGGCAACAGCCAGAAGGCGAGGAACACCGCGAGCGCGGGCGCGATGAGCGCCAGACGCCAGCGCAGCGGAAAAGTGAGGTCATGCATGGCAGTGATCGGCTGGGGTATCAGTGCATGATCTGCAGATAGCGCTCGCCGAACGCCTGCTGCTGCGCCGCCATCTTCGCGAAGTCCACGGGCTTTGCGCGCGCATAGTCGCTCGCGGGCAGGAACTTCGACGCCGCTTCCGGCGAGAGCGCGCTGGCGCGCACCGGGCGCAGGTAGGCGTTGGCCCAGAGCTTCTGGCCTTCGTCGGAGAGCACGAAGTCGAGCACCTTCTTGCCGTTCGCTTCGTGCGGCCCGTTCTTGACGAGACTCATCACGTAGGGGACCGAAATCGTGCCTTCCTTCGGGATCACGAACTCGACGTTCGCGTGGTCCTTGTATTTGGCGCGATAGGCGTCGAAGTCGTAGTCGAGCAGGATCGGAATCTCACCCGAAAGCACGCGCGCGTAGGCGGTCTGCTTCGGCACGATCGGCTGGTTGGCCTTGAGCTTGCCGAACCATTCGAAAGCGGGCTGGAAATTGTCGAGCGTGCCGCCCAACGCGAGATTCACGGCCACCGCGCCCGCATAACCCACAAAGGCGCTCGAGGGATCGAGGTAGCCGACCATGCCCTTGTATTCGGGCTTGAGGAGATCGGCCCACGAATGCGGCACCGGCTTGCCTTCGAGCGCGTCCTTGTTGACGAAGAAGCCGAGCGTGCCCGAATGGATGGCGAACCAGTAGCCTTGCGGGTCCTTGAGGTCGGCGGGAATGTCGTTCCAGTGCGCGGGTTTGTACGGCGTGATCACGCCCTTGTCCTTCGCCTGGAACGCCGAAGACACACCGAGGTAGACGACGTCGGCGACCGGGCTCTTCTGCTCGGCCATCAGTTGTGCGATCGATTGGCCGGAGTTCTTGTTGTCGAACGGCACGCGAATGCCGGTCTCTTTCTGGATCGCCTGGATCTGGCTCGCCCAGTCGGCCCATTCGGGCGGGCAGTTGTAGCAGATCGCGGTTTGATCGGCCTGTGCCGCGAGCGGCGCGGCAAGACCGGCTACGAGGGCGGCGGCGCCCGCGGCGAGCGGCAGCGCATGGGAGAAGCGGGTCAGGCGGGGCAGCCGGGTCAGGCGGGTCAGGCGGGTCAGGCGGGTCAGGCGGGTCAGGCGGGTCAGGCGGGTCAGGCGGGTCAGGCGGGTCAGGCGCCGCACGGGCGCGGCTAGCGCACGCAGGGCGGCGCGCACGGGCACAAGCGAAAGCGGGCCGGCAAAGGCGGGTCGGCTGGTCACGGCAGGTCTCCAGGTCGGTTGCGAGAGCGTTCTGGTGGATGAGGGCCGCGTGCGTGCACGGCCCGGATTGTCGGGCTGGTTTGGCGGGTTCGGGTCGTTCTTCAGACGCGCCGCTGACTCACGAGAGCGTGCCGCCGATTTCGAGGTCGCGATCGATTGCGCTGCGACGCGCGCCGAGCGGTGCGTGCGCGATCGCCGCGATGGTGCCGCCCGTGCGCAACGTGTGCGGCAGCGTATTGGCGAGCGGTCCCGCATACTGGCCGCCGAGGCGCGCCATCAGGCATTGCCACGCTTCGCGGCCGATGTCGCGGTTCGGCGTGCCGATGCTCGCGAGCGGCGGCGCGAGCAGTTCGCTCATCGCGAGGCCGTCGAAGCCGAGAATCGACATGTCCTGCGGCACGCGCAGGCGGGCGCGGCGCAGTCCGCGCATCACGACCATGGCCAGCAGGTCGTTGCTGCAGAAGAGGGCCGTGGGACGCGCGGGCCCACTCGTCAGATGCCCGAGCACCGAGGGTGCGAGCTCTTGCGCGTTGAAATCGACCTCGAGAGCCGGTGCCGGCGTGAGACCGGCCTGCTGCATCGCAAGGGCGTAGCCGGCATGGCGCTGGCGCGCGCGGTCGGAAGCTGCCAGCGTGCCGGCCAGCATGAGGATGCGGCGATGGCCGTGCGCGATGAGCATGCGCACGCCGTCGCAGGCGGCCTGGTGGTTGTCCACCGAGACCGAAGGGCGGCGCTTCGTGTCGTTGTGCATCAGCACGTAGAGCGGGCCGTCGGCGTCGAGTTCGTCGAGCAGGGGGTGCGTGTCGGCGTCGGCGACGGTCAGGATCAGGCCCTCGACACGTTGCGCGCGCAACGTCTCGATCGCATGACGCTCGCGATCGGCGTCGTACTGCGTGGTCATCAGCATGAGGCGAAAGCCCTGCGCGGCGGCAAGTTCGTCGATGCCCTGCAGGCACTCCGCGAACACCGGATTGGCGAGCGTGGGCAGCACCACGCCGACGAGGCGCGTGCGTTCGCCGCGAAACTGGCGGCCGAGCGGGTTCGGGCGGAACTTCAGCGCGTCGATCGCTTCGCGCACCCGCGCGAGCGTGACGGGGTTGACGGTGTGAGGCGCATTGATCGCGCGCGACACCGTGGCGATCGAGAATCCGGCGTGTGCGGCGACATCCTTGATGGTTGGCGTCATGCGAGCGGCCCCGGCGTCGTTGTAAACGTTTTCGATGGGGCCGATTATGAAAAACGCGTATGACCGGCAGATGACGGGTGCGTTACCCCGTCGCGCCTTTGGGACGCGCACCGCGCAATGGTAGAATCGCGTCCGCCCTGCCGGGGTGATGAAATTGGTAAACATAGCGGACTTAAGAAACGATTGAGTGCCCGACCGGAAACGGCCGGTGCAGAACCCCTCAAATTCGGCGAACCCCCTGGGCCTTGAAGCGCGTTGCGCGCGAGGCGCCGAGGCAACGCCGAGCCAAGCCGGCTGCCGCGCAAAGCGGCGGCCAGGAAGGTGTAGAGACTAGACGGGGGGCGCCTAAGGCCAGGCGCGGCGTGAGATACGCGGCGCTTCGCGACGGCGAAGGCATAGTCCAGCGCACGAACGCGCGTCCATGCCAGGACGCGTGGCGTCGAAAGACGTGGTGTGACGAAAATCCGCCGCCTAACGGCTTGCCGGTTCGAGCCCGGTCCCCGGCACCAGAGGATCTCGCAACGATGCCCAGTCACAATGATCTGCCGCTGTTGCAGGAACACTATTATCGGGAAATCCCTGAGCAGATCGCGGCGCCGCCTGATGTATTGTGCCCCCGTTTTCACATCTTGTACTTGAAGCACCTGCCGTCACATAGCTAGCGTGTGGCATCGCACCGACCGCCGGGCGATGCGCTGCGACAGTCGGAGCGAACGCGCAAAATATTGTGAGTAAACTTTTTGTGTAGAATCGCCGTTAACAGTGGTGTGACAACCCTCTAAAACCCAACCCCGAAGGAGATTCCATGGTCATGAAAGGCAAGACCGGGAACATCCACGGAGTCGAAGTAAAGGCCCGGGCAGGCGTACAGCTCCCGACAACAAAGGTCAATGCAAGCTCCGTGGATGGCCGTAGGCAGATCGTTACTGCCGCCAAACGTGTCTACGAGCAACATCATTCCGTCATCCAGGCTCTCGCGAAGAGATGATTCTTGACGTGGATATGGTCGTGCTCGTGCACGACTTCATCCTCAGCCAGGAGCCGGGTCTCAATGGCAGCGCGAACAGGGGCGCCTTGGAAGGCGCCCTTGGTCGTATTGAGAACCGGGTTGTCTACGATGGCCTGGCGGACGTTTTTGAAATCGCCGGGTTGTATGCAGAGGCAATTGCACGTGGCCACGCATTCTCCGACGCTAACAAGCGAACAGCACTCGTTTCCGCTCTTACCTACCTCTTCATAGAAGGGTATGAAGTCGAGCGAACGCAGGCCCTCGAGGAGATCATGGTCGATATTGCCGAAGGCAAGCTCAACTACCTGGACCTCGCAAACGTATTCTCATCGCTGGGCAGGAAGATCGATCCAGAAGTGGATTGAACCCGTTGAACAAATGAGCCCTGCCTCGCGCAGGACTTTTCATTTGTGGCGGAAGGTAAGGGCCAAACATTAGCGGCTCATCGAGAGCCGCACTTCGTTTCTCAAAACTGGATGTTCTCCGTGCCCGGCGGAGCAGACGTAATGCGACCCGAGCGCGGCGCGGTGAAGGGATGTCTTCTTGCCGCTCTTGGCGCAATTAGCGTACAGATATGCTCGTCTGTTCGTCGACGGATCAACCGCTTTAGACTGGTACTAGCCCCCCATTCCGCCTACCTTGAATTCATGGTTGTCGGCAATGTAGGCGGCGTGATCGCGGCTACGCTCAAGTTCTTGCTTCAGTGCGTTCTCTCGTATGCCGGCCGTCTGGGCATCCGGCAGGCGCGGGTTAGCCTGCTGCAGCACGAAGGGATCCGACTACGGCGAAGGGAAAACGGGAGAGGGCGGGAAAAAACCGCTGCGGCCGCACAGAATGGCGGCGCGAGGATCAGTCGCGTGCTGCGCCGCAACAAGGCGCTTGCGCACTCAACGACTACCGATCTTCCCCGTCAGGGGATGGATCAGCCTGGCGAATCCGAACAATGCCGCGATGCCAAAGGGGCAGGCGATGAAGAATGCGGTCAACATGACTCGACCCTGAACGTAACAAAATGTATCGTCAGTCTAGCGCGGTCATGCGGTTTGGGTATCGGGGTGAACGACAACAAACTATTGCGCTATCGGGGGCAATTGGGTTTGCAACAGCGGGCGACCGGGCCGCAACGCCCGTTTGGCGCGGATGGGCGAGAAGACGGTGCGGACTCCATCAGATGCAGTCGAAGATGACTTCTACTGTCTGGGACGTCACGCCGCGCAGGCCTTCGCTGTGGATCTCGACCGTGTGCAACTGCTTCTTCTGCTTTTCGCAGTAGTCTTCGGCTTCGCTGAGTCCGGCTGCGCGCACGTGGTTCCACGAAACCAGATCCCAGCGCGCGCGGCTCGTGACGGTGAGATGGCCATCCTGTCTCGAATTGACGGCCGTCACCGATGTGCACGCCGCCAGCATGCTGACTCCAAACAGCAGGATGTAACCTTTCATGGATTCTCCGTGGTCCGCGAGCATTCTCGCCGCCAACCCGGGGAATTGGCAACCTAAAGCGATGCGCCGCGGCGCGTCAGGCTTGCCTGATGCAGTGGAACGCCGCCACGCCGCCGTTTCGTCAGACACCGTCACGGGCCGTCACGGGCCGTCACGGGCGGCTGCCCGCGCGGCGCGGGCTCCGAATCGATGAGTGCTCGGCCCAGGTAACCCGGGCGGCCACGGACATAGAGGTCTGCGGCGGCGGGCGTATAACCCTGCTCGGCCGAATGGTGTACGGCGTTGGGCGGCTTGGTCATGAGCGCGCTCCGGCGGCGGGTCCGCGAGCGAGCTCAGCACCACGCGCCGCGCCGTTGAACGGCGCCCGCGCCGCGAAACCCGCTTGGGCGGGCGCGGCGTGCAGGGCGCTCAGTCGTGGGCGATCAGGTCGCCGACTTGACCCTGGCCCGAAACGAGACAGGAAGAAAGGAAGTTTTCGCTCTGGGCGCTCGCGCCGCGTTCGCCGAATCCGCGCACGAGTGCTTCGGCCTTCACGAGTGCGGAGCCCTGGGCACAGGTAAGCGAGCCAGCCTCGTGGGCCTGCACACGTGTCATGGCACGATTCGCGAGGAGGAGTGCGAGGACGATGACCACACCCACATTGAATGCTTGTCTCATGATTTCGTCTCCTTGTGCATTGAGACTATCTCAGCCGTTCGGCGTCCGAATCCAGGAGTTTCCCGGCGATGCACTGCAGCACATGTGGCGCGCAAAAACCTGCTTTCATGCGGTCTGCGTAATGCTTCGGCATCCTTCGCTTGCAACCCGCGCGCCGCTGCGCCTTGAGCAGCGCGGCACAGCAAAAAAGCGCCTCTACGCGGAGCGGGGCGCTGCGTCGCAGCAATGCCGCGACGCGTCAGACTAGACGTCTGCTAACAAATGTAGCCAGGTTGTGCGGCGAGCCGGACGTGGCACGTCGACACGGTGTGTTTTTGCACAACGCGCCGCCCGGCAAGACGGCGATCCGGGTGCGTTCAACGCGTCTTGAAATGCGGTGGGGCTTCCTGCAAGATCGATGTCCGATCCCCTTTTTCCTGTGCGAGGTGAAACCCATGCAGTTGATCGGCATGATGGACTCCCCCTATGTGCGTCGCGTCGCGATTTCGCTCCATGTGCTTGGGCTCGAGTTCGAGCACCGCAGCATTTCGGTATTCCGGCAGTACGACGAATTTGCCCAGATCAATCCGGTCGTGAAGGCGCCCACCTTCATCGACGACGACGGCACCCAGTTGATCGACTCGACGCTGATCCTCGACTACCTGGACCGCAAAGTGCCCGCCGCGCGCAGGCTCATGCCGGAGGAGACCCAGGAGCGGACCTTCGCGCTGCGCGTGAACGGTTTCGCGCTCGCAGCCATGGAAAAGACCGTGCAGCAGGTCTACGAGCGCCAGTTGCGCCCCGCCGAGCGCCAGCACGAGCCGTGGTTCGAGCGCGTGAACGCGCAGATGCATGCGGCCTGGGCCGTGCTCGACCAGCTTGTTGCGGGCCGCGACGGCTGGCTGTGCGCGGGCCGCATCACGCAGGCGGACATCACCGCGGCCGTTGCGTGGCGTTTCAACCAGTACATGCTCCCTGGCTGCGCTGATCCCGCCCGATATCCGGCGATTGCCGCGCTTTCCGCGCGCGCCGAGACGCTGCCGGAATTCGTTGCCACGCCCCTCGACTGAAGCGCGCCCGCGCGGCCGGGATTCGCGCAAACCACCCTGCGGCGGGGCCGTGCGCCATGCCAGGCGGGCATGGCGGGCGCGCTGCCGCACCCTCTGCCTGCGCACACGTTTCGATTGTTTGCGATTTTCGACAAGTGACTTCGCTGACGGCCCATTTATCGACGCACGCTGCATTCCTAGAATGACAACCATCGAATGACCTTGCGTCAGGAGGACGCGGGGCATGCAGCGGGAGCGGTCATGAAATCCTTTATCGAACGACAGTTATATCAGCCAGCATTGGTCCTGCCGATGGTGGACCTGATGCAGCTGATGGTGTCGCTCGACTTCAACATGGGGCAAGTCGGGTTGATGATGGCGACGCGCGGCGCGCGCGCCGCATTCCTGCGCTCGCGCGAACTCTGGAACGCGGGCCATGGAGAGTGTGCGGCCACGGATTGCGTGCATTGACGATGCATTGACTGCACGCGCACCGGGTTTCCCCAACTTTAACGACTGCATATCCAGTCACAGATTCACCGAACGTCTGACGCAAGCGAGCCCCCACTCGCCGATCCCCCTGACGCGCAGCGGCTTCGCCCGTTTGCTGTTGTGACGTCACCCTGTGAGCCGCCTCGACGTGCGAGGCGGCTCTTTTTTTGCGCACGTGTCCCCCTTCGCAATACGCGCGGATGCGTACCCGATTCGCAGAATCACGCTGCGGGCGATGGCCATTCGTCGCGCGTAAGATGGCGCGATCGGCCGCCTTTCGCGACCCGCGGCTCAATTCGCGTCAATGGCAAAGGAGAGCGACATGGCACAACGTTTCGATGCGATCGTGATCGGCACGGGGCAGAGCGGCCCGCCTCTGGCGGTGCGGCTTGGCAAGAGCGGCCGCAAGACCGCCGTGATCGAGCGCGCGTCATTCGGCGGGACCTGCGTGAACGTGGGCTGCACGCCGACCAAGGCCTATGTCGCCTGCGCGCGTGCAGCCCACGTCGCACGCCATGCGGCGGATTTCGGCGTGCAAATCGGCAGGGGCGCGCAGCCCGGCGACGTGCGCGTCGACCTCGCGGTCGTGAAGGCGCGCAAGGATCGCATCATCGGGGCGTCGCGCGATGGTGTCGAGCAGTGGCTGCGCCATGCGCCCAACGTCAGCGTGTTCAAGGGGCACGCGCGCTTCATGGGTGCACACACGGTGCGCGTGGCTGCGCACGACGGCGCGCAGATCGATCTCGAAGCGCCCGAGATCTTCATCAACACGGGCACGCGCGCGCAGATTCCTGCCATTCCCGGCATCGATACGATTCGCTACGAAACCAACTCGACGCTGCTTGCACTGGAGCAACTGCCCGAGCATCTGGCCATCTGCGGCGGCAGCTACGTCGCGCTCGAATTCGCGCAGATGTTCCGCCGCTTCGGCAGCCGCGTGACGGTGCTCGTGCGCGGGCGGCGCGTGCTCGCGCGCGAGGACGAGGATGATTCGCGCGCGGTACAGGAGGTGCTCGCCCGTGAAGGCGTGGACTTCCGCTTCGGCGCAGAGCCTCGCAGCGTCGCACCGCTGGATGGCCAGGCGGGCGTGCGCGTCGCGCTCGACAGCGGTCCGCTCGACGTTTCGCATCTGCTTTTCGCGACCGGGCGCCTGCCGAACACGGACGATCTGGGGCTGGACGCGGCGGGCATCGAGCGCGACGCCCACGGGCTCATCGCCGTGGACGGCCAGTTGCGCACGCGCGTAGAGGGCGTCTGGGCGCTCGGCGACGTGAATGGCCGCGGCGCTTTCACGCACACGTCATACGACGACTTTCAGATCGTCGCGGCGAATCTGCTGGACGGCAAAGTGCGCAGCGCCGACACGCGCATTCCCGCCTACGCGGTGTACGTCGACCCGCCGCTTGCGCGCGTCGGCATGAGCGAGCGCGAAGTGCGCGAGCGGGGCAAACCCGCGCTCATCGCCACGATGCCGATGTCGCGCGTGGGCCGCGCGCGCGAACGCGGCGAGACGGACGGCTTCATGAAGGCGCTGGTGGACCCGCAGACGCAGCGTATTCTCGGTGCGGCGATCTTCGGCATCGAGGGGGACGAGGCGATCCACACGTTCATCGACACGATGACGGCCGACGCGCCCTATACGACGCTGCAATACGCGATGCACGTCCACCCGACCGTGAGCGAGCTCGTGCCGACCTTGCTCGACGGCCTGAAACCGCTCGAATGAGTGCACCACATGAACGAACCGAACACCGCCGCATTCGGCAATCTCTTCGCAGGCATTAACCGCGACGCCAGTGAAGAGCGCTTCGATACGCTCGTTTCGCGCGACGGGCTGCTGATCGAGCGCATCGTCTCCACGGGCCAGGCGAGCCCGCCGGGTTTCTGGTACGACGACGCGCGCGAAGAGTGGGTAGTGCTTCTTGCCGGCGCGGCGACGCTGGAATTCGAGGACACGGCGGCGCCGCCGCGACGCCTGCTGCCCGGCGACCATGTGCACATTCCGGCGCACTGCCGTCATCGCGTGTCGTGGACCGATCCGACCGTGCCGAGCGTGTGGCTCGCGGTGCATATCGGCGCAGCGCCCGCCGAGGGCGACAGCGAAGCATGAGCGCGGCGATAATCGGCAGGAGTCAACCGAAACGCCACCTCATGTCCGCGAAACATCCGCTACGTATCGCACTGGTTGCCGACACGCACAACCTGTTGCGTCCGGAGTTGCTCGCCTTCGTCGAGGGCGCGGATGCCATCGTGCATGCGGGCGACATCTGCGAAAAGCGCGTGCTCGACACGCTCGCGGCCATCGCGCCGCTCACTGCCGTGCGCGGCAACAACGATCACGGCGCGTGGGCCGACGCGTTGCCGGTGCAGACCACGGTCGCGCTGGGTGGGGTCCGGCTTGCGGTGGTTCACGAACTGCCCGGCCTGCAGGGCGATCCCGCAGCCGACGGCATGGCTGCGGTCGTGAGCGGACATTCGCACAAGCCCGCCCTCGAAACGCGTGAAGGCGTGCTGTA
Source organism: Paraburkholderia silvatlantica (assembly GCF_003096715.1). Taxonomy (GTDB): domain Bacteria; phylum Pseudomonadota; class Gammaproteobacteria; order Burkholderiales; family Burkholderiaceae; genus Paraburkholderia; species Paraburkholderia silvatlantica. The sequence continues at coordinate 47,012 of NZ_QEOL01000004.1, forward strand.
CGTGAACCCCGGCAGCGCGGGGCCGCGCCGCTTCAGGTTGCCGATCTCGGCGGCGATGCTGACGATCGGCAGCCATGGCGCACTGGACGTCGAGCACGTCAATCTCGTCGAATAGCGTAAGTGAGCGCGCAAGAAAAAAGGCCAGCACGAAGCTGGCCTCCTGGCATTTCAGTGGCGCCGTATCAGGCGCGCACGGCATTGGCGACGGCGTATTCCTCGTCGAGTTCGCGCGCGAGACGCACGCCGCGCAGCACCGCATGCGCTTCCGCCCTGGTGCTCACGCTCGGCGCCGAGCCCGGCAGCGGCCGGCGCGCCGTTTCATGCAGCGCCAGTACCGAGACGATGCCGATCGCCGCCGCGCCCATCAGGTAGTACGCGGGCATCATGAGGTTCTGCGTGTGCTCGACGAGCCATGCCGCCACGAGCGGCGTGGTGCCGCCGAACAGCGACACCGACACGTTGAAGCCGATGGCGAGCGCGCCATAGCGGATCGCGGTCGGGAACAGCGCCGGCAGCGCCGAGGGCATCACGCCCGTGAAGCACGAGAGCAGCGCGCCGAGAATCAGGAGACCGAAAAACACCGGCACGAGCGCGCCCGTCTGGATCAGCGTGAGCGACGGGATCGACAGCAGGATCAGGCCCACGCAGCCCGCGAGCATCACCGGCTTGCGGCCCACGGCGTCGGAGAGGCGGCCGAACGCGAGCGTCATCGGCATCATCAGCACCATCACGATCAGCACGAGGAAGAGGCCGTGCGTCTCGTTGAAGTGCAGCGTCGCCGAGAGGTAGCTCGGCAGGTACGACAGCGCCATGTAGTCGGTCACGTTGAAGATCAGCACGAGACCCACGCACAGCAGGAACGGGCGCAGATGCTGTGTCAGCAGCGAATGCAGCGTGAGCTTCGGGCGCGTGTGCTCTTCGGCTTCGCGCAGCGCCGCTTCGCGCTTGAACGCGGGCGTTTCCTCGAGCTTCATGCGGATATAGAGGCCCACGAGGCCGAGCGGACCCGCGATCATGAACGGCACGCGCCAGCCCCAGTCGAGCAGTTGCTGGTGCGAGAGCACGGCGGTCAGCACGGCGACCGTGCCCGCGCCGAACACGTAACCGATCAGCGTGCCGAACTCGAGGAAGCTGCCCATGAAGCCGCGGCGCTTGTCGGTGGCGAATTCGGCGATGAAGGTCGCAGCGCCGCCGTATTCGCCGCCGGTCGAGAAACCCTGAACGAGGCGCGCCACGAGCAGCAGCGCCGGCGCGGCAATGCCGATCGACTGGTACGAGGGAATCAGGCCGATGGCGAAGGTGCCGCAGGCCATCATGATCATCGTCATCGCGAGCACGCGCTGGCGGCCGATGCGGTCGCCGAGCGGCCCGAACACCATCCCGCCGATCGGGCGCACGAGGAACGCGGCCGCGAACGTGCCGAACGTGGCGATGAGCTGCGCCGACGGGCTGCTCGACGGGAAGAACACCTGGCCGAGCGTGACGGCGATGTAGCTGTACACGCCGAAGTCGAACCATTCCATGGCGTTGCCGAGCGCCATGGCGCCGACGGCGCGTTTGAGGAGGCGGTTGTCGACGATCGTGATGTCGTCGAGGGTGAGGTCGGTCTGGGCCGACGCGCCGGAAGTGGAAGCGGTCAAGGTCTGCATCTCCAATGACTGCGACGAACCCACGAGGGCCCGCCACGGTTGCCGGAGAGTACCGTTTCGCGATAGCGGCGACATTTCGTGCACGGCACGCCACGTGACGTCAGAGACGAGGGCGGGGCCGATGCTGCGTCGCGCAAGGCGAGCGGCGCACGAAAGCAAAGCTGAAGTGTCGCGAAACGACACTCGGACAAATTGTGTTTAACGTTGCGCCTGCGTGGCCGTGGATGGGGGGCAGGGCGCGTGAGGACGCCGGACCGGCACGAGGTGCCTTGGGGTTGCCTGGTCTGAGCGCCGCTGAAACGAAAAAGAAGCCCGCGTGGCGGAGCGTTCCTTTTGTCATATGCGCATTCGGCATGATGGCGTCTTGGGGCGCCGTGCCAAATGCGATTGATGGCAATTGATGGCTAATGCCTGTTGAACGAGGCCACATGTTAGCACGATAACGGAAGATCGCGCAAACCCCGGTATCTGCGGGGATTCGGGGCGCGGGCCGGAAGCCCCGTGTGGCGGGGGATTGCGCGGTTTCGATAGGACCGTTTCCGCGGCCCGGAAAACGCATGAAGCGCATAAAAAAACCGCGCCAGGGGCGCGGTTTTGCGAGGGATTGCGCGGTGCTTTTTGCCTGCCAGTGGCAGATCCCGGCGCGCAACGTACGGCTTTAGCCTTCGGTCGGCGGCACGTAGCCCGACGCCTGGTCGGCGCCTTCGCCGAAGAAGAACTTTTCCGTCTGCTTCATCAGGTACTGGCGCGCGCGCGGATCGGCCATGTTCAGGCGGTTTTCGTTGATCAGCATGGTTTGCTGCTTGAGCCACTGCTGCCACGCTTCCTTTGAGACGTTTTCATAAATGCGCTTGCCGAGATCGCCCGGCAGCGGCGGAAAGTCGAGTCCCTCGGCTTCCTTGCCGAGCTTCGCGCATTGGATCATACGGGCCATGCTGTGCTTCTCCTGTAGTCGTATGTGAGGTGGGCGGCGCCGCTCAGAGCTGTTTCATCAGCACGAGCGATTTGCGCTGCCAGTTATAGAGGCGGCGGCGGTCTTCGGGCAGGTCGTCCACCGTTGCCTTGACGAAGCCGCGCTTCAGGAACCAGTGTTCGGTGCGGGTGGTGAGCACGAAAATGCGTGTGAGGCCGCGTGCCCGTGCGCGCTGCTCGATGCGGCGCAAGAGGCGTTCGCCGTCGCCGGAGCCCTGCGCTTCGGGCGAGACCGTGAGGCACGCCATTTCGCCGATGCGCTCCTGCGAATACGCGTACAGCGCCGCGCAGCCGAACAGCACGCCATCGTGCTCGATCACCGAGAAGTGATCGATGTCGCGCTCGATCTGGTGACGCCCTCGCCGCACGAGCGTGCCGTCGGTTTCGAGCGGCTCGATCAGCGTGAGAATGCCGCCGACGTCGTCAGGCGTGGCTTCGCGCAGGCTTTCCAGATTCTCGTACGAGATCATGGTGCCCACGCCGTCGTGCAGGAACAGTTCGAGCAGCACGCTGCCGTCGAGCGCGTAGGGAATGATGTGCGCGCGGCCCACGCCGCCGCGGCAGGCGCGAATGGAGTGCTTCAGATAGAAGCCCTCGTCGCCGAGCACCGTGCCGCCTTCCTGCAGCTTGTAGGCGTCGTCGAGCGACATTTCGCGGATCAGCTCGCCTTCCTCGTCGATCAGACCCTGCGTTTCCGTGAGGAAAATGATCTTGTCGGCGCGCAGTGCAATGGCCGCCGCCGAGGCAACGTCTTCCATCGACAGATTGAACGCTTCGCCCGTGGGCGAAAAACCGAGCGGCGAGAGTAGCACGAGCTTGCGGCTCGCGAGCGAGTGGCGGATCGAATCGGCGTCGATCTTGCGCACGACGCCCGTGTGCTGGAAGTCCACGCCGTCGAGAATGCCGACCGGCCGCGCCGTCACGAAGTTGCCCGACACCACGCTGATATGCGCGTGCGCCATCGGCGTGTTCGGCAGACCCTGGCTGATCGCGGCCTCGATATCGAGGCGCACTTCACCGGCCGCTTCCTTCGCCGATTCGAGCGCGCGGGCATTGGTGATGCGCATGCCGTGCGAGAACTCGGACTCGACGCCGTGCAGGCTCATCTGCTCTTCGACCTGCGGGCGCGAACCGTGCACGAGCACGATCTGGATGCCCATGGCCTGCAGGAGCGCGATGTCGGCGACGAGCGCGTTGAGCAGGTTCTGGTGCACGACCTCGCCGCCGAAACCGACGACGAAAGTCTTGCCCTGGAACGCGTGGATGTAGGGCGCGACCGATCGCATCCAGTCGACGAACTGCGCGTGCTGCGCCATGAGCTGCGAGTTGGAATCCGCAGCGGCGGCGGAGGCCGGCGCGCTGGCGGTGGCGGGGGCGAGGTCGGTTTGGGAATTCATGCCCGGGATTATAATGCGCCCCCATGTCGAATGTACCCAAAAGACCTGCCTCGGCGCAGGGCAGCAACACCCCGGCCGGGAAGCAAACAGCGCAGGACGGCGCGAAAGCGAAGCGCGCGTCGCAGAAGTATGGCGGCGGGCAAAAACTCGCGTCGTCGGACAAGCTTGCCGCGCTCGCGGGCGCCGGGGCGCCGGGCGGCGCGCGCGCGCAGGACAAGCGCGCGGCGCAGACACAACCGCAGACACAACCGCAGACGCAACCGCAGACACAACCGCAGACACAACCGCAGACGCAACCGCAGACACAACCGCAGACACAACCGCAGACGCAACCGCAGACACAACCGCAGACACAACCGCAGACACAACCGCAGACACAACCGCAGACGCAACCGCAGACGCAACCGCAGACGCAGACACAACCGCAGACGCCGCCACGTGCACAGCAGCCTGCGAAGCAGGCGAAAGCGCAGAATCAGCCGCGGCCCACGAAGCCGAATATCGAACATGCACCGCGCGCCGAACGCGGGGAACGTCCGCCGCGCGCGCCGCGCACGAACGTCGAGCCGAACAAGGTCCCGCCCATCACGTTCCCCGAAGCGCTGCCGGTCTCCGGCCGCCGCGAAGAGATCGCGCGTGCGATCGCGCAGAATCAGGTCGTGATCGTGAGCGGCGAAACGGGCTCGGGCAAGACCACGCAGTTGCCGAAGATCGCGCTCGCGCTGGGCCGCGGCCTCGGCGCGGGCGGCACGGGCCTGATCGGCCATACGCAGCCGCGCCGGATTGCGGCTTCGGCCACGGCGCGGCGCATTGCCGACGAACTCAATACGCCGTTCGGCGAAGTGGTCGGCTACAAGGTGCGCTTTACCGACAATCTCTCGCCGGGCGCCTCGGTCAAGCTCATGACCGACGGCATTTTGCTCGCGGAGACGCAAACCGATCCGCTGCTCAAGGCCTACGACACGATCATCATCGACGAGGCGCACGAGCGCAGCCTGAACATCGACTTCCTGCTCGGCTATCTGAAGGAGATTCTGCCGCGCCGGCCCGATCTCAAGCTGATCGTGACGTCGGCGACCATCGACGCCGATCGCTTCGCGCGCCACTTCGGCAGCGAGGCAAAGCCCGCGCCCGTGATCGAGGTGAGCGGGCGGCTTTACCCCGTCGAGGTGCGCTATCGCCCGGTGCAGGAAGACAGCCCGGCGGTGAAGAACGCCCAGGGCACGACGGGCCGCGAAAAAGGCGCGAAGTCGCAACGCGACACGGATCGCGACCTGATGGAAGCCATCGTCGATGCGGTCGACGAACTCTGCCGCGAAGGCTCTGGCGACGTGCTCGTATTCCTGCCCGGCGAGCGCGAGATTCGCGACGCTGCGCAAGCGCTGCGCAAGCACCATCCGCCGCACACGGAAATCCTGCCGCTGTTCGCGCGGCTTTCCGCGCAGGAGCAGGAGCGCGTATTCAAGCCGTCCAACGCACGCCGCATCGTGCTCGCGACCAATGTGGCCGAAACGTCGCTCACGGTGCCGGGCATCCGCTACGTGGTCGATACGGGCCTCGCGCGCGTGAAGCGTTATTCGTATCGCAACAAGGTCGAGCAATTACAGATCGAGCCGATTGCGCAGGCGGCGGCGAACCAGCGCGCCGGCCGTTGCGGGCGCGTCGCGGACGGCATCTGCATCCGGCTTTACGAGGAAGCGGATTTCATCGCGCGGCCGCGCTTCTCCGATCCGGAAATCCTGCGCTCGTCGCTCGCCGCCGTGATTCTGCGCATGAAGTCGCTGCATCTCACGGCGATCGAGACGTTCCCGTTTATCGAGCCGCCGCCGGGCCGCGCGATCGCCGACGGCTATCAACTGCTCAACGAACTCGGCGCCGTGGACGACGACAACGCGCTCACGCCGCTCGGCCGCGAACTCGCGCGCCTGCCGCTCGATCCGCGCGTGGGCCGCATGATTCTCGGCGCACGCGACGAGCAGGCGCTGCGCGAAGTGCTCATCATCGCGAGCGCGCTTTCGGTGCAGGATCCGCGCGACCGGCCGATCGAGGCACAGGAGCAGGCGGACCAGGCGCATCGCCGTTTTGCCGACGAACGCTCCGAGTTTCTCCAGTGGCTCAAGATCTGGGCCTGGTTCGAAGAGGCCGTCGCGCACAAGAAGTCCAACCGGCAACTGCTGGATGCATGCCGCGCGAATTTTCTGTCGCACTTGCGTCTGCGCGAATGGCGCGACGTGCATTCCCAATTGCTGACGGTGGTGCGCGAGCATGGCTGGCGCATCAACGAAGCCGACGCGACCTACGAGCAGATCCATCACGCGCTGCTCACGGGCCTGCTCGGCAATATCGGCCTGAAGGCCGACGACGAGCCGCATTACCTCGGCGCGCGCGGCATCAAGTTCCACCTGTGGCCGGGCTCGGCGCTCGTGAAGAAGGCGGGGCGCTGGGTCGTGGCCGCGGAGCTCGTCGAAACGAGCCGCCTCTACGCGCGCTGTATCGCGAAGATCGAGCCCGAGTGGCTCGAAAAGGTGGGCGCCCATTTGCTGAAGAAGTCGCTCTCCGAGCCGCATTGGGAAAAGCGCGCGGCGCAGGTGAGCGCGTTCGAGCGCGGGGTGCTGTATGGCCTGCCGGTGTATCAGCGCCGGCGCGTGGCGTTCGGCAAGCAGGACCCGGCGCGTGCGCGCGAACTCTTCATTCGCGGCGCGCTGGTGGAAGGCGAATTCGACACGAAGCTCGCGTTCTTCGCGCACAACCGCAAGCTGCTCGCCGATATCGAGCAGCTGGAGCACAAGTCGCGCCGTCAGGACGTGCTGGTGGACGACGAGCTGATCTACGGCTTCTACGATCAGGCGATTCCCGAAGGCATCTACTCGGGCGCGTCGTTCGAACGCTGGTATCGCGACGAGGTGCGCAAGGGCGGACAGCCCGAGGACAAGCTGCGTCTCTTGTACCTCTCTCGCGACGACCTGATGCGCCACGAAGCGGCAGGCGTGACGACGGACCTGTTCCCGAAGCGCATGACCATGTCGGGCGTGGCGATGGCGCTCACGTATCACTTCGAGCCGGGCTCGCCGCGCGACGGCGTGACGCTCGCGGTGCCGCTCTACGCGCTCAACCAGGTCGACGCGCGCCGCTGCGAATGGCTCGTGCCAGGCATGCTCAAGGAGAAGGCGCAACTGCTCCTGAAGTCGCTGCCACAGAAGCTGCGCCGCCACTGCGTGCCGCTGCCCGAGTACGCGGCCGGCTTCGCCGGGCGCGCGGGCGGCGAGCGTTTCGGCGTGGGCGGCCTGCTGGAAGCGCTGATCGCCGACGTGCGCGAGCAAAAGCAGGTTGCCCTGAAGTCCGCCGACTTCAAGCTGGAGACGCTACCCGCGCACCTCTTCATGAACTTCAAGGTGATCGACGAGCACGGCCGCCAGCTCGCGATGGGCCGCAACCTCGCGCAACTGCGCGCCGAACTCGGCGCGCAGGCGCAGCAGCAATTCCAGAAGCTCGCGAGCGCGACGGCGCTCGCCGCGCTCGAAACGCACGCGCAGGGCGGCGAGGCACCGCAGAACGCTCAGGCCGGGCGCGTCGCGAGCAACAACGCGCCGCCAAAGGGCAACGCGCCGCATACGCCCGTACCAGGCGACGCCGCGCCGGGCGACGCCTCGCCGGGCGACGCCTCGCCTGCCACTGCGCTCTACGAAAACCTCACGACGTGGAATTTCGGCAAGCTGCCCGAACTGCTGGAAATTCGCCGCGGTGGACAGACGCTGTTCGGCTATCCGGCGCTCGTCGATCGCGGCACGCATTGCGATGTCGAAGTGTTCGATTCGCCGGAGGAGGCCGCGCGTATTCATCGCGCGGGGCTGCGCCGGCTCTTCGCGCTGCAGCTGCGCGAGCCGATCCGCTACCTGGAGAAGAACCTGCCGGGCCTGCGCGAGATGGCGATGCAGTTCATGGCGCGCGCCACGCAGGAGGAACTGCGCGACCAACTGGTCGAACTCGCGCTCGACCGCGCCTGCCTGCAAGACCCGCTGCCCGACGACGACGCGAGCTTCCACGCGCGCAAGGACGAAGGCCGCGGACGTCTCTCTCTGCTTGCGCAGGAAATCGCGCGCCTCGTGGGGCAGATTCTCGCGGAATACGCGTCGTTGGCCAAAAAACTCGTGCAGGCCAGGGCCTTCGGCGCGCCGGCAGCGGACATGCAGGCGCAGGTCGACGCACTCATCAGCAAGCGCTTCGTTCTGGAGACGCCCTATGCGCAGCTCGTGCATTTTCCGCGCTACCTGAAGGGCGTCGCGCTGCGCATCGACAAGCTGCGCGCCGACCCTGCACGCGACGCGCGCCAGGCCGCCGAATTCCAGCCGCTCGCGCAGCAGTACCAGCGCGCACTCTCGCAGCGCGGCGGCGTGTTCGACGCGCGTCTTGCGGAGTTCCGCTGGCTGCTCGAAGAACTGCGCATCTCGCTCTTCGCCCAGGAGTTGCGCACGCCGATGCCGGTTTCCGTGAAGCGTCTGTACAAGGTTTGGGAATCGATGCAGCGATAAGGCGCATTACGGGCCATAACAGGCGTTCGATAGTGTTCGAAAGAGGGGCGCTTAATTGCGTCTCTTTAATATGTCAAGGGCATTACGTCAACCTTGCGTGCAGGTAGACGTTCTACAATCACGAATCTGCCCGGGAACGATTCTTCATGCCGAACAACAACACCTTTAGCCGCGCCGCCGCCAAGGCCGCCGCCGTCGCGCTCGCCTTCGCCGCGCTGGCTTCAACGGCCGCTCATGCGAACAACATCATCGTCCTCAATTCGGGCGAAGCCACGTTGAGCCTCATCGACGACAAGACGCACGAAGTCGTCGGCACCGTGCCCACGGGCAAGGAACCGCATCACCTCTTTCCCACGCCGGACAACACCTCGCTGATCGTCGCGAACTCGGTGTCGAACAACCTGCTGTTCGTCGATCCGAAAACCGGCAAGCCGCAGCGCTGGGTCGAAAACGTCGAAGACCCGTACCAGCTCGGCTTCTCGCCCGACCGCAAGTGGTTCGTCACCACGGGCCTGCGCCTCGACCGCCTCGACATCTACAACTACGCGGGCGGCAGCAATATCACACTCGCCAAACGCCTGCCGCTCTCGGCCATGCCGAGCCACCTGGCGTTCACCAGCGACAGCCGCACCGTGTTCGTGTCGCTGCAGGTATCGGGCGAAATCGCGGCGGTCGATCTGCCGACGCAGAAGGTGCTCTGGAAGATGAAGGTCGGTGCCGCACCGGCCGGCCTGTGGCTCACGCCCGGCGACAAGTATCTGCTCGTCGGCATGACGGGCGCCGACTACGTGGCGGTGGTGGACTGGCGCAACCAGAAGATCGTCAAGACGATCGAGGTGGGCAAGGCCGCGCACAACTTCCGCTCGCTCGTGGACGGCCGCCATGTACTGGTGTCGAGCCGCGTGGCGAACGTCATCAGCATCATCGACGAAGAAACGCTCGAAAAGACCGGTGAGATCAGCGGCCTGATGCCCGGCCCCGACGACATGGAGCTGACTGCCGACAAGCGCTACCTGTGGGTGACGTTCCGCTTCGCGAAGCACATCGGCCTCATCGACATGCAGACCAGGAAGCTCATCAAGACCATTGCCGTGGGCCGCTCGCCGCATGGCATCTACTTCTACGATCGCGCGCCCGTCACGGCGCCGAACGGGGCTTGAGGCGGCGGGACGCGCATGGATACGGTGGCGTCGTTGCTGGCCTTCGTCGCGCACGCGGGGCAGTCGGTGGTCGCGTCGGCAGACGACCTCGTCTCCTGGCTGCAAACGCTCCTCTACATCGACGTCGTTCAGCCGCTGCTCTTTCACGTCGGCATGATGGACGTGGACGAAGACACCTACGACGCGCTCTACTGGGTGATCGTGGGCGTGCTCGAAGTGGGCCTGATGTACGCGCTGCTGCGCCCCCTCGAAGCGCTCGTGCCCGCGGAGAGGTGGCGCGACCGCAAGGGCGTGGGCGTCGATGCGCTCTACACGTGGATCACGCGCCTCGGCATTCTGAACCTGCTGTTCTTTTTCACGATGCAGCCGTTCTTCGACCGTGCGCAGAGCGCGCTGCGGCTCATGGGCGTGAAGACCGTGGACCTCGACAATCTCTGGCCGGGCGTGACCACGCAGCCGCTCGTGGCGTTCGCGATCTACCTCGTGCTGCTCGACTTCTTCAGCTACTGGTATCACCGGCTTTCGCATCGCTACGGCGTCTGGTGGGAGCTGCACGCCGTGCATCACAGCCAGCGCAAGATGTCGCTCTGGTGCGATGACCGCAACCATCTGCTCGACGTGATCGGGCAATCGTGCATGTTTGCCGCCGTGGCGCTGGTGATCGGCGTGCCGCCCGCGCAATTCGTGGTGCTCGTCGCGCTCACGAACTTCGTGCAGAGCGTGCAGCACGCCAATATTCGCGTGCATTTCGGCTGGCTCGGCGAGCGGCTCGTGGTGAGCCCGCGCTTTCACCGCCGCCATCACGCCGTCGGCTATGGCCACGAAGGCACTCACTATGGCTGCAACTTCGGCGTGCTGTTTCCCTGGTGGGACATGATGTTCGGCAGCGCGTCGTTCAATCGCGAGATCGAGCCCACGGGCATTCGCGACCAGCTCGAAGGCGTGAGCTATGGCGAAGGCTTCTGGGCGCAGCAGGGATATGCGTTTACCCGTATCGCGCGGCGCCTGCGTTCGCATTCCCAGGCCGCCGCCAGCGCGCCGGCCGAGGCGCGCGACGACGCCACCGTGACCTGATTGGCCGGCGCGGCGTCCTTGCGCTTGCCCGTACCCGTCTTACCCGTCGTGCGCGCGGTGGTTTATGCTGTCGGCTTGGCCGTACCGATTTCGCCGACACCGTGTTCTCTACCCGTCTTTTTCGCCGTATTCCGCTCGCATGAATGACCTGTTGCGCTCGTTCGGACGCGCGCTCGCGAGCGTGTTCCATCCCGCCATGCTGCTCCTTACCTTCGTGCCGTTTCTCGTGGCGGCAGCGGTGTGGGGCGCCGTGCTCTACGTGTTCTGGCAGCCGCTGCTCGACCTGATGCGCGGCGCGCTCGCGAACGGGTCGTCGACGGCCTACCTCTATCATCTCTTCGACGCGCTCGGCTTCGGCTGGCTGCGCGCGACGATCGCGCCGTTTCTCGTCATCATCCTGACGATTCCGCTCATCGTGATCACGGTGCTGCTGCTGATCGTCGCGATTTCGATGCCGCGCGTGATCCGCCATCTTTCGAAGCGCCAGTACGGAATGCTCGAGATGCGGCGCGGCGGCAGCTGGTACGGCAGCCTGTTCTATTCGCTCGTCACGACTGTCGTCTGCCTGATCGTGATGATCGTGACGCTGCCGCTCTGGCTCATTCCGCCGTTCTTCGCGCTCATTCCTCCGCTGCTGTGGGGCTGGCTCACGTATCGCGTGATGACCTATGACGCGCTCGCGCTGCACGCAAGCGTCGAGGAGCGCCGCGCGCTGGTGCGCGGCCACCGCCTGCCGCTGCTCGTGATCGGCGTGGTGAGCGGGCTGCTCGGCTCGCTGCCCACGGCGATCTGGGCCGTCTCCGCGTGGCTGCTGCTGTTCTTCCCGGTGCTCGCGGCGGTGACCATCTGGATCTATGCGTTCATTCTGGTGTTCACGGCGCTCTGGTTCGGGCACTACTGCCTGCGCGCGCTGCAGCGCATGCGCACGCACGAAGTGCAGCAGACGTCCGGTGACGCGACGATCGTGCACTAACGCTTAATCATCAAGACAATCCAGCGAGGCGATACATGGCATTTGGCGTCATCATCATCGGCGACGAGATTCTCTCCGGACGCCGCCAGGACAAGCATCTGCCGAAGGTCATCGAACTGCTCGGCGCGCGCGGCCTCTCGCTCGAGTGGGCCCAGTACGTGGGCGACGATCCCGGGCGCATCACCGAAACGCTGCGGCGCTCGTTCGCTTCGGGCGACATCGTGTTTTCGACGGGCGGCATCGGCGCGACGCCGGACGACCACACGCGCCAGTGTGCGGCCGCGGCGCTGGGCGTGCCGCTCGCGCTGCACCCGGACGCCGGGGCGGCGATCCGCGAGCGTATTCGCGACATGCACACGGGCACCGATCCCGTGAACTACCAGTCGCCCGAGAACCTGCATCGCTTCCAGATGGGCACGTTCCCGCAGGGCTGCGAGATCATCCCTAACGGCTACAACAAGATCCCGGGTTTTTCGATTCGCGAGCACTACTTCGTGCCCGGTTTCCCGGTAATGGCCTGGCCGATGATCGAATGGGTGCTCGACACGAAGTACGCGCACCTGCATCACCAGACGCCGCACGCCGAGAAGTCGCTGCTCGTGTTCGAGCTGCCGGAGTCGACGCTCACGCCGCTCATGGAGCACATCGAGCGCGATTTTCCGGGCGTGCGTGTGTTCAGCCTGCCGAGCGTGGGCGATACGGAGCGCGGCGGCATTTATGCGCGCCGGCATATCGATCTGGGCGTGAAAGGGGAGCCCGAGGCCGTGGCGGCCGCCTTCGTGAAGCTGCGCGAAGGCGTGCACGAGCTTGGCGGCGACGTGGTCGAGCCGGCGGCGCCGGGCGAAGGCACGCCCGATCGCGAGCGCCGCAGCGGGCCGCACGCCGGTTCCTGAATCAGCAGGGGATGGTGCGCCGCGTGCGGCTCGAGGGCCGGCGGCGCATCATCGGCGTGTCACACGGGGCGCTCAGAGTGGCCCGTTGGGCCGGAGCGGGGCGGGTCTTACGGGTCTTACGCGCCGATCCACGGCAGGCCGCGGAAGCACCAGCCGGTAACGGTCTTGCGGTGTCCCTGGCCGTCCTTGTCGCCTTCGAAGCCTTCGAGCAGGTCATAGGCTTTCGTGAAGCCGGCCTTGGCGGCCTCGATGGCGGCGAGCTTGGAGCGCGCGGCGCTGCGGCACAGGAACAGTACGGGCGCGTCGGTTTGCACGGCGCTCTTGAGCTGGGTGAGGAACTCGGCGTTGGGCACGCCGCCCGGATAGCGGGTCCATTCGACGTGCGCATACTGGCCGTCGCCCACCACGGGACGGCCGACCCAGTCGAGTTCAGCGCGCGTGCGCACGTCGACGAGGCGCGCGCGCGGGTCGAGCTGCAGAAGCTCGAATGCCTCTGCGGGCGATACCGCGCCCGCGTAGGGCAACTGGTTCTCGACGCGGCGCTTCTCGGCCTGGGCGTACAACTGTTCGAGCGTACTCATGACAACGGATCTCCTGTTTCGCGTTGGACCAAAAAACCATTCTAGCGCGTGGGGACGGAGTGGGCAGGAAGGTCCGGACAAGGCGAAACCGCACCGCGCGATGCTTTGGGCGGACGAAGGGCGAGATGCATCGAAATGGTGCGAACGACGTATTTTGCACCATAATGAAGAGGGATTCGCGCGCCAAATTCGGGATTGCACGAATTTGGTGCCGATGAGCCGCCATGCCGGCGGCTCCGTAAATGCGCGGCGCACGATTTTTGACTCCAAGTGCGTGTCGCGAAAGGGATTTGCGCCACGTTGGCGCATGCATGGCACGGAAGCTGCTTCATATGTCTCGATCGATTCGCAGCCGGCCAACCAGGGTCAGCAGGGCAGACCCGGGAAGGAGGCGGCCGGCGGGGATCAACAAGATTGGGACGGCGGCAGCATTCGCCGAAATCGTTAATCAGGAGAATAGGTTATGAGTAAATCCGTGGCCGACGTCATGCAACTCGTCAAGGACGAAGACGTCAAGTTTGTCGACTTCCGCTTCACGGACACGCGCGGCAAGGAGCAGCACGTTTCGGTTCCGCTGTCGGCATTCGACGAAGACAAGTTCGAGTCGGGTCATGCGTTTGACGGTTCGTCGATTGCCGGCTGGAAGGGCATCGAAGCCTCGGACATGCTGCTCGTGCCGGACCCGAACACGGCCTTCATCGACCCGTTCTACGAAGAATCGACGCTCGTGCTGACCTGCGACGTGGTCGAGCCGGCCGACGGCAAGGGCTATGAGCGCGACCCGCGTTCGCTCGCCAAGCGCGCTGAAGCGTACCTGAAGAGCACGGGCCTCGGCGACACCGCCTTCTTCGGCCCGGAGCCGGAATTCTTCATTTTCGATTCGGTCCAGTGGAACACGGATCAGTCGGGCTGCTTCGTGAAGATCGGCTCGGATGAAGCACCGTGGTCGTCGGGCCGCGAAATCGAAGGCGGCAACACGGGTCACCGTCCTGGCACGAAGGGCGGCTACTTCCCGGTCGCGCCGGTCGACTCGTTCCAGGACATCCGCTCGGAAATGTGCCTGCTGCTCGAGCAGATCGGCATTCCGGTCGAAGTGCACCACCACGAAGTGGCGGGCCAGGGCCAGAACGAAATCGGCACGAAGTTCTCGACGCTGGTTCAGCGCGCGGACTGGACGCAGCAACTGAAGTACATCGTCCACAACGTCGCGCACACGTACGGCAAGACGGCGACGTTCATGCCGAAGCCGGTCGTCGGCGACAACGGTTCGGGCATGCACGTTCACCAGTCGATCTGGAAGGATGGCCAGAACCTGTTCGCGGGTAACGGCTACGCAGGTCTGTCCGAATTCGCGCTGTTCTACATCGGCGGCATCATCAAGCACGCTCGCGCGCTGAACGCCATCACGAACCCGGGCACGAACTCGTACAAGCGTCTCGTGCCGCACTTCGAAGCGCCGGTCAAGCTCGCTTACTCGGCACGCAACCGTTCGGCATCGATCCGTATTCCGCACGTGTCGAACCCGAAGGGCCGCCGTATCGAAACGCGCTTCCCGGATCCGCTCGCCAACCCGTACCTGTGCTTCTCGGCACTGATGATGGCAGGTCTGGACGGCGTGCAGAACAAAATCCACCCGGGCGAAGCCGCCGACAAGAACCTGTACGACCTGCCGCCGGAAGAGGATGCAAAGATCCCGACCGTTTGCGCCGGCCTCGACCAGGCGCTCGAAGCGCTCGACAAGGATCGCGAGTTCCTGACGCGCGGCGGTGTGTTCACCGACGGCATGATCGACGCGTACCTCGCGCTGAAGGAAAGCGAACTGCAACGCGTGCGTATGACCACGCACCCGGTCGAGTTCGAACTGTACTACTCGCTGTAATTGGCGATGGCGCTTCGCTGCATGCTACACAGCGAAGCGCCGGTTCAGTTTCTTCGACTCGCAGGACGCGGGCGCGTTGGGTCTCCAAGGGACGGCGGTGCCGTCCCTTTTTCGTTGGGCCGCCTGGTCGCTCGTCGACGAGGCGTATTGCCCCGCTTGTTGACCAGCGAATTGACCAGCGTATTGACCAGGACTCACGACCAGGACCGTTGCTGGCGCGCCGCATGGCGGCCGGCCTGAAACATGGTGCTCAAGAATCTGATCAAGGCAAGAAAGGGCCACGCCGAACCGCTCTCCGACGACGCGCCGCTCGTCGGGTCGGGCCTGCTGGCCGGCTTCGAGGCGCTGCCCACTGTCGTGCTCGTGCTCGACAAACGCACACTGCGTGTCGCCTTCGCGAACCCTTCGGCGGAGGCGATGCTCGATCTCTCGCGCCGGCAGCTCGCGCAGATGGCGTGGTCCGATCTCTTCTCGAACGCGGACGAACTGCTCTCGACGATTGCATCGATCGCCGAGCATCGCTTTCACGCGACGCGGCTCGACGCTTCGCTGGAGCGCCCCGGACGCGAACCGTTGAACGTGCATGTAGTCGTGGGTTTTCTCGAGAGCACGCCTGATTACGTGCTGCTCGAACTCTTCGAGAACGAGCGGCATTTGCGCAGCGACCGCGAGGAGCGCATTCACGACCTCACGGCCGTGAACAAGCAACTGATCCGCAATCTCGCGCACGAGATCAAGAATCCGCTCGGCGGTATTCGCGGCGCGGCGCAGTTGCTCGAATTCGAACTCGGCGCGCTGGAGCGCGACGAACTGCGCGAGTACACGCAGGTGATCATCAAGGAGTCGGACCGCCTGCAGACGCTCGTCGACCGGCTGCTGGAGCCGCACCGGCATCCGCATATCGTCGGCGACGTGAACGTTCACGAAGTGTGCGAGCGCGTGCGCGCCGTGATCCTCGCGGAATTCCCGCGCGGTCTCACCATCGAGCGCGACTATGACGTGAGCGTGCCCGACCTGCGCGGCGACAAGGAGCAGCTGATCCAGGCACTGCTGAACATCGTGCGCAACGCGGCGCAGGCGTTGCGCGAACGCATTTCCCAGGGCGACGCGCGCATTGAGTTGCGCACGCGCATCGCGCGCAAGGTCACGATTTCCAGACGCTTGTGCAAGCTGGCACTGGACTTGCATATCACTGACAACGGACCCGGCATTCCCGAGGATATTCGCGACCGCATCTTCTATCCGCTAGTCTCCGGACGCGAGGATGGCAGCGGTCTCGGCCTCACGCTCGCGCAGACGTTCGTCCAGCAGCACGACGGACTCATCGAAGTGGATAGCCGGCCGGGTCACACCGAGTTTCAGATATTGCTGCCGCTCGATAGTTGAATCCGTTGAATCGATAGCCAAGCCTGAATTTAGATTTACCGATACCGCACGCCACCAGGACTTCTGACCGATCTTATGAAGCCGATCTGGATAGTAGACGACGACCAATCGATACGCTGGGTGCTCGAAAAGGCCCTTGCCCGCGAAAACTTCGCCACCCGCAGCTTTTCGAACGTGCGCGAAGCCGCGAGCGCGCTCGATCACGACAGCCCGCAGGTGCTCGTCTCCGACATCCGCATGCCGGGCGGCTCGGGCCTCGAGCTGCTGCAAACCGTGCGTGAGCGCGTGCCGGGCTTGCCCGTCATCATCATGACGGCGTTCTCCGACCTCGACAGCGCAGTCGCCGCGTTTCAGGGCGGCGCGTTCGAGTATCTCGCCAAGCCGTTCGACGTCGACAAGGCCGTCGAGCTGATTCGCCGCGCCGTGGACGAAAGCATGCGCGGCGAGCAGCAGTGGGACGAGCGTCCCGCCGAAGCGCCCGAGATGCTCGGCCAGGCGCCGGCCATGCAGGACATGTTCCGCGCCATCGGGCGGCTTTCGCATTCGGCGGCGACCGTGCTCATCACGGGCGAGTCTGGCACCGGAAAGGAGCTTGTCGCGCGCGCCTTGCACCGACATAGCCCACGCGCGAACGGTCCGTTCATCGCGCTGAACACCGCGGCGATCCCGAAGGATCTTCTGGAATCCGAATTGTTCGGCCACGAACGCGGCGCGTTCACCGGCGCGCAGGCCATGCGCCAGGGCCGCTTCGAGCAGGCCGAGAACGGCACGCTGTTCCTCGACGAAATCGGCGACATGCCGTTCGACCTGCAAACGCGCCTCTTGCGTGTGCTTTCCGATGGGCAGTTCTACCGCGTGGGCGGCCACAACCCGCTGCGTGCGAACGTGCGCGTGATTGCCGCGACGCACCAGAACCTCGAAACGCGCGTGCGCCAGGGGCTGTTCCGCGAGGACCTGTATCACCGGCTCAATGTGATCCGTTTGCGTTTGCCTGCGCTGCGCGAGCGCAGCGAGGACATTCCGCTGCTCACGCGCCACTTCCTCCAGAAAAGCGCGCGCGAGCTGGGCGTGGAGCCCAAGCGCGTGTCCGACGAGGCGCTTGCGTGGATGTCGTCGCTGCCGTTTCCGGGCAATGTGCGTCAGCTCGAGAATCTCGCGAACTGGCTTACCGTGATGGCGCCCGCGCAGACCATCGAGATCAAGGATCTGCCGCCTGACCTCGTGCCTGCGCACGGCTCGGCGGGCGCGGCGGTGCATCTCGCCGATGCTGCGGCTGCTTCCGAAGCGGGCGCGGCGGCCAATGGCGCGGGCGGCGTATCGCCGGTTGCGGGTGCCGTGGCCGGCGCGGGCCTGGCCGGCGCAATCGGCGGCGTCCCGGGCGGCGTGGTGTTCGGCACGCCCGCGTTCGGCGCGTCCAACGGCGCCGCTGCCGCGGTCTCGCCGCTGAGCGTGTGGGAGAACGGTCTGCGCACCGAAGTCGCGCGTCTGTTGCGCGAAAACAGCGCCGACGTCATGGACGAACTCTCGCGCCGCTTCGAAGCCGCCGTGATCCGCGAGGCGCTCGACTTTACGCGCGGACGCAAGGTCGAGGCGGCCGAGCGTCTTGGCATCGGCCGCAACACCATCACACGCAAGATCCAGGAACTCAATCTGGAATGAGCGTGAATTAGCATGGAGCAACGGGCCGGCCTCGCGCCACGCGAGCCGGCCCTGCACGCCGTGCGCCGGCGCGCGTACAGGGCATAATCGACGCTGTTTTCCTGTCGACAACCGATCATGCCCGTGACTTCCCCCTGGCCCGCCGAGGCCGATCCGTTCCTTTCGCTCGAATCGCTCGACGACCCCGCCGTCATGGCCTGGGTCGAAGCGCAGAACGCGCGCACGCGCGCCGCGTGGCAGGGCGGTGCGCGTTTCGAGGCGCTCGAAAAGCGCCTCGCGCAGGCCTACCTGCCGCGCGAGCGGCCCGTGATCCCGAGCCGCTGGCAGGAGTGGGCCTACGATCTCTGGGAGGACGAGGACAATCCCAAGGGCCTGTGGCGCCGCGCGCTCTGGGCCGACTGGCGCGCCCACAAGCCGCGGTGGCAAACGCTCATCGACTTCGACGCGCTCGGCGCGAAAGAGGGCATGCCATGGGTGTGCGCGGGCATCGACATCCTCTATCCGGACGGCGACCGCGCGCTGATCCAGCTTTCCGATGGCGGCTCCGATGCGGTCATCGTGCGCGAGTTCGATATCGTGAAGCGCAAATTCGTCGGCGACGGTTTCGCCATCGCGAAGGAAGGCAAGCACAACATTTCGTGGATCGATCGCGATACCGTGTACCTGGGATGGGACGCGGGCGGCAAGAGCGGCAAGAAGATGCTCACGCGCTCGGGCTATCCGCGCGAGGTGCGCCGCTGGACGCGCGGCACCGCGCTCGCCGACGCGCCCGTCGTGTTCAGCGGCGAGTTCGACGACATCAGCGTAGAGGGCGACTACGATCCGGTCGAACAGCGCCACGACGTGGTGCGCAGCGTCGACTTCTTCGATTCATACACCTATCGCCTCGACGAGCGCGGCGACTGGCAGGCGTACGACGTGCCTACCCATGTTTCGGTGGGCGCATGGCATGGCTGGCTGCTGCTCGAGCCGCGCCTCGACTGGACCGTTTCGGGCGTGACGTACATGGGCGGTGCGTTGCTCGCGATTCGCGAGGACGCCTTCCTCGCAGGCGATCGCGCGTTCACGGCGCTCTTCACGCCGACTCCCGTTACGTCGGCATGCGACTGGACCAATACGCTGAACGTATTGATCGTTTCCTGGCTCGACGATGTAGAGAGCCGCACGATGCTCTGGCAGCCGCACCAGGAAGAGGGCGCGTGGCGCTGGGAGTCGCGGGTGTTCCCGGCGCGTGCGAGCTCGCAGGTGGACGTTTCGCCCATCGAAGACACGCTCAACGACGAGGTATTCGTCGACGTCGACGATTACCTGCTGCCGCCCGAATACTGGCTCGCCGATCTTGCGCAAACCGATCTCCAGCAGTGGGAATTGCTCGACCGCTGGCCTACGCAGTTCGATTCCGGGCCGCTTACGGTCATCCGCTCGCACGCGCGCTCGGCGGACGGCACGAGCGTACCGTTCACCGTAGTCGGCCCGAAGGCCGTACTCGAAGGCGAGTCACGCAAGGCGTCGCCGTGTCTGCTCACGGGCTACGGCGGCTTCGCCATCGCGCTCACGCCGCAATATCTCGTGGGCTCGGGCATCGGCTGGCTGGAGCAGGGCGGCGTGGTGGCGATCGCGCACATTCGCGGCGGCGGCGAGTACGGCACCGCCTGGCACGTCGAGGCGCAGCGCGAGCATCGCCAGCGCTCGTTCGACGACTTCATCGCGGTGGCCGAGCGGTTGATCGCCGATGGCTATACGAGCGCAGCGCAGTTGGGCATCAAGGGCGGCAGCAACGGCGGGCTGCTCGTAGGCGTGTGCATGGTGCAGCGTCCCGAGCTGTTCGGCGCGGTGGTGTGCGAAGTGCCGCTGCTCGACATGCAGCGCTATCCGCTGCTGCATGCGGGTGCGTCATGGATCGACGAGTATGGCGATCCTGAGGATACCGAAGAATCGTGCGCGCTGGCCGCCTATTCGCCTTACCACCATGTGAAGCCCGGCGTCGCATATCCGCCGTCGCTGTTCACGACTTCGACGAGCGACGACCGTGTGCATCCCTCGCACGCGCGCAAGATGGTCGCGCGCATGGAGCAGCAGGGGCACGCCAATGTCTGGTATCTGGAGAACACCGAAGGCGGCCACGGCCCCGGCAGCGATTCGCTCGAGCGCGCGGAGTACGACGCGCTCGTTTATCGTTTTCTGTGGACCACGCTCGCGGGGAACGGGTAAGGCGCGCGTTCAGCCCGCCATATCGAGCGTGGCGATCACCGGCGTGTGATCGGACGGCTGCTCCCACTTGCGCGGAACCTTGTCCACTTCGCACGCGGTGAGATGCCCGGCAAGCGCGGGTGAGAGCAGGATATGGTCGATGCGCAAGCCCGCGTTGCGGCGAAATGCGAACATGCGATAGTCCCACCACGTGAAGAGCTTTTCGGGCTGCTCGAACTGGCGGAACGCATCGACGAAACCCAGCTCGATTAGCCGGCGAAACTGGGCGCGTTCTTCGGGCGAGACGAGGTTCTGGCCTTCCCAGGCCTTAGGATCGTGCACGTCGCGGTCTTCGGGCGCGATGTTGTAGTCGCCGAGCAGCGCGAGCTTCGGGTAGCGCTGCATCTCCTGCGCGAGCCAGTCGTGCAGGGCGTCGAGCCATTGCAGCTTGTACGCGAACTTCTCGGTGCCGGGCGCCTGGCCGTTGGGAAAATACGCGCTCACCACGCGCACGTCGCCGATGGTCGTGGCGATCACGCGCTGTTGCGGATCTTCGAAGCCCGGAATGTTGCGCACAACGGTGGCTTCGTCGACGAACAGGCCTTCGCGCACGAGTATGCCCACGCCGTTATAGGTCTTCTGGCCCGCGAACCAGCTGCGATAGCCGTGCGCCTCGAGATCGGCGCGCGGGAACTTGTCGTCGGTGAGCTTGAGTTCCTGGAGGCAGAGCACGTCGGTCCTGCTCTCGTTGAGCCAGTCGATGACGTGTTGCAGACGGACCTTGAGGGAATTGACGTTCCACGTTGCGATTTTCATGTAAGGCTCGATAGGGTGACGGTGTGCGTTCGGTGCACTTCGCCGCCATTATCGCCTGCTTCGCAAAGCGGGCAACAGTCGCCTCACCATGGCTCCAGCCACGGCCGCAGATCGAGTTCGTGCGTCCAGGCATCGCGCGGCTGCTGGTGCAGCGTCCAGTAGGCGTCGGCGATGTGCTCGGGGTTCAGGATGCCGTCGCGTTCCTTGAGCTTGTAGCGCTCCGGAAAATTCTCGCGGATGAACGCGGTGTCGATCGCGCCATCGACGATGATCTGGGCGACGTGAATGCCCTGCGGTCCGAGTTCGCGCGCCATCGACTGGGCGAGCGCGCGCAGCGCGTGCTTTGCGCCCGCGAACGCGGCGAACCCTTCGCGGCCGCGCAGGCTCGCGGTGGCGCCCGTGAAGAAAATCGAACCGCGCTCGCGCGGCAGCATGACTTTTGCGGCTTCGCGGCCCATCAGAAAGCCGGCGAAGCAGGCCATTTCCCAGACCTTGTGATAGACGCGCGCCGTGGTTTCGGTAATGCCGAAGCGCACGTTCGCGCCGATATTGAAGATCGCCGCCTCGATGGGGGCGATGCGCGTTTCGATGTCCGCGAAGAGCGCGATCATGTCCTCTTCCTTGCGCGCGTCCGAGCCGAAGGCGTGCGCTTCGCCGCCCCCGGCTTCGATTTGCGCCACGAGCGGTGCGAGCCTGTCGGCATTGCGGCGCGTCACGCATGCAATGTAGCCTTCGCGTGCAAAGCGGCGCGCGATGGCGCCTCCGGTGGCGTCGCCTGCGCCGATTACCAGTACGGCTTTCTTTTGCGTCATGGTGCTTGTCTCACTGTCGATTACGGCGGCCCGGTTTCAGGTATCTTAGGACGTCGGCGCGCCCGGGCAAAGGTGCGCAAATTCACATGGGGGAGACAAGATGCGTGACATCGAGGTGCAGTTTCTGTTCGACTTCGGCAGTCCTAACGCTTACCTGTGCCACAAGGTGATCGGCGGTATTGAAGCGCGCCAGCAGGTGCGTTTCGAGTATGTGCCGATCCTGCTTGGCGGCCTTTTCAAGCTGAGCGGCAATCGCTCGCCGGGCGAGGCGTTCGCGGGCGTTGAGAACAAGCAGAAGTTCATGATGCTGGAGATGCGGCGCTTCATCGAGCGGTATGGGCTGACCGCCTATCGGCACAATCCGCACTTTCCGGTGAACACGTTGCAGATCATGCGCGGCGCGATTGCGGCACAGCGCAACGGCACGTTCGAGCGCTACGTGGACCGCATGTTCGCGCACATGTGGGAAGAGGGCCTCAAGATGGACGACCCTGCCGTGATCCGCGCGGCGCTGGAAGCGGACGGCCTCGACGCTATGGCGTTCGAAACGTCGATTCAGGACGCCGATGTGAAAGCCGCGCTGCTTGCGAACACGCAGTCGGCGTTCGAGCGCGGCGCGTTCGGTTCGCCGACGTTCTTCGTCGGCGAGCAGATGTACTTCGGCAAGGATCAGTTGCGCGATGTCGAAGAGGAAATCGCGCGCGTAAAGGCGCGCGCATGATACGCGGCGGTTCATCGCGAGGCGAGACGGACGCGGCATGATCGCTCCCGCTCCTCGCCGCGCATCAAGGCGAGGCGTGTTCCTCGGCGTGCGGCGTGCTGGCCACGCCCAGACGCACGCGCGCCGCCTCGTATTCGCGCTTCAAACGCGCGATGAGTTCAGCGGCCGGCACGACGCTCTTTACCGCGCCGATGCCCTGGCCCGAGCCCCAGATATCCTTCCACGGCTTCACGCGCGTCGAGCCGAAATTCATCGCCGAAGGATCCGACTGCGGCAGCGCCTCCGGATCGAGGCCGCTTGCCACGATGCTTTGGCGGAGATAGTTGCCGTGCACGCCCGTGAAGAGATTCGAGTACACGATGTCGCCCGCGCCGCCTTCGACGATCATTTGCTTGTAGGCGTCGACGGCGTTCGCCTCATGTGTGGCGATGAATGCCGAGCCGATATAGGCGAGATCGGCGCCGGCTGCCTGCGCAGCGAGAATCGCGTTGCCGTTGCCGATCGCGCCCGACAGCAGCAGGGGGCCGTCGAACCACTCGCGAATCTCGTGGATGAGGGCGAACGGCGAGAGCGTGCCCGCATGGCCGCCCGCACCGGCGGCCACGGCGATCAGGCCGTCGGCGCCTTTCTCGATGGCCTTCTTCGCGAACGTGTTGTTGATGACGTCGTGCAGCACGATGCCGCCCCACGCGTGGATCGCGTGGTTGACCTCTTCGCGCGCGCCGAGCGACGTGATGACGATCGGCACCTTGTACTGGGCACACACGCCGAGGTCGTGCTCGAGACGGTCGTTCGACTTGTGCACGATCTGGTTGACGGCGAAGGGCGCCGCCGGGGCATCCGGATGCTTCGCGTCGTACTCGGCAAGTTCGGTGGTGATGCGCTCGAGCCATTCGCCCAGCACGTGCTCAGGCCGCGCATTGAGCGCGGGGAACGAGCCGACGACGCCCGCCTTGCACTGGGCGATCACGAGATCGGGATTCGAAATGATGAAGAGCGGCGAGCCGACGACCGGAATCGACAGGCCGCGGCGCAGCACTGCGGGCAGGGACATCCATATCTCCTGGACTGAGACGGCCGCCGGGTGCGGCTGCCGTCGCGTGATTCGATGCGCCGGCGTGCGCGCCGGCTGGCAGGCTCAAACATAGCAAAGGTGCCGAATCTATGCAACCAGTTGCATAGAGGGGAAATTCGATCCGCAACAGATCCGGCATCGGGCGGGGCGTGGTTTAGAATCGCCGCATGTCGACGCCGCACGCCATCCTCATCGCCTTGCTGGAAAAGCCTTCGTCGGGCTACGACCTCGCGCGCCGCTTCGATCGCGCGATCGGCTATTTCTGGCACGCCACGCATCAGCAGATCTATCGCGAACTAGGCCGCATGGTCGAAGCGGGGTGGGTGTCGGTCATCGAGGACGAGACGGCCGTGGCGTCGCGCAAGAAGGTGTATTGCGTGTTGCCGGTGGGGCGCGATGAAGTGGCGCGCTGGGTGCGCGAGACCGCGCTCGATCTCGATTCGCGCAACGTGTTTCTGCTCAAGCTGCGCGCCGACGCCGTGATCGGGCCGCTTGGCCTTGCCGGGGAACTCGCGCGGCTCATCGAAGAAAATCGCGCGCGGCTCGCGACGTACCGGGAAATCGAGCGGCGCGATTTTGGCGCGGCTTCGCTCACGCGCGGGCAGCAGTTGCAGTACGCGATCCTCAAGGCGGGCATTCATACGCAGGAGATGTGGCTTGCCTGGGCGGAAGAGTTGCGGCCGCTGGTGGAGTCCGCGCAGGCGCAGCGAGATTTGCCAGGTTCTCCGAACTAATTCTCGTGCCATGACTGCCTGCCTGGCGATGTCCAAGCTGGTGATGTTTCAATCGTATGAAAAAGACCCTTGACCCAACGGCCCACACACCCTATAATTCTTTTCTCTGACGGACGCGGGGTGGAGCAGTCTGGCAGCTCGTCGGGCTCATAACCCGAAGGTCGTAGGTTCAAATCCTACCCCCGCAACCAAACGTCTTAAGCAGCAAGGCCTCGTGCCAATCAATAAACCCGCTCTGAGCGGGTTTTTTGTTTTCCGCGGCATCGAAAACGATGCGCTATCGCGAGGCGCCTGTCTCGCCCCCAATCGCCCAATCCACCGCGGCCTGCGCGTGCAACGCGGTAGTGTCGAACACCGGCAGAGCGGAATCGCTTTGCCCGATCAGCAGTGTGATTTCCGTGCAGCCGAGGATGACCGCCTGCGCGCCGCGTGCCGCAAGGTCTTCGATCACGCGCTGATACACGCGCCGCGACTGCGAGTCCACGTTGCCGTGACACAGTTCGTCGTAGATGATGCGATGCACGTCCGCGCGATCCCGTTCGTCCGGCACGATCGCTTCGATACCATGCGCTTCGCGCAAGCGTCCCACGTAGAAGTCCTGTTCCATCGTGTAGCGCGTGCCGAGCAGGCCCGCTCGCGTGAAGCCCGCAGCGCGCAACGCCTGGCCGGTCGGGTCCGCAATATGCAGAAAGGGGATCGAGATCGTCGCCTCGATTGCCGCGCGCACGCGGTGCATCGTGTTCGTCGCGAGCAGCACGATATCGGCGCCGCCGTGTTCGAGTTGCTGCGCGGCCTCGGCCATCTGTGCGCCCAGCGCGTCCCAGTCGCCTGCGCGCTGGAGCGCTTCGACCTGCGCGAAGTCCACGGTCACCATCAGGCTGCGCGCGTTGTGATGGCCGCCCAGACGCGCCTTCGCGTGGCGGTTCAGCAGCCGGTAATACTCGGCCGACGATTCCCAGCTCATCCCGCCAATCACGCCGATCGTTTTCATCGCGATTGTTTTCATCGATTCGTTCCTTACCCTCTTGGACGGTTCAGTCCGCCCGAGTATAGGCCCGCGCAGCCAGCAGTCCAGAGACGGTCTAGCCGATGCAAAGCGGTACGGAATCAGAGAAAGGGCACGGACACTTGCCTTGAAAATGGCACTGTGTTTTTGTACAGTATCGGGACCGTGAACGCGCCTTCTTCCGACCTCGCGCCGCCGCCTGCGCCCGCCCCCGGGCGCTCCGCCGCGGCACTCGCCGCCGCCCGCAAGATCATCCATTGCGACTGCGACTGCTTTTACGCGTCGGTCGAAATGCGCGACGACCCCTCATTGCGCGGCCGTCCGCTCGCGGTGGGCGGACGGCCCGACCAGCGCGGCGTGATCGCCACCTGCAACTACGAGGCGCGGCGCTTCGGCATTCATTCGGCGATGTCGTCGGCGCTCGCCATGCGCAAGTGTCCCGAGCTGCTGATCCTGCCCACGGCGATGGAGAAGTACCGCACCGCCTCGCGCGCGATCATGGCGATCTACCGCGACTACACGCCCGACGTCGAACCGCTCTCGCTCGACGAAGCCTATCTCGACGTCACGCGCGCCTCGCGCTGCAAGGGCAGCGCGACGCTGATCGCCGAGGAAATTCGCGCGCGCGTGCGCGAAACCGTGGGCGTGACGGTATCGGCCGGCGTCGCGCCGAACAAGTTCATCGCCAAGATCGCCTCGGACTGGAACAAGCCCGATGGCCTCTTCGTCGTGCGGCCGCCTGAAGTCGATGCCTTCGTCGCCGCGCTGCCCGTGCGCAAGATTCACGGCGTCGGCAAGGTCACGGCGGCGAAGCTCGAAAGCCTCGGGCTCGCCACCTGCGCGCAACTGCGCACGTGGTCGCTGTTCGATCTGCATCGGCATTTCGGCGTGTTCGGCAAGCGGCTCTACGAACTCGCGCGCGGCATGGACGACCGGCCCGTGCGCGCCGATCAGGAGCGCAAGTCGGTGAGCGTCGAGACGACTTACGTGAACGATCTGCTCACGCTCGAAGCGTGCAGCGAGGAGCTCAAGCGTCTTGCGCTGCAGCTCGATGCGCGCATCGAGCGGGCGGGTTGCGCGCACGCGGTGCGCAAGCTCTTCGTGAAGATCCGCTTCGCTAACTTTCAGCGCACGACGGTCGAGTGCGTGGCCGATGCCACCGACGTGCGTACCCTCTTGCTGATGCTCGAAAAAGGGCTTGCGCGGCGCAAGCTGGCGGTGCGTCTGCTCGGCGTGGGCGTGCGGCTCGAAGAGGAGAACCCCGCGCTGCGCGGTCAGTTCGCGCTCTTCGACGACGATCCCGCGGAAGACGACGGCCTGATCGCGCTCGTGTGACGCTTTCGCGTGGAGGCGGGCCATGCCGCTGGCGGCGTCATTCTGGCGCCGATAGAATCGATGCGGGTCAAAACGAAAGTGCCACGCCGCTACGCCAGAACAAGGAGCCGCAGATGGACCTGATCATTCGCCGCGCGGTGCTCGCGCATGCGCATCCCGCCGGATATCCCACGGTGGATATCGGCATCGAGGCCGGGCGCATTACGGCCGTGGAACCGCATCTCGCATCGGCAGCGCGCGAGGAGATCGATGCCGCGGGTGCGCTCGTGAGCGCGCCGTTCGTCGACGCGCATTTTCACATGGACGCCACGCTCTCGTATGGCCTGCCGCGCGTGAACGCGTCGGGCACGCTGCTGGAGGGTATCGCGCTGTGGGGCGAGCTCAAGCCGCATCTCACGCAGGAGGCGCTCGTCGAGCGCGCGCTGCAGTACTGCGACTGGGCCGTTGCGCGCGGACTGCTCGCGATCCGCTCGCACGTCGATGTGTGCGACGCGCGGCTGCTCGCGGTCGAAGCGCTGCTCGAAGTGAAGCGCTGCGTCGCGCCGTATCTCGATCTTCAGCTCGTGGCGTTTCCGCAGGATGGCGTATTGCGCAGCCCCGGTGCCTTCGACAATCTCAAGCGCGCGATCGCGATGGGCGTTGACGTGGTGGGCGGCATTCCCCACTTCGAGCGCACGATGGCCGAAGGTGCCGAATCGGTGCGCCTGCTCTGCGAGTTCGCCGCCGACAAGGGCCTGCGCGTGGACATGCATTGCGACGAATCCGACGACCCGCTCTCGCGCCACATCGAAACGCTCGCGGCGCAAACGCACCGGCTGGGCATGCATGGGCGCGTGGCCGGCTCGCATCTCACGTCGATGCATTCGATGGACAACTACTACGTGAGCAAGCTGATCCCGCTCATGCGCGAGTCCGGTGTCGCGGCGATTGCGAATCCGCTCATCAATATCACGCTGCAAGGGCGCGCCGATACCTACCCCAAGCGCCGCGGCATGACGCGCGTGCCCGAGTTGATGGCGGCAGGCGTGACCGTCGCGTTCGGCCACGACTGCGTGATGGACCCGTGGTACAGCTTCGGCTCGGGCGACATGCTCGAAGTCGCGCACATGGGCCTGCATGTCGCGCAAATGACGGGCACCGGCGCCTCGCGCGCCTGCTTCGACGCGGTGACCGTGAATGCCGCGGCGATCCTCGGCCTGGAAGGCTACGGCGTCGCGCTCGGCTGCGCGGCGAACCTCGTGGTGCTCGACGCGCGCGATCCCGTCGAGGCGATCCGGCTGCGCGCGGCGCGCGTGGCGGTCGTGAGCCGGGGCAGGGTGGTGAGCCGGCAGCCCGCGCAGCGCGCGGCGCTCTCGCTCGACGGACGGCCGCCAAGCGTCGATTTCAGGCTGCATCGATAAAACGCGAGGCGATAAAAAACCGCGCATGGGTTGCACACCCATGCGCGGTTTTAGTTGGGATCGCTTACGAGCGAGTCACACGGTCATTGCTGTGCCGGCGGCTGCTCCATGCCGTTGTGGCGCAGCAGCGCGTCGATGTTCGGCTCGCGGCCGCGGAAGGCCTTGAACGACTCCATCGCCGGGCGGCTGCCGCCCACCTCCAGAATTTCCTTGCGGTAGCGCGTGCCGGTCGCTTCGTCGAGCACGCTCGACTTCGCGGCTTGCGCGGCTTCCTCGAAGGCGGCATAGGCATCGGCGGAAAGCACTTCGGCCCACTTGTAGCTGTAGTAGCCGGCCGCGTAGCCGCCCGCGAAGATATGGCTGAACGTGTTCGGCCAGCGCGAGAACGGCGCCTGCGGAATCACGTGGTAACGCTCGTTGATCTCGCGCGCCAGGTCGTTCGCGCTCTTGCCCTTCGAAGCGTCGAAGTCCACGTGCAGCGCCATGTCGAACATCGAGAATACGATCTGGCGCAGCGTGCCGAGACCGCTCTGGAAGTTCTTCGCGGCGAGCATCTTGTCGAAGAGTTCGCGCGGCAGCGGCCTGGCGGTCTCGACATGCGAGCTCATTTCGCGCACCACGTCCCATTCCCAGCAGAAGTTTTCCATGAACTGCGAGGGCAGTTCGACGGCATCCCACTCCACGCCGTTGATGCCCGACACGCCCAGTTCGTCCACACGCGTGAGCATGTGGTGCAGGCCGTGGCCGAACTCGTGGAAGAGCGTAATGACTTCGTCGTGCGTGAAGCACGCGGGGCGGCCGCCCACCGGCGCCGAGAAGTTGCACGTGAGATACGCGACGGGCGTTTGCACGCCATTGCCTTCGAGCTTGCGGCGCGAGCGGGCGTCGTCCATCCATGCGCCGCCGCGCTTGCCTTCACGTGCGTAGAGGTCGAGATAGAACTGCGCGACGAGCGTGCCGTCCGCGTTTTCCACACGGAAGAAACGCACATCGGGATTCCATACCGGCGCGCTGTCCGGGCGGATGCGCACACCAAAGAGCGTTTCCGTGACCTTGAACAGTCCCTGCAGCACGAAGTCTTCCGGGAAGTACTGCTTCACCTCGTTCTCCGAGAACGAGTAGCGCTTCTGGCGCAGACGCTCGGCGGCGAACGCCATGTCCCACGGCTCGATCTGCGTGAGGCCCAGTTCGCTCGCGGCGAATTCGCGCAGCGCTTCCCAGTCCTTTTCGGCGTGCGGGCGGGCGCGCGTGGCGAGGTCTTCGAGGAAGCTCATCACCTGGGCCGGCGTTTCCGCCATCTTCGGCGTGAGCGAGACTTCGGCGAAGTTGTTGTAGCCGAGCATCTGCGCTTCTTCGGCGCGCAGCTTCAGTTGCTCCTCGATGATCGCCGTATTGTCCCATTCGGCCTTGCCGCCGCCGTAGACGGGGCCGAGTTCGGACGCGCGCGTGACGTAGGCGCGGTACATCGTCTCGCGCATCGCGCGGTTTTCCGAGTACTGCAGCACCGGGAAGTACGAGGGGAAGTGCAGCGTGAACTTCCAGCCTTCCTTGTTCTCGCGCTCGGCGGCTTCGCGCGCGGCGGCGATCACGTCCTCGGGCAGGCCCGCGAGATCGGCTTCTTTGGTTGCGTAGAACGCGTAGCCATTGGTCGCGTCGAGCACATGGTCGGAGAAGGCTTTGGCGAGTGCGGCCTGGCGCTCCTGCAGTTCGGCGAAGCGCGGCTTCTGGTCTTCGGGCAATTCGGCCCCGGAGAGGCGGAAGTCGCGCAGCGAATTGTCGAGGATCTTCTTGCGCTCGCCCGAGAGCAGCTCGAACGAGTTGTGATTCGTGATGGCCTTGTACTTCCTGAAAAGCTCGAGATTCTGGCCGACGCTCGACCAGAATTCCGTCACGCGCGGCAGGTTCTCGCCGTGGGCGGCACGCAGTTCCGGCGTGTCGGCGACGGCGTTCAGATGGCCAACCACGCCCCAGGCGCGCGAAAGCGGCTCGCTGGCGCGTTCGACCGGCTCGACCACGTCGCTCCATTGCGCGGGCGTCATGGGTTGCGCGGCGCGTTCGACCGCGGCCTTCGCGTTCGCGAGCAGGACGTCGAGCGCGGGCGTGACGTGCTCGGGGCGGATTTCGCCAAAGCGCGGCAGTCCGGTGAAGTCGAGGAGCGGATTGTCGGAGGGGGTAGTAGCCATGATGCTTCCTGTTCCTGTCTGTCGCGGGTTAGGGGACCGGGGCGCCGCATGCGCGCGCCCGATTGCCAGAGTATTGGGGCGCGAGGCGCGCTTTCCAACCGGGTTATCCGAGCAAATTAACAGATGTCGGGGGGGCGGTGGCGCAATCGCGGCTGTCGCCGCGCGAGCGGGCGGCGCCACAAAAAGAAAGCGGCCCGTGATGGACCGCTTCGGGAACGTCATGCCGCGACGCGTCGCCGCGTGTGGCTTACGCGCCTGCCGCGCGCTCCGCCGCTTCGATCGTGTTCACGAGGAGCATCGTGATGGTCATCGGGCCGACGCCGCCCGGCACCGGCGTGATGAAGCCGGCCACGTCCTTCAGGCCCGCGAAATCGACGTCGCCGCAGAGCTTGCCGTTGTCGTCGCGGTTCATGCCCACGTCGATCACGGTCGCGCCGGGCTTGACCATGTCGGCGGTCAGCACGTTGCGCTTGCCCACCGCGGCGACCACGATGTCCGCGTCGCGCGTGTGCTTCGCGAGGTCGCGCGTCTTGCTGTGGCAGATCGTGACCGTCGCGCCCTTTTCGAGCAGCAGGAGCGCCATCGGCTTGCCGACGATGTTCGAGCGGCCGATCACCACGGCGTTCGCGCCTTCGAGCGGGATCCTGTATTCCTCGAACATCTTCATCACGCCATAGGGCGTGCAGGGGCGAAAGAGCGGCTGGCCGGTCATGAGCGCGCCCGCGTTGGCGACGTGAAAGCCGTCGACGTCCTTTTCGGGCGCGATGGCTTCGATCACCTTGTGGCTGTCGATGTGCTTCGGCAGCGGCAACTGCACGAGAATGCCGTCGATCTTCGGGTCGCGGTTCAACTCGTCGATGCGCTCGAGCAGGTCGGCTTCGGAAAGCGATGCGGGATAGCGGTCGTACGACGAGTAGAGGCCGTTGTCTTCGCAGGCCTTGACCTTGTTGCGCACGTAGACTTCGCTCGCCGGATTGTCGCCGACCAGCACGACGGCGAGTCCCGGCTGATGGCCGCGGGCGGTGAGGGCTGCAGCGCGCGTGGCGACTTGCGCGCGCAGTTTCCTGGAGAGGGCGTTGCCGTCGATGATAGTGGCAGTCATGGTCGGTCGGGGTCGAGAGTGGGCAATGCGGGCTCGTTCAGGCCTGTTCAGGCTCGAGCGCTGGCGCGCATGGGGCGGGCGCCATTCGAAGGCCGACATTATACCCGCGCGGCGGGCGTGCTCCGGCCTGAACGGACGAGGAGGGGGCAATACACGAGGGAAGAGAGTCGCGGCGAGACGCCGCCGGCAGCATTCGCGGGCCGTGGCGCGCGCGCATGCTGCCGGGGAAAGACGCGCTTACTGCTGCGCCTGTTGCGGCTTGTTGGAAAGCGCGAGACGCAACAGGTCGGCGACCGTGTTGACGTTGAGCTTCTCCATGATGTTGGCGCGGTGCGCCTCCACCGTCTTGATGCTGATCCCGAGATCGTCGGCGATCTGCTTGTTCAGGCGGCCCGCGATGATGCGCTCGAGCACCTGGTGCTCGCGCGCCGTGAGCTTGCCGAGACGCTCGGCGGCCGCGCGCTGTTGCTGGACGTTGGTGCTTTCGTTGCGCGCCTTGTCGAGCATGCGCTCCACCAGCTTGCGCAGCTCGGCTTCGTCGAACGGCTTTTCGATGAAGTCCATCGCGCCCTTCTTCATGGTCGAGACGGCCATCGGCACGTCGCCGTGGCCCGTCACGAAGATGATCGGCAGCGAGGCGTTTTCCGCGATCAGACGTTCCTGCAGTTCAAGGCCGCTCATGCCTTGCATGCGCACGTCCAGAATCATGCAGGCAATCTGCCCGGCCTGTTGCGCCGGCTGGTATGCCTCGAGGAACTCCTCCGCGCTGTTGAAACACTGGACGCGGTAGCCGTTCGCTTCGAGGAGCCAACGCAGGGAGTCTCGTACGGCCTCGTCGTCATCGACAACAAAGACGGTTTCCTGGGTGGTGACTGGGCTGTTCATGGCTCTCCCGTAACGGTTTGTGGAGTCGGTTCGTCGGTGTTCCGCGAGGGGGTGTCCGATTCGCCGATGGGCAGACTGCAATGGAACGTTGCGCCGCTGATGTGGCCGTCGGATTCGACGTTGTTGACCACCCAGAGACGCCCGCGATGCGATTCGATAATGGAGCGGCAGATGTTCAGGCCCATGCCCATGCCGTCCGACTTGGTGCTGTAGAAGGGCTCGAAGAGGCGCTCGGCCGTGGCTTCGTCGACGCCGGGGCCCTGATCGACCACGCTGATGCACACGTTGCCGCCTTCGCGCTTCACGATCACGCGGATCACCGGGTCGATCGCATTCGGGCGCGCTTCGGCCATGGCTTCGGCAGCGTTCTTCAGGAGATTGACGAGCACTTGTTCGATCAGCACCGGATCGACGTAGATCACGGGCATGCGCGAGCGCATGTCGGTCACAATGCGGATGCGGCGCTTGCGCGCCTCGATCTCGGCGAGGCCCACCGCGTCGGCGACGATGTCGGCCACGCGCGTAGCCTGGCGCTTGGGCTCGGAGCGCTTCACGAACTCGCGGATGCGCTTGATGATCATGCCCGCGCGCACGGCTTGCTGCGCCGTTTTCTCGAGCACGGGCAGCAGGTTATCGGGCGCGGCGCGGCCCGACTTCACGAGCGCGACGGTGCCCGAGGCATAGTTGTTGATCGCGGCGAGCGGCTGGTTCAGCTCGTGCGCGAGCGACGAGGCCATTTCGCCCATCGTCATCAGGCGGCTCGTGAACTGGAGCTTCTCGTCCTGCTGGCGGGCCAGTTCCTGCGCCTGCTTGCGCGTGGTGATGTCGGTCGCGATCTGCATCTGCGCGAGGTGGCCGTCCACCCACTGGATGTACTGGCGGCGCACTTCGAACCACTTCTGGATGCTTTCGACGTAGACCTCCTGCGCATCCGCCGTGCTCTCGGTGAGCGCGGTGGCGGGCAGGCCGGCGAAGGCGTCGACCATGTCGATCGAGTCCGAGGAGGCGCTCGCCGAATCGAAGCCGCCGCCGCCCGCGAGTTCCAGATGGCCGTCCGGGCGGATGCCGAAGAGGTGGCGATAGTAGCGGTTCGCAAACAACAGCTCGGCTTCGTCGGCGGCGAGCACCGAGACGGCGGCGTCGAGGCTTTCGAGCACGGTGGTGAAGCGCTCGTGCGCGGCGGCGAGTTCTTCGCGTGCGCGCTTGGGCTCCGTGATGTCGGTCATCGACGACATCCAGCCCGTCTGGCGTCCCGAGCTGTCGATCAGCGGCGAGACATAGAGCCGCGCGTGGAACTGCGAGCCGTCCTTGCGGCGCACGCGCAGCTCGAACCCCGATGAGGGCGCCTTGCCGCGCAGCGTCATGTCGAGCTGGCGCTGCATTTCGGGATAGGCGTCGCGTGGCCAGTAGGGGAACGGTGCGTTCTTGCCCACGAGGTCGCTTTCGTCCCAGCCGGTCATGCGGCAGAACGCCGGATTCACGTGCGTGATGCGGCCGTGCATGTCGAGCACGCGCATGCCGATCAGCACCGAGTTTTCCATCGCGCGGCGGAAGAACGCCTCCGCGTAGAGCGCCTGCTGCGCCTCGAAGCGCTGGCGCGTGTGCTTCCAGAGGCTCCAGAGGCTCCACAGCACGAAACACGACAGCCCCGCGACCAGCCACACGAGCGTGTTGTTCGTGAAGTTGGTCATCTGCGGATACGAGTACACGCGCACCGAAATGCCCTGGCCAGGCGGGTCGAGCGGCAGGTCGTAATAGACGTCGCGCGGCAGGCGCGGGCGCGTCGAGGTGGTGGCGAGCTCGCGGTTATTCGCGTCGAGAATCGAAATCTTGTACTTGGCCGACAGCTCGGGCGGGATGTCGTGCTTCAGGATGCCTTCGACCGAGAACACGGCCGCAATCGACCCAAGAAAGTCGCGATCGCGGTATACCGGCGTCTGCAGCGTGATGTAGCCATTGCCGACGTCGTCATAAATAAGCGGCGAATACACCTGGCGGCGCGTGGCGCGCGCCTCGGCGAAGGCGGCCTTCACGGCCTCGTCCATTTGCGCGTCGTTGGGCTTCGCGAGGCGCTGGCCGAATACGGGCATCGCCGTGTTGGGCCAGCGCGGCTCCTCCTGGCTTGTGTACCAGTTGAGATAGAGGATCTCCGGATGGCCCTGCATGATGTCCGTGGTGGACGTCTGGAAAAACTGCGGATCGCTGTGGCCCGAGGCCAGGTCGCGAGCGAGCGCCTGCAGCTGCTCCTGCGCGCCTGTCATGGAAAGCCGGATCTGCTGCTGGGCCCAGGCGACGTTGCGGTAGAGCGTGTCTTCCTGCTGCTGTTGCTCGCGCCGGTTCAGGCTCCACAAGATCAGGCTCATGACGATCAGGAACACGAGGATCGACAGGAGCGGCGTCAGCAAATAGGAATTCGACCACCAGGGTCCGTGGTGCCAGCGGGATGGCGACGACTCGCCGGGCGTTCCGGGCGGCCGCGCCGAGCGTGCGAAAAGCCGTTCGGTCAACATGGCAAGGATTGTAGCTCAGCGTAAGACACGGAAATGCCGCGAAAAAAGCCGTAAATCGCCGATAAACAGGTGCAAACTGGCCGTTATCGGCCCAGGGGCGCGAACGATTAAGCGTGCGCTGCACCAATTTTTCACATTATAAAATCACATCTCGCAATTCGAAAATTTTGTTGCGCGATGGTCAGGGGGGTCATTACAATCGCCCCGAAGCTGCTGCGGTTGGCCCGGTCACGTCTCAAGCGTCGCCGTCCGCATGGTCCGATCAACAGCGTTCCCCTACATCCAGGAGACGAGCATGTCCGCTGTACCCGACGAAGTCCTCAAGTACGTTGCCGCCGACAAGGACGAGGATCCCCAGGAAACCGCCGAATGGCTTGAAGCGCTGGACGGCGTCATTTCGACTGTCGGCCCCGATCGTGCCCACTACCTGATCGAAAAGCAGATCGAATTCGCCCGCGTGCATGGCGAGCATCTGCCGTTCTCGGCGAACACGCCGTACATCAACACGATCCCTGTCGCCAACCAGGCCAGGAACCCGGGCGACCAGGACATCGAACACCGCATCCGCTCGTACACGCGCTGGAACGCCATGGCCATGGTGCTGCGCGCGGGCAAGCACACGAACGTGGGCGGCCACATCGCTTCGTTCGCATCGGCGGCCACGCTTTATGACGTCGGCTACAACCACTTCTGGCGCGCGCCTTCCGCCGAGCATGGCGGCGACCTCGTGTTCGTGCAGGGCCACTCGTCGCCGGGCGTCTACGCGCGCGCGTTCCTGCTCGGCCGCCTGACCGAAAAGCAGCTCGACAACTTCCGCCAGGAAGTGGGCGGCGAGGGCATCTCGTCGTACCCGCACCCGTGGCTCATGCCGGACTTCTGGCAGTTCCCGACCGTCTCGATGGGTCTCGGCCCGATCATGGCGATCTACCAGGCGCGCTTCATGAAGTACCTGCAGGCGCGCGGCATCGCCAGGACCGACGGCCGCAAGGTCTGGGCGTTCCTCGGCGACGGCGAAACGGACGAGCCGGAATCGCTCGGCGCGATCGGCATGGCCGGGCGCGAGCGTCTGGACAACCTCGTGTTCGTCATCAACTGCAACCTGCAGCGTCTCGACGGTCCGGTGCGCGGCAACGGCAAGATCATCCAGGAACTCGAAAGCGAGTTCCGCGGCGCCGGCTGGAACGTCGTCAAGGTCATCTGGGGATCGCGCTGGGACGCGCTCTTCGCACGCGACAAGTCGGGCGCGCTGATGCGCCGCATGATGGAAGTGGTCGACGGCGAGTACCAGACGTACAAGTCGGAGTCGGGCGCGTTCGTGCGCGAGCACTTCTTCAACACGCCTGAACTGAAGGCGCTGGTCGCCGACTGGTCCGACGACGACATCTGGAACCTGAACCGCGGCGGCCACGATCCGCACAAGATCTACGCGGCGTTCCACGAAGCTTCGAACTCGAAGGGCCAGCCGACCGTCATTCTCGCGAAGACGATCAAGGGCTATGGCATGGGCGAAGCCGGCCAGGCCATGAACATCACCCACCAGCAGAAGAAGATGCAGGTGGATCAGCTCAAGAAGTTCCGCGACCAGTTCCGCCTGCCGATCACGGACGAGCAGATCGTCGACGTGCCGTATCTCACGTTCGAGGAAGGCTCGAAGGAACTCGAGTACATGCGCCAGAAGCGCATGGACCTCGGCGGTTACCTGCCGGCTCGCCGCCAGAAGGCCGAGTCGCTGCCGGTGCCGGTGCTCGACGCATTCGAGCCGCTGCTCAAGGGCACGGGCGAAGGCCGCGAGATCTCCACGACGATGGCGTTCGTGCGGATCCTGAACATCCTCCTCAAGGACAAGGCGCTCGGCAAGCGCGTCGTGCCGATCGTGCCGGACGAGTCGCGTACCTTCGGTATGGAAGGCCTGTTCCGCCAGATCGGTATCTGGAATCAGCAAGGCCAGAAGTATGTGCCGGAAGATTCCGACCAGCTGATGTTCTACAAGGAATCGGAAACCGGTCAGATCCTGCAGGAAGGCATCAACGAAGCCGGCGGCATGTCGGACTGGATCGCAGCTGCGACGTCGTACTCGACGCACGGCGAGATCATGATCCCGTTCTACATTTTCTACTCGATGTTCGGCTTCCAGCGTATCGGCGACCTGGCCTGGGCCGCAGGCGACATGCGTTCGCGCGGCTTCCTGCTGGGCGGCACGGCGGGCCGCACGACGCTCAACGGCGAAGGTCTGCAGCACGAAGACGGCCACTCGCTCCTGTGGGCGGCTTCGGTGCCGAACTGCGTCAGCTACGACCCGACGTTCGGCTATGAACTCGCGGTCATCATGCAGGACGGTCTGCGCCGCATGGTGCAGGACCAGGAAGACGTGTTCTATTACGTCACGGTGATGAACGAGAACTACGAGCACCCGGCGATCCCGCAGGGCCAAGGCCTGGAAAGCGTGGCGGCGGACATCATCAAGGGCATGTATTCGTTCCGCAAGGCAGACGCGAACGCCGCATTTGTCAAGAGCGCGCCGCGCGTGCAGCTCATGGGCGCAGGCACGATCTTCAACGAAGTGATCGCCGCCGCGGACCTGCTGAAGAACGACTGGGGCGTCGAAGCCGACCTCTGGAGCGTGCCGAGCTTCACCGAACTCGCGCGCGAAGGGCACGAAGTCGAGCGCTGGAACCTGCTGCACCCGAGCGAGCCGCGCCGCGAATCGCACGTCGAAAAGCTGCTCAAGGATACGCAAGGTCCGGTCATCGCTTCGACCGACTATGTGCGCGCCCTGGTCGACCAGATCCGCGGTCTGGTGCCGCGCAAGTTCGTGGTGCTCGGCACTGACGGCTTCGGCCGTTCGGACACGCGTGAGAAGCTGCGTCACTTCTTCGAAGTCGATCGTTACTGGACCACGGTTGCGGCGCTGGGCGCGCTCGCGGACGAAGGCAAGATCGAGCGCAAGGTGGTTGGCGAGGCGATCGCCAAATACAACCTCGATCCGTCCAAACCCAACCCGATGACCGTCTAACCCATCACC
Source organism: Paraburkholderia silvatlantica (assembly GCF_003096715.1). Taxonomy (GTDB): domain Bacteria; phylum Pseudomonadota; class Gammaproteobacteria; order Burkholderiales; family Burkholderiaceae; genus Paraburkholderia; species Paraburkholderia silvatlantica. The sequence continues at coordinate 84,955 of NZ_QEOL01000004.1, forward strand.
CCTGTGCATGGCATGCGCGCCTCCCCGAAGCGGGGAGGCGTGTCGTATGCGGCCCCGGAGACACTAACAATGAGTCAAGCGATCGAAGTCAAGGTGCCGGACATCGGCGATTACAAGGACATCCCTGTGATCGAGGTGCTGGTGAAGGCGGGCGATACCGTCGAAAAAGAGCAGTCCCTCATCACGCTCGAGTCGGACAAGGCGACCATGGATGTGCCGAGCCCGGCGTCGGGCACGGTCAAGGAAGTGAAGGTCAAGGTCGGCGACAACGTGTCGGAAGGCTCGCTCGTACTGGTGCTGGACGGCGCCGGCGCAGCCGCTGCGCCCGCCGCTCCCGCTTCCGCCGCGAAGGCAGAGCAGGCCGCGCCTGCCGCCGCGCCCGCGCAGGCTGCCGCGCCGGCCCCGGCCGCAGCGCCTGCCGCGAGCGGCGGCGTGCAGACGGTCAAGGTCCCGGACATCGGCGACTACAAGGACGTGCCGGTCATCGAGATCGGCGTGAAGGTCGGCGACCGCGTCGAGAAGGAGCAGTCGCTCGTCACGCTCGAGTCGGACAAGGCGACCATGGACGTGCCGAGCCCGGTGGCCGGTGTCGTCAAGGAAATCAAGGTCAAGGTCGGCGATAACGTGTCGGAAGGCACCGAGATCGTCGTGGTCGAAGCGGAAGGTGCAGCGGCGCCTGCCGCACCCGCGCAGAAGGCGCCGGTCGAAGAGCCGTCGGACGCGCCTGCACCCGCCGCGGCCAAGCCCGCGCCTGCCGCACCGTCTGCACTCGCGCAGGCGCCGATCATTCCGGCGGGCGAAGGCGGCACGCGCCGTCCGAGCCACGCCTCGCCGTCCGTGCGCAAGTTCGCGCGCGAACTCGGCGTGGACGTTGGCCGCGTGACGGGTACGGGTCCGAAGGGCCGCATCACCCAGGACGACGTCACCGCGTTCGTGAAGGGCGTGATGGCGGGTGCGCTCGCGGCTCCCGCTGCCGCCGCGCCGGCCGGTGGCGGCGCGGGCCTGAACCTGCTGCCCTGGCCGAAGATCGACTTCACGAAGTTCGGCCCGATCGACACGCAGCCGCTCTCGCGCATCAAGAAGATCTCGGGCGCGAACCTGCACCGCAACTGGGTCATGATCCCGCACGTCACGAATAACGACGAAGCGGACATCACCGATCTCGAAGCGCTGCGCGTGCAGCTGAACAAGGAAAACGAGAAGGCGGGCGTGAAGTTCACGATGCTCGCGTTCGTCATCAAGGCCTGCGTCGCGGCGCTCAGGAAGTTCCCGGCGTTCAACGCGAGCCTCGACGGCGACAACCTCGTCTTCAAGCAGTACTACCACATCGGTTTTGCCGCCGACACGCCGAACGGCCTCGTCGTCCCGGTGATCCGCGACGCGGACAAGAAGGGCCTCGTCGACATCGCGAAGGAAATGGCCGAGCTTTCGAAGCTCGCGCGCGAAGGCAAGCTCAAGCCGGACCAGATGCAGGGCGGCTGCTTCTCGATCTCGTCGCTCGGCGGCATCGGCGGCACGCATTTCACGCCGATCATCAACGCACCGGAAGTGGCGATCCTCGGCCTGTCGAAGAGCGCGATGAAGCCGGTGTGGGACGGCAAGCAGTTCGTGCCGCGCCTCACGCTGCCGCTGTCGCTCTCGTACGATCACCGCGTGATCGACGGCGCGGCTGCCGCGCGCTTCAATGCGTACCTCGCTTCGATCCTCGGCGATTTCCGCCGCGTGATTCTGTAAAACCGATTTGACCGGCTCGCGCCGCCGCGCCGCGCGTCCATGACGTGCGCGCTGCGGCAGGCGCGGCCGGTCTTCCTTTAGGGGTAGGGGACACCATGAGTCTCGTCGAAGTGAAAGTGCCGGATATCGGCGACTTCAAGGATATCGACGTCATCGAAGTCAATATCAAGGCGGGCGACGTCATCGAGAAGGAGCAGACGCTGCTCTCGCTCGAGTCGGACAAGGCCACGATGGAAGTGCCCAGCGACGTCGCGGGCACCGTCAAGGAAGTGAAGATCAAGGCCGGCGACAAGGCGTCGCAAGGCACCGTGATCGCGCTGGTCGAAGCCGCTGAGGGCGCGGCCGCACCGAAGGCCGAAGCGCCCAAGGCCGCTGAAGCGCCGAAGGCCGCCGAGGCACCGAAGGCCGCCGAAGTTTCCAAAACCGCGGCGCCGCAAGCTGGCAGCTTCAGCGGCAGCGCCGACGTCGAATGCGACATGCTCGTGCTCGGCGCGGGCCCCGGCGGCTACTCGGCGGCGTTCCGCTCCGCCGACCTCGGCATGAAGACCGTGCTGGTCGAGCGTTATTCGACGCTTGGGGGCGTGTGCCTGAACGTGGGATGCATTCCGTCGAAGGCGCTGCTGCACACGGCGCTCGTGATCGACGAAGCGCAAGCGCTCGGCTCGCACGGCATCACGTTCGGCAAGCCGCAGATCGACCTCGACCGCCTGCGCGACTTCAAGTCGGGCGTGGTGAAGAAGCTCACGGGCGGTCTCGCCGGCATGGCGAAGGCGCGCAAGGTCGAAGTCGTGACGGGCGTGGGCGCGTTCCTCGATCCGAACCACATGGAAGTGGTGGGCGAAAACGGCAAGAAGATCGTCAAGTTCAGGCAGGCGATCATCGCTGCGGGCTCGCAGGCCGTGAAGCTGCCGTTCATGCCGGAAGATCCGCGCGTGGTCGATTCGACCGGCGCGCTGGAACTGCGCCAGATTCCGCAGAAGATGCTCGTGATCGGCGGCGGCATCATCGGTCTGGAAATGGCGACTGTCTACGCAACGCTCGGCGCGCAGATCGACGTCGTGGAAATGCTCGACGGCCTGATGGCCGGCGCGGACCGCGATCTCGTGAAGGTCTGGGAGAAGTACAACGCGAAGCGCTTCGCGAACGTCATGCTCAAGACCAAAACGACAAAGGCCGAGGCGAAGGACGACGGCATTTACGTCTCGTTCGAGGGCGAGAAGGCCCCGGCCGAGCCGCAGCGCTACGACCTCGTGCTGGTCGCCGTGGGCCGCTCGCCCAACGGCAGGAAGATCGGCGCGGACAAGGCCGGTGTGGCGGTGACGGATCGCGGCTTCATCGAAGTCGACAAGCAGATGCGCACCAATGTGCCGCACATCTTCGCGATCGGCGACGTGGTCGGCCAGCCGATGCTCGCGCACAAGGCCGTGCATGAAGGCCACGTGGCGGCGGAAGCGGCGCACGGCGAGAAGGCGTACTTCGACGCGCTGCAGATTCCTTCGGTGGCCTACACCGATCCGGAAGTGGCGTGGGCCGGCAAGACCGAAGACCAGTGCAAGGCCGAAGGCATCAAGTACGGCAAGGCGGTGTTCCCGTGGGCCGCTTCGGGCCGCGCGATCGCCAACGGCCGCGACGAGGGCTTCACCAAGCTGATCTTCGACGAAGAGACGCATCGCGTGATCGGCGGCGGCATCGTCGGCCTGAACGCGGGGGACCTCATCAGCGAAGTCTGCCTCGCGGTGGAAATGGGCGCGGATGCGACCGACATCGGCAAGACGATCCACCCGCACCCGACGCTGGGCGAGTCGATCGGCATGGCCGCCGAGCTGTACGAAGGCGTCTGTACCGACCTGCCGCCGCAGAAGAAGAAGTAAGACGGTGCCGCGCCGCTCGGTGCGGCGCGCATGAAAAAACGGCGCACTCCGCGAGGGGTGCGCCGTTTGCTTTTGGGTTCTGCAGTATGGGCTACGAGAGGCGCCGGGGCGTAAAAAAGATTCCCGGTCGGCGACCGGGCAAGTGACATGCCGCGCGGCATGCCGGAGCGTTCAGGCCCGGCGCCCGGTGCGCCGCTGCTTCAGCGCACGCACCGGTTCGATCTACAACGTTCAGACCGTCTTCTTGGCCGAAGCGGCAGCCGAGCGCGATGCCTGGGCGGCAGCCTTGCTCGCAGCAGCGGTGGCGGCGTTGAAGTTGCTTTCCGCCATTTCCACGGCTTGCTTCGTGGCCTTGTGGACCGTTTCGTAGGTCGTGTTCGCGGCGTTGATGGCCGACTTGATCACGGCAACTGCGGTCTCCGAGCCGGCCGGCGCATTCTTCGCGACGTTGTCGACGAGCGACTGAACCTTGCGGTTCTGCTCTTCGTAGTGGGCTTCGGCGACCTTCGCGAACTCAGCCTGGGTGGCCGAGGCGATTTCATACACATGACGGCCATACGACAGCAGCTTTTCGGTCAGCGGCTGGGCGTAGCTCGTTTGCAGGGCCAGGAATTCCTGCGCGTCCTTCACAGACAGTGCGCGCTGGGCGTGTTCCTGCGATTCCGCCAGATTCGAGCGGACGGCCTGAAGGTTCAATTCGACGAGCTTTTCCACGCCTTCGAACGCCTTGCCGGTGAGGCCGAACAGGGTTTCGAGGTTGGCTTTCTGGGCAGCGGCGAATTGCTCAGGGGTCAGCAGACTCATGTTTACGCTCCTGTATGTCGGCGGCCTTCGTGGGTCGCCTGAAGTAAGTGGCACGGCGATGGTGCTCTGTCGCTCACTTTGTGCGTCGCAACATTGATTGAATTTTAGGATGCTCCGGAAGAAAGTCAAGGCCTTTTGGTGCGTCGCACAATGTCGATAATTTATTATTAAACAAACACTTATGCCTCGCGCATGGCGCAACCGCGACAACGCGCCAATGCCCGTTGCGCTGGGCTCGCGGCGAGTTCAACGAGGCCGCGCGCAGGGTGGTGCAAGCGCGCGAACGCGGCTTCTGGCAAGATGCGGCATGGATCGCGTGACGCGTCTATGGGATTTCACCTGGGTGCGTGCACCGAATTCCTGGATGGAACGTTAATGATCTATTGCGGTCGAACGCGCGTCGCGCGGCACGGCGGCGCCGGTAGTCAGACAAATCTCACCTGTATTTTCCTCAGTTCAAGTTCCTGCGACGAACGCCGTTAACGCAGCAAGCGCATTTTGCGTGTGCCGCAAACGTTGTCAGCAAGCGGCGTCATGGGGAGAGGAGCGGCCAGGCAATTGTCTGACTCCATCGAATGCGGGAAGTGCATTGGCCAGATCAATCGGAGGTCATACTTCGGTTTAATGAGCGCCTATAAGTGCTTCAATTTGCGAATTTTTCGTGGTTTTACTACACTTGGCGAACGATCCCGCCGCTCCATCAAGAACACTAATGAAATCCGACAAGCTCCTGTCGTTCTCACTGATGCCGTCGTCGGTTATCAGCACCGCATTGTCGGTTGCTGTTTCCGTCGCGATCAGTGCGACGCTCGTGGCGCCTGAGGGCGCCTTTGCTGCGTCGCAAGACGCTGCGCCGGCCAAAACGGCCAAGGCGAAAAAAGCCACCAAGAAGGTTGCGAAGGCCGAGCCGGAAACGGCCAGGGCCAGCAAGAAGGCGGGCGCAGCCCGTACCGTCGCCGCCAGGGACGACGATGCGCATCCGGTGGCCAAAAAACGCCGTGTCACTTATACGATGAACGGCCGCCATCATTCGGCGGTGCGCCGTGTCGCGTTCGAACCGCGTCAGCCGACCGTTGGTCAGGCGTTCGGTCTGCACGAGACGCCCGACTCGCTGATGCTGCGCTCGGGCGTTGCGTACGTGGTCGACCAGAACACGCTCGAGCCGCTGTTCGACAAGAACTCGCGCGCCGTTGTGCCCATCGCCTCGATCTCGAAGCTCATGACCGCGATGGTCGTGCTCGACTCGAAGGCATCGCTCTCGGAACCGATCGAAGTCACGGACGAAGACCGCGACTACGAGAAGAACACGGGCTCGCGCCTTTCGGTGGGCTCGGTGCTCTCGCGCGAGGACATGTTGCACATCGCGCTGATGGCGTCGGAAAACCGCGCGGCGGCGGCGCTCTCGCGCTATTACCCGGGCGGCCGTCCGGCGTTCATCGCGGCGATGAACGCGAAGGCAAAGCAGCTCGGCATGACCGATACGCACTTCGAGAATTCGACGGGGCTCACGAGCCACAACGTCTCGACGGCGCGTGATCTCGTGAAGATGGTGAACGCGGCCTACCAGTACCCGATGATTCGCCAGTTCTCGACCGACCGCAGCTACGACGTGTTCACGGGCAAGCGCAATCTCGCCTACAACAGCACGAATGCCCTGGTCCGCAATGCGTCGTGGGACATCGGCCTGCAGAAGACAGGCTTCATCAACGAAGCGGGTGAGTGCCTCGTCATGCAGACGACGATTCACAATCGTCCGGTGATCATGGTCTTGCTCGATTCGAGCGGCAAGTACTCGCGCTTCGCGGATGCCACGCGCGTGCGCACGTGGCTCGACAACGGCGGCGCCGACCAGCAGCCGCGCATTACGAGCGCCGACGCAGGCGGTGCCGGGACCTGATCTGCGCCTGTCCCGGATTTACCCAACGAACGCCCCGCAACCGCGGGGCGTTTTGTTTTCCGGCGCGTGCTGTTCGTCCTTTGTCGACGCGTGAGGCGGTCAGCAAGCCAAAAAAGCGGAGGGCACGCCTCTCGCTCTTCCTGATTGCCCTTCACCCTGACTTCAGGCCGGCTGCACGTTGCCTTCAGCGGGCTCTGGGTGATAGCCCAGTGACTCCGAAATTGTCAGCGCCGTCTTGCTCAACTGGCCGAGCCATGAGTCCTGCAGGCGGTCCGCGGGCGCCGAGAGCGAAAGACCTGCCACCAGTTTGCCGGTGTCGTCGTAGATGCCGGCGGCGATGCAGCGCACGCCCAGTTCGAGCTCTTCGTTGTCGCGCGCGCAGAATTGCTGGCGGACGTGGGCGAGTTCGCGCTCGAGGCGTCCGAGGTCGGTAATGCTGTTGCGCGTATGGCCCGACAGGCCGGTGCGCGTGGCGTAGGCGCGCACGCGGTTCGCTTCGTCGGCGGCCAGAAAGAGCTTGCCGACCGACGTGAGGTGCAGCGGGGCCCGGCCGCCAATCGCGCGCACTACCTGCATGCCCGAGCGCTCCGAATAGGCGCGTTCGATATAGACGATTTCGTCGCCCTGGCGCACGGAGAGGTTGACGGTCTGGCCCGTGAGACGGTGCAGTTCGCGCATCGGCGTGAGCGCCGCGTCGCGCACCGAAAGCCGCGCTTTCACGAGGTTGCCGAGTTCGAGCAACCGCATGCCAAGCCGGTAGGTGCCGGGATCGGAGCGGTCGACGAGACGGCAACTCACCATATCGTTCAGGATGCGGTGCGCAGTCGAAGGATGCAGTTCGGTGCGCTGCGCAAGTTCCTTCAGGCTGACAGGGTCGCTGTGGGCGGCCAGCGCGTCCAGCAGGCGCATCATGCGCTCGATCACCTGAATCGAGGTCTTCGGATCTGGGTGGGTGTCGCTCATGAGTTCAGATTCGTTTGACACGTGAGGCGGAAAATGCATTGTATCTCGTATCGTGAAAAAAGTAAGCGCCGGGACGGAGATTCGCGCTGCGCTGCGGCATCGCGCGCGACCGGCGAAGGCGACAGGCGAGGGTGACCGGCGAGGGTGACCGGCGAGGGCGACCGGCGAGGGCGACCGGCGAGGGCGACCGGCGAGGGTGATGCAGGCCGGCGTTGGTCATGGCGGCGAAACAGCGGATAATCGGGGACGGTTTTAACGAGGAGTCTCCATGCGAGTCGGTTTGTTCGTCACGTGCCTCATCGATGCGATGCGTCCGGAAATTGGCTTTTCGACGCTCAAATTGCTCGAACAGGCGGGCTATGAAGTCGCCGTGCCGCCTACGCAAACCTGCTGCGGCCAGCCGGCCTACAACTCGGGTGAGCGCGCGATCGCGCGTGACCTCGCGGAAAAGACGCTGCGCGAATTCGAGCAGTTCGACTATCTCGTCGTCCCTTCGGGGTCTTGCGGCGGCATGGTCCGCGTGCACTACGGCGATCTGTTTCGCGACGATCCGGAATTGATGGCGCGCTATGGCAAGTTGCGCGAGCGGGTCTACGAACTCACGGATTTCCTCGTCAACGTCGCAAAGGTCACGCTGCCGCAAGGAGAGTTCAACGGACCAGTGACATATCACGACTCGTGCTCAGGCCTGCGTGAGCTTGGGGTCAAGGCGCAGCCGCGCGCGTTGCTCGCCCAGCGCGGCATCGAAGTGCGCGAGATGAAAGACTGCGAGCACTGCTGCGGCTTCGGCGGCACCTTTGCGGTGAAGTATGGGGACATCTCGACGGCCATTGCGGACGAAAAATGCGCGAATGTGCAGGCGAGCGGCACGGGCGCGTTGGTGCTCGGCGACCTCGGCTGCATGTTGAATATCGAAGGGCGTTTGCGCCGCACCGGCGACACCGCGACTCGGGTGCTGCACATCGCACAAGTGCTGGCCGGCGACGTGTGAAGCGCCGCTGACTGCCGTGCGTTTTGCACGGCATGTGCGAATCGCCCCGGACTTCGATCCCGGACCTCGCCGAACACCGCTCAACAACGCCCTCACGCCATGCAAGTCCAATCGATGCAGTTCAAGGCGCGTGCCGGTCAGAAGCTGGCCGATCAGCGTCTGCAGCACAACCTCAAGAAACTTTCGACCAAGTTCGTCTCGGCGCGCGCCGAGGCGATCACCGCAATCGATTTCCCCGCCACGCGCGCGGCGCTCAAGGCGCGCCGCAACCGTGCGCTCGACCATCTCGACGTCTGGCTCGAGCAGTTCGAGACCGAGGCGGCGCGGCGCGGCGTGACCGTGCTCTACGCGGAAACGGCGCAAGACGCTGCAAGGCTGGTCGCGGACATCGCGCGGCGCCACGACGTGCGCAAGGTCATCAAGACCAAGTCGATGGTGTCGGAGGAGATGCGGCTCAATACCGTGCTCGCGGAAATGGGCGTGCAGTCCATCGAGACCGATCTGGGCGAGTACATCCTGCAGATCAACGACAGCGAGCCGCCGAGCCACATCATTGCGCCCGTCGTCCACAAGGACAAAGACGAGATCGCCGATCTCTTCGCGAAGACGCACGACAAGCCGCGCCTGACCGAAATTCCCGACATGACCCGCGAGGCGCGCGAAGTCCTGCGCCCGCATTTTCTCTCGGCGGACATGGGCGTGACGGGCGGCAACTTCCTCGTGGCGGAAACGGGCTCGGTCGTGCTGGTGACCAACGAGGGCAACGAGGGCATGTGCACCGTCATGCCGCGCGTGCACGTGGCGGTGACGGGCATCGAGAAGGTGCTGCCCACGCTCGAGGACCTCGCCACCGCCATGCGTTTGTTGCCGCGTTCGGCAACGGGGCAGGCCACGTCGAACTACTTCTCGGTTCTGACGGGCCCGCGCGGCCCCGAGGACCAGGACGGCCCGGAGCACATGTACGTCGTGCTCGTAGACGGCGGCCGCACTGGCCTGATTGGCGGAGAATTCCAGGAGATGCTGCGCTGCATCCGTTGCGGGGCGTGCATGAATCACTGCCCGGTCTATCAGAAGGTGGGCGGCCACGCGTACGGCTGGGTCTATCCGGGGCCGATGGGTTCCGTGCTCACGCCAAGCTACGTCGGCATCGAAAAGACGCTCGATCTGCCGCAGGCCGCAACGCTGTGCGGCGAGTGCAATAGCGTTTGCCCGGTGGGCATCCCGCTTTCGGACTTGCTGCGCAAACTGCGCGAGAAGCAGACGGAGCGGCACCTGCGCCCGTGGCGCGAGCGCGCGGCGCTTGCCGCCTGGGGCTGGCTCGCGCTTCACCCGACGGCCTACGCGCTGCTCACCAAACTCGGCGTGCGGGTACTCGAGCGCATGGGCGGGCAGACGAGGCTCATTCGCAAGCTGCCATTCGCACGCGGCTGGACCAACGGTCGCGACATGCCTGCGCCGGTCGGCCGGACGTTTCGCGAACTGTACGCGGCGCGGCACACGCATCTGGACGCCACCCAGCGCTCCGGACAAGCCTGACACGCGCGCAACGGTCAAGTCCAGTTCGCCAACTATTTAAGCTGGCGCAACAGTGTGTTCGTTCGGACCGGGTTTTTCCTGATTGCGACTCTCTATATCATCTCGACTGGCGATAGTGCGTCCGCACCTGTCGCTTCACAGTCGATAGAGAGTCGCATCATGAGAAAGAAAATAACGGTGTACTGGCCACTGGCGCTGATCGTGCCGCTCGCGGTGATCGCATGGGTCCATGCATGGAAGACCGCCGAGCAGCAAATGCCGCTCGCCGCCGATCAGGTCACCGCAGAACTCGCGCGCGCGGTGTCGTATGGCCTCGTGGGCAGCGAAGGCAAAACGCCGGTGAAGGCGATGAACGGCATCGCCACGCTGCCGCGCTCGAGCGCGATCTGACGATTGCGCTGGCGCCACAACGCGCCGCGCGGCGTGTACGTCGTGCGCTTTGTATAATTTGAAATTCGCCGCCGCGCGCTGAACGCCTGCCGTTGCCCCGCCCCCACGAATGAAAAAGGTTTCCGTCTGCTTCGTTTGTCTTGGCAATATCTGCCGCTCGCCCATGGCCGAGGCCGTGATGCTGCGCCTCGTCGGCGAGGCGGGACTGGCGGGGCGCGTCGAGGTCGATTCGGCGGGCACGGGTGACTGGCACATCGGTGAGGCGCCCGACGAGCGTGCCCAGCGCACGGGCAGCCTGCGCGGTTACGATCTCGCGCCGCTGCGCGCCCGGCAGATCGCCGCCGAAGATTTTCGCCGTTTCGACCTGATCGTCGCGATGGACGACGCCAACGTGACCGCGCTTCAGGGCGTCTGCCCGGCGAGCGAGCGCGACAAGATCCGCCTGTTGATGGAATTTGCGCCGCAGGCCGAAACGCGCGTGGTGGTCGATCCCTATTTCGGCGGCGACGCAGGTTTCGAAGCGGTGCTCGATCAATGCGAGGCCGCATGCGCGGGCTTGCTCGCTGCGTTGCGTCCGCAACTGGCCGATTGAAATGAGCGGCGCGAATCTGCCGAATGCAGAAATCGCGCCATTTTTGCGCTTCGCTGCGCACCTAATAACCCGAATCGCGACATTGATACTTGACTAAACTAGTCATGTATTTATACTTGACGAAAATTGTCGAGAATTGCGGTTCCCATACATCATGAGACTCACCACCAAAGGCCGTTTCGCCGTCACGGCGATGATTGACCTGGCGCTGCGCCAGGAGCAGGGCCCGGTGACGCTTGCGGGTATCAGCCAGCGCCAGCACATCTCGCTGTCGTACCTCGAACAGCTGTTCGGCAAGCTGCGCCGTCATGAAATCGTCGAATCGGTCCGTGGGCCGGGCGGCGGGTATAACCTCGCGCGCCGCGCGGAGGACGTCACCGTCGCGGACATCATCATCGCCGTGGACGAGCCGCTCGACGCCACCCAGTGCGGCGGCAAGGGCGCCTGCGAAGGCACCAAGCAGCACGACGGCCACTGCATGACGCACGAACTCTGGTCGACGCTGAACCAGAAAATGGTCGAGTACCTCGATTCGGTGTCGCTCAAGGATCTGGTGGACAAGCAGCGCGCCCGCGAAGGCGCCGCGCCCGCCGTCCTGCGCGACCGCCGCGCCGAGGCGCCGGCGGTGGAGCCGGTCAGGGCGATGCCGCTGGGTCCGAACTCGATCTTCAACATGGCGGGCTCGTAAGGCCTTCGGGCGCCGCCAGAACGCCGCAGTTTGCAAAACAGACAGTACAGCGCAGCACACAAGATTCCCCGGAGCGATAGATGAATAACGACATTCCCCACCTGCCCATTTACATGGACTACAGCGCGACGACCCCCGTCGACCCGCGCGTGGTGGACAAGATGATTCCGTATCTGCGCGAGCAGTTCGGCAATCCGGCGTCGCGCAGCCACGCCTATGGCTGGGATGCGGAGCGCGCCGTCGAGGAAGCGCGCGAGCAGGTTGCCGCGCTCGTCAACGCCGACCCGCGCGAGATCATCTGGACCTCCGGCGCAACCGAATCGGACAACCTCGCGATCAAGGGCGCCGCGCACTTCTACAAGAGCAAGGGTAAGCACATCATCACGGTGAAGACCGAGCACAAGGCCGTGCTCGACACCTGCCGCGAACTGGAGCGCGAAGGCTACGAAGTCACCTATCTGGACGTGAAGGACGACGGCCTGATCGACCTCGAAGCGTTCAAGGCCGCGCTGCGCCCCGACACGATCCTCGTTTCCGTCATGCACGTGAACAACGAGATCGGCGTGATCCAGGACATCGCGACGATCGGCGAAATCTGCCGCGAAAAGGGCGTCATTTTCCACGTCGACGCTGCGCAATCCACGGGCAAGGCACCCATCGACCTGCAAAAGCTCAAGGTCGACCTGATGTCGTTCTCGGCGCACAAGACCTACGGCCCGAAGGGCATCGGTGCGCTGTACGTGCGCCGCAAGCCGCGTGTGCGCATCGAAGCGCAGATGCACGGCGGCGGCCACGAGCGCGGCATGCGCTCGGGCACGCTGGCCACGCACCAGATCGTCGGCATGGGCGAAGCGTTCCGCATCGCGCGCGAGGAGATGGCCACGGAAAACGAGCGTGTGCGCATGCTGCGCGACAAGCTCCTGCGCGGCCTGAAGGAAATCGACGAAACCTACGTGAACGGCGACATGGAACAGCGTGTGCCGCACAACCTGAACATCAGCTTCAACTTCGTCGAAGGCGAGTCGCTGATCATGGCGGTGAAGGACGTGGCGGTCTCGTCGGGTTCGGCGTGCACTTCCGCATCGCTCGAGCCGTCGTACGTGCTGCGCGCGCTCGGCCGCAACGACGAGCTGGCGCACAGCTCGATCCGCTTCACGGTGGGCCGCTTCACGACCGAACAGGACGTGGACTATGTGATCAACCTGCTGAAGACGAAGATCGCCAAGCTGCGCGAGCTTTCGCCGCTGTGGGAAATGCATCAGGACGGCATCGATCTGTCGACCATCCAGTGGGCGGCGCACTAACGCCCCACTGAGGCTTTAAGCAGCGCAGTCAACAGCGAAAACGAACCGGCCGCAGCGCAATGAGCAGTCAACTGCGTGCAGCGCGGCCAACGAATTGAAGGAGTGTGATCATGGCATATAGCGACAAGGTTCTGGACCACTACGAAAACCCGCGCAACGTCGGCTCGTTCGCCAAGGACGACGACGCAGTGGGCACCGGCATGGTCGGCGCGCCGGCGTGCGGCGACGTGATGAAGCTGCAGATCCGCGTGGGCGCGGACGGCGTGATCGAGGACGCGAAGTTCAAGACTTACGGCTGCGGCTCGGCGATCGCTTCGAGCTCGCTCGTGACCGAGTGGGTGAAGGGCAAGACGCTCGACCAGGCGCTCGACATCAAGAACACGCAGATCGCCGAAGAACTGGCGCTGCCGCCGGTGAAGATCCACTGCTCGATTCTCGCGGAAGACGCGATCAAGGCAGCGGTTGCGGACTATCGCCAGCGTCACACGACCGAAGCGAAGGCCGACGCGGCGTAAAGCGCAGCGCAGCGGCGCAGTAGATGCAGGACGGCGTCGAACCGGCAGGTTCGGCGCTCTGTGACTAACGATTCTGGATGCAGCAGGGTTGCGTCGCGACGCCGGGCAAGGCGAAAGTCCAACCGGCGGCGCGAGGCGCGGCGAAGATGCTATGGCAATTACGTTGACTGAAAAAGCGGCACAGCACGTGCAAAAGTACCTGACCCGTCGCGGCAAGGGCGTGGGCCTGCGTCTTGGCGTGCGCACGACGGGCTGCTCGGGCCTCGCGTACAAGCTCGAGTACGTCGACGAACTCGCGCCCGAGGACAACATCTTCGAGAGCCACGGCGTGAAGGTCATCGTCGACCCCAAGAGTCTCGCCTATATCGACGGCACGCAGCTCGACTTCGTGCGCGAAGGCCTGAACGAGGGCTTTCGGTTCAACAACCCGAACGTGAAGGACGAGTGCGGCTGCGGCGAGTCCTTCCGCGTTTGAGCCCGCGTCGAGCGGTGAAAAGGCGGCCTGTGCCGCCTTTTTGATTTTGACGGCCGCCGGTTAGTCCCACTCGGCCTCTCATAGCCCCACAAGAACGTTCCAGCCGATGAGCACGCCTTCCACGCCTTCCCGCTCGCTCTCCGACAGCCACTTCGTGCTGTTCGGCCTGCCCGAGCAGTTCGCGATCGACGCGAACGCGCTCGACCATGCCTACCGCACGGTGCAGGCGCAGGTGCATCCCGACCGCTTCGCCGCGGCAGGCGAGGCGCAAAAGCGCATCGCCATGCAATGGGCCACGCGCACGAACGAGGCGTATCAGACGCTGCGCGATCCGCTCAAGCGCGCGAAGTATCTGCTGCATCTGCGCGGCATCGACGTTGGCGCCGAGAACAACACGGCGATGGAGCCCGCGTTCCTCATGCAGCAGATGGAGTGGCGCGAGGCGATCGAAGACGCGGTCGGCGCGAAGAACGTCGATGCGCTCGACGCACTCGCGGGCGAGTTGCGCGACGACGAACGCGTGCGCTTCACGAAGCTCGCGGCGCTGCTCGACAGCGGCTCGAACCAGCCCGCGGCCGAGGCGGTGCGCCAGCTCATGTTCATCGAGCGCGTGGCGGGCGAAATCGATTCGCAGATCGAGCGGCTCGAGGGCTGAAGCCGTGCGCTGAAACGGATGTCGGGCGCTTGCGCCTACCAGGTAAAAAAGCAGGTTTAAAAGCAGATTACACAGATGGCCTTACTGCAAATCTCCGAACCCGGCATGGCGCCGGCGCCGCATCAGCGGCGACTCGCCGTCGGCATCGACCTCGGCACGACGAACTCGCTGGTCGCCGCGGTGCGCAGCGGCGTGCCCGACGTGCTGCCCGACGAAGACGGCCACGTGCTGCTGCCCTCGGTCGTGCGCTATCTCGCCAACGGTGGTCGCCGCATCGGCCGCACGGCGAAGGCGCAAGCCGCCACCGACCCGCGTAACACGATCGTGTCGGTCAAGCGCTTCATGGGGCGCGGCAAGTCCGATGTCGAAGGCGCGGCCAACGCGCCGTACGACTTCGTCGACGCGCCGGGCATGGTGCAGATCCAGACTGTCGATGGCGTGAAGAGCCCCGTCGAAGTGTCGGCGGAAATTCTCGCGACGCTGCGCCAGCGTGCCGAAGACACGCTCGGCGACGAGCTCGTGGGCGCGGTCATCACGGTGCCGGCTTACTTCGACGAAGCGCAGCGCCAGGCGACCAAGGACGCCGCGCGTCTCGCGGGCCTGAACGTGCTGCGTCTGCTGAACGAGCCGACCGCGGCGGCGATTGCGTACGGGCTCGACAACGGCGCCGAAGGCCTCTACGCGGTCTACGACCTCGGCGGCGGCACCTTCGACCTGTCGATTCTCAAGCTCACGAAGGGCGTGTTCGAAGTGCTGGCGGCCGGCGGCGATTCGGCGCTCGGCGGCGACGATTTCGACCACGCGCTCTTTGCTTATGCGCTGGAGCAGTCCGGCGTCGAGCGCGCGTCGCTCGCGCCCGAAGACGTCCGTTTGCTGCTCGACCGCGTGCGCGATGCGAAGGAAGCGCTCTCGAGCGCGCCCGAGGCGCGCATCGAGGCGACTCTGTCGGGCGGCCGGCAAATCGCGCTGACGATCGACGAGCCGCGCTTCGAAGCGCTCACGCAGACGCTCGTGCAGCGCACGCTCACGCCGACGAAGAAGGCGCTGCGCGACGCGAAGGTGGCCGCGAAGGACGTGAAGGGCGTGGTGCTGGTTGGCGGCGCGACGCGCATGCCCGTGATCCGGCGTGCCGTGGAGCAGTACTTCGGCCAGGCGCCGCTCACGAATCTGGACCCGGATCAGGTCGTCGCGCTCGGCGCGGCGATCCAGGCCGACCTGCTCGCGGGCAACCGCGGCGGCGACGACGACTGGCTGCTGCTCGACGTCATTCCGCTTTCGCTCGGCGTGGAGACGATGGGGGGCCTCGTCGAGAAGATCATCCCGCGCAATTCGACCATTCCGGTCGCGCGTGCGCAGGACTTCACGACCTTCAAGGACGGCCAGACGGCCATGGCGATTCACGTGGTGCAGGGCGAGCGCGAGCTTGTCGCCGACTGCCGCTCGCTCGCGCGTTTCGAACTGCGCGGCATTCCGCCGATGGCGGCGGGCGCGGCGCGCATCCGCGTGACTTATCAGGTGGATGCGGACGGCCTCTTGTCGGTGTTCGCGCGCGAGCAGCTCTCGGGTGTGGAAGCCTCGGTGGTGGTGAAGCCGTCCTACGGTCTCGCCGACGACGACGTGGCCCGCATGCTCGAAGACAGCTTCAAGACCGCCGAAGTCGACATGCGCGCCCGCGCGTTGCGCGAGGCGCAGGTCGAGGCGCAACGCATCATCGAGGCGACGAGTGCCGCTTTGGGCGCCGATGGCGAACTGCTCGACGAAGGCGAGCGCGCGCAGGTCGACGCGTTGATCGCCGCGCTGGCGCAACTCGCGCAGGGCGAGGACGCCGGCGCGATCGAAGCCGCGACGAAGGCGCTCTCCGAAGGCACCGACGAGTTTGCGGCGCGCCGGATGGACAAGGGCATCAAGCGCGCGCTGGCGGGCAAGAAGCTCGACGAGATCGGCTGAACGCGCGCCCAAGGACGCGGCTACAGCCTCAACAGCGTAAAGGCAAACGCGTCGTTAGCAAACGGCGCAGGCGTGCGTGCTTTCCCGATGTGGCTGGGCGCGCGCCGACAGTAGAATGGGCACATGCCGCCGTCGGAGGCGGGGCATGCGCCCGATATGAAAGTTATTGGATACGGAAATCACAATGCCTCAAATCGTGGTGCTGCCCCATGTCGAACTGTGCCCTGAAGGCGCGGTCATCGACGCCAGGCCGGGCGAGAGCGTGTGCGACGCACTGCTCGAACACGGCATCGAAATCGAGCACGCATGCGAAAAGTCGTGCGCCTGCACGACTTGTCACGTGATCGTGCGCGAAGGTTTCGATGCACTCGTGCCGTCCGAGGAAGACGAAGACGATCTCCTCGACAAGGCGTGGGGCCTCGAGCCGACGTCGCGGCTGTCGTGTCAGGCCATCGTGCCCGAGAACGACGACCTGGTGGTCGAGATTCCGCGTTACTCGATCAACCACGCGAAGGAAAACCACTGAGCCACTGAACACCAGGAGGAGTGCGCAGCCATGAAATGGACCGATACGCAAGACATCGCGATGGCCTTGACGGATACCCATCCCGAAGTGGATCCGCAATACGTGCGCTTCACCGATCTGCACCGCTGGATCACCCAGCTCGACGGTTTCGACGACGACCCCGAGCGCTCGAACGAGAAGATTCTCGAAGCGATCCAGGCCGCGTGGATCGAAGACGCGGACTACTGATTTCCGGCACGCCCGGCAAAGAGACGAGAAAAAGGCGATTTGCCATGACGGCAAATCGCCTTTTTTATCGCAGCGCCCGCTTCAGCGCGTTCAACCCGCGACCAGCGTGCCGTTCTCCACACGCACGCGCTCGCCTTGCTGGAACGGCGGCGCCTCGTGGTACGTGAAGTAGCGCGTCTTGCCGTTCTCCATGCGCACGCGCACCGAATAACTCGTCGTGCTGCGCAGGTGTTTTTCGACCGAGTTGCCTGCGAAACCGCCGCCCAGTGCGCCGAGCAGCGTCATGGCCGTGCGGCCGTTGCCCGAGCCGAACTGGTTGCCGACCACGCCACCCGCCACCGCGCCGCCTACCGCGCCGATACCGGTGCCGTGGCCTTCATGCTTGACCTCGGAAATCGCGACGACCGTGCCGCACGTCGAGCATGCGGGCTGCGCGGGCGGCGCTTCCTGCGCGTATTGCTGCTGCGCCGGCTGCGGCGGCTGGCCGGGCTGTTGACCGTACTGCTGCGCCGGGGCGACGGGCACGGCCGCCTGCTGTTGAGCCTGTGCCGGGGCCGGCTGCGGTTCGGCGGGCGCATTCTGCTCGTTCTGCGCATATTGCGAGGCCTGGACCGGCTTCGTCGAGTCGACGACCGGCGGCTGTGAGGTCTTCATGGCCGTCTGCCCCGTCTGAACCTGGGCGCTCTGTTCGGCGGTGCTGGAAGCCTTCGGAAAAACGCCGGTGATGGCTGCGGTGGCCGCCAGGCTCGCGACGATGACGGCTGCCGCCGCGGTTGCGATCAGCGGATGGAGGCGGCGTTTCGGTGTGGTCGAATCGGTGGTGTTCATGACAGGCTCCGTCTTTGGCAGAGTTGGCTCTCGTGTGAGACCCAGTTTGAGCCAATCCAGGTCGGTGGGCGTTTCAATTTGTAACCCCGCGCGGTGAGCGCGCGCAGACGCCGAGGGCGCGGTCGTCGCGCAGCGTTGCTCAGCGCGGTTTTCGACCCTGGCGCAATTGGGGTACCCGTCCCAGCCGCTGCGCTAGTCGGCAGATTTTACCGATGGTTACAAACGTGCGTGCTCAGAGGCCCGAAAGAAACGGGGCGCATACGGCGTGAACCGCATGCGCCCCGTCGTGTCAGGCAATCTTCCGCTTAGTCTTCGCGACGCAGGTGCGGGAAGAGGATCACGTCGCGGATGCTTGCGCTGTCCGTGAGCAGCATGATCAGACGGTCGATGCCGATGCCGCAGCCGCCCGTCGGAGGCATGCCGTATTCGAGCGCGCGGATGTAGTCGGCGTCGTAGAACATCGCTTCCTCGTCGCCGGCGTCCTTCTGCTCGACTTGCTTCTTGAAGCGCGCGGCCTGGTCTTCCGGATCGTTGAGCTCCGAGAAGCCGTTGGCGATCTCGCGGCCCGTGATGAAGAGCTCGAAGCGCTCGGTGATGCCCGGCAGCGTGTCCGAGGCGCGCGCGAGCGGCGAGACTTCGACCGGGTAGTCGATGATGTAGGTCGGCTCCCACAGCTGCGACTCGGCCGTCTCTTCGAAGAGCGCCAGCTGGAGCGAGCCCACGCCCGCGTTCAGGAACGCCGGCTGGTTCGTGTCCACGCCGAACTTCCTGAGTTCCGTACGCAGGAAGGCGGCGTCGGCAAGCTGCTCGTTCGTGTATTGCGGCGCGTACTTCTGGATCGCCTGCTGAATCGTCAAGCGATGGAACGGCTTCGAGAGGTCGAGTTCGCGGCCCTGATACGTCAGCACGGCGGTGCCGCTCGCGTCGATGGCGGCCTGGCGGATCAACTGCTCGGTGAAGTCCATGAGCCATGCGTAGTCGGTGTACGCGGCGTAGAACTCCATCATCGTGAATTCCGGATTGTGACGCGGCGAAACGCCTTCGTTACGGAAATTCCGGTTGATCTCGAACACGCGCTCGAAGCCGCCTACGATCAGGCGCTTGAGATACAGCTCGGGCGCGATGCGCATGAACATCTGCATGTCGAGCGCGTTGTGGTGCGTGACGAACGGCTTCGCGGCCGCGCCGCCCGGGATCGGGTGCAGCATCGGCGTTTCGACTTCCATGAAGCCCGCGTCGGCCATGAAGCGGCGCACGGAGGAAATCGCCTTGGTGCGCGCCTGGAACGTCTGACGCGCTTCCGGCGTGACGATCAGGTCGACATAGCGCTGGCGATAGCGCATTTCCTGGTCGGAGAGGCCGTGGAACTTGTCCGGCAGCGGACGCAGCGCCTTCGAGAGCAGACGCAGTTCCGTGCAGCGCACCGAAAGCTCGCCCTTGTTGGTGCGGAACAGCACGCCTTTGGCCGCGACGATGTCACCGAGGTCCCACTTCTTGAACGCGTCGTAGGTTGCCTCGCCCACGTCGGCGGGCGTGATGAAGAACTGGATCTGGCCCGAGCCGTCGCGCACCGTGGCGAAGCTCGCCTTGCCCATCACGCGCTTGAGCATCATGCGGCCGGCGATGGCCACTTCGAGCGGGTTCGCTTCGAGCGCGTCCTTGTCGGTGTCGGCGTAGTCGCGCGCCAGGTCGGCGGCGTGGTGGGTCGGGCGGAAGTCGTTCGGATAGGCAACGCCTGCCTCGCGCAGCGCGCGCAGTTTCTCGCGGCGCTCGGCGATGATCTGGTTGTCGTCGAGTTCGGGCGCGGCGCTGGGCGCGTTCTGCTGGGTCGGTTCGGTCATGATGGCTCGGAGTTCTTGGATACGCAGGTGTTTCGGCGAGTTTTCGGGGCTGCGGCCCCGGCATGGTCCTTCGCGGGACACGGCGCGCATCGCGCGCAGATAAGCGGACTTCGGTTCCTGCCGCGCGTCGCGCGCCTCGCGGTCGTTGCGGGCGGCGCGGCAGGAGAGGGCGGCATGCGGTGAACTGCTGCGCCCGCGGCGTGCGGCAAGCTTACACGCCCTGTTTCAGGCTCGCGCTGATGAAGGCGTCGAGATCGCCGTCGAGCACGGCCTTGGTGTTGCTGATTTCGACGTTGGTGCGCAGATCCTTGATACGGCTGTTGTCGAGCACGTAGGAGCGGATCTGGTGACCCCAGCCCACGTCCGACTTGCCCGCTTCGAGCTTGTCCTGTTCCGACTGGCGCTTGCGCATCTCGGCTTCGTACAGGCGCGATTTCAGCATGGCCATGGCTTCGGCGCGGTTGCGGTGCTGCGAGCGGTCGTTCTGGCACTGCACGACGATGCCCGACGGGACGTGCGTGATACGCACGGCGGAGTCGGTCTTGTTGATGTGCTGACCGCCCGCGCCCGAAGCGCGGTACGTGTCGATGCGCAGATCGGCCGGATTGACTTCGATCTCGAACGAGTCGTCGATTTCCGGATACACGAACACCGACGAGAACGACGTATGACGACCGCCCGAGGAGTCGAACGGCGACTTGCGCACGAGACGGTGAATGCCGGTTTCGGTACGCAGGAAGCCGTAGGCGTATTCGCCTTCGACCTTGATCGTCGCGCTCTTGATGCCGGCCACGTCGCCTTCGGATTCTTCGAGCACTTCGGTCTTGAAGCCCTTGCGCTCGCAGTAGCGCACGTACTGGCGCAGCAGCATGGACGCCCAGTCGCAGGCCTCGGTGCCGCCGGCGCCGGCCTGGATGTCGATGAACGCGTTGTTCGGGTCGGCCGGATTCGCGAACATGCGGCGGAACTCGACGTCGGCGACGCGCGCTTCGATTGCGTGAGCGTCGGTTTCGACGGCGACGAGCGTGTCTTCATCGCCTTCTTCGCGCGCCATCTCGAACAGATCCTGGGTGTCGCGCGTGTCGTTCTCGATGCCGTCGAGCACGTGCACCACGCCCTCGAGCAGCTTCTTTTCCTTGCCGAGACCCTGGGCGTGTTTGGAGTCGTTCCAGACGTTGGGGTCTTCGAGTTCGCTGTTGACTTCGACGAGCCGTCGGGCTTTTACGTCGTAGTCAAAGATACCCCCGTAGCTCGCCCGCGCGCGTGCGCAGGTCCGCCAAAAGGGCTTCGATCGCGTTGAGACGTTCCGCTTCCATTTGTATCGTGATCCGGCGTGTAAAACATTGAATTATAGCCGATTGGGCCCGGATCAAGGGCGGCGCGGGCTGTTCGGGCGGCCCGCGCTTTTCAGCGCAACGTGCAGTTCAAGGCAGGTTCAGAGCGCAGCGTGCTCCACCACGAGTTGCACGCGCGACACGCCGTTCCAGGTGTCGCGCACGAGCCGGTAGGCGACCGTCGTGCGCTGCGGCAGCGACTCCGTGTGGTTGAACCAGATTGCGTTGAAGCGCTGGCGTCCGCGCAGCAGTTGCAGCTTGAGGTGCTTGTCCTTCACGAGCGCCTGCGAGGCCACCTCGAATTCCCCCGAAAACACGGGCGCCGGGAAGCCCTGGCCCCACACGGCGGCGTCGAGCATCTCGACGAAATCGGGCGTGAAGTAGGCGTCTTCGAGGTCGCCGTCGGTTTCGACTGTGCGCGCGAGCGCTTCTTCGGTGAGCCATTCGCGGCCCACGCGCTCGAAGGCGGCGGCGAAGCGCGGCACGTCGGCGGCGGCGATCGTCATGCCCGCGGCCATGGCGTGGCCGCCGAACTTCTGGATCAGTCCAGGCTCGCGCTTGCTGATCAGATCGACCGCGTCGCGCAGATGGAAACCGGGGATCGAGCGGCCCGAGCCCTTCACGAGTGCGCCGTCTTCGTCGGCAGGGGCGAACGTGAACGAGGGGCGGTGAAAACGCTCCTTGAGCCGCCCCGCGACGATGCCGATCACGCCCTGGTGCCAGCCTTCGTTAAAGAGCGTGAGCGTGGCCTTGCCTTGCGGATCGATATCGGCGAGATCGGCGAGCGCCTGCTGCTGCATGCCGGCTTCGATCTCGCGGCGCTCGCGGTTCATGCCGTCGAGCTGCTGTGCAAGTTCCCAGGCGCGGCCCACGTCGTCGGTGGTCAGGCACTCGATGCCGAGCGACATGTCAGAGAGCCGGCCGGCCGCATTCAGGCGCGGGCCGAGCGCGAAGCCGAAGTCGAAGCCCGACGCGCTTTTCGCGTCGCGGCCCGCGGCGCGAAAGAGTGCGGCGATGCCCGGCTGCATGCGGCCGTTGCGCACGCGCTGCAAACCCTGCGCGACGAGCACGCGGTTATTGCAGTCGAGCTTCACGACGTCGGCGACGGTGCCGAGCGCGACGAGATCGAGCAGGCCGTCGAGGCGCGGCTCGGGGTTTCCATCGCCGAACGCGCCGCGCTTGCGCAATTCCGCGCGCAGCGCGAGCAGCGTGTAGAACATCACGCCCACGCCCGCGATGCACTTGCTCGGAAACTCGCAGCCCGGCTGGTTCGGATTGACGATGGCGCGCGCGTCGGGGAGCGTGTCGCCGGGCAGGTGGTGGTCGGTCACGAGCACCTCGATGCCGAGCTCGTTGGCCGCCGCCACGCCTTCCACGCTGGCGATGCCGTTGTCCACCGTGATCAGGACGTCGGGCGGTCCGCCCTTGCGCTGCGCGGCGAGTGCGACGATCTCGGGCGTGAGGCCGTAGCCATACTCGAAGCGGTTCGGCACGAGATAGTCGATCTGCGCGCCGAACATGCGCAGGCCGCGCACGGCCACGGCGCACGCCGTCGCGCCGTCGCAGTCGTAGTCGGCGACCACGAGCATGCGGCAGTCCGCTTCGAGCGCGTCGGCGAGCAGCGTGGCGGCCTCGTCGAGGCCCTTCATCCCGGTAGGCGGGATGAGGCGGGCAAGGCCGGTTTCGATTTCGTCGGGCTGGCAAATGCCGCGCGAGGCGTAGAGGCGCGCGAGCACCGGATGCAGGCCGTGGCGCACGAGCGCTTCGGTGTCGGCGGGCGAGCAGGCGCGGGTGACGATTCGGGTCATGCGGGGCGGCGGAAGAAAGAGGTCATTCGGGAATCATTCGATAAAGAGCGACGCGAACAGGCGGCGTCGCCAGAACTTGCGCAAATCGCCGCGCGTGACGGAGAGCGTGACCGAGCCGGTGTCGCCGCACAGCGTGAGGTCGAGCGCGGCGAGCGCACCCGTTTGCAGCGCGGCGAGCGCGGGCGCGAACCAGTCGCGCTCCAGTTGCGCGAACGCGGCGTTCCAGCGGCCCCAGTCCTGCTGGATGAAGGCCGCCGAGAACGGATCGAGCTCGACGAGCGTCGCGCCGGTGACCGTGCTGTTGCCGAGCGAGGCTGCAAGCGCGGCGAAGGTCGCGGGCGCGGCGCCGACTTCCGCCTTCGCGGCGAGCGCCAGGCCGCGCGTGGCAGCCGCATCGGAGCGCACGCGCGCATAGGGGCTCGTGACGGTGCGCAGCACGCCCTGGGCGTGAAACCAGATCGAATTGACGGCGGGCAGACCGCGCGCCTCGCGTGCCTCGTTCACCGGATGCTCGAACCACGCCATCTGCACTTCGTTCTGCACCTTCATCCAGGCGCGCGAGCGCTGGCCCGAATGGGCCTCGTGCGGCAGCCAGATCTCGATGTTGCGGCCGCTCGCGCGCAAGGGCGACGCCCCCGCGAGCGTGCCGAACGCTTCCGAGGAGAGATACCAGCGCTGCGGCGTCGGCGCCTCGATGCGCACGCCCAGTTCTTCGATCAGCGGGCGGGCGACGGTGTAGAGCGTCGCGGCGTCGTTATCGGCGAGTTCGAGCGAGGCAGGGTCGATCAGCACCAGATGATCGTGCGCGATGCGCACGTGCACGGGCTGCACGCACGCCCAGGTGGCGTTCCCGGGCGTGCCGCCGTCGGCGAGCAGCATGTAGGGCGCAAGCGGCGCCTCGTCGTCGGCGGCCGGCGCGGGCTTTGCGCCGCTCGCGCTCGCGGTACCGAGCGCGCCGAACTGGCGCGCAACCCAGCGCTCGTGCGGCAGCGTGCGCTGGAAGTCCTCGCCGATCACCTGCTCGCCGAGCGTCGCGCGCGCAACCAGTTTCGCGAGCGCCGGGTATTCGAGGCCCGCGAGCGCGGTGGAGGCGGCCGCCGCGGATGGCAAGGCAAAGGGGACAAGGAGATGGAGTCGGTCGGCGGGCATGATGGTGCGCATTGTACTTCGGCGCTGCGCACGCCGGGCCGCCCCCGGGCGTGCCGCACCGGCTTTGCGCTGCCTTCGTTATTCGCGTGCAGCGGCACTTGTGGACGAAATGTGGCTCGAAGGAGAGAGCGGGCAAACGCCCCCCCGGCGGAGCGGTTCTCAGGCGTGAAAGTTCGCGCAAACCCCGTCGAATGTCCGTGGAGGGTCGCCAGTGTGGCAAACTTCGCGGTTGATCGCCGCCCAACCCGGCACGATATTCTCCGGCGCATCCGGCGCACTGGCCCCAGGGTCAATACGGCGCCGGAGCGCAACGAAGACGCAAAAGGATTCGCTTGAAACTTCCCTACGAATGGCAGATAGGCTGGCGCTACACCCGCGCCGGTAAACGCACGACCGGCAACGGGTTCATCTCGTTCATCGCGCTCATCTCGATGTCGGGCATCGCGCTCGGCGTCGCGGCGCTGATCGTCGTGCTCTCGGTGATGAACGGTTTCCAGCGCGACGTGCGCGACCGCATGCTCTCCGTGCTCGCGCACATCGAGATCTTTTCGCCCACGGGCACGATGCCGGACTGGCAGCTCACTGCGAAGGAAGCGAAAACCAATCCCGAAGTCATCGGTGCGGCGCCTTACGTCGACGCCCAGGCGCTGCTCACGCGCGGCGACAGCGTGAACGGCGTCGCGCTGCGCGGCATCGAGCCTTCCGAGGAGCCGCAGGTTTCGGACATCGGCAAGGAAATGAAGGCGGGCAGCCTGAACGACCTCACGCCGGGCAGCTTCGGCATCGTGCTTGGCGCGGATCTCGCGGTGAACCTCGGTGTGACGGTGGGCGACAAGGTCACGCTCGTCGCGCCCGAGGGCTCGATCACGCCGGCCGGCATGCTGCCGCGGCTGAAGCAGTTCACGGTGGTGGGCGTGTTCGAATCGGGCCATTACGAGTACGACAGCACGCTCGCGCTCACCAACATCCACGACGCGCAAGTGCTCTATCGCCTCGGCGCGCCAAGCGGCGTGCGCCTGCGCCTGAAGGACATGCAGCGCGCGCCGGCGGTGGCGCGCCAGCTCGTGCATACGCTCTCGGGCGACCTCTATATCCGCGACTGGACGCAGCAGAACAAGACCTGGTTCTCGGCCGTGCAGATCGAAAAACGCATGATGTTCATCATTCTCACGCTCATCATCGCGGTGGCGGCGTTCAATCTCGTTTCGTCTCTCGTCATGACCGTCACCAACAAGCAGGCCGATATCGCGATCCTGCGCACGCTCGGCGCGCAGCCGCGCTCGATCATGAAGATCTTCGTCGTGCAGGGCGTGACGATCGGCTTCGTGGGCACCGCCATCGGCATCGCGCTCGGTTGCCTGATCGCGTGGAGCATTCCATGGAGCGTGCCGGCGATCGAGCATCTGCTCGGCATTCAGTTCCTGCCGCCTTCGGTGTATTTCATCAGCGAACTGCCTTCGGAACTCGTGGCCTCCGACGTGATCCGCATTGGCGTGATCGCCTTCGTGCTGTCCGCGCTCGCCACGCTCTATCCGAGCTGGCGCGCGGCCAAGGTTCGTCCCGCGGAGGCGCTGCGCTATGAATGACCGTCAATCGCTGATCGCCTCGGCGGGCGACTATCCGTACGTGCTCGAAGCGCACGGCGTCTCGAAGGTGTTTGGCCAGGGCCCGCTTGCAGTGCAGGTGCTGCACGACACCGATCTGAAAGTGAAGCGCGGCGAGAAGCTCGCCGTGGTGGGCGCGTCGGGCTCAGGCAAGAGCACGCTGCTGCATGTGCTCGGCGGACTCGACGAGCCGGGCGCGGGCAAGGTCTCGGTGCTCGGCAAGCCGTTCACCGAGCTGTCCGAGCGCGAGCGCAACGAGCTGCGCAATCGCGCGCTGGGCTTCGTCTATCAGTTCCACCATCTGCTGCCGGAGTTTTCGGCGCTCGACAACGTAGCGATGCCGCTGCGCATTCGCCGCATGACGCAGGAAGATGCACGCGCCGAGGCAATGCAGATCCTCGAGCGCGTGGGCCTCTCGCATCGCGCGCGCAACCGGCCGGGCGAGCTGTCGGGCGGCGAGCGCCAGCGCGTGGCGATCGCACGCGCGCTCGTGACGAAGCCCGCCTGCGTGCTCGCCGACGAGCCCACGGGCAACCTCGACGGCGCGACGGCCGATACGGTCTTCAACCTGATGCTAGAACTCTCCGACCAGTTCGATACGAGCTTCGTGATCGTGACGCACGATCCCGACCTTGCGGCGCGCTGCGACCGCATCGTGCGTTTGCGCGACGGCATGCTGCACGAGGAACCGGTCGTGCCGGTCTGAGCCTTCACGCGAGCGAGCGCCATGTGGATCGACACGCACTGCCATCTCGACGCCGCCGAGTTCGACGCTGACCGCGACGCGGTCGCGTCGGCGGCACAAGCGGCGGGCGTGTCGCGCATTGTGATCCCGGCGGTCGCGCGCGAGAACTTCTCGACGGTTCGCGCGCTCGCGCACGGCACCGAGGGCGCGGTCTACGCGCTCGGCATCCATCCGCTCTATACGCCGCACGCGCGTGACGACGACCTTGACGTATTGCGCCACGAGATCGAGGCGAGTCTCGACGACCCGTGCTTCGTCGGCATCGGCGAGATCGGGCTCGATTACTTCGTGCCGGGCCTCGACGAGGCCCGGCAGCAGCGCTTCTACGATGCCCAGTTGCGCCTTGCGCGCGAGTTCGGCTTGCCGGCGATCTGCCATGTGCGCAAGTCGCAGGATCAGGTGCTCAAGGGGCTGCGCCGCAACGGCGTGACAAGCGGCATTGCGCATGCGTTCAACGGCAGCTTCCAGCAGGCGCGAGCGTTCATCGATCAAGGGATGCATCTGGGCTTCGGCGGCAATCTGACGTTCGAGCGCGCGCTGCAGATCCGCAGGCTCGCGCAGCAGTTGCCGCTCGAGGCCATCGTCATGGAAACCGATGCGCCGGATATCCCGCCCGCCTGGCTTTATCGCGAGCGCAACACGCCCGACCAGGTGCCGCGCATCGGTACCGTGCTCGCGGGGTTGCGGGGCTTGAGTCCCGAGGAACTCGCCCTTGGCACGACGGCTAACGCTGCGGTTGCGCTGCCGCGGCTCGCGCTTTCGTCTGCATAATCGTTTTCGGGGTGGCGTGCACGACATGCATTTGGCGCGGCGCGATTGAAGCAGTCCGTGCATTCGGCACCCTCGTTGCGAGGAGGCAGGATGCGGGCGATTTGGTGCGGGTTTGCGCTGGGCGTGATTGTCTTGCAGCGACAGGCGGCATTGCCGGGGCGGGGCGCGTGGGTCGGGCTCGTTCTGGCAACCGTGCTTGCGGCGGCGTGGGCGGTTTGGGCGCTCGGCGCCGCTGCGCCGGCGGATGACTCTCACGAAGCGGCTCGCCGCGTGTCCGGCCTGTTTTACGGACGACGCTGGCGCATGGCGAGCGGCTGGGCGGCGGTGTGGCTTGCGGCGGGATGTGCGGGTTTTGGCTACGCGGCCTGGCGTGCCGAAACGAGGCTTGCAGAGGCGCTTCCCTCTGCCTGGCAGACGCGCGATCTCCACGTCACCGGCTATCTCTCCAGCTTGCCTTCTTACGGCGCGAACGGCGCGAGCTTTCTCTTTCGCGTCGAGTCGTGGGAAGCGAACAAAGAGGCGCGCCAAGCCGCCACACGGTTGCCGCAATTGATCCAGCTCTCCTGGGTGGCGCGCGAGGCGCCGCTGCCGCCGCTCATGCCCGGCGCGCGCTGGCGCTTTGCCGTGCGGCTCAAACGCCCGCACGGTAATGGCAACTTCGGCCTGCGCGACACGGAAGCTGCGCTGCTCGCGCGCGGCGTGCGCGCCACCGGCTATGTGAGCGATCCGGAGCATGCCGTGCGTCTGTCCGTCGACGCTTCCGGCATCGGCGTGCGCATCGAGCGGGCGCGCGCCACGCTGCGCACGCGCATCGACGCGGTGCTCGGCGACGCGCCGCATCGCGGCGTGGTCATCGCGCTCGCCACGGGTGCGCAGGACGCGGTCAGCGACGCGGACTGGCGTCTCATGCGCAATACGGGCACGAGCCATCTGGTGGCGATTTCCGGGCTGCATCTCGCGTTCGTCGCGGGGCTCGCTGGGTGGGTCGCGGGCGCGCTGTGGCGGCGCGCACGCTGGCGCGGTGTCGAGGCGCCGCTCCTCGTGCCTGCACAAAAGGTTGCCGTGGCGGGCGCGTTGCTCGCGGCGGGCGTCTATGCCGCGCTCGCCGGCTTCAACGTGCCGGTGCAGCGTGCGCTCTGGATGCTGGCGGTCGTGGCGCTCGCGCTGTTCGCCGGGCGCGAGGTCGCGCGTTCGCACGTGCTGGCGTGGGCGCTCGGGCTTGTGCTGCTGCGCGAACCGTGGGCGGTGACGGCAGCCGGATTCTGGCTCTCGTTTTGCGCGGTCGGGGCAATCCTCTTTGCGGCGAGCGGCGTGCCGCGCTTGCACCGGGACGCGCCACAGGATTTTTCCGCTGACGACATCGATCCGATGCGCGACCGGGTCGAGCCGACTGCAGAGCCAGCTACGCGCGTCGGCTGGCTTCGGCGTCTCGTCCCCATGGCTTTTCCGCGAGGCGGCTGGCGTGGGGCGATACGGCGCATCGCCTCGCGCTTGGGCGATAGCGCTCGCGTGCAATGGGCCGTGACGCTGGCGCTCGCGCCGCTCACGGCCTGCTGGTTCGCGCAAATACCGCTGATCGGACCGTTCGCCAATGCTTTTGCGATTCCCTGGGTGAGCATGTTCGTCACGCCGCTGGTCATCGGGAGCGCGGCGCTGCCCGCGCCGATCGATGCTTTTACGCTGCGCGCGGCTCATACCTGCTTCGACTGGCTTGCCATATCGCTGAGCACGCTTGGGAGCTTGCCGTGGGCGGTTCTACGAGTGCCTCAACCCGGAGCGTGGCCGCTCGCCTGCGCGGCGGTGGGCGTCGCCTGGTGGCTTGCACCGCGCGGCTGGCCGCTGCGCTGGCTTGCGCCGTTCACGTGGCTGCCGTTGCTGGTGCCCGCGCCAACGGGGCCGCCGCCGGGCTCGTTCCGGCTCACGGCGCTCGACATCGGCCAGGGCACGTCGGTGCTGGTCGAAACCGCCCGTCACCGCCTGCTCTTCGACGCGGGCCCGGGGCCCGAATCGACCCAGGCGGGCGAGCGGATCGTCGTGCCGTATCTACAGGCGCACGGCATAGGGCGTCTCGACACGTTGATGATCAGCCACGACGATTCGGACCATTCCGGCGGCGCGCAAGCCGTGCTCGATGCCGTTGACGTGGGGGCATTCGTGGCCGGCGTCCTGCCCACGCATCCGCTCTGGGCGAGCGCGCGCGCCAACGGCGCGCAGACCGTGCAGTGCGCCGCGGGCCAGCGCTGGCAGTGGGACGGCGTCGACTTCGAAGTGCTTTGGCCCGACCCCGGGCCGCTCACGGGCAAACCCAACGCGCATTGCTGCGTCCTGCGGATGACGACGGCGGCGCGCGCCGCGCGCGAAACACAGGCGGGCGCGGTTTCCGCGCTGATCGCCGCCGACATCGAGGCGGGCGTCGAGCGCACGCTGATCGCGCGCGACCCCGCGCGGCTGCGCGCACAGGTGCTCGTCGTGCCGCATCACGGCAGCCGCACCTCGTCGACTGAACCGTTCCTCGATTCTGTCTGGCCGCTCGTCGCGATATTTCAGGTAGGCTATCTGAACCGCTTTCATCACCCGCATGCGGGCGTCTACGCGCGCTACGCGCCCCGCCCGATCGTGCTCGCGCGCAGCGACGCCGACGGCGCCGCGCGCGTCGAGGCGCGGCCCGGCGCGCTCGCCGTGGAGCGCTTTCGCGATACGCAGCGGCGCTACTGGATGGAACCACCGACGCAGGACTGACGCGCCGGGCCGATCGCCGCGTGAGCGAAAGCGTGCACGACGAACGAGATCAACAAAATAGAGAGACACGCCGCCTTTGAAAAACGTCATCCATTTCTCGCACGCGAACGGCTTTCCGGCCTCGACGTATCGCACGTTCTTCGCCGAACTGGGCGACAACTATGAGTTGCGCTACATCGAGCGCATCGGACACGACGCGCGCTTTCCCGTCACCCGCGACTGGCCGCATCTCGTCGAGCAACTGCTCGACGACATTGGCCGCACCTACGAGGAGCCCGTATGGCTCGTCGGCCATTCGCTCGGCGGCTATCTTTCGCTGATGGCCGCGCTGAAAAAGCCGCAGTGGGTCAAGGGCGTCGTGATGCTCGATTCGCCGGTGATCGCGGGCTGGCGCAGCAGCATGCTGCGGGTCTCGCAGTGGACCGGCCTCGACGAGCGCCTGTCGCCGGCCGCCGCCACGCGCACGCGCCGCATGAACTGGGCGAGCCGCGACGAGGCCTGGCGGCATTTCCATTCGAAGGCGGCGTTCGCGCGCTGGGACGAGCGTGTGCTGTCCGACTATGTCGACTTCGGCATTCCTCAGACCTCGGTGGACGGAGGACGCACGCTCGCCTTCGACCGCGACACCGAATACATGATCTACCGCACGCTGCCGCACACGCTCGGCGCGCGGCTCGTGCACGGGGCGCCGGTGCCGGTGGGCTTCGTCGCGGGCACGCAGTCGCGTGAAGTCCGCCAGGTCGGGCTGGCGGCAACGCGGCGCATTGCAGGCGAGCGCTTCGAGTGGATCGAGGGCAGT
Organism: Paraburkholderia silvatlantica; assembly: GCF_003096715.1. GTDB lineage: Bacteria > Pseudomonadota > Gammaproteobacteria > Burkholderiales > Burkholderiaceae > Paraburkholderia > Paraburkholderia silvatlantica. Next base: position 115,689 of record NZ_QEOL01000004.1, read on the forward strand.
CATCTGTATCCCATGGAGCGTCCGATCGAGACTGCGCGCGTGGTGCAGCGCATGCTTTACGCCATGGAAAACGGAGCCTGAGCGATCGCTTTCCGGCGCGGTTGCCTGTGAGGCTGGGGAGCGCGCAGGGCAGCGCATCGGGCAGCGCGTTCCACCCGCATCCGGCTCGCTCAAAATTCAGGGTTAGCCCTTGCTTTCAGGTATAATCCGTTTTTCCCGCGAGCATCCAGCGATGACCAAATATGTTTTCGTCACCGGCGGCGTAGTTTCCTCCCTTGGCAAGGGTATTGCCGCCGCCTCCCTCGCCGCGATCCTCGAATCGCGCGGTCTGAAAGTCACCCTCCTCAAGCTCGATCCCTACATCAACGTCGACCCCGGCACGATGAGCCCGTTTCAGCACGGCGAAGTGTTCGTGACGGAAGACGGAGCGGAAACCGACCTCGACCTCGGCCACTACGAGCGCTTCATCACCACGAAGATGCGCAAGGCCAACAACTTCACCACGGGCCAGATCTACGAATCGGTGATCCGCAAGGAACGCCGCGGCGACTATCTCGGCAAGACCGTGCAGGTCATTCCGCACATCACCAACGAAATCCAGGCGTTCATCGAACGCGGCGCCGCGTCGGCGACGTGCGGCGAGCCGGACGTGGCGATCGTCGAAGTGGGCGGCACGGTGGGCGACATCGAATCGCTGCCGTTCCTCGAGGCTGCGCGGCAGATGAGCCTGCGCCTTGGCCGCAACAGTGCGTGCTTCGTGCACCTCACGCTCGTGCCGTTCATCGCCACGGCGGGTGAGCTCAAGACCAAGCCTACGCAGCACAGCGTGCAGAAGCTGCGCGAAATCGGTATCTATCCGAACGTGCTGCTGTGCCGTGCCGACCGCCGCATTCCCGACGACGAGCGCGCGAAGATCTCGATGTTCTCGAACGTGCCCGAAGACGCCGTGATCTCGGTGTGGGACGCCGACAGCATCTACAAGATCCCGCAGATGCTGCACGACCAGGGCCTCGACTCGATCGTCTGCGACGAGCTGAAGCTCTCGGCCAAGCCTGCCGATCTGTCCATCTGGGCGGAAATGGTCGAGAAGCTCGAGCAACCGAAGCACGAAGTCACGATCGGCATGGTCGGCAAGTACGTCGACCTGACCGAGTCGTACAAGTCGCTCATCGAGGCGCTGCGCCACGCGTCGATCAAGACCTCGGCGAAGGTGAACATCGAGTACATCGATTCCGAGCAGATCGACGAAGAGGGGGTCGAGAGCCTCAAGCATCTCGATGCGATCCTCGTGCCGGGCGGTTTCGGCCGTCGCGGCACCGAAGGCAAGATCAAGGCCATCCAGTACGCTCGCGAAGCGAAGGTGCCGTACCTCGGCATCTGCCTCGGCATGCAGCTGGCCGTGATCGAATTCGCGCGCGACGTGGTGGGCCTGAAGCACGCGAACAGCACGGAATTCGATCCGGACACGCCCGACCGCGTCGTCGCGCTCATCACCGAATGGGCCGACCGCGAAGGCAAGGTCGAGAAGCGCAGCGAAGACTCGGACCTCGGCGGCACGATGCGCCTCGGTTCGCAGCGCTGCCCGATCAAGCCCGGTACGCTCGCGGCAGAAATCTATGGCAAGGACGTGAACGAGCGTCACCGTCACCGTTATGAAGTCAATAACGGCTACGTGCCCAAGCTCGAAGCCGGCGGCCTTATCATCAGCGCCCGCACGCCGACCGAAGATCTGCCGGAAATGATGGAACTGCCGCGCGACATGCACCCGTGGTTCGTCGGCGTCCAGTTCCACCCGGAATTCACGTCCACGCCGCGTGACGGCCATCCGCTCTTCAAGGCGTATGTCGAAGCGGCAGTCGCGCACCATGAGGCGCGCGCCGAGGAGAAAGCATGAATCTGTGCGGTTTCGAGGTAGGTCTGTCCAGGCCGTTCTTCCTGATCGCAGGCACTTGCGTCGTCGAATCGGAACAGATGACGATCGACACGGCGGGCCGCCTGAAGGAAATCACGTCGAAGCTCGGTATTCCGTTCATCTACAAGTCGTCTTACGACAAGGCCAATCGTTCGAGCGGCAAGTCGTTTCGCGGCCTCGGAATGGACGAGGGCCTGCGTATCCTTTCCGAAGTGAAGCGTCAGCTCGGTTTGCCCGTGCTGACCGACGTGCACACGGAAGAAGAGATCGGGCCCGTGGCTTCGGTCGTGGACGTGCTGCAAACGCCCGCGTTCCTGTGCCGCCAGACCGACTTCATCCACGCGTGCGCGCGCTCGGGCAAGCCTGTGAACATCAAGAAAGGCCAGTTCCTCGCGCCGCACGACATGAAGAACGTGATCGACAAGGCTCGCGAAGCCGCGCGTGAGGCAGGGCTTTCCGAAGACCGCTTCCTCGCCTGCGAACGCGGCGTTTCGTTCGGTTACAACAACCTCGTCTCGGACATGCGCTCGCTCGCTATCATGCGCGAGACGGGTGCGCCGGTCGTGATGGATGTGACCCATTCGGTACAGTTGCCGGGCGGGCAGGGCACGAGCTCGGGCGGTCAGCGCGAATTCGTGCCGGTGCTGGCGCGCGCGGCCGTCGCCACGGGTGTGGCGGGTCTCTTCATGGAGACGCATCCGAACCCCGCGCAGGCGAAGTCCGACGGCCCGAACGCCGTGCCGCTGAACCGCATGGCCGACCTGCTCGAAACGCTCGTGACGCTCGACCAGGCGGTCAAGCGCACGCCGTTCCTCGAGAACGACTTCAGCTGAGCAGGAATTGTGTGGTAGGGCGCGCCGCTTCGATTGCATGAGCGGCGCGATGGAGGAGCAGCGCGGCGCAATGCGCCGCGTTCGATGTACAAGGCAGCGTGGCAGCGTAACGGTCACGGGAATGTGAGCGTTGCGCTGCGGCAAGTTGAACCTGGCGAGCACGCAGCCTGTCCCATGTGACGGTGTGCCCCGAACGAGCATGGAAGTCGTGCCTCGCGGGCTAATGCAGGCGGCGCAGCTCGCGCAAGAATTACTGTCATTTCCTGAGGAAACCATGAGTGCAATCGTAGATATCATCGGTCGCGAGATTCTGGATTCGCGCGGCAATCCCACCGTCGAATGCGACGTGCTGCTCGAATCGGGCACGATGGGCCGCGCGGCCGTGCCGTCGGGCGCATCCACGGGCTCGCGCGAAGCGATCGAACTGCGCGACGGCGAAGCCGGCCGCTACAACGGCAAGGGCGTGCTGAAGGCCGTCGAGCACATCAACACCGAAATCTCCGAGGCGATCATGGGCCTCGACGCGTCGGAACAGGCCTTCCTCGACAAGACCCTGCTCGAGCTCGACGGCACCGACAACAAGTCGCGCCTCGGCGCAAACGCCATGCTGGCCGTGTCGATGGCCGTCGCGAAGGCCGCCGCTGAAGAAGCCGGCCTGCCGCTGTACCGCTACTTCGGCGGCTCCGGCGCGATGCAGTTGCCGGTGCCGATGATGAACATCGTCAACGGCGGCGCGCACGCGAACAACAGCCTCGACATCCAGGAATTCATGATCGTGCCGGTGAGCCAGCCGACCTTCCGTGAAGCGCTGCGTTGCGGCGCGGAAGTGTTCCACGCGCTCAAGAAGATCCTCTCGGATCGCGGCATGAGCACGGCGGTGGGCGACGAAGGCGGCTTCGCACCGAACTTCGGCAGCAACGACGAGTGCCTCTCGACCATCCTGCAAGCCATCGAGAAGGCCGGCTACCGCGCCGGTGAAGACGTGCTGCTCGCGCTCGACTGCGCAGCGAGCGAGTTCTACCACGACGGCAAGTACCAGCTCGCGGGCGAAGGCCTGCAACTGTCGTCGGCCGAATTCGCCGACTACCTGGCTACGCTCGCCGACAAGTTCCCGATCGTCTCGATCGAAGACGGCATGCACGAGTCCGACTGGGCAGGCTGGAAGCTCTTGACCGAGAAGCTCGGCAAGAAGATCCAGCTCGTTGGCGACGACCTGTTCGTCACGAACACGCGCATCCTGAAGGAAGGCATCGAGAAGGGCATCGCCAACTCGATCCTCATCAAGATCAACCAGATCGGCACGCTGACGGAAACCTTCGCGGCAATCGAAATGGCCAAGCGCGCGGGCTACACGGCCGTGATCTCGCACCGTTCGGGCGAAACCGAAGACTCGACGATCGCCGACATCGCCGTGGGCCTGAACGCGGGTCAGATCAAGACCGGTTCGCTCTCGCGCAGCGACCGCATCTCGAAGTACAACCAGCTGCTGCGCATCGAGGAAGATCTCGGTGATATCGCCAGCTACCCGGGCAAGTCGGCGTTCTATAACCTCCGCTAAGCGGACCCAGCGCCGGCAGCAGCCTTGCTGTCACCCTTCGTCATCTCTGTCCGCCGCCCTGCGTATAGCGCAGGGCGGCGTGTATTTATCCGGCACCTTTCATGCGGCTTGTCACTGTCGTTCTGATCATCCTGCTTGTGCTGATCCAGTATCCGCTCTGGTGGGGCCATGGCGGTTGGCTGCGTGTGCACGAACTGCAGCAGCAACTCGCGCAGCAGCAAAAGCAGAACGACGACGAGAAACTGCGCAACGAACGCATTGCGGGCGAAGTGCAGGATCTGCAGAACGGCACGGCGGCGGTCGAGGAGCGTGCCCGCTATGAGATGGGCATGGTGAAGGACAGCGAGGTGTTCGTGCAATTCGTCTCGCCGAACCAGACGCCGCCGGTTACGCCGAGCGGTTCGTCGAATACCTCGACGCGCGGCGAGATGTCGGCGGCGCCGGTGAGGGTGGTCCCGAACCCCGTTTCGCGCGTGCCGGAAAAGAAGCATGGGCACGGGAAGGAAGCGAAGAAGGCGGGCTAAGTGCGCTGCTTGCGCTGGCGATTACCAACCCCAACCTGGATAGCCGTAGCCAATCCCCGTACCCCAGCCGTGGCCCCAACCGCCGCTGTAATAACTGCCGAAGACCGTGACCGGCGGCGCATAGGCGCGCGACCAGGCCTGTGCGGCCGCTTCCGCGGCCATGGCATTGTCCTGTTCGGCGAGCACCTGACGGTCGATCGCGTCGTAGCGCGCTTTTTCGTCGGGCGTGAGCACGGGCGCGGCGGCCGGGAGGCCCGACTGCGCCGCAGGCAGCCGGCTGTAGATCGGCGACGGGCCCGGCGGGTCCATCATGCAGCCGCTCGTCGACGCAACGGCGCCGAACGTCGTGAGCATGAGCAACGCGCTCACGCACGGCGTGCGCTCGCGCAATGGACGTATGAAGCGTTTTTTCTTGACCATGCTTCTCTCCATCTGTCGGACGCCTAAGCAATTTGGGATCAAAGGCAGGTCGGCGTTGCGTTTTCGGTGCCCGGGCCTGTCTGCGTGCCGCCAAGCGGGGCGGCGCCGCAACCCGTGTTGCGCGCCGCATCGACGTGATCGCCTCAGTGTGCCCTGGTGCGCCTTGGCTTGCCCTGGTTTGCCTCAGTGGCGACGCTGCGCAGCGGGGCTCACGCTTTCTGAGAGCCCCGTCACGGCAAAAAGTTGCGCGACATCCACAGGGTCGAACTCATAGCGCTGATTGCAGTAGTCGCAATGAATCTCGACATGACCGCGTTCCTCGATCACGCCGTCGACTTCCTCGCGGCCCAGCATCTTGAGCATCGCGCCCACCTTTTCGCGCGAGCACGAACACTGGAAGCGCGGCGCAAGCGGCTCGAAGTGGCGCACGTTCTCCTGCCAGAAGAGGCGGCGGAACAACGTCTCGCCGTCTTCCTTGAGCATTTCGTCGCGGGTGAGCGTGCCGCCGAGCGTGCAGACGCGCTCCCAGGTGTCGAGGTCGTGCTCGCCCTGGTGCGGCACGATCCCGCCGTCGCCCGGCAGCTTCTGGAGCAGCATGCCGACCGCGCGGTCGTCGTTTGCGGCGAGCCAAAGGCGCGAGTCGAGTTGTTCCGAGTGATGCATGTAATGCTCGAGCACGGCCGCGATCGACTTGAGGGGGCCGTCTTCGCCGTTCAGCGGCACGATGCCCTGGTAGGGCTGCTGGCCCGGCAGCTTTTTCGCGGGGTCGAGCGTGATCACGCAGCGGCCCTGGCCGTCCGGATTCACGAGATCGGCGAACGTGAGTTCCTCGCCGAGCGGCAGGGCGTTTTCGCCCGTGAAGTCTTCGCCGAGGCGGGCGGTCGCGCGCATGGTCAGATCCGAGCCGCACTGTACGACCAGCATCTTCACGGGGCCGTCGCCGAAGATCTGCATGATCAGCGTGCCGTCGAACTTGAGATTCGCCGAGAGCAGCGCGCACGCCGCCATCATCTCGCCGAGCACGGTGCGCACGGGCGCCGGATACTGGCGGCGCTTGAGCACTTCCTGCCACGTGTTGCCCAGCGAGACAATCTCGCCGCGCACCGGCGCTGCGCTGAACATGAATTTTTGCAACTGGTCGTTCACAATCTTTTCCTTCGTTTCAATCGGGGCGGCGCGGCCCGCGCCGCACACGGCGAGCGCTTGTGGCTCGCCCCCGCGGCGCTTAGCCGATGCGTACGAGCTGCGCCTTGAAATATTCGCGGCGCTGCGCGTAGACATCCGCGTTGCGCTTGAGGCCGGCGATGTCGGCCTCGGTCAGCTCGCGCACGACTTTGGCCGGGGCGCCGAGAATCAGCGAGTTATCGGGGAACACCTTGCCTTCCGTGACCACCGCACCCGCGCCAACCAGACAGTTGCGGCCGATTACCGCGCCATTCAAGACCACGGCCTGAATGCCGATCAGTGCGCCTTCCTTCACGGTGCAGCCGTGCAGCATGGCCTGATGGCCCACGGTCACGTTCGCTTCGAGCGTGAGCGGGTAGCCGGGGTCCGTGTGGAGCACCGCGCCTTCCTGAACGTTGCTGCGCGCGCCGACGGTGATCGGCTCGTTGTCGCCGCGCAGCGTCGCGCCGAACCAGACGCTCGAGTCTTCGGCCAGTTCGACCTTGCCGACGACGGTCGCGTTGTCCGCAACGAACACGCTTTCGTGAATGGTTGGTGCGGCTTCGCCAAGCTTGTAGATGGCCACGGTGTCGAGTCTCCTATGTCTTGCGGGGCTGCTGCCGGTCTGCGGGCGACGCGCAACGGCTGCGCACGACGCAAGGCAGGTGAATCGCGTATTGTAAACGGTTGCGTGCGCGATCCGCTTGGGGGGCAATTCGAGCACCTCCGCGCGACAGTTTTCTACTCCCGTTTTCGGTCCCTGTTTCTTTTGCCGATGAATTCCGTTTTCTCCACCGCAAGCGCCGCCGATGTCCCGGCACCAGCCGATGCCGAACTTGCCTGCTGGCGTCTCGCCGCGCTCGCCGCGCTGCGCGAATGCGATCCGGTCGCCAAGGCCGACGCGGTGCGCGGGCTGTACGCGCAGAGTCAGGCTCAGGCCGCTGCGCCTCACTGGGAACCGCAACGCGTCATCCCGACGCCGGCCGGCTTGCCTGGCCGGCCCGCCGAGCCGCCGCTCGTCGAGCCGCGCGAACTGCAGCGCCGCAGCATGAGCACGCCCCAGGGCCGCGTCGTGCTGCTGCACGCGCTGGCTCACATCGAATTCAACGCGATCAATCTGGCGCTCGACGCAGTCTGGCGTTTCCCCGCCATGCCCGACGCCTTCTACGCCGACTGGCTCAAGGTCGCGGCGGAGGAGGCGTATCACTTCTCGCTGCTGCGCGCGCGGCTCGCCGACTATGGTCACGCATACGGCGATTTCCCCGCGCACAACGGCCTGTGGGAGATGTGCGAGCGCACGAGCGCCGACGTGCTCGCGCGCATGGCGCTCGTGCCGCGCGTGCTGGAGGCGCGCGGGCTCGACGCCTCGCCGCCCATACGCGCGCGCCTGAAGCAGGCTGGCGACGACCCATCGGCCGCGCTTCTCGACATCATCTTGCGCGACGAAGTAGGACATGTGCGCATCGGCAACCATTGGTTCCGTCACCTGTGCGAGGCGCGCGATCTCGACCCGCATGCGGCGTGGCTCGCGCTCGCGAGGCAATACCACGCGCCGCGCCTGCGCGGTCCGTTCAACTTCGAGGCGCGCCGCTCGGCGGGTTTCGACGCAGCCGAACTGGATGCGCTGGCGGCCCAGGACGCCGCAGAACAGGCTGCCACAAACAAGGCAACGGAGCGTCACTCGACCGAATGACTGGCACAGACGCCCCGCGCCTATATAATCGAACGATCATTCGTTTTTTGCGGCAGCCTCAATGAATCAATCCCGATCCGAATTCGTCGACGTCAATGGCATCCGGCTGCACGTGCGCCGCTGGGGCGCGCAAGGCGCGCCCGTGCTCTTCATGCTGCACGGCTGGATGGACGTGGCGGCGTCGTTCCAGTTTGTCGTCGATGCGCTGGATGCACGCGGCGGCGACTGGCAGGTTATCGCGCCCGACCTGCGCGGCTTCGGCCTCTCCGACTGGCCCGTTGCGCAAGGACAGGCCAGCAACTACTGGTTCCCCGACTATCTCGCCGATCTCGATGCTCTGCTTGCCCACTACGCGCCCGAGGGTCAGGTCGATCTCGTCGGGCACAGTCTCGGCGCGAACATCGTCTGCCTCTATGCGGGCGTGCGGCCCGAGCGCGTGCGGCGCGTGGTCGATCTGGAGGGTTTCGGCCTGCCGGCGCCGTCACCCGGACAGGCGCCGGGCCGCATGCGCGAGTGGCTCGATGCAGTGCGCACACCGCCGCAACTGCGCACCTACGCGTCGCTCGACGAGGTGGCCGCGCGGCTCGTGAAGACCAATCCGCGTCTGATCGCACCGCGCGCGCGCTTTCTCGCGGAACACTGGTCGAAGCCGGACGGCGAGGGCGGTTATGTGCTGCTGGGCGATCCGGCCCACAAAATGCGCGGTCCGCTGCTGTACCAGCTCGACGAGGTCATGGCGATCTGGTCGCAGGTGAGTGCGAGGGTGCTGCACGTCGAAGCGGCCGGCTCCGAAACGCTCGCGCGGCTCGCCGGGGCGGTGCCCATCGGCGAATTCAAGAAGCGTTTCGAGGCGTTTGCCGACTGGCGCGAACGGATCGTCGACGGGGCGGGGCACATGGTGCACCACGACCAGCCGGAAGAGGTCGCACGCCTGATCGAGGCGTTCTGCGCCTGAGCGCAGGGCGCATCGGCCGCGCATTCGGGCGGCGCCAGACGCCGGGTGCCGTCCGACGACTTCACTGCGTTGCAGTAAAATGGACGTTCATCCCTATCCCGCATCCAATGAACGCCGATCTCCACTGTCACTCCACTGTCTCCGACGGGCAACTGGCCCCGGCTGCCGTCGCGCAGCTGGCGAAAGCGGGTGGCGTGGGCTTGTGGGCGCTCACCGATCATGACGTGCTCGGCGGGCAGCGCGAAGCGCGCGAGGCGGCCGAGGCGCTCGGCATGCGCTATTTGAGCGGCGTCGAGATTTCGGTCACCTGGGCGTCGCGCACGGTGCACATCGTCGGCTTGCATGTGGATCCGGAGTGCGCTGCGCTCGTCGACGGACTCGCGCGCACGCGTGACGGCCGCGCGGCGCGCGCGGAAGCCATCGGCGAGCGGCTCGGCGAACTCGGCATTGCCGATGCGTACGAAGGCGCGCTCCGGTACGTCTCGAATCCCGACCTGATCTCGCGTACTCACTTCGCGCGCTTTCTCGTGGAAAGCGGTCGTGCGCAGAACACCCAGGACGCCTTTTCGCGCTGGCTCGGCGAAGGCAAGCCCGGTTACGTCGCGCACCGCTGGGCGAAGCTCGCCGACGCCGTAGCATGGATCAAGGCGGCGGGCGGCGAAGCGATCATCGCGCATCCGGGCCGCTATGCTTACAGCCCGCTCGAATTCGACACGCTCTTCGGCGAATTCATCGATCTGGGCGGCAAGGCCATCGAAGTCGTCACGGGCAGCCATACGCCCGACCAGTACGCCGAATATGCGGCCGTTGCACGGCGCTTCGGTTTCGAAGCGTCGCGCGGCTCGGACTTCCATGCGCCTGGGCCCGACGCGATCGAGCCGGGCACGCTGCCGCCGTTGCCTTCCGGTCTCAAGCCAGTCTGGGAGCGATGGCTGTAGGCCGCGCACGGCGCGCGGCCCACTCATCCCGCCTGTTTGCTGCAAGGCGTTTCGCGCCAGTCAATCCAGCTTTGTCGTCGCTTTGTGGTACTACGTGCGGTCGCGTGCCGTGGTGGCGCGCCGTCCCGCTGTTTCCCTCGTCATTCGTCAGCTGATTACTGCCATGTCCCAGTTCTTTCGGCTTCATCCGGAAAACCCGCAGCCGCGGCTCGTCAAGCAGGCGGCGGAGATCATCCGCGACGGCGGTGTAATCGCGTTGCCGACTGATTCGAGCTACGCGCTCGCCGCCCGCATCGACGACAAGCACGCCGCCGAGCGCTTGCGCCGCATCCGCGGGCTCGACGAAAAGGCGCTGCTCTCGCTGATGGTGCGGGACCTGTCCGAACTCGCGAACTTCGCCATGGTGGACAACCGCCAATACCGGCTCATCAAGTCTGTGACGCCGGGGCCATATGTGTTCGTGCTGGTGGCGACAAAGGAAGTGCCCCGCCGCCTCTCGCATCCGTCGCGCAAGACGATCGGCCTGCGCGTGCCCGGGCATCCTGTTCCGCTGGCGATCCTCGAAGAACTGGGCGAGCCGCTGCTTGCCTCCACGCTGATCCTGCCGCCCGACACGGAGCCGCTCAACGACCCCGACGAGATTCGCGAGCGCCTCGAGAAACAGCTCGATCTCGTGATCGACGGCGGGGCGTGCCCGTGCGAGCCGTCCACCGTGATCGATCTGACGGGCGAGGAACCGGTGCTCGTGCGGCCGGGGCGGGGTTCACTGGCGCCGTTCGGCATCGAAGAAGAAGAGGCGTGAACGGACGTGCGCGGCGGGAACACGGCATGACCGTGGCCTGAGCGCATTGACGCATTGATACAATAGCCCGCCATGGAAGCCAATCTGATTCAGACGATCGTCGTCTACGCCTTGCCGGTCATCTTCGCGATCACGCTGCACGAAGCCGCGCACGGCTACGTCGCGCGCATGCTCGGCGATAACACCGCGTATGTGCTCGGCCGCGTCTCGTTCAACCCGATGCGCCACATCGACCCGATCGGCACGATCGCCATGCCGCTCGTGCTGTATTTCCTGACGAACGGCGCATTCGTGTTCGGCTACGCGAAGCCCGTGCCGATCGCCTTCAGCAATCTGCGCAATCCGCGCTGGGGCACGCTGTGGGTCGCGGCGGCCGGGCCGCTGTGCAACTTCGTGCAGGCCATCGTCTGGGGCGTGTTCGGCGTGGCACTCGCGGTGCTCGGCGTGGACGAGCCGTTCTTTACCCGCATGGCCGCCGCCGGCGTGGGCGTGAATCTCGTGCTGGGCGTGCTGAACCTCTTTCCGCTGCCGCCGCTCGACGGCGGCCGCGTGCTCGGGGCGCTCCTGCCCACGCGCGCGAGCATTGCGCTCGCCCGTATCGAGCCCTATGGTTTCATCATCGTGATGGGGTTGCTCGTGAGTGGCATCTTCACGCGATTCTGGCTGCGCCCGCTCGTCAGTCTAGGTTACGACGCGGTCACGGCCATCCTTACCCCTCTTGTGTCGCTCTTTTCATAACATCATGTTCCCAGACCGTATCTTCTCCGGCATGCGGCCCACCGGGTCGCTGCACCTCGGCCACTATCACGGCGTGCTGAAAAACTGGGTGCGCCTGCAGTCCGAGTATCCGTGCTTCTTTTGCGTGGTCGACTGGCATGCGCTCACTACGCACTACGAAACGCCGGATGTCATCGAGAAGAACGTCTGGGACGTGCTGATCGACTGGCTCGCCTCGGGCATCGACCCGAACCAGGCCACGCTCTTCATCCAGAGCCGTGTGCCCGAGCACGCCGAACTCGCGCTGCTGCTCGGCATGAGCACGCCGCTGTCGTGGCTCGAACGCGTGCCGACCTACAAGGAGCAGATCGAAAAGCTGCGCGACAAGGATCTCGGCACCTACGGCTTCCTCGGCTACCCGGTGCTGATGGCAGCCGACATTCTGCTGTACCGCGCGTCGCTCGTGCCGGTGGGCGAGGATCAGGTGCCGCACGTCGAGATGGCGCGCGAAATGGCGCGCCGCTTCAACTACATGTACGGCCGCGAACCGGGCTTCGAAGAAAAGGCCAACGATGCGGCGAAGAAGCTGGGCGGCAAGCGCTCGAAGCTCTACCATGAGCTGCGCAACGCCTATCAGCAGGAAGGCAATGAGGAGGCGCTCGAACAGGCCCGCGCGATGCTCTCGGAGTCGCAAAGCCTCTCGATGAGCGATCGCGAACGTCTCTTCGGCTACCTCGAAGGCTCGCGCAAGATCATCCTGCCGGAGCCGCAGGTGCTGCTCACGGAGGCTTCGCGCATGCCGGGCCTCGACGGCCAGAAGATGTCGAAGTCGTACGGCAACACCATTGGCCTGCGCGAGGACGCCGAGTCGATCACGAAGAAGGTCCGCACCATGCCGACCGACCCCGCGCGCGTGCGCCGCACCGATCCGGGCGATCCGGACAAGTGCCCGGTGTGGCAACTGCACCAGGTCTACACGGATGAGCAGACGCACGACTGGGTGCAGAAGGGCTGCCGCTCGGCCGGCATCGGTTGTCTGGAGTGCAAGCAGCCGGTGATCGAGGGCATCCTGCGCGAGCAGCAGCCCATGCTCGAACGCGCACAGAAGTACATGGACGATCCGTCGCTGCTGCGTGCAATTGTCGCGGATGGCTGCGACAAGGCGCGCAAGTTCGCCAACGAGACGATGCGCGACGTGCGTGAGGCCATGGGCCTCTCGTACAGCTGACCCGGCCGATGACGTCGACGCCTGCCGCCGGCCCGCTCGCCCACGGGCTCTCCGGGCCGTCGCGCTGGGTGCGCCGCTGGGCGCACCTCATCGCGCCTGGCGGCACGGTGCTCGACGTGGCCTCCGGCGCGGGACGCCACGCGCGTTGGCTGGCTGGCCAAGGCCATCCGGTGACGGCGCTCGATCGCGACGCCGCCGCGCTCGCCACGTTGCACGGCGTAGCGGGTGTCGCGACTCTGGAGTGCGACCTCGAAGGCGCGCCGTGGCCGCTCGCGGCGGACGCCCGCTTTGCAGCCGTGGTCGTCACGAACTACCTGCACCGCCCCCTCATGCCCCGACTCGTCGAGGTGCTGGCGCCGGGCGGCGTCCTGATCTACGAAACTTTCGCTCAGGGTAACGAGACAGTGGGAAAGCCATCGAACCCCGCTTTCCTGCTCGCTCCCGGCGAACTGCTGGCCGCCTGTACGCCCGCGCTGCGGGTAATCGCCTATCAGGACGGATTTCTTTCGCAGCCGCGTGAGGCGTATATTCAGCGCATCTGCGCAGTACGGGAAAAAACGACCTCAGTGTCCCCCGAAAGAGCCGGTAATGTACCTGAGAACCAGGTCCTTCCCGTAACGCGTTACGATCTGACCGGCTAATCCGCTACAATCGCGGTTTAACCGACTCATTTTTCTGGCGTTTCATGGCTAACGGCACTCAGGACGGCATTACGCTGCAAGGCAGCATTCCCGCGATCGTCACCCCCATGCACGAAGACGGCAGTCTCGACCTGCCGGCATTTCGCAAGCTGATCGACTGGCACGTGGAAGAGGGGACGGATGCCCTCGTCGTCGTCGGTACGAGCGGGGAGTCCGCCACGCTGAACGTCGAAGAGCACATCCTGATGATCAGGACGGCGGTCGAGCACGCCGCTGGCCGGATGCCGATCATCGCGGGCGCCGGCGGCAATTCCACGGCCGAGGCCATCGAACTCACGAAGCACGCGAAGGAAGTGGGCGCGCAGGCGTCGCTTCAGGTCGTGCCCTATTACAACAAGCCGACCCAGGAAGGCATGTACCGCCACTTCGCGAAGATCGCCGAAGACGTGGACCTGCCGGTTATCCTCTACAACGTGCCGGGCCGCACGGTCGCGGACATGGCGAACGAGACCATCCTGCGTCTGGCCGAAGTGCCGGGCATCATCGCGGTGAAAGAAGCGACGGGTAACATCGACCGCGCTGCGTATCTCATCAAGCACGCGCCGAACGGCTTCAGGATTTTCAGCGGCGACGATCCCACGGCGATCGCGCTGATGCTGCTCGGCGGCCACGGTAATATTTCGGTGACCGCGAACGTTGCGCCGCGCCAGATGAGCGACCTGTGCAAGGCCGCGCTCGCTGGCGATGCGAAAACGGCACGTGCGATCCATATGAAGCTGTTGTCGCTTCACAAGAACCTGTTCATCGAGTCGAATCCGATTCCGGTGAAGTGGGCGCTGCAGGAACTCGGCCGCATCGAAGGCGGCATCCGACTGCCGCTCACGCCGCTCGATGCGCGCTACCACGACGTGGTGCGCGCCGCGCTGCGCGAAGCCGGTCTGGCTGGCTGATCCGGTCAGCCAGTCGCCGATTTATCAACCGACGCCGCCAAGGCCCAGCCGCCCAACCACTGAAAGACCTCGGACCGACCCCGGCCCCACCGTCTCGCAGAGCAAGGCTTAGCGTTCCCGTATCACGAAGGCCCACATGAAACGTTCCGCTTTTTCCCTCCACGCAACCCGCATGGCGGTGCTGGCGCTTGCACTCGGCTCGCTCGCAGGCTGCGAGTCGCTGAACGACATGTTCGCGTCCGATCGCGTCAATTACAAGGACACGCCGAGCGCGCCGCCGCTGAACGTGCCGCAGGATCTGTCGTCGGCGCCGAACGACCAGAAGTACGTCGCGCCGCCGCCCACGGTCACGCTTGGCGGCGCCGCGCAGCGCACGCTCACGCCGGCCGGCAACGCCACGCTCGGCGTGCCGGATGCGCAGGATCCGCTCGGCATGCACGTGGAACGCGACGGCGACCGCCGCTGGCTCGTGGTGGACGGCCGCTCGCCTGACGACGTCTGGCCGCAGCTGCAGGAATTCTGGACGGAAAACGGCTTCACGCTGACGACCGATTCTCCGTCCACGGGCATCATGACGACCGACTGGGCCGAGAACCGCGCCAACATTCCGGACGATTGGTTCCGCCGCACGATCGGCCGCGTGATCGATTTCGCGTACTCGTCGGGCACGCGCGACCGCTTCCGCGTGCTGGTTTCGCGTGGCCCGGACGGTCAAACCGACATTTCCGTCACGCATAACGCCATGGAAGAAGTGCTGACGGGGCAGGACAAGACCGGGTCGAAGTGGGTCGAGCGTCCGCGCGACCCGGCGCTCGAAGCCGCGTTCCTCGCCAAGATCATGCAGAAGTTCGGCCTGACCGACGCGCAATCCAAGCAACTGCTGACCGACGCACGCCCGTCGACGGCTGGCGTCAAGGTCGCCGCCGGTCCTGACGGCACGACGCTCGACCTGCCCGAAGCGTTCGACACCGCGTGGCTGCGTGTGGGCCTCGCGCTCGACCGCACGAATTTCACGGTCGATAATCGCGACCGCGAGAAGGGCCTCTACTACGTGCGCTACGCCGATTCGATGCAGGAGCTCAAGGGCGACGGACTGCTCGGCAAGCTTTTCTACAACCCGAAGAAGGCCGCGAAGGATCAGGGTCCGGAATACGTCGTAGCGGTTCGCTCGACGGGCAATTCGACCCAGGTTGCCGTGGTCGACCAGAGCGGCCGCATCGATACCTCGTCGGACGCCCAGCGCATCGTCTCCGCGCTCCACGCGCAGCTGAACTGACGTGCGCTGACATGCGATTTGCGAGCCTCGGCAGCGGCAGCGAGGGCAACGCACTGGTCGTAGAAGCAGGCAGCGGCACGACGCCCACGCGCGTGCTGCTCGACTGCGGATTCTCAGCGAAGGAAGTCGAGCGGCGCCTCGCCCGCGCGGGCCTGGCCGCGGACTCGCTCAGCGCGATTCTCATCACCCACGAACACAGCGATCACGTCGGCAGTGCGCTCACGCTGGCGCGCCGCTGGTCGGTTCCGCTTTACATGAGCTGGGGCACGGCGCAGGCCGTGGGTGCCGACGACGCGGCAGGCGTCGAGCTCAACGTGTTGTGGGGCGACGAGACGGTCGAAGTCGGCGAACTCGGCGTTTTGCCCTACACGGTGCCGCACGACGCGCGCGAGCCGCTGCAATTCGTGTTCAGCGACGGCGCGAGCCGGCTTGGGGTGCTGACCGACGTTGGCGAGTCGACATCGCATATCAGCAATGTGCTGAGCGGGTGTGACGCACTGGTCCTCGAATGCAATCACGACCTCGAGATGCTCGCGGCGAGCCGTTATCCGGCTTCGCTCAAGGCGCGCATTGGCGGATCGCACGGTCACCTGAACAACGAGGCGGCCGGCGGTATCCTAGCGGGACTGGATCGCGCGAAGCTGCGGCATTTGATCGCTGCGCACCTGAGCCAGCAGAACAACACACCGGAGCTTGCGCGTGCGGCAATGGCCGCGGTTCTGGGAAATGCCGCGACGCAAATCGGGGTCGCTTCGCAAGCCGCGGGTTTCGACTGGATCGCGCTCTGAATCCCGCGCCCGCGCGACAGCCAAAGCCAGTAGACGAAAAAAAAGCCCATGACGAAAATCATGGGCTTTCTGCTTGCTGAGGCCGGAGTCTTTCGATCCGGCCCCATCAGAGTGTGACGCTTTAGTTACGGTTGCCGCCGAAGATGCCGAGGATGGCGAGCAGGTTCGTGAACACGTTATACAGGTCCAGATAGATCGCGAGCGTGGCCGAGATGTAGTTCGTCTCGCCGCCGTTCACGACGCGCTGCACGTCGAACAGCATGTAGGCCGAGAAGATCGCGATGGCGAGCACCGAAACCGTGAGCATCAGCGCGGGCAACTGCAGGAACATGTTCGCCACGCCGGCCAGCAGGATCACGATCACGCCCATGAAGAGCCACTTGCCAAGGCCCGAGAAGTCTCGCTTGCTGACCGTGGCGATGGTGGCCATGGCGGTGAAAATGATGCCGGTGCCGCCGAACGCGAGCATGATGAGCTGCGGGCCGTTCGAAAAGCCGAGGACGAACGACAGCAGGCGCGAAAGCATCAGGCCCATGAAGAACGTGAAGCCGAGCAGCACGAACACGCCCACCGAGCTGTTCTTGGTGCGCTCGATGGCGAACATGAAGCCGAAGGCGATCGCGAAGAACGCGAGCAGGCTCATGGCCGGGCTGGTAGCGGCAAAAAGCGAGAAGCCGGTCGCGACGCCCACCCACGCGCCGAGCACCGTCGGCACCATCGACAGCGCGAGCAGCCAGTAGGTGTTGCGCAGTACGCGGTTGCGGGTCTCCGCCGAGGTGACGGCGCCGCCGCGGCCGAAGTTATAGGGATACTCGTTCATGCTTTCTCCTTGCGTGAGACGCGTGGGTGAGGGGGCGCAGGTGCGCGGTCCGCACACCCATAAGATAAGTGCGCCGACCCAGAGTTTCAACGGGTTGCCACACAGTTTCCGTTATGTTTGCACACCATATGCCGCCAATCTTAAGCCTCTCTGAATGGCACGGCAGCGCGGTGCATATGCCCGGCTTGCGCTCATTTGCCCCGGTTCGCCGGCCTATGAGGGTTCAATCGCAATCATACATGGGAACATGCTACAATTGCGGATTCATTTGAATCTGTAACCTCTTAATTTTTTGGAGCTTTTATGGCGATCGAACGCACCCTGTCGATTATCAAGCCGGACGCAGTGGCAAAGAACGTGATCGGCCAGATCTACAGCCGCTTCGAAAACGCTGGTCTGAAGATCATTGCCGCCCGTATGGTCCACCTCTCGCGCGCCGACGCAGAGAAGTTCTATGCTGTTCACGCAGCGCGCCCGTTCTTCAAGGACCTCGTGGACTTCATGGTCTCGGGCCCGGTGATGATTCAAGTGCTGGAAGGCGAGAACGCCATCCTGAAGAACCGCGATCTGATGGGTGCAACGGACCCGAAGAAGGCCGACAAGGGCACGATCCGCGCCGACTTCGCCGACAGCATCGACGCGAACGCCGTGCACGGCTCGGACGCCGCTGAAACGGCTGCCGTGGAAATTGCGTTCTTCTTCCCGCAAGTTAACGTCTACTCGCGCTAAGCAAGGCGCGGGCAGACTGCAGTAGTAGCATAGGGTCGCGAACGGCGATGACGCTTACCGTCCAGTTCCCGGTGCCGCGCAAGTGCGCAGGCAGCCGGGCAACGCGGGCGGTGGGCGCGCTCTCGCACTGAAATGGCAGGATTCGACATGACGAGCAGTTCCACCGTCAACCTTCTCGATCTCGACGCCCAAGGGCTCGTCGCCTATTGCGAGAGCCTGGGCGAGAAGCCGTTTCGCGCCAAACAGCTTCAGCGCTGGATCCATCAGTACAACGCCGCCGACTTCGACGGTATGACGGATCTCGCCAAATCGCTGCGCGAGAAGCTCAAAGGGCGCGCCACCATCGGCATGCCCGGCATCATCAGCGACAATGTTTCCTCCGACGGCACGCGCAAGTGGCTCGTGGACGTCGGCAACGGCAACGCGGTCGAAACCGTGTTCATCCCCGAAGACAACCGCGGCACGCTGTGCGTGTCCTCGCAGGCGGGATGCGCGGTCAATTGCCGGTTTTGCTCCACCGGCAAGCAAGGTTTTTCACGCAATCTCACCACCGCCGAGATCATCGGCCAGCTGCGCATGGCGGAATTCGCCCTGCGCGCTTCGCTTTTGGGCGACGCAGCTGAAAATCGCGGCGGCCGTGCGACCGGCGGTGACGGCAAGGGCGAGCGCGTCGTCACGAATGTCGTGATGATGGGTATGGGCGAGCCGCTTCTGAACTACGACGCGGTCGTTCCCGCCATGCGCCTGATGCTCGACGACAACGCCTATGGCCTGTCGCGCCGGCGCGTCACGCTGTCCACGTCGGGCGTCGTGCCGATGATGGATCGCCTCGGGGCCGAGCTGCCCGTGGCGCTCGCCGTCTCCCTGCATGCGCCGAACGACGCGCTGCGCGACGAACTCGTGCCGCTCAACCGCAAGTACCCGCTGCGCGAGTTGATGGCCGCGTGCCAGCGCTACCTGGAAGTCGCGCCGCGCGACTTCATCACGTTTGAGTACTGCATGCTCGACGGCGTCAACGACACCGAAAAGCACGCGCGGGAATTGCTCGCGGTGACGCGCGACGTCCCGTGCAAGTTCAATCTGATCCCGTTCAATCCGTTCCCCGAGTCGGGCTTGCTGCGCTCGAAATCGGACCAGATCAAGCGCTTCGCGCAGATTCTGATGGATGCGGGCGTCGTCACGACCGTGCGCAAGACGCGCGGCGACGACATCGACGCGGCATGCGGGCAGCTCGCCGGCGAAGTGAAGGACCGCACGCGCCTCGCTGAGCGCATGGGCCGGGCCGCGGGCAAGGTCATCGAAGTACGGCCGGTTCAGCACTGAGCCGGCATCAGGAGGGTCCACGGCGGCGCGCGGGGGAAACGCGCCACCCTGGGCGGTAGCAAAAGAAACGTTGCAGAAGCGATCGGCAGCGGTCAAAGGTCTCACAATGTGGCCGCGCATTTTGTTATAAACGGTCTGCGAATCGGGTTGAGGCGGGGCGGGACGCGCCTGACCGGTTCCAGTATTGAAAAGAATCGACGCAAGGACTTTGGGATGAGCGAGCCGCAGCACCCTTTCGGGACAGACGGAACTGACAGCAACGCAGGTCGTTCGGCGCCGGGCGCCACACCTTCGCCGGTGCAGGCAGTGCCCGACACGCTGGCCGCGGCCGGTGCGCGTCTTGCGCAACTGCGCGAGGCCAAGGGTTGGGCGATCGAAGACGTCTCGGCGCGCCTGAAGGTGTCGGTGTCGAAGCTGCGCGAACTCGAAGCGGGCGATATCAGCCATCTGCCGGACACGACGTTCGCGCTTGGCGTGGTGCGCGCCTACGCGAAGCTGCTGGGTACGGATTCCGCGCCGTTCACGCAGGCGTTGCGCCGCGAGCGCGGCATTGCGCAGCCCGATCTGTCGATGCCGGCTTCGGCCGGCTCGGATCTGCCGCGCGGCCGCGTATCGCTGTCGCTCGGCGGCAGCGGCGCGCGGGCGCCGCGCCGCCGCGCGTCGTGGTTGTGGGGTGTGGCCATCATCGTGGTCGCGGTGCTTGCGCTTTCCATGTGGCACACGAACAGCGGCGAGTCGTCGGCCTGGTTTGCGCGCCTGAAGGCGATGGCCAACGGTGCGAGCGTGCAGACGGGCGCGTCGTCGCCGACGGTGACGCAGGGCGTTGCAACCGGCAGCACCGATGCATCGGCTGTGCAGGGCGCCGGCCAGTCCGCTGCGCCGCAGGCCGGTGACGCAAACGAGGCGGGCGAGAACGCCAACGCGGCTCCCGATCAAGGCGCCGCGGCGAGCGCGCAGCAAGCTGCGCAACCGTCGCAACCCGTGCCTCAGGCGACGCAACCGGCGCCCCAGGCCGCGAAGCCCGCTGCTGCAAGCGCGGCGCCGGCGGCAGCCGTCGCCAACGCGGCAAGCGCTGCGCGCGCCCAGGCGGCGAGCGCGCCGGCCGCAGCGGCAGCCCAGGCTGCGGTTGCCGACAACGGCGCGGACACCTCGACGTTCGCGATCCGCGTGACGCAGGACACCTGGGTCAGTGTGCGCCAGAAGGACGGCAAGGAAGTGTTCTCGGGGCTGATCCACGGCAGCGACGCGCGTGAGATCACCGGCACCGAGCCGCTCAAGGTCACCGTGGGCAACAAGGCCGGCATCGAGTCGATGACCATCGACGGCCAGCCCGTCGACACGGCGAAGTACGCGTCGGCGCGTGGCAATGTCGCGCGCTTCGTGCTGCCCTGATCAAGACATGGCATGCGTCGCGGCCAGGCAAGTCTCGTTGCCGGCCGCGACGCTTTTTCAATTCACGCAGTGCCGCCGCCGACCAGTCGGCGATAGTGTGCGTGAGGCGTAAATGGGTTTTTCGATGCAAAGCGAAACGCAATCCTCGACCAGCAACAGTCAGATCTGCTCGAACGAGCCGGTTCTCGGCGGCCACGCGCCGCGCCGCAAGTCGCACGCCGTGCATGTGCGCTGGGGTGGCCAGCTGGTGACGATCGGCGGCGACGCGCCGGTGCGCGTGCAGTCGATGACCAACACCGACACCGCGGATCCCATCGGCACCGCGATCCAGATCAAGGAACTCGCGCAGGCGGGTTCGGAACTCGTGCGCATCACGGTCAACACGCCGGAAGCCGCGGCGGCTGTGCCGCATATCCGCGAGCAGCTCGACCGCATGGGCGTGACGGTGCCGCTCGTCGGCGACTTCCACTACAACGGCCACCTGCTGCTGCGCGACTATCCCGCCTGTGCCGAGTCGCTGTCGAAGTACCGCATCAACCCGGGCAACGTGGGCCAGGGCGCGAAGCGCGACACGCAGTACGCGCAGATGATCGAAGCGGCCATCAAGTACGACAAGCCGGTGCGCATCGGCGTGAACTGGGGCAGTCTCGACCAGGACCTGCTCGCGCGCATGATGGACGAGAACGGTGCGCGCAAGGAGCCGTGGGAAGCGCAAAGCGTGATGTACGAAGCGCTCATTCAGTCGGCCATCGGCTCGGCGGAACGCGCAGTCGAGCTCGGCCTCGGCCGCGACAAGATCGTCCTCTCGTGCAAGGTGAGCGGCGTGCAGGACCTGATCGCCGTCTACCAGGAACTCGCGAAGCGCTGCGATTTCGCGCTGCACCTGGGCCTCACGGAAGCGGGCATGGGCTCGAAGGGCATCGTCGCTTCGACGGCGGCGCTTTCCGTGCTGCTCCAGCAGGGCATCGGCGACACGATCCGCATCTCGCTCACGCCGGAACCGGGCGGGGCGCGTACGGGTGAAGTCGTGGTTGGCCAGGAAATCCTGCAGACCATGGGCCTGCGCTCGTTCACGCCGATGGTCATCGCTTGCCCCGGCTGCGGGCGCACGACCAGCACGCTGTTCCAGGAACTGGCTTCGCAGATCCAGGGCTATCTGCGTGCGCAGATGCCGATCTGGCGCGACGAGTATCCTGGCGTCGAGACGATGAACGTCGCCGTGATGGGCTGCATCGTGAACGGGCCGGGCGAGTCGAAGCACGCGAACATCGGCATCAGCCTGCCGGGCTCGGGGGAGAACCCCGCGGCGCCGGTCTTCATCGATGGCGAGAAGGTGAAGACGCTGCGCGGCGAGCGCATCGCCGAAGAATTCCAGCAGATCGTGAGCGACTACGTCGCGCGCAAGTACGGCAAGGCCGAAGCGACGAACTGAGCAAGCCGGTCAATGGGCCTGTCGCTCGAAACGCACAACTGCATCAAGCCAATTCGCAACGCAATGACTGAACAAAAACGCAAGCCCGAAAAGCTCTCGGGCGTGAAGGGCATGAACGACATCCTGCCGCAGGAGGCAGGGCTGTGGGAATTCTTCGAAACCACGGTGAAGTCGATGCTTCGTTCGTACGGCTATCAAAATATCCGCACGCCGATCGTCGAGCATACGCAACTGTTCACGCGCGGCATCGGCGAAGTGACCGACATCGTCGAGAAGGAGATGTACAGCTTCACCGACGCGCTCAACGGCGAGAACCTCACGCTGCGCCCGGAAGGCACGGCGGCTGCCGTGCGCGCGTCGATCGAGCACAACATGCTGTACGACGGTCCGAAGCGCCTTTGGTACATCGGCCCGATGTTCCGCCACGAGCGTCCGCAGCGCGGCCGCTATCGCCAGTTCCATCAGGTGGGCGTCGAGGCGCTCGGTTTCGCCGGCCCCGATGCCGACGCTGAAATCATCCTGATGTGCCAACGCCTCTGGGACGATCTCGGCCTCACCGGCATCAAGCTCGAGATCAACTCGCTCGGCGTGGCCGAAGAGCGCGCGGCGCATCGCGTCGAACTCATCAAGTATCTCGAGCAGCACGTCGATCTGCTCGACGAAGACGGCAAGCGCCGCCTCTACACGAACCCGCTGCGCGTGCTCGACACGAAGAATCCCGCGCTGCAGGAAATCGCGGACAAGGCGCCGAAGCTCATCGATTTCCTCGGCGAGGGCTCGCGCGCGCACTTCGAAGGGCTGCAGCGCATTCTCAAGTCGAACAACATTCCGTTCAAGATCAATCCGCGTCTCGTGCGCGGTCTCGATTACTACAATCTGACCGTGTTCGAATGGGTGACCGACAAGCTCGGCGCGCAGGGCACCGTCGCGGCGGGCGGCCGTTACGATCCGCTGATCGAGCAGCTGGGCGGCAAGCCGACGGCAGCGTGCGGCTGGGCCATGGGCATCGAGCGCATTCTCGAACTGCTCAAGGAAGAGGACCTCGTGCCGGAAGAAGAGGGTTGCGATGTCTACGTTGTCCACCAGGGCGAAGCCGCGCGCGAGAAGGCGTTCATCGTGGCGGAGCGTCTGCGCGACACGGGCCTCGACGTGATTTTGCATTGCAGTGCCGACGGTCAGAGCGCGAGCTTCAAGTCGCAGATGAAGCGCGCGGACGCGAGCGGTGCGGCTTTTGCCGTGGTGCTCGGCGAGGACGAAGTGGCGAAGGGCGAGGCCGGTGTGAAGGCGCTGCGCGGCACGGCCGCAGAGGCCCGCAGCGAGCAACAAACGGTAGCGCTTGAGGACTTGACCGAATATCTGATCAATGCGATGGTTGCATCCGCCGAAGATGGCGACGACTAATGGGGCCGTTCCAATGCGGCCGCCCAGTTCGCTGAGCATTCGAAAACAGGCTTCAGAATAAACGAGGAATCGCTACGCGATGAGTTACCACGACGAACAGGAATCGATCGAGAGCTTCAAGGCATGGTGGGCGCAGTGGGGTAACGCCACTACGTGGGTCGTGCTGATCGTTCTGCTCGCGCTCGCAGCGTGGAACGGCTGGAACTTCTGGCAGCGCCGCCAGGCGGCCGAAGCCGCCGTACTGTACGACCAGGTGCAGCAGGCCGCGAACGGCAGCGACAAGGCCATGCTCACGCGCGTGGCATCCGACATGGAAGATCGCTTCGGCGGCACGGCGTACGCGCAGATGACGGCGCTCGGCGTGGCCAAGGCGCTTTATATGGCGGGCGACACCGCGGGCGCGAAGGCGCAGCTGCAATGGGCCGCCGACCACGCGAAGGACGACGAATTCCGCCAGATCGCCAAGCTGCGTCTCGCATCGCTTCTGCTCGACGAAAAGGCCTACGATCAGGGCCTCGCGCTGATTCCGCAACCCGATTCGGGTCCGTTCAAGGGCATCGTGGCCGACGGCCGTGGCGATCTGCTGGCTGCGGCCGGCAAGCGCGACGACGCGCGCGCGGCCTACAAACTGGCCCTCGACAGCCTGCCGAAGAGCGACGCTTCCGAGCGCCAGCTGATCCAGTTCAAGCTGGACGCGCTCGGCGGCTAAGCGGCCGGCCGGATTGCGAAGCGCGTCCGGCGTGCGTCACGTACGTACGGCATTGCGAAATCACTCATACCAACTTCATTCATGCGTCGTTCACCGATGAATCTGCTGAAACGAACCGTTGTGCCCGTCGCGCTCGCGATGACCGTCCTGGCTCTCGCAGCCTGCTCATCGACGAAAGACGTGCGCCGCGTGCCGGTGCCGCTGACCGAATTCAAGCCGGCGCTGGACGTCCAGCAGGTGTGGAAGTCGAGTGTCGGCAAGGCCGGCCGTTATCTGTTCTCGCCGGTCGCCGTGGGCGACGCCGTCTACGCGGCGGGCGAGAACGGCTCGGTCGCGAAGATCGATGCCGCGTCGGGCAAGGACATCTGGCGCACCAAGCTCAAGGACGACATCTCGGCGGGCGTGGGCAGCGACGGCAATCTGACGGCCGTCGGCGGCCTGAAGGGCGACGTCTACGTGCTCGACGCGAACGGCAAGCTCTCGTGGCAGGCCAAGGCGCCGGGCGAGATCATCTCGCCGCCGCTTGTCGGCAACGGCCTCGTGATCGTGCGCACGATCGACGGCCAGATCGTCGCCTTCAACGGCCAGACGGGCGAGCAGAAGTGGATCTACCGCAACCGCGCCGTGCCGCTGAACCTGCGCGTTTCGGCGGGCATGACGTTCGCGGGCGACCAGGCCGTGCTGGCCGGTTTCCCGGGCGGTTCGTTCGCGGCGATCAACCTGCAAAGCGGCGACGCCTTCTGGGAGACGCCGGTCTCGTACCCGAAGGGCGTGACCGAGGTCGAGCGCATCAACGACGTGAGCGGTCCGCCCACGCTGGTCGGAGCGACGACCTGCGCGGTCACGTTCCAGGGGCAGATTGGCTGCTTCGACGCCAATTCGGGTCGTCCGATGTGGCAAAAGCCGTTCTCGAGCACGAGTGGCATCGCGCAGGACGAAGCGACGGTGGTGGGCGGCGACGACTGGTCGGTCGTGAGGGCCTTCAGCGTGTCGACGGGCGAGCCGGCCTGGACGAACGAGAAACTCAAGAGCCGCGACGTGAGCGTGCCCGCCTTGCTGGGCCATGCGGTCGTGCTCGGCGACTTTCAGGGCTACGTGCATTTCCTCTCGCTCGACGACGGCAGCTTCGTCTCGCGCGTGAAGACCGACGGCAGCCCGATCACGGCGGCGCCGGTGCTCGCAGGCAACACGCTGGTCGTGCAGACGAAGGACGGCGACCTGTACGGTCTGCGTCCGCACTAAGCGTCGTCCGCGGCCGCGCCTCACGAGCGGCGCGCTGCTGGATGCAGGTGCATGAGGCGCTGGAGCCGGCAGGCTCCGATGTCTCGCCCGCTGGCCGGCTCGAGCCGGCCATGCGCATTTTGGGACGGCGGCGTGCGCGACCCCGCCGTTCACCCGCTGTTCACCCGCTTCACCGTTACCGCCACCCGGCGGTCGTGCGGCGTCCAGCCCCGCTCGCGCCGCGCTTTCGGCCCGGGGCCGCGGCCCGGCTCGTGAATTTCGTGATAATTTGCAACTGATGCAGCCCCGCAGGCGCGAGGCTTGCCGCGCAGCGCGCCGGACTCTCCGGCGCTGCGCCTTACTGTAGAAAAGATCAGATGAAACCCGTAATCGCCCTCGTCGGGCGCCCCAATGTGGGGAAATCCACGCTGTTCAACCGGCTCACGCGTTCGCGCGATGCGCTGGTGGCCGACCTGCCTGGCCTCACGCGCGACCGTCACTACGGTGAAGGGCGCGTGGGTGATCGCCCGTATCTTGTAGTCGATACCGGCGGTTTCGAGCCGGTCGCCAAGGACGGCATTCTGCACGAGATGGCGCGTCAGACGCGCCAGGCCGTGGAAGAGGCCGATATCGTCGTGTTCATCTGCGACGGCCGCAATGGCCTGGCTCCCCAGGACAAGCACATCGCCGACTACCTGCGCAAGACCGGCCGGCCGATCTTCCTCGTCGTCAACAAGGCCGAAGGCATGAAGTACAGCGCCGTGGCTGCCGACTTCTACGAACTCGGTCTTGGCGACCCGCGCGCGATTTCCGCGGCGCACGGCGACGGCGTGACGGAAATGATCAACGAGGCGCTCGACAAGGCGTACGCCGATCAGCCCGAGGAAAGCGAAGAGGACGCTGCGAAGCACGGCATCAAGATTGCGATCGTCGGCCGCCCGAACGTGGGCAAGTCGACGCTCGTCAACACGCTGATCGGCGAAGACCGCGTGATCGCATTCGACATGCCGGGCACGACGCGCGATTCGATCTACGTGGATTTCGAGCGCAACGGCAAGAAGTACACGCTGATCGACACGGCGGGTCTGCGCCGCCGCGGCAAGGTGTTCGAAGCGATCGAGAAGTTCTCGGTGGTGAAGACGCTGCAGTCGATCGCCGACGCCAACGTGGTGATTCTGCTGCTCGATGCGCAGCAGGAAATCTCGGACCAGGACGCGCATATCGCCGGCTTCGTGGTGGAACAGGGCCGCGCGCTCGTGGTGGGCGTGAACAAGTGGGACGGGATGGACGATCACGCGCGCGAGCGCACCAAGCACCACCTGCAGCGCAAGCTGAAGTTCCTCGACTTCGCGGAAATGCGCTTCATCTCGGCGACGGAGAAGTTCGGCATTGGCCCGCTGATGCGTTCGGTGGACGACGCCTACGCTGCCGCCATGGCGAAACTGCCCACGCCAAAGCTCACGCGCGCGCTCATCGAAGCGGTGGAGTTTCAGCAGCCGCGCCGCCGCGGTCCGGTGCGCCCCAAGCTGCGCTATGCGCACCAGGGGGGACAGAACCCGCCGATCATCGTCATTCACGGCAACGCACTCGACGCCGTGACGGAAACCTACAAGCGCTACCTGGAGAACCGTTTCCGGGAAACTTTCTCGCTCACCGGCACTCCATTGCGCATAGAGTTTCGCTCCTCGACGAATCCCTATACGGAAAAATAATCAGCTGTTGCTGAATAGCGTTCGCTACCCCGCAAAGCCCGCCTGGCCGAACCGCCAGTAACCGCGCGGGGGAACGAGAATCGGCTATAGTGTAGCGATTGGTGGTTGATTTCTTTTTCTTCACCCCAATATAAGTTAAACCTGCAAAAAAATACGGAGTTTGCTATGAGCAACAAAGGGCAATTGTTACAAGACCCGTTTCTGAACGCGCTGCGCAAGGAGCACGTGCCTGTTTCGATCTATCTGGTCAACGGCATCAAGCTTCAAGGGAACATCGAATCGTTCGACCAGTACGTCGTGTTGCTCCGTAATACGGTTACGCAAATGGTTTACAAGCACGCCATCTCCACGGTGGTTCCCGCCCGTCCGGTGAACTTCCACCCGGATACGGAAGCGTCCTGACCCATGACGCGGCCGGCCCGGGGCGCCTCGCAGGCTGCTCGGGTCCGGCCGCTTTCATTTTGACATCCTCTAATTTGATCAACGCCGCACTCGTCGGCATCGACTTCGGCAAGACCGAGTTCGAAGCCAGTCTCGAAGAACTCAGCCTGCTCGCCAAAAGCGCGGGCGCCACTCCCGCTGTCACGCTCACCGGGCGACGCGCAAGCCCCGACGCCGCCATGTTCATCGGCAGCGGCAAGGCCGAGGAACTGCGTCTCGCCTGTGAGGCGAACGACATCGAAATCGTCATCTTCAATCACGCGCTGTCGCCTGCCCAGCAACGTAATCTGGAGCGCGCACTCGATCGCCGCGTGGTCGACCGCACGAGCCTCATCCTCGATATCTTCGCCCAGCGCGCCCGCAGCCACGAAGGCAAGCTGCAGGTCGAGCTCGCGCAGCTGCAATACCTCGCCACGCGCCTCGTGCGCGCCTGGACTCACCTCGAGCGCCAGAAGGGCGGTATCGGCCTGCGCGGCCCGGGTGAGACGCAGCTGGAAACCGACCGCCGGCTCATCGGCGAGCGCATCAAGATGCTGCAAGGCAAGCTCGCGAAGCTGCGCCGCCAGCACGGCACGCAGCGGCGTCAGCGCGAGCGCAACCGCACGATGTCGGTGTCGCTCGTGGGCTATACGAACGCGGGCAAGTCCACGCTCTTCAACGCCCTCACAAAGGCGCAGGCCTACGCCGCCGACCAGCTGTTCGCGACGCTCGACACGACCTCGCGGCGCGTCTGGCTCGGCGACGAAGTGGGGCAGATCGTGCTGTCCGACACAGTCGGGTTCATCCGCGAGCTGCCTCACCAGCTCGTCGCCGCGTTTCGCGCCACGCTTCAGGAAACGGTGCAGGCCGACCTGCTGCTGCACGTGGTGGACGCGTCGAGCGCCGTGCGCCTCGATCAGATCGATCAGGTGAACGGGGTGCTGCACGATATCGGCGCGGACACGATCCGCCAGGTGCTGGTCTTCAACAAGATCGACGCCGTGCCGGAACTGGCGGCCCGCGGCGGAACGGTCGAGCGTGATGAATATGGTAATATTTCGCGCGTCTTTTTGAGCGCCCGCACAGGTGTCGGACTGGATGCGCTGCGCTCCGCCATCGCCGAAATCGCGACTGCCGAGCCGCTTGCCGATGCGCCGCAGTCCCTGGCCGCAGACTGGAGCGCGGTGCAGGAAGAACCTCGCCGGGAACCCGAACACGAGCGCTGAGGCGCGCCCGGCATTGTCTTGCACGCAAGGCCGGCCCAGCGGCTCCGATGGAATCCGCACGCAATTGACCCGCTGTCTACTCTGGTGAACGAACACAGGTGAACGATTACAACAAGCGGACTGGCTGGCAGCGCGCCCGTGCCATTTTCTCGCTGAACGATCCGCGTTGGGGTCGAGGCGACGGCAATGGCCAGCGTTCTGACGACGGGCGCCGCCCGCCGGGCAATAACGGCAACAAGGGTGGCAACGGCGACAAGGGCGACGGTCCGCCGGATCTCGACGAAATGTGGCGCGACTTCAACCGCCGCATGTCCGCTTTCTTCGGCCGCAAGGGCAAGGGCCCGGGCGGCTTCGGACCGCGCCCGGACAACGGCCATGGCGCGCGCATCGGCGTGGGCATCGTGCTCGGCGTGCTCATCGCGATCTACGTGGGCAGCGGCGTGTTCGTCGTGCAGGAAGGCCAGGCCGGCGTCGTGCTGCAGTTCGGCCAATATCGCCACACGGTTGGCCAGGGCGTGCACTGGCGCATGCCGTATCCGTTCCAGACTCACGAAATCGTCAATGTCGGTCAGATCCGCACCGTCGAGATCGGCCGCAGCAACCTCGTGCGTCCGGCGAACGTGAAGGATGCCGCGGTCATCACGCATGACGGCGACATTCTCAACGTGCGCCTGACCGTGCAGTACCAGGTCAAGCAGCCAACAGACTATCTGTTCCGCAGCGTCGATCCCGACCTCACCGTGACGCAGGCCGCGCAGGCGGCGGTGCGCACCGTGGTGGGCGCGCGCAGTACGAACGACATGCTGTACGCGGACCGCGAGCCGATTCGCGCCCAGCTTGCGGACACGATCCAGCACTCGCTCGACGAGTACAAGACGGGCCTTGGCGTGACCGGCGTCGCGATCCAGGGTGTCTCGGCGCCCGATCAGGTGCAGCCTGCGCTCGACGACGAAGCCAGGGCGCGCCAGGACCGCGACCGCGCGAAGCGCGACGCGCAGGCCTATGCCGACCAGCTGCTGCCGCGCGCGCAGACCGACGCGGCGCGTCTCGTCGACGAAGCCAGGGCGTACAGCGAGCGTGTGGTTTCGCAGGCGCAGGGCGACGCGCAACGCTTCACGCAGGTCTACGAACAGTATGCGAAGGCGCCGGCCGTGATTCGCGAGCGCATGTATCTCGAGACGATGCAACACATCTATTCGAATGCGACGAAGGTGTTCGTCGACAGCAAGTCGGGCAACAACGTGATCTATCTGCCGCTCGACAAGCTCGTCGACACGACGCGACAGCACGCCGCCGTGGCGGCGGGCGCAACGGGCGCGGCCTCGGCTGGTGCGGCAACGGCAGGCGCGGCTTCGGACGCCAACGCGGCGTCCGCGCCGGCAGCCGGCAGCGAATCACAGCAAGGCGCGCAGTCGGGCGCGCAGTCGGGCGTACCGCCAGGGGCTCAACCGGGCGCCCAGCAGCAGGGCGCGGCTCCCGCCACCACGGCCAGCGACGCGGCGGCCGCCGCGAGCGACGCCTTCCGTTCGCGCGATGCGTTCCGCTCGCGCGGCCGCGAAAGCGACGTGCAATAAGGGGCGCGCCGATATGAACAAGATCATTGCGCTCGTCGTTGCCGTCGTGGTTGTGGTGCTGGTTGCGTCGTCGGCCGTCTTCATGGTCGATCCGCGCCACGTCGCCATCATTTCTTCGTCGGGCGGGGCCAATGCCACGCTCGCCGGTCCCGGGCTGCATGTGAAGCTGCCGCCGCCGTTCCAGACCGTCACGTTCATCGACACGCGCATTCAGGCGTTCGATGCGCCCGACGCCGACCGCTACACGACCTCGGACAAGACCGAGCTGCTCGTGAACCCGGTCGTGCGTTATCGTATTGCCGATCCGCTCAAGCTCTTCGCGGCCACCAGGGGCGATGCGCAGACGCTTTCCGACCGTCTCGCCTCGCTCTCGCGCGACGCGCTCGGCGACGCGATTTCGAAGGTCACGCTCGCTGAGGCGCTCGCGCAGCAGGAAGCTATCGCCAACGGCGCGCGCGACGCGCTCAGACAAACCGCGGCGCCGCTCGGCATCGACGTGATCGCGATCGAGCTCACGCGCGTCGATTACCCGCCGGAGCTGGCGCAGACGGTCTTCAAGCGCATGAGCGCCGCGCGCGAGCAGGCCGCCGCCGAGATTCGCGAAAAGGGCGCGGCCGAAGCGCAGCAGATCAAGGACGACGCGCAGCGCAAGCAGCAGGGCGTGCTCGACGATGCCTACGCCAAGGCGCAAGCGATCAAGGGCGAGGGCGACGGCAAGGCCGCCGCGATCGCCGCCGAGGCGTTCGGGCGCGACCCGGACTTCTACCGGTTCTATCAGAGCATGCTCGCGTACCGCGAGAGCTTCCGCCCCGGCGACGTCATCGTGGTCGATTCGTCGAGCGACTTCTTCCGCTTCATGCGTGGTCCGAACGGCGGCGCGAATAGCGCAGATAACGCTCCCGCTCCCGCCACCCCGCGCAAACATTAGACAAAACGAGACACACGCGCCGCGCACCGCGCGGCGTATTTCTTCGCATGGACATAGCTGGCTCCCTCTTGCTCGCGATCGCGCTGATGCTGATTATCGAGGGCATGTTCCCGTTCGTTTTTCCGACGGCGTGGCGTGACACATTCCGTAAAATCGCGGAACGGCCGCCGCATCACATCAGGATCGGCGGGCTTATCGTGATGGGGCTCGGCCTCGTCCTGCTGATGCTGGCGACCTGAGGGCCTCGTGCCGCAGCCGCCCGCAGATGCGGTGTGCGGTTGGCGTTTTTTGACGGATTCCGAATTATCGGGCCGCGTGGCGTTTCGCTGCGCTCGGCCCTCATTGTGGCAGGACTCAACCGATGTCGACCTGGTTACTCCCCGAGAATATTGCGGACGTGCTGCCGTCCGAAGCGCGCAAGATCGAAGAGCTGCGCCGCCGCCTGCTGGACCGTTTCCGCGCCTATGGCTACGAAATGGTCATGCCGCCGTTGCTCGAGTATCTCGAGTCGCTGCTCGTGGGCAGCGGGCGCGACCTGAACCTGCGCACGTTCAAGCTCGTCGATCAGCTCTCGGGCCGCACACTCGGCCTGCGCGCCGACATGACGCCGCAGGTCGCCCGCATCGACGCGCACCTCCTGAACCGCCAGGGCGTGACGCGCCTGTGCTACGCGGGCAACGTGCTGCACACGCTGCCGCGCGGCCTGCACGCCACGCGCGAACAGATCCAGACCGGCGCGGAAATCTACGGTCACGCGGGCCTCGAAGCCGACCTCGAAATCCAGCAGCTGATGCTCGATGCGCTGCGTCTCGCGGGCTTGGCCAAGGTGCGCCTCGACCTCTCGCACGCCGGTGTGCTCGCAGCGATCTTCGAAGCGGATCCCGCTGCGGCTGCGCTCGGCGATGCTTTGTATGAGGCGCTCGCAGGCAAGGACGTGCCCCGTCTTGCCGAACTCACGCAGCACCTCGGCGCCGCCACGCGCGACGCCTTGCGGGCGCTGCCGTCGCTCTACGGCGACGGGAGTGTGATCGACGAGGCGCGCAAGCGTCTGCCCGCGCTGCCAGGCATCGCACGCGCGCTCGACGACCTTGCGTTCCTCGTGCGCGGGATCGAGGGTGCGGAGCTGATGATCGACCTTGCGGATCTCGGCGGCTACGCGTACCACAGCGGCGTGATGTTCTCGGCCTACGTGGACGGCGTGCCGAATGCCGTAGCCCGCGGCGGCCGTTACGACAAGGTGGGCGAGGCCTACGGACGCGCCCGCGCGGCAACGGGCTTCTCGCTCGATTTGCGCGAAGTGGCGCGTATTTCGCCGGTCGAAGCGCGCAGCAGCGCGATCCTCGCGCCATGGCGCCACGACGAGGCGCTGCGCAGCGCTGTCGCCGCGCTGCGCGATGCAGGCGAGGTCGTGATCCAGGCGCTGCCGGGCCACGAGCACGACATGGACGAGTTCGCCTGCGACCGCGTGCTCGTCGAGCGCGATGGCGTCTGGGTCGTCGAAAAGCACGCCTGATAGCGCATCCGGGCGGTCTTCCGGGCGGTGACTGGCGCCGCCGCGCAGGCACGCCAAAGCACGCTTCGCATCGCGCATGCCGTTGAGTGCAAAAGGAAATTCCGCGAATATCGGGAAAAAAAGGCGGCCTTGCCGCTGAACCCAGGTAGAATACGTTTTTAACCAGCTAACGAAACACCATGTCTGCCAGCGCAGTGAATGTAACCCCGGGACGTAATGTCGTCGTCGTGGGCACCCAATGGGGCGATGAGGGCAAGGGCAAGATCGTCGACTGGCTGACGGACCACGCGCAAGGCGTGGTGCGTTTCCAGGGCGGCCACAACGCCGGCCATACGCTCATCATCGGCGGCAAGAAGACCATTCTCCGGCTGATCCCGTCGGGCATCATGCGCGCCGGCGTCGCCTGCTACATCGGCAACGGCGTGGTGCTCTCGCCTGAAGCGCTCTTCAAGGAAATCGGCGAGCTCGAAGAAGCGGGCATCGACGTCCAGAAGCGCCTATTCATCTCCGAAGCCACCACGCTCATCCTGCCGTACCACATCGCCATCGACCAGGCGCGCGAAGCCAGGCGCGGCGCCGCGAAGATCGGCACGACGGGTCGCGGCATCGGTCCGGCCTACGAAGACAAGGTGGCACGCCGCGGCTTGCGCGTGCAGGACCTGTTCGAGCCGGAGAATTTCGCCGCGCGCCTGCGCGAGAACCTCGACTATCACAACTTCGTGCTCACGCAGTATCTGGGTGCGCCGTCCGTCGACTATCAGCAAACGCTCGACACGATGCTCTCGTACGCCGATCGTCTGAAGCCGATGGTAACGGACGTTTCGCGTCGTCTGTATGACGTCAACCACGAAGGCGGCAATCTCCTGTTCGAAGGCGCGCAAGGCACGCTGCTCGACATCGACCACGGCACCTATCCGTTCGTTACGTCGAGCAACTGTGTTGCGGGCGCGGCGTCCGCTGGCGCGGGTGTCGGTCCGCAAAAGCTCAACTACGTGCTCGGCATCACCAAGGCGTACTGCACGCGCGTCGGCTCGGGCCCGTTCCCGAGCGAACTGTACGACGCCGACAACGCCGATCGCCAGGAAGAAGTGGGTCTCACGCTCGCGAAGGTCGGCAAGGAATTCGGTTCGGTCACGGGCCGTCCGCGCCGCACCGGCTGGCTCGACGCGGCCGCGCTGCGCCGCTCGATCCAGATCAACGGCGTCACGGGTCTGTGCATCACGAAGCTCGACGTCCTCGACGGTCTCGACGAAGTGAAGCTCTGCGTCGGCTACAAGGTGGACGGCAAGGACGTGGACATTCTCCCGCGCGGCGCTTCGCAAGTGGCCGCGTGCGAGCCGGTCTACGAAACGTTTGAAGGCTGGAACGAAAGCACCATCGGCATTACGCAGTTCGACGCGCTGCCGAAGAGCGCGCAGGCGTATCTCACGCGCGTGCAGGAAGTCGCCGGCGTGCCGATCGACATGGTTTCGACCGGCCCGGATCGCGACGAAACGATCCTCCTGCGTCATCCGTTCAAGGTCTAAGTGGCAAGAAGGCAGAAGCAAAAATGATTCAGATGATGGACCCGCGCAACGACGACAAGAACCTGTGGGTCGGCTGGGACGAATACCACCGGCTGATCGAACTGCTCGCGCTCAAGGTGCACGAGTCGCGCTGGAAGTTCGACCAGATCCTGTGCCTCGCGCGCGGCGGCTTGCGCGTGGGCGACCAGCTCTCGCGCATCTACGATCTGCCTTTGGCGATCCTCGCGACCAGCTCGTACCGCGAAGCGGCCGGCACGGAGCAGGGCGAGCTTGACATCGCGCAATACATCACGATGACGCGCGGTCACCTGGAAGGCAACGTGCTGCTCGTCGACGATCTCGTCGATTCGGGCGTCACGCTCGCCCGCGTGCAGGAGCACCTCAGGGAGCGTTACCCGGCCGTGACCGGCGTGCGCTCGGCGGTGCTCTGGTACAAGGGCTGCTCGAAGGTGACGCCGGATTATTTCGTCCAGCATCTGCCGACCAACCCGTGGATCCACCAGCCGTTCGAGGAGTGGGATACGGTGCGCCCGCACAATCTCGGGGCATGGATCAAGCGTGGTCTGCAGCAGGCGCAGGATTCGCAGAAATAATCACGCGTTGTGCCGCCGCCCGGGTGGTTTTCGGATCCGCTGCGGACAGATTCTGAGACGGAGCCTTCATGGCTCCGTTTTTTTGTGCGCATCGCCGTCGTTTCCCAGCAGTGGCGCAGGCGGGCAGACGGCATCTGGGGCCGGTGC
The DNA here is from genome assembly GCF_003096715.1 of Paraburkholderia silvatlantica. GTDB lineage: Bacteria > Pseudomonadota > Gammaproteobacteria > Burkholderiales > Burkholderiaceae > Paraburkholderia > Paraburkholderia silvatlantica. Next base: position 150,754 of record NZ_QEOL01000004.1, read on the forward strand.
TAAACTGCGCGGGGACAGGGGGATGTCGCAGTGCCGCGACGGCCGCTCGGTTTCCGCCGCAGCCCGGTTTAGAATAGCGCTCGTTTTTTCCGCCTCGCAACGGATTACCGCGTATATGACAACTAGCACACACGTGGCCAAGCAGCCGCTACCTACTCTCGCCGTAGCGGCCATCGGCGTGGTGTTCGGCGACATCGGCACGAGCCCGCTGTATTCGCTGAAAGAGGCGTTCAGCCCGTCGCACGGCATTCCGCTCAACGAGACCTCGATCCTCGGCGTCATTTCGCTGTTGTTCTGGGCGATCGTGATCGTCGTCAGCGTCAAATATGTCCTTTTTGTGATGCGCGCCGACAACAACGGCGAGGGCGGTGTGCTCGCGCTCATGGCGCTCGCCATGCGCTCGTTCAACCGCAAGAGCAGATCGGCCGCGCTGCTCACGGCGTTGGGAATCTTCGGCGCGTGCATGTTTTACGGCGATGCCGTCATCACGCCGGCCATCTCGGTCATGTCGGCGGTGGAAGGCCTCGAAATCGCCGCGCCCAAGCTCTCGCATCTGGTGTTGCCGCTCACGATGGTGATCCTGATCCTGCTGTTCTGGATCCAGCGACACGGCACCGCGCTGGTCGGCCGCCTGTTCGGCCCGATCATGGTGCTCTGGTTCATCACCATCGGTGTGCTCGGCGTCTCGCGCATCGTCCAGGCTCCCGGCGTCATCGCAGCGCTCAGCCCGTTCTACGCGATCAGTTTCATGGGCGCGCACATGCTGCAGGCCTACGTAGTGCTCGGCTCGGTCGTGCTGGTGCTGACCGGCGCGGAAGCGCTCTACGCCGACATGGGCCACTTCGGCGCGCAGCCGATCCGCTGTGCCTGGTACACGCTCGTGATGCCCTCGCTCGTGCTCAACTACTTCGGCCAGGGCGCGCTCCTGATGCAGGACCATCGCGCGATCGAAAATCCGTTCTTCCTGCTTGCGCCTGAATGGGCCTTGCTGCCGCTTGTCGTGCTCTCGACGGTCGCGACCGTGATCGCCTCGCAGGCCGTGATCTCGGGTGCGTACTCGCTCACGAGTCAGGCCATTTTGCTGGGCTACGTGCCGCGCATGAAGGTGCTGCACACGTCGGACCTCGCCATCGGGCAGATCTACGTGCCGGTCGTGAACTGGATGCTGCTCTTCATCATTCTGTGCATCGTGGTCGCCTTCAAGAGTTCGGACAATCTGGCCGCCGCATACGGTATCGCCGTGACCGCGACGATGGTGATCACCACGGTGCTCGTCGCCGTCGTGATGACGAAAGTGTGGAAGTGGAACAAGGCGCTCGTCACCTGCATCATCGCGGTGCTGCTGGCCGTCGATCTGGGTTTTTTCGGCGCGAACCTGCTGAAGGTCGAGGAGGGTGGCTGGCTGCCGCTCGGCATCGGCGCACTGCTGTTCTTCCTGCTGATGACCTGGTTCAAGGGCCGCATGATCGTGAAGGACCGCACGGCCGCCGACGGCATTCCGCTCATGCCCTTCCTGCAAGGACTGCTCGCGCACCCGCCGCATCGCGTCTCGGGCACGGCGATCTATCTCACGGGCAGCGAATCGCTCGTGCCGGTGAGCCTGCTGCACAACCTCAAGCACAACAAGGTGCTGCACGAACGCACGATCTTCCTCACCTTCGTGATTCGCGACATTCCATACGTGGCGGACGCGGAGCGCGTGACGGTGAAGGATATCGGCGGCGGACTCTATCTGGTGAAGGCCGATTACGGTTTCAACGAAACGCCCGACGTGCAGGCGGTGCTCGACGAAATCTCGCGCACGCACAACATGACGTTCGAAATGATGGACACGTCGTTCTTCCTCGCGCGCGAGACGGTCGTGCCGACGCAGCTTCCGGGCATGTCGATCTTCCGCGAACGCGTGTTCGCGTGGATGCATCAGAACGCCGCGAAGCCTACCGACTTCTTCAGCATTCCCGCGAACCGCGTGGTCGAACTCGGCACGAAGATCGAGATCTGATCGCGTCGTCTCGACCAGTAAAAAAGGCACCCCCCAGGTGCCTTTTTTGTTGCGCGCGCAACGTGAGCCGATGCGGCCCACGTTGCGTCATGCGGGCATCAGCGCTGCTTGAGCTTCGCGAATGCCGCCGCCATCGCGCCTGCCGGTTCCGCATCGCGTGAACGCTGGCCGCCGCGGTTATCACGACTGCCGCCGCCGCGATTGTCGCGGTTGCCCGACTGGCCGCCGCCGCTGCCGCCACTACGTGAGGCGCCCGCACTCGCGGGGTCGTCGTCCAGACGCATCGTGAGCGCGATGCGCTGACGCTTCACGTCGACGTCGAGCACCTTCACCTTCACGACCTGGCCGGCCTTGACGACTTCGTGCGGGTCCTTGATGAACTTCGTCGACATGGCCGAGACGTGCACGAGCCCATCCTGATGGACGCCCACGTCGATGAATGCGCCGAACGCAGCCACGTTCGTCACGACACCTTCGAGCAGCATGCCCGGCACGAGATCGGAGACTTTTTCGACGCCATCGCGGAAGGTTGCCGTCTTGAACTCGGGGCGCGGATCGCGGCCCGGCTTTTCCAGCTCGCTCAGGATGTCGCGCACCGTCGGCAGACCGAAACGTTCATCCACGAACTCGGTGGGCGCGAGGCCCGAAAGCGCCTCGCGGCTGCCGAGCACGTCGCCGATCGTACGCTTGATCTTCGCGAGCATGCGCTCGACGACGGGGTACGCTTCCGGGTGCACCGACGAGCGATCGAGCGGATTGTCGCCGCCGTTGATGCGCAGGAAGCCTGCGGCTTGCTCGAAGGTCTTGTCGCCCAGGCGCGGCACCTTCTTCAGATGCTCGCGCGAAGGGAACGGGCCGTTCGCATCGCGGTACTCGACGATATTGCGCGCGAGCGTCGAGTTCAGGCCCGACACGCGGGCGAGCAGGGCAACCGAGGCCGTGTTCGCATCGACGCCCACGGCGTTCACGCAGTCCTCGACGACCGCGTCGAGCGAGCGCGCGAGTTCGCGCTGGTTCACGTCGTGCTGGTACTGGCCCACGCCGATCGCTTTTGGCTCGATCTTCACGAGTTCGGCGAGCGGGTCCTGCAGACGGCGCGCAATCGAGACAGCGCCGCGCAGCGACACATCGAGTTCGGGGAATTCCTTCGCCGCCAGTTCGGAGGCCGAATAAACCGATGCCCCGGCTTCGGAGACCACGATCTTCTGCAGCTTCAGTTCGGGATGCTTCGAGATCAGCTCGCTCGCGAGCTTGTCGGTTTCACGCGAAGCCGTGCCGTTGCCGATGCTGATGAGTTCCGCTTGCGTCTGCGCGGCGATGCGCGCGAGCTTCGCGAGCGAGCCGTCCCAGTCGCGGCGCGGCTCGTGCGGGTAGATCGTGTCGGTGGCGAGCAGCTTGCCCGTGCGGTCGACCACGGCGACCTTCACGCCGGTGCGCAGGCCCGGGTCGAGGCCGATCACGGCCTTGGGGCCGGCCGGCGCGGCAAGCAGCAGATCCTTCAGGTTGCGTGCGAACACGCGGATCGCTTCGTTTTCGGCCTGCTCGCGCAAGTTCGTGAGCAGTTCGTTTTCGATATGCGGCTGCACCTTCACGCGCCAGCACCAGCGGCAGACATCGGAGAGCCATTTATCGGCGGGACGGTTCTGGTTCGCAATGCCAAAGTGACGCGCGATCATCGCTTCGCCCGGATGCGGCACCTGTGCGTCCAGTTCGCCGCCAAGGCCGAGCTTGACCATCAGCACACCGGCGTTGCGGCCGCGGAACAGCGCGAGCGCGCGGTGCGACGGCACGGTCTTGATGGTCTCGGAATAATCGTAGTAGTCGCGGAACTTCTCGCCTTCCTCGTTTTCCTTGCCCTCGACCACGCTCGACATCACCACGCCCTGGTTGTGCAGCCAGTCGCGCAGCTTGCCCAGCAGTTCGGCCGTTTCGCCGAACTGCTCGGAGAGGATGTCGCGCGCGCCGTCGAGTGCGGCCTTGACGTCGGCGACACCTTTTTCGGCGTCCACGTACTGCGCCGCTTCCGTTTGCGGGTCGAGCAGCGGGTTCGCTAGCAGCGCGTCGGCGAGCGGCTGCAGGCCGGCTTCGCGCGCGATCTGCGCGCGCGTGCGGCGCCTGGGCTTGTAGGGCAGATAGAGGTCCTCGAGAACCTGCTTGCTGTCGGCCGCTTCGATGGCGCCGCGCAATTCGTCGGTGAGCTTGCCTTGTTCCTCGATGCTCGCGAGGATCGCCGCGCGGCGGTCTTCGAGTTCGCGCAGATAGAGCAGGCGTTCTTCGAGCGTACGCAGTTGCGTATCGTCGAGATTGCCCGTGACTTCCTTGCGGTAACGGGCGATGAACGGAACGGTCGAGCCTTCGTCGAGAAGCTGCACGGCGGCTGCGACCTGGCGCGGCTGCACGCTCAGTTCAGTGGCGATACGCTGGACGATCTTGAGTGCTACGGTTTCCGTCATAGGGTCTGGATATTCCTGCGAGGATCGGATTGCGGTCCGCATTTGCGGTCCGGCGGCCGGTGCGGGCTCGATCGCCCCGGGGCGCCCGGTGCGCGAAAAGGCGCGTTGCCGGGTGCGCCCGCCGGCCGGTGGAGCGGGGCATTTTGCCATAAATGGCCGAGCGCTCAACCCGGGGGGTGTTAGAATTTCAGCCATGTTCCGCTGCCCACAGAAGACGTTGACGACCTCCCGCTTCTCCCCTGATTGGCCCCTTGCCCGGTTTCGCACGCCTGTTGGCGTCACGCGGCGCTTCCCCGCTCTTGGGGCAATTTGTGCCGTCGCGTTGAGCTTCGGTGCGAGCGTTCCGGCCCTCGCGCAGGCGGTCGGGGTGACAGGGCCGCTGCAGCAGCCAGGTGCGGCAACTGCGACGATGCAACAGGCGCCTTCAGTCGGTGCGCCGCTCGCAGCGTCCGACGCAGCCGGGGCTGCTGGCACGCCGCAGTCGCAGCAGAGTGACTTCGACGCGCGGCAACAGGTGCTGGACCGTCGTACCGCGGAGAACAACTATCAGTTTGCCGTCGCGCAGCACAACTGCTACAGCACGTTCTTCGTGAATCATTGCATCGGCAAGGCGCGCGACAAGATGCGTGTCGTGCAGGCCGATATCCGCCGCGAGCAGCTTGCGCTCGACGACGAAAAACGTGCCGCGCATGCGCAGCAGCGCGACCAGCAGGCCGCCTTGCAACGCGCGCAGGACGAAGCCAATGCGCCGCAGCGCGCCGCCAACGAAGCGGCCAGCGCGCAGGCGTACGAACAGAAGCAGCAGCAACACGCGCTCGATCAGGCGCAGCGTCAGGCTGAGGCGCCGCAGCGTGCGGCGAACGAGCAGGCGTATCAGGAAAAGCAGCGGCAGCACGCGTTGGCACAGGCACAGCGCCAGGGCGAGCAATCGCAGCGCAACGCGAACCAGGCGGCGTACGACCAGAAGCAGGCGAACTACCAGAACCAGCTTGACGAAGCGCGCCGCCAGGGCGAACAGAAGGCTCAGGAACGCGCCGGGAAGGCCGAGCGCTACCAGCAGAAGCAGGAAGACGCGGCGAAGCACAAGGCCGATGTCGAGGAGCGTCAGAAACAGGCGGCCGAGAAGGCGCAGCAAAAGCAGCAGCAGGAAGAACAGCAGAAGCAGCAGCAAAAGCAGCAGCAGGAAGAACAGCAGGACCAGTAGCACGAGTAGCACGCTTTTTCAGTCGGACTGCAACCTCAGGCGCGTCGTCCTTCGCAAGCGCGCGCCGCATATGTCGAGGAGGCGAGCATGCGCGAGCATCGTGAAGTCAAGACCGAGGTCCTTCGTGACCGCATTCTGCAACTGGAATCGGAACATGGCGATCTGGACCGCCTGATAGACAGGATGTCCGACGCCCCGGACTATGACGATCTCGAACTGCAGAGGCTGAAGAAGCGCAAGCTCAAGGTCAAGGACAACATCCTCCTGCTGCAACTGCAGCTGGACCCCGATTCAACGAAGACTTCGGACGGGCACGCCTGATTCCGGGTCCTGGCAGGCGCCGGGGCGCGGCAGCCGGCGTGTTGCGCCGTTCCGGACCGAGCAGGAACCGCTTGCCTTGAATTCAACGACCGTTTCCCGTTCCCGGCCCGCGCGCGAAGGCGGCGCGCCGGAGGCTGCCGCGCGCGCGGAGCAAACAGCCGCTGCACCCACGTTGAGCGCACGCCGCGCCGCCGAACTCGAAGAGCTCTTCGCGGCCGACGGCCTGCTCGCCCGCGAGATCGACGGCTATCGCCCGCGCGCGGCGCAGATCGAAATGGCGCGCGCGGTCGCGGCCGCAATGGAAGCCGCCGCGCAATCCCTGCCCGATCCCGCGACGTTCGAACTCCAGTCGCGCCCGGCGCGGCGGGTCGAGCGTGGTGCGCCGGCGCAGCCCGGCGCCGAGGAAGCGGCGCGCGCCGCAGCCGGGAACGGCGACAACACGCTGATCGTCGAGGCGGGCACGGGTACCGGCAAGACGTACGCATACCTTGTGCCAGCCATGCTGTGGGGCGGCAAGGTGGTCGTCTCGACGGGCACGAAGCATTTGCAGGACCAGCTTTTCGCGCGCGACATCCCCACGGTGCGCGACGCCTTGGCGGTGCCGGTGAGCGTGGCGATGCTCAAGGGCCGCGCCAACTATCTCTGCCACTATTATCTGCAGCGCACGGCCGACAACGGCCGGCTGCCGTCGCGTCAGGAAACCGCGTATCTGCAGGAAATCGTGCGCTTCGCGAAGATCACGCGCTCGGGCGACAAGGCAGAGCTCGCGAGCGTGCCCGAGACGGCGGCCGTATGGTCGATGGTCACGTCGACGCGCGATAACTGTCTTGGCCAGGAGTGCCCGCATTACAAGGACTGCTTCGTGATGCAGGCGCGCCGCGAGGCGCAGCAGGCCGACATCGTGGTGGTGAACCACCATCTGTTTTTCGCCGACATCATGCTGCGCGACACCGGCATGGCCGAGCTGCTGCCGAGCGCGAATACGATCATCTTCGACGAAGCGCACCAGTTGCCCGAAACGGCCACGCTCTTTTTCGGCGAAACGCTTTCGACCGCGCAGTTCCTCGAGCTCGCGCGCGATTGCGTGGCCGAAGGCCTGAGCCACGCGCGCGACGCGGTGGAATGGGTCAAGCTCGGTGCGGCGCTGGAGCGCGCCGCACGCGACGTGCGGCTTGCGTTCAAGGAAGATTCGCTGCGGCTGTCGATCACGCAGTTGCCCGAGGATCACCCCCTCTTCGATGCGCTCGACGCGCTGCAGACCGAACTGGGCACGCTTGCCACGGCACTCGCAGGGCAGGCAGAGCGCGCCGAATCGATTGGCGCGTGCCTGCGCCGCGCGCGCGAGCTGCAAGGCGTCCTCGAGGGCTGGACCGCGCCGCAGGGCGCCGCGCCGGCGCGTGAAACACACCAGGCCGATGCGCAAGGGCAGGACGAAAGCGCTCATGCGCAAGACGACGCGGACGAGAAAGTCCGTTGGGTCGAGGTGTTCTCGCACACGGTTCAGCTGCACGAAACCCCGCTCTCCGTGGCGCCGATCTTCGCCAGGCAGCGCGCCGGTGTGCCGCGCACGTGGGTCTTCACGTCGGCCACGCTTTCGGTGCGCGGCGACTTCACGCACTACGCGGCGCAAATGGGCCTGAGTTCGCGCCGCTCGATGACGCTGCCGAGTCCATTCGACTATCCCACGCAAGGGTTGCTTTACGTGCCGCGCAACATGCCGCAGCCGTCCTCGCCGCAGTTCACTGACGCCGTCTTCGATGCGGCGCTGCCGGCGATCGAGGCGTCGGGCGGCGGTGTCTTCATGCTATGCACGACGTTGCGTGCAGTCGACCGCATTGCCCAGAAGCTGCGCGACACGATCGAGGCGCGCGGCTGGAATACGCCGTTGCTCGTGCAGGGCGACGCGAGCCGCACGGAGCTGCTCGAGCGCTTCCGCGCCTATGGCAATGCGATCCTCGTGGGCAGCCAGAGCTTCTGGGAAGGCGTGGACGTGCGCGGCGATGCGCTCTCGCTCGTGGTTATCGACAAGCTGCCGTTTGCGCCGCCCGACGATCCGGTGCTGGCGGCGCGCCTCGACGCGCTGGCAAAGAAAGGTCTGAGTCCGTTCGCGGTCCACCAGCTCCCGCAGGCGGTGATCACGCTCAAGCAGGGCGCCGGGCGACTGATTCGTGCGGAAACCGACCGCGGCGTGCTGATGATTTGTGACACCCGTCTCGTCGACAAACCGTATGGGCGACGTATCTGGCAAAGCCTGCCGCCGTTCAGGCGGACGCGGGAGATCGAGGTGGTGCAGGCGTTCTTCGAAGAGAAGAACCAGCAGGCAGGGGAGTCTGGCGAAGCGCATTGAGCCTCATGCGCGCCGCATAACAAAAAGCCACGAACATGAGTTCGTGGCTTTTTTGTTTGCTCGCCGTATGTCTGAAGCGCGATTGACGCAAGCAGCAGACCGCACGACGGTGCGCTGCGAAGCTCGCAGGGACCGAAGCCCCAGTCGAGCCTCGCGCGTACGCAACTTACTGGCTTGCGCCCGAAGCAGCAGCCGGAGCCGATGCGCCGGCGTCCGAAGCGGCAGCGCCAGCGTCCGAAGCGGGGGCCGTAGCCGCGGGAGCAGCGTCGCTCGCAGCAGCAGCCGGAGCCGATGCGCCAGCGTCCGAAGCAGCAGCAGCCGGTGCCGAAGCAGCGGCAGCATCGCTAGCCGGCGCAGCAGCCTGGTCGCTGCTCTTGTTGCACGCAGCGAGTGCAACAGCTGCCAGCAGGGATGCTACGAGGAGGGATTTCTTCATGATCACGTCCTTTTATGGTTAAAGGTAAGCAACAGCGCAAAATAATACCGGTAAATGTGCCCCAACACCGACCTGAGCCGCTGGTGGAGACGCACTGCAAGAGCGTGAATCTTCCCTACGGCCTGGCCGGAAATTATAGGCACTTTCGTATCGACCGTCGACAAATCCGGGGACAATACGTTGTCTTTCTCATACAAGCACTATTTTAGTACGGTATAACAGTCCGAAGCGCTTAGGCAAGCACCCCGGTCCGAATCCAGCCCGCACGATACCACTCGTGTAGCAACGCTGTCACACACGAATCGTGTGAGAGTGTTACAAAGCGTTTCCCGTCCAAAGAGCGCCTGTCGGCCAGTGCCGGCAGCCACTTTCTTGCTTCTTTGAGCAAGTACTGTTCCCCGTTCAGGTAATACGACCGCGAATCGTAAAGCAGGATCGTCCTGCGGTCGAGTGTTATCCCGTTTTTTGCTGCTTGCGCAACGAAACGGGCTTCGTCGAGCGGTTTTACGGGGGCATCGAACACCACATTCGCTTTCGGTTCCGACAGCCACGAGCCCACGAACGAGGAGACGTCGGCGTCGCTCCAGCGCACTTTAGCAAGCACGCCGCCAACACGCTCTACCAGTGCAGGAGGAAGCTGCGCGGGATGCGCCACGGCCGGCTGGTCGGGGTCGCGGTAGAGCGTGGGCTTGTCGCTGCCGTTACTGACGCCGCGCTCCGCGAGCCAGTAAAGAAACTGGCTCGTCAATTCGTTCGTGGAAGGAGAACGAAAGCCGATCGAGCACGTCATGCATTCGCCTTCGGCGATGCCGTCGTGCGCGATGTGCGGAGGCAGGTACAGCATGTCGCCCGGCTCCAGGACCCACTCTTCTTCAGGCTGGAAGTTCGCGAGGATCTTCAGCGGCAGGCCTTCCTGCAGCGAAAGGTCGCGCTGGGCGCCAATGCGCCAGCGGCGCTTGCCGTGCACCTGCAGCAGGAAGACATCATACGAATCGAAGTGCGGGCCGACGCCGCCGCCGTCCGATGCGTACGAGATCATGAGGTCGTCGAGCCGCGCGTCGGGCGCGAAGCGAAAGCGCTCGAGCAGCGCGCGCGCGCGGTCGTCGTGCAGGTCGGCGCCCTGTACCAGAAGCGTCCACTGGCGGGTCTTCGGCGTGGGCAGTTCGTCCGGCGAGAACGGGCCGTGTTCGAGTGCCCATCGGCGGCGAAAATGTGTGATGAGACGCGACTCGACATCGTCGTTGTCTGCGAGCGCGAAAAGGGCTTCGCGTGAGAGCGGCGCTTCGATGTCGGGAATCGCCTGGCGGATCAACAGCGGCTTTTTCTGCCAGTATTTGCGCATGAACTGCGCCGGCGTCAGGCCGCCCAGAAGCGGCGTGGCAACATCGGGCGCGGGGCATGCCGGGGGGAGGGAGGCGCGCCGCTTGCGCGCGTCCACCGGGTGGTCTGGGGACCGCTTCGGCATCGTATAATGTGGTCTGTAATCTGGAGGATCGAATGAAAATTGCAAAGGACACCGTCGTGTCGGTCGCTTACAAGCTATCGGATGCGCAGGGCAATCTGATCGAGGAAAGCGACGAGCCGATGGTCTATCTGCACGGCGGCTATGATGGCACGTTCCCCAAGATCGAGGAAGTGCTGGACGGGCAGGAGCCGGGCTTCGAGACCCAGATCCAGCTTGAGCCGCAAGACGCTTTCGGGGAATACGATCCCGAGCTCGTGAAGATCGAGCCGCGCAACCGCTTTCCCGAGCCGCTCGAAGTCGGCATGCAGTTCGAAGGCACGCCCGAAGAAGGCGACGAAGATCTCGACACGCTCATCTACACGGTCACCGACGTCGCCGAAGACAAGGTCGTGCTCGACGGCAATCATCCGCTAGCGGGCATGGCGCTGCGTTTCGCGCTGACGGTCAAGGAAGTGCGCACCGCCACCGAAGACGAAATCGAACATGAGCACGCGCATGGCGCGGACGGCCTCGAAATCGTCGACGAAGACGAGGAAGACGACGGCGACGAAGGCGCCTCGAAACCCACCCTGCACTAACTAATCGCCGCTCAATGCGCGAAGCCGCCTGACGCCGGTGCGCCGGGCGGCTGCAGCGGGTCAGGCGGCTGGCCATTGCCGCCGTTTCCGTTTCCGTTTCCGCCGCCGTTGCCGTTGCTGCCATCCAGGCCGTTCTGGCCGTTCGCATCGTTTCGACCATTTAGTCCATTCTGTCCGCCCTGCGTGGGCCACGCCGGCACGAGCACGCCGTTGCCGGCCGGCGGCAAGCCGGAAGGCACGGCGGTTCCCGATGCGCCAGGCGTCGCGGGCGCGACGTCAGGCGACTGCGGCATGCCGGGAATCTCGGTCACATCGGGCATCGACGACACTTCGGGCATTTCCGGCATCGCGGGCGACGATCCCGCGCCGGGCGTGTTCGGCGACGGCTGCGCCGGCAACAGCGGCAGATGCTTCGGCACATCGCGCACGCTCACGCGCAGGGGCGTTCGGCGCGCCATGTCGGCGTCCACTTGCAGCCATTGCGTGAGCGGGTCGCGCAATGAGAATGCGATGCGCGTAACGTTTTCTATCTTTGCGCCCTTGTCGTTACGCAGCGGCTGATCGATCGTGAAACCATGGGCGAGCTTCGAGTCGTCGGCATTCACGACGATGATCTGCCCGCGGAAGATCTCGGCGAGTTTCACGAGGCTGCGGCGCAACTCGAGGTAGCCGTCGCGCGGTGCACGGTGAAAGCGCAGCCACGCGAAGCGGTCGGGGCGCTCGTAATGCTCGGGCATCGCGTTGCCTTGCATGAAGATGACGATCGCGCGCGCGTTGCGGCGCTTCGCATACTCGGCCGCATGTTCGAGCCAGAAGCCGTTGGCGATCACGCGGTCTTCGAACTCGCCGTTGCGCCCGCCCGCATTGAGATAGTGATTGTTGCCGTCCGGCACGTTCAGCCCGATGAACACCGTGTCGCCGAGTTGCCAGCGTACGTTTTCCCGGTACGGCCGAAAGCGCGAGACTTCGCTTTCGCGCGTGAGCGTCAAGGGGGTTTGGCCGAGCGCGTTGGGATCGGAGAAGAAGTTCTGGCGCAGGAAGTCGAGTCGCTCAGCGGGATCGTAGGCGCCCGAGCCGTTCATGCCGCAGGAGATCCAGTCGCGTTCGCCGGGCACGAACACGAGCGGCGCACGTGACGCATCGAGCAGGTCGTGACGGCGCTCGTAAAGATGGTCGGCACAGGTTTCGCGTGCGCCCTTGATATTGCCGTCGTAGACCGTGAACGCGATTTGCGGATCACGCCCGATGGCGTCGATGAGCCGCTGCGCCGACGGTTCCTCGGACTGCGAACTGAGCGCGTTCGCCACGACCGCGAAGGCATAGCGAGGCGCCTGGGCGAACGCTGCGAGCGGCGAACCCAGTAACGAAGCCAGCAGCAACGCGCACGACGCACGGCGCATCATTTTCAGATAGCGCGAGCGGGGACTGCCGCGACCCGCCGGATGCGGTGGTCGCGGCGGCGTCGCGAGGCGACGCTCAGCGTCTGGCGTCCGGCGCCGTGGCCAGCTCATGCAGTTCGTACAACAGGTCGAGCGCGTCGCGCGGGCGCAGTTCGTTCGGATCGAGTTCGCGCAGCCGCTGTGCGACGAGCGACGCGCCACGATCCTCCTCGACCGGCGCGGCGCGATCTTCCACGAAGGTCGCTTCGTCGTCGTACTCGGCGGCGGGCGCGGCGAACAGGTCGAGTTGCGGTGTAGGCTGTCCCGCCGATTGCTGCTCCAGATGCACGAGATGCTTGCGTGCGGCGCGGATCACGGCGGCAGGCACCCCCGCGAGCTGCGCGACCTGCAGGCCGTAGCTCTGGTTCGCCGGGCCTTCCTGCACCGCATGCAGGAACACGATGCCGTGGCCATGCTCGACGGCCGAAAGATGCACGTTCGCCGCCTGCGCAAATTCGGCCGGCAGTTGCGTGAGCTCGAAGTAGTGCGTGGCGAACAGCGTGTGGCAACCGTTGTGCGCGAGCAGATGCCGCGCGATGGCCCACGCGAGGGCGAGGCCGTCGAACGTCGACGTGCCGCGCCCGATTTCATCCATGAGCACGAGGCTTTGCGGCGTGGCGTCGTTGAGAATGGCCGCGGCTTCGGTCATCTCGACCATGAAGGTCGAGCGGCCGCCCGCGAGGTCGTCGGCGGCCCCGATGCGCGTGAAGATGCGGTCGATCGGCCCGAAGCTGGCGCGCTTTGCCGGCACGTAGCTGCCCACGTAAGCGAGCAGGGCGATCAGCGCGGTCTGCCGCATGAAGGTCGATTTACCGCCCATGTTAGGGCCGGTAATGAGCAGCAGCTTGCGCTCGGCCGAAAGCAGGCAGTCGTTGGCGATGAACTGCTCGACCTGCGCTTCGACCACGGGATGACGGCCTTGCTCGATCTCGATGCCGGGCGCCTGCGTGAACGTGGGCGCGTTCCAGTCGAGCGCGCGGGCGCGTTCCGCGAACGCGGCCAGCAGGTCGAGTTCCGCGAGTGCGGCGGCTACGCGCTGGCAATCGGGAATGAATGGCAGCAGCGATTGCAGCAGCGCGTCGTAGAGCGCCTTTTCGCGCGAGAGCGCGCGTTCCTGCGCCGAGAGCGCCTTGTCCTCGAACGTCTTCAGTTCCGGCGTGATGTAGCGCTCGGCGTTCTTGAGCGTCTGGCGACGGCGATAGTCGTCGGGAACCTTGTCGGTCTGGCCGCGTGTGACTTCGATATAGAAGCCGTGCACCTTGTTGTACTCGACGCGCAGATTGCCGATGCCGGTGCGCGCACGCTCGCGCGTTTCGAGGTCGAGCAGGAACTGACCGCAGTTCTCGGAGATGTCGCGCAGTTCGTCGAGATCCGCGTCGTAGCCGCGTGCGATCACGCCGCCGTCGCGGACCATCGCCGCCGGTTCCGGCGCGACTGCGCGCTGCAGGAGCGCCGCGCACTCGGCGGGCGGTTCGAGCGCCTCGGCGATGTGCGCGAGCGACGCGGCCGCGCCGCTTGCGGCTGCGACCTGTTCGCGCAGCCCAGGCAGCGCCGCAAAGGTGTCGCGCAGGCTCGACAGATCGCGCGGGCGCGCGGAAAGCAGCGCGAGGCGCCCGGTAATACGCTCGACGTCGGCGATCTGACGCAGGGCGCTGCGCAACGTATCGACGCTCGCTTGTGGCGGCGCCTCGAGCAATGCGCCGATGGCCTGCTGGCGCATTTGCGCGATAGCGGCTTCGCGCGGCGGGTGATGGAGCCAGTGACGCAGCAAGCGGCTGCCCATGGCCGTACTGCACGTGTCGAGCAGCGAGCAAAGCGTGGGCGATTCGGTGCCGCGCAGGGTTTCCGTGAGTTCGAGATTGCGACGCGTGGCCGGATCGAGCCCGATGTATTCCGATTCGGCCTCGACTTTCAGGCTGCGCACGTGCCGTAACTGCTGACCCTGCGTGGCCGCCGCATAGAGCAGCAGCGCGCCCGCCGCGCCGCACGCGCTCGTGAGCGTTTGCGCGCCGAAGCCGTCGAGGCTCGCCACGTCGAGCTGGTCGCACAGGCGCTGCTTGCCCGAGCCGACGTCGAAGTGCCAGGCAGGCACGCGCGTGAGCGCCCCCGAGCCGGACGGCGGCGCCCAGGCGGCGGTTTCCGCCGGCATTTCGGCGACGAGGATTTCCGCGGGCCGGATGCGCTCGAACGCCGTGGCGACCTGCTCCGGCGCGACTTCCGCCAGGCGCAACGCGCCGCTGGCGAGATTGAGCCATGCGAGGCCCACGTTGACGGTCACGCCGCGCCGGTTGTGGCCGGGGCAAACCGCCATCAGGTAGACGTCGTTCTTGTCGGAAAGGAGCGCTGCGTCGGTTAGCGTGCCGGGCGTCACCACGCGCACGACCTTGCGCTCGACCGGACCCTTGGAAGCGGCCGGGTCGCCGATCTGCTCGCAGATCGCCACCGACTCGCCCAGCTTCACGAGCTTCGCGAGATATTGCTCGACCGCGTGATGCGGCACGCCCGCCATCTTGATCGGATTGCCTGCCGAGGCCCCGCGCTGCGTGAGCGTGAGGTCGAGCAGGCGCGCGGCCTTCTCGGCGTCTTCGAAGAAGAGCTCGTAGAAGTCGCCCATCCGGTAGAACACGAGTGTGCCCGGATGGTCGGCCTTGATGCGCAGGTACTGCTGCATCATGGGAGTGTGCTGCGCGATGTCAGCTGCGCCTGTGGTGTGTGTAGCCATCATCGGTGTCTTGCCAGGGGTTCAGGGCGTGAGTTTAACGCGCGCCGATTGCATGTAAAGCCAGCCATCCGGCTAACGCCGTCACGACTGCTCCCGTCATTCGTCGACCAGTGCCTGCAGGTCCACGGTGCGCGCGTTTGCCGCACTGTGTCGCATGGCGAGCCAGATCATCGCGGAAACGAATATGCCGAACACGACGATGATCCACTGTACGGGGACCTTCGCGGTAAGCAGCAGCGCATACGCGCCGAGCATGAGCAGCACCGCGAGATTCTGGTTGAAATTCTGCACTGCGATCGAGTGGCCCGCCGAAAGCAGTGTCGCGCCGCGATGCTGGAGCAGGGCGTTCATCGGCACGATGAAGAAACCGGCGAGCACGCCGAGCAGCACCATCAGCGGGTATGCGAAAAGCAGATAGAAGGGCACGATGAACGTGCCGAAGCGCACGCCAACGCCTTGCGGAAAGAGGCCTTTGCTGTAGAACGCCATGCCGATCGCCACCGCGCCGCATAGCACGCCCACGGGCAGCACGCGCAGCGAGGCGCGCAGCGACACCCATGCGGCTGCCGCGCCCGCGCCGAGCGCGATGCCGAGTCCCGTCACGCCCTGCATCACGGCGGCTTTCGAGAGCGAGAGTCCGAGATTCGCGTCGGCCCACTTGAGCACGAGCAGTTGCAGCGTGACCGCCGCGCCCCACATCAGGGTCGTGACCCAGAGTGCGATCTGCGCGAGCTTGTCGGTCCAGAGCACGTTGAAGCTATGCGTGAAATCGCCCATGAGGCGAGCCGGCTCTCTGAGCCGGTTTTCGTAGCGCGCGCCCGTGTCGGGAATGCCGATGTTGATGATCGCGGCGAACACATACGTGATCATGACGGCGAGCATCGCGAGGTCGGCAGCCGAATGGATCGCCGGCACCGGATGGCGCGCGACGAAACGCTCGGCGTAAGTCGAAACGAGTGCGCCGCCCATCATCGTGCCGACGATGGTGGAAAGCACGGTGGCCGACTCGAGCCACGCATTGGCGGCGACGAGCTTTTCGGCCGGCAACAATTCCGTCAGGATTCCGTACTTTGCGGGCGAGTAGGCCGCCGCGCCGAAGCCGACCACGCCATACGCGATCATCGGATGCACGCCCGCGATCATCAGCAGGCAGCCACACGCCTTGAGCGCGTTCGAGACGAACATCACGTGGCGCTTTTGCAGCGCGTCGGCGAACGCGCCCACGAAAGGTGCGAGCAGCACGTAGGAAATCGTGAAAAAGATCTGCAGCAGCGGCGTCACCCAGGCGGGCGAAGCGATCACCGTGAGCAGCGCGATCGCCGCGATGAGAAGCGCGTTGTCGGCGAGCGACGACACGAACTGCGCGGCGATGATCGTGTAGAAGCCTTTTTTCATCGGATGCGTGCGGGGTCCTCTTGCAGCAGGGCGGCGGGCGAAACAAAAAAGCGGCCGAAGCCGCTCGATGCGCATGCGTGGGCGGGGCGTGACCTGGCGCGCGCCTTGCACGCGTCGCAGCGGAACAAGCCACGCACCGCGACGCGCATGAGCGCTTACGCCGCCTTGGGCACGCGCGTGTACTTCGAGAGGATCGGCACCATCTGCGCGTAGATCTTCGGGTTGCCCGCGACGACTTCGCCCACGTGCAGGAAGTCCGAGTCACCCGTGTAGTTGCCGATCAGGCCGCCGGCTTCCGTCACGAGCAGGCCGCCCGCGGCGACGTCCCACGGATTGAGGCCCTGTTCGAAGAAGCCGTCCATGCGGCCGGCGGCGACGTTGGCCAGATCGAGCGCGGCCGCGCCCGGACGGCGCAGGCCCGCGCACGCGTTGGTCATTTCGGCGAACAGTTCGCAGTAGCTGTCGAGGCCGTCCTTTTCGCGGAACGGGAAGCCGGTGCCGATCAGGCCGTCGGCGAGACGGTCGCGGCGGCCCACGCGGATGCGGCGGTCGTTCAGGAACGCGCCGCGGCCGCGCGAAGCGGTGAAGAGGTCGTTGCGCGTCGGATCGTAGACCACGGCCTGTGTGACGAGGCCCTTGTGTGCGAGCGCGACCGAGACGCAGTAGTACTGGAAGCCGTGGATGAAGTTCGTGGTGCCGTCGAGCGGGTCGATGATCCACTGGTACTCGGACTCGTTCTCCGACTGGCCCGATTCCTCGGCGAGGATGGCGTGGTCGGGGTAGGCGGTCTTGAGCGTTTCGATGATGGCGGCTTCGGCCGCCTTGTCGACTTCCGTGACGAAATCGTTGTGCTGCTTCTTCGCGACCTGCACGAGGTCGAGGTCGAGCGACGCGCGGTTGATGATCTGTCCGGCGCGGCGCGCGGCCTTGACAGCGATGTTGAGCATGGGGTGCATGAGCCTGGATCCTTGTTGTCCGGCGCGCGCAAGGGCTGGATGCGCGCACCGGTGGTGCAAAAGATAAAAGCGTCTAACGATTGGACAGGGCGCGGGCCTCGAGCGGACCTGCGGAACCTGTCCCGTCAACGGAGACGAATTGGATAAGAGCGGTGCGCGGCGGCGCTGTTTGCCGACCTGTTTGCCAACAATTGGCCAGCGGCTTGCCGGGCGCCTGGCGGGCCGCTGAACGGCTGCACGATTCGCCCGGCGCGCGCGAAACCGCCATTTTACCCGAGTATCGGCCATTTCATGGCTTCTCCCGGGCAGGATATCGGGATTTCCATGGATATGACGTTTGGCCGGCGCGCTCGCCCGGGCAACCGCGGCGCACGGCGGCGGCTTCGCGCGGCAGGAGGCGCATGAGCGGACATCGCCGCCGCGCCGGGCGCGCTAACATAGACATTTCAATATCCTTTTTCGCGGTTAGAGATCCATCTTGGCGTACCCCGATTCACTCGATTCCCACGCAACGTCCCACGCAACGGCGCCGGCTTCCGGCGACGCCCACGAGCCGCTGCGCGGCGGCTTCACGTCTACCCGCTTCGTGCTCGTCGAGCCGAGCCACCCCGGCAACGTCGGCGCGGCGGCGCGCGCGCTGAAGACCATGGGGTTCTCGCGTCTCGTGCTGGTGGCGCCGCGCGTGCCGCAAGTCCACTGCGACCCGGAAGCCGTGGCCATGGCGAGCGGCGCCGACGACGTGCTCGCGGCCGCCCACATCGTGCCAACGCTTGCCGACGCGCTGGCGGGCGTGCAATGGTCGCTCGCATTGACGGCGCGCACGCGCGAGTACGGGCCGCCGCCCGCTGCGCCGCGCCAGGCGGTCCAGGACGCCTGCCGCCAGGCGGTGCACGGCGGCGACATCGCGCTCGTATTCGGCAATGAACGCACGGGCCTGTCGAACGACGATGTCGAGCGCTGCAGCGCGCTTGCGCATATTCCGGCCAATCCCGCCTATAGCTCGCTCAATCTTGCCCAGGCGGTGCAGGTGCTCTCCTACGAGCTGCGCCTCGCGTACCTCGGGGAGAGCGCGCCCGCTGCCGCGCTGCCGGCGGCTGGCGGTGCGGGCGGCGCCGCGCAGCCTGCGGCCGGGTCGCCGCTCGCGACGAGCGACGACATCGAGCGCATGTACGTGCACCTCGAGAACGCGCTCATCGCACTCGAGTTTCTCGATCCCGCCAATCCGAAGAAGCTGATGTCGCGTCTGCGGCGGCTCTTCGCCCGCTCGGGGCTCGAGCGCGAGGAGGTCAATATCGTGCGCGGCATCGCCAAGCACATCCTCCTGCTCAAGGGCAAAGGCGAAGGCAGGGGCGAGAACCGCTGATCCTCTGCGCCGGCACGGCCGCGTGCGCAGCGGCTCCAACCTTGCCGCCGACGGGGACTTCCGACCTCAAATCGGCTTTGCGCCTACAATCGGCTGAAAACCGGCTAAAAATTCATAAGCAAATGCACGCGGCTGCAATAGCCGTTGCGCCGCCTGCATGCACGCTGCTGCGTCGCGCGGCCGCCATGACCCACGTTTCACCCGTTTATAGCGTGACTGCCATGTTCAAGAGACTTCGCGAAGACATCGCCACGATCCGCGAGCGCGATCCCGCCGCCCGCAGCGCGTGGGAGGTCCTGACCTGTTATCCGGGTCTGCATGCGCTCGTGCTGCATCGTTTCGCGCATGCGTGCTGGCGCGCGAGGCGCCGCTGGCTCGCGCGCTATGTTTCGCAGATCGCGCGTTTTCTGACGGGCATCGAGATCCATCCAGGCGCGACCATCGGCAGACGCGTGTTCATCGATCACGGCATGGGCGTCGTGATCGGCGAGACGGCCGAGGTCGGCGACGACTGCACGATCTACCAGGGCGTGACGCTCGGCGGCACTTCGCTCACGCGAGGGGCCAAGCGCCATCCGACGCTGGGCGCGGGCGTGATCGTCGGTGCAGGCGCAAAGGTGCTCGGCGGCTTCACGGTGGGCGCCGGGGCGAAGATCGGCTCGAACGCCGTGGTCGTGAAGCCGGTGCCGGAACGCGCGACGGCGGTGGGCAACCCCGCGCGCGTCGTCGCGCCCGCGAAGACCGCGCAGGTGCAGGCGAGGCCGGCTTCGGCGCGCGAGGGCTTTTGCGCCTACGGCATCACGCCGAATGCCGACGACCCGGTTTCGCTCGCGATCCACGGGCTGATCGATCACGCGGCTACGCAGACCCAGCGCGTCGATGCGATCGTCGTCGCGCTCGAGCGGCTCGGCGCGCGACTCGAGGCGCTGCATGGCGCCGATGCGGCACTCGCCGAATTGCGGCGTTTGTCAGAAGGGCTGGAGTGCGGCGGCCCGCAAGCCGAGGCGGCGAGCCGCGAAGAAGAGAAGGCGCCTGCGCGCGTTTGACGCGTGGCGCGACTGGCGCGCGCTAAAAGCGGCGTACCTCAGTCCAGCGGCAAGACCCTGAAGCCTTCGGCATCCACGCGCAGATAGCCGCCGCGCGGCTTGCCGTGATCGAGATCCCAGTCGGGCAGGACCCAACGCGTGCCGCCGGGCTCCTGGTGGCGCGCCGGCCGGTGCGTGTGGCCGTGCACGATGGTGTTCGCGCGCGCGCGCTTGAAGAGCGCCGCCACGCCTTTGACCGTGACGTCGTACTTCGGCAGGCGCGGCCCGCTGCGCTTGGTATCGCTCGCGCGGCGCGCCCGCTCGGCGATCGCGCGCCGCCAGCGAAACGGCCATGCGAGAAACAGCAACTGTACGAGCCGGTTTCGCGCGAGCTTGCGAAAGAGCTGATAGCCGTGATCGTCGGTGCACAACGCGTCGCCGTGCGCGAGTGCGAGGCGCGTGCCGAACGCGGTGATCGCGATGGGGTCGGGCAGCCAGATTGCGCCCGCGGCTTTCATGAAGCGCTTGCCCATCAGAAAGTCGCGGTTGCCGTGCATGATGTAGAGCGCGATGCCGCGCTCGGAGAGTGTATGCATCAGCGCAGCCATGCGCGCGGGGAAGGGATCGGCGAGCATGTCGTCACCGATCCAGTATTCGAAGAGGTCGCCGAGTATGAACACCGAGTCGGCCTGATCGGCCGTGACCCGGATGAAGCGCTCGAACGCGGCGACCGTGCGCGGAATCCCTTCATTCAGATGCACATCGGAAATGAACAGGAACGGACGAGCCGCGTGCGGGCGCTTGCCCTCGCCGGGCACGCCCGCGGCAGCGTGTCGTAAAGCTTTTTCCTGCAGCATCGATGAAGGGGGTGCGTGAGAGTGGTATGAAGCTTATTCGACGACGACGGCCTTCTCGATCACGACGTCGTCGACCGGCACGTCCTGATGGAAGCCCTTCGAGCCCGTCTTGACCTTCTTGATCTTGTCGACCACTTCGAGGCCTTCCACGACCTTGCCGAACACGGCGTAGCCCCAGCCTTGCGGCGTCGGCGACGAGTGGTTCAGGAAGTCATTGTCGGCAACATTGATGAAGAACTGTGCCGATGCCGAATGCGGGTCGTTGGTGCGCGCCATGGCGATCGAGCCGCGCTCGTTCTTCAGGCCGTTGTTCGCTTCGTTTTCGATCGGCGCTTCGGTCGGCTTTTGCTTCATGCCGGCGTCGAAGCCGCCGCCCTGGATCATGAACCCGTCGATGACGCGGTGAAACACCGTGCCGTCATAGTGGCCGCTCTTCACATAGTTGAGGAAGTTGGCGACCGTCTTCGGGGCCTTCTCGGCGTTCAGTTCGAGCTTGATGACGCCGTGGTTCGTGTGCAGTTCGACCATGATGGGATCCTTTGCCTGTGGCTGGGGGAATGAACGCCGCGGCATCGGCAAGAGGCGGGGCGTGTTGCCCAACGCGTGTGCCGGCGCCGCGGCGTGCGACGGGTGAGGGCGGCGCTGCCGCCCGGTTAGTCGATGATTAACCGGCGTGTTGCCGGCGTCTTTACTTGCCGACGACGCTCGCCGACTCGATCACGATTTCCTTTTGCGGCACGTCGGCCATGGGGCCGCGCGAGGTGGTGGGCGCCGCTTCGATCTTCTTCACGACGTCCATGCCCTGCGTGACCTTGCCGAACACGGCATAGCCGTTGCCGTCCGGGTTCGGATAGTCGAGGCCGGCATTGTCGACCGTGTTGATGAAGAACTGGGCGGTGGCCGAATTCGGGTCGCTCGTGCGCGCCATCGCGATCGTGCCCGTGAGGTTTTTCAGGCCGTTCCTGTTTTCAAGTGCGATAGGCGCGCGCGTGGGTTTCTCGACGAAGCTTTGCGTGTAGCCGCCGCCCTGGATCATGAAGCCGCGAATCACGCGATGAAAGATCGTGCCGTTGTACTGGCCGGCCTTCACGTACTGCAGGAAATTGTCGACGGTCTTCGGCGCTTTCTCCGGATAGAGCTCGACGCGAATGTCGCCTTCACTGGTCTTGAAGAGCACTTGCGGATGCGCGGCGGCCGGCTGGCCGTTTTGCGCAAAGGCGGGTGCGTTCGCGATCAGGGCGGCGCTGCCGAGCGCCAACATCAACCATTTCATGAGTATCCTCGGAAGTGCGGGAAAAACGTGTCGCGGCGCGCATGTTGCGCGCCAGATGTTAGTTCGACGGCGCCACGAAAGGCGGCATCGCGAGCGAGCCCGTCGAGCCGCCGAACTGGTACGCGGGGTTCGTGAACGCGGGCACGACGGCCGTCGGGGTCGCTCCCGATGCGGCTTCTTGCGCTGCCGCTGCGGTGCTCGACTTCTTCGGCGCGGGCGGCGGCGAGATGATCTTCGCAATGTCGGCCTGGCGCTGCTGCGTGGTGCCGCTTGCGTGGCCGAGCGTTTGCGCGCGGCGGTACGACGCATCGGCCAGACGCAGGTACAGGTCGCCGAGATTTTCCCACGCGAGTCCGTAAGACGGGTTCGCCTTCACCGCGGTTTCGAGCGCGACGCGCGCCTCGTCGTAGCGGCCATGCTTCGCGTAAAGCGCCGCGAGATTGTTGTAAGGCTCGGGCAATTCGGGGTAGAGCTGCGTGAGCTCGGTGAACGCCTCGATCGCGTCGTCGTCGCGGTTCAGGCGCGCGAGAATGGTCGCGCGCTTGAACTTCGCCTGCACGTCGCGCGGGTTCGTCTTGATGCGTGCGTCGAGCTGGCTGAGCGCGTCAGCCCAGTCGTGCTGGCTGATCGCCGCGTCGGCGCCTGGCGTGGCGTCCGACGTCGCGGGGGGCGCGGCATGCGCAATGCTCACGCTGCACAGCACGATCGCGACGCTCGAGAGAGCCGACGCGGCAAGGGTCGCAGCACGGGGCGCGCGGCCGCTGGAAGGTTTCATAGGGTGAGGTCGCGGTGTTATACTCCGAGCCATTCTAACAAAAGGTCTGTGCGTTTTCGTCGCGCGCTTTGTCCCTCGCCCGTTTCGTGTGCATGACGGGCGCTTGCGCGAGTCGCCGGGCTTTCCAACGCCACTCGTGGTCGTCTCCGCTGAGAACAGCAACCTGTTTGCAGTCCGGACGCCGACAGAAGCAGCCTGAGCAATGCGGGCCACCACCCGCAGGCTGCGGTCGGCGCCGCCGCGGATTTCTTTCGACCCACGTATCCATCGCCTTTATGGAATCACTGCGCATTTACAACACGCTCGCGCGTGACAAGCAAAATTTCGTGCCACTCGAGCCCGGCGTCGTGCGTATGTACGTCTGCGGGATGACGGTGTACGACTATTGTCATGTCGGGCATGCGCGTGTGATGGTGGTGTTCGATATCGTGCAACGCTGGCTGCGCGCGCTCGGCTACAACGTGACCTACGTGCGCAACATTACCGATATCGACGACAAGATCATTCGCCGCGCGGTAGAAAACGGCGAGACGATCAAGCAGCTCACCGACCGTTTCATCGCGGCGCTGCACGAAGACGCGGACGCGCTCGGCATCGAGCGTCCCGATCACGAACCGCGCGCGACGCAGTACATCCCGCAGATGCTCGACATGATCGGCAAGCTCGAACGCAACGGCTACGCGTACCAGGGTGCGGACGGCGACGTGAACTACGCGGTGCGCAAGTTCGCGAACTATGGCGCGCTCTCGGGCAAGTCGATCGAAGACCTGCGTGCGGGCGAACGTGTGGCGACGAACGATGCCAAGCAGGATCCGCTTGACTTCGTGCTGTGGAAACAGGCAAAACCGCAAGAGCCGGCCGACACGAGCTGGGACTCGAAGTATGGGCGCGGGCGTCCGGGCTGGCATATCGAATGCTCGGCCATGGGCTGCGCGTTGCTCGGCGAGCACTTCGACATTCATGGCGGCGGCCAGGACCTGCAGTTTCCGCACCATGAGAACGAGATCGCGCAGAGCGAAGGCGCGACCGGCAAGACGTTCGTCAATACATGGATGCATAACGGCTTCGTGAATATCGACAACGAGAAGATGTCGAAGTCGCTCGGCAACTTCTTCACGATCCGCGAAGTGCTGGCGAAGTACGATGCCGAAGTGGTGCGCTTCTTCATGGCGCGCGCGCATTACCGCTCGCCGCTGAATTACAGCGACGTGCATCTCGACGACGCGCGCAACGCGCTCACGCGTCTTTACACGGCGTTGAAGGACGTGACGCCGGATGCGGGCGAGCTTGACTGGAACGAACCGTACGCGCAGCGTTTTCGCGCGGCGATGAACGACGACTTCAACACGCCGGTGGCGATCGCCGTGCTGTTCGAACTCGCGAGCGAGGTGAACCGTACGCGCGACGCGGTGCTCGCGCGTCAGTTGCAGCGCCTCGCACGTGTGATCGGGCTGCTCGTGCGCGAGCCGCGCGTGTTCCTGCAACAGGCCGCGGGCGCACAGGATGCAGGCGCGCTCGACGTGGCGGCGATCGAAGCGAAGATCGCGGCGCGCACGGCGGCCAAGCAGGCGAAGCAGTATGCGGAGGCGGACCGGATTCGGGCCGAACTGCTCGAAGCCGGTGTCGCGCTCGAAGACAAACCGGGCGGGTTGACCGAGTGGCGCCGCGTGTAAGCGGGCTGTCCAGTTTCCACTGATCGATTCGCGAGGCAGGAGGCAGGATGGCAACGGCCACGAAGACGCAGACCAGGCGGTCCGCGTCGCTAACGGGCGGAACTGCGGGTGCACCCGCAGGTGCAAAGCGTGCGCTCAATGGGGCGGGCGGCAAGGCGGCGGCAAAGCCGGCTGCGAAGACGGCGCGTGGGAAAACCAACGGCGCGTCCGGCTCGCACGAAGTGCTCGACGGCGCGGCAATCGAGGCCGCGCTCTCCAATGGTCCGGCGGTGCTCGAAGCCGTGGAGCCCGCGGCGAATGCGCTGGGCGATCTCGAATTCGAAGTGCAGCGTCCCGACTATTGGGACAAGGCCTGCGCGGACCTCGTCAAGCGCGACCGTATTCTCAAGAAGCTGATTCCGAAGTTCGGCCCCGTGCATTTGCTGAGCCGCGACGATCCGTTCGTCACGCTCGCGCGCTCGGTGGTCGGCCAGCAGATTTCGACGGCGGCGGCGCAGGCGCTCTGGCAGCGTGTGGAAGCCGCGTGTCCGAAACTCGTGCCGCAGCAGTTCCTGAAACTCGGTCACGAAAAGCTGGCCGCGTGCGGCCTCTCGAAACGCAAAACGGAATACATCCTCGATCTCGCGCAGCATTTCGTATCGGGTGCACTGCACGTCGGCAAGTGGACGTCGATGGACGATGAAGACGTGATCGCGGAGCTCACGGCGATTCGCGGCATCGGCCGCTGGACCGCCGAGATGTTTCTGATCTTCAATCTCGCGCGCCCGAATGTGCTGCCGCTCGACGATCTGGGGCTGATCCGCGCGATCAGCGTCAACTATTTCAGCGGCGAGCCGGTCACGCGCAGCGAAGCGCGCGAAGTCGCGGCCAACTGGGAGCCGTGGCGTACCGTCGCGACCTGGTATATGTGGCGCAGCCTCGAGCCGTCGTGAAGGCGGTGTCAGCCGCCAGTGATCAAGAAAAATCTATCGATCGAAGAAATTGATAGTTCTGAGCCGATTTCGGCGCGCTCTGGCGCGGTTAGAATACGCGCTGCCGCAAAGTGAAGGATTCCCACACATGAAGACCACGTTTCTGGATTTCGAACAGCCGATCGCTGAACTGGAAGCGAAGATCGAAGAACTGCGCTTCGTTCAGGACGATTCGGCCGTCGATATTTCGGAAGAAATCGAGCGGCTGTCGAAGAAGAGCCAGCAGCTCACGAAGGACCTCTATGCGAACCTGAGCCCGTGGCAGGTTTCGCAGATCGCGCGTCATCCGCAGCGTCCGTACACGCTCGATTACGTGCACGAGCTTTTTACCGATTTTCACGAACTCCATGGCGACCGCTCGTTCGCGGACGACCTCTCCGTCGTCGGCGGCCTCGCGCGCTTCAATGGCCAGGCCTGCATGGTGATCGGTCACCAGAAGGGCCGCGACACGAAGGAGCGCGCCGCGCGCAACTTCGGCATGCCGCGCCCGGAAGGCTATCGCAAGGCCGAACGCCTGATGCGCCTCGCCGAGAAATTCGGCCTGCCCATCTTCACGTTCGTCGACACGCCGGGTGCGTACCCGGGCATCGGCGCGGAAGAGCGCGGCCAGTCGGAAGCCATCGGCCGCAATCTCTACGTAATGGCCGAACTCAAAACGCCGATCATCACGACGATCATCGGCGAAGGCGGTTCGGGCGGCGCGCTCGCAGTGGCCGTGGCCGATACGGTCATGATGCTGCAGTTCTCGACCTACTCGGTGATCTCGCCGGAAGGCTGCGCGTCGATTCTCTGGAAGAGCGCCGCGAAGGCGCCCGAAGCCGCCGAAGCGCTGGGCCTCACGGCGCACCGCCTCAAGGCGCTGGGCCTCATCGACAAGATCGTGAACGAGCCGCTCGGCGGCGCGCATCGCGACCCGAAGGGCATGGCCGCGCTGCTGCGCCGTGCGCTTGCCGACTCGCTGCGCCAGTTCCAGGGCATGAGCGTCGCCGACCTGAAGCAGCGCCGTTTCGAGCGCCTGATGGCCTACGGCAAGTTCAAGGAAACGACGCCGGGCGCATAAGGCGCGCGACGTCAACGCTCCTCGACGTCTGCGGTCGTGCTGTGACCGGCCATCCCGAATCCGACGCCGGGCGCATCGTTCTCGATGCGCTCGGCGTTGTGCTTTCCACGCTTGCCGGCGACGCCCGCATCGCGGTCGCGTATAGCGGCGGGCTCGACTCGTCCGTGCTGCTGGACGCTGCGGTGCGGGTGGCCGGGGCGGCGCGTCTCGTCGCACTGCATGTGCATCACGGCCTGAGCCCGAACGCCGACGCATGGCTCGCCCATTGCGAGGCAACTGCGCGCGCTTATGGCGTGACGTTCGACGCGATGCGCGTGGAGTTGGCGCGCGACGACGCGGCCGGCGTGGAGGCGGCCGCCCGCGACGCCCGCTACCGCGCGCTCGACGCAATGTGCGCGGCGCACGGCGTGCAGGCGCTCTGGCTCGCGCAGCATGCGGACGATCAGGCGGAAACGGTGCTGTTGCAGTTGCTGCGCGGCGCCGGGC
This sequence comes from Paraburkholderia silvatlantica, assembly GCF_003096715.1. Classification (GTDB taxonomy): domain Bacteria; phylum Pseudomonadota; class Gammaproteobacteria; order Burkholderiales; family Burkholderiaceae; genus Paraburkholderia; species Paraburkholderia silvatlantica. The sequence continues at coordinate 177,555 of NZ_QEOL01000004.1, forward strand.
TCGCGGGGCTGGCGGCGATGGCGCCGGCGCGTGCAAGCGTGAATGGCGTCGTGCGTATGAGGCCGCTGCTCGCGTTGTTGCGCACGCAACTGGAGCGCTATGCGCACGCGCAGGGCCTGCGCTGGATCGACGACGAATCGAACGACGACACGCGCTACGCACGCAACGCCTTGCGTCACGACGTAGTGCCGGCGCTCTCGGCCCATTTCCCCGGCTATCGCGATGCGCTTGCGCGCACGGCGGCGCATGCGGCTGCTGCGCAGCGTCTGCTCGACGATCTCGCGCGCATCGATTTGCGCGACGCTGGACGCGAGGGCGGCAGCGCGCTTTCACACGCTGCGCTGCTCGCACTCGACGATGCGCGCGCGCTCAACTTGCTGCGTTACTGGATGCGCTCGCTTGGCCTGCCGGCGGCATCGGCGGCGCGGCTTGCGGATATGCTGCGGCAGTTGCGCGAGGTGGTGCGCGACGACCCGGGCGCTCACGCATTGCGCGTCGATCACGCCGGACGCCGCTTGCGCGCGTATCGCGGCATCGTTTCGTGGGAAGCCGGGCGTGCGCGCGACGAACGCGCAGGCGAGGGCGCCGCTCATGCGCGCGAGCCGGTGTCGTTGATCTGGCGCGGAGAGGAAGTTTGGCGCCTGCCGTCATGGCGCGGGACCTACGTTTTCGCACCGGCTGCCCCCGACGATGCCGACGCCGTTCCCGAGCGCGTGCTCGCGAGCGCGCCGCTTATCGCGCGCGAGCGCAGCGGCGGCGAGCGCTTGCGCGACGAAGCTGCGAACGTGAGCCGCACGCTCAAAAACCTGTTCCAGGCGCGCGGCGTGCCTGCGTGGGAGCGCGACGTGCCGTTGCTCTATGTGGGCAAGACCTTGCTGTTCGTGCCCCGTATCGGCGTGAGCCGGTCGGCGTTCGGCGCACTGCCTGGCGAGCCTGGTGCGGCCTGGCGTCGCATCGAATGGCGCGAAGATTGGCTGATCGCCTGAAGCCGCGCCCGCCGTCTGCGCCCAGTCGCCGATGGAAGACGATCGTTCCCCCGCAAATCCTTGCCGCACAAGCCTTTATCGGCATCTGCAAGCTTGTTCTGTCTTGTAATTTTGGCGTCAATCGGGTAGTGTAAGTCGTTTGTCCAGCCCGCTTTTTTCGCGTTCACGGACGCCGTCAAAAACGGCGGATACACACGCTGTTAAAAACGGCATATACACGAACGCCGTTAAAAACGGCGTGCTGTGAAAAGGCGCGACTTCTCCTTCGAACGGTACCGACGGTTGCAGGGACGTCGTAGCGGCATGCGGGCAGGGCGCGAGTGCAAGGCATCAGCGTATCGATACACGTCGGATACGCATCGCCACGATGTGGATACGATGCGCCGGCCTTCGCGCCCCTGAGGCAAAACCCGCGCGTGCTGCACGCGCTGAAGCCGCCGCCGTGGCCCCAAGGCGTCCGGGCGGCCCGGTTCTTCAGTGCGCCAGCGCGGTAACATCTCCAGTTCAGAACGACAATGGCACTCATCGTACACAAATACGGCGGCACCTCGATGGGCTCGGTCGAGCGCATCAAGAACGTCGCGAAGCGCGTCGCCAAATGGCACAAGGCCGGCCACAAGATGGTCGTCGTGCCTTCGGCGATGTCCGGCGAAACCAATCGTCTGCTCGGCCTCGCGAAAGAAATTTCGCCCCAGCCCAGCCCGCGCGAGCTCGACATGATTGCGTCGACCGGTGAGCAGGTGAGCGTCGGTCTCCTCTCGATCGCCCTGCAGGAAGCGGGCGTCGACGCGATCAGCTACACCGGCTGGCAAGTGCCGGTCAAAACCGACAGCTCGTTCACCAAGGCCCGCATCAACGACATCGACGGCGAGCGCGTGCTGGCCGACCTCGACGACGGCAAGGTGGTCGTGATCACGGGCTTCCAGGGCATCGACCCGGAAGGCCACATCACCACGCTCGGCCGCGGCGGCTCGGACACGTCGGCGGTGGCGGTCGCAGCGGCGCTGAAGGCCGACGAATGCCTGATCTATACGGACGTCGATGGCGTCTACACGACCGACCCGCGTGTGGTCGACGACGCACGCCGTCTCGACCGCATTACGTTCGAAGAGATGCTGGAAATGGCCAGCCTCGGCTCGAAAGTGCTGCAGATCCGCTCGGTGGAATTCGCGGGCAAGTATCAGGTGAAGACGCGTGTGCTCTCCAGCCTGACCGACCCGATGATGAACCTCGACGAGGAAATGTCCTCGGGCACCCTGATTACTTTTGAAGAAGACGAGACCATGGAAAAAGCAGTCATCTCGGGTATCGCGTTCCAGCGCGACGAGGCCCGCATCATCGTGATGGGCGTGCCCGACAAGCCCGGCATCGCGTATCAGATCCTCGGCCCGGTGGCGGACGCTAACATCGACGTCGACATGATCATCCAGAACCAGAGCGTGGACGGCAAGACCGACTTCACGTTCACGGTGCCGCGCGGCGACTATCAGCGCGCCATCGACGTCCTGAATAACCAGGTGAAGGGCCACGTGAGCGCGGAGAAGGTGCTCGGTGACGCGAAGGTGTCGAAGGTTTCGGTGGTCGGCGTGGGCATGCGCTCGCACGTGGGCGTGGCGAGCAAGATGTTCCGCACGCTCTCGGAAGAGGGCATCAACATTCAGATGATCTCGACCTCGGAAATCAAGATCTCGGTGCTGATCGACGAGAAGTACATGGAACTGGCGGTGCGCGCGCTGCACAAGGCGTTCGACCTCGAGCACGCGTAAGCCGCGCGGCGTTCGTTGTGCGCTTGCAGAAAAAACTTTGCAAAAAAGCGCCGTATGAATTGACCGGAAGGCGCTAACCCGCTATCATCTTGGCTTCGTTGCGCTGCCTCCCTGGCGCGAACGAAGTTTTCGGGAGACGTGGCCGAGAGGTCGAAGGCACTCCCCTGCTAAGGGAGCATCTGGGCCAAAACCTGGATCGAGGGTTCGAATCCCTCCGTCTCCGCCAGAAATGGCGGTGGAACCCCGCAAGTCTCGGCTTGCGGGGTTTTTGTTTTGTGGCTCCCGCTATGCACAAAGCCGGTTTCGAACGGTGCGGCGATTGTCGCTTCGAGTCGTCCTGTTCCAGTCCATTCGCTTAGGACTGCGATGACTGCGTTGGACCTGCGTCTGTCAGGAAAATCTGTAGGCATCTCCGATATGCGCAATATTTAGTCGACTAAAGTCAACATTTTCGCGTCTACGCTGTCAATACGAGTGTTGTTGTGTACCGCCATCAAGCGGTCCCGAGAACTTCTCGAGCGGAGAGTGCGATGAAAACAAGACAAGTCTGTCAGGCATCGATACGAAGCACGCTAACAACCCTCTGCGCGTCGGCAACGTTGTGCGCGTGCGCAACGGCATGGGCTGACGGCGGAACGATACGTTTTGTGGGTGCGCTCGTCGCGCCAACCTTCGACATCGCCATGGGGCACAGCGCAACCGGCGCGTCGGCGACGATGGAAAGGCGGCAAGACTACGATGGCCTTCGCGGTTTCACGACCATCGCCTTTAGCAGTGAAGCGCGCGTTGCGCCACGCGCCAACTTGTCGGTCCTGCCTGCAAACAGCAGGGTGGCGCAAGGGAGTTCGGTGTGGCGCCAGCGCATTCGGGTGCGATTCATCAACGGAGCCGGGCGGCGCGTGTCTCCGGACGCCGCGGGACGCTATTTCATCGGCGCTTCGGGCGGCATACTCACGCTTGCGCCGAGGTACGCGGCGCAGACGGCGGACGCGTCGCACGCGACCGTGCTGATGGACTATCGCTGAGCCTGTCGGTCAAAGCGGGTTGCACGGAAAGTAATTCGTAATGCGAATGAAGTGAAGTGGGTCGCGCGAGCGTGACAGCCGCGCGGGGGATCGCTGCGTGCTGCGCGTGCGTGAGATCGGGACCCTGTTGTAATCCGCACGCTTTGGCGCCAGCGATGCTATCCTCCGCTGCGCCGTAGTTCGCCGTGTCGTTCAGGCTAGCGGCAAAAGCGGGTCGCGAGACGCAACGCGCCTGATCTGCGCATACGCAGTCCGTTGCGCGCCACAAGCCTTGGCGCCGGTGTAACGAGACGTAACGCCATCGAGCGCCGGCCAGGTTTGTGCATCAGTTATTACAAGTTTGAAATACGCGGGCGAAAGCCGTGCGTTATATTGGCCTGAACAAAACATCAAACCCGAAAGGTGAGTCCATGAAGTTCCCACGTGTTGTTGCAATGCTGCTCGGGGGCGTGGCTATCGGCGCATCGAGCGCTGCTATGGCTGGCGTGAGCGTTGGTGTCAACATCGGTATTCCGGCCCCGGTTTATGTCGCTCCGCAACCGGTCTACGCGCCGCCCCCGCCGCCTGTCGTCTATCAGCCGGCTCCTGTTTATGCGGCGCCGCCGGCCATCGTCATCGGCTGGCATGGCGATCGTTACTGGGATGGCCGCCGCTACTGGGCGCGCGACGACTGGTATCGCCACCACGGCGGCTATGGCGGTCCGGGCCGCGGCCACTACGATCGCGACCACGGCGGGCCTCCGGGACACTGGCACTAAGCTGCGAGGCTTGTCGCAGGCGTGATGCGCGTGATACGGCGCGCATGGCAGGGTCAAGCATCGCCCTAAATAGAAAAGCCGCCCACCGGGCGGCTTTTGCATTCTTGCCGTTGCGCGCGCAACGACGCGCACGCAACGCAGAGAGAGGCTTACTCGAGGCCGGCCATGCCGCCAACCACGGCGTTGAAGCCCGAGTCGACGTGCATGATCTCGGCGGTCACGCCGGCCGCCAGATCGGAGAGCAGGAACGCGGCGGAGTTGCCGACCTGCTCGATGGTCACGTTACGCTGCAGCGGGGCGTTCTGCTCGACGAAATCGAGAATCTTGCCAAAGCCCTTGATGCCGCTCGCCGCGAGCGTCTTGATCGGGCCGGCGGAGATGCCGTTCACGCGCACGCCTTGCGCACCGAGCGCCACCGCGAGATAACGCACGCTCGCTTCGAGTGCGGCTTTCGCGACGCCCATGGTGTTGTAGTTCGGAATGGCGCGCTCTGCGCCGAGATAGGTAAGCGTCAGCAGCGAGGCGTTCTGGGCGAGCATCGGCTTGGCAGCCTTGGCGAGCGCCGGGAAGCTGTATGCAGAAATATCGTGCGCAATGCGGAAGTTTTCGCGGGTCATGCCATCGAGGAAGTCGCCCGCGATCGCTTCGCGCGGCGCGAAGCCGATCGAGTGGACGAGGCCGTCGAGCGTGTCCCAGTGCTGCTTGAGGTCCGTGAAGAGCGCTTCGATTTGCGCGTCGTCGGCCACGTCGCAGGGGAACACGAGGTTGCTGCCGAATTCCTGTGCAAACTCGGTGATACGGTCCTTGAAGCGGTCGCCGACGTACGTGAACGCCAGTTCCGCGCCTTCGCGCTTGCATGCCTGCGCGATGCCGTACGCGATCGAACGGTTCGACAGCAGGCCGGTCAACAGGATGCGTTTGCCAGCGAGGAAGCCCATGAATTCTCCTAAATCAGGTCAATGCGCCAGCGCCTGTGGGGCGGCGCCGCGTGGTTTGGGTAGAATTCTCTCACAACTGACAAGTCAGCCTGGACAAATACCGATCTATGACGACAGGAACGCGAGGCAGGACGGCGCTCGGCGCGCTTGGGGCAACCGTTCCTGCGGCTCGGCTCGCACTTGCCAAAAGGCTGGCGGCGATGTGCCTGACGCTCGCATTCGGACTGCTGGCCATGCCGTCCGCCCATGCGGTTTCCGCCATCGCGCAGTACGGCGAGCCCAAATATCCGCCGGGATTCGCGCACTTCGACTACGTGAATCCGGATGCGCCCAAGGGCGGCACGCTCGTCCTCGCCAATCCCGACCGCCTCACGAGCTTTGACAAGTTCAACCCGTTCACGCTGCGCGGCAACGCGGCCCCGGGGCTCGGCATGCTGTTCGAGAGCCTCACGACGGGGAGTCTCGACGAAGTGGCCTCGGCCTACGGTTTGCTCGCCGACGACATCCGCATCGCGCCCGACGCGCTTTCGGTGACGTTCCATATCAACCCGAAGGCGCGCTTCTCGAACGGCGACCCGGTGACGGCCGAAGACGTGAAGTTTTCGCTCGATACCCTGAAGAGCCGCCAGGCCGCGCCCTCCATGCAGGCGTATTTCAGCGAGATCACGCGCGCGGTGGTGGTCGATTCCGCGACGATCCGCTTCGATTTCCGCAGCAAGAACCGCGAACTGCCGCTCATCGCGGGCGGCATGCCGGTGTTCTCGCACAAGTGGGGCTTGCGCCCGGACGGCAGCCGCATCGCCTTCGATCAGCTCGCGTTCGAGCAGCCGATCGGCAGCGGTCCGTATGTGATCGACCGCTACTCGAACGGCCGCACGATCACCTACAAACTCGACCCCAACTACTGGGGCCGCGACCTGCCGGTGCGCGTGGGCACCAACAACTTCGAGCGCATCACCTACAAGCTCTATTCGGATGACGTGGCGCGCCTGGAAGCCTTCAAGGCGGGCGAGTACGACGCGCTCGTCGAATATGTCGCGCGCAACTGGGTGCGGCGCGACGTCGGCAAGCGCTTCGACAGCGGCGAGCTCGTCAAGCGCGAGTTCCCGCAGCACAACGGCACCGGCATGCAGGGCTTCGTCATGAATCTGCGCAAGCCGGTGTTCCAGGACGTGCGCGTGCGCCGCGCCCTCGACCTTGCGCTCGACTTCCAGTGGCTCAACCGCATGCTGTTCTATAGTCAGTACCGCCGCATCGACAGCTGGTTCGCGAACACGCAGCTGCAGGCAAAGGGGCTGCCGTCGCCTGGGGAGCTTGCCTTGCTCGAGCCATGGCGCAAGTCGCTCGATCCGGCCGTGTTTGGGCCGCCGCCCTTGCAGCCCGATACGACCCCGCCGGGATCGCTGCGCGCGAATCTGCTGAAGGCGCGCGCGCTGCTCGCCGACGCCGGCTGGACCTATCGCGACGGCGCGCTGCGCAACGCGAAGGGCGAGCCGTTCACGTTCGAGGTGCTCGACGACACGAGCGCTTCGGCGCAGTGGGCGCCGATCATGGCGCAGTACACGCAGGCGCTCAGGCGGCTCGGCATCCAGGTGAACTATCGCTCGGTCGATTTCGCGCTTTACCAGAAGCGGCTTGACGCCTTCGACTACGACATGACGACCATCAAGTTCCCCGACGTCCAGGTGCCGGGCGCGGAACAGGTCGACCGCTTCGGCAGCAAGGCCGCCGACGAGCCGGGCTCGGGCAACCTGCTCGGCCTGAAGTCGCCGGCTGTCGATGCGATCCTCAAGGCGCTCACGCAGGCGCAGACGCTCCAGCAGCTGCTCGACGCCACCCATGCGCTCGACCGGGTGCTGATGCACGGCTACTATGTGGTGCCGCAGTGGTACAGCGCGACGCACCGCGTGGCGTTCAGGAACACGCTGGCCTATCCGGCGAAGCTGCCGCTGTACTATGGTGCGAACGACTGGATCATCTCGACGTGGTGGCTGAAGTCACAACCCCAGCCGCAGCCCGGGCCACAGGCGGCGGGTCATTAACAACGGACACGACGGAAGCAACGAATCATGTGGAGCTACATCGTCAAACGCCTGCTGCTGATGATCCCGACGCTGCTCGGCGTGCTCACGCTGACTTTCGGCGTGATCCAGTTCGTGCCGGGCGGCCCCGTCGAACAGGCGGTGCGCGAATTGCGACGGGGCGCGGAACAGGGGATGCCGTTCGGCATGCGCGCACATTCGGGCGTGGACGCGCAGCAGATCGCACAGCTCAAGCAGCTTTACGGTTTCGACAAGCCGCCGCTGCAACGCTATTTCCTGATGCTCGGGCGCTTTGCGCGCTTCGATCTCGGACAGAGCTATTTCCACCACCAGAGCGTGTGGTCGCTGATTATTTCCAAGCTGCCGGTTTCGATCAGCATTGGCCTGTGGACGTTCTTTCTCACCTATCTGATATCGGTGCCGTTGGGCATCGCGAAGGCGGTGCGCAACGGCTCGCGGTTCGACCTCGTGACGAGCCTCGTCGTGCTCGTCGGTTACGCGATTCCGGGCTTCGTGCTGGGCGTGCTGCTGCTCGTGCTGTTCGGCGGCGGCTCGTTTCTGCAGCTCTTTCCGCTGCGCAATCTCACGTCTGACAACTGGGACACGCTCTCGCTCGGCGGCAAGATTCTCGACTATCTCTGGCACATCACGCTGCCCGTGACGGCGTCGGTCGTGGGCAGTTTCGCGGTCACGACCATGCTGACCAAGAACGCCTTTCTCGAAGAGATCCGCCGCCAATACGTGCTGACTGCGCGCGCGAAAGGGCTCTCGGAGCGCACCGTGCTCTGGAAGCATGTTTTTCGCAACGCGCTGCTGCCGCTCGTGGTGGGGTTCCCGGCGGCGTTCATCGGCGCGTTCTTCACCGGCAGCCTGCTGATCGAAACACTTTTTTCGCTCGACGGGCTGGGCCTGCTTTCGTATGAATCCGTCGTGCGGCGCGACTATCCGGTCGTGCTCGGCACGCTGTATCTCTTCACGCTGATCGGACTGCTAACCAAGCTGATTTCCGATTTGTGCTACGTGTGGGTCGATCCCCGCATCCAATTCGAACAACTGGAGCGCTGAGTTGAACCGAGTCCGCGTTGGCGCCGAGCCCGAACTGCGTACCGGGAGCGTGCGCGCCTTCAAGTCGCCCACGCCCGCCCGCCGCGTATGGCTGCGCTTCAAGCAGCAGCGTCTTGGCTACTGGAGCCTGATCGTGTTTCTCGTCGCGTTCGCGGCGAGTCTCGCGGGTCCGCTCTGGTGCAACGACAAGCCGCTCGTCGTGCGCTACGACGGGCACCTGTACTTCCCGTTGTTCAAGGACTATCCGGAAACCGCGTTCGGCGGCGATTTCCCGACGCCCGCCGACTACCTCGATCCGTATATCCGCCACCGCTTCGACGCGCCGGGCAACTTCGCAATCTATCCGCCGAACCCGTACTACTACGACACGCTCAACTACTTCGCGAAAGTCCCGAACCCCGCGCCGCCGTCGCGCCAGAACTGGCTCGGCACCGACGAGAGCGGCCGTGACCTGTTCGCGCGCCTGCTCTACGGCTTTCGCGTGTCGGTGGAGTTCGCGCTCGTGCTGACCGCCATCGGCACGCTGCTCGGCGTGCTGGCGGGTGCGGTGCAGGGGTACTTCGGCGGCAAGGTCGATATCGTCGGGCAGCGTCTCATCGAGATCTGGAGCTCGCTGCCGGAGCTTTACCTGCTGATTATTTTCGCGGCGATCTTCGAGCCGGGCTTCGTGTTGCTGATCGTGCTGCTTTCGCTGTTCGGCTGGATCGGACTGTCCGACTACGTGCGCGCCGAATTCCTGCGCAACCGCAATCAGGACTACGTGCTCGCCGCGCGCGCGATGGGCCTTTCGAACTGGCAGATCATCTGGCATCACGTGCTGCCCAATAGCCTCACGCCCGTCATTACGTTCCTGCCGTTTCGCATGAGCGGCGCGATACTCGCACTGACGAGTCTCGACTTCCTGGGACTTGGCGTGCCTGCACCCACGCCGAGCCTCGGCGAGCTGCTCGCGCAGGGCAAGCGCAATCTCGACGCATGGTGGATCGCGTTCTCGACCTTCGGCGTGCTGGTGGCGACGCTGCTGCTGCTCACCTTCATCGGCGACGCGCTGCGCAACGCGCTCGACACACGCATTTCCGACGCCATGAAGGCCGGAGGCAACCAGTGAGCGGCGTGCCTCAGGACATCGCCACGCCGCTCCTCTCGATCGAGCATTTGAGCGTGCGTTTTGACGAGACGCTCGCCGTCGACGACGTGACGCTCGCGATCGGGCGCGGCGAGCGCGTGGCGCTCGTCGGCGAGTCGGGTTCGGGCAAGACCGTCACCGCGCTCGCGGTTCTGCGCCTCTTGCAGGACGCGCAGATCAGCGGAACGATCCGCTTCGACGGCGACGATCTGCTCGCCAAAAGCGAGCGCGCGATGCGCGGCCTGCGCGGCAGCGACGTCGCGATGATCTTCCAGGAGCCGATGACGGCGCTCAATCCGCTCTACACGATCGGCGAGCAGATCGCGGAGACCATCGTGCTGCATGACGGCGTGTCGAAGAGAGCGGCCTATGAGCAGGCGGTGGGGTTGCTCGAACGCACGGGCATTGCCGAAGCGCGGCGGCGCGTGTCGAGTTATCCGCATCAGCTCTCGGGCGGCCAGCGCCAGCGCGTGATGATCGCGATGGCGCTCGCGTGCCGTCCGCGCCTGCTGCTCGCCGACGAGCCGACCACGGCGCTCGACGTGACGATTCGCGGCCAGATCGTCGATCTGCTGCTCGAATTGCAGCGCGAGGAGGCGGCGCGCCATCCTGGCGCAGGCATGTCGGTGCTGCTCATCACGCACGACCTGAATCTCGTGCGCCGCTTCGCGCAGCGCGTGGCCGTGATGGAGAAGGGCAGGCTCGTGGAGTCAGGCAGCGTCGAGCAGATCTTCGAGGCGCCGCAACACCCGTACACGCAGCGGCTCATCGCCAGCCGGCCCGAGCGTCACGTGCTGCCCGTGCTGCCGATCGCGCCGGTTCTCCTGCAGGCGAAAGACGTGATCGTCGACTTCGCAACCAGGCTGCCCGGTTTTCGCGGCTGGTGGCAGAAGGGGCGCTATCGCGCCGTGAACGACGCGAACATTGCGGTGCGGCAGGGCGAAACGCTTGGCATCGTCGGCGAGTCCGGATCGGGCAAGACGACGCTGGCAATGGCGATGCTGGGATTGCAGCGAACCGCAGGCGGTGTCGTCGAGTTCCAGGGGCGGCCGATCGCGAGCTATCAGGGGCGCGAGAGGCTGTCGTTGCGCTCGCATCTGCAGGTTGTCTTTCAGGATCCGTTCAGTTCGCTTTCTCCGCGCCAGACCATCGAGCGCATCGTGGGGGAGGGGCTCGTGCTGCATCGGCCCGATCTTTCCACCGAGGAGCGGCGCAAGCGCGTTGTCGGCGTGCTGCGCGAAGTGGGCCTCGATCGCACTGCTTTGCAACGATACCCGCACGAGTTTTCGGGCGGCCAGCGCCAGCGTATCGCCATTGCGCGCACGCTGGTCCTTGAGCCGCGCGTGATCGTGCTCGACGAACCGACCAGTGCGCTCGACGTGTCGATCCAGCAACAGGTGTTGAGATTGTTGACGGATCTGCAACGCAAGTACAACCTGGGCTACGTGTTCATCAGCCACGACCTGGAAGTGATCGGTGCGATGGCGCACCGGATCGTGGTGATGCAGAACGGGGCGATCGTCGAGTCCGGCGAGGTCTCGAATATCTTCGATAGACCGGCCCATCCTTACACCCGAAAATTGTTGAAAGCCGCGTTCGATCGCTAGGCTTTGGCGGAACTTTAGGGCGAATTTCGGTGAAATTCACCAATGAGGTGAATGTCGCGATTGAATTTTTCTATTTGTTTTGACACACAAATACTTACTGGCTAGTATCGTCCAAACTTTTCTACTAACTCCCTGATTTACGGGCAATTTCTACCGACCAATGCAGCACCGATACCTGACCCAGGCTTGCACGCGCGCCGTCGCCGGGATGTTCATCGGCGTACTGATGGCCGCAGCTCCCGGCGCGTTCGCCGACGAAGTAAGCAGCTTTAACCAGAATGCCTCATTTTCGCCCAGCAACGCGGCGAATCCGCAGTCCGTCCCCGCAGTTCAGAACGTACTCCAGAATGCCAATCAGGCGACCCCGGCCCCGGCCGAAGGCGGCGCCAAGGCATTCCTTTCCGGCATGGCCGGTAAAGCCGGCGACGTGGTTGTCGGCGCACTCAACATGATTGGCGTGCGTTACCGCTGGGGCGGCAACTCGCCCGACTCTGGCCTCGATTGCAGCGGCTTCGTGCGCTACGTGTTCCAGGACACGCTCGGCATGTCGCTGCCGCGCCGCGCCGAGGAAATGAGCCGCGTGGGCGAGAAGGTCAGCATGAGCAACCTGAAGCCGGGCGACCTCGTGTTCTTCAACACGATGCGCCGCACGTTCTCGCACGTCGGCATCTATATTGGCGACAACAAGTTCGTGCATTCGCCGTCCACCGGCAGCACGATCCGCGTCGACGACCTCGACGACGGCTATTGGGAAAAGCGCTTCACGGGCGCGCGCCGCGTCGAAACGTCGTTCACGCCGGACCAGCAGCAAAGCCTCAAGCGCGTGAGCGCACAGTTCGACGGCAACGGCGGCAACTGATCGAGGTTCTGTCGTGAACAAAAAAACCTGCTTCTTGCGAAGCAGGTTTTTTGCGTTTGTGCGCCCGCCAAAAGGGGCAGGTCGGGCGCTCAGGCCGTCAGGCGCGCCGAGGCGAGCTTGCGCTCGAGTTCCGGCATGATGCGCGCCGCCGCTTCCTCGCCCGCGAGAATCGCCGCGTTGCGCTGCGTGAAGTCGCTGCTCGACATCGCGTTGAGGTTCGGGCGGATCACGACGTCGGCGTACTTGTCGAGCTCATAGGTCTTGATCGTCTGGCCCATGATCGTGAAGGTTTGCATCAGCACGTCGAACTGGCTCAGCGTCGAGGCCGTTTCGGGGCGCGCCGAGATATCCACGGCGATCACGAAGTCCGCGCCCATCCTGCGTGCGAACGAGGCCGGCACCGGGCTCACGAGGCCGCCGTCCACGTATTCATGGCCCGCGATCTTCACGGGCTCGAAAATCGACGGAATGCTGCACGACGCGCGAACGGCGGTGCCCGTGTTGCCGCGCTGGAACAGGATGGGCTGGCCGGTGCGCAGGTCGGTCGCGACGACGCCGAGCGGCTTCGCCATCTTCTCGATGGGCCGGTCGTGCAGCGTGGTGTTCAGATAGTTCTGCAGCGCCACGCCTTGCAGGAGGCCGCGCGTGCGAAAAGGCATCGCCCAGTCGCTGATCGAGGCTTCGTCCATCGTCAACGCGAGCTTGTTGAGCGCGAAACCGTTCATGCCCGAGGCGTAAAGCGCCGCGACGACCGAGCCGGCGCTCGTCCCGACCACGAAGTCGACTTGCACGTTGCGCGCCTCGAGCCCCTTGATCACGCCGATGTGCGCGAAGCCGCGCGCCGCGCCGCCGCCGAGTGCAAGGCCCACTCTAAGGGGGCGCGTCGGCCTCGCGCCGGGCGGCGGGGGCGCGGTGGTGACGGGTGGCGGGACGCTCGCGGTTTGCGTGCCCGCGGTCGTGCAGGCGGCAAGGACGGTGGAAGCGGCCGCAAGCGCAAAGTGCCGGCGGTTCAACGAGGGCGATGACTGCTTCAAGAAGGTTCTCCATGCGGTCCGCGGGCGTGTCCGGCAAGGAACGACGCGGTACCCCGGTCTCTCTCGCGCGCGGGCGGCCGAATACCGGTGTTTGCGCGCGCGACGCCGCATCGTAGTGGCGGCGCGCCGACATCATAAGGCAAAGCGCGGCCGGTTTAGCAGGCGTGCATGTAACGCGATGTGTCCGCGATGTGACGGCAGATGACAAAGCGCCAGACGGCTTGCGCTCGCGGTGACGTCTGCAGGAGAGGCCCGGGGCGCCAGCGCGCCCCCCGGGCCTCTCCTGCAGGCCGAAGCGGTGCATGGCGGGTATAATCCCGTCTCTAATTTTCCGGATTCCCGTTCGTATGCGCGAGGCTGCGCCCCCGGCGCTTGCGCGCCAGCCGCGCGGGCCGAACGCGCCGCGAACCCTGGCCATCCGCCGCCGTCGCCGCTTTTATGGCCAGCGCCGCACGCGGGATGGCATCGCCTTCGAGTAATCGCCCATGACTACCTCTGTCGTCCGTACCCGCTTCGCGCCGAGCCCGACCGGCTTCATCCACCTCGGCAACATCCGCTCCGCGCTTTATCCGTGGGCGTTCGCGCGCCACAACAAGGGCGTCTTCGTGCTGCGCATCGAAGACACCGACCTGGAGCGTTCGACGTCGGAATCGGTCGATGCGATCCTCGAAGGCATGGCATGGCTCGGCCTGGATTTCGACGAAGGTCCGTTCTACCAGATGCAGCGCATGGACCGGTATCGCGAAGTGCTCGGGCAGATGCAGGAACAGGGCCTCGTGTACCCGTGCTACATGTCGACCGAGGAGCTCGACGCGCTGCGCGAGCGCCAGCGCGCCGCCGGCGAGAAGCCGCGTTACGACGGCACGTGGCGCCCGGAGCCGGGCAAGGTGCTGCCCACGCCGCCGGCGGGCGTGCAGCCGGTGCTGCGCTTTCGCAACCCGCTCACGGGCGTGGTGGCATGGGACGACGCCGTCAAGGGCCGCGTGGAGATCTCGAACGAAGAGCTCGACGACCTCGTGATCGCGCGCCCGGACGGCACGCCGACCTACAACTTCTGCGTGGTCGTGGACGACCTCGACATGAAGATCACGCACGTGATTCGCGGCGACGACCACGTGAATAACACGCCGCGCCAGATCAACATCCTGCGCGCGCTCGGCGGCGAGCCGCCGGTCTACGCGCACCTGCCTACCGTGCTCAATGAGCAGGGCGAAAAGATGAGCAAACGCCACGGCGCGATGAGCGTAATGGGCTATCGCGACGCAGGCTATCTGCCGGAAGCGGTACTCAACTATCTCGCGCGTCTGGGCTGGTCGCACGGCGACGCCGAAGTGTTCACGTGCGAGCAGTTCGTGGAGTGGTTCGATCTCGAGCATCTCGGCAAGTCGCCTGCGCAGTACGACCATAACAAGCTCAACTGGCTCAACAACCACTACCTGAAGGAAGTGGACAATGCGCGCCTCGCCGAGCTCTCGAAACCGTTCTTCGCCGTGCTCGGCGTGGACGAGGCGGCGCTCGCCAGGGGCCCGTCGCTCGAAGGCGTGGTCGCGCTCTTCAAGGACCGTGCGAACACGATCAAGGAGATTGCCGAGAGCGCGATGATGTTCTACCGCGAGCCGCAGCCGGAAGCCGAAGCACTCGCACAGCACATTACCGAAACGGTGCGCCCCGCGCTCGCTGATCTCGCCGCCGCGCTCAAGGGCGCCGAGTGGACGAAGGAGGGCGTCTCGGCTGCGCTCAAGGCCACGCTCGCCACGCACAAGCTCAAGATGCCGCAACTCGCGATGCCGGCGCGCTTGCTCGTGGCGGGTACGATGCATACGCCGTCGGTCGATGCGGTGCTCGTGCTGTTCGGCCGCGATGCGGTGGTGAGCCGCATCGAGAAGGGTATTTCGGCTGCAAGGTAAAATATTTGAAGAATTTTTCGCCCGGACCCTAGCGCCTGGGTGACAGTTCTTGTAGTATTCGGGCTCCGTTGAATACGGAGCGCGAGATAGCGGCAAATAAGCGGCAAATCTCACGCAAAGAGCCGCAGAATCGGGCAACGATGTTTCAAGGAAACCTCGAAGCGCTTCAAAAAACGATTCAAAAGCTCTTGACGAAAGCGAAATTGCTGTTTAAAATCTCGCTTCTGTTCTGCAAGGGGGTATAGCTCAGCTGGGAGAGCGCTTGCATGGCATGCAAGAGGTCAGCGGTTCGATCCCGCTTACCTCCACCAACAGAGCACGTAGTAAGCAGTGGTGTGGTAAAGGCATTATCTGAAAAGATCATGTCCCCTTCGTCTAGAGGCCTAGGACATCACCCTTTCACGGTGAGTACAGGGGTTCGAATCCCCTAGGGGACGCCAGACATGAGCGTCGTCGATGAGATTGGCGAGGCATCAGGTGGAAATCAACCGACATCCATCTGACTGTGTCGAACTGGAGCGGTAGTTCAGTCGGTTAGAATACCGGCCTGTCACGCCGGGGGTCGCGGGTTCGAGTCCCGTCCGCTCCGCCAGATCGAGCCCGTTCAGAAGCTGTGAGCGGGCTTTTTAGTTAAAGTGACGATTACAGGCGCAAGCCCGTGTTGTCCCCTTCGTCTAGAGGCCTAGGACATCACCCTTTCACGGTGAGTACAGGGGTTCGAATCCCCTAGGGGACGCCAGATAAAATGCGGCGCCAAGGAAGTAACACTGCGAAGTAGCACTGCGAGCAGTGTGGCGACGCCGCCAGCGGGAATCGACCGACGCCCGCCGGTGTGAGCAGCAAGCTGGAGCGGTAGTTCAGTCGGTTAGAATACCGGCCTGTCACGCCGGGGGTCGCGGGTTCGAGTCCCGTCCGCTCCGCCAGATTCGAAGCGGTTGCGCAGTTGCTTCGGTAATTGCGAGCCGCTGCAGTTCAAAGGTGTAGGCCAGTGCTTATGCCCGTGTTGTCCCCTTCGTCTAGAGGCCTAGGACATCACCCTTTCACGGTGAGTACAGGGGTTCGAATCCCCTAGGGGACGCCAGATCAAAATGCGGCGCCAAAGAAGAAATAGCACTGCGAGCAGTGTGGCGACGCCGCCAGCGGGAATCGACCGACGCCCGCCGGTGAGCAGCAAGCTGGAGCGGTAGTTCAGTCGGTTAGAATACCGGCCTGTCACGCCGGGGGTCGCGGGTTCGAGTCCCGTCCGCTCCGCCAGAACGAAGCCCGTTGGATACGTCCAACGGGCTTTTTCTTTTCCGCAGACGTTTCTCACGCTTGCACCCCCAACTTTCGTTTCGTTTGCCGTACGGACAATCTGCGATTGCCTGCGGCCGCGCGTTATCGTAGCGTTGTCGAAACCTGGTTTCCTCGCTTGCCGACAATGTTCGCACCGAACGACATTCCGTCGCCGTTTCAGTTGCGCCGCGCCACCATGGACGATTTCGAGTTCGCGGAGACGCTCACGCGCAACAACATGGGTGGCTACTATCTGCGGCATCACCTCGTCTGGCGCGGCGATCTCTTTCTGGCGAGCTATCGCGAGTCGGAGAATTTCATCCTCGAACTCGACGGCGAGGCAATCGGCGTGCTGCGCGTGACGCAGGAGGGCGACTCGCTGCACATTCGCGACGTGCAGATCGCTCAGGGATATCGAGGCAATGGCGCCGGCACGTTCCTGCTCGACATCTCGCACCAGTGGGCGCGCGAGCGCGGCCTGCGCGAGCTGCAACTGCGCGTGTTCGTCGACAATCCGGCTGCGCGTCTTTATCTGCGCATGGGTTATCGCGTGGCGGGTCCGAGGCTCGCCCGCCTCGGCTCGATTCGCCACATGACGCGGCTCGTCTGAACCTGGCCGCTCCTGCTCAACGCGTGTTGTCGTCGCGCCCGGCGGCCACGGAATCCTCCGGTTCGTCCTCGTCGCGATCGCCCG
Source organism: Paraburkholderia silvatlantica (assembly GCF_003096715.1). Lineage (GTDB taxonomy): Bacteria > Pseudomonadota > Gammaproteobacteria > Burkholderiales > Burkholderiaceae > Paraburkholderia > Paraburkholderia silvatlantica. Next base: position 194,637 of record NZ_QEOL01000004.1, read on the forward strand.
TGCCGCGCGCGATGAAGGCGCGCGGGCTTTCGCCGAAGGCACGGCGAAACATCGCCGAAAACGCACTTTGGCTCTGATAGCCGAGTTCCTGCGCCACGACGGCCATCGGGCGTCCCTGATTGAGCAGCGGGATCGCGCGCGCGAGAATCGCCTGCTGGCGCCACTGCGAAAAGCTCACCCCAAGCTCCTGACGAAAGAGCCGAGCGATCGTGCGCGTGCTCGCGCCTACGTGGGCGGCCCAGTATTCGAGCGAGCCGGGTCCCGCCGGGTCGGCGATCAGCGCTTCGCACAACGCGCGCAGGCGCTTTTCCTCGGGCATCGGCACGGCGAGCGGCAGCGGCGCCGAGCGCGTGATCTCGTCGAGCGCCAGCGCGCCGAGCAGGCGCTCGCGCGCGGCGGGAATGCCGCGCTCGTCGAGGGCCGCGATCGTCTCGCGCAGGAGGCCCGAGACTTCGACCACACGGCAAGCGTCGAGGCCGGGCGGAATCACCGATTCGTCTACGTAGAGCGTGCGCAGGAACGCGTCCTCGACGATCGTCACTTCATGCGTGATGTGAGGCGGCACCCAGATCGCGCGCGAGGGCGGCACCATCCACGTCGTGCCGGGCGTCGCCATGCGCAGCACGCCGCGCGACGAGTAGGCGAGTTGCGCCCAGGCATGCGTGTGCTGCGCGATGCAGACCCCCGCCGGCATGGGGCGCGAGCGCACGCGCACAGGATGCGTGGGCGTCGGTGCGAACTCGGGCGGGATATCGACGAGTTCGGCGCGCGGCGGCGCGCTGTTGCGTGCGTCGCCGGGTGCGAAGTGGGGCAGGTCCTCGGGCATGACGGGCAGGGGTTGGCTTGGCGACGAGTTCGGCGAGGGATTTGGCGAGGGATTTGGCGAATAGGCACCCATTGTAGACGTCTCGCGCTCGTGGGCCTGGGCCGCCCGTCTTTATGGCCGGGCATAATGTGGCCGAATCGACAGCGTGTTCGTATGGCGCGAGCCGCCCTGAAGGAGATCAATGCCATGAAATACGTGTTCGTCTACGGCACGCTGCGCGCGGGCGAGATCAACGACATCAACCTCGCGGCGGATAGCAACGCGATCGCCCGCCCGCGTCACCTCGGTCTCACGACGCTCGCCGGGCGGCTCTTCGATTTCGGCAGCTATCCTGGGATGGTGGCCGGGTCGGCGGATGCGCAATCGACGGTCGTCGGCGACGTCTACGAAATCGACGACGCGCTCCTTGCCGTGCTCGACGAAATCGAGCAGGTTTATCCGGGTGTCGACGGTCTCTTTGTTTCGAAGGAAGTGGATATCGAGGTGCAGGGCGAACGCATCGCTTGCCTCTACTATCCGGTTGCGTCCGCGGCCGTTGCAGGACGCCCCGAGATCGCAGGCGGCGACTGGGTCGCGCATCGGCGCACGCGCTGATCGTTCGGGAAACGGTGCATGAAAGCACGAAGGCCCGGCGGGCTCATACCCGCCGGGCCTTTTTTATCGGCTATTCGTTAGACCTGCAGAGCGATTAGATCTCTTCGTAGAGCGGCAGCGTCAGGAACTCGACGAAGTTTTCCGACGTCGACATCTGCTCGAAGATCTGCGCGGCGCGCTCGTACGGCTTCGTGTCGCCGCCGACCGACGCCTTCACCTTGTCCAGCTCCTGCGGGATCAGTTCGCGCACGAGTTCGGCCGTGACCTTGCGGCCGTCTTCGAGCTTGCCCTTGGGCGAGCGGATCCACTGCCACACCTGCGAGCGCGAGATCTCGGCGGTCGCGGCGTCTTCCATCAGGTTGTGGATCGGCACGCAGCCATTGCCCGCGAGCCACGAGCCGAGGTAGTGGATGCCCACGTTGATGTTGTTGCGCAGGCCCGTCTCGGTGATCGGCGCCTCCGGGCGGAAGTCGAGCAGATCCTTGCCCGCGACGTTCACGTCGGCGCGCTGCTTGCCGATCTGGTTCGGCTTGTCGCCGAGCACCTTCACGAACTCTTCCATCGCGATGGGCACGAGGCCCGGGTGCGCAACCCAGCCGCCGTCGTAGCCGTCCGTTGCGTCGCGCGCCTTGTCCGAGCGCACGCCGCCCATGGCCTTGTCGTTGGCGGCCGGGTCGTTCTTGATCGGGATGAGCGCGCTCATGCCGCCGATAGCGGGTGCGTTGCGCTTGTGGCAGGTCTTGAGCAGTTCGAGCGCGTAGGCGCGCATGAACGGCACCGTCATCGTGATCTGCGCGCGGTCGGCAAGACAGAAGTCCTTGTCGTTCTTGAACTTCTTGATTGCCGAGAAGATGTAGTCCCAGCGGCCGGCGTTCAGGCCCGAGCTGTGCTCGCGCAGTTCATAGAGGATTTCGTCCATTTCGAACGCGGCGAGGATCGTCTCGACCAGCACCGTCGCGCGGATCGTGCCGCGCGGGATGCCCACGCCTTCCTGCGCCGCAACGAAGACGTCGTTCCACAGACGCGCTTCCAGGTGGCTTTCCATCTTCGGCAGATAGAAGTACGGGCCGCTGCCGCGCGAAATCAGCTCCTTCGCGTTGTGGAAGAGATAGAGCGCGAAGTCGAAGATGCCGCCCGACACACGCTGACCGTCCACCGTCACGTGCTTTTCGTCGAGGTGCCAACCGCGTGGACGCACGATCAGTGTGGCGATCTTGTCGTTGAGCCTGTAGGTCTTGCCGTTCTGTTCCAGCGAGATCGTGCGGCGCACGGCGTCCTTCAGGTTGAGCTGGCCGACGATCTGGTTTTCCCAGTTCGGCGAGTTCGAGTCCTCGAAGTCGGTCATGTACGAATCGGCGCCCGAGTTCAGCGCGTTGATGATCATCTTGCGCTCGACCGGGCCGGTGATTTCCACGCGCCGGCATTCGAGATCCTTGGGCAGTGCCGCGATCTTCCAGTCGCCTTCGCGGATCGATTTCGTGTCGGCAAGAAAGTCGGGGCGCTCGCCGGCGTCGAGGCGCTTCGTGCGCTCGACGCGTGCCTTCAGCAGTTCCTGGCGGCGCGGCTCGAACGCGCGATGCAGCTTCGCGACGAGTTCGAGCGCTTCGGGCGTGAGGATCGTTTCGAAACCGGGCTGGATGTCAGCCGTGATCTGCATGCCTTGCGGCAGTTGCAACGTGTTCGCCATTTGCTTGCTCCTTGGTCGGTCAGAGTGTGAATGTGTGGTTGTTGTGGCTGCGGCGAGCGGCGTGTCCGTCACGCGCCCGGGCTGGGGCGAGGGCGGTTTTGCCGTTCGGGCGCAGCGGTTTCGAGAAAGGCGGCGAGTTCTGCCATGCCGCCGCCGGTGCCATGCGGCGCCACGCCGAGTTCTTCGGCGGGCAGCCGCTGGCGGTTGATCCAGAACGTGGTGTAGCCGAACCAGCCGGCGCCCGCGGCGTCCCAGCCGTTCGACGAGACGAACACCAGGTCGCATGGCGCGGCGCCGAAAGCGTGCGTGCCGAGCGAATACGCGGCGGCGGCCGGCTTGTAGGCGCGCACCGCGTCGACCGATAGCACGTGGTCGAAGAGGCCGCTCATGCCGGCGCTTTTCACGGCGATGTCGAGCATCTGCGGGTTGCCGTTCGAGAGGATCGCAAGGCCCATGCGCGTGCCGTCTTCGCGTGGCTCACGCAGGCGACGCAGCGCGGGCAGCACGTCGGGGAACGCCGAAAGACACGCGTATTCGTCCATGAGACGCTTTTCGCCCGCGCCCGTGAGCGGCAGGTTCAGGCGGCGCGCGGCATAACGCAGCGCGTCGAGCGTGATGTCCCAGAACGGGCGGTAACGCGCACCGGCCGGGTCGGAGAGCGTGCGCAGCTGCGTGTACTCGATCTGCTTCGCGCGCCAGAGCTGCGAGAGCGCTTCCCCCTGGCCGGGGAACATCTGCTCGGCGGCAGCGACGACCGAATGCACGTCGAAAAGCGTGCCGTACGCGTCGAAGATCACTGCCTTGGGAAAGCGTGTCGTTGAGGGTGTCGTTGTGGCCGACATAGCCTTGCACTCCGTCTTCAGAGGTCGAAGTCGATTGTATTCATGAGTCGTATGACTGAAAAAGGCGGGATTGATCACTTGATCTTTTACTTTTACCCACCTAATCTGTCGGCCTACCTTCTCTTTTCCGCTGTTTCTGCCGCCCGGTGCGCGCACTGTCTGCCGATGGACCGCTTCAAACAGATCGAGACTTTCGTCGCGGTTGCCGCCAAGGGCAGCCTTTCCGCCGCTGCCCAGGCAGAGGGCGTGGCGCCCGCCATCATCGGCCGGCGCATCGATGCGCTCGAAGAGCGCCTCGGCGTGAAGCTGCTCGTGCGCACCACGCGGCGCATCACGCTCACGTTCGAAGGATCGGCGTTCCTCGAGGACTGCCAGCGCATCATTCACGACATGCAGAACGCCGAGGCGAGCGTGTCCGAGGGCGGCGTGAAAGCGAGCGGGCACCTGCGCGTGTCCGCGCCGGCCGGTTTCGGGCGTCGCCATGTCGCGCCGCTCGTGCCCGATTTCACGCTCACGCATCCGGACGTGAGCATCGCGCTCGATCTTTCGGACCGGCTCGTCGACCTCGTGAACGAAGGCTTCGATTGCGCCGTGCGCCTCGGCGAACTGGCCGATTCGTCCCTCGTGTCGCTCAAGCTCGGCGAGAACCGGCGCGTGTGCGTGGCGGCACCTGCGTATCTGTCGCGCCGCGGCGAGCCCGCAACGCCCGCCGACCTCGCGCGCCATAACTGCCTCGCCTTCGGCGCGAGCCTGAACCAGCAGCGCGGCTGGGCGTTCCAGCAGGATGGCAAAGTGGTGTCGATCCGCGTGGCGGGCACGATGGAATGCTCGGACGGCGCCGTGCTGCATGAGTGGTGTCTCGCGGGCCACGGCCTGGCGTGGCGCTCCTGGTGGGAAGTCGGCGAGGACATCGCGGCGGGCCGGCTCGTGACCGTGCTCGACGCGTTCGCTGCGCCGCCCATCGGCATTCATGCCGTGTTTGCGCAGCGCCGCCATTTGCCGCTGCGCGTGCGCCTCTTTCTCGACTATCTCAAGCATACCTACGGTCAGCCCGGTTACTGGGGATAGGGCGCCGTGCGTGTTTCCGATATCCGGGATGACCCGCACGCACGTCTTGCACGGATTTTTCGCGCACTACAATCGACCTGAGGGTAGAGGCGCCCGCCTGCGTGAGACGCCAGCCGAGTCTTTGCCCCGCGTCTTCACCCTTGACTTGCCCGTAATCCGATAGACCACGGAGGGCGCCATGTTCAAGCACATCCTCGTTCCGACGGATGGTTCGGAACTGTCGAAAAAGGCGATCGACGGCGCGATCGACCTCGCCCGCACCGTGGGCGCGCGCGTCACGGCCTACGCGTGCCTGCCGCAATATCCATACTCGCCTTACGCCGACGTGGTGATCGAGCCGCCCGGCGACTTCCAGACGCGCAGTGAGCGAGAGGCGCGCGTGCATCTGGACGAAATCGAGGCGGCGGCACGCAGCGCCGGCGTGATCTGCGACAGCCGCACGAGCGTGCATCCATCGCCGTATCTCGGCATCATCGAGGCCGCCGAAGCGGGCGGCTGCGACGTGATCTTCATGGCCTCGCATGGGCGTCGCGGGCTCGGCAGCCTGCTGATCGGCAGCGAAACGCAGCGTGTGCTCACCCATACGAAGATTCCGGTGATCGTGTATCGCTAGCTGGCGCGCCGGCAGGCGGCCGGCGCGCCCCGCCAAGGTACGCGTGCCGGCTGCCTGTTCGAGCGCGGCGGCTCGCGCCGCCGTTGCTGCCGGTGGTCTTACGCCACCTTCTTGTCGAAGAACTGCTCGTCTTCCGTCGAACCGTGCAGCGCCGTGGTCGAGGCTTCGCGCTCGACCGTCTGCGTCACGGCGTCGAAGTAGCCGGTGCCCACTTCGCGCTGGTGCTTCACCGCGGTGAAGCCCTTCTCGGCGGCGGCGAACTCGGCCTGCTGCAGTTCCACGAACGCGCTCATGTTCTGGCGGGCATAGCCGTGCGCGAGGTTGAACATCGAGTAGTTGAGCGAGTGGAAGCCCGCGAGCGTGATGAACTGGAATTTGTAGCCCATCGCCCCCAGCTCGCGCTGGAACCGGGCGATCGTCGCGTCGTCGAGGTTCTTCTTCCAGTTGAACGACGGCGAGCAGTTGTACGAGAGCAGCTTGCCCGGGAACTGCTTGTGGATCGCTTCGGCGAACTTCTTCGCGAACTCCAGATCCGGCTTGCCCGTTTCGCACCAGATCATGTCGGCGTACGGCGCGTAGGCGAGACCGCGCGAGATGGCCTGCCCGAGGCCGTTCTTCGTCCGGAAGAAACCTTCCACGGTGCGCTCGCCGGTGAGGAACGGGCGGTCGTTGTCGTCGATGTCGGAGGTGACGAGGTCGGCGGCTTCCGCGTCGGTACGGGCGAGCAGGACGGTCGGCACGCCGCAGACGTCGGCGGCCAGACGCGCGGCCGTCAGCTTGGCGATGTTCTCGCGCGTCGGCACGAGCACCTTGCCGCCCATGTGGCCGCACTTCTTCACTGAGGCAAGCTGGTCTTCGAAGTGCACGCCCGCAGCGCCCGCTTCGATCATCGCTTTCATCAGTTCGAACGCGTTGAGCACGCCGCCGAAGCCGGCTTCCGCGTCGGCCACGATCGGCTGGAAGTAATCCACATAGCCTTCGTCGCCGGGGTTCTTGCCTTCGGACCACTGGATCTGGTCGGCGCGCGTGAGCGTGTTGTTGATGCGCTTGACGACCTGCGGCACCGAGTTGGCCGGGTAGAGCGACTGGTCCGGGTACATTTCTCCGGCGAGGTTGGCGTCGCCTGCAACCTGCCAGCCCGAGAGGTAAATCGCCTTGAGGCCGGCCTTCACTTGCTGCATGGCCTGGTTGCCCGTGAGCGCGCCCAGTGCGTTGATGAACGGCTCGGTGTTCACGCCTTTCCAGAGCTTTTCGGCGCCGTTCTTCGCGAGCGTGTGCTCAGGCTGGACCGAGCCGCGCAGGCGCACCACGTCTTCAGCCGTGTAGTTGCGCTTGATGCCTTTCCAGCGCGGATCGTTTTCCCACTGCTGCTGGAGTTGCTGAGCTTGCTGTTGACGGGGCGACATGGTGGGCTCCTTCGTTTGCCTGATAGGTGGATCGCTGAAACGAAACGGTTGAACCGCTGAATCTCGCGAAACGCAAGCGCCGGGGTTCTGGGTTTAGGCGTTTCGTTTCGCGAACTCTTATATAAGAGTCTAGGCAAATCGACCGACTGGCAACAGACCGGCAATGCGCTTTTTCGAGATTTTTTATTTAAATAAAATCAATGATTTACATAATTTATTCTATGATGTGAAACGCTATTTTCCATCTTGCAATCGCTCCCTTTGTGCCGCGCAGCACGATTTTTTACGAAGCAAAAAAATTTTTCGTATCGTGAAATCTACGCGGAGATAAAAAAAGACCGGTGCCTGAGCACCGGTCCTGAGCATTTCGCTGCGGCGGCGGGGCGGCTCGAAGGCCGCGCCACGCGCCGTTCTGGCTGATTTAGCTGTCGCGGCGTGCGCCACGCGGGCCGTCGTTACGGCGCGCGCCGTAACCGCCACCGCCTTCGCGCGAGCGGCCGTAGCCTTCGCGTTGCTGGCCGTAGCCGCCGCGGTTGCCTTCGCCGCCGCGCGAGCCGCCGCCGAAGCCGCCTTCACGCGAACCGTAGCCGCCTTCGCGGGCGCCGTAGCCGCCGCGCGAGCCTTCCGGCTTGTTGCCCCAGCTGTTGCCGTTACGATCGCCGCCGTTGCCGCCACGGGCGCCGTAGCCACCCGGCTTGCCGTTACCGTTGCCGAAGCGACGGCCACCGCCATTGCCGCCACCCGGACGGCCGCGGCCGCCGAAGCCGCGGTTGGCCGGCGGCGCCTTGCGCGGCTCGAAACCTTCCACGACGTTCACGGGCAGCGTCGAGCGCACGAAGCGCTCGATGCGCTTGAGCGCGCCTTGCTCGGCGTGATGCACGAGGCTCACTGCCACACCCGAGCGACCTGCGCGGCCGGTACGGCCGATACGGTGCACGTAGTCTTCGGCGAACTTCGGCAGGTCGTAGTTGAAGACGTGCGTGATGCCGGGGATGTCGATGCCGCGCGCCGCGACGTCGGTCGCGACGAGCACGCGCACGCGACGCTCGCGCAGCGCACGGATCGTGCGGTTACGCGCGCCTTGCGGCAGGTCGCCGTGCAGCGCGGCGCTTTCGAAGCCAGCGTCGGCGAGCTTGCCGGCGAGTTGGTCGGCATCCATCTTCGTTGCGGTGAACACGATCGCCTGGTCGAGGCTCTCGGCGCGCAGCAGGTGGTCGAGCAGACGATCCTTGTGATCGCGGTCGTCCACGTAGTGCACGGTCTGCGCGATGTTCGAGTTTGCCTCGACCTTGCGCACGATCTCGATACGCTCCGGGTCCTTCAACAGGCGGCCGGTGATCGAAGCGATCTTGCCGTCGAGCGTGGCCGAGAACAGCATCGTCTGACGCGTTTCGGGCGTAGCGGCGACGATCGTGTCGATGTCGTCGATGAAGCCCATGTCGAGCATGCGGTCGGCTTCGTCGAGCACGAGCATCTTGAGTTCGGACAGATCGATGCGGCCGCGCTCGAGGTGATCGAGCAGACGGCCCGGGGTCGCCACGAGAATCTCGGGGTTCTTCGCGAGCAGCATCAGCTGCTGGCCGTACGCCACGCCGCCGAGAATGCTGACCGTGCGCAGACGGCGCAGATGCTTGCCGTACGTCGAAGCGGCCGTGGTCACCTGCATGGCGAGCTCACGCGTGGGCGTGAGGACGAGCAGACCGGGGCGTGCCACCGGTTGCGGGCGGCGCTGGCGGCGATCGCCTTGCTGGCCGTTCGCGCCTTGCGGGCGCGGCTCGCGCGGCTGCGCGGCCTGGGTTTTCTGGATCTGCGCGAAGCGCTCGATGGCGGGCAGCATGAACGCAGCGGTCTTGCCCGAACCGGTCGGGCTCGAGACCAGCAGGTCGCGGCCGGCGATGGCGACAGGAATGGCGCGTTCCTGCACGGGCGTCGGGGCTTTGTAGCCCGCTGCGATCAGCGCGGAGACGATCTCCGGCGACAGACCGAGCGACGCGAATGCCGAACCGTCGGTCGCTTCGGCGGCCTGCGCGGGGGCTTCAGCGGAAGCGTCGGCGGCGGAGAGGCCGAGGGCCTGATCGGCGATTGCGTCCAGGGGGCTTTGGGTATTGCTCGAAGTCATGAAAATCCTTGTTACACAGGAAATAGAACGTCGGCGCCAATCGGCATACCCAAGTCGTCGGATTGTGCGAACAAATCGAAAAACGGGGGCAATCCGCCCACAATGGCGGATTTTTCGTTAGAAGCTGTTTTGGGTGCGACTTGAGCCGGGATTGGCCAGTCGCCAGCCTGATACTTGACGGCCCAAAAACAGGGCCACGGCAGGAGGGGACAGGTTCTAAACTGGATTGGAGCTTAACGCTACGAGGCGTCGCGCTGATCGAACGAGCGACCGGAGCGCAACGCAGCGCGCAGTATATCTCGTTTTGTTGCGGCGCGCCAGAGCGACGCACTCTCAGGACACGGGTCGGCGGCGTGACGGCGGCTGGCGGAGCGGCCCGCCGCCGTCACGCGCGCCTTTTCAGTTGCACGGGTTCAACTCGTGGCGCCGCTCTTGAGCGATTCGACGAGTTCGACGTATTGCTGCATGGCCGTTTCCTGCGCGGTGCCTTGCAGCGCGGCCCACGCTTCGTACTTGTACTTGCCGACGATATCGGTGAAGCCGGGCTTGTCGCCCTGCACGTCGCCTTCGGTGGCCTGCTTGAAGAGCGCATAGAGGCGCAGCAGCGTCAGATTGCCGGGACGCTCCGGCAGCTGCTGCACGTCTTGCTGGGCTTGGGCGAACTGTGTGTTCACGTCGCTCATGGTGGTTTCCTCCGCATGGTGGTTCAGGTCAGCGCGCCGATGGTAGCAGTGCAATCCCCGCAAAAGCTGGAGCGATTCCTCCACTCGCGCCGGGCACGGGGGAGCCGGAAGAGGCCATGACGCGTGTGCATGCGCCAGTTGGCGAGAGCCCTGGGCCGGCGCGGGGGGCGGGGCATTACAATAGCGCTCATGACCGAAACCGTGTTGCTTGCCCTCGATACTTCGACCGAATATTGCTCGGTCGCGCTGCTTCGCGTCGCCCCCGGCGGCGCAGATTGTTCTCCCTGCCCTGGCGGCGAGACTGCCTGGGCGTCGCGCTCGGAAGTCAGCGTCTGGGTGCGCCACGAAGCCACCGGCGCCGTCTCCAGCACGCGGCTGCTGCCGGCCATCGGCGAATTGTTCGACGAAGCCGGCCTCACGCTCGCCGACTGCGACGCAATCGCGTTCGGCGCGGGCCCCGGCTCCTTCACGGGGCTGCGCACGGCGACGGGCGTGGCTCAAGGGCTCGCGTTCGGCCTCGATATCCCGGTGGTGCCCGTGGGCACGCTGCTCGTGTGCGCGGAGAGCGCGCGGCTGCGCGATCCCGCCGCGACCCGCGTGCTGGCCGCGCTCGATGCGCGCATGGACGAAGCCTACTGGGCCGACTACGCGTGGGACGCCGCAGCCGGCGACTGGCGTACGCTGCAGGCGGCATCGCTCGACTCGCCGGAGCACATCGCCGCGCCCGACGCGCCGTTCACGCTGGCGGGCAACGCCGCCGCCGCGTTCGGCGCGCGCCTGACGGCCGCCGCCGCCGCGCGCGCGATCGACGCCGAGGCGCTCCCGCACGCGTTGCCGCTGGCGCACGCGGCGTTGCGCGCGTATCGCGCGGGCCGCACGCAACCGGCGGACCAGGCCGCGCCCGAATACGTGCGCAACAAGGTCGCCCAGACCACGGCCGAACGCCTCGCCGCGAAGGCCGCCGCGCACCGTGGCGCGGGCGAAGGCGGCGAGGGCGCGCAATGAGCGGCGTGCTCATGACCGACCGCTATCTGTCGCCGATGACCGAAAGCGACCTGGACGAAGTCGCGATCGTCGAGCGCTCGGCGTATGAGTTTCCGTGGTCGCGGGGCAACTTCGAAGACTCGCTGCGCAATGGCTATTACGGTCTGTGCATGCGCCACGTCACGGGCACGCTGATCGGCTATTGCGTGCTGATGCCCGTGGTCGACGAGATGCATCTGCTGAATCTTTGCGTCGCGCCGCCGGCACAGGGCGCGGGCGCGGGGCTCGCGATGCTGCGCGAGGCGGTACGCATTGCACGCACGCAGGGTCTCGAAGGCTTGCTGCTCGAAGTCCGGCCTTCGAATCACCGGGCAATCCGGCTGTACGAACAGTTCGGCTTCGTCACGATCGGCCGTCGCAAGAACTACTATCCGGCGAGGCATCACAGCCGCGAGGACGCACTCGTGATGCGTTTTTCTTTTGCAGGGGAGGGCGCGGATGCCGCTCGATGAGATCGCGCTGGAGGAGCTTGGGCTCGCGCCGCGCTGGGTGCGCAAAGGGGCGCGGGCGCGGTTGATAGCGCCGCTCGAAGCGGCTCGCGAAGACGAGGCCGTTGCGCCGTCGTCCGCGGCGACACGTGCCGAAGCCGAAGCGCCGGCGGCGCCGGTGATGCAAACGACGCGTCCGGCCGCTGCGCCGCAGCCGCAACCCGTTGCGCGCGCCGCTTCGCCATCGAAGCCCGCGCCGCATGCATCCGGCGAACCGCCGCCCCTCGCCGACGAAGATTTCGCCTGGTTCGACGCTGCGGCCGAGCCGGTTCTGCCACACGACGCCGAACCGGCTCAGGCTGGCGGCGCGCCGCGCAACGACGTCGCGACGCTCGACTGGGACGCGCTCGCCGAACGCGTGGCCTCGTGTACGCGCTGCCGTCTGTGCGAGAAACGCACCAACACCGTGTTCGGCGTGGGCGATCGCGAGGCCGACTGGATGCTGATCGGCGAGGCGCCCGGCGAGAACGAGGACCGCCAGGGCGAGCCTTTCGTCGGCCAGGCCGGCAAGCTGCTCGACAACATGCTGCGCGCCCTCTCGCTCGCGCGCGGCGAGAACGTCTATATTGCGAACGTGATCAAGTGCCGGCCGCCCGGCAACCGCAATCCGGAGCCCGACGAGGTCGCGCGCTGCGAGCCGTATCTGCAGCGTCAGGTGGCGCTCGTGAAACCGAAGATCATCGTCGCGCTCGGGCGTTTCGCGGCGCAAAGCCTGCTCAAGACTGACGGCAGCATCGCGTCGCTGCGCGGACGCGTCCACGAGTACGAGGGCGTGCCCGTCATCGTCACCTATCACCCCGCTTATTTGCTGCGCAGCCTGCACGACAAGGCGAAGGCCTGGACCGACCTCTGCCTCGCGCGCGACACCTGGCGCGCGGCGTCCGGCGGCGGGCGATGAACGCCGCGCGGCCCGCGGACGTGTCCGGTGCCCAATGTGCCGGGGGCGACGGCGGCCCGCAAGATGAGGCTGGATCGGAGCGCCTCGCCGGTGCAGGCGCAAGCCGCGACATCATCGATCGCCTCGCCGATCCGGCCGTGCGCGATCTCGCGTGGCTGCTTTTCAGCGCCGATCTGTTGCGTGCGCAACCACCGCTCGCACCGCTCGCGCAATGGTGCGCCAATGCCGCTGAAGCGCGCGCCACGCGGGACTGGCTCGCGCAACTCGATCGCGATCCGGCGCAGCTGCACGAAGCGCTCATGGCCGCGCCGACGCACCGTCTTGGCCGCTATGCCGAAAACTTGCTGGGATGGTTTCTCGCGCACGGACCGGCGGCGCAGCTCGTCGCGCAGAACGTGCCGCTGCGGCGTGCGGGACTCACGCTCGGCGAGTGCGACTTTCTCGTGCGCACGCGCGCCGGCGAGCGTCTGCATTGGGAATTGGCGGTGAAGTGCTACTTGCACGCAGGACCGGGCGATGACGCGCGTGCGTCGCTCGCCGAATTCGTCGGGCCGAATCTGCGCGATCGCTTCGATCTGAAACTCACGCATCTGCGCGACCATCAACTGCGGTTGAGCGCGCGCGAGGAATTCGCCTCGCTGGGTTACCAAGGCCAGTGGCTCGCGCAGATGTTCGTGAAAGGCTGGCTTTTCTATCGGGCGGGAGAGGCGGCGCCGTCACGCGTGCAAGACGCCCCCGAGCTGGCCGCAGATCATGGGCGCGGCTGGTGGGCGACGCGCTCGGACTGGCCGGCGTTCGCCGGGCAACAGGCGGCTGATGGCTGGAGCGTGCTGCCAAGGCTCGCGTGGCTCGCGCCGCGCAGGCTGGCGGCTGCGCCCTGCGTCGACCCCGACGCGTTAGTCGATGCGCTAACCCGGCCCGACGAGCCCGTGCTGATCGCGGCATTCACGGCCGACAGCACAGGCGGCTACCGCGAACAGTCGCGCGGCTTCATCGTTCCCGACGACTGGCCTGCGCGCGCCGCGGCATTTGCACGTCAATGAGCGCGCGCAAGCACGCTCACCACCAGCGCCAGAAATGATGCACGGGCCCGACGCCATGACCGACGTCGAGCCGCTCGCTGGCCACGAGCGCCGCCGTCAGATACTGCTTGGCTTCGGCGACGGCCGTGGCGAGCGCCCCGCGCTGTGGCCACAGTGCGGCAATGGCAGACGAGAGCGTGCAGCCCGTGCCGTGCGTATTCGTGACCGGCACGCGAGCGCCGGCCAGGCGCAGCGTGCCGCCGGCTTCGATGAGCCAGTCGGGGCTGTCCGCGCTCTCCAGATGGCCGCCTTTCATCAGCACCGCCTGCGCGCCGAGCGCGCGCAGCGCTTCGCCTTGCTCGACCATCGCGGCTTCGTCGGCGGCGGGCGCGACGCCGAGCAGCGCGGCGGCTTCCGGCAGGTTCGGCGTGACGACGCCCGCTAGCGGCAGCAGTTCTTCACGTAGCGCGGCGACGGCTTCGGGCGCGAGCAGCGCGTGGTTGCTCTTCGAAATCATCACGGTATCGAGCACGACGCGCGCCGGCTGATGGCGGCGCAGCGCGTCGGCGACGGCGCGCACGATTGCCGCGTTGGCGAGCATGCCGATCTTCACGGCGTCGATGCGGATGTCCTCGAACACGGCGTCGAGCTGCGCGGTGACGAAACCCGCGTCGGGCGCGTGGATCGCGGTGACGCCGCGCGTGTTCTGCGCGGTGAGCGCCGTGATGACGCTCGCGCCGTAGGCGCCGAGCGCGGAGAACGCCTTGAGGTCGGCCTGGATGCCCGCGCCGCCGCCCGAGTCGGAGCCGGCGATCGTGAGAACGTTGAATATCGGTGAAGTCATGGCAGCGTCAGGTGCGCGTCGCGCGCGGCGGGGTCGGGTTGCCGTGCCGCGCGTGCGCAGGAAAGGATCGATTCGGCAGACGCGGTGGCCGGACGGTGGGCCCACAGGCGCGAGCGTCAATGCCTGTGATTCTCGCCGATCAGCGCGACCGAGTCGAACGAGCGTTGATTTGCCTGGTGGCGGCGCATCACGAGCCACATCATCAGACAGACAAAGGTGCCGAACAGCACGATCACGATGGTCACCGGCACGTCGAGCCAGACGAGCACGGCGTAGAGGCACAGCATCACGAGCACCGAGAGGTTCTCGTTGAAGTTCTGCACGGCGATGGAGTGGCCGGCGGAGAGCAGCACGTGGCCGCGGTGCTGAAGCAGCGCGTTCATCGGCACGACGAAGAAGCCGGACAGGCCGCCCACGACCATGAGGAAGAGGTAGGCGAAAATCAGGTAGCCGGGAATGCGCATGTGGCCGATATGCAGGCCCCAATGCGGCGGAAGGAGATGGCGCGTGTAGAACGCCATGAGCATGACGGCAAGACCCATGACGATGCCGACCGGCAGCACCGAGAGCGACTTCTTGAGCGGCACGCGCGCGGCCGCGATCATGGCGCCGGCTGCCACGCCCACGGCCACCACGGCCTGGAGCACCGCGCCCTCGGAGAGCGACATGCCGAGCGAGACTTCGGCCCACTTGAGCACGATGAATTGCAGCGTCGCGCCCGCGCCCCAGAAGAGCGTCGTGACCGCGAGCGAGATCTGGCCCAGCTTGTCGTGCCAGAGCGTGTTGAAGCAGTCGGCGAAATCGGTGATGAGGCGGATGACACCGTGCTGCTGGCGCGGGTAGCGCGCGCCGGTGTCGGGAATGCGCAGATTGAAGAGGGCGGCGATCACGTAAATCACCATGATGACGACCATCGCGGCTTCGGCGGGTGTGCTGATCGCGGCGGGCGTATGGCGAAGCACATGCGAGGCGATGTGGGGGCTGATCAACGCGCCGCCGAGTACGGTGCCGAGGATGATCGAGCCGACTGTCGTGCCTTCGATCCAGCCGTTGGCGGCGACGAGGCGCTCAGGCGGCAGCAACTCGGTCAGGATGCCATACTTGGCGGGCGAATAGGCCGCCGCGCCGAAGCCCACTACGCCATAGGCGAACAACGGGTGGGTGCCTGCCAGCATCATGGCGCAGCCCACGACCTTGATCGTGTTCGTGATGAACATCACGCGGCCCTTGGGGCGGGAATCTGCGAAGGCGCCGACGAAGGCGGCAAGAACGACGTAGGAGAGGACGAAGAACAGCTTGAGCAGCGGCGTCATCCAGTTCGGGGCGTGGAGGTCTTTCAGCAGTGCAATTGCAGCGATGAGGAGCGCATTGTCGGCCAACGACGAAAAAAACTGCGCGGCCATGATGGTGTAAAAGCCTTTTTTCATCTGATGCGATGCTTTCCTCGCTGCGGTCCGTCCGCCCCGGACGGGTGGGAGGCATCCGGGCTTATTACGTTCGAAATGGGTTGTGCGCAGGGCTTTATATCATGAAAATAGGTGCATTCGGACTAGCACAATCCTTGAGCGCCCGTCAGGCGGGCCTGCGGGGCGCTGAAAACACCCTGTAAGCTCCTGATTCGAAAGCGTCTTTGCGAAAAATCTCCCATGCCTCGCCCCCTCTCAGCAACGATCCACACCGCCGCTCTCGCCAATAACCTCGCCGTTGTCCGCAAGTACGCGCCAAAGTCGAAAATCTGGGCCGTAGTGAAGGCCAACGCCTACGGGCACGGGCTCGCGCGCGCGTTTCCCGGCCTGCGCGCAACCGACGGTTTCGGCCTGCTCGACCTCGAGGAGGCCGTGAAGCTGCGCGAACTCGGCTGGGCGGGGCCGATCCTGCTGCTCGAGGGTTTTTTCCGGCCCACCGACATCGACGTGATCGACCGCTACAGCCTCACGACCGTCGTGCACAGCGACGAGCAGATGCGCATGCTCGAAATGGCGCGTCTCTCGAAGCCGGTGAACGTCCAGCTCAAGATGAACAGCGGCATGAACCGGCTAGGCTATACGCCCGAGAAATATCGCGCCGCGTGGGAGCGTGCGCGCGCCTGTGCCGGCATCGGCCAGATCACGCTGATGACGCACTTTGCAGACGCCGACACACCGCGCGGCGTGAGCGAGCAGATGGAGACGTTCGAGCGCGGCGCGCAGGGCATTGCGGGCGCGCGCAGCCTCGCCAATTCGGCCGCCACGCTCTGGCATCCTTCGACGCATTTCGACTGGGTGCGCCCCGGCATCATTCTTTATGGCGCTTCGCCCTCAGGCTTTTCCTCGGCGCTCGAAGGCACAGGCCTGCAGCCGGCCATGACGCTCGCGTCCGAACTCATCGCCACGCAGCACGTCGCCGAAGGGCAGACCGTCGGCTACGGCTCGATCTTCACGGCGCGCAAGCCCATGCGCATCGGCGTGGTGGCATGCGGTTACGCCGACGGCTATCCGCGCGTCGCGCCCGAAGGCACGCCCGTGATCGTCGACGGCGTGCTCACGCACGTGGTGGGCCGCGTCTCCATGGACATGCTCACCGTCGATCTCACGCCCGTGCACAGCGCGGGCGTGGGCGCGCGCGTGGAGCTGTGGGGCAACAACCTGCCGATCGACGACGTTGCGAAAGCCTGTGGCACGATCGGCTACGAGCTGATGTGCGCCGTCGCGCCGCGTGTTCCCGTGCGGGCCGAATAACGCCATGGCAAAGAGCATGGCGAAGGTCAAGACACTGTATACGTGTACCGAATGCGGCGGGCAGGCACCCAAGTGGCAAGGCCAGTGCCCCGCGTGCGGCGCGTGGAACACGCTGGTGGAAGGCGTTGCCGGATCGGCGAGCTCCCACCGCTTTCAGTCGCTCGCAAAGAGCGCACCGGTGCGGCGTCTCGCCGATATCGAGGCATCCGACGTACCGCGCTTCACGACCGGCGTAGGCGAGTTCGATCGCGTGCTGGGCGGCGGCCTCGTGGCGGGCGGCGTGGTGCTGATCGGCGGCGATCCGGGCATCGGCAAATCGACGCTGTTGCTGCAGTCGCTCGCGCAGATCGCGTCGCAGCGGCGCGCGCTATATGTAAGCGGCGAGGAGTCGGCCGCGCAGATTGCGTTGCGCGCGCAACGATTGTCGCTGCTCGATCCCGGCTCCATGGCGAGCGAACTGCAACTGCTCGCCGAAATCCAGCTCGAAAAGATCCAGGCGACGATCGAGGCCGAGAAGCCCGACGTCGCGGTCATCGACTCGATCCAGACGATCTACTCCGAGGCGCTGACTTCCGCGCCGGGCTCCGTCGCGCAGGTGCGCGAGTGCGCGGCGCAGCTCACGCGCATCGCGAAGCAGTCGGGCACGGCGATCATCATGGTCGGCCACGTGACGAAGGAGGGCAACCTCGCGGGGCCGCGGGTGCTGGAGCACATCGTCGATACCGTGCTGTATTTCGAAGGCGACACGCATTCGTCGTTCCGGCTCGTGCGCGCGTTCAAGAACCGCTTCGGCGCGGTCAACGAACTGGGCGTGTTCGCGATGACCGAGAAGGGCCTGCGCGGCGTGGCAAATCCCTCGGCGCTCTTTCTCTCGCAGCACGAGCAGAGCGTGCCGGGCTCCTGCGTGCTCGTGACTCAGGAAGGTTCGCGGCCGCTGCTCGTCGAGGTACAGGCGCTCGTCGACACGGCGCATGTGCCGAATCCGCGGCGCCTTGCCGTCGGCCTCGAACAGAACCGGCTCGCGATGCTGCTGGCGGTGCTGCATCGCCATGCCGGCATTGCGTGCTTCGATCAGGACGTTTTCCTCAACGCCGTGGGCGGCGTGAAAATCACGGAGCCGGCCGCGGATCTCGCCGTGCTGCTCGCCATCCACTCTTCGATGCGTAACAAGGCGTTGCCCAAGGGTCTGATCGTTTTTGGCGAGGTCGGTCTCGCGGGCGAGATCCGACCCTCGCCGCGCGGCCAGGATCGTCTGAAGGAAGCGGCGAAGCTGGGTTTTTCATGCGCCCTGATTCCCCGCGCCAATGCGCCGAAACAGCCGATCGATGGTTTGCAGGTAATGGCGGTCGAGCGTCTCGAAGAAGCGATCGACCGCGTGCGCGAGCTGGATTGAGCACGCCGCGCACGTGCAGATGGCCTGTACTGGCGCGTAATGATTAGTAACAACCCTGGTTCCGGCTGTAACCATTTCGGACTGCGATTTCCCTATCCTTGGCGCGATGTTCAACCCGTGTCGAGCGGAAAGGATAGCGACTTGAAACAGACTGATACGTCCTTCGGCGGTCGTTCGATCGTCGTGCGCGGCTGCCGGGTGTCCGAGCCGCTCATGCAACCTTGGGGCAGCACGTGCCGCATCGTCGAGTGGATCGATGGCGACGGGCGCATTTCGCGCCGCGTCGTGGCGGAAGACGTGACGGCGGCCGAGGTGCGCAGCACCATCGCGCACCACGTGGAAGGCCGCAAGTACGTGATGTACGACGACGAACGGTCGCCGCGGCAAACGCTGCCGCGACGCTAAACGAAAAATGGGCGCAGCGAGGCGCCCATTTTTCATTGGGCATCACGGGTGACGCGGCATGCGCCGCAGGCTAGCCCCAGGGGCCGTAAGTGAAAGGCTTTTTGCCGCCAGGCGCAGCCGGCGTGTCGGCGCCCTGGCCGGGCTGGGCAGGTTGGACCGGCCGGGCGGGTTGGGCGGAATGCGTGTCCGGCGGCTGACCACCTCGCTGAAAGGGCGCCGGCTGCATGCCGGGCGCAGCCTGCTGCGCTTGTCTCGCGGCCATTTCGTCCAGCATGGCTTGCAGCACTTTGGCATTGAAGAGGGGATGGCGCGAAGCCTCGCCTGGCGTGAGGACGGGCGAAACACAGGTGTCGATCGCCTCCAGGCGGTCGATCCAGGTCTGCAGTGACTCCGACTCGATGATGGCCGCCAGTTCGCGCGTGAGCGCGGCGGCATCCGCGCCGCCGATCGCCTGACCGAGACTCCAGTGGCGCTCGGCCCAGTCGTCGCGGCCAATGGCGTGGCACAGCGTCTGCCAGAACTTCAGCTCGAGCGCCCCGACGGCGAGCCACCGCCCGTCCTGCGTGCGATAGAGGTTATAGCAGGGTACGCCGCCGTTGAGCAGGCCGCCGCCTGGCTGCAGCGCAGCGGCGTCGTCGTTGGCCAGCGCGACCTGGGCGACCACGTTATGCGCGTAGCTCGCGTGCGCCATCGAAACGTCGACGAAACGGCCCTCGCCGCCGCGCGCCACATGCCAGAGCGCCGCGAGAATCTGCGTGACCGCGCTCAGCGCGCCGCCGAGCAGGTCGGCGATCTGAAAATTGGGCAGCACCGGCACGCCGTCGCGCGTGGCCAACTGGTCGAGCACGCCCGAATAGGCGACATAGTTGATGTCGTGACCCGGATGGCCGGCGAACGGGCCGGTCGTGCCGTAGCCCGTGATCGCGCAGTAGACGAGTTTCGGATTGACCTTGCGCAAGGCCTCGTAGCCTACGCCGAGGCGGTCCATCACACCGGGCCGGAAACTTTCGACGAGCACGTCGGCGTCGCGCGCGAGCGCGAGTAACACCGAGCGGCCGCTCTCGGTCTTCAAGTCGACTCGCGTTTCGCGCTTGCCGCGATTGACGAGACGATAGAACGCACCGGGGCGCGCGGCCACTTCGTCCACTGCGCTCTGCATCATCACGCGCGCCGCATCGCCCGCGCCGGGCGGCTCGATTTTCAGGACATCGGCGCCCATTTCCGCCAGCCGCAACGTGGCCACGGGCCCGGGCAGCAGGCGGGTCAGATCCAGTACGCGAAGGCCCTGCAATGCGGCGGGTGACGACACTCGTGACTCCCTGGCGAAAATACCTGGCGAAAGCGCCTGATGGCGCGACGGCGACCCAGCGCTGCGCTAGCCGATCTGCTCGAGTTCCTCGTGCGCATCGAGCCATTCGGCTTCGAGCGTTTCGAGGCGCGAGGCGACTTCGGCCTGGCGGCGGATCGCTTCGGTCAGGCGGCTCTTCCGCTCCGGCTCGTAGCTCGCCGGATCCGCGACGAAAGCATCGAGCGTGCTCTTTTCGCTGTTGAGCGCATCCATTTCCTTTTCGATCTTGCCGATTTTCGCCTGTAACGGCTTCTTCAGGTGCGCAACCTTCTGGCGCTGCTCCGCTTCCTGGCGGCGTTGTTCCCTGCGATTGACGCCATCGGCGGCATTTGCGGCATTTGCGCCGTTTGCCGCATTCGCCGTGCCGGAAGCGGCCTCCTTGAGGGCCGCGCGTTGCTCGGCCGCGTGTTGAAGCAGCCAGTCGCGGTAGTCGTCGAGGTCGCCGTCGAACGGCTGCAGACGATGCTTCGCCACCAGCATGAACTGATCGGTCGTGGCGCGCAGCAAATGCCGGTCGTGCGAGACGAGGATCAGCGTGCCTTCGAACTGCGCGAGCGCCATGGTCAGTGCATGGCGCGTTTCGAGGTCGAGGTGGTTGGTCGGCTCGTCGAGCAGCAGGAGGTTGGGCTTTTGCCAGATGATGAGCGCGAGCGCGAGGCGCGCCTTCTCGCCGCCCGAGAACGGCGCGATGGGCGCCGTGGCCATCTCGCCGGGGAAGTTGAAGCCGCCGAGGAAGTCGCGCAGTTCCTGCTCGCGCGTGTCGGGCGCGAGACGGGCGAGATGCTGGAGCGGCGAGTCGTCCGGGCGCAGCGTTTCGAGTTGATGCTGCGCGAAGTAACCGATTTGCAGCCCCTTGCCCGTGCGCAGCTCGCCGGAGAGCGCCGCGAGCGTGCCCGCGAGCGTCTTGATGAGCGTGGACTTGCCCTGGCCGTTCGCACCGAGCAGGCCGATGCGCTGGCCGTTCTGGATCGAGAGCGTGACGCGTTCGACGATCGGCGTTTCGCTGCCGTCCTCGGCCCGATAGCCGCAGCGCACGTCTTCCATCACGAGCATGGGGTTGGGGGCGGAGTCGGGTGTGCGGAACTCGAAGGTGAACGGCGAGCTCGCGTGCGCGGGCGCGATCAACTCCATCTTTTCCAGCGCCTTCACGCGGCTTTGTGCCTGGCGCGCCTTGGTGGCCTTGGCCTTGAAGCGGTCGATGAAGCTTTGCAGGTGCGCGACGGTGCGCTGCTGCTTTTCGTACGCGCTTTGCTGGAGCGCCAGTTGTTGCGCGCGCAGGATCTCGAACTGCGAGTAATTGCCGCCGTAACGCTTGATCTGCTGGTTTTCCAGATGCAGCGTGACATTGCAGATCGAGTCGAGGAATTCGCGGTCGTGCGAGATCACGACGAGCGTGCCCGGATAGCGGTGCAGCCAGTCTTCCAGCCAGACGATCGCGTCCAGATCCAGGTGGTTCGTGGGCTCGTCGAGCAGCAGCAGGTCGGAGCGGCACATGAGCGCCTGCGCGAGGTTCAGGCGCATGCGCCAGCCGCCCGAGAAGCTCGCCACGGGCTGGCGCGTTTGCTCGAGCGTGAAGCCGAGGCCGAGCAGCAGCGCTTCGGCTCGCGCGGGGGCGGTGTAGCCATCGGCGTCGGCGAAGGCGCCGTGCGCTTCGGCCTCGGCCGCACCGTCGTGCGCGGCCGAGGCCGCGGCGATGCGGGCCTCGATTTCGCGCAGCGCGGCGTCGCCGTCGAGCGCGTAGTCGAGCGCGGTGCGCTCGACCGCCGGGGTTTCCTGCGCGACGTGCGCGATGCGCCAGGACGGCGGCAGCGAGAAGTCGCCGGCGTCCGCGTGCAGTTCGCCGCGCAGTACGGCGAACAGGGTCGATTTGCCCGCGCCGTTCGCGCCGATGAGACCGACCTTTTCACCGGGGTTCAGCGTGAACGAGGTTTGTTCGAAAAGCGGCTTGGTGCCGCGGGCAAGACTGAATTGGTTGAAGCGGATCACGACGGCGCCGGCGGGAAGAAAACGAAAGAAAGCGCTATTTTAGACCGGGGCGCGCAGACCGGGGCGCATAGACCGGGGTGCGCAGCCTGAGCGCGCCCAGGCCGGCATTGGCCGCACGGCTAGCCATTTGGCCGAGTGCTCATTGCATGTTTTCTCACGTAGACTGGCGCTTTTCCAAGGGAGAGCCAGATGACATCGATCTATTCGTTTTCGGCGCAACCGCTCGGCGGCGGCGAGCCGGTGAGCCTCGAACGCTATACGGGCAAGGTACTCCTGATCGTCAACACCGCGAGCGAGTGCGGATTCACGCCGCAGTACGCGGGCTTGCAAAAGCTCTACGAGCAGTACGCCGCGCGCGGGCTCGCGGTACTCGGCTTTCCGTGCAACCAGTTCGGCAAGCAGGAACCCGGCGACGCCGCGCAGATCGGCAGCTTCTGCGAGAAGAACTACGGCGTCACGTTCCCGATGTTCGAGAAGATCGACGTGAACGGCGCGAACGCGCACCCGCTGTATCGCTGGCTCACGGGCGAGGCGCCGGGGCTCCTCGGGCTCGAAGGCATCAAGTGGAACTTCACGAAGTTTCTGGTCGACCGCAACGGCAGCGTGGTGAAGCGCTACGCGCCCGTGACGAAGCCCGAGGCCATTGCAGCGGACATCGAAAAGCAGCTCGGAGCGTAGCCAGGCGGCACAGGCGCGCTAGAGAATCGGCGCGAAGAGCCGTGCAAGGTGCATCGTGATCTTGCGCCACGCGGGCGCGTCGCGGTACTCGCTGCGGTCGATCTCGAACGTCTCTTCGAAGTCGCGCAGCAGCATCGCCTCGACTTCGGCCGCGAAGCCGCGATGCACGGTCAGCACCATGATCTCGAAGTTCAGGCGAAACGACCGGTTATCCAGATTCGCGCTGCCGATGGCCGCGGCCACGTCGTCGATCAGCACGACTTTCTGGTGCAAAAAGCCCGGCTTGTAGCGGAAGATGCGAATGCCCGCCCGCACCGCATCGAAGGCGTACAGCATGGACGCCTCGAACACCACGTAATGGTCGCGCCGGCTCGGGATCATGATGCGCACGTCCACGCCGCGCAGCGCGGCGAGGCGCAGCGCCGAGAACACGGCTTCGTCGGGCACGAGATAGGGCGTGGTGATCCACAGGCGCTTTTTCGCGGCGTTGATCGCCTCGACGAAGAAGAGCGAGCAGGTTTCCTGGCGGTCGGCCGGACCTGTGGGCAACACCAGGCAGTACATGTCGTCGCCGTCGCGCGGCACGACGGTGGGCGGCTCGCAGCCGGGAAGCTGCTGGGTGGCCCAGTACCAGTCTTCGGTGAAGGCGAACTGCACGTTGGCAACCGCGGGTCCGCGCAGTTCGATATGCGTATCGCGCCAGGGCGAGAGGCGCGCATTCGCGCCCAGGTATTCGATGCCGACGTTGTGGCCGCCCACGAACGCTTGCTGGCCGTCCACCACGACGATCTTGCGGTGGTTGCGGAAGTTGAGCTGGAAGCGGTTGACGAAGTGGCGCTTCGTGGAGAACGGGTGCACTTCCACGCCACCGTCCTGCAGCTCGTGCACGTAGCTGGCGGGCAGGTCGAACGAGCCGATGCTGTCGTACAGAAGGTACGCGCGCACGCCGCGTTTTGCGCAGTCGAGCAGCACGTCCTTGAGCATGTCGCCGAGCGCGTCGGCGCGCACGATGAAGAACTGCACGATCACGTAGTGCCGGGCTTGCTCGATCGCATCGAAGATGGCGGAGAAGGTTGCGTCGCCGTTCACGAGCGTGCGCACGGCGTTGCCGGGCACGAGCGGCATGCCGCCCAGGCGCGCGAACGTGCGGATCACGCGCACGCCCAGCTCGTCGGCTGGCCATTCGCCTGCGCGGACGAGCGTGTCCCAGTCGGGCGCGTGGGCGCGCGAGCGCAAGGTTTCGTTGCGCAGGCGCCTCGCGTCGGCATAGCCCGCGAACTTGCTGCGGCCGAGAAAGAGATACGGGACGAGCGTGAGGTAGGGCATCGTCGCGAGCGAGACGGCCCAGGCAATCGCGCCCTGAGAGGTGCGCGTGTTGAGGATCGCGTGGCACGCCGCGATCAGCCCAAGCAGATGGATGATCGCGAGCAGCGTGCCGAGGTGTGACCAGTCGAATCGCATAGATGCGTGGGACGCTCCTTCAGCCGGGCGCAGGGCCGGACAAGGCAGGACGATCAGACCGGCAAGTCGCAGGCCTGAATCAGGAAGACCTGATCGTCGCCGGCGCTCGTCGAGAGCCAGACGAGATCGAGGCCGCCGAACGCCGCTTCCACGTTTTCGCGCTCGTTGCCGATCTCGACCACCAGCACGCCGTCGTCGGTGAGCCAGTTGCGTGCGTCCTTGATGATGCGGCGCACGATGTCCATGCCGTCTGCGCCGCCCGCGAGCGCCATCTCCGGCTCGTGGCGGTACTCGGGCGGCAGCGCCTGCATCGAGTCGGCGTTGACGTAGGGCGGGTTCGTGATGATCACGTCGTAGCGGCGCTCGGGCAGCGGCGCGTACAGGTCGCCTTCGAAGAGGGCGATGCGCTCGTCGAGGCCGTGTTCGTGTACGTTGCGCCGCGCCACTTCGAGGGCGGGCGCGGACAGATCGACGGCGTCGATATCGGCGTTCGGGAACGCGTGCGCCGCGAGAATCGCGAGGCTCGCCGAGCCGGTGCACAACTCCAGCACCGCGGTGACCTGTTCGGGATCTTCCACGTAGGGCTGCAGGCCGTCTGCGAGCAGCTCGCCAATGAACGAGCGCGGCACGATGACGCGCTCATCCACATAGAAGCGCAGGCCGTGCATCCACGCTTCCTGCGTGATGTAGGCGGCGGGCACGCGGTCGGTCGCGCGGCGCTCGATTACGCCGAGCACCTTGTCGATTTCCTCGCTCGTGAGGCGCGCATCGAGAAACGGGTCGAGCAGGTCGAGCGGCAAATGCAGCGTGTGCAGGATCAGGTACGCGGCTTCGTCGTAGGCGTTGCTCGAGCCGTGGCCGAACGCGAGTTGCGCGGCCGAAAAGCGCGAGACACCATAGCGCAGCAGGTCGCGAACGGTGGCAAAGGTGGCGGCTAGCGGATGGGTCATGTTCTGGACTCCAGAGCGTATTCGGTTGGCCGGTCAGGCGATCAGCTGTTCGAGCACGCGGCGGTACACGTTCTTGAGCGGATCGATGAATTTCACTTCGATATGCTCATCGATCTTGTGGATGCTCGCGTTCGGCGGCCCGAACTCCACCACCTGCTCGCACATGCGCGCGATGAAGCGGCCATCGGACGTGCCGCCCGTCGTCGAAAGTTCGGTCGTGACGCCGGTTTCGTCGCGGATCGCTTTTTCGAGCGCGTCCGAGAGCGCGCCCCGCGGCGTGAGGAAGGGCAGGCCGCTCACGCTCCAGTGCAGGTCGTATTCGAGGCCGTGCTTGTCGAGGATCGCGTGGACGCGTTTTTGCAGACCTTCCACCGTGCTCGCAGTCGAGAAGCGGAAGTTGAACATCACATCGGCGTGGCCCGGAATCACGTTGCTCGCGCCC
Source organism: Paraburkholderia silvatlantica (assembly GCF_003096715.1). Lineage (GTDB taxonomy): Bacteria > Pseudomonadota > Gammaproteobacteria > Burkholderiales > Burkholderiaceae > Paraburkholderia > Paraburkholderia silvatlantica. The sequence continues at coordinate 220,151 of NZ_QEOL01000004.1, forward strand.
GTGCCGCTGTGCAGGTTCGACACCTGCCACGTGGTGGGCGGGAAGTATTCGTTGCCGTCGTCCCATTTTTCGGCAACGAGTTCGGCGAGCGCGGGAGCCAGCAGATGCACGGGGTTTTTCGCGAGATGCGGGTAGGCGATATGCCCCTGCACCCCCTTCACGACGAGCTTGCCCGACATCGAGCCGCGGCGGCCGTTCTTCACGCAGTCGCCGAGCGTATGCGTCGAAGTCGGCTCGCCCACGATGCAGTAATCCATCTTCTCGCCGCGCGCCTGCAGCGCCTCGACGACCTTCACGGTGCCGTCGGTGGCCGGGCCTTCCTCGTCGCTCGTGATGAGGAACGCGATGGCGCCGCGATGCTGCGGATGCGCCGCCACGAACTCTTCGCTCGCCACCACGAACGCCGCGAGCGAGGTCTTCATGTCGGCGGCGCCGCGGCCGTAGAGAACGCCGTCGCGGTGCGAGGGCTGGAACGGCGGCGAGCGCCATTGCTCGATGGGGCCGGTCGGCACGACGTCGGTGTGGCCCGCGAAGGCGAGCAGCGGGCCTTGCGCGCCCGCGGTACCGCGTTTGACGGCCCACAGGTTCGTTACGCCATTGGATTCGATCGTTTCGCATGCGAAGCCGAGCGCGGCGAGGCGCTCGGTCATGATGCGCTGGCAGTGCTGGTCGTCGGGCGTGACGGACGCGCGCGCGATCAGGGCTTCGGTAAGGGCGAGGGTGGCGGACATAAAAAGACCACTTTCAATAAAAATGCCGGCGCCGCTGATGGAGCAGGGGCCGGCAACAACGTGTCATGACCGTGTGCGCCCGCCTTGCCGTGCAGCAGATCGGGCGCACCGGCCTCATGCGGCGCTCAGGCGAACAGCTCCGCATACTGGTCGGCGGAAAAGCCGAGCGTCTTCACGCGGCCGTTCACCACGACCACGGGCCGTTTGATGATCGACGGCTTGTGGATCATCAGCGCGATCGCGCCGGCGGTCGTGTCGGCTTCGGCCTTGTGCACCTCCGACAGGCCGCGCCAGGTCGTGCCGCGCTTGTTGATGAGCTGGTCGAGCGAGACGTCCTTGAGCCAGTCCTGGACGAGCGCGTTCGAGACGCCCGCCTTCTTGAAGTCGTGAAACTCGAACTCGACGCCGTGCTCTTCGAGCCACACGCGGGCCTTCTTCACGGTGTCGCAGTTCGGAATGCCGTACACGACGGTCTTGGCGGACTTCGCCATCAGTCGCCTCGCAGCAGCTCGTTCAGGCCGACCTTGGCGCGCGTTTTAGCGTCGACCTTCTTGACGATCACGGCGCAATACAGGCTGTGCGAGCCGTCCTTCGAGGGCAGATTGCCCGCGACCACGACCGAGCCCGCCGGAATGCGGCCGTACGAGACCTCGCCGGTTTCGCGGTCGTAAATCCTGGTCGACTGGCCGAGGTACACGCCCATCGAGATGACCGAGTTCTCTTCGACGATCACGCCTTCCACGACTTCCGAGCGCGCGCCGATGAAGCAGTTGTCTTCGATGATGACCGGGTTGGCCTGCAGCGGCTCCAGCACGCCGCCGATGCCGACGCCGCCCGAGAGGTGCACGTTCTTGCCGATCTGCGCGCACGAACCGACGGTGGCCCACGTATCGACCATCGTGCCTTCATCGACATACGCGCCGATGTTGGTGTACGACGGCATCAGCACGACGTTCTTCGCGATGAACGAGCCGCGGCGCGCGATGGCCGGCGGCACGACACGGAAGCCGCCCGCGGCGAAGTCTTCGGCCGTGTAGCTGGCGAACTTCGAGGGCACCTTGTCGTAAAACTGGCTGTAGCCGCCGGCGGGCATCGGCGCGTTGTCTTCCAGACGGAACGACAGCAGCACGGCCTTCTTCACCCATTGGTTGACGACCCAGTCGCCGTCCTTCTTCTCGGCGCAGCGCAGCGCGCCACGATCCAGCTCGGCGATGACGTGGGCGACGGCTTCGCGCACGTCGTTCGGGGCCGATTTGGGCGAAAAGTCGGCGCGGTTTTCCCAGGCGGTGTCGATGATCTGCTGAAGTTGTTGCGACATGGTGGTGATTTCGTGAGATTGATGGTGGAAAGCGGTGTTGCGCGCCGCGAGGTGCGGGACCCCGGCGCGCACGCGAAGGCTTTACGGTTTGAGCGAGCGGCAGAACTCGACGATGCGCTGCGCGCCCTCGATGCACTCCTCGACGTCGGCGACGAGCGCCATGCGCACGAAGTCTTTACCCGGATTCGTGCCGTGCGCCTCGCGTGCGAGGTACGACCCGGGCAGAACCGTCACATTATAGTCGGCGTAGAGACGCTGGGCGAACGCGGTGTCCGTGAGGCCGGTGCGCGCGACGTTGGCCCAGAGATAGAACGCGGCGTCGGGCAATTTCACGTCGAGCACGTCGGCGAGCATGGGCGTGACGGTCGAGAACTTCTTTACGTATTTCGCGCGGTTTTCGCGCACGTGCGCCTCGTCGCCCCAGGCCGCGATGCTGGCGGACTGCCAGACCGGCGACAAGGCAGCGCCGTGATAGGTGCGGTAGAGCAGGAACGGCTTGAGGATGGCGGCGTCCCCGGCGACGAACCCCGAGCGCATGCCCGGCGCGTTCGAGCGCTTGGACAGGCTCGACAGCATGACGAGGCGCTCGAAGCCGCGGCCCAGCTTGTGCGCCGCTTCGAGACCGCCGAGCGGCGGATTCGCTTCGTCGAAATAGATTTCCGAGTAGCACTCGTCCGAGGCGATCACGAAGCCATAGCGGTCGGAGAGCGCGAACAGCTCGCGCCAGTCGTCGAGCGTGATCACGGCGCCGGTGGGATTGCCCGGCGAGCACACGTACAGCAGCTGCGTGCGCGCCCAGACTTCTTCGGGAACCTGCGAGTAGTCGCAGGCGAAGTTGCGGGCCGGATCGCTGTTCACGAAGTACGGCTCGCCGCCGCCGAGCAGCGCGGCACCTTCGTAGATCTGGTAGAAAGGGTTCGGGCAGAGTACGATCGCCCGCTTTGCCGGGTCTTTCACGCCCGCTGTCGGGTCGATCACGGCCTGCGCGAGCGCGAACAGCGCTTCGCGCGAGCCCGAGACGGGCAGGATTTCCGTATTCGCATCGATCGCCGGCAGCCCGTAGCGCGCCTTCACCCAGCTCGCAATCGACTCGCGCAGCGCCGGGGTGCCCGCCGTGGCCGGGTAAGACGAGAGGCCGTCGAGCGAAGCGACGATGGCGTCGCGGATCAGCGCGGGAGTGGGGTGTTTCGGCTCGCCGATTCCGAAGCTGATGTGGCGCAGGCCGGCGTTCGGCGCGACGTCCTTGAAGAGCAGGCGCAGCTTTTCGAAGGGGTAGGACTGAAGGGTGTCGAGTAGCGGATTCACTTGGGGCTGGACAGGCGTGGGCGAAAGACGGATGGCGTGGCGCGCAGGATTGGAGCGGCCGCTGCGGGCCGGCGAGCCGGTTGCACCGCACTGGGCGAAAAACACGGACGCGCAGCGCGGCGTTGCGGCTGCAAGCGGTCGATTATAGCGTGGCGCCGCTGCTGCCGCGGGCGCCGGCCGGATCCCGGGCGCTCGCCGCCGGTGCTTGCCGGGCGACGCAATAAAGGAAAAGCATGAAATTCTCGAACGACGTTGCGAACGAGGGCCCGTGTGCTGCGAACGCGTTGCCGGACCAGGGCAAGCGCGAGCCATGAGCCAGAGCACGAGCCTGCGCGCCGCCTGGCCGACGCTCGCCATCATGATTGGCGCGTCCGTCTGGGGTTTTGTCTGGTATCCGCTGCGCATGCTGGCGGCAGCCGGGCTCACCGGCACGGCCTCCAGCGCCGCAACGAGTGCGGCCGGCTGCCTCTTCGTGCTGGTGCTGCGCTGGCGCTCGCTCGCGAGCGTGCGCTGGCACTGGGTGCTGCCGATGCTCGGACTCGCCGCGGGCGTGACCAACGTCGGGTTCGTGTGGGGCGCGATCCACGGCGAAGTGATGCGCGTGCTGCTGCTCTTTTATCTGACCCCGGCGTGGACGGCGATCTTCGCGCACTTCATCCTGCACGAGCGCCTGAACTGGGCAGGCGGCGCGCTTGCGGCGCTTTCGCTGCTGGGTGCGGTGCTGATGCTCTGGTCGCCGCAGCTCGGCGTGCCGCTGCCCGCCAACGCGGCCGAATGGGCGGGGCTGATCGGCGGCATGGGTTTCGCGATGAGCAACGTCCTCGTCGTGAAGACGAGCCGCGTGCTGCCGCACATGAAGCCGGAGATGCGCACCGCCGTGATCTTCGCGGGCGCGGCGCTGTTCGGCGCGCTGACCTCCTGTTTCGAGCCGATGGCGGCTGCACCGGCCGGCGAGCACCTCGCGCGCGTCGTGCTGCTCGTGCTCGCGCTCGGCATCGTGCTCGGCACCAACAACATGCTCGTTCAGTACGGCCTTGCCCGCGTGCCGGCGAACCGCGCCTCGATCATCATGCTGTTCGAGATCGTCGTGACGGCGCTCACGTCGTGGCTCTTCGCCGGCGAGACGCCGGGCCCGCGCGAATGGGCGGGCGGCGCGTGCATCGTGCTTGCCTCCCTGCTGTCGAGCTGGGTGCACCGGGCGCAGGACGCGCGCAAGGGCGGTACACACGCGAGCGCCGACGCGAGCGTCATGACCCACGCCGACACGACCCGCACCGATGACGCGGACGACGCCGACAGCAGCGGCCCCGGCGGCGGCGATGGCGGCAGCGATGGCAACGGTGGCGGCAGCGCAGGCGGCGGCACGGGCCCGGGGCCTTCCCGCGCGCGGAATGGCGCGCGCGCGATGGTATGATTGCCGCTGATTCCCGCCGGCCGCACGCGCGCATGCGCGTTCGCACGGCGAGCCGTGGCGGCTGCCAGTGCGCACTCCGCCGCCGCGCGATCGATAGCGGACGCGCGGCGGCGAGCGACGTACGGCACGGGCGGTCCCGTTCACCACTATTCAAACAGCGATATCGCCGTGCGTCTGACCTCGATTAAACTCGCTGGCTTCAAATCATTCGTCGATCCCACGCATTTCCAGGTTCCGGGCCAACTCGTCGGGGTGGTCGGGCCAAACGGCTGTGGGAAATCCAACATCATCGACGCGGTGCGCTGGGTGCTGGGTGAATCCCGGGCGTCCGAGCTGCGCGGCGAGTCGATGCAGGACGTCATCTTCAACGGTTCCACCGCGCGCAAGCCGGGCAGCCGCGCAAGCGTCGAACTGGTGTTCGACAACGCGGACGGCCGCGCCGCCGGCCAGTGGGGCCAGTATGCCGAGATCGCCGTGAAGCGCGTGCTCACGCGCGACGGCACGTCGAGCTACTACATCAACAACCTGCCGGCGCGCCGGCGCGATATCCAGGACATTTTCCTGGGGACGGGCCTCGGCCCGCGCGCCTACGCGATCATCGGGCAGGGCATGATCGCGCGGATCATCGAGGCAAAGCCCGAAGAGCTGCGCGTGTTCCTCGAAGAAGCCGCGGGTGTTTCGAAATACAAGGAACGCCGCCGCGAGACCGAGAACCGCCTGCACGACACGCGCGAGAACCTCACACGTGTCGAAGACATCGTGCGCGAGCTGTCCAGCAACCTCGAAAAGCTCGAGGGCCAGGCGGTCGTCGCCACGAAATTCCGCGAGCTGCAATCCGAGGGCGAGGAAAAGCAGCGCCTTCTGTGGCTTCTGCGCAAGAACGAGGCAGCGGGCGAGCAGCAACGCCAGCAGCGCGCAATCGAGCAGGCGCAGATCGACCTGGAACGCCATACCGCGCAGCTGCGCGAAGTGGAAGCGCAGCTCGAAACGCTGCGCGTGGCCCACTACTCGGCAAGCGACGCCATGCAGGGCGCGCAGGGCGCGCTTTACGAAGCGAACGCCGAGGTGAGCCGCCTCGAAGCCGAGATCAAGTTCATCGTCGAGTCGCGCAACCGCGTGCAGGCGCAGATCGCCGCGCTGACCGCGCAGCGCGAGCAGTGGCAAGTCCAGGCGCAGAAGGCGCAGGACGATATCGAAGACGCCGAAGAGCAGCTGGCGGTCGCCGGGGAGAAGGCGGCGCTGGCCGAGGAGGATGCGGCGGCGAAGCAGGAAGCGCTGCCCGCGCTCGAAAACCGCTGGCGCGATGCACAGGCGCAACTGAACGACGAGCGCGCGGGCATCGCGCGCACCGAGCAGGCCATCAAGCTCGAAGCCGCGCATCAACGCAACGCCGATCAGATGCTCCAGCAGCTTCAGCAGCGCCACGAGCGTCTGAAGTCGGAGGAAGGCGGCCTCGACACACCGGACGAAGCCCAGCTCGAAGAGCTGCGCATGCAGCTGGCCGAGCAGGAGGAAGTCCTGCAGGAAGCGCAGGCGCGCCTCGCCGACGCGCAGGAAACGGTGCCGCGCCTCGACGCGCAGCGCCGCGCCGCGCACGAGCGCGTGCAGGCGGAAAACGCGCAGATCCACCAGTTCGAAGCCCGTCTCGCCGCACTCAAGCAGTTGCAGGAAAACGTGCAGACGGAAGGCAAGATCCAGCCGTGGCTCGAACGTCACGAACTGGGCGCGTTGCCGCGCCTCTGGAAGAAGCTGCACGTCGAAGCGGGTTGGGAAACGGCGCTCGAATCGGTGCTGCGCGAGCGGCTCGCCGCGCTCGAGGTGTCGAATCTCGACTGGGTGAAGGCATTCGCGAGCGACGCTCCGCCTGCGAAGCTCGCGTTCTATTCGCCGCCGGCCGCGGGTCAGGCGGGCGCTGCGGCCGCGGGGCTCACGCCGCTGCTCTCGCTCGTGCGTATCGACGATGCGGGCTTGCGCGCGGTGCTCACCGAATGGCTCGGCTCGACCTACGTCGCCAACGATCTCGCCGAGGCGCTCGCCCAGCGCGCGCAACTGCCGGGCAGCGGTGCGTTCGTCGTGAAGGCGGGTCACGTGGTAACGCGCGTGGGCGTGCAGCTATACGCCGCCGACACCGAGCAGGCCGGCATGCTCGCACGTCAGCAGGAAATCGAGAATCTCGAGCGCCAGGTGCGCGCCCAGGCATTGCTCGCCGACGAGGCACGCACGGCAGTCGTGCGCGCGGAAGCGGCGCACACGCAGGCCGCGCAGGTGCTCACGGATGTGCGTCAGCAGGCCGAGCGCGCGACCCAGCGCGTGCACGCGCTGCAGATGGATGTGCTGAAGCTGACCCAGGCGCATGAGCGCTACACGGCGCGCAGTACGCAGATCCGCGAAGAACTCGACGAGATCCGCACGCAGATCGAAGAGCAGCGCGCGCTGCGCGCGGAGTCGGAAGCGAACTTCGAGCGCCACGATGTGGAGCTCGCCGAATTGCAGGCCCGCTTCGAGGACAATCAGCTCGCCTTCGAGGCGCTCGACGAGGAACTCGGCGCTGCGCGCAACCAGGCTCGCGACCTTGAGCGCGCGGCGGCCGACGCGCGCTTTGCCGCGCGCAACATGGCGAACCGCATCGAAGAGTTCAAGCGCAACATTCAGGTCGCGCACGATCAAGGCGAACGCGTGGCCGCGTCGCTCGAAGACGCGCGCGCCGAACTGGAAACGATCAACGAGCAGACCGCACACACGGGCCTGCAGGATGCGCTGGAAATTCGCGCGCAAAAGGAAGACACGCTGCGCGCCGCGCGCGCCGAACTCGACGACCTGACTGCGAAGCTGCGCGCCGCCGACGAAACACGCCTCGCCGCGGAGCGCGCGCTGCAGCCGCTGCGCGATCGCATCACCGAGCTTCAGTTGAAGGAACAGGCGGCCCGTCTGAATGGCGAGCAGTTTGTCGAGCAGCTTCAGGCCGCGGGCGTCGACGAGGCCGCGCTGCAGGAAAAGCTCACGGCGGATATGAAGCCGTCGTACCTGCAAGGCGAAGTCACGCGCATCAACAATGCGATTACAGCGCTCGGGCCTGTAAATATGGCCGCGCTCGACGAACTGGCCGCGGCGAAGGAGCGCAAGACCTTCCTCGACGCGCAGTCGGCCGACCTCACGAGCGCGATCGAAACGCTCGAAGACGCCATCCGCAAGATCGACCAGGAAACGCGCACGCTGCTGCAGGGCACGTTCGACGAAGTGAACCGTCATTTCGGCGAACTGTTCCCGCGTCTTTTCGGCGGCGGCCAGGCGAAGCTCATCATGACCGGCGACGAGATTCTCGACGCGGGCGTGCAGGTGATGGCGCAGCCGCCCGGCAAGAAGAATTCGACGATTCACCTGCTTTCGGGCGGCGAGAAAGCGCTCACGGCCACCGCCCTCGTGTTCGCGATGTTCCAGCTCAACCCGGCGCCGTTCTGTCTGCTCGACGAAGTGGACGCGCCGCTCGACGACGCGAACACCGAGCGTTTCGCGAACCTTGTTCGCGCGATGTCGGACAAAACACAGTTCCTGTTCATTTCGCACAACAAGATCGCCATGGAGATGGCACAACAGCTCATTGGCGTGACGATGCAGGAGCAGGGCGTTTCGCGCATCGTCGCGGTCGACATGGAAACTGCGGCGGGTTTTGCCCAGAATACGGTCTAACGGACGGCACGCGTTGCGCGGCCGGCGGCGCCATCGGTGAGAGGCGGCCGCCGTGCGCAATGCGCCTGCCAGAGAAGCGGCGCGCGCAACGAGCGCGCCGTCGAAAAAGAATTGCTGATGGAGCATGCATGGACGAGTTGACTCTCGGGTTGATCGGCGCGGGCGCCGTGGTAGTCGGGGGCGTGGTGGTGTACAACGCGTGGCAGGGTGCGAGAGTGCGCCGGCGCATGCCGCGCCCAATGCCCGAAGAGGCAGTCGAGGCGCCGCAGCGCGACGAGTTCCAGGAGCCGGGCCCGTTCATCGCACCGGCGCATGCACCGTCGCGCCGCGAGCCGTCGCTCGCGGGCAGCACGGAAGCCGGGCGGGTGGAGCCGGGTTTCGGGACCGCGGCGCCGCTCGACACGCCGGCCGACATCCAGGCCGAAACGACGACACCCAACGGCTTTCCCGAAGCGGAAACCGGTGCGCACGAGGATGCCGACAAGGCGCCGGCCGCGAGTGCGGCTGCCCCGCAACCCGTGAAGGACGACGCCGACGAAGCCGAGCGCATCGAGCCGGTCATGCCGGCCGCCACGACGATCTCTTCGGCGCCGCCCGCTGTGGTCGACCGCCGCATCGACTGCATCGTGCCGATCCGGCTTGGCGCGCCGGCGGCGGGCGAGAGGGTGATTCCGTTTGCGCAGCGGCTGCGCCGCGCGGGCAGCAAACCGGTTCACATCGAAGGCAAACCCGAAGGCGGCGACGGTTGGGAACTGCTCCAAAGCGGCGTGCGCTACGAGGAACTGCGCGCGGCTGCGCAACTCGCGAATCGCAACGGCCCGCTCAACGAGCTCGAGTTCTCGGAATTCGTGACCGGCGTGCAGCAGTTTGCCGACGCGCTCGACGCTGCGCCCGAGTTCCCGGACATGATGGAGACGGTCGCCATGGCGCGCGAACTGGACGGCTTCGCGGCGCAATGCGACGCACAGCTTTCCGTGAACGTGATGTCGGACGGCGCGCCGTGGTCGGCAAACTATGTGCAGGCGGTGGCCGCGCAGGACGGCTTGCTGCTTTCGCGCGACGGCACGCGCTTCGTGAAGCTCGACGCGAAGCAGAGCCCGGTTTTCATGCTGCAGTTCGGCGACACCAACTTCCTGCGCGACGACCTCACGTACAAGGGTGGCGAACTGATCACGCTGATCCTCGACGTGCCTGTGGCCGACGAAGACATCCTGCCGTTCCGCCTGATGTGCGACTACGCGAAGTCGCTCGCCGAGCGCATTGGCGGGCGCGTGGTCGACGACCAGCGCCGGCCGCTGCCGGAATCGGTGCTGCAGTCGATCGACAAGCAGCTCATGACGCTTTACGCGAAGCTGGAGCAGGCTGGCATTCCGGCCGGCTCGCCGGCCACGCGGCGACTGTTCAGCCAGTAACGCCGAGGGCCTGCAAGCGGCCGACAGACAAGGCGCGACGCCGTAAGGGCGCCGCGCCTTTTTTTGCGTGCATGCGGTGCGGCATGAAGGGAGCCGGCACACGTGTTGCAGTGCATTCAGGTTCGCATGACTGGATTTGGGCGTCAATGCGGCCGACGCAGCGTTGGCCGTTCGGCCAGGCCCTCGGCGAGGCCCGTTCGGCGGCGCACGAAGATGGCACGAAGATGGCCGATCAGCCGATGCGACACGCGCCGCTTCCTGAGATAATCTGACGTCCGAAATCAACCCAACAGCGAGTTGCCCAAGGCATGGTCCGTACTCCCGCCCGTCGTCCCGAAGAAGCTACCGCTGCGCAGCGCGCGGCGTGGTTGCGCGCCGAACTCGAGCGTGCGAATCACGCCTACTACGTGCTCGACCAGCCGGAGCTGCCCGACGCGGAATACGACAAGCTGTTCGGCGAACTTCAGCAGATCGAGGCCGCGCATCCCGACCTCATCACGCCCGATTCGCCCACCCAGCGTGTGGGTGGCGAAGTCGCCGGGGGCTTCGAGCCCGTGGTCCACGACGTGCCGATGCTGTCACTCAACAACGGTTTTGCCGACGAGGACATCGTCGCGTTCGACAAGCGCGTGGCCGATGCGCTCGGCAAGATCGAGGGCGCCGGAGTCGGCGCGGTCGAATACGCCGCCGAACTGAAGTTCGACGGCTTGGCCATCTCGCTGCGCTATGTCGACGGCGTGTTCGTCCAGGCGTCCACGCGCGGCGACGGCGCGACGGGCGAAAACGTCACGGAAAACGTGCGCACGATCCGCTCGCTGCCACTGCGGCTGAAGGGTAAGCGCGTGCCGAAGGTGCTCGACGTCCGCGGCGAGGTGCTGATGTTCCGCCGCGACTTCGAGCGCATGAACCAGCGTCAGCGCGACGCCGGCCACAAGGAATTCGCGAACCCGCGCAACGCGGCGGCGGGCAGCCTGCGCCAGCTCGATCCGAAAATCACCGCGCAGCGGCCGCTCTCGTTTTTCGCTTACGGCATGGGCGTGCTCGAGGGCGAGCCGATGCCGGCCACCCATAGCGAGCTGCTCGACTGGTACGCGGAGATGGGCCTGCCGGTCAATGCCGAGCGAGCGGTCGTGAAGGGTGCGCAGGGCCTGCTGGATTTTTTCCGCGCCGTGGGCGAGAAGCGCGATCGCCTGCCATACGACATCGACGGCGTGGTCTACAAGGTGAACCGCCGGGACGAGCAGGACGCGCTCGGCTTCGTCTCGCGTGCGCCGCGCTTCGCGCTCGCGCACAAGTTCCCGGCCCAGGAAGCGCTCACGAAGCTTCTGGCCATCGACGTTCAGGTGGGCCGCACGGGCGCGATTACGCCCGTGGCGCGGCTCGAGCCGGTGTTCGTCGGCGGCGCGACGGTGACCAACGCCACGCTGCACAACGAAGACGAAGTGCGGCGCAAGGACATCCGTATCGGCGACACGGTGATCGTGCGGCGCGCCGGCGACGTGATTCCCGAGGTGGTCAGTGCGCTCATGGACCGCCGTCCGGCCGACGCCCACGAATTCGTGATGCCGACTGAATGCCCGGTCTGCGGATCGCGCATCGAGCGGCTGCCCGACGAGGCAATCGCCCGCTGCACGGGTGGGCTGTTCTGTCCGGCCCAGCGCAAGCAGGCACTCTGGCACTTCGCCCAGCGCCGTGCGCTCGATATCGACGGCCTGGGCGAGAAGATCATCGACCAGCTGGTCGACCAGAACCTCGTGCGCACGCCCGCCGATCTCTTCAGTCTTGGCTTCGGCACGCTCGCGCAGCTCGAGCGCATGGCGGACAAATCGGCGCAGAACCTGCTCGACTCGCTCGAGAAAGCCAAATCCACGACGCTTGCGCGCTTCATCTACGCGCTCGGTATCCGGCACGTGGGCGAATCGACGGCCAAGGATCTTGCGAGGCACTTCGGCTCGCTCGATCCAATCATGAACGCGTCGGTCGAGGAATTGCTCGAAGTCAACGATGTGGGTCCTATCGTCGCGCTCGCGATCCACGAGTTTTTTATGGAAGAGCATAACCGCACGGTGATCGAGCAACTGCGCGCGCCCGGCAAAGTAACATGGGCGGAGGGTCCGCCCGCGCCGAAGGCGCCGGTGGGCGCGCTGGCCGGCAAGACGGTGGTGCTCACCGGCACGCTGCCCACGCTCTCGCGCGACGAGGCAAAGGAGAGGCTGGAGGCGGCCGGTGCGAAGGTGGCCGGCTCGGTGTCGAAGAAGACCGATTACGTGGTGGCGGGCGCCGACGCGGGCAGCAAGCTCGCAAAAGCCGAGGAACTCGGCGTGCCGGTGCTCGACGAAGAAGGAATGCGCAAGCTCCTGGAGGGGCAAACGACATGATTCGCGAAATTCTCAGAATGGGCGATCCGCGCCTGCTCAGCATTGCCAGGCCCGTCGATCACTTCGATACGCCCGAACTGCACGAACTCATTGCCGATATGTTCGACACCATGCACGCGGCGAACGGCGCGGGGCTGGCTGCCCCGCAGATCGGCGTCGATCTGCAGGTGGTGATCTTCGGTTTCGAACAGAACGAGCGTTATCCCGAAGCGCCGGCCGTGCCGCAAACGGTGCTCATCAACCCGGTCATCCATCCACTGTCACACGACATGGAAGAGGGCTGGGAGGGGTGTCTTTCGGTGCCGGGCATGCGCGGCGCCGTGAGCCGCTACTCGATGATCCGCTACGACGGCTTCGATCAGTACGGCACGCCCATCGAGCGGGTGGCCGAGGGCTTTCATGCGCGCGTCGTCCAGCACGAATGCGATCACCTTATCGGCAAGCTGTACCCCATGCGCATTACCGACTTCTCGAAGTTCGGCTTTACCGAGGTTCTGTTTCCGGAACTCGACCCGAATCGCGACGACTGAAGATCGAAGCACGAGGAAAAACGGGAGCCAGATGGCTCCCGTTTTCATTCGGCGCGACGCCAGGCGCCGATGTAGTCGGTTGTGGCCGGACGTGGCTTTAGAACGCTTCGTCGGCGGCCAGATAGCGCCATTGGCCTTGCGGCAACGCGCCGAGCAGTACGCGGCCCATGCGCACACGCTTGAGGCCTACGACCTTGAGGCCCACCAGTTCGCACATGCGGCGGATCTGGCGCTTCTTGCCTTCGCGCAGCACGAATCGCAACTGCTCGCCGTTTTGCCAGCTCACCTGCGCGGGCTTGAGCGGCACGTCGTCGAGCGACAGGCCGTGGCGCAGCCGCGCGAGCAACTCGGGCGGGAAGTGCTGGTCGATTTCGGTCTCGATGTCGTTGTAGGTGACGCGCACGAGGTATTCCTTGTCGATGTCCGAGCTCTCGCCGATCAACTGCTTGGCCACGCGACCGTCCTGGGTCAGCACGAGCAGGCCAGTCGAGTCGATGTCGAGCCGGCCAGCCGGCGCGAGCGTGCGCAGATGCTTCGCTGAGAAGCGGATACCCGAGTGGTCGCCGTCCCAATGATTCTCGCCGGTGATGAGCGTGGCGGCCGGCTCGTAGCCGTCCTCGGCCTGGCCCGACACGTAGCCCACGGGCTTGTGCAGCAGGATCGTCACCTGGCGCGCCTGCGCGGCGAGTGCCGCCGGATCGACTTCGATACGCTGATTCGGCGTGACCTTGGCGCCGAGCGTGTCGACGACTTCGCCGTCCACATACACCCAGCCTTTTTCGATCCATTCGTCGGCTTCACGGCGCGAGCACAGGCCCAGTTCGGACATGCGCTTGGACAGGCGCAGGGTGTTGTCGCCATCGACTTCCGCCCGCGGCGTGCGGCGCGGTGCGGATTCGGCGGCGTCGGTGTGCCGCGGGGGTTTTTCGGCCGATTTGACGGGGCGGGGCGACTTGCGGGCGCCTCCGTTTTCTTCGGCGCTGCGGCGTGCGCGCGGCGCGGCGCTTTCACGGTCATCGCGCGAGGCGGATTTCACCGGACGCGCGAAACTGCGCTCCGTTCTCTCGTCGCGGGCGCGTGCGGGGCGGCGCTCGTCACTGTCCGTGCGGCGCGCGAAGCGTCCCTCGCTAGCGTCGCCGCGGCTTCGCGGCGGGCGGCGGTCGTCGCTTTCGGAGCGCCTTTCGAAGCGACGCTCGCCACCTTCCTCACGGGCACGCGGCGGACGGCGGTCGTCACCTTCGGTGCGCCGCGCAAACGGACGTGCATTGCCTTCTTCACGGCTACGTGGCGGGCGGCGGTCGTCACCTTCGGAGCGCCGCGCAAAGGGACGTGCGTTGCCTTCTTCGCGGCTGCGAGGCGGACGGCGGTCGTCACCTTCGGCGCGCCGCGCAAACGGACGTGCATTGCCTTCTTCACGGCTACGCGGTGGGCGGCGATCGTCGCCTTCGGTACGCCGCTCGAAGCGACGTGTGCCACCTTCTTCACGGGCACGCGGCGGGCGGCGGTCGTCACCTTCGGCGCGCCGCGCAAAGGGACGTGCGTTGCCTTCTTCACGGCTACGCGGCGGACGGCGGTCGTCACCTTCGGCGCGCCGCGCAAAGGGACGCGCGTTGCCTTCTTCGCGGCTGCGAGGCGGGCGGCGGTCGTCGCCTTCGGCGCGCCGCGCAAACGGACGTGCATTGCCTTCTTCACGACCGCGCGGCTGACGTCGCTCATCGCCTTCGGCGCTGCGCGCGAATGGGCGTCGTGCACCGCCTTCGTCACGGCCGCGCGCAAATCCACGCGCCTCGTCGCCTGAGCGACGGGCGGGGCGGCGCTCATCGCCGAAGCCGCCTTCGCGGGCAGGCCGCGCTGGACGGCTCGAGCCGTCGCGCTCACGCGCCATGGCTGGCCGTGCCTGGCGCTCGCCCGGGCGCGTCTCGCCAGCGCGAGGCGTGGTGCGCTCGGCTGAGGCGCGCACAGGCTTGCCCGTCGATGTCTTTTTCGCAGCCGACGCCGGCCGAGCGTCCGCCGGCCTCGCCTCTGCCGGCCGCACCGGCTTGCGCGCGGTCGTGCTGCCGCGGCGGACGGGGGCGCGTTCCGGAGTGGTCGGGCGCGGATGTTTGGCTGTCAGTTTGGCTCGCATGGATCTGGGTATTTCGCTTGGGTCATTCACACTGCGATCGCGCGCAGTAATTCGGTTTCGACGTGAATCTGCCGGCGGTTATCGGAGAGTCCGGAACCGTCGAGCAGAAACACGTCTTCCACCCGTTCGCCGAGCGTATTGATGCGCGCCGCATGGACGCCGACATGATGCTCCGCGAGCACGCGCGCGATGGAATAGAGAAGGCCCGGCCGGTCGTTCGCCGACACGGACAGGATGTAGTATTGGCCGCGCTCGTCGGCCCGCAGGTCGACGCGCGGCGTCACCGGGAAGGTGCGCGACAGGCGCGAGAGACGGCCCTTCGACGGCTCGGGCAGCGCATTGCCCGTCGCCTTCAGGCGCGCCGCGAGTTCCTGCTCGACGAGATTCGCGATATCGCGGTAATGCACGTCGCCCTCGGTGTGGGCGACGATGAAGTTATCGAGCGCGTAGCCGTGGCGCGTGGTGCTCACGCGCGCGTCGAGCACGGACAGGCCGTTGCGATCGAAGTACGCGCACATCGTCGCGAAGAGGTCGGGGCGGTCCTGCGCGTAGACGAGCACCTGCAGCGCCTCGCCGATCGGCGACGGGCGGGCCCGCACGACCGGCTCCGGCGCCTCGACGTGCCGATAGAGCACGCGCGTTTGCCAGGCGATGTCGGCGGCGTCGTGGCGCAGGAAGTAGCCGACGTCGAGCTTGTCCCAGAGCGCGCGGTGCGCGTGCTCCGGCACCGTCTCGAGGCGCAGCAGCGCAAGCGCCAGCTCCTGGCGCGTCTTGAGCTCCGAGTGCGCGTCGGGCTTGGCGCCGCCTAGCACGGCGAGCGTCGAGCGGTAGAGGTCTTCGAGCAGCTTGCCTTTCCAGTTGTTCCAGACCTTCGGGCTCGTGCCGCGAATATCGGCGACCGTCAGCAGGTAGAGCGCCGACAGACGCCGCTCCGTGCCGACGAGCTCGGCGAAGCGCTTCACGACCTCGGGGTCGGTGATGTCCTGCTTCTGGGCGACCTGGCTCATCGTCAGGTGCTGTTCGACGAGCCAGACGACCAGATCTGCGTCGTCGCCCGTGATGCCGTGCTCGCGGCAAAAGCGCCGCGCGTCGGCCATGCCGAGCTGCGAGTGGTCGCCGCCGCGGCCCTTGGCGATGTCGTGGAACAGCGCCGCGACGTAAAGCACCCACGGGCGTTCGAAGTTCGCGATGAGCTGGCTGCAGAACGGATACTCGTGCGCATGCTCGGCCACGGCGAAGCGGCGCATGTTGCGCAGCACCATCAGGATGTGCTGATCGACCGTATAGACGTGATACAGGTCGTGCTGCATCTGCCCGACGATGCGGCGGAAGTTCAGCAGATAGCGCCCGAGCACGCTCGTCTGGTTCATGAGCCGCATGGCGTGCGTGATGCCGGCCGGCTGCTTGAGGATCTCCATGAAGAGCCGGCGGTTTTCCGGGTCGCGGCGCCAGCGCTGATCCATGGTCTCGCGCGCGTTGTAGAGCGCGCGCAGCGTGCGTGCCGACAGCCCCTTCACGCCGGGCACCTGCTCGTAAAGCAGGAACGCTTCGAGAATCGCGTGCGGCTCGCGTTCGAACACGTCGTCGCTGACGATTTCCAGCATCCCCTGCTTCTCGACGAAGTACTCCGAGAGCGTGCGCGTGATGCCGCTCGTGCTCGGGAAGAGCTGCGCCTCGATATTCTGGATCAGGATGGTGGCCAGCTGCGTGACCGCCTTCGCGGCCCAGTAATAGCGGCGCATGAGCTGCTCGCTCGCTCGCCGCGCGCTGCTGGCCTTGTAGCCGAAGCTTTCGGCCACGGCCGTCTGCAGGTCGAACACGAGGATGTCCTGGCGGCGGCCCGCGATCACATGCAGGCGCGCGCGCAGCGCCTTGAGAAATGCCTCGTTGCGGCGCAGTTCGCGCGCTTCGCGCCCGGTGATGAGGCCGCGCTCGTCCAGCTCCTTCCAGCTGCTGCCGAAGGCGGCGGCTTCGGTGATCCAGAGAATCAGTTGCAGGTCGCGCAGGCCGCCGGGGCTCTCCTTGACGTTGGGTTCGAGCGAATAGGGCGTGTCCTGGAAGCGCGCATGGCGCTGGCGCATTTCGAGCACTTTCGCCTGGAAGAACGCGCGCGGGTCCATGGCGTCGCGATAGCGCTGCGCGAAGTCGCCGAAAAGCGTCGCGCTGCCCGTGATGCAGCGCGCCTCGAGGAGCGACGTGCGCACGGTGACGTCGTTGGCGGCTTCTTCGAGGCATTGCGAGACGCTGCGCACGCTGCTGCCGATATCGAGTCCGAGATCCCACGCAAGGCCGATAAAACGTTCGATGCGTTCTTCGAGCGGCGCGAGCGGTTCGTCGTCCGGCAGCAGCACGAGGATGTCGACGTCGGACCAGGGCGCGAGTTCGCCGCGCCCGAAGCCGCCCACGGCCACGAGCGCCAGCGTGGCCGGCAGCTCGCAGAGATTCCACGCGTTGCACAAGGTGTCGTCGGTGGTGCGGGCGAGGGCGCGCATCAGCGAGTCGACATTGGTCGCGGTCTTGAAACGCTCGAGCAACTGGGCCTTGGCGGCCTTGTAGTCGGATTTCAGCGACGACGTATCGGGAACGGCGGCAGCGGGAACGCTCATGGGCTCGGGTGGTGTCTGGCGTGGTTGGGCAGGCGGCTGGTCGTGCGCGCGGCAGGCCTCGCGTCTGGCCGCGTTGGTTCGTCGGTTGCTTCGTCGGTTAGTGCGTCGGCTGCTTTGCGGGCTGACTCAGCGTGCTGCGTGCTGCGTGCGCCTGGCGGCGACAGCAAGTCGTGCCTCGCTCGCGTTGGCATACCGGCCCGAGGCACAGGCCGCTCTCTGCGATCGCATCCATTTTGCGCCGGAACGCGCCACGAAGCGCATTCCGGCGTTTTTCCGGCGCTCAGGCCGCCGTGCCCGCCATCTGCGCGACGATGGCCGGCCTGGCGGGCGTACCCGCCGAGACCGTCAGCACTTCGTAGCCCGTTTCGGTCACGAGTACCGTGTGCTCCCACTGCGCCGAGAGGCTGCGGTCCTTCGTCTTGACGGTCCACTGGTCCGGCATGGTGCGAATGTCGCGGCGGCCGGCGTTGATCATCGGCTCGACGGTGAAGATCATGCCGGGCACGAGTTCGATGCCGGTGCCGGGGCGGCCGTAGTGCAGGACCTGCGGGTCCTCGTGGAACACCGTGCCGATGCCGTGGCCGCAGTATTCGCGCACCACGCTGTAGCCCTGGCTTTCGGCGTAGCGCTGAATGGCATGGCCGATGTCGCCCAGATGGCCGCCGGGGCGCACCTGGTCGATGCCGAGCCACATGCATTCATAAGTGGTCTGCACGAGGCGCTTTGCGAGGATCGAGCCTTCGCCGACGATGAACATCCGGCTCGTGTCGCCGAAATAGCCTTCCTTGATGACGGTGATGTCGATATTGAGCGCGTCGCCGTTCTTCAGCGCCTTGTCGCCGGGAATACCGTGACAGATCACGTCGTTCACGGAAGTGCAGATCGCCTTCGGGTAGGGCGGATAGCCCGGCGGCTGATAGTTCAGCGGCGCGGGCACCGTGCCCTGCACGTTAGTCATGTATTCGTGGCACAGGCGGTCGAGTTCGCCCGTCGTCACGCCCGCGGTGACGAACGGCGTGATGTAATCGAGCACCTCGCTCGCCAGCCGGCAGGCGACGCGCATTTGCGCGATGTCTTGTTCGTTCTTGATCGAAATGGCCATGGTATGCGCCCGAAAATGCAGTCGAATATTGAATTATCGCACCTAATGCTTGCGGTCGCTGACTTTTGAAAAGGCGGGCCGCAATCCGGCACGCGCTTGCGCGCCGTATTCCGCGGGTAATAGCCGGCTTGAGTAAGGGGCGGGTCGCGTGCTATACTCTCGGGCTAAGTCGCTTCCCATATCTTTCGAATTCATCTTCGGGATTTATGCTGGCCGAGTATGTCGGTGGAGCGGCTGAATCCGCCGTTGCCGCGGAGCGCTTTGCCAAAAAAAATTGGCGGGCGCGCGAAGAACATCCGGAAGCATCTTCTTCAGGCAGCACACTCGCAAGCCGGCGCACCCAGGGTGTCGGGCGCGTCCATGTCCGAAATGGGGATGGCGCACCGATACGGCAGCCGGCTTCAGACCCAAACCCTAGCGGAGAATTGAAACATGGCAGTTACCATGCGCCAGATGCTGGAAGCCGGTGTCCACTTCGGTCACCAAACGCGCTTCTGGAACCCGAAGATGGCCCCCTTCATCTTCGGTCATCGCAACAAGATTCACATCATCAACCTCGAAAAGACGCTGCCGATGTACAACGACGCACTGAAGTACGTGCGTCAACTGGCAGCGAACCGCGGCACGATCCTGTTCGTCGGCACGAAGCGTCAATCGCGCGACACGATCGCCCAGGAAGCGCAACGCGCTGGCATGCCGTTCGTGAACGCACGCTGGCTCGGCGGCATGCTGACCAACTTCAAGACGCTGAAGGTCTCGATCAAGCGCCTGAAGGACATGGAAGCCGCCGTGGAAGCGGGCGAGCTCGAGAAGATGAGCAAGAAGGAAGCGCTCCTGTTCGAACGCGAAATCGCCAAGCTGCAAAAGTCGATCGGCGGCGTGAAGGACATGGGCGGCATTCCGGACGCGATCTTCGTGGTCGACGTCGGCTACCACAAGATTGCCGTGACGGAAGCGAACAAGCTGGGCATCCCCGTGATCGCCGTGGTCGATACGAACCACTCGCCGGAAGGCATCGATTACGTGATCCCGGGCAACGACGACGCGAGCAAGGCCGTTGCGCTCTACGCGCAAGGCGTGGCTGACGCGATCCTCGAAGGCCGTGCGAACGCGGTCAACGACGTGGTTGCGGCCGTGCGCGGCAACGACGGCGACGACGAGTTCGTCGAGGTCAATTCGGAGGCGTAAGCTGCCCCGTGTCCGGCAAGAAAAGGGGGCTTTCCATAGGCCCCTTTTTTTTAAGCCGCGACTTTCGTCGCCGCGTCATATGAGCGGCACTGTAGCCCTGTAGAAGCAGCTGTAAAAAAGCGTTTCACGGCAGGCTCAGACGGAAACGAATTTCTGCCGGCCGCGTCGAAAGGCGGGCGGCGTGTACCAGACAGACTCAAGGAGCGAATGATGGCGGCAATTACCGCAAGCATGGTGGCAGAACTGCGCGCGAAGACCGATGCGCCGATGATGGAATGCAAGAAGGCGCTGACGGAAGCTGACGGCGACCTGGCGCGTGCCGAAGAACTGCTGCGCGTGAAGCTCGGCAACAAGGCCAGCAAGGCCGCTTCGCGCGTCACGGCTGAAGGCGTGATCGCTTCGTTCATCGAAGGCGGCGCCGGCGCGATCGTCGAACTGAACTGCGAAACCGACTTCGTTTCGAAGAACGATGACTTCATCGGCTTCTCGAAGAAGGTCGCCGAACTGATCGCCACGCAAAACCCGGCTGACGTCGCGGCTCTCTCGGCGCTGCCGCTGGACGGCTCGACGGTCGACGCAGTGCGCCTCGCCCTCGTCGGCAAGATCGGCGAAAACCTCTCGATCCGCCGTTTCGCGCGTTTCGAAACCGCCAACAAGCTCGCCGCGTACCTGCACGGCACGCGCATCGGCGTGCTGGTCGAATACACGGGCGCGGACGAGCAAGTGGGCAAGGACGTCGCGATGCACATCGCCGCGATGAAGCCGGTCTCGCTGTCGTCGGACGACGTGCCGGCCGACCTGATCGCCAAGGAGCGCAGCATCGCCGAGCAGAAGGCCGCCGAATCGGGCAAGCCGGCTGAGATCGTCGCGAAGATGGTTGAAGGTTCGGTCCAGAAGTACCTGAAGGAAGTCTCGCTGCTGAACCAGCCGTTCGTGAAGAACGACAAGCAGACGATCGAGCAGATGCTCAAGGCTGCCGGCACGACGGTGCAGAAGTTCGCCCTCTTCGTGGTGGGCGAAGGCATCGAGAAGCGCCAGGACGACTTCGCTGCCGAAGTGGCCGCGCAAGTCGCTGCTGCAAAGCAGCAATAAAGACCGGTCGGCCCGTCTCGCCGCGCCTGGCGCGGCGAGCGGCAACCGCAGTGGTTGCAACACCGCAGTCTGCTGAGTTGTAAGCCGTGGCGGAGCAATCCGCCGCGGCGGGCAGCGTAGCGGCGACGCGCATGGCAGTCCCCCGCCGTGCGCGGCGTCGGAAATCTTCGCTATTTCTGGCGGCGCTTGCCCGAAGCCGTATTTCACCCCTACAGTTTCAAGTTATTGCCCTTTGCGCGCGATCCTGGATACCTCCATGCCCACACCCGCCTATAAACGCGTCCTGCTCAAACTTTCCGGCGAAGCCCTGATGGGCGATGATGCCTTTGGCATCAATCGCGCCACGATCGAACGTATGGTGGCAGACGTGGCCGAGGTGGTGCGTCTGGGTACCCAGCTCGCAGTCGTGATCGGCGGCGGCAACATTTTCCGCGGTGTCGCGGGCGGCGCGGCCGGTATGGACCGCGCCACGGCCGACTACATGGGCATGCTGGCCACGATGATGAACGCGCTCGCGCTGCAGGACGCCATGCGTCACGCGGGCATCGAGGCGCGCGTGCAGTCGGCGCTGCGCATGGACCAGGTCGTCGAGCCGTACATCCGCCCCCGCGCGATCCGTCAGCTCGAGGAAGGCAAGGTCGTGATCTTCGCCGCCGGCACCGGCAACCCGTTCTTCACCACCGACACCGCTGCTGCGCTGCGCGGCTCGGAAGTCGGCGCCGAAGTCGTGCTGAAGGCCACCAAGGTCGACGGCGTCTACTCGGCCGACCCGAAGAAGGATCCGGCCGCCACGCGCTACTCGACGATCAGCTTCGATGAGGCAATTGGCCGCAACCTGCAGGTGATGGACGCCACCGCGTTCGCGCTGTGCCGCGACCAGAAACTGCCGATCCGCGTTTTTTCCATCGTCAAGCCGGGTGCGCTCAAGCGCATCGTTCTGGGCGAAGACGAAGGTACGCTCGTCCACGTGTAAACTCTCGTTTCACGAGAGGTTCGAACACGGGCCGCGCCGCCCATCAGCGCGCCGGCGGGCCCGTTCCGTTATGAAGGTTCGGAGGTATCAAAATGGCTGTGGCTGACATCAAGAAGGGCGCCGAGCAGAAAATGCAGCGCTCGATCGAAGCGTTCAAGAGCGATCTGGCGAAAATCCGCACGGGCCGCGCCCATACTGGCTTGCTCGACCACATCCAGGTCGACTACTACGGCTCGCCCGTGCCCATCTCGCAAGTCGCGAACCTCACGCTCGTCGACGCGCGTACGATCGGCGTGCAGGCATGGGAAAAGAAGATGGTGCCGGTCATCGAAAAGGCCATCCGCGAGTCGGATCTCGGCCTGAACCCGGCTACGCACGGCGACCTGATCCGCGTGCCGATGCCCGCACTCACCGAAGAGCGCCGCAAGGAGCTCACGAAGGTCGTCAAGAACGAAGGTGAAACGGCGAAGGTGGCAGTGCGCAACCTGCGTCGCGACGCCAACGAGCAGCTCAAGAAGCTCGTGAAGGACAAGGAAATTTCCGAAGACGACGAGCGCCGTGGCAGCGACGAAGTCCAGAAGCTGACTGACCGCTTCGTGACCGAGATCGACAAGCTCGTACAGACGAAGGAAGCCGAGATCATGACGGTCTGAGGCCTCAGGGCTTCCCGATTCGCCATATTTCCGGCGGTTTCCCTTTTTCATCGCAGTTACAGTCCGACGGCCATGACCTATACCAGCTCAACCGTTCGCGTGCCCGAAGTGGCGGCCGTGCCGCGCCACATCGCGATCATCATGGACGGCAATGGCCGTTGGGCAACCCAGCGGCGCCTGCCGCGCGTCGCGGGCCACACGCGCGGCGTCGATGCCGTGCGTTCGGTCGTCGAAGCGTGCGTGGAGCGCGGCGTCGAATACGTCACGCTCTTCGCCTTCAGTTCCGAGAACTGGCGTCGCCCGACCGACGAAGTGTCGTTCCTCATGCGCCTTTTCGTCACCGCGCTCGAGCGCGAAGTGGCGCGCCTGCACGCGAACGGCATTCGCCTGCGCGTGGTCGGCGACCTGTCGATGTTCAATGAGCGCATCCAGGACCTGATTCGCCGCGCGGAAACCAAGACTGCGCGCAACACCCGTCTCACGCTCACGATCGCCGCGAACTACGGCGGCCGCTGGGACATCCTCCAGGCCACGCGCAAGCTGGTCGAGGAGGCCGCGGCCACAGGGCAGCCGGTGCCCGTCACCGAGGACACGCTGTCCCAGCATCTGGCGATGGCCTATGCGCCGGAGCCGGACCTCTTCATCCGCACGGGCGGCGAGCAGCGGGTGAGCAACTTCCTGCTCTGGCAACTCGCCTACGCCGAGTTCTATTTCACCGACACGTTCTGGCCGGATTTCGACGCCGAAGCGCTCAGCCGCGCCATTGCGTCGTATGCCGAGCGCGAGCGCCGCTTCGGCCGCACGAGCGCGCAGGTCGTCGCCCAGAACGCCGATTCGCTTTCATGCTGAAGACCCGCGTCATTACGGCGCTCGTCCTGCTGGCAGTCTTGCTGCCGATTACGCTGTTCGCGCCCGTGGCGGCGTTCGGCGCGCTGATCGGCGTCGTGGTCGTATTCGCTGCGTGGGAGTGGGCGCGCCTCCTGAAGGCGGGCGCGGCCGGCTCGATCGTCTACGCCGTGATCGCCGCGGCCGCCGTGGCGTTCAGCACGCGCCTGCCCGTGCCCCGGCCGCTCTTTCAGGCGGCGGGTGTGTTCTGGATCATCGCCGGCCCTTACGTGCTGCTGCGCAAGCCCGTGCTCGCCGCGGGCGCCTGGCGCGCCTTCCTGCTGGCCGCCGGACTCGTGGTTTTCGCGGCCTGCTGGCACGCCCTCGTGGCCGCGCGCACGGCCGGCGTGGCGTTCGTTTTGTCCCTCTTGCTCGTGGTCTGGCTGGCCGATATCGGCGCATACTTTGCAGGTAAGGCATTCGGAAAGCATAAGCTTGCGCCTGCGATCAGCCCCGGCAAGACCTGGGAAGGCGCCGTGGGCGGCTGGGCCGCCGTGATGGTGGTGTCGGGCGCCGCGATCGCGCTGCACGCGTTCGAACCCACGCTGTATTCCGCGCTCGCCGCCCAGATCGGGCTCGGCCGTGCGCTTTTCGTACTTACCGTGCTGGTCGCGTTCAGCGTGATCGGCGATCTGTTCGAGTCGATGATGAAGCGCCAGGCCGGCGTGAAGGATTCGAGCGGCCTCCTGCCGGGCCACGGCGGGGTCCTCGACCGCATCGACGCACTGCTGCCCGTGCTGCCGCTCGCCATGCTGCTGCTCGGCTAAAGGCGCCTCGCCAGGACGCCCGGTTAGAGATTTGAATATGCAAAAACGACTCACACTGCTCGGTTCCACGGGCTCCATCGGAGACAGCACGCTCGACGTCGTCGCGCGTCATCCGCAACGCTTCTCGGTCTATGCGCTCACCGCGCATCGCAACGGCGAGAAGCTCGTCGAACAATGCCTGCGCTTCGCGCCCGAAGTGGCCGTGGTCGGCGACGCCGACACCGCCGCCCAGGTCGAGCGCAAGCTGCGCGCGGCCGGCTCGAAAACCGTCGTGACCTACGGGCCGCAGGCGCTCGTCGAAGTCTCGAAGAGCGATGGCTGCGACACGGTGGTCGCAGCCATCGTCGGCGCGGCGGGTCTCGCGCCCACGCTCGCAGCGGCGAAGGCCGGCAAGCAGATCCTGCTCGCCAACAAGGAAGCGCTCGTGATGTCGGGCGACATCTTCATCAACGCCGTGTGCGACAGCGGCGCCGTGCTGCTGCCGCTCGACAGCGAGCACAACGCCGTATTCCAGTGCTTTCCGCGCGAAAACGCCGAGCGCGACGGCGTCACGAAGATCATCCTGACCGCCTCGGGCGGCCCGTTCCGCACCCGCGAGCCTGCGACGCTCGTGAACGTGACGCCCGACGAGGCTTGCAAGCACCCGAACTGGTCGATGGGCCGCAAGATCTCCGTCGATTCGGCCACGATGATGAACAAGGGCCTCGAAGTGATCGAGGCGCACTACCTGTTCGACCTGCCGGGCGAGCGCATCGACGTGCTGATTCACCCGCAGAGCGTGATCCATTCGATGGTTTCGTACGCCGACGGATCGGTGCTCGCGCAACTAGGCAACCCCGACATGCGCACGCCGATCGCGCACGCGCTGGCGTACCCGGACCGTGTCGATTCCGGCGTCGCGCAGCTCGATCTCGCGCAAATTGCGACGCTGACGTTCGAAAAGCCCGACTACGCGCGCTTTCCGTGTCTCGCACTCGCGATGCAGGCATTGGCCGCCGGCGGCGTGGCGAGCGCGGCGCTCAACGCGGCGAACGAAGTTGCAGTGGAAGCATTTTTGAACCGGCGCATCGGCTTCATGGCCATCGCCCAGACGGTGGATGCCGTACTGAACGCGCTCGAG
The DNA here is from genome assembly GCF_003096715.1 of Paraburkholderia silvatlantica. GTDB lineage: Bacteria > Pseudomonadota > Gammaproteobacteria > Burkholderiales > Burkholderiaceae > Paraburkholderia > Paraburkholderia silvatlantica. The sequence goes on from NZ_QEOL01000004.1 coordinate 245,437, forward strand.
AACCGCAACGCGTCGAGTCTCGAAGTCGTGCTCGAAGCCGACGCGGCCGCCCGCCGCGCGGCTCACACCATCATCGACAGCCTGCCGGTGCCGGCCTGACAGGTCAGCGAGGGGCTTGCGGAAGGGCCCTGGCGGCCCCTCAGGCACGCGAGCCTGACCTCGGGGCCGCTCCCGCACCGGTGCGCTGCTTCCAGCCAAGGAGGCGCTCATGAACCTGCTTACCGAACTGGTCGCATTCGTCGTGGCGATCGGCGTGCTGGTCGTCGTGCACGAATACGGGCACTACAGCGTCGCGCGTCTGTGCGGCGTGAAGGTCCTGCGTTTCTCGATCGGCTTTGGCCGGCCGCTCGTCCAGTGGGTCAGCAAAAAGAGCGGCACCGAGTGGACCATCGCGGCGCTGCCGCTCGGCGGCTACGTGAAGATGCTCGACGAGCGCGAGTCGCCGGACCCGATTCCCGCGAGCGATTTGCCGCACGCGTTCAACCGCCAGTCGGTCGGCAAGCGCATTGCAATCGTCGCGGCCGGGCCGATCGCCAATTTCGTGCTGGCCGTCGCGCTCTTTTCAGCGGTCTACGCGAGCGGCGTGACCGAGCAGAAGGCCATCGTCGCAGCGCCGCCCGCGCAATCGGCGGCGGCGCGGGCCGGCTTCCAGGGCGGCGAAACGATTCTTTCCGTGAGCGATGCAAACGGCAGCCGCACCGAGCCCGTGCGTTCGTGGTCGGACCTGCGTTGGAAACTGCTCGCAACTGCGTTCGACCAGGGCCATGTCGTCCTTGCCGCGCGTGACGGCGAGGGCACCTACGATTTCCCGCTCGATCTCTCGCAACTGACCAGCAAGGATCTCGACGACGACTTCATGGCGAAGCTCGGCTTCGAGGCGGGCGGCAACACGCTCAGGGTGGCGGCCGTAGAGGCGGGTAGTGCGGCGCAACATGCCGGGCTGCAAGCGGGGGATCAACTGCGCGCCGTCGACGGCCGGCCCGTGGACAGCGCAAGCACTTTCATCGCATACGTGAAAGCGCGTGCCGGCAAGCCCGTGCGGCTCACGGTCGCGCGTGGCGATGCTGCCCAGCACGCGCAGCAGACGCTCACGCTCACCGTTACGCCCGCATTGCAGCGCGACGCGCAGACAGGTGAGGAAGTGGGCCGAATCGGTGCGGCGCTCTCCGCGCAGACGCCTTCCGTGGAGGTGCGCTACGGGCCGCTCGAGAGCGTGCGGCTCGGTGCGTATCGCACGTGGGACATCGCCGTGTATTCGCTGCGGATGTTCGGCCGCATGATCACGGGCGAAGCATCGCTGAAGAATCTGTCGGGCCCGGTGACGATCGCCGACTATGCCGGCAAGAGCGCGAGACTCGGTCCTTCGGCGTTCCTGTCGTTCCTCGCCCTGGTCAGCATCAGCCTCGGCGTATTGAATCTGCTCCCAATTCCGGTATTGGATGGGGGGCATCTGTTATATTATGCGGTTGAAGCCGTAACGGGCAAAGCCGTCTCGGACCGCTGGCAGCTCGTGCTGCAGCGCGCGGGACTTGCCTGCATCGTCGCACTGTCGGCGATCGCGTTGTTCAATGATCTGGCTCGGTTAATCCATTTCTAAAGATGTCTGGCGGCGTCCGTGGGCGGGCCGCCTGACCTGATGCAGCTATACATAATTGGGGAAGCACGTTGTTTAGACCTCATCGCTTGGTTCCAAAAACGGTTGCGGCCGCGGCGATCGCCGCACATGGACTCGTTGCCCACGCAGCAACGACGCCTTTCGTGGTTCAGGACATCCGCATCGAAGGGTTGCAACGCGTCGAGCCGGGCACGGTGTTCGCCTACCTGCCGATCAAGCAGGGCGACACGTTCACCGACGACAAGGCGTCCGAGGCCATCCGCGCACTGTATGCGACGGGCTTCTTCAACGACGTGAAGATTGCCGCCGAAGGCGGCGTCGTGGTGGTGCAGGTGCAGGAGCGCCCGGCCATCGGCACGATCGACTTCGCGGGCATCAAGGAATTCGACAAGGACAACCTCACGAAGGCGCTGCGCGCGGTCGGTCTCTCGCAAGGCCGCTACTACGACAAGGCGCTCGTCGACAAGGCCGAGCAGGAGCTCAAGCGCCAGTACCTCACGCGCGGCTTCTACGCCGCCGAGGTCACGACCACGGTCACGCCGATCGACCGCAATCGCGTCGGCCTGCTGTTCTCGGTGGTCGAAGGTCCGAGCGCCAAGATCCGCCAGATCAACTTTATCGGCAACAAGACGTACAGCAGCGGCACGCTCCTCTCGGAGATGCAGCTGTCCACGCCGAACTGGTTCTCGTGGTACACGAAGAACGACCTCTACTCGAAGGAAAAGCTCACGGGCGACCTCGAGAACGTGCGCTCGTACTACCTGAACCACGGCTACCTCGAGTTCAACATCGACTCGACGCAGGTCTCGATCTCGCCCGACAAGAAGGACATGTACCTCACCATCGGTATTCACGAAGGCGAGCCGTACAAGGTGTCGGGCATCCAGCTGTCGGGTAACCTGCTCGACCGCGAGGCCGAGCTCAAAAAGCTCATCAAGATCAAGCCGGGCGATACCTTCTCGGCCGAGAAGCTGCAGGCCACGACCAAAGCCATCGTCGACAAGCTCGGCGAGTACGGTTACGCGTTCGCAACCGTCAACGCGCTGCCGCAGATCGATCAGGCGAATCACACGGTCAACCTCACGCTGCAGGTCGATCCGAGCCGCCGCGTGTACGTGCGCCGCATCAACGTGGTGGGCAACACGCGCACGCGCGACGAAGTCGTGCGCCGCGAAATGCGCCAGCTCGAAAGCTCGTGGTTCGATTCGAACCGCCTCGCGCTCTCGAAGGACCGTATCAACCGTCTGGGCTATTTCACCGACGTCGACGTGACCACGGTGCCCGTAGAAGGCACGGCCGACCAGGTGGACGTGAACGTGAAGGTCGCCGAAAAGCCGACCGGCGCGATCACGCTGGGTGCGGGCTTCTCGTCCACGGACAAGGTGGTGCTGTCGGCGGGCGTGTCGCAGGACAACGTGTTTGGTTCGGGTACCTCGCTCTCGCTGAACGTGAACACCGCGAAGACATACCGCACGCTGGCCCTCACGCAGGTGGACCCGTACTTCACGGTGGACGGCATCAAGCGCATTACCGACGTCTACTACCGCACGTACCAGCCGCTGTACTACTCGACCGACTCGAGCTTCCGCATCATCACGATGGGCGGCGACCTGAAGTTCGGCATTCCGTTCTCGGAAGTCGACACGGTGTACTTCGGCGCGGGCTTCGAGCAGGACACGCTCGACATCGACTCGAACACGCCGCAGAGCTATATCGACTACGTGAACCAGTTCGGCCGGGTGTCGAACAACGTGCCGCTCACGGTGGGCTGGTCGCGCGACGCGCGTGACAGCGCGCTCGTGCCGAGCAAGGGCTACTTCACGCAGGCGAATGCCGAGTACGGCACGCCGGTCGGCGGTACGCAGTACTACAAGGCCGATATTCAGGCGCAGTACTACTACTCGTTCGCGCGCGGCTTCGTGCTGGGCATGAACTTCCAGGGCGGCTACGGTAACGGCCTCGGCGGCAAGCCCTATCCGATCTTCAAGAACTACTACGCCGGCGGTATCGGGTCGGTGCGCGGCTACGAGCCGAGCTCGCTGGGTCCGCGCGACAAGACGACGAACGACCCGATCGGCGGTTCGAAGATGCTGGTCGGCAACATCGAGCTGACCTTCCCGCTGCCGGGCACGGGCTACGACCGCACGCTGCGCGTCTTCACGTTCGTCGATGGTGGTAACGTCTGGGGCACGGAAGGCAACAGCATCGGCGCGAACGGCCTGCGTTACAGCTACGGCTTCGGTCTCGCGTGGATTTCGCCGATCGGCCCGCTCAAGCTGAGCATGGGCTTCCCGGTTACCAAGCACACCGGCGACCAGTACCAGAAGTTCCAGTTCCAGATCGGGACGGCATTCTGACGTATGTTTTGCCCGGCGTTGGTTGCGCGCGCAGCGCACGGCGCCGGAATCCAGGAAACGAGAGGATGACTTTGCTAACGGGTATGTTTTCCAGACGGACGATCGGGGCGATTACCGTGTCGCTGGCGCTCCTCGGTTTTGGCATGGGCGTGGCGCAGGCGCAGGAAGCAAGGATCGCGGCGGTGAACTCAGATCGCATCCTGCGCGAATCCGCTCCCGCGAAGGCCGCGCAGACCAAGCTCGAAGCCGAGTTCGCCAAGCGCGACAAGGATCTGCAGGACATGGCGCAGCGCCTGAAGTCGATGTCCGATTCGCTCGACAAGAACGGCCCGTCGATGTCGCCGGCCGATCGCGCGCAGAAGCAGCGCGACCTTTCCGCGCTCGACAGCGACTTTCAGCGCAAGCAGCGCGAATTCCGCGAAGACCTGAACCAGCGCCGCAATGAGGAACTGGCGGCGGTGCTCGACCGGGCAAACAAGGTGATCAAGCAGATCGCCGAGCAGCAGCATTACGACCTGATCGTCCAGGAAGCGGTGTACGTGAGCCCGCGCATCGACATCACCGACCAGGTGCTGAAGGCGCTCGCAGCGAACAGCGCCGGCGGCAGCAGCAACTAAGGCAACGCATTTAAAAGTAACGCATTTAAAGGCAACGCATTTAAAGGCAACTAAGGCAGGAGCAGCACGCGCATGGCATTTACGCTTGAGGAGATCGTCGGGCGGTTCGGCGGCGAGGTGGTGGGCGATGCGACGCAGCGCGTCGCATCGCTGGCGCCGCTCGACCAGGCTGGTCCGCAACAGCTCGCGTTCCTCGCCAATCCGAAGTACCTCGCGCAGGTCGAGACGACCCGCGCGGGCGCGGTGCTGATCAGCCCCGGCGACCTCGAGAAGCTCGCGTCGCGCGAGGGGCGCAACTTCATCGTCACACCGAATCCGTATGCTTACTTCGCGCGTGTCGCGCAGGCGTATATCGACCTCGCTGCGCCGAAGGCGCAGCCGGGCATCCACGCCAGCGCTCACGTCGACGCAAAGGCGCAGGTTGCCGCGAGCGCGGTGATCGGCCCGAACGTCACGGTCGAAGCGGGCGCGGTGATCGGGGAAAACGTACGGCTCGACGCGAACGTCTTCATCGGCCGCGGCACCCAGGTGGGCGAGGGCTCGCACCTGTATCCGGGCGTGAGCGTCTATCACGGCTGCAAGCTCGGCGTGCGCAATATCGTGCATGCGGGCGCCGTGATCGGCTCCGACGGCTTTGGCTTTGCCCCCGATTTCACGGGCGAGGGCGATGCGCGCACCGGTAGCTGGGTCAAGATTCCGCAGGTGGGCGGCGTGGTTACCGGGCCTGACGTCGAGATCGGCGCGAACACCACGATCGACCGCGGCGCGATGGCCGATACGATCATCGAAGCATGCGTGAAGATCGATAACCTCGTGCAGATCGGCCACAACTGCAAGATCGGGGCGTACACGGTCATCGCGGGCTGCGCAGGCATTGCGGGCAGCACGACGATCGGGCGCCACTGCATGATCGGCGGCGCAGTGGGTATCGCGGGGCACGTCACGCTGGGCGACTACGTGATCGTCACGGCAAAGTCGGGTGTCTCGAAGTCGTTGCCGAAGGCCGGCATCTACACGAGCGCTTTCCCGGCGGTCGATCACGCCGACTGGAACAAGAGCGCCGCGCTGTTGCGTAACATCGACAAGCTGCGCGACCGTATCAAGGCGCTGGAGGCGGCGGTTGCCCAGAAGCCGCAGGGCGAATAAGAAAGCCGTATCGAGGGAGCGGGCGGCGTGTCGCGGGAGCGGCGCGCCGCTTTGCGTCGCGGACGAGTAAAGCGCCTCGTCGGGAGCTGCCCGCCCGGGGCTACCCGCCCGGGGCAATACGCATGCACGGGAGCCCGGGCGTGGCGCATACTTCGCGTCAGCGCGAGCGTTTGGTCCGGCGCCTCGAATATCGAAATCGAAAGTCACACGCAATTCCTGCGTGAGCAGAACCACCATGAACATCGAAAAACTCAACTTCGACATCCACAAGATTCTCACGCTGCTGCCGCACCGCTATCCGTTCCTGATGGTGGACCGGGTCATCGAGCTGGAGCCGCACAAGAGCATCAAGGCGTTGAAGAACGTGACGGTCAACGAGCCCTTTTTCACGGGGCACTTCCCGCAGCGTCCGGTCATGCCCGGCGTGATGATTCTCGAGGCGCTGGCGCAAACCGCCGCGCTGCTCACGTTCTCGGAAGAAGAGCAGGACTTCGAGAATACGCTGTACTACTTCGTGGGCATCGACGGCGCGCGCTTCAAGCGCGTGGTCGAGCCGGGCGACCAGCTCATCCTCAACGTGACGTTCGAGCGCTACATGCGCGGCATCTGGAAGTTCAAGGCGGTGGCCGAAGTGGAAGGCTCCGTGGCCTGCGAGGCGGAACTCATGTGCACCGTCAAGAAAATGGACGCGGCGCAATAAGAAGCGCCGCCGCATGCCGCAGCGCGCCTTGACGTCGAGGCGCCGGCGCGCGGCAACAGAATCGGAGAGCGAGGACGAATGAGCAGGATCCATCCCACTGCGGTCGTCGAGTCGGGCGCGCAAATCGACGAATCGGTCGAAATCGGGCCGTTCGCGGTCATCGGCGCGAACGTCAGCATCGGTGCGCGCACGAAGGTCGGTTCGCATAGCGTGCTGGAAGGCCACACGACGATTGGCGAAGACAACACGATCGGCCACTACGCGTCGATCGGCGGCCGTCCGCAGGACATGAAGTACAAGGGCGAGCCCACGAAGCTCGTGATCGGCAGCCGCAACACCATCCGCGAATTCACGACGCTGCACACGGGCACGGTGCAGGACACCGGCGTCACGATCATCGGCGACGACTGCTGGATCATGGCCTATGTGCACGTGGGCCACGACTGCCGTCTGGGCAGCAACGTCATCATGTCGAGCAACGCGCAGCTCGCGGGCCACGTGTTCGTCGACGACCACGCGATTGTCGGCGGCATGACCGGCGTGCACCAGTTCGTGCGCATTGGCGCGCATTCGATGGTCGGGGGAGCCTCGGCGCTCGTGCAGGACGTGCCGCCGTTCGTGATCGCCGCCGGCAACAAGGCGGTGCCGCACGGCATCAACGTCGAAGGCCTGCGCCGTCGCGGCTTTTCGCCTGACGCGATTTCCGCGCTGCGCTCGGCGTATCGCACGCTCTACAAGAACGGGCTCTCGCTCGAAGAGGCGAAGGTGCAGCTCGCCGACCTCGCGCAGGCGGGCGGCGACGGCGACGTGTACGTGAAGGCGCTGCTCGACTTCGTCGAGCAGTCGCAACGCGGCATCATTCGCTGATCGATGGCGCTGCAAACGCGTCCGCTGCGCCTCGCAATGGTTGCCGGCGAGCCGTCCGGCGACCTGCTTGCGGCATCGTTGCTTGCGGGTCTCGAGGCCCGCTTGCCCGACACTACGCAGTACTACGGAATCGGCGGCCCGCGCATGACGGCCGCCGGCTTCGACGCGCACTGGCCGATGGAAAAGCTCTCGGTCCGCGGCTACGTCGAGGCGCTGCGGCACATTCCCGAGATTCTGCGCATTCGCAGCGAGCTCAAGCATCAACTGCTGGCCGAGCCGCCTGACGCCTTCATCGGCGTGGATGCGCCAGACTTCAACTTCGGCCTCGAGCACGCGCTGCGCGACGCTGGCATTCCGACCATTCACTTCGTCTGCCCGTCGATCTGGGCGTGGCGCGGCGGTCGTATCAAGAAGATCCAGAAGGCCGTGGATCACATGCTGTGCGTGTTCCCGTTCGAAACGGCGCTCCTCGAGAAGGCCGGGGTGGCGGCATCGTACGTGGGCCATCCGCTCGCCGACGAGATCCCGCTCGAACCGGACATGCCCGGCGCGCGCCGCACGCTGGGCATGCCCGAAAGCGGGCCGGTGATCGCGGTGCTGCCGGGCAGCCGCCGCTCGGAAATCAACCTGATCGGCCCGACTTTCTTCGACGCGATGCAGATCATGCAGCGGCGCGAGCCGGTGCTGCGTTTCGTGATGCCGGCGGCGACGCCGGCCATCCACGCGCAGTTGCAGGAACTTGCGAACGCGCATCAGGGTCTCGCGCTCACGCTCATCGACGGCCAGTCGCAACTCGCCATGACGGCCGCCGACGCGATCCTCGTGAAGAGCGGTACGGTCACGCTCGAAGCGGCGCTGCTCAAAAAGCCGATGGTCATCTCCTACAAGGTGCCCTGGCTCACGGGGCAGATCATGCGCCGCCAGGGCTATCTGCCTTACGTGGGCCTGCCGAACATTCTCGCGGGCCGCTTCGTCGTGCCGGAAATCCTGCAGCACTTCGCGACGCCGCAGGCGCTTGCCGACGCGACGCTCACGCAGTTGCAGGACGAGGCAAACCGGCGCACGCTGACCGAGGTGTTCACGCAGATGCATCTGACCCTGCGTCAGAACACCGCGGAGCGCGCGGCCGAGGTGGTCGCGGGCATCGTCGAAGGCCGAAAGGGGCGGGCATGAGCGAGGGTACGATCAAGCGCGCGGCGAGGCGCACGGCTGCGCCGGCGGTCAAAAAGCCGCCGTCGCAGGCGGCGCTCAAGCTCGCCGCGCGCCGCAAGGCGGCGCGGCAGGCCGGGTTGCTGTTCGAGTCGCCAGACGACGTGATCTGCGGCGTAGACGAGGCCGGCCGCGGGCCGCTCGCCGGGCCGGTAGTGGCGGCGGCCGTGATTCTCGATCCGGCCCGGCCGATTCGCGGGCTCAACGATTCGAAGGTACTGACGGCGCAGGTGCGCGAGGCGCTCTACGAGCGCATCGTCGAACGCTCGCTCGCGTGGTGCGTCGCGTCGGCGAGTGTCGAGGAAATCGACAGGCTCAACATCCTGCACGCGACGATGCTGGCGATGCGGCGTGCGGTCGAAGGCTTGAGCATCGTGCCGACGCTCGCGAAGATCGACGGCAATCGCTGTCCCGTGATGCCGGTGCGCAGCGAGGCGGTGATCGGCGGCGACGCGCTCGTGCCGAGCATATCGGCGGCGTCGATCATCGCCAAGGTCACGCGTGACCGCATGCTGGTCGATCTGCATCAATGCCATCCGCATTACGGCTTCGACGCCCACTCGGGCTACGGTACGCCGCAGCACCTCGAAGCGTTGCGCGTGCATGGTCCGTGCGAGCATCACCGGCGCTCGTTTGCGCCCGTGCGCGACGCCTATGCGCTGCATGGCATTGTCCTGCCCGGTGTTGCGACGGTAATCAGCGACGCCGCCGGCCTCGAAGAAGACGACGCCTTCGCGCCGCTCCCATGAGCCGCCGCTGACGGCGCCTCGATCGAGCCGGCGCCGTTTTGCGTAGTGCCGGCGCCGGCGTTTTTCTCTCTCCCGATCCTCATTTGACACGCCAGGGCCGCCCGTGAAAGCCATTACCTCGCGCGACAATCCGCTCTACAAACGCCTGAAGGCGCTCGCCGGCTCGACGCATCAACAGCGGCGCAGCCATCAGGCCTTGCTCGAAGGCTTCCACCTCGCGAGTGCGTGGCTCGATGGCGGCACGCAACCCGAATTTTGCGTGGTGACCGAAGGCGCGCTCACGCATGAAGAAGCGCAGGCGATCGTCGCCCGCGTGGACGAGCGCCGCGTGATCACGCTGCCCGATGCGCTCTTCGGGCAGCTCTCGAACGTCGTGCACGGCGTGGGGTTGCTGCTGCTCGTCGATATGCCCGAAGCGCAGTTGCCCGGGCGCGTTGCATCGACCTGCCTTGTGCTCGACGGATTGCAGGACGCCGGCAACGTCGGCTCGATTTTGCGCAGCGCGGCGGCGGCCGGCATCGACAAGGTGTTCTGCACGCCGGGCACGGCCTATGTGTGGTCGTCGAAGGTACTGCGCTCGGCAATGGGCGCGCATTTCCTCTTGCAGGTGTTCGAGAACGTGGAGGCGCAAACGCTCGTCGGGATGCTCGGCGTGCCGGTCGTCATCACCGACTCGCACGGTGCGCAGGCGATCGACGAGGCCGATCTCACCGGCCAGGTCGCGTGGGTATTCGGCAACGAAGGAGCGGGGGTCTCGCAGGTCTGGCGCGACGCGGCCGCGCTGCGCGTGACAATTCCGCAGCCGGGCGGCATGGAGTCGCTCAACGTCGCGGCGGCGGCGGCGGTGTGCGTGTTCGAGCAATGCCGGCAGCAGCGGCACGCGCGTTGACGCTCGCCGGCAGCCCGCAATAAACAGCCCGCGTCGTGACGCGGGCTTTTTAGCTTCAGGCAGACCGTTTCAATACGACGGCTTGTCGATGCGGATTTCCTGCAGGATCGTGGTGGCGATTTCCTCGATCGACTTGTGCGTCGACGAGAGCCACTTGATGCCTTCGCGGCGCATCATCGCCTCGGCTTCGTTCACTTCGTAGCGGCAGTTTTCCAGGGCGGCGTATTTGCTGCCCGGACGCCGCTCGTTGCGGATCTCGGTGAGACGCTGCGGATCGATCGAGAGCCCGAAGATCTTCGAGCGGTGCGACAGCAACGCATTCGGCAGCTTGGCGCGCTCGAAGTCGTCGGGAATCAGCGGGTAGTTTGCGGCCTTCACGCCGTACTGCATCGCGAGATACAGGCTCGTAGGCGTCTTGCCGCTGCGCGACACGCCCACGAGGATCACGTCGGCGTCGGCGAGATTGCGGTCGGACTGGCCGTCGTCGTGCGCGAGCGAGAAGTTGATCGCCTCGATGCGGTTCTTGTATTCGTCGGTGTCGGCGTTCTGGTGGCCGCGGCCCATGGCGTGGCTCGACTTGAGCTCCAGCTCCTGCTCGAGCGGCTCCACGAAGGTTTGGAACATGTCCATCACGAGCGCATTCGCGCGCTTGACGATCTCGTTGGAGTTGCTGTCCACGAGCGTCGTGAACACGATCGGGCGGCGGCCTTCCTGCACGGCGGCCTCGTTGATCTTCTCGGCGGTCGAGTAGGCCTTTTCGGCCGAATCGACGAAGGGCACGCGCACGAGGCGGAATTTCTGGTCGAACTGCGACAGGATCGAATGCGCGAAAGTTTCGGCAGTGATCCCGGTACCGTCGGAGACGATGAATACGGTAGGCGGCATCGGTTGAGGCTGGGTACGTGAGCTGCAGGGCCGCTCGGGACAGGCTTGGGCGCCCGGAAAGCCCCGTCCGGCGGGACCGAGGGGCAATTCTCGCCGACTGGCACAATTTCCAGAGTCGGCACGGTAGAATAGCGGCAACCTGTTGGATAAGCAATTGCAGTGCAACCGCGCCAAACAGCCGCCTATCGCGGCGCATTCTGGTGTCAATTTGCAGCGATTTCGCCTAATTCCATGTAATCGCGCGCATCTTCGTGCTTTTCCATTGAACGGAAATTCGCTCGGCGCCTGAGCGATTGCTTCTCCAACAGGTTGCGCAAGACGCGAATCCGCTTCCAATGGGCGGACCGCGTTCGAGCCCACTTGCGCAATCGTGAATTTTTTTCACACTTAGGGGCTTGTATGACTAACACCGTTGCCAAGGATCAGGCTTATGTAGTGCCTTTCGAGCAGTTGCGGATGACCGATGTCGAGATCGTGGGCGGCAAGAACGCCTCGCTCGGCGAAATGATCAGCCAGCTGGCTGAAGCAGGCGTGCGTGTGCCCACGGGCTTCGCTACGACCGCGCTCGCCTTCCGCGATTTCCTGAAACATAACAACCTGACCGAACGGATCGCCGCTCGTCTGGCGACGCTCGACGTCGACGACGTGAAGGCGCTGGCCGAAGCCGGCAAGGAGATCCGTCAATGGATCGTCGACGCGCCGCTGCAGCCGAAGCTCGAAGCGGACATCCGCGCCGGTTTCGAGACGTTGCAGAACGGTTCGCCGTCTGAGCTGTCGTTCGCCGTGCGTTCGTCGGCAACGGCGGAAGACCTGCCCGACGCATCGTTTGCCGGCCAGCAGGAAAGCTACCTCAACGTGGTCGGCATCGAAGACGTGCTCGATCGCCTCAAGCATGTGTTCGCGTCGCTCTATAACGACCGCGCCATTTCCTATCGCGTCCACAAGGGCTTCACCCACGCGGAAGTCGCGCTGTCGGCCGGCGTGCAGCGCATGGTCCGTTCGGACCGCGGCGCCGCAGGCGTGATGTTCACGCTGGACACGGAATCGGGCTTCAAGGACGCCGTCTTCATCACGTCGAGCTACGGCCTCGGTGAAACGGTCGTGCAGGGCGCGGTGAATCCGGACGAGTTCTACGTTTTCAAGACCACGCTTGCGCAAGGCAAGGCGCCGATCATCCGCCGCTCGATCGGCTCGAAGCTCATCAAGATGGAATTCACGCAGCCGGGGGAACCTGGCCGCGTGAAGACGGTCGACGTTTCGCACGAGCAGCGCAACCGCTTCTCGATCACCGACGAAGACGTGATCGAGCTGGCCAGGTACGCCGTCATCATCGAGAAGCACTACCAGCGTCCGATGGACATCGAGTGGGGCAAGGACGGCCTCGACGGCAAGATCTTCATTCTCCAGGCTCGCCCGGAAACGGTGAAGAGCCAGGCAGCGGGCAAGGTCGAGCAGCGCTTCAAGCTCAAGGGCCAGTCGCAGGTGCTCGCAACGGGCCGCGCAATCGGCCAGAAGATCGGCGCGGGCCGCGTGAAGGTGATTCACGATCCGTCCGAAATGGAACGCGTGCAGCCGGGCGACGTGCTGGTCGCCGACATGACCGACCCGAACTGGGAGCCGGTGATGAAGCGCGCTTCGGCCATCGTCACGAACCGTGGCGGCCGTACCTGCCACGCGGCGATCATCGCGCGTGAGCTGGGCGTGCCGGCTGTGGTGGGCTGCGGCGACGCCACCGACATGCTGAAGGACGGTGCGCTCGTGACGGTTTCGTGCGCGGAAGGCGACGAAGGCCGCATCTACGACGGTCTGCTCGAAACCGAAGTCAGCGAAGTCCAGCGTGGCGATCTGCCAGCCATTCCGGTCAAGATCATGATGAACGTCGGCAATCCGCAACTCGCGTTCGACTTCTCGCAACTGCCGAATGCAGGTGTTGGCCTCGCGCGTCTCGAGTTCATCATCAACAACAACATCGGCGTGCACCCGAAGGCGATCCTCGAGTACCCGAACGTCGACGCCGACCTGAAGAAGGCCGTGGAAAGCGTTGCACGCGGCCACGCATCGCCGCGCGCGTTCTACGTCGACAAGCTCACGGAAGGCATCGCCACGATCGCGGCGGCGTTCTATCCGAAGCCCGTGATCGTGCGTCTGTCCGACTTCAAGTCGAACGAGTACAAGAAGCTGATCGGCGGTTCGCGCTACGAGCCGGATGAAGAAAACCCGATGCTGGGTTTCCGTGGCGCGTCGCGCTACATCGCCGAAGACTTCGCGCAGGCGTTCGAAATGGAGTGCCTCGCGCTCAAGCGCGTGCGTGAAGAGATGGGTCTCGCGAACGTCGAGATCATGGTGCCGTTCGTGCGCACGCTCAAGCAAGCCGAGCGCGTGGTGGGCCTGCTCGAGAAGTTTGGCCTCAAGCGCGGCGTGAACGACCTCAAGCTGATCATGATGTGCGAAGTGCCCTCGAACGCGATTCTCGCCGAAGAGTTCCTGCAGTACTTCGACGGCTTTTCGATCGGCTCGAACGACCTCACGCAGCTCACGCTCGGCCTCGACCGGGACTCGGGCATGGAACTGCTGGCTGTCGACTTCGACGAACGCGATCCGGCCGTCAAGTTCATGCTCAAGCGCGCGATCGAAACCTGCCGCCGTCTGAACAAGTACGTCGGCATCTGCGGTCAAGGCCCGTCCGACCATCCGGACTTCGCCCAGTGGCTCGCGGAAGAAGGTATCGCTTCGATCTCGCTGAACCCGGATTCGGTTGTGGAAACCTGGCAGCAGCTGGCGAAGTCTCAGTCGAAGTAAGCGCGGTGCCGGGGTGCGAATCCTCGGCACATGCGGAGCTTGATGCAGGTTCCCGTGCGTCGTTGCACGCTGCGGAAAAAAGTGTCAGCTTCGTGCTATAACACCCCGGTCTATCCGGGGTGTTTTACTTTGGGAGGTCGTCGTGGGTCCGCATGGTTTGTTCTGGTGGATTGCCGCTGGCGTGCTCATCGTCGCCGAGCTGATGACCGGCACCTTTTACTTATTGATGATCGCGCTCGGTTTTCTCGCCGGCGCGCTCAGCTACGAGTTTGGCGCGCCGCTCGACGTGCAACTGATCGTCGCGGCGGCGGTCGGGCTCGCGGCGGTGGTCACGCTGCGGCGCTCGCGCTTTGGCCGCCGCCGGCGCATGGCCGACGCCTCGGCCGACCCGGGCGTGAACCTCGACATTGGCGCGACACTTGCCGTCGCCGCCTGGCGCGACGGCCGCGCGCGCACGATGTATCGCGGCGCCGAATGGGACGTCGAACTCGCGCCTGGCGAGCCCGAAGATGCGCCGCTCTATGAAATCAAGGCGGTGCGCGGCAGTTGCCTCGTCGTTGCGGCGAAGCGCGAGCGCCGCGAAGCCAATACGCACGGCGCCGCTCGCGACGGCGCGCGCCACGCGTGACTGGCCGGATTCAAAACCACACCAACACACCACACGGAAGCGAACGGAGGTCCCGTATGCAAGTCCCAGTCGTCGGCCTGATTCTGCTCGTGATCGTCGTCGTGCTGATCGCGCAGACCATCAAGATCGTGCCGCAACAGCATGCCTGGGTGCTCGAGCGGCTTGGGCGCTATCACGCCACGCTCACGCCGGGGTTGACGATCGTGCTGCCGTTCGTGGATCGCGTGGCCTACAAGCACGTCCTCAAGGAGATTCCGCTCGACGTGCCCAGCCAGGTCTGCATCACGCGCGACAACACGCAGCTACAGGTGGATGGCGTGCTGTACTTCCAGGTGACCGATCCGATGAAGGCGTCGTACGGCTCGAGCAATTTCGTCTTCGCGATTACGCAGCTCTCGCAGACCACGCTGCGCTCGGTGATCGGCAAGCTCGAACTCGACAAGACCTTCGAGGAACGCGACTTCATCAACCATAGCGTCGTGTCGGCGCTCGACGAAGCCGCATCGAACTGGGGCGTGAAGGTGCTGCGCTACGAAATCAAGGATCTCACGCCGCCGAAGGAAATCCTCCACGCCATGCAGGCGCAGATCACCGCCGAGCGGGAAAAGCGCGCGCTCATCGCGGCCTCGGAAGGCCGCAAGCAGGAACAGATCAACCTGGCAGCCGGGGCGCGCGAGGCGGCGATCCAGAAGTCGGAAGGCGAGCGTCAGGCGGCGATCAACCAGGCGCAGGGTCAGGCGGCCGCCATTCTCGCGGTGGCCGAGGCGAACGCGCAGGCCATCCAGAAGATCGGCAACTCGATCCAGGCGGAGGGCGGCATGGATGCCGTCAACCTCAAGGTGGCCGAGCAGTACGTGAGCGCCTTCGCCAATCTTGCGAAGCAGGGCAATACGCTGATCGTGCCCGGCAACATGGGCGACCTGAGCACGATGATCGCTTCGGCGTTGACGATCGTGAACCGCGCAGGCTTGCGTGAGGGGCAGATCAGCGGGACTGGCGCGACGAAGGGCGCATGAGCGCCGGGACCGCCGAAAATGACAACGGGCCGCGTGAGCGGCCCGTTCTCCATCTGAACGATCGCGGAAGAATCAGGTCGGTGAGCGCATCAGGCGCGCCTTTTCGCGTTCCCAGTCACGCTTTTTCTCGGTTTCGCGCTTGTCGTGCAGTTTCTTGCCCTTGGCGAGGCCGATCTCGCACTTCACGCGGCCGCCCTTGTAGTGAAAGTTCAGCGGCACGAGCGTGAAGCCGCGCTGCTCCACCTTGCCGATCAGCTTGTCGATTTCCTCGCGATGGAGCAGCAGCTTGCGGATGCGCGTGGGGTCAGGCTGGATGTGCGTCGAGGCTTCGGGCAGCGGGCTGATGTGCGTGCCGATCAGGTAGAGTTCGCCGTCCTTGATGACGACATAGCTTTCCTTGATGTTGGCTCGCCCGGCGCGCATGGCCTTGACTTCCCATCCTTCCAGCACGAGCCCGGCCTCGTGGCGCTCTTCGATGAAGTAATCGAAGAACGCTTTTCTGTTGTCGATGATGCTCATAGGAAAATGGGATCGGCCCAACTCGTTTAAAATTACGATTTTAGCAAAGCGGGCCTCCGAAAGCCCGTGGCGCTTTCACCCTAGCCACGCATTGCGCAATTTATGGCGGATGTCCAGAAAACCGTGTTGATTCGCCATTCGGCGGAGCAAATGTTCGACCTCGTCACCGACGTCGCCGACTACCCCAACTTCCTGCCGTGGTGCGGCGGCGTCGAGATTCGCCGTCAGGACGAGAGCGGTATGGAGGCGAAGATCGACATCAACTTCAAGGGCATCAAGCAACATTTCGCCACGCGCAACTCGCAAAAGCGGCCCGAGCGCATCGACATGGAATTCGCCGACGGCCCGTTTCGCAAGTTCACGGGCTACTGGCGTTTCACGCCGCTGCGCGCCGACGCCTGCAAGATCGAGTTTGCGCTGCATTACGAGTTTTCAAACATCATTCTCGAGAAGCTCATCGGGCCAGTGTTCCATCACATCGCGAACACCTTCGTCGACTCCTTCGTGAAGCGCGCCGACCAGCGCTACGGCAAGCCATGAGCGCGAATCTTTCCATCGACGTCTGCTATGCGCTGCCGGATGCGCAGACGCTCATCAGCATCGAGCTGCCGACGGGTGCGACCGTCCAGCAGGCCATTGACGCGAGCGGCATTCTCGCGCGCCATCCCGAGATCGATCTGGCGAAGCTCAAGGTGGGCGTGTACGGCAAGCTCAAGCCGCTCGACACCGTGCTCACCGACCACGACCGCGTCGAGATCTATCGGCCGCTGATCGTCGACCCGAAGATGGCGCGCCAACGCCGCGTCGACAAGACGCGCAAGGAAGGCTCGATCGAAGGGCGCAAGTGGCTGCCCAAGGATTCGCGCTAAGGTTCGTGCCGGGTTGTCACGGCTTTGCCGCACGAACGTAATGGGCGGGACAGCTTGCGCTGTCTCGCCCATTCGGTCTTTTGCGGCCCGGCGCGCTCAGGCTGCGGTCGTGCGGCTGCTTCGCGTCGCGTCGACGCTGCGTTGCGCGAGCCGGCTTGCGTTGCCGATGCCTGGCAGATCGCCGTCCGGCACGATGCCGTCGCCGTGCGCGGTATCTTCGGGACCGCCCGAATGCTGGCGCACTGACCAGCTCACGCCCGCCACCAGCAGCACGATCGCCGCGATTTCCAGTCCGCGCGGCAGCCGATGATCGTAGATAAAGCCGTAGAGCAGGGCGAACAGCGTCTCGAAGGCGATCATCTGACCCGAGAGCGTGAGCGGCAGGCGCTTGGCGGCGGCGTTCCACAGACCGTTGCCGAGCCACGAGGCGCCGATCGCGAGCACGAGATTCAACTGCCAGAACGTGGTCCAGCGGCCGGCAGCGACGGTGTCCTGCACCCAGTGCGACGGCACGGCGAGAATGCCGAGCCAGAGCACCCCGCCGAGCGCGCCCGTCACCACGCCCCAGAGCACCGACCATTCATTGCCGCCGAAGTGCGCATTGCGCTGCAGATAACGGGCGTTCTCGACTGCGAACCAGGTCCAGCACACGAGCGCGCCGACGGCGCAGCCAATGCCGGCGATGCGCGTGAGGACGCCAGCACCGCCTGCCTCGCCAGCGGTGAACACGTCCACGTTGATGCACACAATGCCTGCCGCAATCATGGCGAGCGGCAAGGCGAGGCGTGAAAGCGGCGCGGCGCCATGGTCGCGGCGGCCGAGCAGCGTGACCGTGACGGGCAGCACGCCGACGATCAGCGAGGCCGGCGCGATGCCTACCAGATGGATGGCGCTAGCGAGAAACAGGTAATACAGCACGTTGCCCACCAGCGCGAGTTTCACGAGCGCGACAAGATCGGCGCGCGTCAGGCGCGGCCAGACGCGGCGCAGCATGGGCACGAGCGCGGCGAGCGAGACGAGCCCATACATCACATAGCGGCCCGCGCCCAGGAGCAGTGGCGAGAACTCCGCCAGTTGCCGGGGCACGACGAACACCGTTCCCCATAACGCGCCGGCGAGCACGCCGTACAACACACCACGCTGCATTTCTATTGCCTCCAGAAACTTCGGGTGGCCCAATCGTGCAATCGGGCCGCTTTGATAGGACGGCCCGAAGCATAACTGGAGGCGTGCGCACCCGTCTTGTTCAATCCTGCAGCGTGCGTCCGATATTCGGGTCGGAGGCGCGGCGCGCACGCATAGCGCCCACCGGCGCGGCCGGAGCGTGGAAATAATCCCGAAAACGGCGCTAAGCTACTGTTAGCGCTGATGATTTCCAGGGCGCTATCGCGTATAATCTGCTTTTGCGCCTATAGGATTTGCCATGCGTCTGATCCAGAAAGCACTCACGTTCGATGACGTGCTCCTCGTCCCCGCCTTTTCCGACGTTCTCCCGCGCGACACCAGCCTGAAGACCCGGCTGACCCGCAATATCTCCCTGAACATTCCGCTCGTGTCGGCTGCTATGGATACCGTCACGGAAGGCCGTCTGGCAATCGCCATGGCGCAGCAGGGCGGTGTCGGCATCGTTCACAAGAACCTCACGCCGGCCGAGCAGGCGCGCGAGGTCGCGAAGGTGAAGCGCTTCGAGTCGGGCGTCGTGCGCGATCCGATTACGGTTCCGCCGCAAATGAAGGTCGCCGACGTCATCGCGCTCTCGCAGCAGCATGGCATTTCGGGCTTCCCGGTCGTGGAAGGCGCGCAGCTCGTCGGCATCGTCACGAACCGCGACCTGCGTTTCGAAACGCGCCTGGATGAGCCGGTGCGCTCGATCATGACGCCGCGCGAGCGCCTCGTGACCGTCAAGGAAGGCACGCCGCTCGTCGAAGCCAAGGCGCTCATGCACAGCCACCGCCTCGAGCGCGTGCTGGTCGTGAACGACGCGTTCGAGCTGCGCGGTCTCATGACCGTCAAGGACATCACCAAGCAGACCGAGCACCCGGCTGCCTGCAAGGACGAGCACGGCAAGCTGCGCGCGGGCGCGGCAGTCGGCGTCGGTCCGGACAACGAGGAGCGCGTCGAGTTGCTGGTGCAGGCCGGCGTGGACGTGATCGTCGTGGATACGGCGCACGGCCACAGCAAGGGCGTGCTCGAGCGCGTTCGCTGGGTCAAGAAGAACTTCCCGCACGTCGATGTGATCGGCGGCAACATCGCCACGGCCGATGCGGCGCGCGCGCTCGTCGAGTACGGCGCGGACGGCGTCAAGGTCGGTATCGGGCCGGGCTCGATCTGCACGACGCGGATCGTGGCCGGCGTGGGTGTGCCGCAGATCAGCGCGATCTCCAATGTCTCGGAAGCGCTCAAGGGCACGGGCGTGCCGTGCATCGCCGACGGCGGCGTGCGCTACTCGGGCGACGTTTCGAAGGCGCTGGCCGCCGGCGCGAACGCCGTGATGATGGGCAGCATGTTCGCGGGCACCGAAGAGTCGCCGGGCGACGTGTTCCTGTATCAGGGCCGCCAGTACAAGTCGTATCGCGGCATGGGCTCGGTCGGTGCGATGAAGGACGGCGCCGCGGACCGCTACTTCCAGGACAACTCGGCGAACATCGACAAGCTCGTGCCGGAAGGCATCGAAGGCCGTGTCGCCTACAAGGGCCCCATCAACGCGATCCTGTTTCAACTGATCGGCGGCGTGCGCGCCTCGATGGGCTACTGCGGCTGCCGTACGATCGAAGAGCTGCATGCGAAGGCGGAGTTTGTGCAGATTACCGGCGCCGGCCTGCACGAGTCGCACGTGCACGACGTGCAGATCACGAAGGAAGCGCCCAACTATCACGTGGACTAAACCCCGATGAAGCCGCTGCTGCGCGTGCTGCTGGTTGTCGATGCGTTGACGTTGCTGGGGTTCGGCGTGCTGTTCGTTCTCACGCCCTGGACCCAGGTCTACGACGCGCTGCAACTGGTGCAAACGCAGCCGGCGGTCGTTGGGCAGGCTTTCGGCGTGGTGCTGCTGGGTTTCGCGTGGCTCGCGCTGCGCGCGGCCTTCCACGGGGAGATGACCGTGCCAGTGGGCCGCACCGTGGGGCACGTCAACTGGATTGCCGGCGTGCTGATGCTGGTCTGGCTGATTGGGCTGCGTGCGCCGCGGCTCACGGGTTTGGGCCAACTGGTGGCCGGTGCGGTTGGGGTGTGGCTGATCATCCTCGGCCTCGGCGGCGCGCGGCTCGCGGGCGCGGTGCGCAAGCGCCAGAAAGGGCTGGCGAACGGCGCCTCAGCGCAGCAGCGTAAGGCGGAGAAGCAGCGGCCCGAGCGTCGCGACGAGCCGGTCACGTACGCGAAGCCGGGCTTTCTGGGAGCGATGGCGTGGGGCGGCGCGCGCGAGGCGAAACGGCCCGCAGCGCCGGTCGAGCCCGTCGTGGAAGTCCCGACCGTGACGCCCGCAGCCGTTGCGCCGGTGACGCCCCGTCCAGCGCCGGTCACGCCGCCGCCCGCCAGCACGGCGCAAGCTCAAGAGGCTCGCCAGGCGGCTCGCGACGAAGCGGCCGACGCACCGAGGCCGCCGCTGCGTGGCTGAGGCCGCGCGCAGACCCGGCCTCCGAAGCACCAGACTCAATGCGTCCAAAGCAGCGTCCAGAGCACACCCGAATTTGCGCTACCCGGTTCCGCCGTAGTGCGCTGCCTTGTTGGTCCTGATGAATTCACGCTGCGCGCGTTTGCACTGTCGCGCGGCTTTCTGTATCCGTTCTTTTTTTAGGTCTCGTCCGCAGCCATGCACGACAAAATCCTGATTCTCGACTTCGGCTCGCAAGTCACCCAGCTCATCGCGCGCCGCGTGCGCGAAGCCCACGTCTATTCGGAGATCCATCCGTACGATGTGGACGACGCGTTCATTCGCGAATTCGCACCGAAGGGCATCATCCTCTCGGGCGGCCCGAACTCGGTCACCGACACCGACACGCCGCGCGCGCCGCAAGCCGTCTTCGAACTGGGCGTGCCGGTGCTCGGTATCTGCTACGGGATGCAGACGATGGCCGAGCAGCTCGGCGGCAAGGTGGACGGCGGCCATCTGCGCGAATTCGGCTACGCCGAAGTGCGCGCGCGCAACCACACGAGCTTCCTCGAAGGCATCGAAGACTTCCGCACGAGCGAAGGCCACGGCATGCTCAAGGTATGGATGAGCCATGGCGACAAGGTTACGGAAATGCCGCAGGGCTTCCAGTTGATGGCCTCGACGGAGTCGTGCCCGATCGCGGCAATGGCCGACGAAGCGCGCCACTTCTACGGCCTGCAATGGCACCCGGAAGTCACGCACACGGTGCAGGGCCGCGCGATGCTCGAGCGTTTCGTGCTCGGCATCTGCGGCGCCAAGGCCGACTGGGAGATGGGCCACTACATCGACGAAGCCGTCGAGGCTATCCGCAAGCAGGTGGGCAACGAGCACGTGATTCTCGGCCTCTCGGGCGGCGTGGATTCGTCGGTGGCGGCGGCGCTGCTGCATCGTGCGATCGGCGACCAGCTGACCTGCGTGTTCGTCGATCACGGCCTGCTGCGTCTGAACGAAGCCGAGCAGGTGATGTCGATGTTCGCCGACAACCTCGGCGTGAAGGTGATCCATGTCGACGCGAGCGAAGCATTCATGTCGAAGCTCGCGGGTGTGACCGACCCGGAAGCGAAGCGCAAGATTATCGGCGCGGAGTTCGTCGAGGTGTTCCAGGCCGAAGCGGGCAAGCTCACCGACGCCAAATGGCTCGCGCAAGGCACGATCTATCCCGATGTGATCGAGTCGGCCGGCAAGGGCAAGAAGGCCGCGCACACGATCAAGAGCCACCACAACGTGGGCGGTCTGCCGGAAACGCTCAACCTCAAGCTGCTCGAACCGCTGCGTGAACTCTTCAAGGACGAAGTGCGCGAACTGGGCGTGAAGCTCGGTCTGCCGCACGAGATGGTGTATCGCCATCCGTTCCCGGGCCCGGGCCTCGGCGTGCGCATTCTCGGCGAAGTGAAACGCGACTTTGCGGATCTGCTGCGCCGTGCCGATGCGATCTTCATCGAGACGCTGCGTAGCACGATCGACAAGGAGACTGGCAAGTCGTGGTACGAACTCACGAGCCAGGCGTTCGCGGTGTTTCTGCCCGTGAAGAGCGTGGGTGTGATGGGCGATGGGCGTACTTATGAGTATGTCGTCGCGTTGCGCGCGGTGCAGACGCTCGACTTCATGACGGCGCATTGGGCGCATCTGCCGCATGAACTGCTTGGGCATGTGTCGAATCGCATCATTAATGAGGTGCGTGGGATTAATCGTGTTGTTTATGACATTTCGGGGAAGCCGCCGGCGACGATTGAGTGGGAGTGAGGGGTGAAAAAATCCTCTTTTAAATCAATTGGTTACGTCGACGGATAAATAATCGGTGCTCCGGTGATAAATTGCCGGGGTCGATTTCTAACCTATTGAAATATACGGGGATTTTTTCATGTCAATCAGATTCCGTGCCGAGTGGTAGCGGGCCCAATTTGACGGTATTTCTGACGGTATACGGGGGGGCGTGCGCAGAGACCTTCCTGATACCGTCATCGGCGTTGACGGTATACGTGACGGTATCTGGAACGCTACGACAGCGGCTTGATCGCCTGGGCGCCAACGTGTCAGTAGCTCGATTGACAGGGGGCGGCTTCTGACCACGGCTCCCGATTGTCGTCGGGTTGGAAATTGGGATGACATAGCTTATGGAGAGTTAATTTTCTCGCTCCTGGATCTTTGTGAGCCGGACTCCATGTCAGATCGAACCTACGTCAATAGACATCGGGCAGATAGCGGCCAGACTCGGCCAGTCAGCCGAGCGCCCCGATGGTCGTTCGAACGGCAAATCCATCCCGATGGCCGACGCTCGCTCTGGGGAATCTGTCGAGGCGTTCGCGGATTTGCGTAGACGCCGGCAACAGCGTCGCTGATCCCACTTGTCACCCGCCATCTGCCCCTAGTGCAGTTCGGTCCGCTGTTGTATTGTTTCCGCTATTCCACACCCTTAGACAATCCTCCGGTCACATACAGTCCGAAAGGACGAGAGATCGAGTCGAAGCAGAATCCGACACTACAAGATTACTAACATATGTCAAACGCCCCCCTCTCATTCGTTGAACTCCAACAACAGCTGGACAGTGAACGTCGACTGGTGTCGTTCGACAGTTACGACATGACCATCCGGCAGATTTACGACATGTTCGTCGAGGGCGCCATCTTCGTTCCCCCTGAGTACCAGCGGCAGTTTGTATGGAACGAGGGACGCGAATCGGAGCTTATAGAGTCGATTTTTCTTGGAATCCCTGTGCCGAGCCTCTTTATGGCAACGAATCCTGACGCAACATGGGAAATTGTCGATGGGGTTCAACGCCTATCGACGATTGCCCACTTTGTCGGAGATAGCCCAAAGCTGCTTGGATCCATTAACCGAAAAGCTCCGCTTGGGATTTCTGATCTTGAAAAACTGAGCGCATTAAACGATCTGAGGTTCAGTGAGCTTCCAAAATCGATGCAGCTCATGTTTATGACGCGCCCGATTCGAGTCACTGTGCTCAACGACAAAAGTGACCTCAATGTTCGCTTCGACCTTTTTGAGAGACTGAATACGGGCGGCGTTCTTTTGACGAATCAAGAAATACGGAATTGCATTTATCGTGGGCCTTTCAATGATTCGTTGAAAAAAATGGCTGCCCTTGACGATTTCAAAAAGGCGGTGCGACTACGGGAGAGTGACACTAAGAATGGCACTTCGGAGGAATATGCTCTCAGATATTTCGCATATCTTTATAACTACAATAATTTTGAAAAGAGTGTCAAAGATTTTCTCAATAATTACATGAGGGAAAATTCTAGCAAACTCATCTCGCCTTCTAAAATCAACCTATTCAAAAAATCTCTATCAGCTTTAGCGACGGCCTTTCCACATGGAATAACGCGAGGCCAGTCCACTATTACGCCGGCAAATCTTTTTGAAGCACTATCTGTTGGAACTGCCTTAGCCATTCAGGCCGGAACTGTACCTGATATTAAAAAACTGCGGGACCTCGTTGGCAATAAGGAACTAAAAAAACTCACAACAGCCGGAACAAACAACAAACGGATGGTGAGTGGAAGAATTGAATTGGTGCGCGATCATTTGCTATAAAAATGGCACTATTAATCTCACGCACCCCGATGGCCGAAAGATTTCGGGAAATACGAACATTACTTTCACATATTAAGGCGACGGAATCGGCTGAAGTGCCTCCAATAGATACCGAAGAAGTTAAAATTCTTCGCGGGCTGTTTTATGTCCATCTATACGGCGCGCTGGAGCAGTCATTAAACGAAGCTACGGAGAGCTTTCTTCGAGCAGCGTCTGCGCTTGGGCTCCAAAACTTGGATTTGTCCCTGCGCTTCTTGCCCACGGCCATGAATGCACAGTTCAAGGGTCTATCAGACGCTCAGTCGCAGAAAAAATGGCAAAAGCGATTGGATTTTGTCAACTCCATCTATGACGGCCATGCCTGTCGGATTGAGAGTTCCGTCTTCGCTCCTCATTTGCAAAACTCTGAAATGGAGACTATTGCCGATATCGCGAGCTATCTCGGCATTGCCACCGATGCGATTAAAACCAGTCCGGATCGCTTCTTCGTCGATGAGGTGGTGCACAAGCGTCATGAAGTGGCTCACGGGCGGGCAAGCCCCGCTTCAGTGGGAGCGCGAGGGCGTTCACCCGACTTAGAGCTTCGACTCGATGGCGTTCGACGCACTGTGGATTTGTTTGTGGAGTTGCTGGAAAAGCACTTCGACTCATATGCGTTTCTTAACACCCCTGCTCAAACGAAATTCTTGCAGGCTGAAACGGACTAAATCCGCGAAATGTAAGGGTTTTCGATTTGATGCGCTCGGGGACGGATACCGAAGCTTCGGCAAACGAACGCGGTTAGCCGGGGGCAAGCGCAGCGAGCACCTTCGATGATCTCTACGGCAGCGTGCAAAAAATGGTGCGGTCCATCCTGAAAACCGCCGATGAATCCGCGCCTCATCGCGTCTTGTTGCGCATCGTACTCTTTCGCACGTCTATTGCGCCCGAGCCGGCCGCGCGAACGGCCCTTGTACGTTGGAAGCGGCTCTTGTCGCGACCACCGGTCGAGCGTCCGATATGGGTCGACAAGACTCATTCGCCGTTCGGGCGAACGGCCCTTTCCTTCCGTTTTCCGTTATTAGTGCAAGCAGTGTTTGCTGTGTAAATGTAAAGGCGGCCAACGAAGCGTCGGCGGGCCTGCCTGTGGCTTCGCGAGGGCGGGAGGTCGACTATGTGCTCGGCGGACCGTTGCACGCAGGTCGTGGTCGTCAAAAACTCGCGATGAGCGCGCCCCATGTCCGTATGACGTCAAGCTGCTCTACCAGTTTAGTTGAATTGAGCATAAATGCTATCTTCGTGATACATTAACGTCATTAGAGTCTCATGAAGATAGCAAAATGCCGACCCCTCACGCTCCCTCAGCCGGCGTTCGGCGGGCGCTGCGCAAATTGGGCGCCGATATTCACGACGCGCGCCGCCGCCGCCGGTTGACCATGGCTGTGATTGCCGAACGGGCTTTCACGTCAAGAGCGACTTTGCAGCGGGTCGAGGCGGGTGATCCCGGCGTCAGCATCGGCATCTATGCGGCCGTGCTGCAGGCGCTTGGGCTCCTGGATGGACTACTGGAGGTTGCCGACGCCGCCCGGGATACAGTGGGGCAGTCGCTGGCAACTGCCGCATTGCCTCAGCGGGTCCGGTTGCCGCGTGGCGGCGGAGGGAAGGGCGACCATGGTTGATGTCGAGGTACATATCGATCTCGCCGGCACGCCGCAACCGGTGGGACTGCTCCGGCGCCATGCGTCGCGTCGGGAAGAAACGGTCACGTTCGAATATGACGAGACCTGGCTGGCCGACGTCGAGCGCTTTTCGATTGAGCCGGCGCTGGCGTTGACGCGCGGTGTCTTCCCACCGCCGCCTGACCAATCCATCTTTGGTTCGATTGGCGATTCGGCGCCCGATACATGGGGACGCCGCCTCATGCAGCGCGCGGAGCGTCGACAAGCGGAACGTGAAGGACGGCGCGTCCGCACGCTAGGTGAACTGGATTATCTGCTGGGCGTAGCGGATGAAACGCGCTTGGGCGCGCTGCGATTTCGCTGGAACGGAGAAGACGAACTCCAGGCGCCCGTGCCTGCCGGTGTCCCTGCGCTGATCGAATTGGGGCGGCTGCTGCAAATCACCGAGCGCATCCTGCGGGACGAGGAGACCGATGAGGATTTGCAACTGATCTTCGCGCTTGGGTCGTCACTCGGCGGCGCACGTCCCAAGGCCTCGGTCATCGACCAGCACGGCCATTTGTCGATTGCCAAATTCCCCAAAGAGACCGACGAATACAGTATCGAGGCCTGGGAGGAAGTCGCCCTCCGATTGGCTGAACGTGCCGGCATTTCCACCCCGCATCACGAACTGCTCCAGGTAGCGGGCAAGCCTGTGCTGCTGTCGCGTCGCTTCGATCGAGCCGGGAGTATTCGCATTCCCTTTCTCTCGGCCATGTCGATGACAGGATCGCGGGACGGCCAACGCGGCAGCTATCCCGAACTGGTTGATGTACTGACACAACACGGTGCGAAGGCGCGGGCCGATGCCGCACAGTTGTATCGCCGCGTGACCTTCAATGTTCTGATCTCCAATGTCGACGACCATTTGCGCAACCACGGTTTCCTCTGGGCCGGCCGCGACGGCTGGGTATTATCACCGGCCTATGACCTCAATCCCACGCCAACCGACGTCAAGGCGCGCATCCTGACGACCAACATCGATCTCGACGAGGGGACGTGTTCGGTCGGCCTCCTGGAAAATGCGGCGGAGTTTTTCGGCTTGTCGCTGAAACAGGCTCGGGCCACGATTCGTGAGGTGGCGGACGTGACCCGGACATGGCAAGCAGTTGCCGAGGAGGTTGGCTGCAGGCGCGCAGAGATCGTCCGCATGGCAAGCGCCTTCGAGCACGACGATCTAAGTGCAGCATTGCGGTTGTGACGATATCAAGGACCACGTCCGAACGAGCCTGACGGCATCGCCTGGCGGTACCGTCACCTTCCGCTACGACTATTACCTCAATGGACGCCGCGAGACGCTGACCGTCAAGCGCTATGGCCCGGGCGGCATCTCACTGGCGATGGCGCGCTGTGCAAAAGCATAGCGCGCCAAGTGCTCACGGATGCCATCGAAGCGCAGCTGTGTGCCTATGCCTTATTGCTGATTAGCCTCGAACTTTTCGCTCAAGGCACTGTTGAACGGCGACGCATCACTGGTGACCAGGCAGTTGTAAGCCTTGCCCTTGTTGAGTACCAGAATCGACGATTTGGCGCCCTTGAAATGGGTTCCGATCGAGAACAACACATAATTGTTCGGCAGCGTATCAGGATGGAACGCGCCGAACGCGTACTGCCCCTCAATGCCCAGCGGCGCAAGTTCGATCGTGAGCAATGCCGGCTTTATAGCCTGCGGAGACGGTAGCATCGACGCTGCGCTCATGAGCAGCGTTTGTGAATCGATCGAATATTGCGTGCTGACGGTAATACCCAGATACCGCGAGTTCGCAGACGACACCTGCTTGCGGCAGGCGGCGATATCCTCCGGCTTCTGGTCAGGCTGCCCGGTCTGCAGCGTCGCGAACACGTGGTTCAGTCGGACCTTTGCCGATCTCGTGACCGGTGCCGCGAAAGCAGCGCCGGTATAAGACATGGCAGTCAGCGACAACGCACTGCACGCCAGCAGGTAACCTAAACGATGATTTTTAAGGCGCATATGGATTCCTTCCTTGTTGGAGTGATACCAGGAATAGGGGCACAGAAAACACGGTTTCACCAAACGCCAAACATTGGCAGGCCAAATGCGGGAAAATCTGTTAGTCAAACTTATGACCCTGCTTCCGCAAACCGGTCTGTCCATTTCTGCTCGAATTTCATTGCCCTGAAATGCTCGATGACGAAGTCGATGAATGCCCGCGAGCGCGCCGGAAGATAGCTGCTGCTCGGATACGCGATATTGATATCGATCGACGGCAGCTTCCAGTCGCGCAATACGCGAACGAGTGACCCGGCGCGCACGTCGTCGTAATGCAAATAGTTGGGTTGAACGAGCATACCTAACCCACCGAGCGCGGCCTGTCTGAGAATCTGCGCTTCGTTTGCGCTTGCCACGCCGCGTATCGTTTTCGTGATGGTTTCGCCGTCGCGCTCGAAATGCAGGTCCTTCGGATAGGTCGTGTGCAGATAGGTCAGGAAATCGTGCTCGTCCAGGTCATCGGGATGCGTCGGTGTACCCCGCCTCGCGAGATATGACGGCGACGCGACGATCGCTCGTGAGGTGCGCGCGAGACGCCGCACAGTGATGCTCGAATCGGGTTCCGCGTAGCGCGTCCTGAACGCGACATCGATTCCGCTATCGATGATGTTGTCGTAGCGATTGGCTGCAATCACCTCGACGATCACATCGGGATAACGCTGTCTGAACAAGGGTAGCAATGGCCCGATGTGGATCATGCAAAATGAGAGCGGCCCCGTGACGCGCAGATTTCCCGCAACGTGCGCCGTCGCTGCCGCTGCCGCCGTTTCGGCCTCCTCGATTTCGGCGACAGCGCTCTTGCAGCGAGCGTAGAACGCTTCGCCCGACTCCGTGAGCCACAGGCGCCTTGTGTTCCGTTCGACGAGCCGCACAGAAAGGCGGCGCTCCAGCTCCGCGAGATACCGGCTGGCCGCAGCGTTCGATTGCCCGAGCGCTTCGGCGGCCCTGCTCATGCTGCCCGTCTCGGCAATCTGAATGAACAGGCGCAACTGATTCCAGTAGTCCACTCCCCACTCCAGTTTTCCAGTAGCCAAAAAACTGATTTCACGAACCGATATTGTTCGTCGTTGATCCACGTCATATCTTTTCACAACCGTGTGCAGTCGCACATTAGCGATAGCCCGCACGCCATCCGTACGGCGCACCGGTCCACGAGACCGGTAGTTCATCCCTGCTTCGACTTCGACGGCGCCCGGCGCGCTGATATGTGAATCTTTTGCCTGGAGAATTTCAATGCTTGCTGCTTCCGATAACGATCTGCTGACACAGGTGGGCCCCGATAAGCCCATGGGCAAACTGATGAGACAGTTCTGGGTGCCGGTCTGTCTCTCATCCGAGCTTGTCCGCGATGGGGAGCCGCTGCGCGTGATGTTGCTGGGGGAACGCCTGATCGCGTTCCGCGACACCGATGGCAAGGTCGGTGTGATGGATCACCGCTGCCCGCACCGCTGCGCGTCGATGTATTTCGGTCGTAATGAGGAAGGCGGGGTGCGCTGCGTCTACCACGGCTGGAAATTCGACACCGAAGGCAACTGTGTCGACATGCCCAACGTGCCGCCCGAGCAGGACTTCAAGAACCGCGTGAAGGCGAAGGCATACAAGGTGCTGGAGCGCACGGGCCTCGTGTGGGCCTACATGGGGCCGCGCGAGCAGCCGCCGGCGTTCCCGAACATGGACTGCCTGCAGATTCCGGAAGGCGAGCGGTCGGTGTTCGTTCATCAGCGCGACTGCAACTGGCTTCAGTCGGCCGAGGGCGATATCGACACGTCGCACTTCGGTTTTCTTCATGTCGGCGGTCTGGAGGTCGACGAAGTCGATCCCGAATCGATGCACAAATGGGGTATCGTGGGCCGCGCGCCGGAATACAGCGTGAAGGAAACGCCGTGGGGTACGATGTACGCGGCGTATCGCGCCGCCGAGCAGGGCGAATTGTATTATCGCTTTGCCCACTTCCTGTTCCCGTTCTTCACGTTCACGCCCAATGGCAGCTTCAACGATCTGATCGCATGCACGATCAACGTGCCGATGGATGACGAACATACGATGTCCTATCGTATTGCCTGGGACAAGCGGACCATGCCGCTGCAGACGCTCAAGACCGGGGAACCGATTCCGGGTCTCGCGGCCGATATGGAGTTCCTGCCGCGTACCAACGACTGGTTCGGCCGCTGGCGGCTCGTGGCCAATCGCGAGAATGATTACTTCATCGATCGCGAGCAGCAGCGCACGGTGAGCTTCACCGGCATTCAGGGCATCGGGCGGCAGGACCAGGCGGTGATCGAGAGCATGGGGGCAGTCGTCGATCGCACCTTCGAGCATCTGGCCGCGAGCGACCGGATGATCATGGTGACGCGTCGTCGCCTGATCCAGGCGGCGCGCGCGCTCGTGGAGAACGGCGAAGCGCCGGAGGCGGTCGACAATCCGGATGTCTATCTCGGTGCGAGGGGCGGCTCGTTCATCGCGTCGGACAAGCTCGACTGGCAGCAGGCCTACGAGCAGAATCTGGAACTCGCTGTGCGTAAAGCGGGCGAACCCGAGCGGGCACTGGACGCGGGCTGACTTGCGCCCGCCCGTCAACGCGACGGACGGTCGATAGCCGGACAAGGCGCGTTCCAACGCAGGCGCGCCGACGGCTCACAACATAACCTGTCAGGATGGAGAGACACCCCGCATGGAACCCCACGCAGACGCTCCGGTCGAGTTGCCGGATGCACTGGGTCGACTCGCAGCAAGAGCAGACGATCGCCCGGAGACAATTCGCAAGGTCGGTCGCCGTATGACCTGGCTGATGTTCGCGCTGAACTTCGTCGCCGTGCTGGACCGTGGCAATCTCGGCTTCGCCGCGCTGCAGATGAACAAGGATCTCGGTTTGACCAGCGCCACCTTCGGCATCGGCGTGGGCGTATTCTTTTTCGCCTATTCGCTGCTGGAAGTCCCGAGCAACATGATGATGGCTCGCTACGGCGCACGCCTCACGATCGCGCGGATCGCGATCGCATGGGGGCTGGTGCAGATGCTGATGGCGTTCGAGACGGGGCCCACCTCGTTCTATGTGCTGCGGGCATTGCTCGGTGCCGCCGAGGCGGGCCTGGCGCCTGGCATGCTGCTGTACATCAGCTACTGGTTTCCGTACTCGTATCGGGCACGCTACAACGCGGTATTCGCGTACGCGATTCCCGCATCGTATGCGGTGGCCTCCATCGTGTCGGGCTCGATACTGCAGATGAACGGCCTGTTTGGCCTGGCCGGCTGGAAGTGGTTGTTCCTGCTCGAAGGTTTTCCCGCCATCGCGCTCGGCATCATCACGCTGCTCTATCTCACGGACCGGCCCGCCCAGGCGCACTGGCTTACGCCCGACGAGCGGAGCTGGCTGCAGACGACGATCGACCGCGAAGCGCTGCTGGCTGGCAGCAGTCCGCACGCGCGGCTGCGCGACGTCGTGCGGCACCCGACCGTGCTGCTGCTTGCCGCCGTCAATACGGGCATCTACGGCGGACTCGCGACGCTCGGTGCGTGGCTGCCGCAGATCGTCCGCTCGTTCGGATTGCCGCTGCACTGGATAGGGCCGGTCGCGGCCATTCCGCCGCTCGTGGCCGTGGTCGGCATGTTCTTCATCGCCCGCCACTCGGACCGGACGCGCGAGCGCGTCTATCACACGTTCTTCCTGCTGCTGGTCGCCGCGTTGGGCTACGTGGTCGTCACGATTTCGGCCGGACCGGCGGCGACGATCGTGGGCTTCGTCATCGCGAATGTCGCTGTCTATTCGGTCAATACCATCTTCTGGACGATGCCCCAGTCGTATCTGCCGAAGGAAATCACCGCCACCGGTATCGCGTTCGTCAATGCGATGGGCAGTATGACCGGCTTCGTCGTGATCGCGATGATCGGCCGCGTGCAGGGATGGATGGGTAGCCTGACCGCGGGTTTTCCCATCGTCTGCGGAGTGTTCGTCATCGCGAGCATTGCGGTGCTGACCCTTGCGGCCCGTCTGAAACGGGGGAAGTCCGCGATCGTCGCATCCTGAGCCGTAAAAATGCCGATTCCCAATCGGCAATCGACATAACAATTAGGAAGACTATATATCATGAGAATGGACAGGAGACTCGGTATCGTGTTTTTGGGGTTCGTCGCCGGACAGGCCCACGCGCAGTCCAGCGTGACACTCTACGGTCTGATCGACGAGGGATTGATGTACACGAATAGCGTACAGACGAGCGCAGCCCCAGGGGCACACAACGGCAAGTCGCAGGTGGCGCTCGTCGACGGCGCGTCCGGCATCGGCGGCACGCGTTGGGGGATTACGGGTGCTGAGGATCTCGGTGGCGGTCTCAAGGCGATCTTCACCCTCGAAAACGGTTTCAACATCAATACTGGAGGCCTCGCGCAAGGTGGCCTGATGTTCGGGCGACAAGCGTTCGTCGGTCTGTCCGCGCCGATGGGCACCGTGACGGTCGGGCGCCAGTACAACACGATGACCGACTTTGTTTTCCCGACGTCCGTGGCGGGGCTCGTGCCGGGACATATGGGCGCGCATCCGGACGACATCGACGATCTCGGGCACTCGCAGCGCATCAACAATACGATCAAGTTCAAGTCGGCGACTTTCCATGGCTTTACCGTCGGTGGCATGTACGGGCTTGGTGGCGTCGCCGGCAATTTCACCGGCAAGCAGTTCTGGTCGGGAGCCGTGAGCTATGCAAGCGGTCCGCTCACCGTCGCGGCGGGGTACACCGACGCGCGCAATCCCAACCTCTCGTACTTCGGCACGGGCGGGACGTCCGGCCCGGCGACGAGCAACAACATGGGATCCATCGGCTCGGCAACCGAGGCCTCGTCGAATCCGGTGTTTTCGGGTTACGCGTCCGCACGTTCCCTGCGCATCGCGGAAGGCGGAGCGCGGTATCAGATCGGCGACGGCACCGTCGGCGCCACGTTCAGTCACATAAATTTCGCCAATCTCGGCGATCTGACCTCGGGACCCAATCCACTCGGCTTTGCCGGTTCCGCGATTTTCAACGACGTGGAAATCAACGGCGGATATTCATTCGGCCCCGCATTTCAGGTGGCGGCCGCATACGACTATCTGCACGGATCGAGCGTGAGTGGAAAGGCCGGGCCGACCGGCGGTGTGACGTATCACCAGGGACTCCTGTCCGCTGCGTATTTCCTTTCCAAGCGCACCGAACTCTATGCCATTGCGATCTACCAGAAGGCGACTGGTAAAGACTCGCTGAATCAACCCGCCGTGGCATCCATTACGGGTGTGTCGCCCTCGGCAACGGATCATCAGGCTGTCGTCCGGCTTGGGATCATTCACCGTTTCTGAAATTCGATGAAAGGTTTGCTCAATCGCAGCATGTGGCCCGTCAGGCTGATGGCAATCAGGCTGGCCGCCGAACAGGTGAACATCTATGAATTCGCTACGCTCGACGGTTCGCCATTCTGCTCTTACGAACCTGGCGCGCACGTGGATCTCCAGCTGAGAGACGATCTGGTGCGCCAGTATTCGCTTCTGCCGGGCGACGACGGGCGCCTGAGGGTCGCGGTGCAGACCGACGAAACGGGGCGGGGCGGGTCTCGTTTTCTCGCACGCGAGGCGCACGTCGGAGACGTGTACTTCGTAAGCGAGGCGCGCAATCACTTCCCGCTCGTACGCACCGCGAGCCACAGCGTGTTGATCGCCGGCGGCATCGGGATCACGCCGCTTTACGGGATGCTCGTCGACCTGGAGCGCCGCGGCGCGTCATGGGAATTGCACTACGCGGTCCGCAGCGATGCGAAGACCGTCTTCGGTGAGGCGTTGCGTGGCTACGGAGACAAGGTTCGCATCGTGCGCTCGGATCATCCCGGGGACGGACGCGTCGATATTGCGAAGGTCATCGAGGCCGCGCCCGCCGGCAGTGAGTTCTATTGCTGCGGTCCAGAGAGGATGGTCGATGCGTTCGTCGACGCAGCGACAGGCCTGCCGTCGGAGAAAGTGCATCTCGAACGCTTTTCGGCGACGA
Organism: Paraburkholderia silvatlantica; assembly: GCF_003096715.1. Lineage (GTDB taxonomy): Bacteria > Pseudomonadota > Gammaproteobacteria > Burkholderiales > Burkholderiaceae > Paraburkholderia > Paraburkholderia silvatlantica. The sequence goes on from NZ_QEOL01000004.1 coordinate 279,217, forward strand.
CGGGAATCGCTGCAGCAGGGGGCTTCGAGGTGCGGCTGGAGCGCAGCGGAAAACAGCTGTTCGTCGCAGAGGGGAATACGATTCTGCAGACGCTGCGAGATGCCGGATTCGCGATGCCGTCCTCGTGCGAACAGGGGGTGTGCGGCGTTTGCGAATCACGTGTGCTGTCCGGTGAGCCCGACCATCGCGACCACGTACTGAGTGCGGCCGAACGGGCGAAGGGCGACACCATGATGATCTGCTGCTCGGGCAGCCGCGGGCCGCTACTTGTGCTGGATCTTTAGCCTGGAAAATACGTTGTTTCGAATCAGTTGCATGTGCGCGTTCGTTCCGGTTCACGCACGTGGTCCGAAAATTCTGGAGAGCTTATGGTAAAGGTTGCCGTTGCAGGATGTGGTGTGGTCGGGTCGTCGTGGGCGCTGGTATTTGCACGGGCCGGGTTCGACGTCAGGGTGTGGGACGCCGCGCCGGAGGTCGCCCGACAGGCGAGTACATTCGTGAGCAATGCGCTTGTGCGCGACGGCGTCGAATCGACGATTGCGCCCGTGCGGGTCTGCGCGTCGCTGGAGGATGCGCTCGACGGCGTCGATTACGTGCAGGAAAGCGCGCCCGAGCGCCTTGAGATCAAGCGCGATCTGTATCGTCGAATCGATACGCTCGCGGCGCGCGATGTCGTGCTCGCCAGTTCGACTTCGGGTCTGCCCGCGTCGTCGTTCACCGACCATCTGGCGAACCGCGCGCGATGCCTCGTCGTGCATCCGATTAATCCGCCGCATCTGATTCCGCTCGTCGAACTGGTACCCGCTCCCTGGACCGACGATGGCGTCGTCGAGCGCGCCGCCGCGCTGATGGTGCGTGCGGGGCAGGCGCCCATCCGGCTTTCCCGCGAAATCAACGGCTTCGTCGTCAACCGGCTGCAGGGCGCGTTGCTCGGCGAGGCGTTTCGCCTCGTGGAAGACGGTGTGTGCAGCGTCGCCGATATAGACCGCGCGATCGCGGACGGTCTCGGCCTGCGATGGTTCTTCATGGGGCCGTTCGAGACGATCGACCTGAATGCGCAGCACGGCATCGCCGAATATTGCCGCAACCTTGGCCCGATGTACTACGGCCTCGCGAAAGAGCAGGCGGATGCGCGCGAATGGGGACCCGATCTGGTCGCTGAAGTTGAGAGACAGTGCAGGCAGGTGACCGCCGCGGAGAATCTGCCTGCACGGCGGGCCTGGCGAGATCGTTGTCTGGCCGCGCTGGCCGACGTCAAACAGCGCGTGCTCGGCGCGCAGTCGAGCACCGTCTGACGTTTTGATGCGGTCGCTGGAAGGTCTGGCTCGCCACCCGCCGAACCTCCTGCGCAAGCCGGGCTATCCGGGCCCCGGCTCGCGCCCGGCTACGCGCTCAATGTTTCAGGCACGTATCCGCGTTTTTCCAGGTGCAAACGTCGAGACCCGTGTGAACGATCGGCTTCACCGTCTTCCCCTCCGCCAGATCGCGCATCACCATCGCCGCCTGATAGCCCATTTCCTCAGGCCGCTGCCCGACCAGCGCGTTGACCTTGTGATCCTTGAGGGCCTGCAGCTCCGGCCCGAGCGTATCGGCTGAAACGATCACGAACTGGCCGCTGTTGATCTTGTCCATGATCGGCGCGACGACCTGCGAATACGCCTCGGGTGCGAAGAGCGGCCAGCCGCCCTCGAACACGAACGCCTGCAGCGTGCCGGCGTTCGCGGTGAGCGTGTCCTGCATCATCTGGTTCGCTTTCGCGGCGTCGTCGTTCACGTAGAGCGGGCAGGCGCTGATCTCATGCCAGTTGTTTTCGCCCGCCAGCTTCTTGATGCCTTTCTTGCCCGAGAGCACGTCGCGCGTGCCCTGGGCGCGCTGGTTGATGTTCTCGGCCGCGGGGTTGCCCATCACGAGGCAGATGTTGCCGCCCTTGGGCATCAGCATCTTCAACTGTTCGCCAAGCTTCACGCCCAGCTCGTAGTTGTCGGTGCCCACATACGCCTTGCGCAGCGACTGGTCCTTCGGCAGCAGATCGGCATCCGCGGTGATGATCGGGATCTTCGCGTTGCGGCGGCGGATCACTTCGGCAATGGCCGGCGCATTCGACGGCGAAATGGCGATCGCTGCCACGCCCTTGGTCAGCAGGTCGTCGACGATCTGCACTTCGGCGCTTTCGTCCGCGGCTGTCGCGGGTCCGGTGTAGTAGCAGTTGTAACCCTGTTTGCCGAGCTCCTTGTTCGCCCGGTCGCAGCCCTGGTGCATGAGATCGAAGTACGGATTGTCGAGGCCCTTCACGACCAGCGCGAGGGTCTTGTCCGCTGCATAGGCGGAAGAGGCCAGCATGGCGAGCCCTCCGATCGCAGCGAGATACTTCCACGCTTTCTTCATGGTTTCCTCCTGTTTGGCGCCGGTTGTACGGCGCGCGTGTCTCGTACAGTTTTCTTCATCGGAAGGAAAGCCCGCGCCCGTGCCTTGGGCTTCCTGCGGAACCTTGCGTTATGTGTGATGGCTGGCGCCCGGCGGTTCCGCGTGCAGTCCGGCCGCGCCTCCCTGAAACCGGTTCAGTCTTCTTGCCGCTCGCCGCCCAGCCGGTTGAACAGCACGGCGATGATGATGAAGCCGCCCACCACGGTGCCTTGCCAGAACGAGTCGACGCCGAGCAGGATCAGGCTGTTGCGGATCACTTCGATGAGCGCGGCGCCGACGATCGTGCCCAACGCGCTGCCCACGCCGCCCGCGAGATTGGTGCCGCCGATCACCGTGGCGGCGATCACACGCAGCTCGTCGCCGGTGCCAAGGCCGGTAGTCACCGCGCCGAGCCAGCCCACTTCCAGAACGGCCGCGACGCCTGCCATCAGTCCGCCCAGCACATAGACAGAACAGATCACGCGGCGCACCGGCACGCCGGTGAGATTCGCCGCATGACGGTTGCCGCCGACCGCAAAGACATAGCGGCCCCAGCGCGTGAAGGCGAAGGCGAACCAGAACAGCACGCCGAGGACGATCAGAAACCACACGGGATTGGCCACGCCGAGCGTCTTGCCGCCGCCGAGCACGAGGAGCTTGTGTCCGTCGGGTCCGAATTCGAAGATCGTCCGGCTGCCGGAGATCACGAGCGCGAGGCTGCGGCCTACGCTCAGCATCCCCAGCGTCACGACGAACGGCTGCATGTTGAGATACGCGATGAGCAGGCCGTTCACGAGGCCGACGAGCCCCGCCGTGAGCAGGCCGAGGCCGATGCCGGCCCAGATCGGGAAGCCCGCATTCATCGTGACGGAAAGCACGATGCCGCTCAGGCCGATCGTCGAGCCGACCGAAATGTCGATCCCGCCCGTGACGATGATGGCCATCATCCCCAGCGCGACGATGGCGACGAAAGCGAAGTTGCGCGTGACGTTGAAGAGGTTCTGCTGCGTGGCGAACGTCGAGGTGACGAACGAGAGCAGGACGCAGGCAACGAGCGTGGCAAGCACGACCCAGAACACCTGGCTCGCGAGCAATCCGCTCCAGCGCGTGTGGGTCTTCGCGGACTGGGGGTCGTCAAGCAGTGTCGGCATGGGGTTTGGCCTTTGCGGCGCATCGTTCAATTTCGGGTCTCCTGTCGGGGGCTTCAGGCGGCGGGGATGGCTCCTGTGATCAGGCCGGTGACTTCCTCCGGCGATGACGCCGCGGTCTGCTTGTCCGCAACCTTGCGCCCGCGCCGCATGACGACCACACGGTGGGCGACTTCGAAAACGTCGGGCATGCGGTGACTGATGAGAATGACGGCAATACCGTGCTCGGACAGGCGTTTGATGAGGTCGAGCACCTGCGTCACCTGGCGCACGCTGATCGCGGCAGTGGGTTCGTCCATGAGCACGAGCCGCGCCTCGGACAGTCGCGTGCGCGCGATCGCCACGGCCTGGCGCTGACCGCCCGACATCTGCCGGACGAGATCGCGCGGGCGCGTTTCGGACTTCAGTTCCTTGAACAGATCGGCGGCGCGCCGGTACATGGCCGCGTGATCGAGCACGCGAAAGGGCCATATGCCGATGCGCGGCTCGCGCCCGAGAAAGACGTTGGCCGCCGCCGTGAGGTTGTCGCAGAGCGCGAGGTCCTGATACACGACCTCGATGCCCTTGGCGCGGGCATCCACGGGTCTGCTGAAATGAACGGGCTTGCCGTCGATGAGCACTTCGCCGTGAGAGGGCGGGAAGTTGCCGGCGATGACCTTCACCAGCGTCGATTTTCCGGCGCCGTTGTCGCCCATGAGTCCGACCACCTGGCCCGGTTCCAGGCTCAACGTGACGTCGGTCAGCGCCTGAATGGCGCCGAAGTGCCTGGAAACGCCTCTGAGTTCAAGAAGACTCATGGACTGTCGCGCTCGCGCTTGTGAGGCCGCCCGTTGCAGTGTCCAGGGCGGCCAGTCGACATGCTAACTAGCCTGTTTTTTAGAGCACGATGGCGCTTTTAGCAAGACTATTTCATCGGCCGGTCCTGCTGCGCCGCGAGCAGGCCGCCGATGAGATAAAATTGCATTTTTGCCGAAAACCCCCGCCAGACGGACCTGGCGCGCTCGTCTCAGGCTTCCAGCGGCATCGCGCTCGTCCCCTTGAGTTCATCGAGGCAGACGATCGACTGCACGCTGTTCACGCCGGGCGCGCGCATCAGCGTATCGAGCAGGAACTCGGAAAGCGCCTTGAGATCGCGCGCCACCACCTTCAGAACGTAGTCGATATCGCCAGTCACGGAGTAGCACTCCTGCACCTGCGGCAACGTCGCGACGAGTTCCTTGAACTTGACGAGCTCGCGCATGTGCCCGCGCTCCATCGTTACCTGGATGAAGGCGACCACGCCGAAGCCGAGCGCCTGCGCGTCGAGGCGCGTCTCGTAGCGCCGGATCACGCCGAGCTCTTCGAGGCGCCGGTGACGCCTGAGCGTCTGAGCGGGCGAGAGCTTGATCGCGGCCGCGAGTTCGAGGTTCGAAGCGCGGCCGCGCTCCTGCAGTGCAGCGAGAAGCCGCATGTCGATCGTGTCGAGCGCGAGATTTTGCATTTATCTTGCGTGAGATGGGTTTGAGGCGAGAGACAATTGTATCAATCAGGGTTTGCCTGCGTACGAGATGAAATCATATTTTTCCGCGCCAACTATACACTGGGCGCACCCGATCGGGCTGGCGGCCGATAACCCCAAGCCTGGCAGCGCGCCGGCGCAGAACGTTGTGCGCGCAATTTTATTTCGTGGAGCGGAGCCGGCATCCTGCCCGGATGCTTTGGCCCCGCGCAGATAAGTCGGAGACAGGAAGAGACATGGTTTCAAACGACACGCGTGAAAACCGCGGCCAGCTAAAACGCGGCCTCAAGAATCGCCACATTCAGCTCATTGCGCTGGGCGGGGCGATCGGCACGGGCCTGTTCCTCGGGATTGCGCAGACGATTCAGACCGCCGGCCCTTCGGTGCTGCTCGGCTATGGCATCGCCGGCATCATTGCGTTCTTCATCATGCGGCAACTGGGCGAGATGGTCGTGGACGAGCCCGTCGCCGGCTCGTTCAGCTATTTCGCCGACAAGTATTTCGGCCCGTTCGCGGGCTTTCTCTCCGGCTGGAACTACTGGGTGCTCTACGTGCTCGTGAGCATGGCCGAGCTTTCGGCGGTCGGCATCTACATGCACTACTGGTGGCCGACGCTGCCCACGTGGGTCTCGGCGCTGGTGTTCTTCGTCGTGATCAACGGCATCAACCTCACGAGCGTGAAGTCGTACGGCGAGCTCGAGTTCTGGTTCGCCATCGTCAAGGTGCTGGCGATCGCCGGCATGATCGCCTTCGGCGGCTGGCTGCTGTTCTCGGGCTCGGCCGGTCCCGAGGCGAGCGTCTCGAACCTCTGGCGCAATGGCGGTTTCTTCCCGCACGGCGTCTCGGGTCTCGTCATGGCCATGGCCGTCGTGATGTTCTCGTTCGGCGGGCTGGAGCTGGTCGGCATCACCGCGGCGGAGGCCGACGATCCCTCGCATAGCATTCCGCGCGCGACGAATCAGGTGATCTACCGCATCCTGATTTTTTACATCGGCGCGCTCGGTGTGCTGCTTTCGCTCTATCCGTGGCAGAAGGTCGTGGCCGGCGGCAGCCCCTTTGTGCTGATCTTCCATGCGATGAACAGCGACCTCGTGGCCAATGTGCTCAACGTCGTCGTGCTGACGGCGGCGCTTTCGGTCTACAACAGCGGCGTGTACTGCAACAGCCGCATGCTCTACGGCCTCGCGCAGCAGGGCAATGCGCCGAAGGCGCTGCTCAAGGTGAGCCGGCGCGGCATTCCGCTGGCGGCGCTCGGCGTATCGGCGCTCGTCACGGCCGCCTGTGTGATCATCAATTACTTCATGCCCGGCAAGGCGTTCGAACTGCTGATGGGGCTCGTCGTGTCCGCGCTGATCATCAACTGGGCCATGATCAGCCTGATTCACCTGAAATTCCGCCGCGAGAAGGCGCGTACCGGCCAAAGCACCACGTTCCGCAGCCTCGGCTATCCGCTGACGAATTACGTGTGCCTCGCGTTCCTCGGCGGCATTCTCGTTGTAATGTATCTGATTCCGGATCTGCGGATTTCCGTGTACCTGATTCCGGTCTGGCTGGGCGTGCTTGGGCTCGCCTACCGCCTGTGGTGCCGCAAGTCGGCGCCGGCGCTGCAACGTGGCGTGCCGGCTCCGTAAGCGCTGATATTCGTCCCGAATTTCGTCCAGAGAGTTAAACAGCATGTTCGAACACATCGATGCCTACCCCGGCGACCCGATCCTTTCGCTCAACGAGAACTTCCAGAAGGACCCGCGTCAGAACAAGGTCAATCTGAGCATTGGCATCTACTTCGACGACGAAGGCCGTCTGCCCGTCATGCAGGCCGTTCGCAAGGCCGAGGCGGCGATTCTCGAGGAGCCGGGTCCGAAGCCGTATCTGCCGATGGCGGGTTTCGCGCAGTACCGCGACGCCGTGCAGGCACTGGTGTTCGGCGCCGACTGTCCGTCGCGCGCGGCCGGCCGCATCGCGACCGTGCAGACGCTGGGCGGCTCGGGCGCGCTCAAGGTCGGCGCCGATTTCATCAAGCGCTACTTTGCGACCAGCCAGGTGTGGGTGAGCGATCCGACGTGGGAGAACCATCGCTTCATCTTCGAGCGCGCGGGGTTCACGGTGAACACGTACCCGTACTACGACGAGGTGACGGGCGGCCTGAAGTTCGAGGCGATGCTCTCCGCCATCGACGCGCTGCCGGCGAGAAGCGTCGTGCTGCTGCACGCGTGCTGCCATAACCCGACGGGCGTCGATCTGGATCGCGCGCAGTGGGAGCAGCTGATCGACGTGCTGCAAAAACGCGACCTGCTGCCGTTCGTCGATATGGCGTATCAGGGCTTCGGCGCGGGCCTCGAGGACGACGCGTTCGCGGTGCGCGAGCTTGCGCGCCGCGGCGTGCCGGCGCTCGTCGCGAATTCGTTCTCGAAGAACTTTTCGCTCTACGGCGAGCGTTGCGGCGGCCTGCATGTGATCTGCGAAGACGCGGCGGCCGCCGACCGTGTGCTCGGCCAGCTCACGGGCTCGGTGCGCGCGAACTACAGCAATCCGCCGACTCACGGCGCGAAGATCGTCACGCGCGTGCTGGGCACGCCGGAACTGAAGGCGTCGTGGGAGCAGGAACTGGCCGCGATGTGCGAGCGCATTGCGCGCATGCGCGTGGCGATTCACGACGGCCTGCGCGCGCATGCGGGCGAAGCGGCGCTCGCGCGCTACGTGAAGCAGCGCGGCATGTTCACGTACACGGGCTTGAGCGAGAAGCAGGTCGAGCGCCTGAAGGAAGAATTCGGCGTGTACATTCTGCGTTCGGGCCGCATGTGCGTGGCAGGCCTGAACGGGAAGAACGTGAGCGTGGTGGTCGACGCGGTCGGCAAGGTGATGAAGGACTGAGGGAAGGGTGGGGCCGAGTGCCCCGATATCCCGTGAGCGCCGCTGGCGTGCCGGTATGAGCCGGACGCGCCAGCGGCGTTTTTGCATCCAGCCCCAGAACCGCATGCCGGTGCCACATCCACCGGCAACGCCGCCGCTGGCTGCTATCAGACGATTCCGGGCTGCGTCGCTTGCCTCTATTCGTCCGGCATCAGGCCGCCGTTCTGTCAAGCTGCAGGGCGTCGATGGCTCACGTGCCGGCCGCGCACGGTCTTCCAGGTCTTACCCTGATAGAATGCGTGAGCCGCAACGTAGTGGATTGCTGATGAAATTGCTTGATGCCCTCGTCGAACAACGGATTGCCGCCGCGGCCGCGCGCGGTGACTTCGACGACCTGCCCGGCGCCGGTGCGCCGCAGACGCTCGACGACGACCTGCTCGTGCCCGAAGAAGTGCGCATCGCCCACCGCATCCTGAAGAACGCGGGCTTCGTGCCGCCCGCAGTCGAACAGTTGCGGGCCTTGCGCGACCTCGAGGAAGCGCTCGCCACGATGGGCGACAAGGCCGCGCAATGCCGTCTGCGCGCGCGCATGCTGGCGCTCGACATGGCGCTCGAATCCTTGCGCGGCGGACCGATGGTCGTGCCGCACGAATATTGCCGCCGCATCGCGGAGCGTCTGTCCGAACGTGCGGCAGGCGAGTCCGACCTCCCGGGTCTCCCGGCGGGGGCCGCGTGACGGGCTCCCCCGTCCAGCCACACGCCCCCGGCGGCGAACGCGAAGAGGCTCAGCCGGCGGTCGCTTCGCCTGCCGGACCGGTTCCGGCCGATCCGCTCGTGACGGCGTCCGCGGCCGTGCCTCTATCCGACGTCGAACCCGATCCCGTCTCCGGGCGTGACCGGCATTTCATGCGTCTTGCGCAGGCCGCCGCCGAACAGGCGCGCGCCGCCGGTGAAGTGCCCGTGGGCGCGGTGCTCGTGCGCGGTGACGAAGTGATCGCCTCGGGCTTCAATCACCCGATCGGCGCGCACGATCCCTCCGCGCACGCCGAAATGGCGGCCTTGCGCGCAGGCGCGCACGCGCTGGGTAACTACCGCTTGCCGGGCTGCGAACTCTATGTGACCCTTGAACCGTGCCTGATGTGCGCCGGCGCGATCATGCATGCGCGCATCGCGCGCGTGGTGTTCGGCGCGCCCGACCCGAAAACCGGCGCGTGCGGCAGCGTGGTCGATGCCTTCGCCAACGAGCAGCTCAATCATCACACGAGCGTGTCCGGTGGCGTGCTGGCGGACGAGTGCGGCGAGGCGCTGCGCGCGTTCTTCGCCGACCGCCGGCGCGCGAGCCGGGAAGCGCGCCGCACGGCCCGGGAACGGGCTGAGCAAGCGCAGGGAGAGACTGGCGTAGCCGGTCCGGACGAACCCGTGGGTTGAATCTCACGGTTGAATCGAATTCGACATGACCATTCATCGCACCATCGAGCTGGTTGCTCCGTCCGGTTATCCGCATGATGCGCAAGCGGTGCACCGTGCGCTTGCCCGGTTGCGGGCGCAAGGCCATCGCGTCAACGGCGTGCCGGCGACCGAGCGGCGTTATCAGCGCTTTGCCGGCACGGACGGCCAGCGCGCGGCCGAACTGAATCGTCTCGCCGACCCGTCGCGCGACCTGCCGGACATCGTACTCGCCGTGCGTGGAGGCTACGGCGCGGTGCGCATCCTGCACGGCCTCGATTACGAGGGACTGCAGCGGCGTTTGACGGATCAGCCCATTGCGTTCGTGGGGCATAGCGATTTCACCGCAATCCAGCTCGCGCTACTGGCGCGCGCCGGGCTCACGACGTTTGGCGGTCCGATGCTGTGCAGCGACTTCGGCGCCGAGAGTCTCAGCAGCTTCACGATGCATCACTTCTGGGATGCGCTCTCGAAACCGGGCTACACGTTCAAGGTGAATGCGCCCCAGGCCCAGTCGATGAATGTTTCGGGCACGCTCTGGGGCGGCAATCTGGCCGTGCTGACTTCGCTGATCGGGACGCCTTATTTGCCGCCGGTCGAGGGCGGCATCCTGTTCGTCGAAGACGTGAACGAGCAGCCGTTTCGCATCGAGCGCATGATTTATCAGCTGCATCTGGCCGGCATTCTTGCTCGCCAGCAAGCCCTTGTGCTGGGCGACTTCACCGGCCACAAGCCGTTCGATTACGACAACGGCTACGATCTGCGCGAAATGGTGGAGCAGGTGCGTGCCGTGGTTGGCATTCCGGTGGTGACGGGCCTGCCGTTCGGCCATATTCCGGATATGGTCACGCTGCCGATGGGCGCGCCGGCGCAACTCACCACGACCGCCCAGGGTTTCGAGCTGACCGTGAGCGGTTACCCGCATCTGAGTTGATTTTTCTCTGACGTAAAAGCGCTCCCGGGCGCTTTTATCACGACAAGTTATGCAACTAACGGCCGATCCCGAACGAAATCGAAAAATGTTCAGGATGCAACGTGCCTCCTAAATTGTTGACAAAAAATCCGGCTAGATTGGGGCAGTGAATCACCATGCAGGTGCTGAATTCCCCGAAATAAAGCGTGTTTCACCGACAAGAGGCATATGGCACCCGGCGTACACGTGGGGATCTTCCCAGGTTCGCCCACAAAATTGTTGACAATATTTATGTCCAACTTAGGATACCCAACATAGAGATCCGAGCCATGCGAAAGACCGATATCGACGCCGAAGCAGCCGGTATGAAGCCCGAGGCAATCGCCGCGCGAATCCGCGCAGCGATTCTCGAGCACAGGCTGCCGCCCGGCGCGAAGCTGACTGAAGCGCAGTTGTGCGAAGTATTCGGCGTGAAGCGCGGCCCGATCCGCCAGGCGCTCGCGCTGCTCGCGAAGGACCATCTCGTGGATCTGGAGCCCAATCGTGGCGCGTTCGTCGCAAGCCCGTCGCTCCAGGAAGTGCACGAGGTGTTCGAGATGCGGCGGATCATCGAGTTGGCGGTAGTGGGGCGCATTTGCAGCGCGCAGCATGGCAACCGCCGGCTGAAGACCATCGGCGAGACGATCAGGCGCGAGCGCAAGGCCTTCGAGGGGCGCGACTTCCCGACGTGGATACGGCTTTCGGGCGAGTTCCATACGTCGCTTGCCACGCTCACCGGCAATACGGTGCTGTGCGATTGCCTGAACGGGCTCGTGGCGCGCTCGACGCTGATTTCAGCGCTCTACGAATCGCCGGGACGCAGTCCGTGTTCGTTCGACGACCACGAGGCGATTCTCGCGGCGCTCGAGGCCGGAAACGAGAAAGAGGCCGTCGACCTCATGATGCGTCATTTGCAGGGTGTCGAGCTCAGGATGCTCGACCGGCCGGCGGGCGCCTCGGTCGACTTGCAGGAAGTGTTCAGCGCGCGCGAGACGACCGCGCTTGCACGCTGATGCATCGCCGACGCAGCATTGAAGCGGCTTGACGTCAAGGATTGCGGTGAAGCGCGGCGGCCCGCTACGAACGGTGGCTGCCGCGGCTGAAAAGGATGGAGTGGGGCGCATGCGGTGCATGCGTACGGCAAGAACCGGCACAGCGTTACAGGGCGCCCGCAGCGGCGACCGGCGCAGTGCCCGCGAAGGCCAGACCATTCGGGGATATCGCGGCGGCCGCGCCCAGCGGCGGTACGCACGCGTTTCGAGGCGTTCAGGCGTCTTTTTTCCGTCGGCATATCCATCCAAGGAGCGGATCATGGCTCAGTTCAGCGCGTCACCTGGCAGTCCGGCAGTGCCCAACTTCGAATCTGGCGAAAGCAGCGGGTCCGCAGACAATCTGCGCTTGCCGGCCGGCTACAGCGAGCGGCTCTACAACCACGACCTTGCACCGCTCAAGGAGCAGACCTGGGGCGCGTACAACATCTTCGCGTTCTGGATGTCCGACGTGCATAGCGTCGGCGGCTATGTGTTCGCGGGGAGCCTCTTCGCGCTCGGCCTCACGAGCTGGCAAGTGCTCGTCGCGCTGATTGTCGGTATCTCCATCGTCAATGTGCTCTGCAACCTGATTGCGCGGCCGAGCCAGCGTCACGGCGTGCCGTACCCGGTGGCCTGTCGCGGCACCTTCGGCGTGCTCGGCGCCAATATTCCCGCCGTGATTCGCGGCCTCATCGCCGTGGCGTGGTACGGCATCCAGACGTATCTCGCTTCGAGCGCGCTCGTGATCGTCGTTCTCAAGTTCGTTCCGCAACTCATGCCTTATGCCGACGTGCACAAGCACGGGCTGCTAGGGCTTTCCGCAATCGGGTGGGCCGGCTTCATGACGCTCTGGGTGCTGCAGGCGTTCGTGTTCTGGAACGGCATGGAGACGATCAAGAAGTTCATCGACTTCGCCGGGCCGGCGGTTTATGTCGTGATGTTCGCGCTTGCGGGCTATATGGTGTATCGCGCGGGCTGGCACAACATCGGCCTGAATCTCGGCGGCGTGAAGTATCACGGTACCGAAGTGATTCCCGTGATGATCACGGCGATCTCGCTCGTGGTGTCGTACTTCTCGGGGCCGATGCTCAATTTCGGCGACTTCTCGCGCTACGGCAAGTCGCTCAAGAGCGTTCACAAGGGCAACTTCTGGGGGCTGCCGGTCAACTTCCTCGCCTTCTCGCTGGTCACGGTCATCACGACATCGGCAACGCTGCCTGTGTTCGGGGAACTGATTACCGATCCCGTCGAAACGGTCGGCCGCATCGATCATCCGACCGCTGTGATTCTCGGCGCGCTCACGTTCACGATTGCGACCATCGGCATCAACATCGTCGCGAACTTCGTTTCGCCCGCGTTCGATTTTTCCAACGTAGCGCCGCGCCTCATCAGCTGGCGTGCGGGTGGCATGCTCGCCGCCGTGGCCTCGATCTTCATCACGCCGTGGAATCTCTTCAACAACCCGGCCGTGATTCACTACACGCTCGACGTGCTCGGCGCCTTCATCGGTCCTTTATATGGTGTCCTGATTGTTGATTTTTATCTCGTGAAGCGCGGCCGTCTTGCCGTGGACGATCTCTATACGGTGTCGCCGAACGGGGCGTACTGGTATCGCAACGGCGTGAACTGGCACGCGGTGTCGGCATTGCTGCCCGCAGCCGTGATCGCGATTGTCTGCGTGATGGTGCCTTCGCTCGGCGGTGCGGCGAACTTCTCGTGGTTCATCGGCGCTGCGCTTGCCGCGTTGTTCTATCGCGCGCTCACGATGGGCGAACGCGCTCGCGCCAGCGCATGAGCTTCGTGCAAACCAGGCATCGCCGAAGGAATTGAAATGCGCATCAAACTGATCAATCCGAACACCACGCAGCGTATGACCGCCGCGATGGAGCAGTGCGCGCGCGCCGTGATCGCACCGGGCACGGAGGTGGTGGCGGTGAGCCCGACGATGGGCCCGCCGTCGATCGAAGGCTATTACGACGAGGCGCTCGCCACGCCCGGCCTGCTCGCCGAAGTGGAGGCGGGCGAGCGCGAAGGCTTCGACGGCTACGTGATCGCGTGTTTTGGCGACCCGGGTCTTTACGCCGCGCGCGAGTTGGCGCGCGGGCCCGTCGTCGGCATCGCGGAAGCCGCGATGCACGCGGCGAGCGTGCTGGCGCCGGGTTTCTCGGTCGTGACGACGCTCTCGCGCACGCGCGCCATGGCCTGGCACCTCGCCGAGCGCTACGGCATGACGCGCTTTTGCCGCAACGTGCGCGCGATCGACGTGGCCGTGCTCGAACTCGATGAACCGGGATCGGCCGCGCGCCGCGCGATCGTCGACGAGTGCCGCCGCGCGCTCGAGGTAGATGGGGCGGACGCGATCGTGCTGGGTTGCGCCGGCATGACGAGCTTGTGCGCGCAGGTGGAGGACGCGCTAGGCGTGCCGGTAATCGACGGCGTGACGGCCGCCGTGAAGTGGGTGGAGGCGCTCGTCTCACTGCGCCTCACGACCGCCAAGCGCGGCGACTTCGCGCGGCCGCTCGCCAAGCGTTACGACGGCGAATTCGCGCGTTTCAGCCCGGCGAATCCCGCCCCGGTCACGGAAACTCCGCCGCCCGTGCGACCGCTGCGCTACGGGTGAACGCGCGGCGCGCGCCGGCACAGATGGCCGCCCGGATGACGCCGGATCGGGCGGCCACATACACCTCGCTTGACCCCTACTATCTGAGCGTGCGTATGGGCGCGTACAGGTGATTTCGCTACACTGGTCCAATCCTGCAAGCAAGTCGCGCGGACCGTGCGCGAGGCCCTGCTAGGCAGCGCCGACGGCCGCTACACGGCGCTTCGCCGTTGCGCGGATATTTCGTTTCATTCTCTCTATTCGACGGATTCGACCCGCATGCCACTCGATCCCCAATATCCCCGCGATCTGATCGGTTATGGCCGGTATCCGGTGCAGGCCAACTGGCCCGGCCAGGCGCGCGTCGCGGTGCAGTTCGTGCTCAACTACGAAGAGGGCGGCGAAAACTGCGTGCTGCACGGCGACCCCGGCTCCGAGCAGTTCCTCTCCGAAATCGTGGGCGCCGCAGCGTATCCGGCGCGCCATATGAGCATGGAGTCGATCTACGAATACGGCTCGCGCGCGGGCGTGTGGCGCATCCTGCGCGAATTCGAAAAGCGCGGCCTGCCGCTCACCGTGTTCGGTGTGGGCATGGCGATCGAGCGTCATCCCGAAGTCGCGCGCGCGTTCGTCGAGCTGGGTCACGAGATAGCGTGCCATGGGTATCGCTGGATTCACTACCAGGATGTCTCGCCCGCCAAAGAGGCCGAGCATATGAAGCTCGGCATGGAGGCGATCGAGCGCGTGACGGGCGTGCGCCCGCTCGGCTGGTACACCGGGCGCGACAGCCCCAACACGCATCGCCTCGTGGCCGAGTATGGCGGCTTCCTCTACGACTCCGATTACTACGGCGATGACCTGCCGTTCTGGATGGACGTGGAGATCGCAGGCGGCCAGTCGCTGCCGCAACTGATCGTGCCTTATACGCTCGACACGAACGACATGCGCTTCGCATCGCCCCAGGGCTTCAACACGGCGGACCACTTCTTCACCTATTTGCGCGACGCATTCGACGTGCTCTACGAAGAAGGCGACGAAGCGCCGAAGATGCTCTCGATCGGCATGCACTGCCGGCTGCTCGGGCGACCCGGGCGTTTTCGCGCGCTGCAGCGCTTTCTCGACCACATCGAAAAATACGAGCGCGTGTGGGTCACACGGCGTGTGGACATCGCGCGCCACTGGCGCGAGCATCATCCCTATCAACCGCAACAGAACGACCACCGCGGGGCCGCCGCATGAAGGCAATGCACTACACCCTCGAACAGCTGAATCAAGCTTCGGTCGACGCCTTCGTGGCGGCGCTTTCGGGCATCTTCGAGCACTCGCCCTGGGTTGCCGCTGCGGCCGCACAGCAACGCCCGTTTGCGAGCATCGACGCGCTGCATCGCACCATGTCGCAGGCCGTGGAAACCTCGGGCGAGGCGCAGCAGCTTGCGCTCATCAACGCCCACCCGGAGCTTGCGGGCAAGGCTGCCGTGCGCGGCGAGCTGACCGCCGAATCCACGCGCGAGCAAAGCGGTGCGGGCCTGGATCAGTGCACGCAGGAAGAGTTCGACAAGCTGCTCGCGCTCAACGGTGCGTATCGCGAGAAGTTCGGATTCCCATTCATTCTTGCCGTGCGCGGCTATGACCGCCACGGCATCATCGCGAACTTCGAGGCGCGCGTGAACAACAGCCGCGCCGAGGAAATGCGCGCGAGCCTCGACCAGATTTACCGCATTGCGCGCTTCAGGCTGAATGAACTGATCGATGCGTAACGTGGCGATGCGCCCCCCGGTTTTCCGCGAGGGGGCGCAGCGCCGTTTTGATCTACAGAAAAGACACGAAGGATGACAACGATGGCACTCCCGACTCTCGACCCCAACGCCCCCGATTTCACGCGCCGCTTCGTGAATCTCGCGGACCCGCGCCTGGGCGCGCAGGCGCTCGAGGCGAGCGACGACTTCTTCGCGCCGAAGGAGCGCATGCTCAATCCGGAGCCGGCCGTCTTTATTCCGGGCAAGTACGACGAGCACGGCAAGTGGATGGACGGCTGGGAAACGCGCCGCAAGCGCACGACCGGCTATGACTGGTGCATCGTGAAACTCGCGCGCCCCGGCGTCATCAAGGGCCTCGATATCGACACGAGCCACTTCACGGGCAACTATCCGCCGGCGGCATCGGTGGAGGGCGCGTATGTGGCCGATGGCACACCCACCGCCGCGACGCAATGGGCGGAGATCGTTCCCTCGACCTCGCTGAACGGCAATAGCCACCATTACGTGGAAGTGTCGAGCGACAAGCCGTACACGCATCTGCGCGTGAATATCTATCCCGATGGCGGCATTGCGCGTCTGCGCGTGTATGGCCAGCCGCAGGTGGACTGGGCGGGCGCGAGCCGCACCGAACTGTTCGACCTTGCCGCGATGGAAAACGGCGCGTACCTCGTCAGCGCGAACAACCAGCACTTTGGCATGGCCTCCACGCTGCTCATGCCGGGCCGCGGCGTGAACATGGGCGACGGCTGGGAAACGCGCCGCCGCCGCGAGCCCGGCAACGACTGGGCGATCATCGCGCTCGCGCAGCCTGGCATCATCAGGAAGATCGAAGTCGATACGGCGCACTTCAAGGGCAACTATCCCGACCGCTGCTCGTTCCAGGCCGCGCGCGTGGTGGGCGGCACGGACAGCTCGCTCGTGACCCAGGCCATGTTCTGGCCGGTGCTGCTCGGCGAGCAGAAGCTGCAGATGGACAAGCAGCACGACTTTGAGAGCGAGCTCGCGGCGCTTGGCCCGGTTACGCACGTGCGCTTCAACATCATCCCGGACGGCGGCGTGTCGCGCGTGCGCCTCTGGGGCACGCTCGCCTGATACGCTGACGAGGCCATCATGAGTGAAACAAGGACGACGCTGACTATCGAGCCGCTCACCCCGGAGGCGTTCGCGCCCTTCGGCGACGTGATCGAGCTCGCGGGCGCGAAGCAGATTCCGATCAATCTGGGTACGACCATCCGCTTTCACGATCTCGCGAAAGTGGATGTGACCGACGAAGGCGGCCGCACGCTCGTGAATCTTTTTCGCGGGCAGCCGCGCGAACTGCCGTTCGAAGTGAAGATGCTCGAACGGCATCCGCTGGGCAGCCAGGCGTTCGTGCCGCTCAACGACAAGCCGTATCTCGTGGTGGTCGCGCCGGCGGGCGAACTGGACGTCGCGAAGATTCGCGCGTTCGTTTCGCGTGGCTGGCAGGGTGTGAATTACGCGAAGGGCGTTTGGCATCATCCATTGATTGCGCTGGGCGAGGTGAGCGATTTCATCGTCGTCGATCGCGGTGGAGATGGGCTCAATCTCAACGAGCAGGATCTGCCGGAGTCGTTCTGGTTGACGGAAGAGGCGATGAGGGCCGCGCAGAGCTGATTCGCACAATTGCGAAGCGGTACGTATCAGCAGGAAAAGCCACGGTCGAGACCCCGTGGCTTTTTTGCGTTTGGCGGATGAGGTACGGTGGTGGCCCAGATCGAACCGTCCGCTCGAGGCGCGGTAAAGCATGGCGAGTCATGCATGGCGGTGTGCGACGCTTCGATGCTTCGATCGGGCCAGATGGCGAACCGTGCCTCATACGCGTTCCGGACATTCGGGCATCAGCGGAAAGCCGACGCCGATTTGCGATATCTCCCGCATCGCGGCCCGACGCGCAAGCCCTTCAGCGAAGACCGTCCCGAAAGAGAAAGGACCCGAAGCGCATCGCACTTCGGGTCCTTCCAGTTACAGCTCACGTAGCGCGATGCAAACCGCCCGCGCTGCCAACTACGTCATTGCTTCGCACCGCCCTGGAACCAGGCGGCGATCTTCTGCCGCTCGTCGTCGGTCATGTGCGTGACGTTGCCAAGCGGCATCGCCTTGAGCGTCACAGCCTGCTGATAGAGCCGCTGCGCGTTCTGCGAAATCTCGTCGGGCGTATCGAGCATCACGCCGGCCGGCGCCGCGCCCATCAACGTCGGGTGCGCCGAGTGACAGGCCGCACAGCGCTGCTGCAAGATCGGCTGGATGTCGGATACCTTCAGCGACGGCGCGTTCGCGGCTTCGGCCTGCGGCACGACCGGACGCGGCAGGGTCCACACGAGCGCCACGAACATCAGTGCCACGCCGCCGATCGGCAGATACCAAAGCTGCTGGCCGCGATGACGCATCACGAAGAACTGGCGAATCAGCGCGCCGGCCAGCATGATCACCACGAGCACGGCCCAGTTGTAGGCGTGGGCGTAGGTCATCGCGTAGTGGTTCGAGAGCATCGCGAACACCACGGGCAGCGTGAAATACGTGTTGTGCACCGAGCGCTGCTTGCCGCGCTTGCCGTAGATCGGGTTCGGCACTTCGCCCTTGAGCATCGCGGCGACCATCTTGCGCTGGCCGGGGATGATGACGAAGAACACGTTGGCCGACATGATCGTCGCGAGCATCGCGCCCATGATGAGGTACGCGGCGCGGCCCGAGAAAATATGGCACGCGAGGTAAGCGGCGATCACGACGTAGATGCCCACGCACACGCCCAGCAGCTTGTCCTTCGTGCCGAGCACGCGGCACAGCGAGTCATAGACGATCCAGCCCGCGGCGAGGAAGCCGAGCGCCGAGAAGATCGCGACGACCGGACCCATGTCGAGCACGTTCTTGTCGATGAGATACGTGTTCGGCGCCATCAGATACAGCACCGTGAAGAGCGACGCGCCTGAGAGCCACGTGGTGTACGACGGCCATTTCGACCAGTGCAGATCGTCGGGCATTTCAGGCGGCGCCACGGTGTACTTCTGCATGTTGTAGAAGCCGCCGCCGTGCACGTGCCACAGTTCGCCGAATACGCCGCGGCGGCGCTGGTTCGGGTCCGTGGGCGGTTTGAGGCTGTTGTCGAGCGCGACGAAATAGAACGACTCGCCAATCCAGGCGATCGCCGCGATGACGTGGAACCAGCGCAATGCGAGGTTCAGCCAGTCGGTAATAAAGCCTTCCATGAAACGTCTCCAGTCCTGATGCATGGCGCGCGCGCCTGAATGCGCGCGCTAACTGCGGGGTATGAGCGCGCCGCGTAGCATCGGGGCCGCTGGGCGCCCCTCGCACGGCCGCGCTGCCGTTGTGGTTCGTATGACCTCGGGCTCGATGACCCGGGCTGAAAGATCGCCCGGAATGCCCTATGAGTATGTGTTGCGGTGGTCGCCCGGGGCTCGCTCAGCTGCCCCGATAGGTGCTGTACGACCACGGCGAAACGAGTAGCGGCACATGGTAGTGCGAACCGGCGTCGGCGATGCCGAAGCGCAGCACCACGCGGTCGACGAAACGCGGCTCGGGCACTTTCGCGCCGAGAGCGGCGAAATAGTCGCCGGCATGAAACACGAGTTCGTATTCGCCTTTGGCGAGTGCTTCGCCTTCGAGCAGCGGCGCGTCGCAGCGGCCGTCGTCATTCGTGGTGACGGTCTTGAGCGCGCGGCGCGCGTCGCCCGTGAGCGCAAAGAGTTCGACCTTGATGCCCGCGCCGGGACGGCCGTTCGCGGTGTCGAGCACGTGGGTAGTCAGCTTGCCCATTCGCAGTTTTCCTTGTGAGTGCCTGGTGCGATTGCGAGGTTTCAGCGGCGGCTCCCGATCCCATGCGCGATGCATTGCGGCGGATCGAGGCTCCACGTCAGTGGCTACATACCCGTCGGCGGATCGAAGCGAGCGCCGTGTACGCATTTTAAAAACGATCGCACCCGGCACGCGCGAGCGATAGGAAAGATAAAGCTACGCGCATGAGGGTGAGCCCTGGGCTGGGTGCCGCAAGGCGGCTGTCGCTCATCGCGCCCCGGATTCAGGCGTCCCTTGTTGGCATCGTACCGGCGCCAAAAATCGACCTTTATATGCGTGGCGTAAATCTGGGTATCGCAGCGGCGCGAATTGCCACGACTATTTTGGCTGCGGATCGTAGAGGCCATGCGCAGCGCGTGCTGCGCGTCCCGAAGACGGCGGTGGACGCCGGGTAACCGGGCCAGCGGCGTCCTCGTCGGGACGCGTCGGCACCGGGCGACCGGCGAGGCCGGCGGGTGAGGCGACGGCGTCTGGTTCACCCACCGTGCGCGAGTCCGAAGGAGTAGTCAAGGCTCGTGGCGGCACGACGACAACGGAGCGAACAAGGACGATGGAACCCACACTCGCGCAGCAGAAAAGCCCGCAAGACCCGCAAAAGCCCGGCAAGACGTTGCTCGTGAAAAACGCCGACATGCTGGTGACGATGGACGGCGCGCGCCGCGAGATTCGCGACGGCGGCCTCTACGTCGAAGGCAACCGTATCGTCGCGGTCGGCCCGACGGCGGAACTGCCCACCACGGCCGACGAGGTGATCGACGCCAGCGGCCACCTCGTGACGCCGGGGCTCGTCAACACGCACCACCACATGTACCAGAGCCTCACGCGCGCTGTGCCGGCCGCGCAGGACGCCGAACTGTTCGGCTGGCTCACCAGTCTGTACAAGGTATGGGCGAACCTCACGCCCGAGATGATCGAAGTCTCCACGCTCACCGCAATGGCGGAGCTACTGCTCTCGGGCTGCACGACGTCCAGCGATCATCTGTACATCTATCCGAACGGCAGCCGCCTCGACGACAGCATCCGCGCGGCGCAACGCATCGGCATGCGCTTTCACGCGAGCCGCGGCAGCATGAGCGTCGGCCAGAAGGACGGCGGCTTGCCGCCCGATTCCGTGGTCGAGCGCGAGGACGCGATTCTCGCCGATACCCAGCGCCTCATCGAGACGTACCACGACGAGGGCCGGTACGCGATGCTGCGCGTCGTCGTGGCGCCATGTTCGCCGTTCTCGGTGAGCCGCGACCTGATGCGCGAATCGGCGGTGCTCGCGCGGCATTACGGCGTGTCGATGCACACGCATCTCGCCGAGAACGTCAACGACATTGCTTACAGCCGCGAAAAGTTCGGCATGACGCCCGCCGAATACGCCGAGGACCTCGGCTGGGTGGGCCGCGACGTGTGGCATGCGCACTGCGTACAGCTCGACGACCGCGGCATCGGTTTGTTCGGCCGGACCGGCACCGGCGTCGCGCATTGCCCGTGCTCGAACATGCGGCTCGCGTCCGGCATTGCACCTGTGAAAAAGATGCGGCTCGCCGGGGTGCCGGTTGGACTCGGCGTGGATGGCTCGGCGTCGAACGACGGCGCGCAGATGGTGGCCGAGGCGCGCCAGGCCATGCTGCTCGCGCGCGTGGGCTTCGGACCGGACGCCATGACCGCGCGCGAAGCGCTCGAAATCGCGACGCTGGGCGGCGCGCAGGTGCTGGGCCGCGACGACATTGGCGCGCTCGCCCCCGGCATGGCGGCCGACTTCGTCGCGTTCGACCTGCGCCAGCCGCCTTTCGCGGGCGCGCTGCACGATCCCGTCGCCGCGCTCGTCTTCTGCGCGCCCTCACAGGTTGCGCTGAGCGTGATCGGCGCTCGCGTGGTCGTGAAGGAGGGCGTGTTGCAGACAGTGGAGCTTGGGCCGGTCATCGAGCGGCATAACCGGCTCGCGGCGCAGCTCGTACAGATGGCGCGCTGAGGCGGCGTGCAACGCATAGGCGTATTGAAAGGTCAGCCGGCCGCAGCAGCATGCGGCCGTGCGACTCAAGGCTTGTCGATCAGCGTCTTCGTCGCTTCGGCGATGAGGCTGCGCAACCAGCGTACTTCGTCCGAGTAATGACAGCGTTCGTGCCACAACTGGTAGTACTGCATCGGCGGGAAGTCGAGCGGCGCGGGCACGACCGTGAGCGGCAGGAAGCGCGCATAGTGGTCGGCGAAAAGGCGCGTGGTCGTGAAGACCAGGTCCGACTTCACGAGCACGTAGGGCGCGAGATTGAAGTAGGGCAGCGTGACGACCACATGGCGCTTGAGGCGCTCGCGCGCGAGGTGCACGTCGATGGCGCCGCGCTGGCCCACGGAATACGGCGTAGGCGCGAGATGCGGCGCGTTCAGATACTGGTCGAGCGTGAGCCCGCCGCGCTTGGCAAACGGGTGCGAGTTGCTCATCAGGCACACGATCTGGTCGACGAACAGGTTCGAGAGGTGCAGTTGTTCGGGCGGCTCGGGCCAGTTGCCGATGACGATATCGAGCTTGCCTTCCTCGAGCGCGAGCTCGTAATCGAACGCAGGGCCGAGCGAGTGAAACTCGAGCGTGGCGTTGGGCGCGGCCTGGCGAAAGCGCTCGACCACGGTCGGCACGAACAGGGCGTTCAGATAGTCAGGACAGCCGATCCGGTAACAGCGGATGGAGGTGGCCGGGTCGAAATTGTGTTGCTGGAAGCGGATGCGCTCGATCTCGCGCAGCGCGTTCTGGACGGGTTCGAGCAGGCGCAGGCCGTACTCGGTCGGCACCATGCCGGACTTGCCGCGCACGAGGAGCGGGTCGCCCGTGATGTCGCGCAGACGGCGCAGCGCCGCGCTGATTGCGGGCTGGGACTGGTTGAGCTTGACGGCCGCGCGTGTCACGCTGCGCTCCATCAGAAGCGTGTGCAAGACGCGCAAGAGGTACGTATCGATCGCCTCGCGTTGCTGACTCATGAATTCTCCGAATTATATGTTCTGGCTGATCGATGAGGCTTAGGGGTATATCGTTTTTAATATGGACAAAAAGTGGCGTCAAGCGAGGCTTACCCGAGGCTCGCGCCCCGGGGTTATGCACGCCAGCCCGTGCAGCGAGGCGACAGCGAATTTTGACGGCTCGACCTTCGCAGGGCTAACAGGTATCGTCACCCCCGCACGGCGGCGTGCAGCGCCCGAACGCGGCAGCAAGCATCAAACGGTTATCAATAACGTACAAGGGCGGGACCTCCATGGGTGATTCTTCTTCACGTCAGGCAACGCTTGCGCATAACGGCAGCGATGTGCCGCGCCTCGCGCTTGCCGGCATCACGAAGCAATACCCCGCGGTGCGCGCGAACGACGACGTCACGCTCTCGGTTGCGCCCGGCGAAATCCATGCCTTGCTCGGCGAGAACGGCGCGGGCAAAAGCACGCTCATGAAGATCGTCTACGGCGCGGTGCGCCCCGACGCGGGCGAAATCCGCTGGGAAGGCCAGACCGTCGAAATCGCGAGTCCGGCTGCGGCGCGCAAGCTTGGCATCGGCATGGTGTTCCAGCACTTTTCGTTATTCGAAACGCTTACCGTCGGCGAGAACATCGCGCTCTCGCTCGACGAACCGTTCGACCTGAAAACGCTCGGTAAGCGCATTCGCGAGGTATCGGCGCAATACGGCCTCGATGTCGATCCGCAGCGCCACGTGCATAGCCTCACCGTGGGCGAGCGTCAACGCGTGGAGATCGTGCGCTGCCTCTTGCAGAATCCGCGTCTGCTGATCATGGACGAGCCGACGTCGGTGCTCACGCCGCAAGCGGTGCGCAAGCTGTTCGGCACGCTGCGGCGGCTGGCAGCCGAGGGCTGCAGCATTCTCTATATCAGCCACAAGCTCGACGAAATCCAGGAGCTTTGCGACACGGCCACCGTGCTGCGTGGCGGCAAGGTCACGGGCCACGTCATTCCGCGCGAAGAAACGCATGCATCACTCGCGCGGCTGATGGTCGGGCGCGAGCTGCCCGATTACACGCGGCGCGCGCACGCGCCCGGCGACGTGCTGCTCGAAGCGCAGCATCTGTCGATGCCGAGCGACGATCCGTTCGGCACGTCGCTCACCGACGTTTCGTTCAGCGTGCATGCGGGCGAGATACTCGGCATCGCGGGCGTCTCGGGCAACGGCCAGGCGGAGTTGCTCGCCGCGCTCTCGGGCGAGGCGCAAGCGGCCCGTCACGGTATGCGCGCCGATGCCGTCAGGATTTGCGGCAAGCCGGCGGGACGGCTTTCGGCCGGGGCGCGCCGAAAGCTCGGCTTCGCGTTCGTGCCGGAGGAGCGGCTGGGGCGCGGCGCGGTCCCGGCCATGTCGCTGGCCGAAAACGCCTTGCTCACGGCGCACCGCGAAGGCATGGTGCGCTCGGGCTGGCTCAGGACCGGCGCGATGCGTGCGTTCGCCGAACGCTGCATCGGCGCGTTCGATGTGCGCTGCGGCGGCCCGGACGCGCTCGCGCAAAGCCTCTCGGGCGGCAACCTGCAGAAGTACATCGTGGGGCGCGAGATTCTCCAGGCGCCGAAGGTGCTCGTGGTCGCGCAGCCCACCTGGGGCGTGGACGTGGGCGCGGCCGCGTTCATTCGCCAGCAGTTGCTCGATCTTTCGGCGCGCGGCGTGGCGATACTCGTGATCTCGGAGGAACTGGAAGAGCTTTTCGACATCTGCGACCGCATTGCCGTGCTCGCGGGCGGACGCCTTTCGCCCGCGCGTTTGACAGGCGAGACGAACGCCGAGGAAATCGGCCGCTGGATGGCGGGGCTCTTCGGCGAGCGCGCGGATCGCGGAGACGGCGGCCGGCCCGACGGCGAACCGCCCGCGCAGACCGTGGCGAACGCGTGACAGGCGGCACATAACAACGCGCGAAAGCACATTAACCACCCGAGACCGATCACCGACTTCATCACCATGATCTTTCCGTACCGACTCGAAGCCCGCACGACGCCGTCGCGCACGGTGCGCATCGCCGTGCCGCTCATTGCGGCGCTGCTCACGCTTGCCATCGGCTTTCTGATCTTCAGCCTCGTGGGCCGCGATCCCCTGCAGGCGATGCACGCATTCTTCGTCGAACCGCTTTCGAGCATCAACGGCTGGTCCGAACTCTTGCTCAAGGCCTCGCCGCTTTGCCTGATCGCGCTCGGTCTCGCGGCGGGATATCGCGCCAACGTGTGGAACATCGGCGCGGAAGGGCAGATGGTGCTGGGCGGCATCGCGGCGAGCGGCGTGGCGATCCATTTCGATCAATCCACGGGCTGGTGGATTCTTTTCCTGATGATGTTCGCGGGCGTGCTGGGCGGCATGGCATGGGCGGCGATTCCCGCGTGGCTCAAGAGCCGCTTCAACACCAACGAGATTCTCACGAGCCTGATGCTCACCTACGTCGCCACGCAACTGCTGATCTGGCTCGTAAGCGGACCGTGGCGCGACCCGCAGGGCATGAACTTTCCGCTCTCCGAAATGTTCAGCGGCGACGCGCTCTATCCGACCTTCGGCGGCGACTGGCGCATCCACTGGTTGCGCGGCACGCGCCTGAACGCGTCGATCTTCCTGACGCTCGCGGCCATTCCGCTCGTGTGGCTCTTCATGCGCCGCAGCTTCGCGGGCTATCGCATGAGCGTGGGCGGGCTCGCGCCGCTCGCTGCGCGCTATGCGGGCTTCTCGGAGAAAAAGACGATCTGGACCTCGCTGCTGCTTTCCGGCGGCCTCGCGGGGCTCGCGGGCATGGGCGAGATTGCCGGCCCGATTGGCCAGCTGCAAGCGACGTGGTCGCCGGGCTACGGCTTCACGGCGATCATCGTCGTGTTCGTGGGGCGTCTGCATCCGGTCGGCATCGTGCTCGCGAGCCTCTTGATGGCGCTGCTCTACCTGGGCGGCGAAGCGGTGCAGACATCGCTGCAATTGCCGCAGGCGCTTTCCGGCGTATTTCAGGGGCTGCTGCTTTTCTGTCTGCTCGGCGCGGACCTCTTCGTGAACTATCGCGTGCGCCGCCGTCATCCGGTCGCGGCTGCGAACTGATCAGCGCAATCCAGAGAACAACGAAACAGGCCACAGGACATGGATATCCAGCAAGCCAGCTCGCTCGCCTCGAGCGCCGTCACCGCCGCCATCCCGCTCATGTTCGCGGGGGTGGGCGAACTCGTCACCGAGAAGTCGGGCGTGCTCAACCTCGGCGTGGAAGGGATGATGCTGATGGGCGCCGTGACGGGCTACGCGGTCACGACCATCACCGGCAGTCCGTGGCTCGGCCTCGTCGCAGGCATGGCCGCCGGCATGGCGATGTCGCTGCTGTTCGGCTTTCTCGTGCTCACCATGCTCGCCAACCAGGTCGCCACGGGCCTCTCGCTCACGATCTTCGGCGTCGGGCTTTCGGCGTATGTCGGCAAGCCGTACACCTCGGCCGCCACGTCGGCGACCATCGCGGCCTGGCCGATTCCGGGGCTCTCGCAACTGCCCGTGGTCGGGCAAGCGTTCTTCAGCCTCACGCCGGTCGACTACCTCGCGTTCGTCATGTTCGCCGTAGTCGGCTGGTTCCTCTATCGCACGCGCGCCGGGCTCGTACTGCGCTCAGTGGGCGAGTCGCCGCAGGTCGCGCATTCGGTGGGCTTTCCCGTGATCGGCGTGCGCTATGGCGCAACGGCCTTCGGCGGCGCGATGGCGGGCCTCGCGGGCAGCTACTACTCCGTGGTGCAGCTGCATTTGTGGCAGGAGCAGATCACGGCAGGGCGCGGCTGGATCGCGCTCGCGCTCGTCGTGTTCGCGACGTGGCGCCCTGGGCGTCTGTTGATCGGCGCGCTGCTCTTTGGCGCGGTCACGGGCGCGCAGTTTTACGCGCAGGCCGTGGGCGTGCCGGTGCCCACGCAGTTCCTCGCGATGCTTCCGTATGTCGCGACGATCGTCGTGCTCGTGCTCATTTCGCGCAACCCGAACACGATCCGCCTGAACGCGCCGGCTTCGCTCGGCAAGCCGTTCTTCGGGGCCGCTTAGGCGTGGTCATTTATACGGAATGCAAACCAATACGCCCTGAACGCTCGCAGTTCTCAATTCACGACAGGAGATCCACGATGAAAAAAACCATCCTGACCGCTTTCGCCGTCGCCGCCACGTGCGGCACGGCGGCCCTCGCGAGCGCGGCCCACGCCGCCGACGCGCCGGGCGTCGCGTTCGTCTATCTCGGCAATCCGGGCGATGCCGGCTGGACCTTCGCACACGATCAGGGCTCGAAGGTCGCCGAGCAGAAGTTCGGCAACAAGATCAAGATCACGCGCGTGGAAAACGTGCCGGAATCGGCGGACTCGGAGCGCGTGTTCCGCGATCTCGCGAACAAGGGCAACAAGATCGTCTTCGGCACGAGCTTCGGCTATCAGGACTTCCAGCTCAAGGTGGCGAAGGACTTCCCGGACACCGTGTTCCTGCACGCAACGGGCTACAAGAAGGCGCCGAACTTCGGCACCTATGACGTGCGCATGTATCAGGGCGCGTATCTTGCGGGCGTTGCGGCGGGTTACGCGACGAAGACCAACACGCTCGGTTTCGTCGCCTCGGTGCCGATTCCCGAGGTCGTGCGCAACATCAACGCGTACACGCTCGGCGCGCGCTCGGTGAATCCGAAGGTGCACACCAAGGTCATCTGGATCAACAGCTGGTTCGATCCCGGCAAGGAGAAGCAGGCTGCCGAAACGCTAATCGGCCAGGGCGCCGACGTGCTGCTGCAAAACACCGATTCGAGCGCGACGCTCGCCACCGCCGAAGAGAAGAAGGTTCACGCGTTCGGCTGGGATTCGAACATGAAGAAGTTCGGCCCGCACGCGCACCTGGGCTCGGTCGAGGCGAATTGGGGCGTGTACTACGTTGCGGCGATCCAGCAGGTGCTCGACGGCAAGTGGAAGAACGACCCCGTGTGGTGGGGCATTCCGCAAAAGGCCGTCGATCTCGGCGACGTCAACACGTCCGAGCTTTCGGCCGACGCGCAAAAGGCCGTCGCCGCGAAGCGCGAACAGATCGCAAGCGGCAAGTGGGACGTCTTCACCGGCCCGATCAAGGACCAGACCGGCGCCGTGAAAGTGCCGGCCGGCAAGACGCTGACCGACCCGGAACTGCAACGCCTGAACTGGTACGTCGAGGGCGTGGACGGCTCGCTGCCGAAGTAGGCATGAGCCGGGCACGCGCGTGTGCGTTCGTGCTGCGCGAGTGCATTCTTCCGACGATTTTCGCGTCCGCAAGTGAAACGGCTGCACGTAGCCTTCCAGGCGGGCGCAGCCGTTTGACTTTCCCGCGGCGCTGCGCGGCGCCGCGTCAGTCGTCGATGCGCATACCCACCTTGATCGTGACCTGCCAGTGCGAAACCTGATCGTTTTCGATCAGGCCGCGCGTTTCCACGACCTCGAACCAGTGCAGGTGGCGCAGCGTCTTCGACGCGCGCGCGATGGCGCAACGAATGGCGTCGTCGCTGGACACCTTGGACGAGCCGGTAAGTTCGATCTGCTTGTAGACGTGGTCGTTCATGGCAGTCTCTCCTCGTGGGGCGCGCGGCGTCGGCGCGTCAATCGAGTATAGGTAACGGACCGGGACGCACGGGCAAAGATGAGGAGCCCGGCGCCGGCTATCATGGCGCCTCTCGCGATAACGCGCATTCAATGTGCCCGTTTTGCAGGCGTGAAAGCGCAATGGCGACCCAAAGGAGACGAAGAAGATGGACGGGCAGGTATTAGGTTTTTGCGGTCCGGGGCTGATGGGCGCGCCGATGATCCGTCATTTGCTGCGCGCCGCTCACGCAGTGCGCGTGTGGAACCGCACGCCGGCGAAGGCCGAAGCGCTGATCGCCGACGGCGCGCAGGTTGCCGCGACGCCCAGCGCGCTCGCGCGCGAGGCCGACGTGGTGTTGCTGTGCGTCGCCGATGCGGCGGCGGTCGAGCAGGTGGTGTTCGGCGAGCACGGCCTGTTCGCCGGCGCGGCCCGCGAGAGCGTGCGCGTGCGCCGCATCGTCGATCATTCGAGCATTCCTCCCGACGCGACACGCAGGCTCGCAGAGCGCGCGGCGGCCTTCGGCGCGGGCTGGGTCGACGCGCCCGTCTCGGGCGGCGTGGCGGGCGCGCAGAACGGCACGCTGGCCATCATGGCGGGCGGGGCGTCAGCCGACGTCGAAGCCATTACGCCGATCCTCGGCGCCTACGCGGCGCGCGTGACCCACATGGGCGGCGTGGGCGCGGGCCAGACCGCCAAGCTGTGCAACCAGGCCATCGTCACGGCCACAGTCGCCGCGATTGCCGAGGCCGTGAGCCTCGCGCGGCGCAGCGGCATCGACGCGGCGAAGCTGCCCGAAGCGCTTGCGGGCGGCTGGGCCGATTCGACGCTGCTGCGCACGTTCGTGCCGCGCATGACGCAAGACGGGCTCGAATCCATCGGCGCGCTCAAAACGTTCCAGAAAGACGTGGACACGATCGCCGCAGCGGCCGCGCAGACCGGCACGCCCATGCCCGTCGCGGGCACGGTCCAGCAATTGCTGCGTCTGGCGGCGGCCATGGGCCTCGCGCAGGCCGATTTTTCGGGCTTCATCGACGTGCTGCACACGCCGCGCACCGGCGCAGCCTGAGCGGGGCGGGCACGCGCAGGCCTCGCGGGCGATACGGCCCCGTTGTAACCGCGTTGTAACCGGCGTCCGTGGCGGCCCCGTGGCGGCCTTCACATTGCTCACTTCTTGCCGTGTCATGCTGCGCCGAGCCGGGTTGTCCGCGCGGCTGGAAGTCACGCGCGAAGTGGCATAACCTGCTAAAATTACAGGTTTTTCGTCGATCTACTTTCCGGGACGCGCTGTGCTCTCTACCGCCAACATCACCATGCAATTCGGGCCGAAGCCCTTGTTCGAGAACATCTCGGTCAAATTCGGCGAAGGCAACCGCTATGGCCTGATCGGCGCGAACGGTTGCGGCAAATCCACGTTCATGAAGATCCTCGGTGGGGATCTCGAGCAGAGTTCGGGCAACGTCATCCTCGAGCCGAACGTGCGTCTGGGCAAGCTGCGCCAGGACCAGTTCGCCTACGAAGACGTGCGCGTGCTCGACGTCGTCATGATGGGCCACACCGAAATGTGGGCCGCGATGACCGAGCGCGACGCGATCTACGCGAACCCCGAAGCCACCGACGACGACTACATGCATGCCGCCGAACTCGAAGCGAAGTTCGCCGAGTACGACGGCTACACGGCCGAAGCGCGCGCGGGCGAGCTGCTGCTCGGCATCGGCATCGGCACGGAATTCCACAATGGCCCGATGAGCGGCGTGGCGCCGGGCTGGAAGCTGCGCGTGCTGCTCGCGCAGGCGCTGTTCTCGAAGCCGGACGTGCTGCTGCTCGACGAACCGACCAACAACCTCGACATCAATTCGATCCGCTGGCTGGAAGATGTTCTGAACGAGTACAACTCGACCATGATCATCATCTCCCACGATCGACACTTCCTGAACCAGGTCTGCACGCACATGGCGGACATGGACTACGGCACGCTGAAAGTCTGGCCGGGCAACTACGACGACTACATGCTCGCGTCGGCGCAGGCGCGCGAGCGTCAGCAGGCCGCGAACCAGAAGGCGAAGGAGCGCGTGGCCGACCTGCAGGACTTCGTGCGCCGCTTCTCGGCCAACAAGTCGAAGGCGCGCCAGGCCACCAGCCGTCTGAAGATGATCGACAAGATCAAGATCGAGGAATTCAAGCCTTCGTCGCGCCAGAACCCGTTTATCCGCTTCGAGTTCGAGAAGAAGCTGCACAACATCGTCGTGGTCGCGGAAGAGATCACGAAGACGTACGAGCGCCGCATCTTCAACAAGCTCAGTATCAGCGTGCAACCGGGCGAGCGCATCGCGATCATTGGCGAGAACGGCGCGGGCAAGACCACGCTGCTGCGCTCGCTGCTCGGCAACCTGGCCGTCGATAACGGTTCGGTGAAGTGGGCGGAGAACGCGAACGTCGGCTACATGCCGCAGGACACGTACGAAGAGTTCCCGGCCGACGTCACGCTGATGGACTGGATCGACCAATACCGCCAGGAAGGCGACGACGAGCAGTCGGTGCGCGGCACGCTTGGCCGTCTGCTCTTCAACGCGGACGACATCAAGAAGTCGGTCAAGGTGCTGTCGGGCGGCGAGAAGGGCCGCATGATCTGGGGCAAGCTGATGCTCGGCCGCCACAACGTGCTGCTCATGGACGAGCCCACGAACCACATGGACATGGAGTCGATCGAGTCGCTGCAGATCGCACTCGAAAAGTTCGAAGGCACGCTCATTTTCGTGTCGCACGACCGCGAGTTCGTGAACGGCCTCGCGAACCGCGTCATCGAGGTGAAAACCGACGGCACGGTCAAGGACTACAGCGGCAACTACGAAGACTTCCTGGCCAGCCAGGGGTTGCAATGAGTTTCGATCGCTGATCGAGGCGTGAAATCAAAACGGGCGGCGCGTGAGCGTCGCCCGTTTTGTTTCTGGTCCGCGTCCTGGCCCACTGCGCGCCCGCCTTACGTATGCGTCAACCACGCTAGAATGCACTGTCGCCGCGGCGGACGCCGCGATGAAATCGCGAACGCACACGAAGCTTTGCATGGGATGGCAGTCAGTGCGCTGCATGGGCACGGAGCAGGTGCCAAAGCACCGACTCCGGGCGACAGCCGTAGCGCAAGCTGCCATCGACAGACAGGAGGAGCACGCATGAACGACTACACGCAGTTCTACATCGACGGCCAATGGGTCGCCCCGCGCGGCAAGGGCACGATCGACGTGATCGACTCGGGCACCGAGGCGGTGATGGGCCGCATCCCCGAGGGCGTCGAAGCGGATGCCGAAGCGGCCGTCGCCGCCGCGCGCGCCGCCTTCGACGGCTGGGCCGCGACACCCGCCGCCGGGCGCGGGGCGTATCTGCAGAAAATCGCCGACAACCTCAAGGCCCGCACCGACGAACTCGCGCAACTGATCGCAGGCGAAGTCGGCATGCCGCTGAAGCTCGCGCGCGCGATCCAGGTGGGCGGCCCGGTCTACAACTGGGGCGCTTACGCGCGGCTCGCAGGCGAGTTCCAGTATGAGGAGCGCGTGGGCAACTCGCTCGTCGTGCGCGAGCCGGTGGGCGTCGTCGCGGCCATCACGCCGTGGAACTATCCGCTCAACCAGATCACGCTCAAGGTCGCCGCCGCGCTCGCCGCTGGCTGCACCGTCGTGCTCAAGCCCTCGGAGGTCGCGCCGCTCAATGCGTTCGTGCTCGCCGAGGCCATCCACGAAGCCGGCCTGCCCGCGGGGGTGTTCAACCTCGTGACGGGCTATGGTCCCGTGGTGGGCGAGGCGCTCGCGCGCCATCCGGACGTCGACATGGTGTCGTTCACCGGCTCGACGCGTGCGGGCAAACGCGTGTCGGAAGTCGCGTCGGCCACGGTCAAGCGCGTCGCGCTGGAGCTGGGCGGCAAATCGGCCTCCGTCGTGCTGGACGACGCCGACTTCGCGGCCGCCGTGAAAGGCACGGTGGGCGCGTGCTTCCTCAACTCGGGGCAGACCTGCTCGGCCCACACGCGCATGATCGTGCCGGAGTCGCGTTACGAAGAAGCGCGCGACCTCGCAAAGCAGGCCGCCGAGGCATTCAAGGTGGGCGACCCGCGCGACGAGAAGGCGAAGCTCGGCCCGCTCGCCTCGAAAGTGCAGCAGGAGCGCGTACTGCACTACATCGAGCGCGGCATGGCCGACGGCGCCGAACTCGTGACGGGCGGCCCCGGCATGCCGGAGGGCGTGACGCAGGGCTTCTTCGTGAAGCCCACCGTGTTCGGCCGCGTGCCGCGCGACGCGGCCATCGCGCAGGAAGAGATCTTCGGCCCGGTGCTGACGATCCTCACGGCGAAGGACGAAGACGACGCCGTCGCGATCGCCAACGACTCGCTCTACGGCCTCGGCGGCGCGGTCTGGGCCGGCAGCGACGAGCGCGCGATGCGCGTGGCCCGACGAATTCGTACGGGCCAGATCGACATCAACGGCGGCGCCTGGAACATGGCCGCGCCCTTCGGCGGCTTCAAGCAGTCGGGACACGGCCGCGAAAACGGCGCCTACGGCCTCGAGGAGTATCTGGAATACAAGTCGATGCAGTTCAAGGTGCCGAAGGGCTGATGAGGCATCTCGTCGCGAGCTATCGCAAATCTTTTAGTGCGACGTGTTGATGCAAGTCATAAATGCGGGCTTCTTCACGGAAGTCCGCGTTCATGTTTGATACATGTCAATGTCATATGTGGGGTACGCGCGACCATAAGCGCTTTGTCATCGACAGAGCACAACATGTTTCCTGGCCACTCCTTCGCTCCGCTCCAGATTCGCGGCCGTCAACTCCTGCCCGTCGTGCAGGGCGGCATGGGTGTCGGCATTTCGGCACACCGGCTTGCTGGCAGTGTCGCCCGTGAAGGCGCACTCGGCACGATCGCGAGCATCGACCTGCGCCATCATCATGGCGATCTCATGGAGATGTGCCGCACGGACCCGCGGCACGAAACGCTCGCTCGCGCGAACCTGATCGCACTCGGCCGCGAAATCGCGGCGGCACGCAAGCTCGCAGGCGGCAGCGGCATGATCGCGGTGAACGTCATGAAGGCGGTGAACGCCCACGCCGACTACGTGCGCACCGCCTGTGAGCACGGCGCCGACGCCATCGTCATGGGCGCCGGCTTGCCGCTCGATCTGCCCGACCTCACGGCGGGCGTGGACGTCGCGCTCGTGCCGATCCTGTCCGATGCGCGCGGCGTCGCGCTTGTGCTCAAGAAGTGGATGAAGAAGGGCCGCCTGCCCGACGCCATCGTGATCGAGCATCCTGCCCACGCGGGCGGCCATCTCGGCGTGACCGACATCGCCGACATGGGCAGCGAGCGCTTCGCCTTCACGCAGATCTTCGAGGAACTCGAAGGCGTCTATGCCACGCTCGGCATTTCGCGGCGCGACGTGCCGCTCGTCGTGGCGGGCGGCGTGAACAGCCACGAGGCCGTGCGCAAATGGCTCGAGGCAGGCGCGAACGGCGTGCAGGTCGGCACGCCGTTCGCGGTGACCGAGGAGGGCGACGCGCACCCCGAGTTCAAGCGCGTGCTCGCCGACGCGAAGCCCGAAGACATCGTCGAGTTCGTGAGTGTGACGGGCCTGCCGGCACGCGCGGTGAAAACGCCGTGGCTCGAACGTTACTTGCGCAACGAGTCGCGCATTCGCACCAAGATCGGCTCGCTCAAGCTGGCTTGCCCAACCGGTCTCGAATGTCTTTCGGCCTGCGGGCTGCGTGACGGCATCGAGAAGTTCGGCCACTTCTGCATCGACACACGCCTCGCTGCGGCGTTACGCGGCGACGTTGCGAACGGGCTGTTCTTCCGCGGCCGTGAAGCGTTGCCGTTCGGCAACGCGATCCGCAGTGTCCGCGACCTGCTGGAGTTGCTGCTGACTGGCGCTGCGCGACCTGCTGTCGCACAACGAGCAGCCTTCGCACTGGCTTGATAAGTATCAAAACGCCGCCAGACCCCGTCTCTGACAATTTGTAGGCCTTAAAGGCTGGACCTACAGACACGGGGATTAACGATGTATAAAGCAATTAGAAAGGCGGCCGCAACTGCCGCGCTCACCATGGGCGCGGCCTTCCTGGCAGCGCCGGCCAACGCGGCCGGTTCTCCCGGCTCGGGCATTTACGCGGGCGACTGGCTGGTGCGCCTGCGCGCGATCGAGATTGCGCCGGACGCGCGCGGCAACGGTACCCTCGGCGCGATTGGCGCGGACGTGAACAACGCCATCGTGCCCGAACTCGACTTCACCTACATGGCGACCAACAACATCGGCGTCGAGCTGATTCTCGGCACGTCGCGCAACCAGGTGACGTCGAATATCGGCGCACTCGGCGGCGTGGGCGTGCTGCCGCCTACGCTGCTGCTGCAGTATCACTTCAACAACGCGGGCAGGGTGCGGCCGTACGTGGGCGCAGGCATCAACTACACGCTGTTCTACAACAACGGTCTGCACGCAGGCGGCCAGTCGGTTTCGATCGACAACCACAGCTGGGGGCCGGCGCTGCAGTTCGGCATCGACTTCCAGGTCACGAAGCGCATCTTCGTGAACGCGGATATCAAGAAGATCTGGATGCGCACCGACGCGTCGCTGGGTGGCACGCCTATCGGCACATTGCATATCGATCCGCTCGTGGTGGGTCTGGGCGTCGGCATGAAGTTCTGATCGATCACTGGACCACTGCTTTTTCGAACGCCGGCTTGTCCGGCGTTTTTTATCCGCGTTCAGGCGCGATCTTTCTGGAAGCGCATGGCGGTGCCGTCGCGTTCGATGCGCTCCCACACGGCGCGCTTTTCCTCGTCGCTCAAAAAAACCCAGTTGGAGACTTCCACGGCGGTGCGCCCGCAGCCTTTGCAGACGTCGTCGAAGAGTGTCGAGCACACACCGATGCACGGGCTGTCGGGGAGGTCGTGGAGGTTGGATGCCATTGAGGAGCCTTGGGGCGTGGCCGGACGTTGCGCGCGCCGGCTTCGGTACGAAACGCCGTTATGTTAACCGATACGGCGCGGAGCGGCCGCCCGCACTTCCAGGCGAGCCGCGGCGACGTGCGATGCGCGATGAATCGGCCACGCCGCTGCAAGCCGATAGCAAGGTGGAGGGCGCCCCCGCGTCCCGCCAGAAGCCAGGCGTCGCGCGCATGCGCCATCGAAGTTGTTTTTTGTGGACACGGCCCGTGAAACGGCTAAAATTGCGCGCGATTTACCGTCCGCGCGGCTTGCCGTGTTGCCACGGCCCATGTTCCGTTTGCGCGACACGCCCGCATTTTATTTCTTGCGTGGCGGGTTTGATGGTAGGTTCTGGGAAAGTCAGGGGAGCCGTGCGCAGGTGACGCGAAGCACGGCACGAAGCGAGGCAGGCAGCCGGCCGGAGCCGGTCAGGATCGGAGAACGGGATGAAGAAAGGGGTTGTGGCGCAACTGGCCGCGCTCGCACTGTGCGCGGCGCCATGGATGACGTCGGTGGCGAAGGACACACAGTTGAACGTGTACAACTGGTCCGATTACATCGCCAAGGACACGATTCCGAACTTCACGAAGCAGACCGGCATCCAGGTCAAGTACGACAACTACGACAGCGACGACACGCTCCAGGCCAAGCTGCTCGCGGGCAACTCGGGCTACGACATCGTCGTGCCGACCAGCAATTACGCGGGCAAGCAGATCGCCGCCGGCATTTTCGCGCCGCTCGACAAGTCGAAGATCCCCAACCTCAAGTACCTCGATCCGCAACTGATGGCGCTCGTCGCCGGCGCGGATCCCGGCAACAAATACGCGGTGCCCTGGGCATATGGCACGACGGGTCTCGCCTACAACGTCACGAAGGCGCAGCAGATCCTCGGCAAGAACGTGCCGCTCGACAACTGGGACATCCTCTTCAAGCCCGAGAACATCTCGAAGCTGAAGGCCTGCGGCGTGTCCGTGCTCGACGCGCCGGACCAGATGTTCGCGGCCGCGCTGCACTACATCGGCAAGGATCCGCTTTCGACGAATCCGGACGACTATCGCGCCGCGCTCGCGATGATGAAAAAGATCCGCCCATACATCACGCAATTCAACTCGTCGGGCTACATCAACGACCTCGTGGGCGGCGACATCTGCTTCGCGTACGGCTGGTCGGGCGACGTCGTGATCGCCAAGCACCGCGCCATCGACGCGAAGAAGCCCTACAAGATCGAGTACTACATCCCGAAGGGCGGTGCGCCGATCTGGTTTGACGTGATGACCATCCCGAAGGATGCCCAGCACAAGGAAGCCGCGCACGAGTGGATCAACTACATCGAGACGCCGCAGGTCCACGCAGCGATCACGAACTCGGTTTACTACCCGAGCGCGAATGCGCAAGCGCGCAAGTACGTGGACAAGGACATCGCCAACGACCCGGCCGTGTACCCGCCGCCTGAAGTCCTGAAGACGCTGTTCCTGCTCAAGCCGCTGCCGCCTGAGATCCAGCGCCTGCAGACGCGTCTGTGGACCGAGTTCAAGTCGGGCCGCTGACGCGGTCATAGCCGCGGTTGAAATTCGATCCCGTTTTACCCCGAGCCCTCGGCACGATGCCGGGGGCTTTGTTCGTCAACCCCGTCCAGCATTCACGCAGAAACAGGCAGGGCAGAGAGAATCATGAGTGACCAGTCGAGCGCGCCGGCATCCGCCGGTTCGCTGCCTTCGGGCTTCGCCGCGGCAGATTCGGCCGCGGACAACTTCGTGCAGATCGTCGATGTCGTCAAGAAGTTCGGCGAGACGACAGCTGTCAAGGGCGTCAATCTGTCGGTGAAGAAGGGCGAGCTGTTCGCGCTGCTCGGCAGTTCGGGCTGCGGCAAGTCCACCTTGCTGCGCATGCTCGCGGGTCTCGAAACCGTGACGTCCGGCAAGATCCTGATCGACGGCGAGGACCTCGCTTCGATGCCGCCGTACCGCCGCCCGGTCAACATGATGTTCCAGTCGTACGCGCTCTTTCCGCACATGACGGTGGAGTCGAACGTGGGCTTCGGGCTGCGTCAGGAAGGCGTGAAAAAGGGGGAACTCAAGGATCGCGTGGCGGCCGCGCTCGAGCTCGTGCAGATGACGCGCTTCGCCAGGCGCAAGCCGCACCAGCTTTCGGGCGGCCAGCAGCAGCGCGTGGCGCTCGCGCGCTCGCTGGTGAAGCGCCCCAAGCTGCTCCTGCTCGACGAGCCGATGTCGGCGCTCGACAAGCAGATTCGCCAGCGCACGCAAATCGAACTCGTCAACATTCTCGACAGGGTCGGCGTCACCTGCATCATGGTCACCCACGATCAGGAAGAGGCGATGACGATGGCGGGGCGCCTCGCGGTGATGAGCGAAGGCGAGATTGTCCAGCTCGGCACGCCGAACCAGGTCTACGAATTCCCGAACAGCCGCTTCTCCGCGGAGTTCATCGGCTCGACCAATCTTTTCGACGGCAATGTGGTCGAGGACGAGCCTGACCACGTGTTCGTCGAGTGCTCCGACTTGCCGGTGCGGCTCTACGTGAACCACGGCATCACCGGGCCGCTCGGCATGCCCGTGACGATCTCGGTGCGCCCGGAGCGTATCTCGCTCACGCGCAAGCCGCCCGAGGGCGTGTTCAACTGGGGCAAGGGCGTGGTCAAGAACATCGCCTACATGGGCGGCTACTCGCTCTATCACGTCAAGCTCGACTCGGGCAAGACGGTCATCGCGAACATGTCGAGCCTCGCGCTCTCCGAGATCGACTCGCCCACGTGGGAAGACGAAGTCTACGTGCGCTGGAGCGCGTCGGCCGGCGTGGTGCTGACGTCATGAGCGCGACGACCTTGCGTAACATCCTGAACTGGCCGGCGAAGCGCTTGAACCTCACCGGGCGCACGGCCGTCGTGGCGGGGCCGTTCATCTGGCTGCTGCTGTTTTTCCTCGTGCCGTTCGTCCTGGTGGTGAAGATCAGCTTCGCGGACCAGCAGCTCGGCATTCCCCCGTACACGGAGCTGACGTCGTTCGCCGATGGCGTGTGGCACATCGCGCTCGACTTCTCGCACTACGCGTTCCTGTTCCAGGACAGCCTGTACTTCGCGACCTACGTGAATTCGGTCGTGGTGGCAGCGATTTCGACGCTGCTGTGCCTCATCATCGGCTATCCGATGGCGTATTACATTGCGCGCTCGAATCCCGCCACGCGCAACATCCTCATGATGGCCGTGATGCTGCCGTTCTGGACGTCGTTCCTGATCCGCGTGTACGCATGGATCGGCATCCTGAAGAACAACGGACTGCTGAACAATTTCCTGATGTCGATCGGCGTCATTCATTCGCCCATCGAGCTTTATCACACGAACACGGCAGTCTATATCGGCATGGTGTATTCGTATCTGCCGTTTCTCGTGATGCCGCTCTACGCGCACCTCGTGAAGATGGATCTCACGCTGCTCGAAGCCGCCTACGACCTCGGTGCGAAGCCGTGGCGCGCGTTCGTGGCGATCACGCTGCCGCTCTCGAAAAACGGCATCATCGCCGGCTGCCTGCTGGTGTTCATTCCCGCGGTGGGCGAGTACGTGATTCCCGAGCTGCTCGGCGGCGCGAACACGCTGATGATCGGCCGCGTCATGTGGAACGAGTTCTTCGACAATGCCGATTGGCCGATGGCCTCCGCGGTGACCTGCGCAATGGTGCTCCTGCTGCTCGTGCCAATGGCGCTGTTCCAGCACTATCAGGCGAAGGAACTGGAGGGCCGCGGCAAATGAAACCGAATCGCGTTCTGATGTTCATCGCGCTCGGCCTCGGCTTCGCGTTTCTCTATATTCCGATCCTGAGCCTCGTCGTCTATTCGTTCAACGAGTCGCAACTCGTGACGGTGTGGACGCGCTTTTCCACGCGCTGGTATCAGGCGCTCATCACCGACGACGAGTTGATCACCGCCGCCTGGCTCTCGCTGCGCATCGCGCTGATGACGGCGTTCGCCTCGGTGTTCATCGGCACGTGGGCGGGCTTCGTGCTCGCGCGCATGGGGCGCTTTCGCGGCTTTACGCTCTTCTCGGGCATGATCAACGCGCCGCTCGTGATTCCCGAAGTGATCCAGGGCATTTCGCTGCTGCTGCTCTTCGTGGAAATGGGCAAGCTGATCGGCTGGCCCGCGGGGCGCGGCGTGTTCACGATCTGGATCGGCCACGTCATGCTGTGTATCTCGTACGTCGCCATCATCGTGCAGTCGCGCGTGCGCGAGCTGAACCCGTCGCTCGAAGAGGCGGCGCTGGATCTTGGCGCAACGCCGTTCAAGGTGTTCTTCCAGATTACGCTGCCGCTCATCTCGCAAGCGCTTGCGGCGGGATGGCTGCTGTCGTTCACGCTGTCGATCGACGATCTGGTGCTCTCGGCCTTCCTTTCGGGCCCGGGCTCGACCACGTTGCCGCTCGTGGTGTTCTCGCGCGTGCGCCTCGGCCTGAACCCGGAGATGAACGCGCTCGCTACGCTGTTCATCGCGGTCGTGACGGTGGGAGTGATTGCCGGCAACTATTTCATGCAGCGCGCGGAGCGCAAGCGCATGGCGATGGCGGTCTGAGCGCCGCCGCGCTTTAAGGCGCATGCAATAAACGGTGCGCGGGCAGCCATGTCCGCGCACCGTTTGCTTTTTGCTGCGCGGTCGCTACAGCCGGTAGCCCATACGAAATCCGCCCCAGTGCCGACCGTTCACGAAGATCGGCGCGGAGGCGTCCTTCATCATCACGAACGTGCCGCCACCCATGTCGCGACGGTAGGTTTGCAGCAGGAAGGGCTTGGTATGCGAACCGGCGGCGCGGCCCGCGCGGTCGCTGAAAATTCGATGATTGCGGCAGTTCGCGGCGTTCCACACCGGGTCGGCGCCCTGCGGATGCGAGAACTTGCGATTATGAGTCGGTATGTAGCCGCGCGGATCGATCGCGACACAGAAGGCGACGCGTTCGTCGAACGTGAGCAGCGGTTCGAGGATCGGCGGTAGCACACGATCGGTGAAAGCCGTAAAGCGCGTCATATGCTGCTGCGGGTCCGTATTCGGCACTGGGGTGTAGACGCTGTCGAACAGATCCGCTTCGCCGATCTCGCCACGCGCGAGCGCGCCTTCGAACAGCTTGCTCACCTGGGCGGCGGCGCGCTGCACCGTCTGGATGAAGCGCGTGTCATCGGTTTCCACACCGGTTGCGGCGGAAAGCTCGATGAGCGTTTCCGAGACCTCGAGCAGCCGGCCGAGCTGATCCTTCGCCTGCACGAAGTTGCGCCCCGAATCTTCGACGCCCGCGACCATCTCGCCCACCTGGCTTTCGAGTCCATCGCATTTCGTCTCGATCTCGCCCGTGAGCTGCGCGATCTGGCCGGCGTGCTCGTCGAGCTGCATGATGGCCTGGCCGGTGCTGTGCACGGCTTCGCCGATCGTGTGCGTGCCCTCGCGCACGCGATGCGCGCGTTCGGTGTTGGCGGTGCCCTCGGCGATGAGCTGCTCGGTCTGCTGCGTGAGTTGGCCGAGTGTTTGCTCGATCTGGCCGGTGGCCTGCGCGGTCTTGGCGGAGAGGTTCTTCACCTCGGCCGCGACCACGGCGAAACTCTTGCCCGATTCGCCCGCCCGTGCCGCCTCGATAGCCGCGTTGAGCGCGAGAAGCTGGGTTTGCCGTGCGATCAGCGAGATTTCCTCGGAGACCTTCGAGACATGCACGAGCGCGCTTTTGAGCGCCCGGATCTGCGTCTCGATGACGGTGACGCTCTCCACGAGACCGTGAATGTCGGCAAGCGACGCCTCGATGGTCTGCTGCGACTGCTGCACGGTGGCGGCGGTGCCCGTGCTCAGCGCGCGCATGGCGCGCGCAGCCGTGGCGATTTGATGGTTGCCGGCGAGGGTGTGGGCCGCCGACTCGCGCAGGGCGTGGCAGACGTCGGTCTGACGCTGCACGCGCGCGGCGACTTCGTCGACATGGCCTGCCACGTCGCAAATCTCGATACCGAGCCTGCCGGCGTGCGCGGCAATGTCGCCGACTACGCCGGCGGATTTTCCCGCGCGGCGGCCACCGCGCAGACCCAGCAATCGCAAACGTGTCATCGGGTGTCTCCTTTGTCGATGGCGCCTGGTGCTTGAGCGCCTGGCACCATCCCATCCATGGCTGCCCGCTGCGCAACGAAAATCGCGGACAACGGCGGAAAGCTTTCTGCCCGGTCGTCGGCAGGTTCGATCGCCGGGCTTTCTGAAGTTGTTTACGGCGCGTAATACGGCGACTTGAGCGCAGGGGTGGCGCCTGGCGCTATGATCGGGAACTCGGGCGCTTCGACAGCCGGAAAAGCGGAGCAAAGGGGCGTCGCGACGGGAGCAAGATGAGAGACGTGATTTTCGGCGGGAGCGTGCCGCTCGCGCTCTGGCAGCAGCTGATCCAGCTCTGGGAGCTGATCGTGATGGTGTTGCGCTTCCTCTGGGAGCTGGTGAAGCTCCTCGGCGGCGGCGGTTGAACGACGAAAGGGCAGACGATGATCGACGATTCCACCCGGCGTTTCACCGACCGGGTCGCAGACTACGTGAAATTCCGGCCGACCTACCCCCGCGAAGTGGCGACTTTCGTGCATGTGGAGTGCGGCATCGCGCCGGGCGCGCCGGTGGCCGACATTGGCGCGGGTACTGGCCTCTCCACAAAACTCTTTCTCGACGCGGGCCATCCGGTGACGGCCGTCGAGCCGAACGCGGCCATGCGCGCCGCGGCGGACGAGCTGCTGAGCGGCTATCAAGGCTATCGCAGCGTGGCGGGCACGGCGGAGGCGACGACGCTCGAAACCGCGAGCGTGGATCTCGTGAGCGCCGCGCAGGCGTTCCACTGGTTCCACAAGACCGATACGCAGCGCGAATTCGCGCGCATCCTCAAGCCGCGCGGCAAGATCGTACTGTTCTGGAACAGCCGCCTGCTCGAAGGCTCGGCGTTTCTGTCGGGCTACGAGGCGCTCCTGCAGCGTTTTTGCCCGGACTACGCGCGCGTGGCCGAAAGCTATCCCGACTCGGCCGCGATGGCCGACTGGTTCGGCGACGGCTTCGAGCATCGGACCGTGTTCCCGAACGCGCAATGGCTCGACTTCGATGGCCTGCGCGGACGGCTGATGTCGTCGTCGTACGCGCCGCGCGCGGGCGACGAACGCCACGAGCCGATGCTCGCGGCGCTGCGCGAGCTGTTCGACGCGACGCAAAAGGACGGCACCGTAAACTTCGCCTACGAAACGCGCGTGTACGCCGGGCGTCCACAGCGCGTCTAGCGCTCGAACGCGTAGTCGGCGGTGCGCACGCGGCGCGTTCTGCGGCGGAACATGAACGTGAAGCCGGGCCACAGCGCGGTGTTCTTGCCCGCCTGCGTGAGGTAGTAGCTGCGGCAGCCCGACTGCCACACGGTGCGCGCGAAGCGCGCTTGCACGCGCGCGTTCCAGCTTTGCTGCGCCTCGGCGCGGACTTCCATCGTGCGGGCGCCCGAGCGCTGCAACGCCCGGATGCAGGCTGCGATATAGGCGACATGCGACTCGATCATGTAGATCATCGAGTTGTGCCCGAGCGCCGTGTTCGGCCCGATCACGAAGAAGAGATTCGGGAAGCCCGCGATGCTCGCGCCGAGGTAGGCCTCGGGGCCGTCGCGCCGCCACGTCTCGCCGAGGTCCTGGCCGCCGACGCCCGTCACGTGGAAAGGCGCGTCCACGTCGTTGACCTGAAAGCCCGTGCCGCAGACGATCGCGTCATAAGGCCGATGCGTGCCGTCGGCGGTGACGATGCCGTCGGCGACGACCTCGCGGATCGCGTCGGTCACCAGCTCGACG
Source organism: Paraburkholderia silvatlantica (assembly GCF_003096715.1). Taxonomy (GTDB): domain Bacteria; phylum Pseudomonadota; class Gammaproteobacteria; order Burkholderiales; family Burkholderiaceae; genus Paraburkholderia; species Paraburkholderia silvatlantica. The sequence goes on from NZ_QEOL01000004.1 coordinate 322,056, forward strand.
TTGGGCTGCGCGAGGGCGGGGTAGTAGTCGTTCGAGAGCAGCACGCGCTTGCAGCCCAGCAGGTAGTCGGGCGTGAGACGCGCGCGCAAGTCGGGGTCTTTGACCTTGCGCGCGAGGTAGCTCAGCGCGAACTTCGTCGGCGTCCTGAGCAGGCGCGGCTCCACCGCGAAGCCAAGCGCACGCGCTTCGTGCTGCCAGTAAATCCTCGCGCGCGCCACGCGTTGCGCAAAGGGCATGTGCCGATAAATCCAGCGCCAGCGCTCGCTGATGGCGCGGTCGCGCCGCGGCATGATCCATGGCGGCGTGCGCTGAAACACCGTGAGCTGCACCGCGCGCGGCTGGATATGCGGCACGAACTGGATCGCGCTCGCACCGGTGCCGATCACGGCGATGCGCTTGCCTTCGAGCGCGTAGTCGTGGTCCCAGCGCGCCGAGTGGAAGAGCTTGCCTTCGAAGCGCTCGATGCCCGCGATAGGCGGCAGCGCCGGGCGCGAGAGCGGACCGTTCGCGGCGATCACGATATCGGCTTCGATCGTCGTGATCGCGCCGTCGCGCTCGATCTCCACCTGCCAGACGCCGCGAGCCTCCAGGAAGCGCGCCGCGCATACGCGCGAACGGTATTCGATGAAGCGCTCGACATCGTACTTGTGCGCGCAATGGCGCAGGTAGTCGAGAATTTCGCGCTGCGGCGCGAAGGTGCGCGTCCACGCCGGATTCAGCTCGAACGAAAACGAGTAGAGGTGCGAAGGAATATCGCAGGCGGCGCCCGGATAGGCGTTGTCGCGCCAGGTGCCGCCGAGGCCTTCGGCTGCTTCATAGATCGTGAACGATTCCACGCCCATGCGACGCAGCCGGATCGCCATGCCGATACCGGAAAAGCCGCTGCCGATAATGGCGATGCGCAGCGCGCTCCCGTTGCCGAGCGCTTCTTTGGCCATGTGTGCGTCCGCCATTATGTGTGATGTGCCGGGTTCCGCGCCGATGCAAAACGGGCTCCGTGAAGGAGCCCGTCGTTGCTCGAGCGGCGTGCGCCGGGAAGCCTCAGGCGTTCAGGAGTTGTTCCAGTCGTCCGAGCTGTCGTTGCTGCCCATGTCGACACCGCCGCCGCCCGAACCGTCGTCCCAGTCGTTCGATCCCTGACCAAAGTCGAGACCGCCGCCATTATTGCCGTCGCGCTGAACCCGGCGGCCTTCGTCGTCGACAAACACATCGCGCTCGATCACGCGGTCGCGGCCCTGGTTGAGTGCTTCGCCGAGCAGCACGCCCGTGAGCAGGCCACCCATGCCGCCCATGCCACCGCCGCCTTGCTGCACGATGACCTGCGGCGGTTGCTGTGGCGGCGCAGGCGGATACTGCGGCTGACGTCCGAAGGCGGCGTCGGCTTCTCGCGCGTAGGTGGAGTTGCTGCCGTAGTCTGGCGCCGCAGGCTGCGCATTCGGATCGGGCCGGCCTTCGGCGCGCGCCTTGAGGCTTGCGAACTGACGCTCGAGATCCTCGATCTCATACGGCGGCCGCGGATTCGCGCTGTTCGAGAGCGTTTCGACGAGGCTGCGCAACTGCGCTTCAAGTCCTTCGACTTCCTTTTCGAGCGCTTCGTGGCCGGGCGCGGTCGAGAGCTTCACGTCGAGCTTGAGCGAACGCACGCCGTTGAGCAGTTCGGTGGCGCGCTTGAGCTGGTCGCGGCGGTCGTCGCCGGCCTTTGCGTCTTCGGTGGACTTCGCGCGGCGCAGCGTCCAGCGCAGCACAAGCGCGATGCCGACCAGCAAGATGACGATACCAATCCACATGCCCATACCAGGACCTCGCTTCTGTGGCGCGGGCGCAGCCAACTGCTGTTGCGTGAACGGGTTGCCCGTGCTGTTCGTGTTGACACTGCCGGCGCGCGAAGCGTCGGAACGAATCTTCGCTTCGACCTGGGCGAAACGTTGCGGCTGGGTGAAGCGAATTTGCGGATCGAGCGACTTCGCCTGCTCGACCTGGGTGAGCGCGTCGCTGTAACGCCCTTCGCGGTCGAGCACCTGGGCGTAGAGGTAGTGCGCGCGAGCGTTGTCCGGATGCGCCTTCAGGACTTCGGTCAGGCCGGAGTCGGCGCGCTGCCAGTCGCCCTGGGACATCGCGGATTCGATCTGCTGCACGCCAGGCACGGCGAACGCCACGCCGCCCGTGAAGGCGAGCGACGCGACAGCGATGCTGGCAGCGGAAAGAAACTTTTTCATGTTGCAGGCCGGGCGCATTGACGCCCGTCTCCATGGCATTCGATACGGGGATGCGGCGCTATCGGGCGCCTGCCGGCTACATCGGCCGCACGGACCATGCCGCGCCGCATCCAGCACGCCGGCGCGCTTACTGTGCGGGCGTGTTCATCTGCTTCTTGAGCGCCTCGAGGCGCTCGTCCACCGACGGACCCTTGTTGAGCGCCGCGAGCTTGTCGTCGAGCGCCTTGCCGCTCGACTGGTCGGACGAATTCAGGCGGGCGTCCGAGCGCGCGTTCGACAGCGCGACCTTCTCTTCCAGCTTCTGGAAGTCGCCGTCGAGATTCTTCCCGCCGATGCCGCCCAGCGCCGTAGCGGCGACATCCTTCGCCTGGGCGATCTGCTGCTTCGCCTGCAGGATGTTCGAGCGCGCGTTCAGGTCGTTGCGGCGCTGGCGCATGTCGTCGATCTGCTGCTTTAGCTGGTCGACCGACGGTTCGAGCTTGGCGAGTTCGCCTGCGAGCGCATCGCGTTCGGCTTCGGCGGTTTGCTGCGCGCCGAGCGCTTCGCGTGCGAGCGCTTCGTCGCCCGATTGCAGCGCGCGCTTCGCGCCGTCTTCGTACTTCTTCGCCTTGTCGGCGGCCACGTCGCGCTTGCTTTGCTGCGTCGCGACCTGCGCCTGGATCTCGACAAGCGAGTTCTCCGCGCGGGCGATGCTGTCGTCGAGCTCACGCACGATCTGGCGCGCGTCGCGCGACGGATCCTGCACCGAGTCGGCGGCGTCGTTGAGCAGGCCCTTGACGGTGCGGGAGATGGAGTCGAAAAGCGACATGAATTCCTCCGGTGAAATGAGATCGGCCACGGCGGGCCGAGGTGCGTGTATGCGGTTTGGCCTCACGCGCCTGCCGGCAGAGGGCTGATCCATCTGCCAGCTTACGCCGCTTTGCGCCTCGTGCGCATGCACGGCGCAAATCGGGGCGAGTGCGGCAATTGCAATAGCGTGAAGGTGTTTTCTTGCACGCGTGTGTTCATCGGGACGGGGCCTGGCTCGCGCGGCGCGAGCACCGCTGCAGGCGGCGTGCCGCCATCGATCGATCGCGGATATTACACCACGGCCCGTCTTAAAAGGGACTTAAAGGAATCGGGCCGACAGAGCGCTTGCGCTCGCATGGGCAAGCGGGTGTCAAGCCGTGAGCATGGCGGCGCGGATGCGGCCCGTGTCAAGCGTATTTGCCGCCTTCGGGCGCGGCGTCGCCACTGCTGGCTTCGTCGCGTGGATCGCTTGCCTCGCGCCGCGAGCGGGCGAAGGGCGCGGAGCTCAGCGGCTGCAGCGGTTCGGCGTCCAGCGATTGCGCCGCGGCCGTGTCGAGCGCGGCGCTTTGCGCTGCGGCGGCCGATTCGGCGCTTAGGCGTGCGACAGCCTGGGCGATTTCGCGCGCGGCATGGCTCACGTCCGCCTCGTCGGTGTGCGCGGCGGGCAGGGGGGCGACCGCGTCGTCGCGAATGGCCGCAGCCGCTTCGCTATCGGCGAGCGCATCGTCCTTTTGCGCGTCGGAGCTTGTTGCCGCGCTCGCGCCGATCGCCGCAGCACCCGCACCCGTAGGCGGCCGGATCGCGCCCGCACGGCCTGCGCGCAGCGGCTTCGCCGCCTTTTGCAGCACCTGGGCGAGGGCGTCGGGCTGACGCGGCGCGTTCAGCCGGTCGACGATGCTCGCGGCCTTCACCTGATCGCTCGTGGCGCTGAACGCGATCACGGCGCGGCGCATGAGTTCGCTGATGCTGATGCCGAGTTCGTCGGCGGTGGCGGAGATCGCGCGTTTTTGCGCGGGCGTAACGAAGACGACGATGCGTTCGCTGGGCTTGTTCATGATCGACGGGCCGTTGGGTCGGCTTCGTATGACGTCGGTTTGCCTGCCTGCGCAACAGCTTTTGCAAGAATGGATGCGTGCTCGCCTAGGCGCGGACAGGGGCGTGTAGCAGATCTTTCATCATAAGACGAGCGCGCCGATGCGCAATCGGAAGGTGCGCGACCAGGAACAACCCTGCCTGCAAGAATCTGCCGTCAACAACCCGTCGACGCCTGATTTGTCGCGCGGTATGGGGCGGCTACGAAACTTTCCGCGCATAAAGCCACGTCTGGCACAAGCGAGCGCCCGGAGTGCCAAAAAATCGGGCAGGACGCGTTTCCCAAGAAACTCTTACAAAAAAAGCGCGACCCGGCGCCCGCGATTTCTTTAGAATGCGCTGTTACATTTCGCGAATGGCGCCTGAACGGGCGCGTATTCGCGTGTGGCGTGCCGTAGTGCGCGCCGCGCGGCCGGACGGGGGCGTTGCCGGTCGCGCCGCGTCGCCGGGTTTGAGCTGGCGACGTCGTATGCCGCATTGGCGCCATGACGCCGTGGTCGAGATCCATGCGCGCGAGTTGCGCGCAGCCGGCGCGCGCGAGACGCGCCCATCATTCCAGTCATGCCTATCATCAAACGACCGCCTTCACCGCAGTACCCGCACGACGATCGGGAACCCTCCTTCAACAACGGGCGCCAGCCGCCTCGCCGGCCTGAATCGGGTGGCGGCTCCGGCGGCAACGGGCCGCGCGACAGGAGCCCGAAGCGGCGCTCCATCGGCACCGCGCTCGCGCTCTGGTTCGTCGGCCTGATCGGCACGCTCTGCGTAGTCGGTGCGCTGCTCGTGGGTTACGCGCTCGTCGTGATGGAGCCGCAACTGCCATCGCTCGACGCGCTCACCAACTATCAGCCCAAGGTGCCGCTGCGCATCTATACCGCCGATCACGTGCTGATCGGCGAGTTCGGCGAAGAGCGCCGTCAGCTCGTGCGCTTCCAGGATATCCCTGACATCCAGAAGAAGGCCGTGCTCGCCATCGAGGACTACCGCTTCTATGAGCACGGCGGCGTGGACTTCGTCGGCATCCTGCGCGCGGGCGTGGCGGACATCATGCATGGCGGCGCCTCGCAGGGCGCGAGCACGATCACGATGCAGGTCGCGCGCAACTTCTTCCTGTCGAGCGAGAAGACCTACACGCGCAAGGTCTACGAGATGCTGCTCGCCTACAAGATCGAGCGCGCACTCACGAAAGACCAGATTCTCGAGTTGTACATGAACCAGATTTATCTGGGGCAGCGCGCCTACGGTTTCTCGGCGGCGGCGCGCGTGTACTTCGGCAAGGACCTGAAGGACATCACGCTCGCCCAGGCCGCGATGCTCGCGGGCCTGCCGAAGGCGCCTTCGGCGTATAACCCGATCGTCAATCCGCACCGCGCGAAGATTCGCCAGGAGTACATCCTCAAGCGCATGCTCGACCTCGGCTACATCACGCAGGCGCAGTACGACGAAGCGATCAAGGAGCCGCTGCAGACGAAGACGGCCGGCACGGAGTACAACGTGCACGCCGAATATGTTGCGGAAATGGTGCGCCAGATGATGTATGCGCAGTACAAGGACGAGACCTATACGCGCGGCCTTACGGTGACGACGACCATCGATTCGGCCGACCAGGACGCCGCGTACGCGGCCGTGCGCAAGGGCGTGATGGACTATGAGCGCCGCCACGGCTATCGCGGACCGGAGGGCTTCGTGCAGCTGCCCGCCGACGGCGACGACCGCGAGCAGGCCATCGAAGACGCGCTCACCGATCACCCGGACAACGGCGACCTCGTCTCGGCGGTCGTGACCGACGCGGGCCCGAAGTCGGTGACGGCGCAACAGCTCGACGGCACGTCGGTGACGGTGACGGGCGAGGGCCTGCGCTTCGTCGCGGCTGCGCTCTCGCCGCGCGCGTCGCAGGCGCTGCGCATTCGCCCCGGCTCCATCGTGCGCCTGATGGAGGACGCGAAGGGCAACTGGCAGATCACGCAGCTGCCGCAGGTCGAAGGCGCGCTCGTCTCGCTCACGCCGCAGGATGGCGCGATCCGTGCGTTGATCGGCGGCTTCGACTTCAACAAGAACAAGTTCAACCACATCACGCAGGCATGGCGCCAGCCGGGCTCGAGCTTCAAGCCGTTCATCTACTCGGCTTCGCTCGAAAAGGGGCTCGGTCCGGCGACGATCATCAACGACGCGCCGCTGTATTTCCCCCCCAGCTCGCCGGGCGGCGAGGCGTGGGAGCCGAAGGACGACGACCAGCCCGAAGGGCCGATGTCGATGCGCCTCGCGCTGCAGAAGTCGAAGAACCTCGTGTCGATCCGCATCCTCTCGTACATCGGCACGAAGTACGCGCAGGACTACGTGACGCAACGCTTTGGCTTCGACGCGGACAAGACGCCGCCGTATCTGCCGATGGCGCTTGGCGCGGGCCTCGTCACGCCGCTGCAGTCGGCGGGCGCGTATAGCGTGTTCGCGAACGGCGGCTACCGCATCAACCCGTATCTGATCGCCGAAGTGGACGACGCGCGCGGCCAGCCGATCCTGCGCGCCCAGCCTCTGGTGGCGGGCCAGAATGCGCCGCAAACGCTTTCGCCGCGCAACGCGTTCGTGATGAACAGCCTCTTGCACTCGGTGGCGACAGCGGGCACGGGCGCGGGCACCAACGTGCTCCATCGCAACGACCTGCAGGGCAAGACCGGTACGACCAACGACGCCAAGGACGGCTGGTTCGCGGGTTATCAGCGCACGCTGGTCGCCGTGGCGTGGATGGGTTACGACCAGCCGAAGAGTCTCGGCAGCCGCGAATTCGGCGCGCAGCTCGCGTTGCCGATCTGGGTCGAGTACATGCAGCGCGCGCTGCGCGGCGTGCCGCAGGAGGAGCCGGCGATGCCCGACGGCCTCACGACGATCAACGACGAACTGTACTTCTCGGACATGACGCCGGGCAACGGTTTCGTGGCGAGTATCGGTCTGGACTCGGCGAACCCGGCGGGTGCGGCGAGCGATGCGAGCGGCGCGACCGGCAGCATGGGGCCGGGCGGCATGACGCCGCCGAGCGTGACCACGACGGAGAAGAAGCAGATCATGGATCTGTTCGAGTCGAACAAGCCTTGATGCTGGTTTGGTGAGTTCTGCAAGATAAACACGGCGCGTCGGCAACGGCGCGCCGTGTTTTGTTTGATGAGCGGAATTTCCTTGTGCGCCAAGGGGTTGGTCGAGCTTTCCAGGGCTTTTCCACAGGGCTGTCAACGAAATCTGTGGGTAACTCCCGCGCCGACTTTTCCACAGTTTTTGTTGAAGCCCCTGTTCATAACCCTGGGATATCGAAGCTAACTGGCTGACGCCAAAGGCTTTGTGTGCACGCGCTACGCACCGTCCCGGTTCTGCGGCGGGCACAGCGCCGTTTCGATGGCGTCTTCCAGCCGGTCGTTGCCCCAGAACATTTCATCGCCGACGAAAAATGTCGGCGCGCCGAAGATGCCGAGATCGCGCGCCGCCTGGGTCCGCTCGCGCAGGCGCAGCCGGTTCGCTTCGCTGCCGGCTTCCTCGATGAGCCGCTGCGCCGGCAGTCCCAGCGCGGCGAGCATGTGTGCGACGGCTTCGGGCGAATCGACTTCGCGGTCGTCGCCATAGTTGCGCATCATGACGGCGCGGCACCAGTCGGGCAGCCACGGTTCGTCGACGGCGAGCACGGCGATGCGCGTTGCGAGCACGGTACGGCGCGGAAACTCGCTGGGCTGTTGCCACGGCAGCGCGTATTTGCGGCACTGCCGACGCATGTCCTGCCACACGTAGGCGCCTTTTTCCTTCTGCACGACGAAGGGCGGACCTTCCCAGCCGAGTGCGTCGAGAATCGGGCCGAGCAGGAAGGGCCGCCAGTGGACATCCACGCCGCTTCGCGCCGTAAGGGCGGCGATGCGCATCACGCTCAGATAGCTGTAGTTGCTGGCGAGGTCGAACCAGAAGTCGAGCGATGGGCGGGGCATGGTGTCGTCTCCATGAAGCGGTGGCGCCGGTGTGCGCGGCGCGTTGCCGATCATGGTACCCCGGGGCGTCCGGACAGTCGCGCGTGTTACTTGCCTTGCGCAGCGGCTCCGGCGTCCGATGCAGGCGCGGCAGCGGCCGTATCCGCCCCGCGCCCGCCGCCGAGCGTCGCCGGATTGACCGGCGGATTGCCCATCGCCTGGAAGAGGGCCGCCGTATCGGAAAGCCGCGTGCCGCGATAGCGGATTTCGTCGAGCCGCGCGTTACGCCATTGCTGCTCGCTTTGGCGCACCGCGTACCACGGCACCGCGCCCAGTTTGTAGCGGGCGTTGGTGTCCTCGTAGACGCCTTGCGCCGTGCGCGCCGAGGTACTGGCCGCTTCGAGGGCCTGGGCGTCGTGATCGAGCGCGGCGAGACGGTCGGCGACGTCCTGGAACGCGGTGAGCACCGTCTGCTTATAGGTGTCGTTGGCCGCTTCGTAGGACTGCAGCGCCGCGCGCCGCTGCGCGACGAGTGCGCCGCCGTGGAAGATCGGCTGCGAAAGCGAAGCACCGACCGCCCACAGCGCCCCCGCGCCGGAAGTCACGACCGGCCAGCTGAAGCCGCCCTGGCCGAGCGCTGCCGAAAGCGTGATGCTCGGGTACATCTGCGCGGTCGCGGCGCCGACGCCGGCTGCGGCCGCCTTGAGCGTGGCTTCGGCGGCTTCGATGTCGGGCCGCGTTCTCAGGAGTTCTGAAGGTATGACCACCGGGACCTGTGCGGGCAAGGTCAGGCTGGCGAGATCGAGGTCGGGCGGCGCCTGGTCGGGTGTGCGGCCGATCAGCACGGCCAGCGCATGGCGCTGTGCGACCCATTGCTGACGTAGCCCCGGCAGGCTCGCCGCGAGAGACGCCGCGCTCTGCTGCGCGCTGAGCAGATCGGTGCGCGAGGCCGAGCCGAGCGCGTAGCGCTTTTGCACGTCGTCGGCCTGCGCATTGGCTAGAGCGATCAGCTGCTGGGTCGTGTCGATCTGCGCATGCAGCGTCGCTGCGCCGAGCGCGCTCGCCACGATGTTCGCCGCGAGCGCGCGCTGCGCGGCCTCGAACTGGAACGCCTGCACGTTCACGCGCGAGGCGAGCGCCGCGTTGTTCAGGCGGGTCGCGCCGAACACGTCGAAGGTATAGCGAACGTCGATCAAGCCCGCGAAAATCGCGTACTGCAGCTGGTCGATGCCGAACTGCGGGATCGCGGGTTGCTGCTGGCGTTGCGCAATGCCGATGGCGTCGACGGTCGGCAGCAGCGAGCTGCCGATCTGGCCGCGCAACTGCTCGCGCGCGGCCTGCAGGTTGTGGTCGGCCGCCGCGAGGTCCGGGCTGTTGGCGAGCCCCTCGTTCACGAGCGCATCGAGCGCGTCGGAGCCGTAGAGCGTCCACCATTGCGGCACCGGTTGCGCGCCCGTCACGAACTGCTGCGCGACGCCCTGGGCGGCGACCGTCTGTGCCGGTTGCGCCTGCGCGCCGTAGTGCTCGGGCTGCGGCATGGGGGGCGGCTCGCCGCTCGGGCCCAGCGCGCAGCCGGCCAGCGCAAGCGCGACGCATGCGGCGAGCCAGCCCGGCGCGAGCGGAAAACGTGTTGCGCGCAAACGCGGCGTTTCGCGCGCGCCCGGCGCCAATGTCGAAGAATCCGTCTTCATGATGCCTGTTCCGGCGTGTTGCCGGTCTCGTCGGTCTCGCTGCTGCGCACGCGGAACGCGGCCGCGTAAGCCGCGGGCAGGAAGAACAGCGTGAGCACGGTCGCAATCGTGATGCCGCCCATCAGCGCCGTGGCCATCGGTCCGAAGAAGTTCGAACGCAAGAGCGGAATGAGCGCGAGCACGGCGGCCGCGGCGGTCAGCATGATCGGCCGGAAGCGGCGCACCGTTGCGCCCACCACGGCGTCGAAGCGCTGGTGCCCGGCGCGGATATCCGTTTCGATCTGATCCACGAGGATCACCGAGTTGCGCATGATGATCCCGAACATGGCGATCACGCCGAGCATGGCCACGAAACCGAACGGCTGGCCGAACACGAGCAGGGCGATCACCACGCCGATCAGACCGAGCGGTGCGGTCAGCACGACCATCAGCACGCGCGTGATGCTTTGCAGCTGGATCATGAGCAGCGTGAGTACGGCGATGGCGAGCACCGGCAACTGCGCGAAGATGGACGCCTGGCCCTTCGCGCTTTCCTCCACGGAGCCGCCCACCTCGATGTGGTAGCCAGGAGGCAGCGCGCGCTTGATGGACTCCAGTTTGCCGTCGAGCGCATGCGTGACGTCGATGCCCTGCGCGCCCGCTCGCACGTCGGACTGCACGGTGATCGTGGGCTGCCGGTCGCGCGACCAGATCACGCCGTACTCCAGATCGTTGGCGAGATGACCGAGCGCACCGAGCGGCACCGGGCCGTTGGGCGTGGGCATGGCGAGCGTGAGCAGGCGTGCGGGATCGACACGTTCGGCCGCGGGCGAGCGCAGATCGACGCTGATGAGCTTGTCGCGCTCGCGAAACTGCGTGACGGTATAGCCCGAGTACGTCATCTGCAGAAAGTTGGCGATGTCCTGCGACGAGACATTGAGCGCGCGCGCCTTTTGCTGGTCGATCTGGAAGTGCAGCGAGCGTCCCGCCGGTTCGTCCCAGTCGAAGCTGACGTTCTCGGTGCGCGCATCGGCACGCATCGTCGCCGCCACCTTGTTCGCGATGTCGCGCACGGTCGGGATATCGTCGCCGCTTACGCGGAACTGCACGGGGTAGCCGACCGGCGGCCCGTTCTCGAGCCGCGACAGACGCGTACGGATGGCCGGGAACGTGTCGCGCAGCATCGGTTCGAGCCAGCTTGCGAGCTTCTCGCGGTCTTCGACCGACTTCGCCGTGATCACGAACTGCGCAAAATTGGGCTGCTGCAACTGCTGATCGAGCGGCAGATAGAAGCGCGGCGCGCCGGTGCCGACGAAATCGATGAAATGGTCGATCTCGGGGCGGCCCTTGAGCGCCGCTTCGAGCCGCTTCGTCTGGCGCAGCGTCGCATCGATCGAGGCGCTTTCGGGCAGACGCACGTCCACGAGCAATTCGGGCCGGTCGGAACTCGGGAAGAACTGCTGCGGCACGAGCCTGAAGCACGCCAGCGCGGCCACGAACAGCGCAATGGTCAGTACGAGCACGATGGCATGGCGCTCGATGCACCAGCCGATCCAGCCGCGCAGGCGCCGATAGAATCGCGTGTCGTAGATCTCGTGCTCGTGATCCTCGCCATGTGCGGCGTTCGCCCCATCCGGCTCGGGCTTGCGTTCCGGCAGCAGCCGGTAGCCCAGCAGCGGAATCAGCACGACGGCCGCGAACCACGAGGCGATCAGCGCGATGGCGGACACCTGGAAGATCGAGCGCGTGTATTCGCCGGTGCTCGACCTCGCGAGCACGATGGGCAGGAAGCCCGAAACGGTGACGAGCGTGCCGGTCAGCATCGGGAACGCGGTGCTGGTGTAGGCGAATGCGGCGGCGCGCGTGCGGTTCCAGCCCTGCGCGAGCTTCACCGCCATCATCTCGACGGAAATGATGGCGTCGTCCACGAGCAGGCCGAGCGCGAGCACGAGCGTGCCGAGCGAAACCTTGTGCAGACCGATGCCGAAGAGGGACATCGCGAGCGAGGTGACGGCGAGCACGACCGGAATGGTGATGACGACCACCATGCCCGTGCGCACGCCCAGAGAAACGAGGCTCACGAGCAGCACGATGCCCACGGCCTCGGCCACGGCTTCGACGAAGTCGTCCACCGAGCGCGCCACCGCATCGGGCATGCTCGACACCTCCACGAGCTTCAGGCCCGCAGGAAGTTGCGCACGCAACTGATCGACGCGCGCATCGAGCGCCTTGCCGAGGCGGATCACGTCGCCGCCCGGCTGCATCGTGAGGCCGATGCCGAGCACGGCCTGATTCTGGAAACGCATTTGCGTGGCGAGCGGTTCGTCGTAGCCGCGCCGGATCGTGGCGATGTCGCCGAGCCGGAACGTGCGGCCGTTCACGCGGATCAGCGTATCGGCGATTGCGTTGAGATCCTCGTACTGGCCGCTCGGGCGCACGAACACGCGGTCGTCGGCGGTCGTGAGCGTGCCCGCGGCGGACACGCTGTTCTGCGCGCCGATCACCTGGCCGAGCTGTGTGGGCGAGATGCCGAGGCGGGTGAGCCGCGTGTTCGGAATCTCGATGTAGATGCGCTGCTGCGGGTCGCCGAAATAGTCGACCTTGCCGACGTCGGGCACGCGCAGCAGCTGCTCGCGCAGCTTGTCCGCGTAGTCGTGCAGTTGCGCGGGCGAAAAGCCGTCGCCCTCCAGCGCGTAGATGTTGGTGTAGACGTCGCCGAACTCGTCGTTGAAGAACGGCCCTTGCACGCCCTGGGGCAGGGTGTAGGCGATGTCGCCGACCTTCTTGCGCACCTGGTACCAGGTCTCGCGCACCTCGCTCACCGGTGCGGAGTCCTTCATCGTGAAGAACACGAGCGATTCGCCGGGCCGCGAATAGCTACGCAGAAAGTCGATATAAGGCGTTTCCTGCAGCTTGCGGCCAATGCGGTTCGTCACCTGGTCCTCGACCTGGCGCGCGGTGGCGCCTGGCCAGAAGGTCTGGATCACCATCACGCGGAACGTGAAGGGCGGGTCTTCCGATTGCGCAAGACGCGTATAGGCTAGCGCGCCGAAGATCGTTGCGAGTACGACGAGAAAGGTCACGAGCGCCCGATGCCGAAGCGCCCACGCCGACAGGTTGAAGCGGCCCTCTTCGTGACCGGCGCCTCGCCCCGGGCCTGCCATCCGGCTCATGACGCGAAGTCCTCGGGGTGCAGCGGCGCGACCGGGCGCACCTGCTCGCCCGCGTGGACCGTATGGACGCCTTGCAGCACGATGCGCTCGCCGTCCTGCAATCCGTTCGCCACGGTGATCGTGCGCGCGTCATAGCGCGCGATGCTCACGCGCCGAAGCTGCAGCACGTTGTCGGGCGCATGTATGACCCAGATGGCGGGCGCTTCGCCGTCGTGGAAGAGCGCGGTGGCCGGCACGGTAAACGCGGCCGGCGCGCTGGCCTCGCTCGGGGCCGCGAACGCCACGTTGGCGGTCATGCCGAGACGCACGTCGGCATCGGGATGTTCGAGCGTGAGCCTCGCGCGCCACGTGCGGCTTTGCGGGTCCGCCGCGGCGGCGAGTTCGCGCAGGCGCGCCGTGTAGTGCCGGCCGGGCAGGGCGCCGAGCGTGACCTGCGCGGTGTCGCCCGTGCGCAGCGCGGCCAGGGCGCGCTCGGGCAGGTCGCATACCACGTCGATGTCGCCGCTCCACGCGAGCTGGTAGACGGCCTGGCCGGCCTGCACATTCTGGCCGGTGTCGGCGTTTTCGGCGGTGATGACGCCCGCGTGATCGGCGACGATCTGCGTGTAGCGCAACTGGTTCTTTGCCAGCGCGAATTGCTGCTGCGCCTGATCGCGCTGGGCTGCGGCCGAGGCGTACGCATCCTGCGTCTGCTCGAGTTGCGCGCGGGCGATGAGATTGGCCGCCGACTGGGCCGTGTCGCGATCGAGCTGCTGCTTCGCGAAGACGAGGCGATGCTGCGCAGCGTCTAATTGGGCCTGCGCGCTGGCTGCATTCTTTTCGAAGTCCGCCGGATCGAGCCGCGCTAGCGTCTCGCCCGGCTTGACGCTGTCGCCAAGGCGCACGCTGCGCTCGATGATCTTGCCGTTCACGCGAAACGAAAGCGGAGTCGCGTTGCGCGCCTCGATATCGCCGGGATAGGCGGGGCTCACGCCGCCGCCGTCGGGGTGCACGGTCATCGAGACGACCGGGCGCGGCTGCGGCGGCGGCGCCTTTTGCTGGCCGCACGCGGCCAGCGCGACAACGCCGAGCACGAGAACCACACTCGCGGCATGCCGCCACGGCGCGCTGAACTTTCCGGTACCACTGCGCATCCTGCTCGATGCGCCACGACCGCAACGATTCACCTGGACCTCGATAGGCTGGGTGCGCACGCAGACCGCAATACCGCCAGACCGGTTGCGCCGCCGTTGAGTCGCGGGCGCGGCGCGGCTCGCGCACCGGCCCGGACCCGGGATGATGAGCCGGATTCTAATACAACCTTGTATCTGAGTGCGGAACTGAATCCGAAGAATGTTTCAGTGCTAGACTCGCGTCAATCCGTGACACATAACGACGCCCTCACGCCATGAAGCGCATTCGTCTCACCCGCGAACAAAGCCGCGACCAGACGCGCGAGCGCCTGCTCGACGCGGCGCAGGCCATGTTCATGAAAAAAGGGTTCGTGGGCGCGAGCGTCGAGGACATCGCGCATGCGGCGGGGTACACGCGCGGCGCGTTCTACTCGAACTTCGCGGGCAAGTCGGACCTGCTCGTGGAATTGCTGCGGCGCGATCACGAAGCCATGCAGACCGACTTGCGCGCGATCTTCGAGACCGAGGTCTCGCGCGAACAGATGGAGGCGCGCGTGCTCTCCTACTACAGCCGCATGCCACAGGACAACAAGGTCTTCCTGCTGTGGGTGGAAGCGAGGCTGCTGGCTGCGCGCGACGCACGCTTTCGCACGCGCTACAACGCCTTCATGAAGGAAAAGCGCGAGCGTCTTGCCGTGTACATCGAGGAATTTGCGGCGCGCCTGGGCATGCCGCCGCCGCTCGATCCCGAATTGCTCGCGCTCGGGCTGATGGGGTTGTGCGACGGGGTGCAGTTTCTCGCCATGGCCGACCCGCAGCATGTCACGCCGCCAGTCGTCGAAACCGTGCTGGGGACCTTTTTCGCGCGAGTGGTGTTCGGCCGCGACGCGTGAGTTCCGCGCGCGCGCAGCCCGCGACCCGCGTGCTTCAGGAGCCGAGGCCAGGGCCGTAGTTGCTGCCGATCAGCCGCGTAACGGACGCGACGTCCTGATAATCCTGCTCGGGCATGCCGTCGAGGATGGCGAGCACCTCGTTGCTGGCGCCGGCATCGCGCGCGGCGTCCACGAGTTCGTCCTTGTTGGCGGGCCAGCGCACTTCGCGCAGTACGTCGGCGAATTGCAGGTCGATGGGTTCGTCGGGAATGCGGGAGGCTGACATGCGTGGCGTCCTTTGCGCGGGCGGCCGGCGTTGGCGGTCCGCGTCGTCGTCTCGTTTGTTGTGCGGATTGTTGTTCGGATTTTGCGGCGTCGCGCGTCGCTTTGTTTGGCTCGGCCTAACGGCGCGCCGTGCTTCTTGCACTGCGACCCGGCAAGGTACGTTCGCAAGCCTGTTATTGGCGTGAACAGGCCTTAGCATACACAATCCGCCTCGCACGCCTTCGCGGCGTGCGCACGCGCTGCTCATTTGCCGCTCATGCGCCACTTTTCTTTGCCGCTTGTTCGCAAACGGAAGTCTCGCTCAGGCTCAGGTCTGCTCGTGCAGGTCCGGGCTTAGCGTCTTGTCCAGCCGATGCGACCTGGGCAGCGTGAGGTACTCCCAGTGTTGCGGACCGTTCGCGGCCGCGGGCACATTGGGGGCGGGGGGCGCCACGGGGGCGTCGTAGGCGTGGGACTGTCCACTTGCGAGCGGGATATGCGCGCTGGCCTGGGCGAGTGGTGATTCCTGCGCGGTGCGTACCGGAGCGGCGAAGCATGACGCCGACAACAGCACGGTGGTCATCAGTGTCGAGGTTTTCATCGCTCGACCTCCTTTCTCATGCGGCCCACAGGTCGCAGCAAGCGCCGTACCGCATCCGCCAGCGTGGGTGGCGGCGCAGGCAGCCGCGCCAGCCGGGGCGGCCCGGCGCGCCGCTACGCGAAGGCGCAACGAGCCGCCTGGACGGCTCATGTGCGCGAGGCGCATACGGAATTACCATAATGGCAGGAAATCCGCCGACGCGTCTCGAACGCGCGTGCTTTTTTTCCGGCGCCGCCGTTATGCGGCATTACAGCGAGGGCCTGCGCAGCGCCTCGAAGCGCGTCCAGGGCCACGAGGGGCGGTCGCGCATATAGCCGTTGAGCCAGTTCCATTGCGGATGGCGCTGCATGAACGCCTGAGCGTCGAACGGGCGACCGCACGGATGGCCCCAGCGTGCCCAGAACGACAGATCGCGCGCCATTTCGCTGTCGACCACCTTGCCGTCGTTCGCACCCCATGGGTTGAACGGCCCGTGGTCCGCGCCGCCGAAGCGCGCGTCGTCGAGTTCGAGATGGCCGCAGATCGTGCGCGAGCACGGGTTGTCGCTGCGCTCGAGGTAGACGTCGTGATGGTCCGCGATCATCGCCTTGGCGAGTTCGGCGTCGATCGCGCCGCGGTGCTCCTGCGCGAGCTGCATGAAGCGCAGGCGGCGCGCGCCGTTGCGGCGCACGTCAGTGTAGTCGTCGGCTTCGCCGGTGCATTCCTGGTTGCGGATCTTGAGGTCCGTGGCCGTGTTGAAACCGCTGTAGAAGCCATCTTTCGTGCTCTCGAAGCCCGCGTGCTGCAGGCCCAGTTCATAGCGCGCGATCTCGCCCGTCCGGGTGTCGCCGAGAAGCCAGCTGTTCACATAGCCTGCGTTGTTCGCCTGCGCGAACATCTCGCACCACTGCGCGATGTTCGATGCATACTGCGTCGCCCGACGCGAGCGATAGAACTCGGGGGCCCCGTTCGCGCGGTAGCCGACGAAGTTCGAGATGGTCGTCTCCGTCACCATCAGGCCCGCGCCGTTGATCCAGAAGTCGGTGAGGCTCGAGATGCAGCCGGGCAGGCCCTGCATGAGAATGCGGTGCCCCGACTCGGGCACGATATCGAACACGACGTTGAAGGCGTCGCCGGCCGCATAGCGGTCCCACGAATTGTGCGCCATGACGATGCGGCCGTCGCGCGTCGCGCTGCCCGTGGCGATAAAGGCGCTGCAGTGGTGGCCGCGCCGCCCGCGCCACGGGCGCACCGCGCTCGGCCCCTGGGTCCCCTGCTGCGCGGCAACATGAACCGGCCACCAGCTCTGCAGCAGGTCCATGTAGCCGTTCCAGGCGAGCACTTCGGCGAACTTGAGACCGGCGCCGTCGGCGATGCCCTGGATCTCGTCCGCGAATTCGGTGTCGAGGCGCGGCGCGAATTGCACGATCGCCGCCTGGATGAAGGTGTCGAAGTCCTCGCCCGTGTCCCATTTCGCGAGGTAGCGCGCGGTGCGGATCGCGTTGCGGATTTCGTTGGCGAGCAATTTGCCGTGCTGCTCGCCGCGATCGTAAGGCTCGCCCTGCAAGTGCACGAATATCCAGCCCGCGTGGTCGCGGCGTACGGCTTCGAGGGAGGGTTCGCTCATCTTCGCTCCGGTCATCCCCGCGTCGATTCTTGCTGCCTCTATGCGCGCGTCGGCGCGCAGGCGCACAGCGCGTTTCCCTCCAGTCTAGAAAATCCGCTGCGCTTTGCCACGCGCCTCGCGCGCGGCCTGGCCT
Organism: Paraburkholderia silvatlantica; assembly: GCF_003096715.1. Classification (GTDB taxonomy): domain Bacteria; phylum Pseudomonadota; class Gammaproteobacteria; order Burkholderiales; family Burkholderiaceae; genus Paraburkholderia; species Paraburkholderia silvatlantica. The sequence continues at coordinate 339,525 of NZ_QEOL01000004.1, forward strand.
ACCGCTGCGCGTTCATGCGCTGATAGGCGTCCAGCAGCGAAGTCTTGTACACCACGCCCGCGAGCGTCGGCTCGCGCGTACTTTCGACGACGGGCAGGCGCTCGCCCTGGAATGACATGAAGTGCTGCAGGCCGACGGCGAGCGGCATGTCGGGAGTCAGCACGTCGAACGTCGGCTTCAGGTAGTCGCGGGCGTGCTTGTTCGCGGTATCGCGCTTTTGCAGCAGGTCCGAAGTGATGTCGGCCAGCGCGACCGCGCCGAGAAAGCGCCCGGTCTCGTCGGTCACATAGAGGTACTTGACGGGATATTCGAGGAACACGCGCGTCATCTCCTGCACCGTGGCGCTCTCCAGCACCACAGTCTGCGCGGGGCGCACCAGCTCGCGCATCTGCGTCATGCGCAGGCGCAGGCGCTCTGCCTCCTCGCGGTTGCGATGCAGCGTGATCTCATACATCGACGCCTTGCCGATCGCGCGCGCGACGAAATAGGCAACCACGCACGAGAGCATGAGCGGCAGCACCACCTGGTAGCTCAGCGTCATCTCGAAGATCATCAGGATCGCCATGAGCGGCGCCTGGGTCGCGCCCGCGAGGAACGCGCCCATGCCCACCATCGCGTAGGCGTACGACGCGGAGGTGCTGTCGGGCCAGAGCGCGTGCATGCCCTGGCCGAACAGGCAGCCGAGCACGGCGCCCATGAAGAGCGTCGGCGTAAACACGCCGCCCACGGCGCCCGAGCCGACCGTCGCGGCGGTCGCGATGAGCTTGAAGACGAGCACCGTGGCGAGCGCCGTCCAGGTCCACGGCGAATGGAGAATGGAGTTCACGACGCTATAGCCGTTGCCCCACACCTCGGGTGTCCACACCGAGAGGATGCCGACCACGAGGCCGCCGAGTGCGAGCCGCACGGGCAGCGGCGCGTTCAGGCGGCCAAAGCCCTTTTTCGCGGTGGCCATCATCATGAGGAACTGCGGGGCGAGTGCGCCGCACAGCAGGCCGAGCGCCACGAAGAGGAGGACCTCGACGCCCGTCACCGGCGGGAACACGGGCATCTCATAAGGCGGCTTGTAGCCCGCGAACTCGCGCATGGTGATGTTGGCGACGACCGAAGAGACGACGATCGGCCCGAAGCTTTCCATGACGATGGAGCCGAGCACGATTTCGGTTACGAAGAAGGCGCCCGCGATGGGTGCGTTGTATGCCGACGTGATACCGGCCGCCGCACCGCACGCGACGAGCAGGCGCAGCCGCGGCGGATCGAAGTGGACCCAGCGGCCGATCAGCGAGGCGGCGAGGGCGGCGAGCTGCACCATCGGGCCTTCGCGGCCGATCGAGCCGCCGCTCGCGATCGTGAAGAGCGACGAGAGGCTGCGCCAGATGCTCGTGCCCACCGGCATGACGCCGTCGCCGATCGCCACCGCCTCGATGTAGTCGGCGTGCATCGCCTTGCCGTTACTGCCGGGCGCCTTGCGCTGCGCGAGCAGCAGCAGGCATCCCGCGATGAAGCCGCCTGCGGCCGGCATCCAGATGCGCCGGTGCCACGGCAGGTGGCGCGCCATCTCGACGAGGCTGCCTTCGCTACCCGTGAAAAGCATCTGCACATGCGCGATGCCCTCGCGAAAGATCACGGTCGCAAACGCGCCCGCCACGCCGACGATGACCGACCAGATCAGCATCGTATGGGCGTCGGACAGGCGAAAGAGATCGCGGGCGCGGGTGCGCAGTTTCAGCAGGAATGACAGCACGGCGGGCGGGCCAGGTTACAGGTGAAAGAAAGCCGCGCGTGCGCAGGGCGCGACGTGCGGCGGCAAGCATAACGGGTGCGCGGCGGCAATGGCGCGCCGCGTGCACGAAACCGGGCGGCGGCAGACGCCTCCCACGGTCCGCGCGCATTCAGCGCATGGCCCGGTCGAGTTCGGGGTAGTGCCGGAAGATGCCCGTTTCGTTGAACGGCAGCCGCCGCTCCGAGTCGAGATAGGCGGCAATATTCGGGCGCTTCGCCACGGCGTCGCGCAGCGCGATGACATGCGGGTAGTGATCCGCGAAATGCTTCGTCGCTTTGGGAAACGCGTAGCGCAGGCCCTCGACGATCTGAAACATCGACAGATCGACATAGGTGAGCGCGTTGCCCACCATGTGGCGCGGGCCGTCGGGATTCTGCGCGAGCACGCGCTCGAAATAGCTCATGAATTTCGGAATGCGATGCGCGATGAAATCCGCCGAGCGCGCTTTCGCTGCGTCCTTCTGGTCCTCGTAGTAGAGCCCGCTCGCGATCGGATGATGCGTGTCGTGCGCCTCGGTCACGAGGTCCGCGATCGTCAGCTGCAAGCCGTTCGCGACGATGCGCAGGCGCTCGTCGCGCGGCGCGAGCTTGAGCTTCGGGCCGAGATAGAACAGGATATTGGCGGTTTGCGGCACGATCAGGTCGCCGTCCTTGAGGAAGGGCGGGGCGTACGGCGGATACGGCTCGTCGCCCTCCAGTTCGCCCATCATCGCGCCGATGCCGAGGCCGTCCTTCTTCTCGCCGCGCGCGACGTCCACGTAAGGCGCCTGCGCTTCTTCCAGCGCGAGCCGCACGAATTCGCCCCGGCCCTGCAGACCGTCCCAGTAATAGAGCTCGTATGCCATCGGTCGTCCCCTTGCGTTCATGGCCGTGCTCGCCACGGCCTGCGCGGCCGCTGCCCACGCAACGGGCAGCAGCGCACAGTATCGCTCGCAACGCTCGCGCCTGGTTCGCGCGTGGCGTGCGCCCGCGAGATGGCGCAAGGGCGCCGCGCGCAGAAACGCAAAAGGCCCCGCCGCAGGCGGAGCCGGTGGCCGGGAGTACCGGCGCGCAGGGGATCGGGTCGGAGCGCGCGGCTCTCGGGCGCCGGGTCATCCGAACAGGCGCTGCACGCCCCAGGTGATCGCGAGACCGCCGCCGACCAGCCAGAGGTAGATGATGAAACCGGCGGTCAGCGCCCGCGGGCCGGCCTGTCGAATCTGCGAGACGCGCGTTTCGATGCCGAGCGCCGTCATCGCCATGGTGAGCGCGAAGGTGTCGAGCGTGTTGACCGCGTGGGTGGCCGTTTCGGGCAGCACGTGGAGCGAATTCACGATCACGAGGGCGAGGAAGCCAAGCGCGAACCAGGGCACCGCGAGCTTGCGTGCGCCGCCGTGGCTGGCATGGCCGCCGGCCGTCGCCTTGCTGCGCGCCGCGCGGTTGAGCCACACGCCGAGCACGAGCAGCACGGGCACGAGCAGCATCACGCGCGTCATCTTGACGATGGTGGCGATGTGCGTGGCCTCCGGGCTCACATTGCTCGCCGCGCCCACCACCTGCGCGACCTCATGAATCGTGCCGCCGAAAAAGAGCCCGGCGCCGAGCGTATCGAGATGCAGCCAGCCTGCGCGGAACAGCACCGGATAGAGGAACATCGAAAGCGTGCCGAACAGCACGACGCTGCCCACGGCCATGGCGCTCTTGTGCGGCTTCGATTGCAGCGTGGATTCGAAGGCGAGCACGGCCGCCGCGCCGCAGATCGCACTGCCGGCCGCCGTGAGAATGGCCGTATCGCGGTCGAGCTTGAGGAGCTTCATGCCGACCCAGGTGCCGATCACGAGCGTGCTCACGACGATCACGACCGATTCGACGAGCCCCGGCACGCCGACCTGGGCGATTTCCTGCAGGCTCACGCGCAGCCCGAAGAACGCCACGGCGATGCGCAGCAGCTTGCGCGCAGAGAAGTTCACGCCGGCGGCCCAGCTTTCGGGCATGCCGTCGCGCAATGCATTGCCATAGATGGCGCCCGCGACGATGCCGACGATCAGCGGGCTCATACCGAGCCCGGCGATGGCGGGCAGCGAAGCGACGCTGGTGACGGCTGCCGCGAAGAGCGCGACGAACAATACGCCGTTGAGCTGCCCGCGGGTGGACGGCAACGAATGCGCAAGACTGGGTGTGGACATGACGGCCTCTCTACCGGGCGAGCCGGTCGAAAAATGGGGTAGCGAACAGGTCGCTATCGAATGGCCTAATCCTAATTTAGATATATCGATATGAAAAATCGTGATTTTTGAAGTAATATATAGGACAACACGATGGTTTTCCCTGATGACCCCGGAACAACTGATAACTTTCGCCGCAGTCGCCGAGCACCTCAATATCAGTCGAGCTGCCCTGGCCTTGCATTTGTCGCAACCGGCCGTTTCGGGCCAGTTGCGGCTGCTGCAGGACGAGATCGGCGAGCCGCTGTATCAGCGCGACGGCCGGGGTGTGCGGCTCACGCCCACGGGCGAACAGCTCGCAGGCTACGCCGCGCGCCTGCGCGACACCTGGCGCGACGCGCTCGCCTACCGTGATGCGTTGCGCGGCCTCGAGCGCGGTACGCTGCGTATCGGCGCGACCACTACGCCCGCGAGCTACCGGTTGCCGTATCTGGTGGCGCGATTCCACGGCCGCTATCCGCAGGTCAAGCTCGAAACGTCGAGCGGGAATACGACGGATATCGTGAGCATGCTCGGCGCGGTCGATATCGCGCTGATCGAGGGGCCGGTAGGTGAGCAGTTGCCGCCGGATACCGCCGTGCATCCCTGGCACGAGGACGAAATCGTCGCGATCGTGCCGCGCTCGCACGCGCTTGCGTCGCAGCTCGACGCGCAAGGGGAGATGCGTGCACCGATGCCGGCCATCACGGTGGAAGCGCTCGCACAGTGGCCCCTCGTCCTGCGCGAGGATGGCTCGGGCGTGCGCCAGGTGGTCGAGCGCGCGTTCGCGCGCGCAGGCGTGCCCATGCGCGTGGCGCTGGAGATCGCAGGCGTGGAGGGCGTGAAGGAGGCGGTGCGGGCGGGCATGGGCATCGGCTTCGTTTCGGCCATGTCGATGCATCACGAGAATGGCGCATTGCGGCAGATCAGTCTTGGCCCAGCACCGCTCGCGCGGCGCTTCTCGATCCTGGTGCCGCATGCGGGCGCGGCGTCGCGCGTCGCGCAGCGCTTCCTGGAGCTGTGCCTGGCCGACGTTCCAGGCGTCTGATCCACGCGACCCAGGGCAATCCAGAATGGCGGCCTGAGCGGCTAGCGCGCACTATCCGCTCTGATCACCGGCGCACAGGCGCTTTTTTTCGAGCTGGCTTTGGAACCGGTTCCAAGGAATGCAAGGTGCGTGACGGCAGGCAACAGGAAGACGGCAATGGCAGAAGTAGCAATCGTGGCGAGCGCGTTCGGCGCGCAGTCAATCTGGCGCGACGGTCACGCGGCATGGAGCCGGCCGGCGCGACGCGCGGGCGCGCAGGCGTTCGAGGTGCGGCGCGAGCTGATGCATGATGCCGACGCGCGGCCCGAAGCGCTGCGCGCGCTCGGAACGGCGCTCGCAGACGAGGGTTTGTGGCGCATCTGGTCCACGCCGGACGCGCTGTACGGCGAGGACGGCGCGCTCGACGAGGCGGCGCTTGGCGCCGCGCTCGCCGCGGGACGTGCGCTCGGTGCGCGGTTCGTGAAGCTGCAACTCGGCGGTTTCGCAGGCGACGCCAGCGCGGCGCGCCTCGCGAGCCTGCTCGAAGAACTGGGCGCACGCACGGGCGACACGGTTCACGCGAGCAACCGCCCGCGCGTCGTCGTCGAGAACGGCCAGCTCGAGCAGGGCGGGAAGCTCGACCAGTTCATCGGCCTCTTCAACGCGCTGCGCGATGGCGGCGCACGAGGCGTAATCGGCATGACGTTCGACATCGGCAACTGGCAATGGCCGGGCGAGCCGCCGCTGCTCGCCGCCGCCGCGCTCGCGCCTTACGTCGAATACATCCATTGCAAGGCCGTCGTGGGCGAGGGCGCGCGCCGCTTCGCCGCCGCGCCGGACGACGACGACACGCTGTGCCGCGCCGCGCTCGCGCTGCTGCCGACGCACGTGCCGCGCGGCATTGAGTTTCCGTTCGATCCGGCGCGCGTGGACGACGAAGCTGCGCATTACGTGGAGTGGCTCGCTGCCGCGTGACTGCCGCCTGGGTGCCGCGTGAAGCCGCGAAGCCGGGCCCCGGACTCCCCATACGATTCATCAGGAACGCATCTCATGACCGAAGCACTCGATGTCATCACCTACGGCGAAGCAATGGCGATGTTCGTCGCCACGGAGCCGGGGCCGCTCGCCCAGGTCGCGCATTTCACGAAGCGCGCGGCGGGTGCGGAGCTCAATGTTGCGACCGGCCTCGCGCGCCTCGGTTTCAAGGTGGGCTGGATGAGCCGCGTGGGCGACGATTCGTTCGGCCAGTTCGTGCGCGACGTGCTCGCGCACGAAGGCATCGACGCGCGCTGCGTCAGCACCGACACGCGCTTTCCGACCGGCTTTCAGCTCAAGTCGAAGAACGACGACGGCAGCGATCCCGCCGTCGAATATTTCCGCCGCGGCTCGGCGGCGAGCAAGCTCTCCGTTTGCGACTATCAGGCCGACTATGTGCTCGGCGCGCGCCATCTGCACCTGAGCGGGGTGGCGCCCGCGATCTCCTCGTCGTCGCGCCAACTGGCGTTCAAGCTGGCGCACGAGATGCGCGCCGCGGGCCGCACGATCTCGTTCGATCCGAATCTGCGTCCGACGCTCTGGGGCTCGCAAGCCGAAATGGTCGGCACGCTCAACGAACTCGCGAGCTTCGCGGACTGGGTGCTGCCCGGCGTCGGCGAAGGCCGCGTGCTGACGGGCTCGGACGACCCTCGAGCCATCGCGCAGTTCTATCTTGCGCGCGGCGCGCGCGGCGTGATCGTGAAGCTCGGCGCGCAGGGCGCGTACTACGCCACGGCCGAGGGCGGGCAGGGCAGCGTCGAGGCGCAGCGCGTGGAACACGTGGTCGACACTGTGGGCGCCGGCGACGGCTTCGCCGTCGGCGTGGTGAGCGCGCTGCTCGAAGGGCGGGAGCTTGCTGCGGCCGTCGCTCGCGGCAACCGCATCGGCGCATTGGCCGTACAGGTGATCGGCGACTCGGAAGGGTTGCCGACGCGCGCGCAACTCGATGCGCTAGAAGGCGCGCAGACGCAGGCTGCTGCGACAGCGGCCTAAGGGAACAAGGCGCGCCACGCCGGGCGCGGCGCGCCAAGTGACATGAACCCAGAGGGCGGCACCGGCAGGTACCGAGCCCCATTCAACTGGAGACACCGATGACCTCAACCTCGCTCGCACCGCGCCGCTGGTGGGCAATCATGCCGATCGTGTTCATCACGTACAGCCTCGCCTATCTCGACCGCGCCAACTACGGCTTCGCCGCGGCGGCCGGCATCAACCGCGATCTCGGCATCAGTCCGGGGCTCTCGTCGCTGATCGGCGCGCTGTTCTTCCTCGGCTACTTCTTCTTCCAGTTGCCGGGCGCCGTGTATGCGGAGCGCCGCAGCGTGCGCACGCTCGTGTTCGCGAGCCTCGTGCTGTGGGGCGGCTGCGCCGCGCTCACGGGCGTCGTCACGAACATTCCGTCGCTCATGGCGATCCGTTTCGTGCTCGGCGTGGTCGAAGCCGCGGTGATGCCGGCCATGCTCATCTTCATCAGCAACTGGTTCACGAAGAAGGAGCGCTCGCGCGCCAACACGTTCCTGATCCTCGGCAATCCGGTCACGGTGCTGTGGATGTCGGTCGTCTCGGGCTATCTCGTGCACGCCTTCGGCTGGCGCCACATGTTCATCGCCGAAGGCGTGCCGGCTGTCGTGTGGGCCGTGTGCTGGTGGCTGCTCGTGCGCGACAGGCCCTCGCAGGTCAACTGGCTCTCCGGCGACGAAAAGCGCGCGCTCGACGCCGCAATGCGCGCCGAGCAGGCCGCCATCAAGCCGGTGCGCAACTACGCCGAGGCGTTCCGCACGCCTGCCGTGATGCTGCTCTCGGCGCAGTACTTCTGCTGGAGCATTGGCGTGTACGGCTTCGTGCTGTGGCTGCCCTCGATCGTGAAGAACGGCTCGGCGCTCGGCATGGTCGAAACGGGCTGGCTCTCCGCCGTGCCGTATCTCGCGGCGACCATCGCGATGCTCGCCGCCTCTTGGGCGTCGGACAAGCTCGACAATCGCCGCGGCTTCGTGTGGCCGTTCCTGCTGGTCGGCGCGCTGGCCTTCGCGGGTTCCTATGCGCTCGGCTCGACGCACTTCTGGATCTCCTACGCGCTGCTCGTGGTGGCGGGCGCGGCAATGTACGCGCCATATGGCCCGTTCTTCGCGATCGTGCCGGAACTGCTGCCGAAGAACGTGGCCGGCGGCGCGATGGCGCTCATCAACAGCATGGGCGCGCTCGGCTCGTTCGTCGGCTCCTATGTGGTCGGGTATCTGAATGGCGCGACGGGCTCGCCTGCGGCATCCTATGCGTTCATGAGCGCGGCGCTGCTCGTTTCGGTGGGCCTTATGCTAGCCGTCAGGCCGCAGCGCGCCGACGCCCGTGGTTATGCATCGCCGGCTCACGGAAAATAACCTCTCTTTTCTAGCGCTCTTATGAAGCCGAAAATCGTTGTCTACAAAGCCTTGCCCGCCGACGTCGCCGACTATCTGCGCGAGCATGCCGAACTGATCGACGTCGATGCCGGCCAGCCCGGCGCACTCGCCGCCGCGCTAAGGGGCGCCGACGGCGCGATCGGCGCGAGCGTGAAGATCACACCGGCGATGCTGGACGGTTCGCGCGTGAAGGCGCTCTCCACGATCTCCGTGGGCTACGACCAGTTCGACGTGCCCGATCTCACGAAGCGCGGCATCGTGCTCGCCCACACGCCCGACGTGCTGACCGAATCGACGGCCGACACCGTCTTCTCGCTCATCCTCGCGAGCGCGCGCCGCGTGGTCGAACTGGCAGACTGGGTCAAGGCGGGCCACTGGAAGGGCAGCATCGGGCCGGCGCAATTCGGCGTGGACGTGCAGGGCAAGACGCTCGGCATCGTGGGGCTCGGGCGCATCGGCGGCGCCGTGGCGCGCCGAGCGGCGCTCGGCTTCAAGATGAAGGTGCTCTACACGAACCGCACTCCGAACGAAGCGGCCGAGCGCCACTACGGCGCGCGCCGTGTCGAACTCGACGAACTGCTCGCAAGCTCGGACTTCGTGTGCCTGCAGGTGCCGCTCACCGACGCCACGCGCCACCTGATCGGCGCAAGGCAACTGCAGAAGATGAAGCGGAGCGCGATTCTCATCAACGCCTCGCGCGGCGCTACCGTCGACGAACAAGCGCTGATCGCGGCGCTCGAAGCGGGCACGATTCACGGCGCGGGCCTCGACGTGTTCGAGCGCGAGCCGATCGATCCCGCCTCGCCGCTGCTGCGCATGCCGAACGTGGTGGCGCTGCCGCACATCGGCTCGGCCACGCACGAGACGCGTCACGCGATGGCGCGCTGCGCGGCCGAGAACCTCGTCGCGGCGCTCGCCGGCACGCTCGATGTGAACGTCGTCAACCGCGACGTGCTCGCGCGATGAGCATCGCTTCGGGCGGCGCGGATCGCGACGATCACGCGCAAACGGGCGCGGCGGCCACGGCGCCGCGCCGCGCGACCATCAACGACGTGGCGCGCGAAGCCGGCACCGGCAAGACCAGTATCTCGCGCTATCTGAACGGCGAGCTGGGCGTGCTTTCGCCCGACTTGCGCGCTCGCATCGAAGCCGCGATCGAGCGGCTCGACTATCGCCCCAACCAGATGGCGCGCGGGCTCAAGCGCGGCCGCAACCGTCTGCTCGGCCTGTTGCTCGCCGATCTCGCCAATCCCTATTCGGTGGAAATTCTGCAGGGCGTGGAGGAGGCGTGTCACGCGCTCGGCTACATGCCGCTCATCTGCCACGCGGCGAACGAAATCGACATGGAGCGGCGCTATCTCCAACTGCTTGCCACGTATCGCGTGGAAGGCGTGATCGTCAACGCACTCGGCGTGCGTGAATCGATGTTGAAACCGGTGGGCAGCGGCGGCATCCCGGCCGTGCTGATCGACCGCACCGTCGATGGCCTCGATGCGGACATGGTCGGCCTCGACAACGCGGCGGCCGTGCGCCTCGGCACGGAGCATCTGCTTGCGCGCGGCTACGACGACATCGTGTTCGTCGTGCAGCCGTTCGAGCAGGTGAGTTCGCGGCGCGAGCGCGAAGCGGCGTTTCGCGAGTCGATGCAGGCGACGAAGGGCGCGGCGCGTGGCCTCACGCACGTGCTCGACCTCCACGACGAAGCCGCCGTGCAAGCCGCGCTCGCGGCGCTCGACGCCCACGTGACCCAGGCGCGCGCGCGCGCGCGCGGTGCGCGGTGCGCGTTGTTCGCGGCCAACGCGCCGGTGGCGCTGCGCCTCGCCTTGCATCTGAAGGCGGCCCTCGGCGCACAGTGGCAGCAGCGCGTGGCGCTCGTCGCCATCGACGATCCGGAGTGGGCCGAGCTTGCCGGCATCACGACGATCCGCCAGCCTACGCGCGAGATCGGCTATCGCGCCGTGGAGTTTCTGCACGAACGCATCGAGGGCGCGGCGCCCAAGGCGCGCGCGGCGGCGTTCGAGGGCGAACTGGTGGTGAGGGCCTCGACGCTCGCGTGAGCACGGCGCGATTGCGGGTCTCTCGCACAGCCGGGGCTGCGCGCGGGCGCCGATATCTGCGATCATTCGGGCTGCGGCGCGCGTGCGTGCGTGCCGAACGTCATAAGGAAGCCCATGTCCGTAGCTCCGATCACGCTCGTCTGCCTTTCGCTCGCGACGCTGTTCGTCGCCGCCTTGCCCGTATCGCTCTATCGCCGGCTGCGTGTGCCGTTCGCGCTCGACTGGCGCGATACGATCGCAGGCGTCGCCATCTTCGCGTTTTTCGCGACGGTGATCGAACGCGCGATCAACGACTACATGCTGCACGGCAACGCCGCCGTCGCGCAGGTGCTTTCGAATCCCGTTTTCTTCGTGCTGTACGGGGCGCTCGCCGCGGGCGTGTGCGAGGAGGTCGGGCGCTATATCGCCATGCGGCTCATCGCGCGCCGCGGCGCACGCAAGCCCGACGCCCCCGCCGACAGCGCGGCCTTCGGCTACGGCATCGGCCATGCGGGTGCGGAGGCGTGGTTCGTCGGCGTGCTCGTGCAACTGCAATGGATCGTGTTCGCGGTGCTCGCGAACCGCGGCGATCTCGACGCGCATCTCTCCAATCTCACGATGGACTCGGTCTTGCGCGTGCATCTGATCCTCGCCAGCCTTTCGCCGCTTTTCGCGGGCGTGTTCGCGCTCGAGCGCACGGCCGCGTTCGTGTTCCAGATTGCCTTGTCGGTGCTGATGTGGCGCGGTGTGCGCGCGGGACGGAAGGGGATTTTGCCGCTCGCGATCCTCGTGCACGCGCTCATCGACGTGCCCGCCGCGATGTACCAGGCGCGTCTCGCGCCGCTCGTGGCCGTGGACGCGTTGTATGTGGCGGCGGCCGTGGTGGTCGCCGTCGTGCTTTTCAGGACGTGCCGCCGCGAGCGGCGCGTCGCACGCGCGGCGTGAGTGCGCGCGTCTTACTCCTCTTTTCTGGCGTCAATGGAAGCTTACTTGTTTGAATGCGCGAGCCCCGAATTTGGCGAGCTCGCCCGCGTGATCGCCGATATCTTTCCCGAGCAGACGCGCTTTGCCGAAGAGCCGGATGAAAACGGCGTGCCACACCTGGTCGTGCACTGGGTGGCGATGCGCTTCGGCTCGAAGGCGCGCCGCATGGCGCTCACGGTCGCAATTGCTCCCGCCGCGCTCGCGCGCTATCGCGCATTGCCGCCGCGGCTGCGCGGTCGCAGCTTCGCGGTGTTGCGAGCCTACGTGGAGGCGACGATCGAATCGCTCGAGGAACAGCACGCGAAGGGCGAAGACGTGCCGCGCGAGGTGACAATCGCGCTGGACGAAGAATTTGCATAAAGCGTTTGCTTGCAGCGCGTTCGATTGCAGCGATGGGTGCGGCGCGCGCGGTCAGTGTTGCCCTGAGATTCAGTCGGCGAGCTTGTAGACCTTGGCGAAACGTGCAGCCTGCACGACGCCATAGTCGCCGGGCGCGTATTGCATGACCCAGTCGCCGGCCTCGCCGCTTAGCCGGTCGCCGCCGGCCGAACGCACGAGCGTGAACGGCTCGTCCATGCGCCTTGCGAGCACCACGACCTGGCGATTGCGATACGCGCCTGCATCGCCATGGGCGAGGGTGTCGCTCGCCGGCAGGTACTTCGCATCGAATCGATCGCGCGAAACGACCCAGCGATCGCCGGTCGAACCGGTGATGATCGCGTCGCCGGGCGCATAGCGGTTCGGGCCTTCCAGGCTCATCAGCTCGCCGGCAAGGGCTGCGAACTCGACGCTCACGGTCTCGTCCTTGACGACGCGCTGTGCGGCGGGGTCGACACGCAGGTCGAGTCGGGTCAGTTCAATCATGGCGGCAGCAGCGGAACGGCTTCACAAAAAACGGCTTCCGGGGAAGCGACGGCCGGGGGGAGAAACTGCCGGGCCGTCGCGCGGTCCGCAAGGGTACCCTGGATCGGGCCGTTGCGCACGCATGGGAGCGTGGCCCGGCGTAGCCCGATAGGCGGATGCGCCTGACTCCGTCTTACTGCGCGGCCGGCGTGCTGGCCGCGTCAGTGTCGCTGGCTGCTGCGCCTGCCGACGGCCTGGCTCGGCCCTTGTGCTTCGGATGCCCCGGATTGCCCGACGGGCCGTGCTCGTTGCCGTGGCGGAAGGCCTGGTCGGCGAGTTTCTTCTGTTCCGGCGAGAGGCTGGTATAGAGCGGCTCGAACGCCGAGACGAGCTTCTGCATGTCGTCCGCGTGCGCCTGGGCGATCTGCGCGTACTGCTTCATGTCGTCGAGCGCGTTGCGCGAGCTTTCGCTCTCCGCACGTTGCTTGAAGAGACTCGACATGGTCTCGCCGTTGCTGCGCATGACGTCGGCGAACGTCTTCCATTGCGGCTCCTGCTCGGGCGTGATCTTGAGCTGCGTATGCAGCCACGTAATGCGCTCCTCGACACGCTGCTGATGCTGCGCGGCGCGCACGTCGGCGCTCGACGCGGCCGCAGCAGTTGCCGAAGCGGCCGGAGCGGCGCTTTGCGCGAACGCACCGCTCATCGAGAGCGAGGCGGCAAGGATGACGAAAGCTTTCTTCATTGTGACTCCTTGAATCATTTCGTAGCGGGTAGCATGGCCAGAATGGCTGCAGGCGCTATTAGTACCACGTTCTCGCTTCGCCACGCCGCGGCTGCGACACTTGCTTACAAACGAAACGCGTGGAAATACCCGTCGCGCAAGACATGCACGCCGCGGCCGCCGCCCGGTGCGCTCACCCGCGCGCGATAATGACGCCGTTCAGACTTCGCACACAGACCGCCGCCCGATGAGACCTCCGCGCCTCGATCAACTCGACGACCTCGACCGCAGCCTCGTCGCGCTGCTGCAGGAAAACGCGCGCGAAAGCGTTGCGAATCTCGCACGGCGCCTGGGCGTCGCGCGTACCACGGTGCTTGCGCGCATCGAGCGGCTCGAGCGCACCCAGGTGATCGCCGGCTACGGCGTGCGCCTCGGCCAGGACGTGCTCGACGCGAGCCTGCAGGCGTGGGTCGGGCTCATCATCGCGCCGCGCCATGGGCCCGATGTGCAAAAGCGCCTCGGCAAGATGCCCGAAGTGCAGTTGCTGTGCGCGGTGAGCGGCGAGTACGACTACGTGGCGTGGCTGCGCGCCGATTCGCCCGACCGCCTCAACGATCTGCTCGACCAGATCGGCGGCATCCCCGGCGTCGAGCGCACGACCACGTCGATCGTGCTCGCGCGCAAGGTCGATCGCGGCTCGGTGACTGGCTGAAACGCGGGGCTGAAATGCGGGCCGAACGACGGGGCATGCTCGATCGAAAATGACCGGTTTCGTCATTTCGACGAAATCGATCGTCATAATGACGAAAATCGCGGTCTAAACGCATCGTTTTGCGTCTATAAACCGTATTTGTCTCTCCCTAGACTGTGTTTGAGCGGGCGCTGCCCATCCCCAAGCATAGAAAACCAAAGGAGATGACCCATGAAAGTTGCGATTGCTGGCGCCGGGCTGATCGGCCACACCATTGCCCACATGCTGCGCGAGAGCGGCGACTACGAAGTCGCGGCGTTCGACCGCGATGCGAAGGCGCTCGAGCCGCTTGCGGCGCAGGGCATCCCCACCGCGCGAGTCGATTCCGGCGACGCCGCCGCGCTGCGCGGCGCGCTGGAAGGCTACGACGTGCTGATCAACGCGCTGCCGTATTACCTCGCGGTGAACGTCGCCTCGGCGGCGAAGGGCGCGGGCGTCCATTACTTCGACCTGACCGAGGACGTGCGCGCGACCCACGCAATCCGCGCGCTGGCCGACGGCGCCGATCATGTCTTCATGCCGCAGTGCGGTCTCGCGCCCGGCTTCATCGGCATTGCGGCGCATGCGCTCGCGAGCCGCTTCACCGAGATCCGCGACGTCAAGATGCGCGTAGGCGCGCTGCCGCAGTTCCCCACCAACGCGCTCAAGTACAACCTCACGTGGAGCGTGGACGGTCTCATCAACGAATATTGCCAGCCGTGCGAAGCGATCCGCGAAGGCCGCACGCAGTGGGTGCAGCCGCTCGAAGGCCTCGAGCATTTCTCGCTCGACGGCGTGGAGTACGAGGCATTCAACACCTCGGGCGGTCTTGGCACGCTCTGCGAGACGCTGTCGGGCAAAGTGGAGTCGCTCGACTACAAGTCGGTGCGTTATCCGGGTCATCGCGCGCTCATGCAGTTCCTGCTCGAAGACCTGCGCCTTGCGAGCGACCGCGACACGCTCAAGTCCATCATGCGCCGCTCGGTGCCCGCCACGGAGCAGGACGTCGTGCTCATCTTCATGACCGTGACCGGCATGCGCGACGGCAAGCTCGTGCAGGAAGTGTTCACGCGCAAGATCTTCGCGAAGACGGTGTGCGGCGTGCCCATGAGCGCGATCCAGATCACCACTGCCGGCGCCATGTGCGCGGTGCTCGATCTGTTCCGCGAAAAGCGTCTGCCGCAAGCCGGATTCGTGCGCCAGGAGCAGGTGTCGCTCCAGCAGTTCCTCGCGAACCGCTTTGGTCAGGTGTACGAAGGCGCGACGCTCGACAGCCGCGCGAAGGTGGCGGCCTGAAATCTCAGGCCGATGCCGTTGCCGACACGACGCGCTCGAGCAAGGCGTCGTAGTCGGCCGCGGCGGGCGCGGTGTTGTCGAAGAGCAGAAGGCCGTCGAGCTGCGCGCCCGACGGCATGAAGCGCCGCTGCCGGTATTCGTCCCAGTGTGCGAGCTTGTAGGCATCGATCGGATGGGCGCGCGCGACGATGCGCGTGTGCGCCGTTTCCTCGCTCGTATGCACCCACACCACGGTGAGCCCCACCTCCTGACCGATGCCGAGCCAGGCGCGGTCGAACAGCTTGCGCTCGCGCACTTCGCGCGAAAGCGGACCGACCACGAGCACGCTCACGCCAAGCTCGAGGTTTTCGCGGGCGGTGTCGATGAGCCCCCGGTACTCGGGTTCGCGAAAATGCTGCAGGAAAAGCGGGCTGTCGCGATCGTTCGGATCGTGCGTGAGCGCGCCCATCGCCGCGGCGCTATAGCTGCCGTAGAGCGTGTCCTTGTCCAGCAGGCAGAATGGTTCGCCGGTCTGGCGGGCGAGCGGGGCGAACAGGCGTTTGGCGAGCGAGGTTTTGCCGGCGCCGGCGTGGCCGCAGAAGAACACGAGTCTCGTCACGGGCGGCGCGCCTCGCCGTGTTGCGTGCCGGTGTCGCCCGGGGGGGCGCCTTTCGGGCCGGTTTGCCCGGGCTCATGTCCGTTCAGGAATTTGCCGTTGGCGTCGAGCCACATCACGTTGATGATGCCAAAGCCGAGCGCAACGCCGATGCCGAGGATCCACGAGAAGTACCACATGGCCGCTGCCTCCTCTTTCTGGCGATTTGTGCCGATTTCGGGCGCTGCCGCGCATTCCCCAAAGCATATAACAACGATGATCGGTCTGGCGCCGGTGCGGATATGATGGGCGCGAACCAGGAGCCAGGCCGGGACCGGCAGGTCCGGGAAGAGGAAAGCGCCCATGCCGCCTTTGCCATCGCGCAGGTCGATTGCAAGTCTCGCCGCCGCCGTCACGGTGGCCGCGGCGTTCGCACTCGGCGGCTGCGCCGAAGAGCAGCCGCAGCCCATGCCATTCAAGCCGGTGCCGGCCGAACGCATCCTGAAGCCGGGCTACACCGAACCGGGCGAGGGCCTCGTGGCCGTGGACGTGCGCCGCGAGCGCACCCGCAACGTCATCGTCAAATTCCGCGATGCGCCTGTCTACGTCGACGGCGAGCGCGTGACCGACCTCATGGACGGCGAGCACGTCGCGTTCTACCTCAAGCCGGGCGTGCACCGCATCGGCGTGACGACACAGTTCGATCCCGTAATCGAGCTGCGCTTTCTCGTGGATCCGCGTTACACCAACCGCGCGAGCGTCGCCTTCGACAAGGATCACCACATCGGCATCCGCCGCGTCGCGCAATAGGGCCGCCCGTTCGCCGCCGCCGTTGCGCGGCAGGCACGGGCAGTGCTCGCGGGCGCCAGTCAGGCCCCAGTCAGGCCCCGTCCGGCGGCCGCAGGCCGCCCGGGCACCCCGTCCAGGCGCCGCGGATCAACGGAACGCCTTACACTTGGCAACCGGTGCAACTCGAAGCGGCGCGGGCGCGACCCGCCGCGCGGAAGACAAGGAACATGCTAATCAACTGCGTCGCGTATCAAGGCGGCAAGAAACTGGCCGACGTCACGGTCGAAGCCATCAGCGACTATCTGGCGAAGCCCGAGTGTTTCGTCTGGATCGCGCTCAAGGATCCCGACGCCGGCGAAATGGCGGCGATGAAGGAGGAGTTCGGCCTGCATGCGCTCGCCATCGAAGACGTGATGAACGGCAACCAGCGGCCGAAGATCGAGGAATACGGCGACACGCTCTTTTGCGTGCTCCACACGCTCGAACTCGACGACGACGGCGAAGTCATTACAGGCCAGGTGAACATCTTCGCCGGCCCCAATTTCGTGCTCTCGGTGCGCCACCGCGCGCAACAGGGTTTCACCGACGTGCGCGCGCGCTGCGAGCGCGAGCCCGAACTGCTGCGCGAAGGCTCAGGCTTCGTGCTCTACGCGCTGATGGACAGCGTGGTCGACCGCTACGCGCCAGTGCTCGAAACCCTCTCCAGCGAAATCGAGGAACTGGAGGACCGCATCTTCGAAAAACACGACCTCGCGGGCTCGCGCGCGATCATCGAGGATCTCTATTCGCTCAAGCGCCGTCTCGTGATCATCGCGCACCACGTCACGCCGCTCGTCGATCCGGTGGGCAAGCTGATCGGCGGGCGCATTCCGCAAATCTGCGTGGGCATGCAGGCCTATTACCGCGACGTCTACGACCACCTGCAGCGCGTGTCCAACATGATCGACGCGCGTCGCGAAATGATCGTCACGGCCATTCAGGTGAACCTCGGCATGATCTCGCTCGCGGAGAACGAGGTGACGAAGCGGCTCGGTTCGTTCGCCGCGCTGTTCGCCGTGCCGACGATGATCGCGGGCATCTACGGCATGAACTTCGAGCATATTCCGGAACTGCATTTCAGATTCGGCTACCAGATCTGCCTCGCTGCCATGCTCGTGCTCGATCTCTTCCTGTTTTTCCTGTTTCGTCGTATCAACTGGCTCTGAGGCGGGCGAGCCAGCTTCGCGTTGTTGCAGCGCCGCATGACGGCTCTCCGCCGCAGGCATAACGCGAAGTTGACACCATGAATCGCCTGCGCCGAGAATGGGCCGGCAGGAAACGTTTGCGCATAACCAGAAAGCAGGGCCCAGCCGGGCCCGACAAACCGGAGACTTCCCAAAAATGAACTCCCGCATTCGCCGCCGCATCCTTCTCGCCGCCAGCGCGCTCGCCACGACCGCCGTGACCGGCGCCTTGCCGCTCGCGGCGCGCGCACAGGCGCCTCACAAGCCGAAGGTCGCGCTCGTCATGAAGTCGCTCGCCAACGAGTTCTTCCTCACCATGGAGACCGGCGCGAAGGACTATCAGAAGCACAACGCCGACCAGTTCGATCTCATCACCAACGGCATCAAGAACGAGACCGACACCGCCGCGCAAATCCAGATCGTCGAGCAGATGATCGTCTCGAAGGTCGATGCCATCGTGCTCGCGCCCGCCGACTCCAAGGCGCTCGTGCCCGTCGTGAAGAAGGCGGTGGATGCGGGCATCATCGTCGTGAACATCGACAACAAGCTCGACGCCGACGTGCTCAAGTCCAAGGACCTGAACGTGCCGTTCGTCGGCCCGGACAACCGCAAGGGCGCACGCCTCGTGGGCGACTACCTCGGCAAGCGCCTGAAGTCGGGCGACCAGGTGGGCATCGTCGAAGGCGTCTCCACCACGACCAACGCGCAGCAGCGCACCGCGGGCTTCAAGGACGCGATGGAGGCCGTGGGCGCGAAGATCGTCTCGACGCAGTCGGGCGAATGGGAGATCGACAAGGGCAACGCCGTCGCCTCCGCCATGCTCAATGAATATCCGGACATCAAGGCGCTCCTGTGCGGCAACGACAACATGGCGATCGGCGCCGTGTCGGCCGTGCGCGCGGCGGGCAAGCAGGGCAAGGTGTACGTGGTCGGCTACGACAACATCGACGCCATCAAGCCTATGCTCAAGGACGGCCGCGTGCTCGCCACCGCCGACCAGTTCGCGGCGAAGCAGGCCGTGTTCGGTATCGACACGGCCCTGAAGGCGCTCAAGGAGCACAAGAAGCAGTCGGAGCTGTCGGGCATCGTCGAGACGCCCGTGGTGCTCGTCACGAAGTGAAGCGCTGCTGGCAGGCGCCACGCCGTGCCGCGGCGGTATTTGCGTGCGCAACGCAATAAGGGCTCAAGAATCTCGCCGCGCAGCCGTTATTTGTACCGGGATGGCCGCATGGGCGGCCATCTTCCGCTGTGCGGCGCATCGCTGCCCGGCGCGCCGTTCGAGGCATGCTCTACCGAAGCGTGCGGCGGCGGTGCGGACCCGCAGTATCCGGGCGGCGCGGCTCACCGGTTGAACCCGGCGGCGCGGCTCGCGACTACAGGATCGTGATGGATGCAAATGTCCCCGACGTAGCGTCACCTGGGCCCGCCGTGCTTACGGTTACGGGCGTCGGGAAGACCTACGGGCAGCCGGTGCTCGCCGACGTCAGCCTCGCGCTGCACGCCGGCGAAGTGCTTGCGCTCACGGGGGAGAACGGCGCGGGCAAGAGCACGCTCTCGAAGATCGTGAGCGGCCTCACGGCACCGGGCGCGGGCAGCATGGCGCTGATGGGCCGGCCTTACGCCCCGGCGAGCCGCCGCGAAGCCGAGGCGCTCGGCGTGCGCATGGTCATGCAGGAGCTGAACCTGCTGCCCACGCTGACCATTGCCGAGAATCTCTTTCTGGACCGCCTGCCGCAGTCGGGGGCGCTGCGGTTCGGCTGGATCGATCGCAGGCGGCTGCGTGAAAACGCGCGGGCCGCGATGGCGCAGGTCGGGCTCGAGGCGATCGACCCCGACACGCCGGTCGGGGAGCTGGGTATCGGGCATCAGCAGCTTGTGGAGATCGCGCGCAACCTGATCGGCAGCGCCGAGGGTGCCGAGCGCGCGGATGGTGCCTATGGCGCACATGGCAGCGACATGCGCGTGCTGATCCTCGACGAGCCGACGGCCATGCTCACGGCTCGCGAGGTCGAGCTGCTGTTCGAGCAGATCGCGCGGCTGAAGGCGCGCGGCGTGGCGATCGTCTACATCTCGCACCGGCTCGAAGAACTCGAGCGCATCGCGCAGCGCGTCGCGGTGCTGCGCGACGGCAAGCTCGTGCGGGTGGACACCATGGCCAACCTCACGCCCGAGCGCATCGTCGCGCTGATGGTGGGGCGCGAGCTTGGCGAGCGCATCGATCTCGGGCAGCGGCGCATCGGCGCGCCGCTATTGAAGGTGGACGGGCTCACGCGCGCGAAGGCCGTGCGCGACGTGTCGTTCGAAGTGCGCGCAGGCGAGATTTTCGGCGTTTCGGGGCTGATCGGCGCGGGCAGGACGGAGCTGATGCGGCTCATCTACGGCGCCGACCGCATGGAGCGCGGCACGGTGGCGCTGGCGCCCACGCCGGGCGCGGCGCCGCAGCCGGTGCAGATCGCCTCGCCCGCCGATGCGGTTCGGCTCGGCATCGCGCTCATCACCGAGGACCGCAAGGGCGAAGGGCTGCTGCTGCCGCAGCCGCTCGCCGCGAACGTGACGCTCGGCAACGTGGGCGCGGTATCGCGCTACGGCGTGGTGGACGCGGCCCGCGAGAACACCCTGGCGCGCACGCAGATCGACGCCCTGCGAATCCGCGCGTCCGGGCCCGCGCAGCCGGTGAGCGAGCTGTCGGGCGGCAACCAGCAGAAGGTGGTGATCGGCCGCTGGCTCGCGCGCGACATTACGCAGTCGATGCGCGTCGTGCTGTTCGACGAGCCCACGCGCGGCATCGACGTCGGCGCGAAGTTCGACATCTACGCGCTGATGGGCGCGCTCGCGCGCGAAGGCCGGGCGCTCGTGGTGGTGTCGAGCGACCTGCGCGAGCTGATGCTGATCTGCGACCGCATCGGCGTGATGTCGGCGGGCAAGATGACCGCCATCTACGGTCGCGACGAGTGGAGCCAGGACAAGCTGCTGGCCGCCGCGTTCGCGGGGCTGCGCGCCGAGGATGCGCTGGTTGCGAACGCGTGCGATCTGCCTGAAATGGGCGATGGGCCGCCACACGTGGAGACGGGCAAGCCGCAGGAACGAAACGACGACCCACGAGGGAGCGCTTCATGACGAACGACCCGTTGCGCGGGCAACCGTCGCCTCAGGGTGACGAAAGCGGTGGGCGAACCCGTTCGACCAAAATCGTGCCGCCCGCCGCGCCGCAGCCGCATGCGATGCAAGCGAGCGGCAAGCCCGTGGGTACGCGCCTTGGCTTTTCGAACTACCTGGGCCTCGCGCTCGCGCTGATCGCGATGATCGTGCTGTTCTCGCTGCTGAGTTCGCACTTCCTCACGTACGATACGTTCAGCACGATCGCGAACCAGATTCCCGATCTCGTGGTGATGGCAGTGGGCATGACTTTCGTGCTGATCATCGCGGGCATCGATCTTTCGGTGGGCTCGGTGCTCGCGCTCGGCGCGTCGGTAGTGAGCGTGGCGTCGCTCAAGTGGGGCTGGGGCGCGCTGCCGGCGGCGCTGCTCGGCCTCGTCGCCGCGGCGGCCACGGGCACGCTCACGGGCGCGGTGACGGTGGGCTGGCGCATCCCGTCGTTCATCGTCTCGCTCGGCGTGCTCGAAGCGGCGCGCGGGCTCGCGTACCAGATGACGAATTCGCGCACGGCGTATATCGGCGACGCGTTCGACTTTCTCTCGAACCCGATCGCATTCGGCATTTCGCCGGCGTTCCTGATCGCGGTGGCGGTGATGGTGATCGCGCAGCTGACGCTCACGCGCACGGTGTTCGGAAGGTATCTGATCGGTATCGGTACCAACGAGGAGGCGGTGCGCCTGGCGGGCGTCGATCCGCGGCCGTACAAGGTGATCGTGTTCGCGCTGATGGGCGCGCTTTCCGGGCTCGCGGCGCTGTTCCAGATTTCGCGCCTCGAAGCCGCCGATCCGAACGCGGGCGTGGGGTTGGAGCTGCAGGTGATCGCGGCCGTGGTGATCGGCGGCACGAGCCTGATGGGCGGGCGCGGCTCGGTCATCAGCACGTTCTTCGGCGTGCTGATCATCTCGGTGCTGGCCGCGGGGCTCGCGCAGATCGGCGCGAACGAGCCCACCAAACGCATCATCACCGGCGCGGTGATCGTCGTGGCGGTCGTGCTCGACACGTATCGCAGCAGGCGAAGTCGTAAAGGCGGCAGGCCATAACAATTTTTCGAGGGCGCGGTCCGCAATGCAGCGCGGGCCGGCGGAAATGACCGGGAAAGCGACGCCAGACCAAACCAACAACGGGCGCGCAGAGAGCCGGCAGCAACAGGGCAGCAAAAAAGCAGGAGCAACATAAAGATGGCGACGATCAAGGATGTGGCCGCCGTGGCGGGGGTGTCTTTCACGACGGTGTCGCATGTGGTGAACAATTCGCGTCCGGTGTCGGCGGACGTGCGGGCCAAGGTCGAGCGTGCGATCCGCGACCTGAACTACGTGCCGTCGGCGGTGGCGCGCTCGCTCAAGGCGCGTGCCACGGCGACCGTGGGTCTGCTCGTGCCGAACGGCACCAACCCGTATTTCGCCGAGCTTGCACGCGGCGTCGAGGACGCCTGCGCGCGCAAGGGCTACTGCGTGTTCTTCTGCAACTCCGACGACGACCCGGTCAAGCAGCGCAGCTACCTGCGCGTGCTGCAGGAAAAGCGCATCGACGGCCTCATCGTCGCCTCGGCCGGCGACGACGCCGTGCTGGCTTCGACGCTTGCCGACGCGCGCGAGCCGATCGTCGTCATCGACCGCAACATCGAGGGGCTCGACGCCGATCTCGTGCAGATCGACCACGAGCGCGGCGCCTGGCTCGCCACGCGGCACCTGCTCGAACTCGGCCACTCGCGCATTGGCTGCATCACCGGGCCGGTGACGACCGCGGTCAGCGCGATGCGCATGCACGGTTTTCTGCGCGCCATGTCCGAGCGCGGCGTGGAGATCGCGCCGGGGGCGATCGTCGAAAGCGATTTTTCAGGCGCGGGCGGCTACCGCGCGGCGGCGCAGCTGTTCGACAGCGTGCGGCCGACAGCGATCTTCGCCGGCAACGACATGATGGGCATCGGCGCCTTGCGCGCGGCCGCCGAGCGCGGCTTGCGCGTACCGGGCGACTGCTCGATCATCGGCTTCGACGACATCGAGCTTGGCAACTTCACCTGGCCCGCGCTCTCGACGGTCGGCCAGCCGGCGCGCGCGCTCGGCGACATGGCGGCGCTCACGCTGATCGAGCGCATCGCGAACACGTGCGAGGAAGGCGCGAGGGCGCGGCGCCGCGTCATGCCGCCAACGCTCTTCGCCCGCGAATCGACGGGGCCCTGGGTCGGCGCTGAAGAATACGCACCGCTTGCGGCCTGAGGCAGGGCGGCCGTACCGAAGGCGCAAGCCATCGAGGAGGCATCGTGACGACTGACGCAGCAAAGCGGACCGACGCGCGCGCTCGCGTGGCCGTGGTCGGCAGTCTGAATATGGATCTCGTCGCGCGTGCGCCGCGCTTGCCGTCTCCCGGCGAGACGCTCGCGGGCAATGCGTTTGCGCAGGTGGCCGGAGGCAAGGGCGGCAACCAGGCGGTGGCCGCGGCGCGCCTGGGGGCCCAGGTGGCGATGATCGGCCGGGTCGGCGCCGACAGCAACGGCGAAGTATTGCGCGCGGGGCTGATGGCGGAAGGTATCGACTGCGGCGCGCTCGAAACGTCGCCGGGTGCGCCAACCGGCGTGGCGTTGATCATCGTCGACGACGCGAGCCAGAACGCCATCGTCATCGTGGCCGGCAGCAACGGCGAACTCACGCCCGAAACGATCCGGCGCCATGAGGCCGTGCTCGCGCAGGCCGACGTCGTGGTCTGCCAGCTCGAAACGCCCCCGGATGCCGTGGCGGCCGCGCTCGCCGCCGCACGGCGGCTCGGCAAGATCACCATCCTCAATCCGGCGCCCGCCACGGGGCCGCTACCCGCGCAGTGGCTTGCGCTCGTCGACTACCTCGTGCCGAACGAACTGGAGGCCGCGACGCTCACCGGCGTGCCCGCGGGCACGCCCGAAGAGGCCGCGCACGCGGCGTTGGCGCTGCGCGAGGCGGGCGCGCGCAACGTGCTGGTGACGCTCGGTGCGCAGGGCGTATGTGCGCTGCTGGAGGGCGCCGGGCCGGCCCATCTGCCCGCGCCGCGCGTGGATGCCGTGGACACGACGGCGGCCGGCGACACCTTCATCGGCGCATTCGCCGCGCGCCTTGCCGCCGGCGCGCCTGCGCTCGAGGCCATTGCGTTCGCGCTGCGCGCGGCGTCGGTCTCCGTCACGCGCGCGGGCGCACAACCTTCCATTCCGACGCTCGCCGAACTCGCGGGCTGAGCGAATCTGGTGGTCCTGCAGGCATAGCCGGCAAGACGCCGGTTACTCGTCCTGCTCATGAATGATTGGATGATTTGCGCCAATACTTCATACCATATACACATTTCAAGACCATGAAGGCCCCTGCCGTAAACGCCTGTTAGAGCGGTAACTCCAGGTCGGGCGCCAGGCCCGGCCACACGACAAACGTTGGGGGAGACATGGGCAAGGGCATCAGTATCAAGACGCGCATCGGCATCACAATGGGCTTTCTGGCGATGTTGATCGTCGCGCTCAGCGCGGTCGGATTGCTCGGTCTCACGCGTTCTAACGAGGCGTATCGCGAGACCTTCACCGACCAGATGCCCAGTTCGCACGCGGTCAACCTGGCCGAGATCTATGCGGCGCGCGAGCGCCTCGCGCTCGACCGGGCGGCCTTCGAACTGGGTACGCCCGACGCTGCCGCGACGATCGACCGTGCGCACATGTTGCGCGGCGTATCCGACGACTACTGGAAGAAGTACATGGCCTTGCCGCATGGCGGCGAGGAAGCGCGCCTCGCTCAGGATGTCGCAGCCCGGCGCGAGGCCCTGCACCAGATTGCGGACCAGTTTTCCGTAACTGTCCAGTCGGGCGACCAGACAAAGGTCGCGGCGGGCTCCAAAGCGCTGAAGGAAGCCTACGACGGACTCTCGAAGGCCGACGCCGTGCTCGACAAGTTCCAGATGACGCAGGCGCAAAAGGGTTTCGACGACGCCCAGGCCGCGTTCTCCCAGCTGCGCATCGCGTGCATCGCGGCGCTGCTGGTGGGGATCGGCGCTGCCGCGTATTCGTTCTTCTCGCTGCGCCGCGCCATTGCCGAGCCGCTTGGCGAGGCGCTCGGCGCCTTCCATGCGATCGCCGCGGGCGATCTGCGCCGGCCCGTCGTCGTGCGCCGCAACGACGAGATGGGCCAACTTCTGGGCGGCGTCGCCCAGATGCAGCGCAGCCTCACCGAAACGGTGCGCTCGGTGCGCTCGGGCACCGAATCGATCGCCACGGCCACGCGCGAGATCGCCGCGGGCAACCTCGACCTCTCGTCGCGCACCGAAGAACAGGCTTCGGCGCTCCAGCAGACCGCCTCGAGCATGGAGCAGCTCACAGGCACTGTGAAACAGAACGCCGACAACGCCCGCCAGGCCAGCGCGCTCGCCGCCAACGCCTCGGAAATCGCCAATAAGGGCAGCTCGGTCGTCAATCAGGTGGTCGGCACGATGGGCGACATCAACGACAGCTCCGCGAAGATCGCCGACATCATCACGATCATCGAGGGCATCGCGTTCCAGACCAACATCCTCGCGCTCAATGCGGCCGTCGAAGCGGCGCGCGCAGGCGAGGAAGGGCGCGGCTTCGCCGTGGTGGCCGGCGAGGTGCGCAGCCTCGCGCAGCGCTCGTCGGCGGCGGCCAAGGAGATCAAAGGGCTCATCGATACCTCGGTCGAGCGCGTGCAGGCCGGTTCGGCGCTCGTCGACGAGGCGGGCCGCACGATGACCGAGATCATCGCCGCGGTGCAGCGCGTGACCGACATCATGGGGGAGATCTCGGCGGCTTCGCAGGAGCAGTCGGGCGGCATCGACCAGGTCGCGCGCGCGGTCACGCAGATGGACGAGGTGACCCAGCAGAACGCCGCGCTCGTCGAGGAGGCCGCCGCCGCGGCGCAGTCGCTCGAGGACCAGGCCACACGCCTGCGCGAGGCCGTCGCGGTGTTTAGCCTGGAAGACGCAGCACCCGGCGCGGCGCCGGTGCAGCCGGTGCGGGCAGCCGCCGGGGCCGCTTCCGTCCCGCGTTCCGTGTCCCGGTCCGTCACGCGCCCGGCATCGGCCGGCGGGGCGGCCGCGCCCGCTGCAAAGCGCGCGCCGCGCAGAAACCCCGCTCCCGTCGCCACCCAGCCGGCCGCCGCGGCTCCGAGCGCGCCACTGAGCGCAGTGGCGGCGGGCGCCGGTTCGCACGGCGACTGGGAAACCTTCTGAAATTCCTCCGATCACCCGCGCGGGCCGTCCGTGCGCGCGAGCCAGCCGCTGCGCCCCAGCGGCTTTTTTTGCGCCCTTGACCCCGTTGTGCGGCCCCGCCGTGCGCCATGCACGCGCCGTTACGGTACATTGTCAGCCGTGTCATCTGCGCGGCCCGGTCGGCGCGCTACACTGCGGCGCCCAGCGGTGCCCGCGAACGGCATGGCGTCTTGCTGGACGGTTCAGCCCGCGCCGATGCACGGGCGCGGCCCGCACGGGGTGGCGGCGCAAGGGGAAAGACCCGCGCCACAGGCACGGGAGGGCGCACCGCGCCAGGCAGGACGGATTGCGCCGGCATCGAGCGCCGGCGCCGCATGACAGCACAAACAAGGAACCCGACATGACGCATGACGATCTCGCGCAACGCCTCGTGAATGCGCGCCGGCATCATCATCTAATCGAAACGCTGGAACCCGAGCGCGTGCCGCCGGACGCGGCCACGGCCTACGCGATCCAGCAGGCGGTGCTCGCCGGGCTCGAGACGACCACGGGCGGCTGGAAGGTGGGCGCGCGCGCCCCGGGCGGCCCTGCCTCCGGCGCGCCGATCCCGGCGCCGCTCGTGCACGCCTCGCCGGCCCGCTTCGAGCGCCGCCACTTCTTCCGCGTGCTCGTTGAGCTGGAGATCGCCTTTCGTTTTTCGGAACCGATCGTCCCGCGCGCCGAAGCCTATGCGCGCGACGAGGTGCTCGCGCGCGTCGGCCAGATCCTGCCGGCCATCGAGATCGTCGACAGCCGTTTCGCGCAGTGGCCCAATGTGGCGCCGCTCGCCCAGCTCGCCGATGCGCAGAACAATGGCGCACTCGTGACCGGCCATGCGCTGCCGTACCCGGCGCTTGCCCGGGTGCTCGATTTCGTCGCGCCGGAACTCGAACTGACGTTCGACGGCGCCTCGCTCGTGCCGGAGGCGCCGGGCAACCCCGCTGGCGATCCGCGCGAACTGCTCGTCTGGTTCGTCAATCATTGCGCCGCAATGGGCATCACGATCGAGCCCGAATGGACCATAACGACCGGCACCTATGTCGGTGCGCACCGCATCGATACACCGGGTCTCCTGCACGGCCACTTCGACGGGTTAGGGGAAGTCGAAGTCGAGTTCGTCTAGGCCGCCCAGGGGCGCCTCGATCATGTAACTGTCGCACCTGTCATATTGGCTGCAACGAAAGGCCGCCGCGCGCATTGCGCGGCGGCTTTATTTTTTTGTGCACGCTGTACGTCCCAAGGGTGTAAACCTGGCAACCTGTCACGCGCGTCGTCTTCACCGCACGTCGTTGAGTGGAGCGGGAAAACCACTACTGCCGACAGGGCCTGGCAGCGTCCGCCGGCATCCGCGCAAGAATGCGCGGCAGGTCACCGACGATGGCGAAATCGACGCGTAAAACGGGAAAAAAATCGCATTGACGCGTGCTCACAACATCGGCGTGGCGGTGCGCCATGCGAGCGCGCTCTGCGGGCTCGCGAACAAATCGTAACGAGGGCTGTGCACCGGCGCTGCACTCGTGCGTTTGATGAAGAGGCGCTGCGTATGCCGTAGGGCCGGACAGGCCGGACAGGCCGCACGACAAGGCGAAAAACCGGTCGAACACCAGGGGGAAACCGGGAAAAAAGCGGGTTGCCGCGTATGCGCAGCCCGACGGAATTGGCCAGCACGCAGGCACAGCATTTGGGAAGGAGCGTGACCCCGGTCTGAAATTTGCACCAGTGGGGAAGATCATTGTAAGTCGTTGTCTGGCGCCCTCCAAGCGCTCAATAATGCTTAGCTTTCGAGGGCACATCAGGCGCGATTTAACGGTGCGAAAAATTTCAAAAGGGTTTAGGATGAATTTGAGCGATGTCGTTTCCGAATAGCGCGCCGCGCACGACATCGGTCGCAGATCTCGGCGAGGAGGTAGCATGGATATCTACAGCAGCTTCGCGACCCGCTTCGAAAAAACGCGAGAGGAGGAGTTCTCGCTCGAGGAGTATCTCGCGCTCTGCAAGGAAGATCCCAATGCGTACGCCACGGCTGGCGAACGCATGCTGACGGCAATCGGCGAACCCGAACAGATCGACACCCGCAACGATCCGCGCCTGTCGCGCATCTTTGCGAACAAGGTCATCAAGGTGTATCCCGCATTCCGCGAGTTCTATGGCATGGAAGACGTGATCGAGCAGGTCGTCGCGTACTTCCGCCATGCGGCGCAAGGACTCGAAGAAAAGAAGCAGATTCTCTATCTGCTCGGACCGGTTGGGGGCGGCAAGTCGTCCATCGCCGAGCGTCTGAAGCAGCTCATGGAGCGCGTGCCGTTCTATTCGATCAAGGGCTCGCCCGTGAACGAATCTCCGCTCGGGCTTTTCGACTACGACGAAGACGGTCCGATACTCGAAGAGCAATACGGCATACCGCGCCGTTACCTGCGCAGCATCCTGAGCCCGTGGGCCGTGAAGCGCCTGCACGAATACAACGGCGACATCCGCAAGTTCCGCGTGGTGCGCCGCTTCCCGTCCATCCTGCGCCAGATCGGCATCGCGAAGACCGAGCCTGGCGACGAAAACAATCAGGACATCTCGTCGCTCGTCGGCAAGGTGGACATCCGCAAGCTCGAGCAATACGCCCAGGACGACGCCGACGCGTACAGCTACTCGGGCGGCCTGTGTCTCGCGAATCAGGGCCTGCTCGAATTCGTCGAAATGTTCAAGGCGCCGATCAAGGTGCTGCACCCGCTGCTCACCGCCACCCAGGAGGGCAACTTCAAGGGCACCGAAGGATTCGGGGCGATTCCGTTCAACGGCATCATCCTCGCGCACTCGAACGAGTCGGAGTGGAAGGCGTTCCGCAACAACCGCAACAACGAGGCACTGCTCGATCGTATCTTCGTGGTGAAGGTGCCGTACTGTCTGCGCTACTCGGAAGAGATGAAGATCTACGAGAAGCTGTTGCGCAATTCGTCGCTGGCCGAGGCCGTGTGCGCGCCGGGCACGCTGAAGATGATGGCGCAGATGTCGGTGCTCACGCGCCTGCAGGAACCGGAGAACTCCAGTCTCTTCTCGAAGATGCAGGTGTACGACGGCGAAAACCTCAAGGACACCGATCCAAAAGCGAAGTCGTACCAGGAGTATCGCGACTTCGCGGGCGTGGACGAAGGGATGAACGGGGTCTCGACGCGCTTTGCGTTCAAGATTCTCTCGCGCGTGTTCAACTTCGACTCGACCGAAGTGGCCGCGAATCCCGTGCACCTCATGTATGTGCTCGAACAGCAGATCGAACGCGAGCAGTTCCCGCCGGAAACCGAGCAGAAGTATCTGTCGTTCGTCAAGGACGTGCTGGCCTCGCGTTACGCGGAGTTCATCGGCAAGGAGATCCAGACCGCTTACCTCGAGTCGTATTCGGAATACGGGCAGAACATCTTCGACCGCTATGTCACGTACGCCGACTTCTGGATTCAGGACCAGGAGTTCCGCGATCACGATACGGGCGAGAGCTTCGATCGCGCGGCGTTGAATGCCGAGCTCGAGAAGATCGAGAAGCCCGCGGGCATCAGCAACCCGAAGGACTTCCGCAACGAGATCGTGAACTTCGTGCTGCGCGCGCGTGCCGCCAATGCCGGCAAGAATCCGGCCTGGATCAGCTACGAGAAGCTGCGCGTGGTGATCGAAAAGAAAATGTTCTCGAACACGGAAGAACTTTTGCCGGTCATCTCGTTCAATGCGAAAGGATCGGCGGAAGAGCAGCGCAAGCACGAAGACTTCGTCAACCGCATGGTGGCGAAGGGCTATACGCCGAAGCAGGTCCGGTTGCTCTGCGACTGGTATCTGCGGGTGCGCAAGTCGTCGTGAACGAAGAGGCTTTACCGTCCGGGCGCGCTGCCGCAGTTTTGCGGCGGCGCAAGCGGACCCCGGCGGGGCGCAGGCGGCGTGGCCATGAGCGGGTGAACGCGGCACGCACGGTGGCAAACGCGGCAATGAACACTGCGCACCTCGCCCATTCGAAACTGGAGCGGGAGACTGGATGTGCTTCATCAAATCATCGACCGCAGGCTAGCCGGAAAGAACAAGAGCATTGCTAACCGCGAGCGCTTTTTGCGCCGCGTGAAGAACTATATTCGTCACGCCGTATCGGAAGCGGTGCGTGACCGCAGCATCAAGGACATACAGAGCAACCAGAGCATCACCATTCCGCGCAAGGACATCGCGGAGCCGTCGTTCCGGCACGGCCACGGCGGCAAGCGCGAAATGGTTCACCCGGGCAACGAGGACTACATTCGCGGCGACCGCATTCCGCGCCCACAGGGCGGCGGGGGCGGTGGCGGCAGCCAGGCGAGCAACGAGGGCGAAGGCCAGGATGACTTCGTGTTCGAACTCTCGCGCGAAGAATTCATGCAGTACTTCTTCGACGACCTCGAACTGCCGCGCCTCGTCAAAACCCATCTCATGGCCGTGCCTACGTGGAAGAGCATCCGCGCGGGCTGGGCAGCCGAGGGCACGCCGAACAACATCGACGTCGTCCGCTCGCTGCGCAGCGCGCTCGGCCGCCGCATCGCGCTCGGCGCGCCGCTCGTCAACGAACTGCACGAACTCGAGGAGCAGCTCGAAGCGCTCAAGGCCGACCCGGCCGACCGGCGCGAAGAGATCGCGTTGCTCGAAGAGCAGATTCATCACCTGCGCGGGCGCATCTGGCGCATTCCGTTCATTGACCCGTTCGATCTGCGTTACGTGAATCGCGTGAAGCAGCCGCAACCGTCGAGCCAGGCCGTGATGTTCTGCCTGATGGACGTGTCGGGCTCGATGGACGAGCAGCGCAAGGACCTGTCCAAGCGCTTCTTCATCCTTCTGTACCTGTTCCTCAAGCGCAATTACGAAAAGATCGAGGTGGTCTTCATTCGCCACCACACGCGCGCCGAGGAAGTGGACGAGGACACCTTCTTTCATTCCACCGAGAGCGGCGGCACGGTTGTGTCGAGCGCGCTGGAACTGATGAAAAAGGTGATCGAGGACCGTTATTCGCCAAGCGACTGGAACATCTACGGCGCACAGGCTTCGGACGGCGACAACTGGACTGACGATTCACCCAAATGCCGCAAGATTCTCGCGGATGACATACTGCCTCAGGTGCGCTATTTTGCGTATATTCAGGTGACGCCAGAAGAGCAGAACCTCTGGCTCGAATACGCGCAGCTCGCGCTCACCGAACCGCATCTGGCGATGAAAAAGGTCGACACCGCGGCGGACATCTACCCGGTGTTCCGGGAGCTTTTCGAAAAGCAGGTGGAGCACTCATGACGACACGCCACCTGCACAATGAGGCGCGCGGCTACCAGCCGGAGCGCCGGAAGACGAGCGGCCACGAAAAAGGGCAGCATGGCGAACACGGTGACGAGCGCAAGCCCGGCCACCGCGAAGACGCCGGAGCGCCCGGACATGCCGCCGGGGCTGCTCGCCACAAGGAGCATGGGCTCGCCCAGCAAAGGGAAGTGCAAATGAACGTAGCCGACAAACGGCCGTTGCCGTGCCCCTCCGACTGGACCTTCGAACTCATCGAGGAGTACGACACACATATCTCGCATGTTGCAGAGCAATATGAACTGGATGTTTATCCGATCCAGCTCGAGCTGATCAGCGCCGAGCAGATGATGGACGCCTATGCGTCCGTTGGCATGCCGGTGAACTACCGCCACTGGTCGTTCGGCAAGCACTTTCTCTCCACCGAAAAGAGCTATCGCCGCGGCCAGATGGGTCTCGCCTACGAGATCGTCATCAACTCCAACCCCTGCATTGCGTATCTCATGGAAGAGAACACCATGACGATGCAGGCGCTCGTGATCGCGCACGCCGCGTACGGGCACAACTCGTTCTTCAAGGGCAACTATCTGTTCCGGCTCTGGACGGACGCGCACGCCATCATCGACTACCTCGTCTATGCGAAGAATTACATCGCCGAATGCGAGGAACGTTATGGTCTGGACCGTGTGGAAGAGCTGCTCGACTCGTGCCACGCGCTCATGAACTATGGCGTGGACCGTTACAAACGGCCGCAAAAGCTGTCGCTCGAACGCGAGGCCGCATTGCGCCGGGAGCGCGAGGCTTATCTGCAGTCCCAGGTCAATGAGCTGTGGCGCACGCTGCCCAAGCAGCAAATGCCCGTTGCCGAGGAGATCGACGAGCGCTTTCCGCCGGAGCCGCAGGAAAACCTGCTGTATTTCGCCGAAAAGAACGCGCCGCTGCTCGAACCGTGGGAACGCGAAGTCATCCGCATCGTGCGCAAGATCGGGCAATACTTCTACCCGCAGCGGCAAACCCAGGTCATGAACGAAGGCTGGGCCACGTTCTGGCATTACACGCTGCTCAACACGCTTTATACGCAGGGCAAGCTCGAAGACGGCTTCATGATGGAGTTCCTGCATTCGCATAGCAACGTGATCTATCAGCCGCCGGTGACAAAGCCGTATTACAGCGGCATCAATCCGTATGCGCTCGGCTTTTCGATGATGAGCGACATTCGCCGCATCTGCGAGAACCCCACGGAGGAGGACCGCAAGTGGTTCCCTGAGCTGGCCGGCAGTCCGTGGCTCAAGGCGCTGCACTACGCCATGCGTAATTTCAAGGACGAGAGCTTCGTCGCGCAATACCTGTCGCCGCATCTGATCCGCGAAATGCGCCTGTTCTCGGTGCTCGACGACGACATGCGCGACGCGCTCGAAGTCTCGGCCATCCACGACGAAAGCGGCTACCAGTACGTACGCCAGGCGCTCTCGCGTCAATACGACATGCATCACCGCGAGCCGAATATCCAGGTGTGGTCGGTGAACACGCGCGGCGATCGCAGCCTCACGCTGCGTCACTTCATGAGCGACAACCGCCATCTTTCGGGCGACACCGACGAAGTGCTGCGCCACATGGCGCGCCTCTGGCAGTTCGACGTGTTCCTTGAAAGCGTGGATGAGAACGGCACGGTCCGAAAACGCTACGAATGCCGTTATGTGCCGCCGCCGATTCGGGTATAGCCATCGCGCTGCGTGACGCGGTTGAGCGTATCAGTCATGAGGCCAGCCTGCGGGCTGGCCTCTTTCATTGATGCGCGTGCAACGACGCTGCAATCGAACGCGTACCGGAACGCCCACGCGCGCTAACATACTGCGCCAGTGAACCCACAGTAAAAAAACACCGCACGCAGAGGCGGATTTCGAAAGGATGGCGTAATGGCGTTTGAACTGTTTCGCGGTGTGCGGCCGCTGTCGCGCGCGTCTGCATTGCGCGACGCGCTCGCCGGCGTGCAGCTTGCCTCGATGAACGTGCCGCAACTGCTTGGCTACGCGCGCATTGCGGGCATGCCTGCCGTAAGCGGTCTGTACACGGGCTTTCTGCCGCTCGTGGCTTTCGCCCTCTTTGGCGCGTCGCGTCATCTCGTGGTCGCCGCCGACTCCGCCACGGCCACCATTTTCGCGAGCCGTCTCACGACCATGGCGGCGCCCGCGAGCGCCGACTACGTCGCGCTCGCGGGCATGACCGCCTTGCTCACGGCCGTGATGTTGCTGATCGCACGCCTGTTTCGGCTCGGCTTCCTCGCGGACTTTCTATCGCGCACCGTCCTCGCGGGTTTTCTCACGGGCGTCGGCGTGCAAGTGGGTGTGGCGATGCTCGGCGACATGCTTGGCATAACCGTCAATTCACGCCGCACGGTCCTGCAGATCAAGCAGATCGTCACCCAGTCGGGCACGATTCACTGGCCGACGCTTGGCATTGCCGTGGTCGTCGTGGCCGCGATTCTGGTCTTCAAGCGGTTCCGGCCGCGCTGGCCGGTGCCGCTCGTCGCCGTGGCGGGGAGCATCGCCGCGAGCGCCATGCTGAACTTCGCGGGCCACGGCATTTCCGTGATCGGCCCGGTGCAGGGCGGCTTGCCGCGCCTGAGTTTTCCCGCAGTGGGCTGGTTCCAGATGATCGATCTGCTGCAGGTGGCGGCGTCGTGCTTCGTCATCATCGTCGCGCAGAGCGCCGCCACGAGCCGCGCGTTTGCCGAACGCTACGGCGAGCGCACCGACGAGGACGCCAATCTCCTCGGCCTCGCAGCGGCCAATGCGGCGGCCTCGATGAGCGGCGCTTTCGTCGTGAACGGCAGCCTCACGCAGACTGCCATGGCCGATCAGGCCGGCGCGCGCAGCCAGTTCGCGCAGCTCGTCTTCGCGGGCGTCGTGCTCGTGGTGCTGCTGTTCTTCAGCCGCCTGCTGCAATACCTGCCGCATTGCGTGCTGGCCGCGATCGTCTTCACGATTGCCGTGGGTCTCGTGAACATTCACCAGCTGATCGACATTCGCCGCGAAAGTCCCGGCGAATTCCGGCTTGCGGTCACGACGGCGCTCGCCGTTGTCGTGATCGGCGTGGAGAACGGTATCCTCATCGCGATCGGCCTTTCTTTGCTGCGCCACGTGCGCCATAGCTACCGGCCGCATACCATGGTGCTCGTGCCGAACGAGGAGGGGCACTGGCTGCCCGAACCCGCACAAGCGGGCCAGCTCACGGCGCCGGGGCTGATCGTCTATCGATTCGGTGCGGACCTGTTCTATGCGAACGACCACTTGTTCGTCGACGAATTGCGCATGCTGATCGATCGGGCGCCGTCGCCCGTGCACTGCGTGGTCGTGGATGCGGGGGCGATTACCGATCTCGATTATTCCGCGGGGCGCGCCGTGATCGATCTGTGCTCGGCACTCGCGGAGCGCGGCGTGAAGGTGATTTTCGGGCGCGTGAACCGGTATTTGCTCTCGGACATGGATCGGCACGGCATCACCCCTGTAGTGGGGCACGCCAACATCTTCCCGACACTCCACGAGGCGCTTGCGGCGGTGCGTCCCGATCTGGAATCGCGCTCGGACGCATGAACGCCGTGTAGCCATGCTACAAGTGGAAAAGCCCTGTAGCGCGAGAAACATCTGAAGCGGCTACATAAAAACGTCCAGAAAAACCCCGATTGTCCGTGGGATTTGGCCGCTGCTATTGTGCGCTTCAAGCCCGGTGGAAGCGCTTCCACTTCAACCCGATCCGGCTGCCCAGAATGCATACGCCGGTGACTCCCGCGCAGGAGGTTTCGTGAATCAGGACTCCGCATCGCCGCATTCCGACGCCGCAGTTGCCGACGATCCGTTCACCCCGCCCGCCAGCTCGGCACTGTGGCGCAGCGACTTCCTGCTTGGCGCGGCCACGGCTTCGTATCAGATCGAAGGCGCGATCCACGAGGACGGCCGCCTGCCGTCGATCTGGGACACTTTCAGCGCCACGCCGGGCAAGGTCCTCGCGGGCGACACGGGCGCCGTGGCCTGCGACCACTATCACCGCTGGGAGGCCGACCTCGATCTGCTCGAAAGCCTGAATTTCGAGGCGTATCGCTTTTCGATCGCGTGGCCGCGCGTGATGGACGAGGCGGGGCGGCCCAATGCCAAAGGCATCGCGTTCTACAAGCGTTTGCTGGAACGCCTGCGGGAGAAGGGCGTGCGCACCTTCGCCACGCTCTATCACTGGGACCTGCCGCAGCATCTGGAAGATCGCGGCGGCTGGCTCAACCGCGACACCGCGTACCGCTTCGCCGACTACGCGGACCTCATGAGCCGCGAACTGTCCGGCTTAGTCGATGCATGGATGACGCTCAACGAGCCGTGGTGTTCGGCGTACCTCGGCTACGGCAACGGCCATCATGCCCCGGGCCTCGCGAACGGCCGCTACGCCACGCAGGCCATGCATCATCTGCTGCTCGGCCACGGCCTCGCGACCCGCGTGCTGCGCGCGAACGATCCGGGCTCGACCAAGGGCATCGTCGCGAACGTGGGGCGCGGGACACCCGATTCCTCGTCGCCGGAAGATGTGCGCGCCGCACGCCGCTTCGAAGTGCAGCACAACGCGTGGATTCTCGATCCGCTGCTCAGGGGCGCGTATCCTGAAGAGCTGTTCGCATTGTGGCCGGGCACCGAGCCGCTCGTGCTCGAAGGCGACATGAAGACGATCTCGGCACCGCTCGATTTCCTCGGCATCAACTACTACTTCCGCACCAACGTGAAGAGCGATGGCGCGCACGGCTTTGTCGAAGTGCCGCTGAAGGACGTCGAGCGCACGCAGATGGGGTGGGAGGTCCACCCCGACGGCCTGCGCGACCTGCTGATCGGATTCGGGCGCAACTACGAGAACCTGCCGCCCATCTATATCACCGAAAACGGCATGGCCTCGGACGATCGCGTCATCGACGGCGAAGTGAACGATACGCAGCGCATCTCGTTCCTCAAGCGCCACCTGGCCGCCGTGGACGCCGCGATCAAGGCCGGCGTGGACGTGCGCGGCTATTTCGTGTGGTCGCTGCTCGACAATTTCGAATGGGCATTCGGCTATGAGCGGCGTTTTGGCGTCGTGCATGTCGATTACGACACGCAGGTTCGCACGCCCAAGCGCAGTGCGGAACTCATCGCGCATTTCATCGCGCAGCGGCGCGCGCTCGACGGCGCTTGAAGACGCTTCAGGGTGTTTGACAGGGTTCCCGGGCAAGGGCAACAACTAGCGTGACAATCACGGCATGGCATGCGACGCTCGGGCATGCCGCTTGACGCGCCGTGGCCGCGAAACTTCCAACCATAAGCTTTTGCAGACCAACCCGGAGCAACCGGAGCCCTGCATGGGCCCGACGCCGGTGCCGAACACACTGACGCCAGGCGACAGCTGAAGCGCCCACTCCGGATCGACAGGAGACGCAATGAAGCACAACGCACCCGTTCTGCGCGGCATCGTCGCCGCTCTCGCGCTGGCCGGCGCGCTCGCGGCCCACGCCGCGGAGCCGCTCAAGGCCAACGTGATTCACTGGTGGACGTCGGGCGGCGAGTCGGCCGCGATCAAGCAGTTCGCGCTCGCCTACGACCAGGCGGGCGGCAAGTGGGTGGACAACGCGATCGCCGGTGCGGACCAGGCGCGTGCAACGGCAATCAACCGCATCGTGGGCGGCGAACCGCCCACCGCCGCACAGTTCAATACGTCCAAGCAGTTTCACGACCTCATCGACCAGGGACTCCTGAACAATGTCGATGCCGTCGCGACGAAGGAGAACTGGGGCGCCATCTTCCCCGAGTCGATCGTCAACGCGATCCGGATCAACGGGCATTACTACGCGACGCCCGTGAACATCCACATGCAGGACTGGTTCTTCTATTCGAAGCCCGCTTTTGCGAAGGCGGGCATCAAGAGCGAACCGCAGAACTTCGACGAGCTTTTCGGCGATCTCGACAAGCTCAAGGCGGCTGGCCTGATTCCGCTCGCGCTGGGCGGCCAGGCGTGGCAGGAGAAGATCACCTTCGACGCCATCTTCGCCGACATGGACCGCGATCTCTACATGAAGGTCTATCGCGACCGCGACGCGAACGCCGTGAAAACGCCTGCGTTCCGCAATGTGCTCACGACCTTCAAGCGGTTGCATAATTATGTGGATCCAGGCTCGCCGGGCCGGAACTGGAACGACGCCACGGCGCTCGTCATCTCCGGTAAGGCAGGCATGCAGATCATGGGCGACTGGGCCAAGGGCGAGTTCTCGGCGGCGAACCAGGTGGCGGGCAAGGATTTCGGATGCTTCCCCGGCTTCAAGAACTCGCCGTACATGATCGCGGGCGACGTGTTCGTGTTCCCGAAGACCGACAACCCCGAGCAGGTCAAAGCACAGCAACTGCTCGCCACGGTGATGACGTCGCCTGCCGCGCAGGTCGCGTTCAACCAGAAGAAGGGCTCGATTCCGATCCGCCCCGACGTGGACACCTCGGGCTTCGACATCTGCGCGAAGGAGGGCATGGCGATCATGAAGGACAAGTCGCGGCAATTGCCGAATCCGGAAATGCTGATTCCGCCTGATGTCCAGGGCGCGCTCCAGGATGTCATCACGAACTTCTGGAACAAGAACCAGTCGGCCGAAGACGCGCAGAACGCCTTCGCCTCCGCAATCAAGAGCTGAGCGCAACCATGTACGCCGCCAAGCTGCATCCGGCCAAACGTCAAGCGGGGCAAGCGCGCGGCGTTCGCCCCGTGCGCCGGCGGCTCCCGCTCGCCGCCTGGATCGCGCTCGCGCCCATGGCGGCGACGGTCCTGTTCGCGTATCTGGGCACGATGTTGTTTACTGCACGCGTCTCGCTCAGCTTCTCGCGCTCGCTGCCCACCCACACCTTCGCGGGCGTGACGCAGTACGTGCGGCTCTTCCAGAACGACCGCTGGATCCTGTCGCTGCAGAATCTCGTGATCTATGGCGCGTGCTTCATCGCGGCGTGCCTCGTGATCGGGCTGCTGCTCGCGATCTTCATCGACCAGCGCGTCGCAGCGGAAGGCGCGCTGCGTACGGTGTTTCTCTATCCCTATGCGATGTCGTTCGTCGCAACGGGTCTGGTCTGGCAGTGGATCCTCAACCCCGAACTCGGCGTGCAAGCCGTGCTGCGGCACATGGGATTCGAGCATGCGCGCTTCGACTGGATCGTCACGCAGCGCTTTGCGATCTACACGCTCGTGATCGCCACGGTGTGGCAGGCTTCCGGTCTCGTGATGGCGCTCATGCTCGCGGGCCTGCGCGGCATCGAGGACGAAATATGGAAGGCCGCGCGCCTCGACGGCATTCCGCGCTGGCGCGTGTACGCGAGCATCGTCGTGCCGATGCTCAAGACCTCGCTTTCGACGGCATTCGTGCTGCTCTTCGTGATGGTCGTGAAGCTCTACGACGCCGTGGTCGCGATGACCCAGGGCGGCCCCGGCACCGCGAGCGAGGTGCCCGCGAAATTCATCATGGATTATCTGTTCAATCGCGCGAACATCGGGCTCGCTTCGGCAGCGTCGATCGTGTTGCTCGCCACCGTGCTCGCGATTCTTGCGCCATTCTTCTACGCGCGCAGCCGCGCGGCGCTCAAAGGAGACCGGGCATGAGCACGCCTACGGCCGATTCGCTG
Organism: Paraburkholderia silvatlantica; assembly: GCF_003096715.1. Taxonomy (GTDB): domain Bacteria; phylum Pseudomonadota; class Gammaproteobacteria; order Burkholderiales; family Burkholderiaceae; genus Paraburkholderia; species Paraburkholderia silvatlantica. The sequence continues at coordinate 378,449 of NZ_QEOL01000004.1, forward strand.
CGTCCCGCGCCTGCTCGAGCGCGTGCGGCGCAAAAGCGGCGCAAGCCGCGCAGCCGCTTCACGCCCGCGCGGCTCGGCGTGTATGCGTTTCTGTTTACGGCAGCGCTGTTCTTCCTGCTGCCGCTCTATGTGATGCTGGTGACTTCGGTCAAGCCGATGACCGAGATCCGCCTCGGCCATCTGCTCGCGCTGCCGGTGCATTTCACGCTCGCGCCGTGGCGCGACGCGTGGTCCTCCGCGTGCACGGGCCTCGACTGCGACGGCATCCGCGTGGGCTTCTGGAATTCGGTGCGCATCGTCGTGCCGAGCACGGCCATCTCCATCGCCGTGGGCGCCGTGAATGGCTACGCGCTGTCGTTCTGGCGGCCGCGCGGCGCGGGCGTGCTGTTCGGCATTCTGCTCGCGGGCGCCTTCATCCCCGTGCAGGTGATGGTGTACCCCCTCGTGCGCGTGCTGGCCTTCGTGCATCTGTTCAGTTCGCTGCCGGGCATCGTCGTGATTCACACGATCTTCGGCATGCCGGTCATGACGCTCCTGTTCCGCAACTACTATGCGTCCTTGCCGAAGGAGCTGTTCAAGGCCGCGCGCATCGACGGCGGCGGGTTCTGGCGCATCTTCGTGCAGCTCATGCTGCCCATGTCGGTGCCCATCATCGTCGTGGCGATCATCATGCAGGTCACCGGCATCTGGAACGACTACATTCTCGGCCTCGTGTTCGCGGGCACGAAAAACCTGCCGATGACGGTACAACTGAACAACATCATCAACACGACGACCGGCGAGCGCATCTATAACGTCAACATGGCCGCGACGATCCTCACGTCGGCCGTGCCGCTCGCGGTCTACTTCATTTCGGGGCGCTGGTTCGTGCGCGGCATCGCCTCGGGCGCGGTGAAAGGCTAGGAGCAGGGCATGGGCAACCTCACGAACGTTTCCGTACGCAATCTGCGCATCGACCTCGGCGCGAACACGGTGATCGACGAACTCGATCTCGATGTGCGCGCAGGCGAGTTCGTCGTGCTGCTCGGGCCTTCGGGCTGCGGCAAATCCACCTTGCTGCACAGCATTGCGGGCCTCGTCGACGTGACCGACGGCAGCATCGAGATCGGCGGCGAGGACATGACATGGGCCGACCCGAAGGATCGGGGCGTGGCGCTCGTGTTCCAGTCGTACGCGCTCTATCCCACCATGAACGTGGAGCGAAATCTCTCGTTCGCATTGCGTATCAATGGCACGCCGAAGGCGGAGATCGACCGCCGCGTCAAGCGGGCCGCCGACATGCTGCAGCTCGGGCCGCTGCTCTCGCGCAAACCCGCCCAGCTCTCGGGCGGCCAGCGCCAACGCGTGGCGATTGGGCGCGCACTCGTGCGTGAGGCGGACGTGTTCCTGTTCGATGAGCCGCTCTCGAATCTCGACGCCAAGCTACGCACCGAATTGCGCCGCGAGCTCAAGCAGTTGCACCAGCAACTCGGCGCGACGATGATCTACGTGACGCACGACCAGGTCGAGGCGATGACGCTCGCCACGCGCATGGCGGTGATGAAGGGCGGGGCGATCCAGCAGTTCGGCACGCCGGCCGAAGTCTACGCGCGCCCCGAGAACCTGTTCGTCGCGACCTTCCTCGGCGCGCCGCCGATGAACCTGCTGCGGGGCAGGCTCGAAGCCGACGAAGGCCGCCTGCGCTTTCGGGGCCCAAGCCTCGACGTGGATGTTTCGGCTTATGCGTTCAAGGGCACGCCCGATCCGACGCGCGCCTGCGTGCTCGGCGTGCGCCCGGAAGACGTGCGCTCGGGCAGTGCCGCGCGCTCGCATGAAACGACGTGGGAAGGCCGCTTGACGCTCGTGGAGCCCATGGGCAATCATCGTGTCCTGTGGATCGAGCATCAGGGGGGGCAGATCGCGTCGATCGATCAGGACAAGACGCCGCTTGCGAGTGGGGCGGCGGTGCCGTTCTCGATCGACGGTGCGCATGTCTCGCTGTTCGACGAAGAAACCGGCGCGCGGATTTGATGCGCACGACCGACAAAGAAAGAGAGACCAGGAACGTGGCGACCTTGAAAGACGTGGCGGCGCTGGCCGGCGTAGGCCTTTCGACGGCTTCGCGGGCGATATCGGGCAACGGTCCGGTGTCGGCGGACGCGGCGGCGCGCGTGCAGGCTGCGATCGAGCAGCTCAATTTCCGGCCTTCGTCCATCGGCCGTGCAATGGCCACGAAGTCGCTCGGCATCATCGGCATCTTCGTACCGACGTTTTTCGGCTCGTACTACGGCACCATCCTGAAGGAAACCGATACGCAACTGCGCGCCGTACGGCGCCATGTGGTGGTGGCCACCGGTTGCGGCGAAGCTTCGCCGCGCGAGCAGGCCATCGAGGCCGTGCGTTTCCTGATTGGCCGCGATTGCGACGGCGTGGTCGTCATCAGCCACGATCTGTACGACGACGACCTGCAGATGCTGCACGCCATGCACCCGCGCATGGCCTTCCTGAACCGCTCATTCGATCAGTTACCCGAAGCATCCTTTTGCGCCGATCACTTTCACGGCGGCGAGATGGCCGCCCGCACGCTGATCGAGCACGGCCATCGCGAGCTTGCGGTGATCGGCGGGCCGTCCACGTCATCGGACAATGCGGCGCGTCTGCATGGCTTCTTCGCCGAGCTGGCGCGTCACGGCATCGAGCGTAGAACCGTGCCGCATATCGTCTCGGACTTCTCGCCCGAAGGCGGCTATGTGGCGGCCGGGACGCTCCTCGAACGCAGGCACCGGTTCACCGGGCTATTCTGCGCGAACGACACGATGGCCATGAGTGCGCTCGCGCGCCTGCATCAGGCAGGGTTGCGCGTGCCCCACGACGTTTCGGTAATCGGCTACGACGACGACTATTCGGCGGCCTACATGGCGCCGGCACTGACCTCGGTGCACATTCCTAACGCGGAGCTCACGCGCAACGCGGTGCGCTGGCTCATCAACCAGTGCTACGGCACGCAGTGGCCGATCGAGCGGACGTTCCCGGTGAGCGTGACGATGCGCGATTCGGTGGCGCGGGCGAAGTAACAGTAACGCGCGAGCGGAGCGTGTATCGAGCAACAGGGGCGGAGCCGGAGGTGAGGGAAGCCGCCGCACCCGCAAGCCGGCAAGTCGCGTAAAATCGAATGCATTCCCAATCCCCGCGTTTTCCATTCATGCCCGCGCAAGACCCGGCTGGTACGGTCAAGAAAGAAGAAGGCGTCGCTGTCATCGACCGCGCGTGTGCCATCCTGTTTGCGTTTCGACCAGGAGACAGCGCGCTCACGCTCGCCGAACTCGCGGCGCGCACGGGCCTCTATAAAAGCACGTTGCTGCGGCTGGCCGGCGCGCTGATACAGCATCGCCTGCTGCTGCGCCTCGACGACGGCCGCTACCAGCTCGGCCCCGCCACGTTCGCGCTGGGCGCGCTCTATCAGCGCAGCCTCAACATGGGCGACATTCTGCTGCCGCTCATGCGCGATCTGGCTGCAGCGAGCGGGGAGAGCGTTTCGTTCTACGTGCGTGACAATGCGGTGCGCGTGTGCCTGCATCGCGTGGATTCCCATCATGTGGTGCGCCACCATGTGCGCGAGGGCGACGTGCTGCCGCTCGAAAGCGGATCTGGCGGTCGCGCGCTGCTGGCATTCGGCGGCGAGCCGGGCGAGCCATTCGAGACCATTCGCCACGACTTCTACTGCATCTCGCTCGGTGAGCGCGACCGCGAAACCGCGGGCGTGTCCATGCCCGTGTTCGGCGTTCACGATGCCTTGCGTGGCGTGCTCACACTCGCCGGCCCGAGTTCGCGCATCGACAGGGCGTTCGTCGAACGCCATCTCGACGCACTGTTCGATTGCGCGATACGCGCTACCGACGCGCTCGGCGGCGACTCGCGCGCGCTGCGCGCCGCCCAACGTACGCACGCTGCGCGCGCACGCCAGGACGCCTGAAATCACGCGCGGCTAGCGCGAACGCCGCGGGCGCTAGACGCCGCTTGCACACACGTGCTTTCACGGCATGTTGATCAGGAGTGCTCCAGATGCCGCTCAGGCGCGCCGGTATAGGCATACGGAATCTGGCGCGGCATGGGCCCCTTGTTGCGCTCGCCGCGCCCGCGCTGCTCCCATGCATGCGCAAGGATGCCCACCGCACGCGAGAGGCAGAACACGCCGCGCGCCAGTTCGGGCGCAAAGCCCAGTTCGGCGTAGATAACGGCCGTTACGCCGTCGATATTCATCGGTACGGGCCGGTCCTTGCGCTTTTTCAGCAAGGCCTCGATGCCGCGCGCAATCGCGGCATAGCGGCCCTTGATCGTGCCGGACGCCACACGCGCATCGACGAGGGCGAGCAGCCGTCCTGCGCGCGGATCGACCGGATGAAAGCGATGGCCGAAGCCCGGCAGATACTTGCCGTGAGCGGCGACGAATTCATCTACGCCCGCTTCCACGGCCGCTTCGAACGAGGCGCCTGCCACGATGCGCGCGGCGATGTCGGCATAGAGTTCGACCGCCTGCTGGCCGGCGCCGCCGTGCACGTCGTCGAGCGCGTTGAGCGCGGACGCCATGGCACCGTTGATAGGCAAGCCGCAGCTCGTGGCCATGCGCGAGATCGCGATTGAAGGCGCATGCGGCCCGTGATCGACCGAGGCCACAAGCGCCGCTTCGAGCAGCGTCGCCTCTTCGTCGCCGGGCAGTTCGCCGCGCAGCATCAGCCAGATCATCTGCGGAAAACTCACGTTGCCAATCAGCTCCTGGATCGGATAGCCGCGCACCTTGATGGAGCCCGGATGGATGTCGATGATCGAGGTGCTCCAGTAGTCGGCGCACAGGGCGGCGAGATCGGGCGTGGTCGTATTCGTCGTCGGCATGATCAGATCACTCCGTCCTGGTGGAGGGCGTCGATTTGGGCGGCTTCGTAGCCGAGTTGTGCGAGTGTTTCGCGCGTGTGGGCGCCGAGCGTCGGCGCGGGCGTGGCGGGCGCGGCGTCGGCATCGGCGAGCCGCAGGCCCGCGCGCGTCACGCGTTGCGCGGCTTCGCCTTGTGCCGCCTCGAACTCGCGTATGAAGCGCCGTTCGGCCAGATGCGGATGCGCGAGGATTTCGGGCACCGAGAGCACGCGGCCCACGGGCACGCCGCGCTCGAGCAGGCGCGTTTCCCAGTTGGCCGCGCTGTCCGCGGCGAGCGCGGTTTCGATCTCGGACTTGAGCGCTTCGCGATACTGCTTGCGCGTATGGCGCGCGGCAAACCGCTTGTCGCGCGGCAGGTCGGGGCGGCCGATCGCCTCGCACAGGCTTTCGAACTGGCGCGTTTCGTTTGCGGCGATATTGAGCAGTCCTGCGCCGGTGCGGAAGGTGCCCGAGGGTGCGGCCGTGAAATTCTCGTTGCCCATCGGTGCGGGTTCGACTCCGGCGTTCAGATAGTTCGATACGACCCAGCCCATGGTCGCGAGTGTGGCTTCGAGCATCGAAACGTCGAGGCGCCGCCCGCGGCCGCTCGTGCGTGCGTCGACGAGCGCCGCGCAAATGCCGAATGCAGCAGTGAGGCCGCCCACCGTATCGGAGACGGGATAACCCACGCGCAGCGGCGCGCTGTGCGCGTCGCCCGTCACGCTCATCACGCCGGACATGCCCTGAATGATCTGGTCGTAAGCCGGACGGCGCGACAGCTCACCTTCGTCGCCGAACCCTGAAATCGCGCAGTAGACCAGCGCCGGATTCACTTTGGATAACTGATCGTAGCCGAGTTCGAGGCGATCCATCACGCCGGGGCGGAAGTTTTCGACGAGGACGTCGGCGTGGCGCACCAGATCGAGCAGAATGGCCTTGCCGCGCGGGTCCTTCAGGTTCAGCGTGATCGAGCGCTTGCCCGCATTCACGGCCACGAACGACGCGCCCATATTGCGCGCCGCGGCGTCTTTGTCGGCTCCGAGGCGCCGCGCAAGGTCGCCGCCTTCGGGATGCTCGACCTTGGTGACTTCGGCGCCGAAGAGCGCGAGTTGATAGGCGCAGAACGGACCCGCGAGCACATTCGACAGATCCAGGACGCGCACGCCGGCTAACGGAAGCATGGTTACAGCCTTATATTGAATCAATTAGCGGGAGATATCGTCGAGCGCGCGATTCTTCGTGCGCGGCCCGAAGATGCCAATGGCCGCCATCACCACGATCATTGCGCCCGTGATCAGCGCGAAAACGCCTGGCACGCCGAAGTGGCGCAGCGCGAACGCGATCATGAAGCCCGAGAACATCGCGGAGAGGCGCGACATCGAATAAACGAAGCCAACGGCCGTGGCGCGCATGCGAGTGGGGAACAGCTCGACCTGGTACGCGTGATAGCCGACCGAGAGCAGCGTGCCGCCAAGCGTGATGAGCACGCCGAGGAACATGAGCATGCCGGCCGACGTTTGCATGGCGAACAGCGTGCCGCAGACTGCGATGGCGAGCGCGGAGAGCACGACAAGCGTCTTGCGCTCGATGCGGTCGGCAATTGCCATGCCGAGGAGCGGGCCGAACGGATTCGACGCGGCGATCACGAACGAGTAGAGCAGGCTGTGCGTGACCGTAATGCCCTTGGAAACGAGCAGCGTCGGCACCCACGAGGCGAAGCCGTAGAAGCCGATGGCCTGAAACAGATTGAAGACGAGCAGCGTACACGTGCGGCGGCGGTAAGGCGGCTGCCAGATCTCGGCGAAGCGCGTCTTGGCGTGCGTTTGCGCGCTGGCCGATTCGACGACGGGCGCGGGCAGCGAGCGCCCGTGCTGCGCCTCGATCTTCGCTTCGAGCCTCGCGAGAATGCGGGCGGCTTCCTCGGTGCGGCCGCGCTGGGCGAGCCAGCGCGCGCTCTCGGGCACGCGGCGGCGGATCGCCCAGGCAATGAGCGCGCCGAACGCGCCGAACATCACGACCCAGCGCCAGCCGTCGAAGCCGAGCGGCGCGCGCGGCACGAACCACCACGCGAGCAACGCGACGGCCGGCACGGCCGTGTACTGCACCAGATGCACGAACGCAAACGCGCGGCCTCGCATGTGCTTGGGCACGAGTTCGCTCACGTAGGTGTCGATGGTGACGAGTTCGACCCCGACGCCAATGCCCGCGATGAGGCGCCACAGGTTGATGCCGGGCGCGCTCGTCTGCAGCGCCATGATGCAGGTCGCAACCGAATACCAAAGCAGCGATGCGGTGAACAGGGTACGGCGGCCATAGCGGTCGGCAAGACCGGTCAGGCAGAACGTGCCGATAAAGAGCCCCGCGAACGACGCCGCCACGAATGCGCCGAGACCCGAGAAGCCGAAGAACGAAGCCGTGGTGGTCGAATAGAGCCCGCTTTTCACAAGGCCTGGCCCGACATAGGCCGTGAAAAACAAGTCGTAGAACTCGAACCAGCCGCCCAACGAAAGCAGGAGCACAAGCGTCCAGATGGTGCGCGTGGCCGGCAGGCGATCAATGCGCGCGTTGATCTCGGCCGCACTGGCGGGCACGTCGGCATGGTCCCGGAGCGACGCACGCATCGCTCCGATTGGCAAGCTGGACATCGGAATCTCCTGAACGCTTCGTTTGCGTGTCTATTCGTTCTTTCTAACAGAACGACGTTCTATAAATGTGGCTCGATGATACTGCGCCGCGTTGAGGCAACCGACCAGGGTTTTTACTGGGAAGCGATGCAGGCAATCGGCTCTAACGAATGCGGACTATCGGGATCTGGGTTGCGGACGGGCGGGAAGACCTGCCAGGTGATGCTGTCTATGGATTTTTACTATTTAACATAAGATAAATTATCGAATTTTTGACTGTAGTAGCTTTATAGATGGAATGGTCGCCTCCCGCCTTAACGGGCCATCCGACGCCACAGACTCATGCCCAGAGCGTGCCACATTGCTGGTTCGGCAGATCCTGCCGCCAAGGAGAACCAGATGGAACCCACGACCATTGCCATCGACCTGGCCAAGCGCGTTTTCCAGATTCACTATGTCGAGCCTGAGACTGGCACGATTCACAGCAAGGTACTCAAACGCGCCCAGCTCGTGCCGTTCTTCGCCAACCGGCCTGCGAGCCGTGTCGTCATGGAAGCCTGCGGCAGCGCGCATTATTGGGCACGCGTTCTGGCGCGGCTTGGCCACGACGTGCGGCTCATCGCAGCTCAGTTCGTGCGGCCGTTCGTGAAATCGAACAAGAATGACGCCGCCGATGCAGCGGCGATCTGGGAAGCGGCCCAGCGTCCGGGCATGCGCTTCGTGGCCGTCAAGACCGAAGACCAGCAGGCCATGCTGGCGCTGCACCGCATGCGTCAACAACTGGTCCGGATTCGCGTCATGCAGGTCAACCAGCTTCGTGGACTGCTCTACGAATTCGGCGTTGTGTTGCCGCAAGGCCGCCGGGCATCGATCGAGGCCGCCAAAGCCGCGCTGACGTCACTGTCCGACCAGTTGCCAGCCATGCTCGCAGTCAGCCTACAGGATCAGTTTTCGCGCCTTCGCGCGCTCGACGAACAAATCGCACAGATCGAACAGCGCATTCTCGAGTGGCGCCGTAACGATGACGCATGCAGACGCATCTCGGAGATTCCAGGCGTGGGCGTGCTCACGGCGACCGCCGCAGTATCGGTCATCGGACAGGCAAAGACGTTTCGCTCCGGTCGGGAATTCGCTGCCTATCTGGGTCTCGTGCCGCGACAGAACAGTTCTGGCGGCAAGGTGAAGCTCGGTGGCATCAGCAAGGCAGTATGACTCCCGTGAGGTAGAGGCTGGCCTGCCGCGCGGCATCAAACGCGGGTTAGCATGTCTGCCAGAGCCGCACGGTGCGG
>NZ_QEOL01000005.1 GCF_003096715.1 Paraburkholderia silvatlantica
TCATCAGCGGGAACGCCACGAAGTCCCAGCGATTGGGCAGCACGCGCCACGCCGAGGCGTTGGCCGTGCGGTTCAGGTTGAAGCTGAACTCCATTAGCGGCCTCCGTTAGCAAGTACAGGCGTGAGCACGAGCACGCCGGCGCAGGCGCGCGCTGCGCGGCGGGTCGTTCGCAATGTGTGGTTGAACTGGTTCATGTCGAAGCACCGGCTTTGGGTTATTGCGCGAATCCCTCGCGCGCCGCGTACGGCCGGCCGGGCCGGCTGGGCATACGCGCGGGGATCCGTTACTGCTTGTCTGGTTCAGACCCGAAACACGCGCGCTCGCAGGTCTCGCCAGCGCGCGGCGAGTCGCGATTTCCGGCAGGGCGGCGGGGCGCTCGCGCGCTCACGCGCGCCGAGCACATCGGGATGGAGGGTGTGCTGCATTTGCTGCATTTGCTGCAGTTGCGACAGGTGCGGCAAAAGAAGGCCGAAGTTCATACTGGTTCTCCTGGCGTCGCGGGGGACGCGTCGGGGAGGAAAGCCAGCAGACCCGGCAGAGCGCAATCTTTCAGCGCGCGGCGGCTCGCGTCTGCCCGCTTTCCTCAGTGCAATTCGAAAGGAAGCGGCATAACGGATAACTGTCACTATCAGACATCGGAACTCCTTATCGTCACGGCGGCCGACCCCAGGGGCTTGCATCGAGCCGGCGGCTCGAACGCGAAGCGGCTTCAAGAGCCTCGAGGCGCGCAAGTGTCGATCCGCGCGTCGCGCTCGAGGGCGCAACGAACGAACCGTGCCGCAAGCGCGCATCGATCAGGGCGGGCTTACGGCGCGATGTCGGCCATCCGCGGCGCTTGATACGGTCAGAGCGCTGCGGCGTCGGTCGACGCTATTCAAGAGTGCACGAGGATTTACTGCTGGACGCGCACCATCTGCCTGGCTGGCAAGACGGCGGCTGAAAGAAAGGGAGCGCGGACGTCCTGCCGGTCAGGCAGCGAAACTATTCGAAGATCGACAACTGCTACTGTCCAAGGCGTCAGCCCCTTTTGTTAAGACGGGCGAATTTTAGGCGCGCCACCTGTCCTAAGTCAACACGATTCGCGTCCCGCGTCAAATCTCGTGCCAATGTCGCCACAACAACCGCTGGCGGCCCGCGTCGGGCTCGCCCGAGGTTCGTCCGGCGCGTCCCGGGCTCGACCGGAGCGGCGATGCATTTTTGGGGATGCATCGCCTGCGGCCTACCGTCCACCGCCTCGATCCGGCTCGTCTCTCAAAGAGGGATCGTTCACTTCACCATACTGCCTGTTACCCACTGCCTCTGTGCGGCGGTTATCGAAGCTGGCCGCAAAGTGCGTACCTGGCGTGCCTCGCGTCAGGCGCTCTTGCGCAAGGCCTGCTGGCTGGTTTCGCCGGCGCCCATGCGCTCGAGCCGCTCGCTCGCCTCGGTCAGCGCCCACAGCGGCGCGCCTTGCAACTGCCGGTCGTACACGTTCACGAGCTGCGCAACCGCCTCGAAGCCCGCTTCGTCCAACTGCCAGCCGCCGCCCGTGTTGCCGCGCTCGAAGCAGGCGATCAGCGCGGCGTCGGCCGCTCGCACCTGTTCCGGTTCGAGCACGCCATATCCAGCCTCCGCAATCGATTGCGCGAGCACGTGAGCATGGAGCAAGGCGCGTGCGTCGTCGCCGGTGCCGCCGCGGCGCAGCGCGGCGAGCGCGAGATGCACCTGCAGCGCCAGCTCATTGGCGACCGCGCGCGGGATCGGCAGCAACATCGACTTGCTGCGCCGGGGGCGACCGGTTTGCGAGCGCTGCGAAAAAGGGATGGTCCTGACCATGGAAGGGCAAGTAAGAGTCTGTTCCGTGCAATAACGGCACGGCGCGCCGAAGGTTAAGCGCCGCTCCTCAAATCGAATGTAACGATCAGTGACTGACATGCGCCGCGCATCGCCTGACGGACGGGCAACAGGTTGACCGTGGCCGCCTCAGCGCGGTTCGCGCTCGCCTGCGCCCTCTGCGCGCCGCGCGGCCTTGAACGCCTCGATGTGAGCGATGGCCTGCTCGCACTGCTCGAGGCTCAGGAGATGGATCGACGGATTGGGCAGGTCGAAGCCCAGTTCTTCCCCTAGCCAGCGGATGGCCTTGCCGCGCGCCTCGAAGGCGTTGACCTTGTCGCGCCGCATCTTCGCGGCCACCAGCGGTTCGAGCGCGTCGTGCAGGCGGCTCTTCGCGTCGCGCAGGGCGGCGTTGGCAAGCCGGCCGAGCGGCACGTTGCGCGTGCTGCGCGCGGGCACGCCGATCCACGCCTCACAGGGCGTGCAGACCCAGAGCGGGCCGTGATCGTCGCGATACGGGTAGGCCTCGTCGGCGAAGCGCGCGAGCACCGCTTTCGCGCCGCAGTAGTCGCACAGCGGCTGCGGCAGCGCCTTGACGGGGCGGCCTACGCGCATGCGGCGCTCCCCGGGGCGATGGTCGATGGATGCATGACTTGAAGGGTGGGTGAGAATAACGGTGGTCCGCCGCTACGAACGGGCCCTGGAGAAAGGATAACGGCAAACCCCGGCGCACGGCATTTGACGGCACGGCCGCTGCAGGCGGGCCGCGCGCGCGATCCGCGCGCGATCAGTTCGCGCTGGCGATGGCGTGCGCCTCTTCGCGCTCGAGCGAACGCGTGTCGCGCAGGGCAGGAAAGAGCCGCATCCACAGCAGCGCGACGCAGATCGTCGCCACGCCGCCCACGAGCACGGCGCGCTGCGCGCCCCACCAGCCCGCCGTGAGCCCCGATTCGAACTCGCCAAGCTGGTTCGAGGTGCCGATGAAAAGCGAATTGACCGCGCTCACGCGGCCGAGCTTTTCGTCGGGCGTGCGCAGCTGCACGAGCGACGTGCGCACGACCACGCTCACCACGTCCGAAGCACCCAATACAGCCAGCGCCATGAGCGACACGCCGATGTTGTGCGAAAGCCCGAACGCGATCGTCGCGCAGCCGAATACGATCACACCGCCGAACATCGCGAGACCCGGCCGGCGCCGCAGCGGGAAGTGCGCGAGCCAGATCGAGCCTGCCAGCGCGCCCGTGGCCGTCGCCGAGCGCAAGAGACCGAGCGCGATGGGGCCGGCGTGCAGGATGTCGCGGGCGAACACGGGCAAGAGCGCCGTCGCGCCGCCGAACAGCACCGCGAACAGATCGAGCGACAGCGCGCCGAGAATGACGGGCTGCGAACGAATGAACGCGATGCCCGAAAACACCGATTCGATTGTGACGGGCACGCGCGCGGGCGGTTTGGCGCGCAGCGGGATCGTGCCAGAGAGCGTGGCCGCCGCCGCGAACGCGAGCGAGCAGGCGGCGTAGGCTGGCGTCGCGCCGATGCCGTACAGCAGGCCGCCCAGCGCCGGGCCGACGATGTTCGCAGTCTGGTTCGCCGAGGTCGACCACGCGGTCGCGTTCGGCAGCTGCGCACGCGGCACGACGCCCGGCAGCAAGGACGAAATGGCCGGCGACTCGAACGCGCGAGCCGCGCCCACGCACGCGGCAAGCGCGTAGATGAGCGGCGCGCTCAGCCAGCCGCCGGCCGTGCCGACCGCGAAGGTCAGCGCGGCGGCGCACTCGATGAGCTGGCAGACGGATGCGATGCGTCTGCGGTCATACCGGTCCGCCACGTGACCGACGACGAGCGTGAGGCAGAACATCGGCAGGAACTGCGCGAGGCCGACGAGACCGAGCGCGAACGCGCTATGCGTGAGCGCGTAGATGTGCCAGCCCATGGCGACCGCGAGCATCTGGAACGCGAGCGACGACAGCACGCGCGCGCCATAGAAGCGCTGGAAACCGCGATTGCGCGAAAGGCTGGGCGGGTCGTCGGACGCCGCCTGCGGAGAAGATGTGGTCATTGAACAGCGGGAAAAAGCGAAAAATCGGGTGCGCGCGCAACCAGCAACAAGCAAGCCGCAAAGTGGCAATTTTAGTTCATGCTGCGTGGCGCCACAGGAACACGGGGGGCCGCGCGATTCGCGCGATCGATGCGCCCTCTCTGACCGCCATCCGACCATCGTTATATTCCATGGTATATTGCGCTATCGGCGCGCGGCCAGCCAGGGTCGAGGCACTGTGGCCGCACGCGCCCATGCACAGCCCCGCGTTCCGCAGTGGATCAGAGGTCATCATGCACGCACCGCCGTTCCGCCTCGCCCGCACGCCGGGCGGCTCATCTGCCGAAGAGACCACGCTGCGCGTCCGGGCGAGCGCAGACTGCTGCGGCCCTTCGCAAGCCGAACTCGCCCGCGCGCGGCAACGTACGCGCCTCGTCGATCTCGACGCCCATCTGCACTGCTCGATCATCGGCACCTGCCTGAGCACGCACGAGCTGCGCAAGCTCGTCCCGAAATTTACCCGGCTCGACGCCCAGCGCGCGAGCGATCTCGAGATCCACCACGCCGCGGTCGAACTGGCGGTAGAAGGCGGCGCGGGCGGCAAGGCACTGCAAAAGGCCCTCGACACGCGCTATGCAGGCGCGGTGCGCCGTTTCGCCGGCGCGCGCGACACGCCAGCCGTGCTCGCGCTCTGGAACGAAGCGCTCGCGAACGGCGACATCCCGCCCGCATACTGGGCGGTGATGACACATCCGGCCACGACAATGGAAGTGCGCCAGGCCGCGTTCGGCGAGCTGCACATGCTCTCGCACCTCGTTGGCGCGGCCAACCGCGCGGACTTGCGCCGCCTCGTGGCGCTGGAAGCGGAAAACGCCGAACTCCGGGCCAAAATCGAGCGCCAGCAGGCGCGCCTGCACGGGATGAGCCGTGAGCGCGATGCCGCGCGCAACGCCCTCGATGCGCAATCCGCGCAGCGGGTGGCGCAGCGCGAGACAACGCCGCAGCACGCGCAGCTCGAAGCGCTGCAGGAAGCGCTCGCGGCACGCGACGCGCGGGTCGCGCTGCACACGAGCCGCCGCGAAATCGCGGAGCAGCGCGCGAATGCCGATGCCGCCGCGCTCCACACGCTGCGCGCGCAGCTCGACGAAGCTCACGCGCTGATCGACGTCTTACGCGCCGAAGTCCACGCGATGGAGCAGACCACGCAAGCGCACGACGATCCGCAGGCCCAACGCGCGCTTCCCGACGATGCGCTCAAGGGGCGCCGGATCGTCTACGTGGGTGGCCGGCCGGGTTCGAATCACGCGCTCAGGCGGTGGATAGAGTCGGCGGGAGGCGAGCTGATCCTGCACGACGGCGGCGTGGAGGAGCGCAAGGGCCTGCTCGCCGCGGCGCTCGCCAATGCGGACCTTGCGGTGTTTCCCGTGGACTGCATCGACCATGATTCGATGAGCACGCTCAAGCGCGTATGCGAACGGCACCAGGTCACGTGGCACCCATTGCGCACGGCGAGTCTTGCCAGCTTCGTCGAGCTGATGATGCGGCTACATGCGAACGCGACGCCCACGCTCGCGGCGGTGCCCGTCTCGCGTTTCTGCCTGCGCCACGGCTAGGCGCCTGGACGTTGGCGGCAGTGCGCCGCCCCCGCGTCACGTCACGTCACGTCACGTCACGTCTTCACAAGTTTGACGAGCGCTTCGATCTCGGCCTCGCAGACCGCCGCGGCGCGCGCCTCGATGCTGCGATACAGGCGCACGATCTCCTCGCCCACGGGCGTGAGCATGCTGCCGCCGCCGCTCTGCCCGCCATGCTCCGAAACCGTGGCCGGCGACGCCAGCGCGCGGTTGAGTTCATCCATCAGCAGCCACGCGCGGCGGTACGACATGTTCAGGCTGCGCGCCGCAGCCGAGATCGAGCCATGCTCGCGAACCGCTTCGAGCAGGGACACCTTGCCTGGCCCGAGCGCGATCGTGCCGTCCTGGATGATGCGCATGCGAAAACGCACGTCGGGTCGGGCCGGTTTCTGCGCCTGTGCGGGCGCGGGAGCGTCTGCGCGCGGCTGATCGTTGGGGGACTTGGTCATGCGCGCAAGCATACACGATGCGTGCGGCGCGCCATTCCCCTCCGGATGGCTAATGGCCGGCGGGAAAGCAGAAGCCGAAGTCCTCGCAGCCGGGGCAGCCGGGAGCCGGGCCCGGCGTAGCGCCCGACGCCAGAGCGAGTTCGCGCGCCAGCAGCTTCTTCCAGCGCAAACCTTCCACGTTGCGCGCCACGAGCTCGGGAAAGAAACGCTCCAGCATGCCTGTCACGTCATCGCGGCCACGCAGGCCGAGATCGCGCCACAGATGATCGGGGCGCAGGCACGCGTGGGCAATGATCGCGGCAAGGCAACATACGTCGCCGGGGTCGGCTTGCGGCGCGGCAAGCCCAACGAGAAAGCCATGCATTGCCGTGGCAAATGCAGCATGCGACGCATTCGCCATCACGTGCGTGCGCGGCGCTTCACTCGTCACCGTACACACGAAGTGCCGCGCACCGAGCGCGTCGATCTGCGCGCGCGTCAAACCGAGCAAAGGCAATTCGCCGCGCACCTCGCGCGCCGCGACGAGCCGCGCGAAGAGCCACGCGTCAAGCGTGCGCGGCACTTCCGGCGCCCCCGTCAGGGCGTCGCAGCGCGCTGCGGCCAACGCATCGACATCGCACGGCGGCGCCGCACCGGAGTCCTGACTGCCCTGAGTCACTGCGCTCACTCGCCGCGCATCAACCGTCTACGCCGACGATCACGCTCGATGCCTTGAAGAGCGCCGCAGCCGGCTTGCCCGCCGCGAGGCCGAGACGATCGACGCTGTCGTTCGTCACGATGGCCGCGATCTGCGCGCCGCCCGGGGCCGCGAGCACGACTTCCGCATTCACGGCGCCCTTCGTGACCGACGCAACCGTGCCCGCCACGACATTGCGCGTGGACACCTTGCTGGCGTCGCCATCGACCATGAGGATCACCGACGATGCCTTCACGAGCGCGAAGGCCGGCTTGCCGGCGGTAAGCCCCAGTGAAGCGGCGCTGCCATGCGTGATGATCGCGACGATCTCGAGACCGCCGTCGGCGCGCAGCGTGACTTCGTCGTTGACAGCACCAGCCTTGACCGCGCTGATCTGGCCGGAGAAATGGTTACGGGCGCTGGTACGCATGACGGCCTCCACAATTGAACAGAACATTGAGCCGGGAAAAACTGTACTCACAGTTTAGCCGTGTCAGTGTGACGCGCACGGGCACGGATCGCCAAAATGGCCATTTGAATCAGCACATGGATACAGCAGTCCATCGTAATATATGGGCCTTTATAACGCACGGGGTATCGAACATGTTTATCCGCAAGCTGGTGGCCTCAGTCGTCGTGATGAGCGGTGTGATGGGTGCCATGGGCGCAAGCGCGAACGCTTTCGCCGACGAATCCGATGTCAACGTGCTTTATGCAGGCTCGCTCGTGAACCTCATGGAAAAGAGCGTGGGCCCCGCGTTCGAAAAGGAAACGGGCCTGCATTTCAAGGGCTACGCGGCAGGCTCGAACAAGATTGCCAATGAAATCAAGGGCAAGCTGCGCCGCGGCGATGTGTTCATCAGCGCGAGCCCGAAGGTCAACGCGAGTCTCATGGGCGAGGCCAACGGCAATCACGTGACGTGGTACGTGAATTTCGCCGAATCGCCGCTCCTGATCGGCTACAACCCGAAGAGCCGCTTCGCCGCCGATTTCAAGACGAAGAAGTGGGATCAGGTGCTGCAGGAACCGGGCATCCGCCTTGGCCGTACCGACCCGAAGCTCGACCCCAAGGGCGCCTTCACCGTCGAACTCATGACGAAGGCCGCGCAGGCGTACAACCAGCCTGATCTCGTCGAGAAGACGCTCGGCGCGCCGGAAAATCCCGAGCAGGTGCTGCCGGAAGAAACGCTCGTCGGCCGTCTGCAGTCGGGTCAGCTCGACGCGGGCTTCTTCTATTCGACCGAAACGTCGGATCTGAAGATTCCGGCGATCCACCCCGCGCCCGAACTGAAGATCAAGGCGAACTACACGCTCACGATTCTCAACGACGCCCCCAACAGCGCCGGCGCCGCGCGCTTCGTGAACTTCCTGCTCTCGGCGCAAGGCCGCAAGCTGCTCGCCGAGCACGGCGTGGATGTGACGAGGCCTGCCGTCAACGGTCAGACCCAGGCGATCCCGCCGTCGGTGCAAGCCGTGATCGACGCCGCACAGCAATGACACAAGCCGCGCCGCGTACCGGGCAGGTTGCCGTGAAGCGCTCCCTGCCGCTCTGGTGGCTCGGCGCGCTGCTCGCGGTCTATCTGTGCGCGCCGTTCGTTGCGAGCATTCCGCAGATCGGGCAGGCGGACTGGGCCGGCGTCGACTGGCACGCCACCTGGTCGGCGGTGGGCGTGTCGGTCGCGAGCGCGAGCGTGGCCGCGCTCCTCATCCTGCTGGGCGGCGTGCCGCTCGGCTACTGGCTCGCGCGTTCGCGCGCGCGCGGCATTGCCCTGCTCGGCTTTGTCGTGCAGTTGCCGCTCGCGTTGCCGCCGCTTACGAGCGGCGTGCTGCTGCTGTTTCTCATCGGGCCGTATAGCGGCATCGGCCAGCTGTTCGGCGGCTCGCTCACCGACTCCTTCACGGGCATCGTGCTCGCCGAGACCTTCGTGGCGGCGCCCTTCCTGATCGTCGCGGCGCGCTCGGCGTTCAGCGCCGTCGATCCCGTGTACGACGACGTCGCCGCCACGCTCGGCCATCACGCCGCCAGCCGTTTCTTTCGGGTCACGCTGCCCATTGCGTGGCCCGCCATCCGCGCGGGGCTCGCGCTCGCCTGGCTGCGCGCGTTCGGCGAATTCGGCGCGACCGTGATGGTCGCGTATCACCCGTATTCGCTGCCTGTGTATACCTACGTGGTGTTCGGCGGCCAGGGCTTGCCCGCGATGATGCCGCTCCTGCTGCCTACGCTCGGCATTGCGATCATCTGTGCGGTGCTCTCCGTCTATAGCCGCAGCGCACGCTCGACACTGGCGGTGAACATGGACAACGGCGACGAACTCACCAGTATCACGCCGGCCGCCACCGCGGCGGAGAACGCCGACCTGCGTCTTGCCTTCGCAGTGCGCCGGCGGCTCGGCGCGTTCACGCTCGACGTGGCGTGGCAGCCGCAAACGCGCCGGCTCGCGATCATCGGCCCTTCGGGCTCGGGCAAATCGCTCGCGCTGCGCATCATCGCCGGGCTCGAACGCAACGACGCGGGCAGTGTCGCGCTCGGGGCAATCGATCTCGGCGCACTGCCGCCCGAGCGACGACAGATCGGCTACATGCCGCAGGATTACGGCCTCTTTCCGCACATGACGGTGGCGCAGCAACTCGCGTTTCCCGTCGATGCCGACGCCGCCAGCGCACGCTACTGGCTCGCGCACCTCGGTCTCGACACGCTCACCGGACGCCTGCCTAGCCAGCTCTCGTTCGGCCAGCGCCAGCGCGTGGCGCTCGCGCGCGCGCTCACGCGGCACACGCAACTGCTGCTGTTCGACGAACCTTTCGCCGCGCTCGACACGCCGCGGCGGCGCCGTCTGCAGCAGTCGTTGCGGGCGCTGCAACGCGAGATAGGCGCGGTGACGGTGATCGTCACGCACGACCCCGACGAAGCGGCGCTGCTCGCCGACGAAGTGCTCGTGATCGAACAGGGAAACGTGCTGCAGGCGGGCGCCGTGGCCGACGTGTTCCAGCGGCCTGCCACGCTGCGCGTGGCCGAACTGCTCGGCCTGCACAATATCGGCGAGGGCATCGTGCGTGCTGGCGGCGCGATCGAAACGCCGACGGGATTGCGCCTGCCCTGCGCCGATACCTCGCTTGAGGTCGGCTCGCGCGTGATGTGGCGGGTCTCGCCGCGTGCGCTCGTCGCGACGCAGGAAGGCGCGTGGCAAGGGTGCATTGCGGGCACATCGCTGCGTCACGGCGACCGCTACGTGACGGTCGAGATCGCTGGAGCAACCTTCGATATCGCCGCAGAAGATGCGCCGGCATCGCCTACCGGCGAGCTGCGCTTCTCGATCAGGGCGAACGGGGTGCTCGCCTGGCCTGCGTCGCACGGCTCCTGACTCGCACCTCCTGAAAACGCTCACCTTTCGCGCCGATGTACCCGCACCGGCGTCGCAGCGGGTGACAAAAAAGCCCCTGCAGCAAGGGCTATTTTGCCAAACGGTTAGCGATTAGACAGGCAATTTCGCACCGTTTACGACGACTCCCGAAAACCCTCACCTTTTGGCGTCCCGCGCTCGAGCACGCAACGTTTCGATTGCCAACGCCTGGTAGTGGGCAATATTCGCATCCCTTAACCTGGGACTACCAGGAAAATCTTGCGCAGCGGAACCAGGTTCTCCTGTCCATCGGGATCGCGAAGCTTGCACAGCCGGTCACGCGTGACGGTGATTGCCGCACGCTTCGTCGACGAACCGTCGTTATGCCATGCACGCGGCTCCCGGATCTTCTCACCCATGACCGCGAAGCCGGGCTCAGATCATGAAACGGCTGTCTTCCACGAGCACGCGCGGCAAGGGCTGAAGGTCGGTGCGCGCGAAGCGCACCAGAGAGAACGCGCGCAAACCTTGCGGGCTCGACGGCAGCCGCGCGAGCGGGAACACGATCGAGGCGCTGTTGCCCGGGCCGCCATGTGCGAGCACGACATTCATCGGACTCAGGCAGATCTCGCGCATCTCGACGTTCGTGTATTGCGCGGGATTCGCGAGCACCCTGCAAATCACCGTGAGCTGGTGTTCGAGCGCTTCGCTCTTGAGGCCGAGCGCGGCGATCTCGCTCTCGTTCTGCGCAATCTGTGCCTCGACCTTCGCCACTTCGGCGACGTTTTGCACAGCGTGCTCACCCAGCATGCGTTGCGTCCCCGCGCCGTGGCGGGTGAGCAGCTGCAGGCGCGTTCTGAGCAGCGCGCGCTCCTGTTCGAGCAGCTCGCGGCGCGACTCGTCGGCGCCGATCTGCTCGAGGCCTGCCAGCGCGATCTGTTCGACCACGCGCTGCACGATCTGCTCGCGAAGATCGCTTTCGGTTTCGGCGCACACGCGCACCTGATGGTCGTCGAAGCTCAACGTCGTCTGCATGACATCGGTGTGCACCTCGTCGCCATGCTGCTCGGCACCGAAGGCGTGCCGCTCGTTCAGGGCCATGCCGAGCACCGCGTAAGTCTCGCGCGCAAGCGGATGATTTTCGAACCAGGCATGCAGTTCAGGCGAACGGCTCAACACATGGCCTACCTCGTCGGGCGCGGCGAAAAACGCGTGGATATAGGGGTCGCTCGACCACGTGGCGGCGCTCGCTTCGCGCGCGGGCGGCATGCGGTCCACCACGTCGCGCACATACGTGACCGATTGCGCGAGCGCGGGCGCAAGCCGCTCGCGCCACTCGGGCACCAGCTTGAGCGTAGGGGTGAGCACGAGCAGACGCTCGATCAGCGTCTGGATTTGCGGCGATTCCGGCACCTGCTTCGCGCGGGCGCGCGGCCAAAGCCTGTCCAGGATACCCATGGAAAACTCCGTTGCAGACCGCTCGAACGCGGCGGCGGTGAAGTGCAGGGCGCACAACGAGGCCTCTTGTCGCGAATGACTATACCGCGAATCGCGACCCACCCGCGGCGACGCTGCCGCAGCGCAGCAACGGAACGCGTTGCGTTCACGCTCCCGAAAACACTCACCTTTGGGTTGCGTAATGCGCGCCATATAGACCTGAACATGGCCGCCGACGAGCGAAACGGTGCGGCCCAGCGGCTTCTACAATGCCTCTGCCGATCTCATCGCGATTGAAGACGCCGACGATTCCGCGCGGATGGAGCAAGGCTACGCATAACTGAGCGTCACCGTAGACGTTTGTCTGGACGCAACGACGTCGCGCTCAACTGCCCCCATGGCGAGGCGCGGCGCTCACACAAGGCGACGGCGCAGAAACAGGCAATGTTTCGCAAGGCGCAGCGCCCACCGCCTAAGTCACGAGCGCCTGAACGGCAAGTGGCCCGAGAGCAAAGGTGAGGCTTTTCGGGAGGAGCGCGTGGCGTTCGACTCCTGGAACTCCTCACCTATCGGTGTATCGGTGAACTCACGATGCGGTGAATGGCTCACCGCCGTGCGTGCTCAACGATACTTCTGCAACTCGGCATCGGTGATCGGTTGCGCGGGCAGATTCAGCATGCCCGGCAGGTCGCCCAGCTTCGGCAAGCCGCTGACATTGGCCCAGCGTCCGCCCGAACCCTGATAAACAAGCGCAGGCGTACCGTCGAAGCCGAGGTCCTGAAAGAGCTTGATGTTGTTGTCGAGCTTGTTCTTGTCGATGACGGGAATGTGCGCGAGCGGGGCGATGCCACCCGATTCGTCCTTCTCCGAGTAGTGCGTTTCCAGCTCTTTGAGCAGCGCGGCGCCGTCTTTCGCCTCCAGCAGCGCGGCTGCCTTGCCGGCCGAATCGGGCTTCAGAAAGCCCATAGGAATCCAATGCACCTGCAGGCCGGCCGCTTCATACGGTTGCAGCGCTTTCCACACCAGGTGACAGTAAATACAGTTTGGGTCCATAAAGACATAAAGCGTCGACTTCACGTTCGACCCATTCGCACCTTCGACGATCGCACTCGCGTTCTGCAAGCTTGCAGCCGCCGTTGCGGGCAACCAGGCAGGCTCGGGAGCCGCGGCGGCCATGGCGCAGGCGCTCATGGCCAGTGCGCCTGCGGCGATCAGCATGCGTGTGAACTTCTTCATTCTTTTCCTCTGATCTGGATAGCGCGTCACGGCTCGCGCCTGTGAAGCGAAGGATCGTATCTTAGGGTCACGCCGTGGCGCGCCGCTGACGCCAATATGACAAAGGCGCCAGGTTAACCGCAAAGGTGAGAGTTTGCGGGAGGACGTTGGATCTTGGACTATCGCCGCACAAGAATGTTGCGACCTGCGCGCCCATGTTTTTCGGGCTCTTAATACAACCGCCTCGAACACGGTTTTCGCGTGCATGCCGGCGGGTTTCATCTGTCCATGGACGTGGCCGTCAATGAGCATTTAGGATCTCCAACCGCTAAGTTTAACTTGGGAGGAAGCAAGTATGGTTCGCGGTATCTTCTGATAGAACGTATTGGCAGCATGGCGAAATCCAACGAACAAATCTACTCCGCATGCCCTGTGGACAATGAGTTTCAGGCTCCATGGGGCCATACAGTCGGGATTGTGAGGATGGTCTCGTCGTGCTTGATTTTCGTGCCCGTAAAAGCAGATTTCTTTGGTAGGCCGTACGGGATTCGAAGCTGTGACCAACGGATTAAAAGTAGATCACAGGGAAAGATAGCAAGCGCAAGCTGTTCCTGCTATTGCTGCTGAACTACGTGTTAGTGCCGATGTAAACTGACCCGCCTTCCTCTTCGCAGGCAAACTCGACTTCCAGGCGCTCAATCCGCATGTCTCGTGAGCCGCATTAGCCACTGCGCTTTTGGACGAGCCGATTTTTAGCACGCCGCCGAACAGTGGTACGCTGCAGCTTTCATGCTATCGTTTATGAGCTGTAGACGGCGGGCCAGTGCAATGGCGCCTCCGTCAACTGGAGTCAAGCATGATCGTCGAGGTACGCACGGGATTCGAATGGCATTCCCGGCGGCAATCGACATACTCCATTGCCTTTCGGCTGATTTGTCTCTGAAATCGCCGGATACAGACCGTGCCCCTGGCAATGGAAATTATTGGAGACCCGATGTGCCACGACAAGATTGTGGCTTTCGCCCAGTCCGGGTTTCGGATTCAAACATACTCATCAGACAACAATATTCCGTCATGGTTTCGAAACCCGTTGAATTGCTGAACGTCGTTTCCGTAGGCAGCAAGATTCGCGGACTGCGCCAGAGACAAGGCCGTACTCTCGATGATATCGCCACCGCCGCGCAGCTCTCCAAGCCCTTTCTCTCGCAGGTAGAGCGCGATCGCGCCACCCCCTCGATCACCTCGCTCGTGAGCATCGCCAAGGCGCTTGGCGTGCCGGTAAGCTATTTCGTCGATGCACCCACCGAAGCGGGCTGCGTGTGCCGTGGCCAGGATCTGAAGTTTTTCCGCTTCGCGAATTCTGCTGACCTTTATGCTCGGCTGACTAATCCGTCCGGCGGTCGTCAGCTAGAAGCGATTCTCGTGCGCATGCCACCCGGCGAGCGCTTCAGCGAAGTCACCACGCACGCGGGGGAAGAGTTTCTGCATGTGCTCTCTGGTGAAGTGACCCTCACGCTTGAAGGACAAACATTTGTGGTCCGTGCGGGCGACAGTGCGCATTATGAATCGACCGTGCCGCACGCCTGGAGCAATACGTTCGAGCAGGAAACCGTGCTCCTCTGGGTGGGAACGCCGCGTCTGTTCTGAACTGCGGCCGCCCGCACATTGCGCAGTCCCGCTGCCAGGCGGCTGCCATACGGGCATATGTGAATGTCGCCGTCAGGGCGCCTCGGTTTCGGCCTCTTTCGCCTGTTGCGCAGCTTGCTCACTTCGACGCGGCGGTATGCGATGCGCAGGTGTCGCCGCCACGCGCGAGACCACCGTATAGTAAAGCACTGGCGTGAACACGAGTCCGAGCAGCGTCGCTGCAATCACGCCGCCGAGGACTCCCGTGCCGATGGCGTGCCGGCTTTGAGCGCCGCCTCCCTGCGAGAACGCGAGCGGCAACACGCCAAGCACGAACGCGGCCGAGGTCATCACGATAGGCCGCAGACGTTCGACGCTCGCGCCCACGACCGCGGCGCGCAGCGGCACCCCGCCCGTACGGCGCACGGTCGCGGCCTGCACGATCAGAATGGCGTTTTTCGCCGCGAGGCCAATCACCGTCACCATACCTACCTTGAAATAAATGTCGTTGGGCAGCGCGCGCAGGATCATTGCGCTCACCGCGCCGAGCGCGCCGAGCGGAACGACCAGCATCACCGATAGCGGCGTGATCCAGTTCTCGTAGAGCGCCGCGAGCACCATGAACACCGCTAGCAGTGAAAGGCCGATGAGGAGCGGCGTCTGGCGCGCGGCTCGGGCTTCTTCGAACGCGGCGTCGGTCCATTCGCCGGACACGCCTTCGGGCAAAGCGAGCGCGAGCCGCGCCATCTCCGCCATCGCTTCGCCCGAGCTATGGCCCGGCGCCGCGCGCCCCGTCACGTCGAGCGACGGATAACCGTTGTAGCGGCTCAGCATCACGGGGCCGAGCGTCCAGTGCGTGGCCGCGATCGACGACATCGCCACGGTCCCGCCGGATATGTTCTGCACAGGCAAGTCGAGGAGCTGGCTGTCGTTCATGCGTGTGGGTGCGTCGGCGGCGACGATCACGCGGCGCATGCGCCCTCCAGCCGGGAAGTCGTCCACATAGCTGGAGCCGAACGTGCTGCCCAGCACGTCCGCGATACGGTCGAACGATACGCCATACACGTAGGCCTTGTCGCGGTCGACGTCTAGTTCCACACGCGGCGCGTCGGGCAGATCCTCCGAGTGGACCTGCGCCACCACGCGGCTTTTGCCGGCCGCGTCGATCAGTTGGTCACGCGCGGCTTTCAATCCGTCCATGCCGATGCCCCCGCGATCCTCCAGCCGGTACGTAAAGCCCTCGGAGTGGCCGATGCCCGGCACCGCCGAAGGCAACGTAGCCTGGACGTCGCCGTCGAGGATGGTGCCGAATTGCTCGTTGAGCGCGTCGCGCAACGTCTGCGCGTCCATTTCGCCCTTGCCGCGCTGGCCCCACGGCTTGAGCTCGACGAACGCCATCGCCACGTTCTGCCCGCTGCCCGCGAAGCTCCAGCCCACCACGCTCGTCACGTTCCCTACGGCCTGCTGCTTGCCGAGCATCGCCTCCACGCGCTTTACCACTTCGAGCGTGCGCGCCTGCGTGGCGCCCGCAGGCAACTGGATCATCACCTGCAACTGGCCTTCGTCCTCGCTCGGCAGGAAGCCCTGCGGCAGCTTCCAGTACAGGAGCGCCGCCACCGCGCAGAGCATGGCGTAGATCGCGAGCACACGCGGACCGCGCCGCAGCAGCGCAGCCACGAGCGCACGATAGCCGCGCGCGGCCCGCGCCGCTTGCGCCGCAAAACCACGCTCGGGCTGTGGAACTCGCTTCGGCATCTTTAGCAAATTCGCACAAAGGGCCGGCGTGAGCGTAAGCGCAATGAACGACGAACACAGCATCGACGCGATCATCGCTACTGCAAACTGCCGGTAGATGCCGCCCACATTGCCGCTAAAGAACAGCATCGGCACGAACACGGCGGTGAGCGCCGCCGTTACGCCGACGATCGCGCCGCCAATGTGCTTCATTGCGGCGAGCGTGGCCTCGCGCGGTGCGAGCCCGCGCTCGTGCATCATGCGTTGCACGCTTTCCACGACAACGATGGCATCGTCCACGAGTATGCCGATAGCGAGCACGAGCCCGAACATGGTGAACACGTTGATGGACATGCCGGCCGAATACAGTGCCACAAATGCGCCCATGAGCGTGACAGGGATCACCACCGTGGGTACGAGCGTGGAGCGCAGGTCGCGCAGGAACAGCCACATCACCGCGAACACGAGCGCCACGGCTTCGATGAGCGTGATCACCACTTCGTGGATCGCCACGCGCACGAAGTACGCGGTATCGAATGGAATTTCGATCGCCACGCCCGGCGGCAGACGCTTCGACAGCTCGGCGAGGCGCGCACGGATGCTATTCGACGTCTCCAGCGCGTTGCCGCGGAGCCCGAGGTGAATACCCACGGTCGCCGCGGGTTTGCCGTTCAGGCGCGAATAGAACGAGTAGTCCGCGCGGCCGAGTTCGACGCGCGCGATATCGCGCAAGCGCACGAGCGCGCCATCCGTCTTCGCCTTCAGCACGATCTGGCCGAATTCATCCGGAGTTTCGAGTTGCCCCTTCACGCTCACCGACTCGGTGGTCTGCTGCCCCTTCACGAACGGCGCGTTGCCGAGCGAGCCCGCCGTCAGCGGCGAGTTTTGCGTGGCAATGGCCGAGTTGACCTCGGCTGCCGTAAGGCCGTATTCGCGCAGCTTCACCGGATCGAGCCAGACGCGCATGGCTTCGTCCGAGTCCCAGAGCTCCGCCGCCCCAACGCCCGGCGCGCGCTTGAGGTCGCGCAGGATGAAGCGGTTCAGGTAGTCGCTGAGCTGCGCAGAGTCGCGCGTGCCATCGGCGGACGTGAGGGCGACGAGCATCAGGAACGTATTCGACGCCTTCTCGACGTCGATGCCCTGCTGCATCACCTGCTGTGGCAGCCGCGCCTCGACCTGCTTCAGACGGTTCTGGACGTCCACGAGCGCAATGTCGGGATTCGTATCCGGCGTGAAAGTCACGTCGATTTCGAGGTTCCCCAGCGCGTCGCTGGTCGTTTCGTAGTACTGCAGGCCTTCGGCGCCATCGAGACTCTCCTCGATCACGCTCGCGACAACGTTGCCCACCTCCTCCGCCGACGCGCCCGGATACTCGGTGCTGATGACGATGCGCGGCGGCGAGAGCTGCGGATACTGCGCCACCGGCAGCATGGGAATCGCCAGCGCGCCCGCCACCACTACCGCGAGCGCGATAACCCATGCGAAGACCGGCCTGTCGATGAAAAAGAAGGGCACGCGCTTGTCGGTACGCTTACGGGGCCAAGGGAGAAGCGAACGGTGGTGCTTCAGCGTAGCGCGCCATATGAAGCGTATCGGCAAGCACGCCGTCGCGCATCGCGTAGCCGCGCGAGCGGCCCTCTACGACGAAGCCGAACTTGCGATAAAGCGCGATGGCGGCCTCGTTGTCGGCGAATACTTCGAGTTCGAGCCTGCGCAGGCCCAGCGACTGGTCAGCGCAGGCGACGATCGCTGCCATCAGCGCGCTGCCCACGCCGCGCCGCTGCCAGGCGTCGTGCACGCCGAAGCCCACCGAAGCGCAGTGTGAGCGGCGGCCCTTCGCGACTTCGAGATGCGATTGTCCGACCACTCGTCCGTCGATTTCGGCGCAAATCGTGATACAGCCGGGCGGCCGGCGCTCATACCACGCACGCAAGGATTCGGGGGTGCGCCACCCGCTCAACAGCGTGCCGTGGCGCACGCCGGGCTGGTTCATCAAGTCGGCAATCGCCTCGAAATCGGCGGGCTCGCAGGTACGCACGCGAATCGTACCGGGTGGCGTGAACACGGGCGATGGTGTCGGGACGTGCATGGGCATCACTCCGGAGCGAGGGGCAGCGGATCGCGCAGGCGCGCCATCAGGAAGAAATCGGCGAGCGCCCCATCGCGCAATACTGCGCCGCGCAAACGCGCCTCGATTTCGAAACCGCACTTTTGGTAGAGCGCGATCGCGGCGGCATTGTCGGTGTAGACGTGAAGTTCGAGCCGCCGAAGGCCGAGCCAGTTGTCGGCGAACTCGAGGATCTGCCCCATGAGAAACGTTCCGACGCCTCGACGCTGCCAGGCGTCGTGTACGTTGATGCCGATCTCGCCGACGTGAGCGCGGCGCAACTTCTGCGGATGCAGCTCAGCCTCGCCCACTATTGTCTCGCCCACCCATGCGCCAATGACGACGGCAGGCGACGCCACGCTCTCGATCCACTCGCGCGTTTGGGCGACCGAACTATACGGTGTGTCCGCATTGCCCCGCACTATTGACGGACCGAGCCGCAGCACATGCAACGCCTCGGCATCGCCGGGACGCAATGCACGCACGACGAGCCCCTCGGGTAAGCTCGACTGCATTGTTGTTTCCTTCGTGTTTGAGTCGTAAGGGAAGGACAGGCAGGCTATAGCGTCAGTTCAAACGACTTCACCAGCACCCCGGGCAGTTGCATGCCGCCCGTCGCGCGTTGGCCCCATGTGTCTTCGGACAGGCGCAGCTCGGGTTGCGCGCCCAGGCGCTCGAGGCGCTCGCCCAGCAGGCCGTACAGACTGTCGTCGAAGCGCATGGCGTCTACCGGCGCGACGACACGCCCCTCCTCCACCCAGAACGTCGCAAAACGCGTCATGCCGGTCAGGCGGCAACTCATGCGGTCCGAGAAGTTCACGTACCACAGGTTGCCGACGTAGAGACCCGTGCCGAGCGCCGCGAGTACATCCGCATCCGCGAGGTCGCCGCCCGGCATCGAAAGCGACGACGGCCCCTCGCTCGCCAGCGCACCGTT
This sequence comes from Paraburkholderia silvatlantica, assembly GCF_003096715.1. Lineage (GTDB taxonomy): Bacteria > Pseudomonadota > Gammaproteobacteria > Burkholderiales > Burkholderiaceae > Paraburkholderia > Paraburkholderia silvatlantica. Next base: position 19,005 of record NZ_QEOL01000005.1, read on the forward strand.
GGGTATCAGGCCGTACTCACGCGCCGTCCGGGCGTTCGTCAATTGCGCGACGCTCCTTCCCTCATGCACGAGCGGCACGCTTTCGCGCAAATATCCGTCGTCGTTGAAAGCAGGTGTAATCCCAAGCGCGAGGTCTTCAGTGATCGAGACGCGCGCGTCGAGTGAAAGCTCGCCGCCATGCAGCCGGTAAAGCGGGCTCTGCGACGTCGCCTGCGCGCGCGCCGAGAAGCCGCCCCAGGCGGCAACGCCCAGCAGTTCTTCGAGCGCCGCTGGCGCGAGCCACGCACGGTACCGGCCCGGCCCGAGCGCTCGCGGTGCGAGCGCGAGCACGGGCAGGCGCGCCGCCGCCGCCTGCACCTTGCTGGCAAACTTCGCGTCGTCCCAGTTTTCGCCCGCATAAGTCGTCTTGATTGCGCGGCCGCCTGGATGATAGAGCGACCAGCTGAAGCAGAAGTTTTCGACTTCGTGCCAGCCACGGCTGCCGCAGCTCGAGGCGAAGCCACGCGCGAGCATGCCGCCCGCGTAGAAACCCACGAAATCGAGCCCACGCGCGCATTCGGCCACTACATGGATGAGAGCATGCGGATCGCGCAGCCGTCCCGTGCGCCGCGTCGAACGCTGCCAGGGTGTCGTGTCGTACAGCAGGTGCGGATCATCAGGTGCATCACGCAGGCCCGCACGAAGCGTTTGCAAGGTAGCGCCCACATCGCGCAGATCCTGGTCGGCGTTGCCGCAAATGTCGAGCGTCGAATACGCCTGGCGCGCGCCGTCGATCAGCCGGAGCGTGAGCTTGCCCTGCGAGACGAGGCCCATCTGCCGGACCTTGCCGCCGTTGAAGCGAATGAAGTCCGACTGCTCTCCGGCAAATGAAGTGAGCGCCGTTTCACCGGCCAGCAACAACCGGTCGATCGCATCGGCGAGCATCATGAAATGCGCGTGCCAATCCACCGCCACGCGCTCGCTTGCAAAGAGTGTTTCGCTCATCAGGCGCCTCCGAATACGTCTACGTTGCTGAAGACGCACGCGGGTGACGCGTGCCCCACGCGAATCACCTGCGCAGGCTCTCCCTTGCCGCAATACGGCGTGCCATAGACTTCCCGGGTACTCGCGTCGCCTACGGCAACGAGACTGCGCCAGAAGCTCGCCGAGATGCCGCGATAATTAGGCCGCTTGACGACCTGCGTGAGCTTGCCGTTCTCGATGAGCCGGCCATATTCGCAACCGAACTGGAACTTGTTGCGATGGTCGTCGATCGACCATGACGTATTCGAAGTCATCAGAATGCCGTTTTCGATGTTTGCGATCATCGCAGCGAGTGTCTCTGTACCGGGCTCGATGTTCAGGTTCGCCATGCGGTCGATAGGCGGGCGATTCCAGTTGGCCGCGCGCGAGTTGGCGACCCCTGGCAGCCCGGCGCGCTGCTGCGAGAGCGCCCCGCCGAGCGGCCGCTCCAGCACGCCGTTGCGGATCAGGTATTGCTTGCTCGCCGCACCGCCTTCGTCGTCGAATGCATACGTCGCGGCTTCTTCGCGCAACTCGGGGTCGAACGTCACGTTCAGCAACGGGGAACCGTACTGATAGCTGCCGAACATCTCCGGCTTCACGAAGCTCCAGCCAGCGAAGTTGCGCTCGTCGCCGAGAATCCGGTCCAGTTCGAGTGGATGACCGATCGATTCGTGAATCTGCAACATCATCTGGTCCGGCATCAGCAACAGGTCGCGCGTGCCCGACGGGCAGTTCGGTGCCGCGAGCAGTTGCAGCGCCTCGTCCGCTACACGGGCGCCGGCGCCATTGAAGCCGTGCCGCGCGAGTATCTCGATACCTCCCTGCCCGAGCGCGCCGTGGTCACCGGCAAGCGTTCGCACCTGCGTGTCGCCGTTTGCATGCGCAGCCACGCTCAGTCCCGGCATGAGGTAGCGAAAGCGCTGCTCGATGCGCACGCCGTCGCTCGTGAGATAGAGTTGATCCGCGTGCGCAACCTGCATGCTCGCCACGCGCTCGACGATGCGCGCGTCGAGGTTCGCCGACGCGCACTCGTGCGCAAGCTGGCCGAGCCACTCACGGCGGGTGGGAAGCGGCGCATCGACGTTCGGCGAAGCATAGCTGCCGCTCGCAACGGGCCGAGCAAGGCGGCGATGATCGATCAACGAGACTTGCGCACAGGCAAACGCCCGCGCCGTGGCGATGTCGAGCGCACGCTGGAGCCCCCCGGCACTGAGGTCTGCGGTAGCCGCATAGCCGGCGCCAGCACCGGCCCAGGCAGTCAGCATTGCGCCGCGCTCGCGCACTACACGCAGCGGCTGCGCGACGTCGTTGCGCACCACGTGGTCCTCGACAATTTCGTCGACCACGCGCAGCGACCAGAAATCGGCGCTGCTCTTCAGCGAGCACGCGCCCTGCACCCAACGCTCTTCGATCATGCGAACTTTTCCTGTAGCACTGCCGGCGCGTGCAGCATCGACGACGCCAGCAGCGATTGAGTGTAGGGATGTGACGGCGCGTGCAGCACGTCGAGCGTGTCACCCTGCTCGACGATACGGCCCGCTTTCATCACGATCACGCGATGTGCCATCGCGCGCATGACGGCCAGATCATGCGTGATGAACAAATAACTCAGCTTGTACTTCTTCTGCAAGTTCGTCAGCAGCGCGAGCACCTGCTGCTGAATCGAGACGTCGAGCGCGCTGGTCGGCTCATCGAGCACAATCAGCTCCGGCTCGACAGCCAGTGCACGCGCAATGGCGATGCGCTGCCGCTGGCCGCCCGAAAATTCGTGGGGGTATCGCTGCATCGAATCTGCAGGCAGATCCACTTCCTCGAGCAGCGATGCGATACGCATACGCCGCGCCGGTCCGTCGAACTCCGGTCTGTGCACGGCCAGCCCCTCTCCGACTATCTGCTCTATCGTCATGCGCGGCGAAAGCGAGCCGAATGGATCCTGGAACACCACCTGCATACGCGAGTACAGTGCGCGGCGCGCATCTGCCTTGCGGTGCGCCGAGAGCGCGCTTCCGTCGATGAGAATCTCGCCCGCCGCCGCGCTTTTCAGCCCCAGAACGGTGGCCGCGAGCGTCGATTTGCCGGAGCCCGACTCGCCGACGACACCGAGCGTTTCGCCGCGCCGCAGACTCAGGTCCGCTTCGTGCAAGGCACGGAAAGTCGAACTACCGAAGAGCGAACGCCAGCCCTTCGCCGCCGTGCGGTAGTCCACGGCGAGGCCCTTCACCTCGAGGATGGGCGGCGCATCCACCGCGACCGGAGCCACTTCGCGACGCGGCTCGCTATCGAGCAGGCGTTGGGTATAGGGATGCTGCGGGTTCGAGAACAGCGCCGTGGTCGTGTTCGTTTCGACGAGTACGCCTTTCTCCATCACCGCCACACGCTGCGCAAAGCGCCGCACGAGATTCAGGTCATGTGTGATGAGCAATATGGCCATGCCACGGGCTGCCGCCTCCTGCTCCTGCAGGTCGATTAGCAGATCGACGATCTGCTGGCGCACGGTTACGTCAAGTGCCGTCGTGGGCTCGTCGGCGAGCAACAGGCGTGGGCGGCACGCGAGCGCCATCGCGATCATCGCACGCTGGCGCTGTCCGCCAGACAGCTGGTGCGGAAAGCTGTCGATGCGACGCTCCGGCTCGGGAATGCCGGTCCGCCGAAGCAGTTCGATACCGCGCCCGCGTGCCGCGCCGGCGCTCAGACCTTCGTGGATGCGGAGGCTCTCGGCAATCTGCTTGCCTACTGTGTATAGCGGATTCAGGGCCGTCATCGGTTCCTGAAAGACCATGGCAATATCGGCTCCGCGAACGCCGCGCATCTGCTGCTCGGTTTTCTGCAGAAGATCCTCGCCGTCGAACAGCATACGTCCCGTGAACCGCGCATGCTCGACGAGGCCAAGGATCGACAATGCAGTCACGCTCTTGCCCGACCCCGACTCCCCGACGAGCGCGACACGTTCGCCGCGTGCAATCGAAAGACTCAGTTCGCGCACCGCCACTTTCTCGCCGAAGCGCACGCTAAAGCGCTCAATATCCAGCAAAGGACGATTCATTACTTACCTCCGCCGAATGCCGAGCCACGCGTACGCGTATCGAGTGCGTTACGCAGTGCGTCGCCCATGAACGTGAGCAACAGCAGCGTAATCACGAGCGCCGCGAAAGCCGAGAGCGAGATCCACCACGCTTCGAGATTGTTCTTTCCCTCTTGCAGCAGCTCGCCAAGGCTCGGCGTAGGTGGCGGCACGCCCAGCCCGAGGAAGTCGAGACTCGTGAGCGAGAGAATGGCCGCACTCATGCGAAAAGGCAGGAACGTGATGACCGGCGTCAGGCTGTTGGGCAGCACGTGGCGCCACATGATCTGCCAGTTCGACAGGCCCATCGTTCGCGCCGCCTTCACGTAGTCTAGCGAGCGGTTGCGCAGGAACTCCGCGCGTACGTAATCGGAAAGTACAAGCCATCCAAACATTGAAAGCAGGATAAACAGCAACCAAAGCGCAGGCTCGAAGATCGAGGCGAATATGATGAGCAAATAGAGGTCTGGCATCGAACTCCAGATTTCGATGAACCGCTGCCCGATGAGATCGATGCGTCCTCCATAAAAGCCCTGCACCGCGCCCGTCAACACACCCAATGCGACGCCGGAAACCGTTAGCGCGAGAGCCATCAGCACCGAGAGCCGGAAGCCGTAGAGCAATCGCGAAAGCACGTCGCGGCCGAACTGATCGGTACCAAGCCAGTTTGTGGTCGAGGGAGCGGACGGATACGGTCGCGCCGCGAAGTAGTCGATCGTGTCGTAATGAAAACGATTGGGCGGATAGACTGCAAAATTGCCCTTCGACTCCAGCCGTTGCCGGATATACGGGTCGAGATAGTTGGTCCTCGCCGGGAAGTCGCCACCGAAGATCGTCTCCGGATAGTTCTTGACGATCGGGAAGTAGTATTGACCGTCGTAACGCACGACAAGCGGCCGGTCATTTGCAAGCACCTCGCCGAGCATGCTGATCGCAAACAACGTGACGAAGATGACAAGACTCCAGTAGCCGAGTGGCTGTGCGCGAAACCGCCGCCAGGTGCGGCGCCAGGGCGAGACCGACGGTGCATGCGGAGCGGCTGCGGAATCAGCGGTCCAGGCGGTGGAACTGGATGCGGGGGTCGACGAGGACATAGCAGACGTCAGCAATGAGTTTGGTTACGAGGCCGATCAGCGTGAACAGAAACAGCGAGCCAAGCACGACGGGGTAATCGCGGCGGATAACCGAGTCATAAGACAGTTGGCCCATGCCGTCCAATGAGAACAACGTTTCGATCAGCAGGTTGCCGTTCAGAAAAGCGCCCACGAACGCGGCGGGCAGGCCCGTGACAAGCGGAATGGCCGCGTTGCGCAATACGTGCTTCCACAGCACGTCGCGCTCGGGCGCGCCTTTTGCCCGCGCGGTCAGCACGTACTGGCGGCCGATCTCTTCGAGGAACGTATTCTTTGTGAGTATCGTGACGATCGCGAAGTTGCCGACCACAGAGGCCGTTACCGGCAGGACGATGTGCCACAGGTAGTCGAGCACCTTACCCGCGAGGCTCAAGTCCGAGAAGTTGTCGGACGTGAGACCTCGCATGGGGAATACCTGCCAGAACGTGCCACCACCGAACAGCATCAACAGGAGCACGCCGAGCACGAATCCGGGCACCGCATAGCCAGAGAGCACGAGTACGCTCGTGACGGTGTCGAATCGCGACCCGTTGTGCACGGCCTTGGCGATGCCGAGCGGTACGGATATCACGTAAGTCAGCAGTACTGTCCATAACCCAAGCGTGATGGAAACGGGCAGTTTCGACCGAATCACGTTCCAGACGCTGTCATGTTGGTAATACGACTGGCCCAGATCGAACTTTGCGTAATTCTTGAGCATGAGAAAGTAGCGCGTGAGCGGTGGCTTGTCGAAGCCGAACTCCTTCTTGATCTGTTCGATCTGTTGCGGATCCACGCCCTGACTGCCGTGATAGCCACCGCCCCCTGCCCCGGTCTCGCCGCCGCGCGCATTGCCATGGCGCAGTTGCGACATGATCTGCTCGACCGGGCCGCCCGGCACGAACTGCGTGACGACGAACGTGAGCGTGACAACGCCGATCAGCGTCGGCACCATCAGCAATAGACGTCGAAAAATGTACGCGAACATGGTGGTCCTCAGTGAGCCGCCGCTTGCGCGGTCTGGGCGACTTGCGCGTTTTGCGGCTTGCGATACCAGTAGTCGACGATCCAGTCCTGGGCTCCGAACGATACAGGCACGACGGACGGAAAACCGAGCGAAGTCTTGTAGGCGATGCGCGCGTTGGGAGCGTAGTACTCCGTCACGAGGTAGTACTCATTCATCAGCACGCGATCGAGGGCACGTGTGGCAGCTTCGAGGTCGTCGAGCGTGTTCGCGGCCTGCACCGCCTTCACGAGCGCGTCGACGACCGGCGAGCGCACGCCCGGATAGTTCTCCGATCCCACCTCGGAGGCAGCTGCGCTGCCAAAGCGGCGTGCAAGCTCCGCGCCGGGAATCGTCACAGGGCTGTAGAGCCAGGTGGTCATGTCGTAGTCGAAGTTGTCGAGGCGCTTCTGGTACAGCGCACTGTCGATTTCGCGCAGATGCGCACTGATGCCAAGCGTCGCGAGTGCCTGTGTATAAGGCAGAATCACGCGGTCCATGCCCGGCTGGTCGTCGAGGATTTCGATGTTCATGGGCTCGCCCGCTGCATTGCGCAGCGCGCCGTCACGATAATGCCAGCCGGCCTGCGCAAGCAGATCGCGCGCCTCGCGCAGATTGCCGCGCAGCGAATCTGGCGGCAGCGTCGTGGGCTGCTTGATCATCGGCCCGAACACTTCCGGCGGCAGGCTCGCGCGCCACGGTTCGAGCAGCTTCAACTCCTTTTCGCCCGGCATGCCGGTAGCACCGAAAGGGCTCGCCTCGAAATAGCTGTGCAGGCGCAGGTACTGACCGTAGAACATCATGCGGTTCATCCAGTCGTAGTCGAATGCGAGAGAAAGCGCATGGCGTACGCGCACGTCCTGGAACATCGGCTTGCGCAGATTGAAAAGCATGCCCTGCATCTGTGCAGGACCATCCGGGAAATTGGTCTGCTTCAGCATGCCGTTACGGAAGTTCTTGCCCACATACTTGCGCGCCCACTGCGTCGCGCTGTCTTCCACATGCACATCGGCGTCGCCGGCCTTGAACGCCTCGAGCTGCGTGTACAGGTCGAGGTAGAGCTTGAACGTGATGCGCTCGAAGTGGTACATGCCGCGGCGCGTGGGCAGGTTGACCGCCCAGTACGCGGGATTGCGCCGATACGCGATCTGCTTGTCGTTCTTGCGTTCGTCGATCAGATAGGCACCGCTCGCGATGGGCGGCACGTTCGAAAGCTGGTCGAATGCAATACGCGAGCCGTCGGGTTTCATCCCCCACTTCCGCGAGAAAATGGGCAAATCGCCTGCTATGAGCGGTGCGTCGCGCTCCGCGCGACGGAACTCGAAACGGATCGTCGATTGGTTCACCACGACCGCATTTTTGATCACCGAAAACTGCGCGTTGAAGAGCGGCGACGCCTGAGGGCTCGTGAGCGTGTCGAACGAATATTTGACGTCGGCCGCCGTTATCGGATCGCCGTTCGAAAAGCGCGCAGCCGGATTGATATGGAACGTCGCGGACGAGCGGTCGGCCGCGACCTCAACGCTATCGGCGATCAGCGGGTATTCGGAGGCCAGTTCATCCCAGCTGCGCTGCATTAGCGTGTCGAACATCAGATTCTGGATGTCCGGCGCGGGTGCACCTCGCACAAGAAAGGGGTTCAGCGAATCGTAGCTTTGAAATTCATTGTAGTTTTCGAAGCTCAGGACGCCGTTCGACGGCGCATCAGGGTCCGCGTAGTCGAAATGGGTGAAGCCGGATGCATACTTCGGCTGGTCGTACTGCGCGAGCGCCGTAGCCGCGTGCGCCGACGGCGTCGCAAGCATGCCGACGCCAACTGCCAGGGTCATTGCGGACGCAACACCTGACCAATGCGGCGACAATCGTGACAAGCTCAACTTCTTCAATCTCATCGTCTGTCCGCATGAGGACGTACACCGGCGCGTGGCCGATGCACGGTTCGTCTGTCCGACGCGGCAGGGGTCTGCCGCCGTCGCCCCGCCACTATGGGAAATATTCGAAGCAGGCGGCCAAAGCCGCCTGCTTCATCAACTACTCACTACATCGCGCCGATTGCTCAGAACTTGTACGTCGCTCCGATCTGCGCGAAACGGCCGATATAGTTGTACAGCGACGTGTCGTAGCCGGTCTGGTCGAGCGCGCTGCTGGCAAAGATCGGATCGAACGGAGGCGTACGGTTGAAGATGTTGTTGATGCCGCCGTAGATCGTCCAGTGCTTGATGCCCGTATAGGTGACCATCAGGTTGAACTGGCTATAGGAACCCACTTTGTCTGCAACTGGCGTCGGCGCCGCGACAGAAAGCGTCTGCGCATAAGGGCCCGTAAACATCCAAGTCAGTGCGGCGTTCCATCCGTGATAGGCCCAATCCAGCGTCGTATTGCCCTTCCAGCGCGGGAAGCTGCCGCCGAACGGCTGCGTGATCGTGTAGTTGTTGCCCGCTCCGTTGATCGGGCCCGAAGGCAGACCCAGCGTGAAGTCCTTCACATATGCCCAGTCAGCCAGGAGCGTGAAGGTCCCGATCTTCGTCGGGAGCGCCTGGCGGAAGGTGCCTTCGAAGCCGTTCGTATCGAGGTAGCCGAGGTTCTCATACGGGAATACCTCGTACAGTGTCTGGCCTTGCGCGTTGGTCACGACCTGCGACGGCTCGGCGGCTTCACCGATTACGTGATCGACGCGGATCTTGTACCAGTCAAAGCCGACGTCCGTTGTACGTGTAGGCGAAACCTGGAAGCCGAGGTTGAGATTGCGCGTACGCTCCGGCTGCAGGTCCGGGTTACCCGACGTGATCGTGGTGACCGTACCGCCGGGTAGCTGCTGGATGCCGAGCGTCTGCGAAGCACTGTTTTCAACAAACGTCGGCGCGCGGAAGCCACGGTTATACGAGCCGTACATCGTCAGCGCCTGGACCGGCTGGTAGCGCAATGCGAAGCGTGGGGAGAACGCGCCACCGAAATCGCTGTAATGGTCGTAGCGACCAGACTGGCTGAACGTCAAGTTTTTGACGATCGGAATATCGACCTGGTAATACACCGCCGCGACATTGCGCTGACCATCGACCGTTTGCAGATTCGGGTTAGCCACGAGGCCACCCAAAAACTCTGCGCCCGGATTGATTACCTCGCTCTCATGCAGGAACTGCGCGCCGAATCCAACACCGATATCGCCCGCGGGCAGATGGAACAGGTTCGGTGTCGCCAATGTCGCGTCAACCGTATCGAGCTTCGAAATGCCCTGGTTGTTTGCATTCATGTACAGGCCGTTCAAGCCATTCGGCGTCGAGGACGGATTGGCGAAGTTGAACGTGCCGTTCTGGTAGATGTTGTTCAGCGCCGTCGTGTTGAGCTGGTTCGTGTAGGTATTCGAAACGTTGCTCTGCGAGTGGCTATACGAAGTCGACCAGTCCCAGTCCCCATACTTCGGCACGGTGAACGAACCGCGAATACCGGTGGACGCACGCAAAAAGTTCGCGTACGTCTCTTCCGCCACCGTATTCGGGAACGCATAGGTGAGCGGCGTCGCCACACCATACGGATTGTACGGATTGCTTGCGGGCACAACGTTGTTGAACGGCGTCAGACCGACGCCCGGTGTATAGGTCAGCGTCGGCGTTTGCGGGCTGCCGACGATGTTGTTCCAGAGACCGTCATTCGTGGTCGTCTGGTTGTAGCTTTCCCACACATCGGCAAAGGCAGTGGTCGTGTCGTCGACCTTGAAGTCGGCGTGGACCTTCACGCTCGCGCGCGTCGTCTCCGGCGCGATCGACATGCCGTTGGCGGTGTTGAAGGCGCACACCGTGCCGCCCAGCCCCGCAGCCGCGCCCAGGAAATTGCTACCGGCCGGATGGACGGAGCCGCCGTATGGGCACCCGCTCAACGCCTGCGCCGTGTTGGGACCCGTTTGCCAGTAGGACGGCGCGAGCAGCGAGAGGCCGCCCGGCTTGTCCGTGAAGTCCTGCGCCGCCGTGGAGTCGCGGTCGGCCAGCGTCGAGCCCGCCGAGTGATAGACGCTTGCGGATGCGGTGACGTTGAAGCGGTCCGCATTGAGGTCGCCGAAGCCCGCCAGAATGCCGAACTTGGTCGTGCCGTTGCCGCCGCCGTCGCTCACCGAACTGCCGTAGCTGCCGTCAAGCTGAAGTCCGCGGAAGTCGTGCTTCGTAATGATGTTGACCACGCCCGCAATGGCGTCCGAGCCGTATTGCGACACGGCGCCGGTTTTCACGATCTCGATGCGATCGATCGCGTTGAGCGGGATGGTATTGAGGTCGAAGAAGCTGTCGGTGCTGTTCGAATAGAAGGCAAACGGCGCGACGCGCTGACCGTCGACGAGCACGAGGGTGTACTTCTCGCTCAAGCCGCGCAACGCGATACCCGCCGCGCCGGCCGCGAAGTTGCCCGCCTGGCCTTCGCTCCAGCTATTGGCGGAGTTGGCCGAGACCGTACGCAGATAGTCGGCCACAGTCGTTGCGCCGCTGTTCTGGATATCCTTCTGGCTGATCGTTTGCACCTGCTGGAAGCCCGTCTTGTCCGATTGCCTAATCAGCGAACCGGTGACCTCGAACTTCTTCAACTGCTTGACGGCTGTGTTGCTCCCGGTCGTGGCCGGCGCGCTACCTGTACTGGCCGCACCCGTCTGTGCGCTCGCGCCCGATTGCGGCGCCGCCGCTGGCGCGGCTGCATTATCCGCAGCGACCGCCGCACCGCCGTTAGTCACTGGCTGACTCTGCGCAAATGCCGATACGGCAAACGCCGCTGAAAACGCCAGTTCAGCCCAGATTATTCTTCGAATGGCTACAGCCAATGCCCTTTGTTTCACAGTTTCCCCTTATCTATTTCCGGTCACGTCTACTTCGTTATGCGAAGCAAGGTCTCGTGAACCCCCGCATTAGATTTGACGACGCTGCCGCATCGCGCCACTTTCTACCTGTATCCGCCCTGCTACGTGCTCTTCCATTTACAATCGACCGCTTGCCTGCCCCGGAGAAAAGCGGCTTCTCCCCGCCTCTCTCATTGCCGCTTGCCCCGAAACTCATGCTGCTTCACTTCTGTCACAACACCCCTGCCGAGCCCGAACGAACCAGGCATTCTTTATTTACTATGTATACCTAATTAACTGCATAAAATTGAAGCACTTTTTCAGTTCACTCAGGCAGTCACGGCTTCGACGCCACCAGTACCCAAAGCTGCGCCAGCTCAGCGCTGCCATCGTTGCCCTTGACCGCCTTGAACGCCTGGACGGCTCGCGCCTTCTGCCCCGAGGCAAAGTAAGCCTCGCCGAGGCGAAGCCGCGCCAAGTCCTGGTGATCAAGACCGCCCTTCGCAATGAGCGACTCCATGGTTGCGAGACCCTGCTTCTCCTGCCCCGCATACACCTGGTTGAAAGCCGCATCGTACGGCGCCAGGGGATTGGCCGGATCGGGCGCGGCATTGGCACGCTTCGCCGCTAGTGCCTGCAAGCGACGTTCGCGATCGGCGCCAGCATCGTGACCCAGCACGCCAGACGCAAAACCCTGATCGATAATCTGCTTGCCCTCCGCCGTGGAGCCCGCAACGATCGCCAGTTGCGTCATTTCCATGTAGTCGTCGGCGCTCGAGAGCGAACCCGTCGCGCGGCGCAGGCGATACGTGTCCAGATCGAGTGCGCTGAGATAGCCGGGCTTGCTGCGAATCGCGTGCAGCAGGTCATCCCAATACGACTGCTTCGGGTGATATGCCACGAGTTTTTCGAGCGCGCCGCGATAGGCTTCCTGGTCGTTCGCACGCTGAGCACAAGTGCCGAGCAGTTGCAACTGCGCCTCGTCCGGCGTATGGCCACCGCGCACCTGGGCTTCGACACTTGCGTTCAGCAGGCGCGTCGCGGTGGCGTAGTCGCCCGAGAGATAGTACGACTCGACCAGCAGCGTGGCCATCTGGGGATCGCCGCCGCCCGCCTTCTGGTAGCGCTGCGCGGCCTTGATCGCCTGGGCATAGTTCTTCTGCTGGAAGTAAATACCCGCGAGCGCCGCGGTCGTGCGCTGCGCGTCCTCGCCCTTGAGCTGCCCGCTCGCGAGCAGCGATTCATACGCCTGCGCCGCCACGCCATTCTGCCCCGCCGCCATGGCGGCGGCGCCCCGCATCTCCTCGACCATGTACGTTTCGTACGGCGTCTTGTTCGGAACGGCCCCGGCCTGCGCAATCTTGTTGAGCGCGTCCTCGTAGTGGTGTGCGCGGTACAGATTCTGTGCGTCATTCAGTGGCTTCGCCACGTCCGGACGCAGCGTGTCCGCAGCCTGCGCCGCTGTCCATGCCATGGCCAGCGCCGAGAAGCCGCTCACCGCGAGCGCAAGCGCTGCCCGCTTGAATCGAGAAGGAATACTCATCGCTTTCGAATACCTCACTGCATGTACTGTTCGTTGCCGATCAAGCCGATCTTCGTTGCGCCTTCCCGCTGCGCCGCCGCCATCACCTCGGCCACGTCCTTGTACGGCGCAAGCCGGTTCGGACGCAGGTGAATTTCCGCCTGATCCGGTTCGGCCGCGACCTGCGCGAACTTGCGCTCCAACGTCGCCTGGTCAGGCACCGGTGTGCCGTTCCAGGTCATCGTGCCGTCGAAGTCGATGTCGATCTGCACCACCTCCGGCTGCACGGCCGGCGGCGGCGGATTGCCCACCGGCAGGTTCATCTTGACCGCGTGCATCTGGATCGGAATGGTGATGATCAGCATGATCAGCAACACCAGCATCACGTCGATCAGCGGCGTGGTGTTGATGTCCACCATCACTTCGGGTTCGCTGCCGCCTCCGCCCGACGATACGTTCATGCCCATAACCGCCCCTTAACCGCCGCGCGCCGGCGGCTCCGTAATGAATGACACTTTCGCGATTCCCGCGCGCTCGCACGACGTGATCACGCGCCCGACGGCCTCATAGCGCGTCTCCTGGTCGCCGCGGATATGCACTTCCGGCTGCGGCGTCTGGACGGACGCAGCCTTCAGGCGCGCGAGCAGCGTCGGAGCATCGACGTGTTGCTCGTACCAGAAGAAGTCGCCATCGCGGTTCACTGCGATCTCGATGCTCTTCGGCTGCGTCTGCAGCGGCGTCACCGTTTGCTTCGGTAGCTGGAGCTGCACCGTATGCGTCACTACCGGAATCGTGATCAGGAAGATGATCAGCAATACCAGCATCACATCGACGAGCGGCGTCGTGTTGATGGCCGAGATGACCTCGTCGTCACCGCCCTCGTCTCCAACGCTCATGGCCATGGCGTGCCCCTCGCTCAGTCGGCCATGACGGTGGCGCGCGCGACGCGCTTGCCGCCAGCCAGCAGAACCGTATGCAGTTGCGCGCCGAAGCCGCGGACACGCTCCATCACCGCCTTGTTGCGTCGCACGAGGAAGTTGTAGCCGAGCACCGCCGGCACGGCCACGCCCAGACCGATGGCGGTCATGATGAGCGCTTCACCGACCGGGCCCGCGACCTTGTCGATCGAAGCCTGACCTGCAATGCCGATGGCTGTCAGCGCGTGATAGATGCCCCACACCGTACCGAACAGGCCGACGAACGGCGCGGTCGAGCCCACGGTACCGAGGAACGCCAGGCCGTCCTGCAGCCGGTTCGACACATTGGTGATGGCGCGCTCGACCGAAACGTCGATCCACGTGTTTCGATCGACGGCTTCGAGCAACGCTTCGTCGTGATGCTCGCCGGCCTCGATCGCGGTTTCCGCGATGAACCGGAACGGCGACGACTCATCGAGCTGCTTTGCGCCTTCCGTGAGCGACGGTGCGCTCCAGAGCCGCTCATCCGCGCTTTTCGCGCGCCGGTTGGCGCGGAACTGCTCGAAGAACTTGGTGATCATGATGTACCAGCTGCCCATCGACATCACCACGAGCAGCAAGAGCACAAAGCGCGCGACAAAGTCGCCGTTCTTCCAGAGCGCGCCGAGACCGTATGGGTTCGTGACCGTCTCCGAGGTGGCCGGCGCCGGCGGCGGCACGGGCTGGTCAGCGCTCGCGACGGGTGGCGGCACGGCGGCGGCCGCTGTGGCGGGCGCCGACGCGACGGCCGCGGGGGCGCTAGCCTGCGCGTTGGCAAGCTGCGGTGCGACAAAGGTATCGACCGTGGCTACGGCGATCAACATGCTTGCCGCGAGTGCGGCGTAGGAACGCTTTTTCATGCCTACTCCAATTCATCTGTTGAACATCTAAAAATCCGGGTACTGACTCGCCACCCGATGCCTGCAATCCGCGCGTCAGTTAAGACTGAACGAGAACGGAACCTGCACGCGTACCGGCTGACCTTGCGAAATGCAGTTGAATTTCTTCACCGCGTTGAATGCAGCCGCATCCAGACTGTCGTCGTTAGCCGATTGCGCGACTCGCTCATTCGTGACGTGTCCTTGTGGATCCACCACGAATTCGATGAGCACGTCGCCGGTCACGCCGTTGTCCTGTGCCTCCTTCGGATACCGGATCGACGAACGGATCTCATCCGAGTTTGGACACACAACGCCCACTTCGTGGCTCACCGGCTTCGCCTGCACGGGGGGCGCGGGCGGCGCAGGCGGCGCGGTGACGGGCGCGCTGACCACGGGCGCAGCCTGATGCACGATCGATTGCTGCGGTGGCGCCTGCACCGGCACTTCGGGAGGGGGCACGAAAGGCGGCGGCGGCGGCGCGAACTTCGGCGGCGGCAGTTGCACGGCTGGCAGCGGCGGTGGCGGTGGCGGGGCCACGGGCTCGATAATCTTCGTTTCGATCGGATGCTGGATCACCTGCACGACCTTGTTTGCGAGACCATTGACCAACGCGTAGATAAGCACAATGTGCAAGACGATTACCGCGCCAATTCCGCCGTAGCGACGCACAGGATTCCGCTGCGCACGCCCAAATTCGCGTGGGCGGCCCGGTCCGCCCGACCGCACGCCTTCAACTGGCGCTCCCACTTGCACTTTCATCACCACCTTCGCTCCCTCGGCGCAGTACGCCCCAATCCTGCCGCAGAAAACCTTCGTCACATCACGGCCACAAGTCCGCGTGATAGAAATCCATCCGATGCGAAATTACATTCGCATTACTAAATGAAAAATAGATTCCCCTCGCCAATTTTTATCCGCTCATGAACCCGCAATACTTCCTTACCTATCTGTAATATATAGTTGTGCTAACTCAATAGCCTTCGCACCGGAACCGATCCCGTCAACTGTCCGTCATTACCCCCTAGCCTGGACGCCTTCGAGGGTTTCGGACAGCGAGCTCTATGTGTCCGTTTTGTTGAAGCGGATCGAAGATAGCAAAAAAAAATACTGGTAGGAAAACTTTTTTGATGACGCAATATCATTTTTAGACATTTGCTCTCTTACGGCAGATGCCGGCACCAATGTGGTTCAAGCGCTTTGCCATCAATCATCGCAATGGTGCAAATGCTCATTAATTACAAAATCATTATTTAATGATTTCAAGTTTACATCGCTGATTCGGACGCCTCTGATTTCGGAACATGCGCGTTTTCGGTGGGAGTATGCAGAGCCTCTACCTGTACTTGCCGGGTTCCCCAATGCGTGGCCAGACGGCCAGCACGCTTGCGGGCAAACACCGGAAAATGGAGATTCGCGCGCGCTCCAGAAATGCCTGCGGTGGCACGGAGCACCGGCTTTCAGACAAGCGACCCGATGTCGGCCATCGGCTCGGCCACGATAAAGTCGCAGTTCAAGGCGAGTTCAAAACCGCCTCCGATCTCGGCATAGAGCGTGAGCGAGATCGTGACTGCGATCAGGACGTCTTGGGGCAGCTGGTCAGTCATATAACGTAGACGCTCAACCCTGGTGGTCTTATTGAACGGCATTTGGGTGAAGACGTCCGGCTCGCGCCGCGCGTTGCCAACCTCAGTTGCTGGTCGCGGTACGTCTTCAGAGAGCCGCTCCCAACGGCCCCGGTAATACGTCGTCCATTGCGTCTCCAGATGTGCCGGACCGGTGAAAAGAAGCTTGCGCGGTTGCTTGACGTTCGGGAAGTCGTGCTGCGCACCGAGCCAATGCAGTTTGTACGTGTAAGCGTATGCGCCCGAGCCCGGGTAGTACGGTCAAACCTGAATGAACGTAGAGGCGAGGTGAGCGTATTCGGGGAGATACGACTCTGCTCACCGTCCTAACCCCTGGAAATCCTCACCATCCCGAATTCCTTCACCGTCGTTGGACCTGCTCTCAGGCTTCGGTGAGATAGCGCTTGCCGGATTTATCACCAGCGACGAGATATGGCTTGCTTGCCTCCTGGAAGTCCTCACCATCCTGGAACATCTCACCTGTCTGCAAAGATTTCGGAACGGTGAGCTGATGCCAGTTTGGTGGAAATGTGCTTTCGCAGAAGGAAGAATTCACGGAGTTGATTGCATTTTGACTACGGATACCCAATCGCAGGTCTCCGCGCCCGATAAGACCGAGCCGCTCAATTTCCATATTGTGAGATGCGAGGTCGCAACTTTATTGGCCGTTTTCGGCGAATTTCTAAAAGTCGCATCTTTTTTGTACGGCGATAGACCCTAGAACTTGAATCGCAACTGAAACCCGATGGTAAACGGCAGATCGTCAGACGGTATCGGCGGAATGACGATGAAATTCACCCCCACGCGCTTGTACGCAACCATCACGATAGGCGCGACCACGGGCCCGATCGTATGGTCGTGGCCGAGGCCCCAGTTGCCATAGTTGTAGCCGGAGATGATGCCGCCCATCGCCGCGAGCCGCACGAAGCCCCAGTGCAGAAACTCGGGTGCCCACACTGCGCCGCCATAATAAGAGGGCCGGCGCAACGAATTGCGAAAACCGCCTGCCGTGAGCGCCCACGTGTTGCCGGGCCAGCATTCGATGCCGAGGCCCGGGTTGAATTGTTCGAAGTCCTTGTCGGGATGGATGTGGTACGAGCCCACCATCGCATCGACCCACAGGCCCGAACTACACCAGTTCGCTGCGTGCGCCGACTGCGCCGTACCGAACAGCAGCGGCAAGAGCAGCAGGACTGCTGCCGCACCGCGTTTCGTTCCCTTCGCGGTCGTTGTCGTTCTGTTTGCTGCGCCACCTTGCTTCTGCCAAAACCGCATGGGCTCTCCGTCCTTTCTTGCGCCGATCCACATTGGGGATCGTCAGTTTTCTGATTGCTGGTTCGCGGTGAATGACGAACTGTACCGCAACCCGATGCGTGCGCAATGGAGCCCAGGTTCGGATCGTACAACTCGCTCGCCGCCGGCATGTTGCCAGCGTAGTGAGTCGTCCCGATGAAAGCGAAGCGTCAGAGGCCGAGGTCGGAGAGGCCCGGATGATCGTCGGGACGGCGCCCGAGCGGCCAGTGGTAGAGACGATCCGCCTCGCGGATCGGCAGGTCGTTGATCGATGCGTGACGGTGCGCCATCAGGCCGTTCGCGTCGAATTCCCAGTTCTCGTTGCCATACGAGCGGAACCAGCTGCCCGAATCGTCGCGCCATTCATAGGCGAAGCGCACCGCGATGCGATTGTCCGTGTACGCCCATAGCTCCTTGATCAGGCGATAGTCGAGTTCGCGCGCCCACTTGCGCGTGAGAAATTCGACGATGGCTTCGCGGCCCGTCACGAACTCGGCGCGATTGCGCCACACGCTTTGCGGCGTGTACGCAAGCGAAACGCGTTGCGGGTCGCGCGTGTTCCAGCCGTCTTCCGCTGCGCGCACTTTCTGTATGGCGCTCTCGCGCGTGAACGGCGGCAGCGGCGGACGC
Source organism: Paraburkholderia silvatlantica (assembly GCF_003096715.1). Taxonomy (GTDB): domain Bacteria; phylum Pseudomonadota; class Gammaproteobacteria; order Burkholderiales; family Burkholderiaceae; genus Paraburkholderia; species Paraburkholderia silvatlantica. The sequence goes on from NZ_QEOL01000005.1 coordinate 36,903, forward strand.
ACTTCGGATGAATCACTCATGGTCTTGCTCCTTGCGTTGGGCGGCGCGCCGGGACGGCGCGCGCGATGGAGATCGGATCAGGGAATCGGAATCGCTTTTCGGTGCGAGGGCGTCGAGTAACGATCGGCCTGCAGCACGTGCGTCGAGCGCCGCATCGGCGTCGCCGCTTACCAGCGCCACGCCGATCGCGCCGTCGATCAGGATCAGCCATTGGCGCGCGAGGCGTGCGGCGGTCCGGCGATCTGCGCCGACGCTCGCGGCCCACGCATCGCCCTGTTCGCGCACGAAGTCGAGCAGGCGCGCCTTGTGTTCGCGCGCGACCACGCGCACGGGGTCGTCGGGCGACGCGATTTCGCCGGCGGCGTTGAGAAACGCACAACCGTGAAAGCCTTCGGACACGAACCACTCGCGCAAAACGTCGAACATGCCGACAAGGCGTGCCCGCGGCGTGCGTCCATGTGCGAGCGTGCCGGCGACGAACCAGCGCATCCAGCGCTCGTCGCGCCGCGCAAGCGCAGCCGCCACTAACGCGTTCTTCGATTCGAAATACGCGTAGAAACTCTTGCGCGCCGCACCCGCCGCGCGAACGATCGCATCGACGCCCGTTGCGTGAATGCCGCCCGCGTAGATCAACGCCTCGGCGGCATCGAGCAGGCGCTCGCGCGCGTCGGCCTGCGGCGCGTCTGCGTTCGAGTTTGCCTCGGGGTTCGTTACTGCGAGCGGGCTCATGGCTAGTGCCTGTTCAGCGATTGCGGCGGAATATCGAAGATCAGCGGGAGAATGATCGTTCTCTCTAACCCGTAATGTAGAACGATCATTCTCCCGAGTCAAGAAACCTTGCTGTCGCGCGCGCCGCGCTGGACGCTTATGCGATTCCACAGCGCCCGCCCGGATTGCGCGAACACGGCGGCCACGACCAGAGTGAGGCCCAGCGCGCGCGTGAGCGTAAGCGGCTCGCCGAGCAGCATCGCGGCAAGCGCCACACTCGACACCGGCGCCACCGCAGTAAAGACCGCGGCCTCGCCGCCCGGCACGCGCGCCGCGCCCGCGTACCAGAGCCAGAATCCGCCCACGGTAGGCACGAGCGCGTAATACGCCACGCCGAGCACGGCGCTCAGCGGCACGGCGTGGGCCGCGCCAAGCCACCCCGGCAGCGCGCACAAGCCCGACACGACGAAGCCGATTCCCGTCATCGCGCTGGCCTGCGCAAGCGGCGGCCATGGCCGCGAAAGCCGTTTGTTCAGCAACACGAACAGGCTTTCGCACACGACGGCGCCGAGGATCATCGCGTCGCCCGCGAGCGAGCGTGCGCCGTCGCGATGCGCCCCGGGCGCGAGTGTGACCATCGCCACGCCGAGGCTCGCGACCGTCACCGAAACGAGCGTGCTTGCACGCAGCCGCTCGCCGAGCACGAGCGCCGCCGTCAACGCGCAAACGGCTGGCAGGGTGCCGAGGATGATTCCGGCGTCGCTCGCCGAAGTCCGCTGCGTGCCCGCGATCAGCAAGACCGTATAGCCGACGCTGCCGATGGCAGCCTGTGCGACGAGCAGCAGCGCGTCGCGCAGGCCGGGACGAGGAAACGCCGTACCGGTGAAACGCATGAGCAGCAGAAAAACCGGCAACGCGATCCCGAAGCGCAGCGCGGTGGCGGGCAGCGGATCGAGCCCGGCGCCGATGGCCTTGCTCGCAATGACCGTGCTGCCTACGGTGAGCATGGCCGCCGTCAGTTGCGCCTGCGGCGACTGCGCGACGGATCGGGGGGAAAGGGTCAAGCGCCGCGCGTTTTCGCGCGACGGCAATCGTATCGGCATGAAGCGCTCCTCGTGGTGATACGCCTGTATAGGCTCGCCACGACGCGCCGTCTTGGATCGTTGTGCGTCAGCGCCTGACGTGCGGGCGATTCAGGCCGCGCGCGCGAGCCGGTAACGCCCCGGCGATACGCCGAACTGCCGCGCGAACGCGCGGTTCAGGTGGCTCTGGTCGCAGAAACCGGCGGCCAGCGCGGTCTGCGCCGGGGCATGGCCCGCCTTGAGCAGGCGCCGCGCGAGCGCCACGCGGCGATGCAGGATGTAGCCATGCGGCGCGACGCCGAACGCACGCAGGAAGCCGCGATGGAGCTGAAAGCGGCTCAACCCCGCCGCTTGCGCGAGTTCGGCGAGCGAGAGCGGCTGGGCCGGATCGGTGTCGATCATGTCGCGCACGCGCGCAAGCGCCGCCGGTGAGCACTGCGGGAGCGCGCGCCGGTGGCCGAGCGCCGCGACGAGCCGCGTCATCAGCTCGAGCGCGGCGGCTTCGAAGGCCATCAGCGAGAGGTCATGTCCTGGGTCGGTGACGTGAGTGAAAGCCGCATCGAACCGCGCGCGCAAACGCGGTTCGCTGATCACCGGCGCATGCAGCGCAAAGGCGGCGTCGTCGCCTTGCGTGATGTCGGCTTGCAGCGCATCGACCCAGCGCGGCTCGAAATACAGCATGCGCCACGTGCGCCCGGCGGCATCGAGCGGCCGGCCGTCGTGCACCTCGCCCGGATTGACGAGGATGAGGTCGCCCGGCACGGCCTCGACCTGGCCCGCATCGCTGAGCGAAACATGGCCGCCGCGATCGATCACACCGATGCCGTACTGGTCGTGCGTATGACACCCGAACGAGCGCGCCGTGGCGGCCGTCATCGCATCGACGTCGCGCACGAGCGTAGCGTGAAAACGCACGGCGTGGTTCGTGGCTGGCATGGTCGGCTCTCCGCTCGTTCGGGCTCCAATCGGCGTATGAGACCCGAGTTTCGCGCGGCGCGCAATGTGCGCGTGTCTGGTATCGGAAACTGCGGGATCGCCGCGATCCGACCCCGCCGCGTTATGCTTCGCGAACCATATGGAAGAAACGCACGTCGCCCAACGTTGTTACGGTGTCGACGAGTCAAAGGGAGATGGGATGAAAGACCGGCCGTTTGTAGCGCTTGCGCCTCTCGTTCGCGGCTCGCGCCGCGCCTTCTGCGTGGCGCTGTGCGCAGCGAGTCTCGCCGCGTGCACGCCGCTGCGCGTGGTCACGCACAGCGTTAGCCGCGCGGAAGCCGACGTGCCAGCGGGACACTACGCGATGGACGCGCATCACTGGAGCATCGTGTTCGACGTCGATCACTTCCACTATACGCGCTTCGTCATGCGCTTCGACCGCGCGCAGGCGACGCTCGACTGGCAGGCCGGCGGTCTCGAGGCGGCCACGGTCGACGCGACCATCGACGCCACGAGCCTCGACACCAACGTCAGCGCACTCGACGCCATGGTGAAAGGACCGCAGATGCTGGATGTGCAGCGCTATGGGCAGATCCGCTTCACGAGCACGCACTTCGAGCGCACGGGCGAAGGGCGCGGCACGCTCACCGGTAATCTCACGATACGCGGCGTGACGCAGCCGGTCACGCTCGACGTGACCTTGAACGGCTACGCGCCGAATCCGCTCACGAAGCAGCCCACGCTAGGCTTCACTGCATCGGGCCATTTCAATCGCTCGGCGTTCGGTTTGACGAGCTGGTATCCCGCCGTCGGCGACGAGATCGACGTGCGCATCGAGGCCGAATTCGAGCAGCCGGCGCCGGGCGCGACGTCCTAGAAGCCTCATCGAACCAGTGCCCATTCAGGCCGCGGCCCAGTCGAGAATCACCTTGCCGCTCTCGCCCGAGAGCATGGCCGCAAAGCCTTTCTCGTAGTCGTCCACATCGAAGCGGTGCGTGATGATGGGCGAGAGATCGAGCCCACTCTGCAACATCGCGACCATCTTGTACCAGGTCTCGAACATCTCGCGGCCGTAAATGCCCTTGATTTCCAGGCCCTTGAAGATGACCTGGTTCCAGTCGATGGCCGTTTGCGCGGGCGGAATGCCGAGCAGCGCGACCTTGCCGCCGTGGTTCATCGACTCGAGCAGCGCCGTGAACGCGCTCGGCACGCCCGACATTTCGAGGCCGACGTCGAAGCCTTCGGTCATGTGCAGTTCGTCCATCACGTCGCGCAGCGACTCGCGCGCAACGTTCACGGCGCGCGTCGCGCCCATCTTGCGCGCAAGCCCGAGCCGGTAGTCGTTGACGTCCGTGATGACGACGTTGCGCGCACCCACGTGCTTCGCGATCGCCACGGCCATGATGCCGATCGGCCCCGCGCCCGTAATCAGCACGTCCTCGCCCACGAGGCTGAACGAAAGCGCCGTGTGCGTGGCATTGCCGAACGGATCGAAGATCGCGGCGAGATCGTCGGAGATCCCGGGAGGAATCTTGAACGCGTTGAAGGCCGGAATCACGAGGTATTCTGCGAACGCGCCTTCGCGGTTCACGCCCACGCCCGTGGTATTGCGGCACAGGTGGCGCCGCCCCGCACGGCAGTTGCGGCAAAAGCCGCAAGTGATATGCCCCTCGCCCGACACGCGGTCGCCAATCTGGAAGCCGCGCACCTCCTGGCCCATTTCGACGATCTCGCCCACGTATTCGTGGCCCACGTGCATCGGCACCGGAATGGTCTTCTGTGCCCAGTCGTCCCATTTCCAGATGTGAATGTCCGTGCCGCAGATCGCGGTCTTGCGGATCTTGATCATCACGTCGTTATGGCCGACTTCGGGCTTCTTCACGCGCGTGAGCGTGAGTCCGGGCGCGCGTTCGAGTTTGGCGAGTGCTTTCATTTGATTCGCAATCCTGGTTAAATCACGCCGAGTTGCCTGCCTACGCGCGCAAACGCCTCGACGGCACGCCCGATCTGCCCGGACGTGTGCGCGGCGCTCATCTGCGTGCGAATGCGCGCGCGGCCCTTGGGCACGACCGGGTACGAAAAGCCGATCACGTAGACGCCTTCGTGCAGGAGCGCGTCGGCCATTTTCGAGGCGACCTGGGCGTCGCCGAGCATCACCGGAATGATCGGGTGCTCGCCGGGCACGAGCGTGAAACCGAGCGCGCTCATTTCGCGGCGGAACTGCGCGCCGTTCTCGCACACCCGGCGGCGCAGTTGCGCGCCTTCGTCGCTCGCAATCAGATCGAGTACCGCAAGCGTGGCGGCCGCGATGCTCGGCGTGAGCGTGTTCGAGAAGAGATAGGGGCGCGAGCGCTGGCGCAGCAGGTCGATCACTTCCTGCTTCGCCGCGATATAGCCGCCCGACGCACCGCCCAGCGCCTTGCCGAGCGTGCCGGTAATGATGTCCACGCGTTGCAGGACGCCGCAGTGCTCGGGCGTGCCGCGCCCATGCTCGCCGATGAAACCCACCGCGTGCGAGTCGTCGACCATTACGAGCGCGTCGTAGCGATCCGCGAGATCGCAGATGCCTTTGAGGTCGGCGATAATGCCGTCCATCGAGAACACGCCGTCGGTGGCGATCAATTTGTAGCGTGCGCCGGCTTCGTCGGCTTCTTTCAGCTTTGCTTCGAGGTCCGAAAGATCGTTGTTCTTGTAGCGATAGCGGCGCGCCTTCGAAAGGCGCACGCCGTCGATGATGCTCGCGTGATTGAGTTCGTCGCTGATGATGGCGTCGTCTTCGCCGAGCAGCGTTTCGAAGAGGCCGCCGTTGGCGTCGAAACAGCTGGAATAGAGAATGCAGTCTTCGGTTTGCAGGAACGTGGCGAGCGCGCTTTCGAGCTGCTTGTGCACGGTTTGCGTGCCGCAGATGAAACGCACCGACGCCATGCCGAAGCCATCGCGATCCAGGCCGTCTTTCGCGGCGGCGATGAGACGCGCGTCATTGGCGAGGCCGAGGTAGTTGTTCGCGCAGAAGTTGAGCACGTCGCTGCCGTCTGTGAGCCGGATATCGGCCGACTGCGGCGTGGCGATCACGCGCTCGTTCTTGTAGAAGCCATCGGCGCGGATCTGGTCGAGCGCCGCGCGCAAGTGGTCGAGATACGGGGTACGCATGAATCGTGCTCCTCACATCGCTGCGGCGTACCGCAGTTTTGCTGCGGGTTGCCGCGGTTTGCTATAGTCGCCGTCAGCCGCTGGCGAACATTTCCTTTATTTCGAACATAAATTCGATATGTCGAACGCACTCTAATCGATGAGGCCGTGAATGGCAAGCACCCGCAAACCGCGCACCGCCCCGGCGGGCACCGTTCCCGACACACCGGCATCGGCTGCAACCAACGCACCGCCTGCATCCCCCATACCCGCCACCGCGCCGCCGCGCGTGGGCGAGCAGATCCAGCGGCTGCGCACCGAGCGCAAGCTGACACTTGACGACCTCTCGCGCGCCGCGGGCGTCTCGAAATCCATGCTATCGGAAATCGAGCGCGACAAGGCGAACCCGACCATTGCCGTGGCCTGGCGGCTTACGAACGCGCTCGGCGTCAAGCTCGATTCGCTGTTCGCCGCCCCGAAGGCGCCCGAGGCGATCGCCGTGGCCGGGCCGCACGACATCCCGACGCTACACGGCCACGATGCGGGTTACCAGTTGCGCGTGTGGGGACCCATCGAACTGGCTGGCCACTTCGAATGGTATGAGCTGACGCTCAAGCCCGGCGGGGCGCTGGTGTCGGCCGCGCACGAACCGGGCACGCGCGAGCATCTCACGGTGCTGCAGGGGAGCATCGAGGTCGAGGCGGCCGGGACAACACAGCGCCTGAAGGCTGCGGACACGGCGCGCTACATCGCCGATGAGCCGCATGCGATTCGCAATGCCGGCAAGGGCGAGGCACGCGCGCTGCTGGTGGTGATCCACGGCTGACAGTCCGGTTCACCGCTCGCCCTGACCGAACGGACGAGGCTGCGCGATCGGCTCGACTACTGTATATTCATACAGTGAAAGTACGACTGGAGCCGCCGATGTCCCTCCCAACCGAACTGCCGCACGAACACGATTTGGCGGCCTTGCGCTTTCAGGCCGCCGCACGCGACCTCGAACACATCGTCCGCAACATCGCACAGCGCTATATCGCGCGGCAGGTGCCGCTCACCTGGCGCCTGCTGCATGCCATCGAGGCCGAAGCCCTTGCGGATCTCGGCTTTGCCAGCCGCCACGACGCCCTCATGCTTGGCCTCTTTCAGCGGCCGGGCGACCTCGCGTGGCCGGAAACGGATGAGACCGTCGACTTCGGACAATCCAACGCGCTGCCGGCCGTATTCGCGTTCGCAGTCTCGGCCTACGAACGTGCCGCACAGGGCGCGGAAGAATCGCGCCGGCAGGCAAGACGCAACGACGCTGTGCGGCGTGCGAGGGCTTGGGGTGGCTGATCGCAGGCCAGCGAGGCAGCGCACGGAACAATAGCGGCAGCCACCATTCCGCTATCGCTATAATGGCCGTGTAACGCAACTAACGGAATGATAGAGATGGCGTCTTCCACTTCTTCACGCGACCTCTTCGACCAAAAGCGCCAGGACTGGCAGCGCGACCCCGTCGCCGCGTTCGACGCCTGGCTCGCCTCGCAGGACCTGCGCCGTTCTTCCGCCGAGGTCTACCGCGTGCAATGGGGGCGCTTTCTCGAATGGCTCGCGCTCAAGCGCAAGACAATCATGACCGTGGATACGGGCACGATCGCCGAATTCGTCGCGAGCCTCGAAGTGAAGAAGCCGCAACGGCTTCGCTACCTGCGGCTCATCGAGCGCGTGCTCGATCACGTCCGCGAAATCGAACTCGCCTCTACGAATCCGGCGCGCTTCATCGCCCAGGACGGCGAAGCCGCATGGCGCAATGCGCGCGAAAACGAACCGACCGGTTTCCTTACGCCGGCAGAGCGCGCCGCGATCGTCGGCCAGTTGTTCTCGCCGCTCGTCGAGCCATCGGCCGCGAAACGATGGCGCGAACGCCGCGACCGGGCGCTCGTCGCCATCTTTCTGGGCGGCGGACTGAAAACGGGAGACGCCATCGCGCTCACGCTCGACTGCGTGGCGATCGGCTCGGAGTGGGTCACGATCGAAGCCGCCAACCCGGCGTTTACGCGCGTCACGCGACTGACGCCATTTGCCGTCGATGTGCTTGGTGCCTGGCTCGAAGCGCGCCGCCTGGCCGAACTGCCCGGGCAACTGGTGTTTCCGGGCTCGCCCTCGGGGCGCCCCATGCACAAGGCAACGGTGCTGCGCGCCATCGACGCATTGACGGAGGCAGCCGGCGTGGCGCAAACGCGCACGGAACGCGCGAGTCCGCAGACCTTGCGCAATACGTTCGCGGCGGACCTGTTCGAGCGCGGCGTGGATATCGATCAGGTGGGGCAGTGGCTCGGCTTCCTGCAGCCGATCTCCGCGGGGCGGCTCCATCGCGCATGGAAAATGTGGGCGGAACGCGAAGCGTCCCAGCACGTGTCTACGCAGGCGGACGAGGCGTGAAACGCCGCGTCGGCCTGCGATTGTGCGTTTGAGAGGCGTATGTGCGCCTCCCGTAAAAGCTCACGTCAAGCCTGTTCGTGCGAATGCTTGCCAGCCATGAAGCGCGCGTATGCGGCAAGCTTCGACGCTCCCGTTCCCGAGGTGTGTTCGCACTCCGGACAAATGAATTCGAAGCCATCGTCCACTTCGGACAACTCCGGTTCCCCTTCGTGACAGTTAGGACAACGCGCGGGCAAGGCGACGTGACCGTCGACCACGGTGCCGAGACTCGCCAGTTCGGCCGCGCCCAGCCGGCCCGCAGCGGCGAGTGAACAAAGCAATGACGCGACCGGGGTGTCGAGTCCCTGCTGCCCGCGCAATGCCGTGACCTGCCGCGTGAGCACGTCCACCTCGTCGGACCGTTCGCGCAGCACGGCGTCGAGCCGGTCGGCGCGGGCCTTCGCCGTCGCCAGCTGCTGGATGAAATCGAATTCCTTCTTGCTGGCATCGCGCTGGGCCGCCTGCCAGGTCGACGACATCGAGCGTAACGAATCCAGTTCGACCAGCATGGGCTTGACGCGCCGTTCGGCCTCGGCGAGCGCGTCCTTGATCTGCTGCGCGTAGTGCTCGGTGCTCTTGCGCATTTCCTCGTGCAAGCCGTCGATGCGATCGCGCAACCCCGCGTTGGTGGTCTGCTCAGCCTCGACCCGCTTGCGCAGGGCGTCGTTTTCCATCTCCAGACGCTGTACCAGCACTTCGCGATTGCCATGCGCCGCGACGCCCTGCGCGGATGCCGCGGCGAGTTGGCTTTCGAGTTCGCGCACCCGCTCATAGGCCGCTTCCACGCGTGCTTCGCTGCGTTGCAGCATTTCATCGGCGGCCAAACGTCGGGCCTCGGCCTCCCGGGTTGCGTGCTCGGCATCGAGGCGGCCGGCTTCGATTTCCGTGCGTTCGGCCTGCAGGGCTTCGCCCGCGAGCGCGAGCGCTTCCTCGAAGAGTGCGCCTAGCAGCTCGCCGGCACGCTCTTCCAGCGCGGGCGGAATCGCGCCAGCGCCCACACGCACTTTGGAGGTCGCGCGAATGCGCTGCCAGAAAAGCTCGATATCTTTGGGGATGTCGCTGGCGCTTCCGGTTTGGGTCAACTCACGGACGGCAGCCATCGAGGGCTTGATTTCGAAATCGAAGAACAAGCGTTTGCAGGCATGTAAGGACAGTTCCTGCCTGCGTGCTCCGTTTTTACGCAAACCCTCGATTTCTTCGCGGATTGTCTGGCGGTCTTGGTCTCGCATATTCGTCTTCTCGGCAGAGGAGTGGACGAATAATAACAAATTACGTTCTATTTGATACGTTTCTGAGTATCGGGATTGCCGGCGGTAGCGAAACGGCCATCGAGGGGCTTTTTATCTTGTCGCGAGAGGAACTCGGCGTGAACTTTCCGTGAAACAAATCGAACTTTGTTTCATAAGTTCTTGTAAACGTGGAAATTTATCATCTGATTCTACTGCGATCCGTTGTTTCACGCGAGCGGGCTCCAGGACTTGCCGTGGTGGCTGGTTTGGAATGTGGATATCCGGGATAGCTCGCGGGGGATTCTTGCTTGAGAGATATAAAAGTAAACACCTTGATACCGGTTAAAAACGTTAACGCCACGGCAAACCCTTGCTTGGCGGGGCTTTCCGACCGATCAGGTGAAGCTTTACGGGACCCAGGGTGAGCGCCTGCGGGACAGATGGGTGGCGGGCTTCGGGAGAGCCGGTGAGCCACTGCAGGAGAGGACGTGAGCGGGTTCAGGAGCGGGGAGATTCTTGACTTCCCGGCAAGGGTGAGGCGATACGGGAGGCCATGGCCGGGCAGATCGCGCACAGCCGGGCTCGGCCTCGATGTTACGGAAAATGCAACGGTGAGCGGATTCGGGAGCGGCGATTCGCGCCATTTTTCGGCGAAATCGAGGGGCTGAAACGCGTGGGGTGAGAAGGATCGGGAAAAAATGCGGATCGAAGGTGAAGTTTTTCGGGAGTCGATGCCCAAAATCGGGCAAAAAAGGCGTTTTTGGCGCCCAGAGGTGAGCTTTTTCGGGAGCTCGCATGCGAGCCGTGCGGATCTGCCGGGTGCTCGGAGGACGCTCCCGAGGACTTTTTGCGATAGAAGGTGAGAATTTTCGGGAGATTGCCGTGGTGCCGCGAAACCCGGAGCGTCGGCGGGCGCCTGGGTGGAAAAGGTGAGGCTTTTCGGGGGTGGTTTTTGGCATGTTTCGTGCCCAAGGTGAGGAGATTCGGGAGAAAGTTGGCGTTCACTGCGCTGCAGATGCCGAGATTACGGGGTCCAGGATGGGACTTCTGCCGTTTTGAATCCAGCTTGGGTGAAAATATTCGGGAGCGTTTTCTCGCCAAACTCGCACCTGGCCCAATCTGGCATCTCGATCGGAGGTGAGGTAATACGGGAGCCGATATCGCCTTTCCCCACCGACCATGCATGTGGATAAGTCACGGAATCCATTGGTTTTTCTTTTCGGCGCCATGAATGGTGAGGACTTCCGGGAGGCGCCATGACGGTGCAGCACTGCGGTACCTCGGCGCAAAGGGTGAGGGTTTTCGGGAGCGATTGCGGCGTGGCAGTCGCCACGACGGCCTTCGGGAGCGGATCGTAGTGTCCAGTCAGTGCGACGGCAGGTGAGATTTTTCGGGATACATGAGGCACATGTCGGCACCTCCTCGATGAATGGGTCCTTCGATTGCCGTGCCGGGCAGCCTTTGCCGCCACAACCGGGGCTGGTTGAGCGCTTTGTCCGGACGACGCGCCCTGTTTTGTTGCAGCGCGATCGCGCCATCGCGGATATCTTGGGCGGCATGCGGTTGCTCGCCAGGATTCCGCGACCCTCGACGGGCTTTTTCACTGGCCGCATGAAAATATTTGAGGTGAGCTAATACGGGAGCCCATGGCGACCCTTGGCGCAGCACCCGGAATGCAGCATCCGGCCGGATCGTGCATGACGCAAAGCGCCCCGCCGGATGGGCGTCCGGCGAAAGGTGAGGCGATACGGGAAGGTGTCGCGGTGAGCCACGCGCGCGAGATGCGCATCACCGGCAATGGTGAGGCAGGCCCTATAGACGCCTATCACCACAGACGGTATCCTTTCGCGAAATTCTCTCCTCGACCCGACGCATGGCCACGAAGCGCGTGAAAAAGACCGATGTGGTAAGCCCCAGCTCGGCGGAATTGCGCAAGGCCGTCGAGGCGATCGCGATCCAGCCGAAGAGCGGCAAGATCACCCTGCTGACACGCAAGCTGTTCAACGTTCTGCTGGCCGTCGCCCAGCAGGCCGACGAGTCTGGCGATACCTACCGTGCGCTGCTTTCCGACATCGTCGCCAACTCGGCGTTCGATTCGAACGATACGGCGCTCGTGAAGGAGCACCTGCGCCGCATGGTGTCGGTGCAGGTCGAATGGAGCCAGGGCACGTCGAGCCAGAAGCCCGGCCGCAAGTGGGGTATCTCCACGCTGATTGCGGACGCGGAAATTCTCGAGGATCCGCAAACCCGTCGCGTCTGGGTGGAGTTCTCGTTTGCGCCGAAGATCAAGAAGAAGCTGCTGGATCCGGTTCAGTACGCGCGCCTGAGCCTGCAATTCCAGAGTCAGTTGCGCAGCAGCGCGGGGCTGGCGCTCTACGAGATCTGCGTGCGCTATCTGACCAACCCCAGCCACCTGACGATGCGCGAGACCTGGGAGTGGTGGCGTCCGATCCTGTCCGGCACCCCCGACACCGAAGCGGGCGACGAAGCCAAACGCGAATACAAGTACTTCAAGCGCGATTATCTGCGGCCCGCGATTGCCGAGGTCAACGCGGTGACGAACATCTTCGTCGAATTGATCGAGCATCGCGAAGGGCGCCGGGTCGCCGAAATCCAGTTTCGCGTGACCGAGCGCAAACAGCCGATGCTCGCGCTCGACGAGCATCCGAATGTGTTCGACAGCACGCTCGTCGACCGCATGGTCAAGATCGGGATTCCGCTCAAGGAAGCACAGTCGCTTTACGCCGACAGCGAGGAAAACCGCATTCGCGCCGCGTTGCAGTTGACCGAACAGCGCATGCGCAGTACGAGCTTGCCGCCGGTACGCAGCGCCGCGGCGCTGTTCAAGGACGCGTTGAAGAAGGGCTACGCGCCGCCGGTCGAGGCGGCGGCAGGCACCACACCGGCCGTTGGCCGAGGCGCGGCGGCAGCGGTGACGGCCGACGATCCGAAGGCGCGGCTGCTCGACGAATATGCGGCGTATCGACGTAAGGAAGCGCGCTCGCTCTATGAGGAGCAGGGCGACATGGAGCGCGAACTGGCGCGTCAGTCGTTTGAGACGGATGAATTGCCGGGGCTGGGCTCGCATTTGCGCGACGACTGGCGTCGTCGCGGGCTGGAATCGAAACTGGCCGATACCGCGTTTTTCGACTGGCTCGCGCGCAAGACCTGGGGCGAACCGACCGATGGCGATCTGCTCGCGTTCACGCTGAGCCAGACGCGCGCTGCCTGAGTGTCAGGAGTGGCCGGCCCGCGCAATGCGGGGCGGTGGTGGTGGGGCCGCTCGGACAGGTCGGACCGTTCGGACGATTGGAAGGCATGAAACGAACCCGCCTCTGTCGTCGACGGTCCGCCCAATCAATCCATGGCGGCCGTCGACACATTTTCTTATTTCGTCTTCAGGATCTGCTCGATCTGCTGAAGTATCGCGTCGCGTCGATCTTTGGTGAGTCCCTTAAGGCGCAACTCCAGCCGGTCGTCGCCATATGACTTCAGGTCACCGACGGCGACGCCATCCAGTTTGATCTCCAGTCGTTGCGCGTAGCGTTGCCGCCCAGCCGGCTTCGGGCTTTCCTGCGCGCTCGCCCGGCCTTTGACGATATCCGCCACCTGACGTGTGCTGAGGTCGTCGGCCACGATGCGGTTGATGAGACGCAGCGTAGCCTCGGTGCCGCGCGCGCCGTGATAGCGCCCGACCTGATAGGCCATGTTCGAGCCAAAGCGGTCCGGGCGTGCCACCATTTCCTGCATGACAGATTCCGGCAACTTGCCGATTGATAGCGCAACTGCCACCGTCGATTCGTCGAGGCCGAGGTGATCGGCAAGTTCGCGTTGACTCTGAAAATGCTTTTCGTCGATGAATCGCTTCCACACCACCGCGTTATCGAAAACGGTTTGTGAATCGCGCTGTACGTTCAGATCGTAACCGAGTTTATAGCTCTGAATGCCGATCGGCAGGTCGACGACGATTGCCTTGACGACTTCCTTGTTCGCTTCTTTCAGGGCCCGCACGCGACGGCCGCCGTCGCTCACATAGTAGCTGCCCGGTGCCGCGTAATCGGGGATCACATGAATCGCCTGCTGCTGCCCTTGCTTCGCGAGATTGACAGCGAGTTCGGCGATCGACGCCTTCAGATAAAAGTGACGCGGATTGAAGGGACTCGGCTTGATGTCCTTGAGTGGCAACTCGATGATCTGCCCCGGACGGTAGCCCTGCGCGATGCGCCAGGCGCGGTATTCGACCGACTCGTTTTCGAGGCCGGGTGCATCGTCGAGAATCCGCTCGACGGCAGGTTCAAGGCCAGTCACAAGCGCAGGCTGACTTGAGCGCCCAGCAACTTCGCGCGTTTTTGGCTTGTCCTGGACCAGCCCGTCGATGGCGTTGAGGCGGTCGAGCGCAGTACGTTTTTCGCTGCTCGTCGTATCAGGGCGAGCCTGAAAGCCTTTGGCGAATTGGGAGGGTTTCATTCAGGGTCCTTTATGCGCATAAAGTCAGGGGAGCATGGCCGCGATCTCGTCGGCGCATGCGCGCACTTCCACTGCGGCGAGTCGAGCGCCGCGGTCGTTCATTTGCAGAACTGTCTGGCCCAATGCCATCGCCTGCTTGTACGCCTCACGTGTGGGGATCTGCGTTCTGAGCAGAGGGAAACCAAGCTCTTCGAGGGCACGCTTCAGCTCGCGGGTGAGCATGCGTTTTTCTTCGGTCTTGTTAAGCAGGAATACCGCGCGCAGATCTTCGTTCATGACCTGGGCCTGCTGGATAAGCTTCACGAGACCGACACTCGACCAGTAATCAGCTGGAGAAGACGAAGTCGGAATGACGGCGACGGTTGCGGCCAGCAGCACCACGCCCGAGACCTTTTCCGTGATCGACGGCGGGCAGTCCACGACGATCACGTCGTAGTCGTTGACGAATTTCTTGATCTCCCGGTGGATCTGGCCACCGGCTTCGGAAAGATTGACGACCGGAAACGGGATGCCGGTGTCACCATCGGCTGACGCACTGGCCCAATGGACCAGCGTGTTTTGGCCGTCGGCATCCACGACGAGAACCCGCTTTCCCTTCTCGTGAAAGGCCGCGCCGAGATGCATCGCGATCGTGCTCTTGCCGACCCCGCCCTTCTGCTGCGTGACTGCGATTATCTCTGCTGCCAATTGGTATTCTCCTTTTTGCTATTAGGTTGGGATTTTACCTGGAATGTTTTTCAGTTCAATGATTTTTGGCGTAATTTGTGGCTGAATTAGCCATTCGGACAAGGTTTATGCGCATAAAGCTCGAGGGCAGATGGAGATACCGCGTGACGGTCGCGTGCGGCACATGAATCCGTTCGGCGATGCCTTCGATGCGCGATACCGATCGGCGGCGTTAACGGGCGCACCGAAAAATGATCACGCGGGCCTCCCACCGCTTTATGCGCATAAAGTCCGCGCCTTCCATCGCACCCCTTCGAGCAAGCGCGACTCGAAGACCTCAGCGCGAATCCATACACGTGACCTCGATACACGTGACCTCGATACACGTGACCTCGATACACGTGACCTCGATACACGTGACCCATAGCCAGCAAGCCGCGGCAAGAGAGCCAAGTCAGTCCTCGTCGGCGGAAGTTTCTTACGCGCGCCAACGTGCCCCCGGTAAAATCGCAGCGATGCTCCGGTCTCACCGAGGCTCACCCACCACTCCCCTCGGGCTTTCGACATCATGATCACGATCTACCACAACCCCCGCTGCTCCAAGTCCCGTGCGGCTTGCGAGCTGGTTTCCACCGCGAAGGCGAACGAGCCAGTCGAGGTGATTGAATACCTGAAGCAGCCGCTCACCGTCGACCAACTGAAGGCATTGCATGCGATGCTGGGCGGCCCGCTGCTCGACATGATCCGCACCGGCGAAACCGAGTACACGGAACTCGGCCTCGATGCACCCGGCGTCACTGATGCTCAGCTCTACGAAGCAATTGCGCGACATCCGATTCTGCTGCAGCGACCTGTCGTCGTACGCGATGGTCGCGCCGTGATCGGCCGCCCAACCGAAAACGTTGCTGCGCTGCTCGGTTGAAATCGCTGGAATGAATGCGTTGGCTTGCCCACGCGCCAAAAGCGAGCGAATCGCGGGCGTCAATGTCTGCGTGCATGGACGAGGTGCAATCCTCGCCGTGCACGCATGAAAATTGCATCTTTGCTAACCTGCAGACGAATCCGACGCGAGGCCCGTGTTCATCGGCTCTCCCCGCAAGTTGTCCACAAGCTTATGCCCAAAATCTGTGGATAAATTCGCGCTACCCCCGGTTATCCACAGCATCACACCGAACCACGCCGAACCACACCGACACCGATATCGGGCAGGCCCGGCTGAGCGCGCGCGCATCGCCGGAACGCGCAGGCGTCTATGATGAAGTTTCCTTCCACTGCGCTTCGTGCGCGCTTTCGAGGAAACCGAAATGGCCTACAAAATCGCGGTTGTGGTCGGCAGTCTGCGCAAGGATTCATTCAACCGGCAACTCGCCCACGCGGTGACTTCGCTGGCCCCCGCCGATTTCACTTTTGAATATCTCGACATCGGCGTGCTGCCGCTCTACAGCCAGGATTACGACGCCGACTATCCCGAAGTGGCGCGCCGCTTCAAGCAGCAGATCGAAGCGGCCGACGCCCTGCTGTTCGTCACGCCCGAATACAACCGCTCGATTCCGGGCGTGCTGAAAAACGCGCTCGACTGGGGTTCGCGGCCGTGGGGCACGAATTCGTGGCGCGGCAAGCCGGGCGCGGTGCTCGGCACGTCGGTGGGGGCGACTGGCACAGCGCTCTCGCAGCAACATCTGCGCAATGTGCTCGCCTATCTCGACGTCGCGCTGCTCGGTCAGCCCGAGATGTTCATCAAGCACGACGCGAGCCGCATCAACGAGAAAGGCGAGATCGTCAACGAGGA
The DNA here is from genome assembly GCF_003096715.1 of Paraburkholderia silvatlantica. Lineage (GTDB taxonomy): Bacteria > Pseudomonadota > Gammaproteobacteria > Burkholderiales > Burkholderiaceae > Paraburkholderia > Paraburkholderia silvatlantica. The sequence goes on from NZ_QEOL01000005.1 coordinate 53,369, forward strand.
TACGCGCAAGTTCCTGCAGGGCTTCGTCGATACCTATGTGGCCTGGGTCAAGCGCCAGCTCGGCCGCTGACGCCTGATCACGCCCCCCGCCGCATTGGCGCGGGCGACTCAGTGCAACGTGCGCCGCTGCCCCGGCATGTCTTTGTGATGCTCGGGCGTGTCTTCCTCGTACTCGAGGAATTCGTCCGGAATTTGCGGCGCGACGCCTGCTGCGGGTCGCGTCGCTTCGGGCGCGCCGGGAACGTCTACGTGATGCGCGCCCATCACCGCTCCGGCGCCGGGTGCGCTTGCGGAGGTGAGCACGGTCGCTTCGGCCTCGCTCGTCGGCCGCATCGGCTCGACAGCGGGGTCGACGCTCGGGTTAGCGGAGGCTTGTTCGCGCGCGGCTTCAGCTTGCGCGGCGCGGCGGCGCATGGCGTCGGCGAACTCGGAGAGACCCAGTTCGTCGAGTGCCGAATGCTCGCGCGCGACCGGACGGTCCGTCGCGGGCCACGCCCACGGCGTGCCGCGTAGCGCGACTTCCGTCGCGTGTTCCTCGCGCAGCGTCTCGTACGCGAGGTTGGCGTGCGCCTCGTCGCTCACATGCACGCCGATGCGCACCGCTTCGCCCGGTGCAGGCGTCATGCCCGTCTGGGTCTCGGTGGTGCGACGCAGATCGCCCGTCGACGAGAATAAACTTCCCACGAGCCGCTCGATGCCGGCCAGCACGCCCTCGCTGCGCGCCGGCAGGTCGATGTCGTCCGCCGCGAAGCCGCGTTGCAGCAGCGCGTCCTGCGCGTGGCGTGCTTCGTCGTAGGTTTGGAAAACGCCGGTCACGGTCTGTTTCATGGCAGCCTCCTTCGCCAGATGGCGACGCCTGCTCACATCATGCGCCGATTGTGCGTGGCTCGTGCATGCTGTGTGCGACGTCTAACCGCCTGATTCTGCGGGTCGTGCGGTCTGCCGCAAGCCCCGTGCCGCGAGGCGTGCCACTCGCGGCCGGTCATGCACGCGGGCTCGGGAGCGTCGCGTCGTGCTCGCGTTTCGCACGCGCTTCGCGGTCCTCGCGAATCGCTTCGAGCATTTTCTCCAGCAGCGCGATGTCGAACGGCTTCGATAGCACTCGCACATCGGCATTGCGCGTGCGCTCGAGTTCCTCGGCGTAGCCCGTCACGAGGATCACGGGCAGCTCCGGCTCGAGTTCCTGCAGGGCCTCGGCCAGATCGATGCCGTTCATCGTGCCCGGCATGTGGATGTCGGAAAGCACAAGATCGAAGCGCGGCGTGGGCTCGCCCTCGGCACGCGGCGCTTCGACCCGTTCCAGCGCGCTTGCCGCGTCGCTCGCGCAGGTCACTCGGTGGCCCATCATCTGCAGGAGCGCCTCGGTGCCGGCCGCGACTTCGTCGTTGTCCTCCACGAGCAGCACGTTCAGCCCGTGCTGCGCCTGGGCGCGCTCCTCGCGTGGCTCGCTCGGACGCGGCGCGGGCGGCTCGGCGAGCGAGCGCGGCAGATACAGATGCACCGTCGTGCCCGCGCCGATCGCACTGTCGATCGCGGCGAGTCCGCCGGTGCGCTCGCAGAACGCAAATACCTGCGGCAGCCCGAGGCCGGTGCCCGTGCCCTTCGACTTGGTCGTGTAGAGCGGCTCAAACGCGCGCGCGAGCACGTCAGGCGGCATGCCTGTGCCCGTGTCTTCGAGGCAGACGTGCACGAAGTCGCCGTCGAGCGGGAAGCCTTCGTCTGACCGGAATCGGATGTTGCGCGCGCGTACCGTGAAGCGGCCGCCGTTGGGCATCGCGTCGCGCGCGTTCACGGCGAGATTGATGAGCGCGAGCTCGAATTCGGCCACGTCGACGAGAACGGACCACACATCGTCGTCGACTTCGACGACGAGCGACACCTTCGCGCCGAGCGACGCGCGCAGCAGTTCGCGGGCCGCCGGCAGCCAGCGCCCGACGTGGATCGTCTCGTTGCGCAGCGGCTGCTTGCGCGCCACGCCGAGCAACTGGCGCGTGAGCGACTGGCCGCTCTTGAGCGCGCGCTCGACCGCCGACAGCTCGCGCTCGAAGCCCGCGGCGCCGCGCCGCCGCACGATCTGCACGTTGGCCGAGACGATCATCAGCAGGTTGTTGAAGTCGTGCGCGACGCTGCCCACGAGGTTGCCGAGCGCTTCCATCTTGCGCGACTGCCGATACGCGGATTCGATCGAGCGGCGCATCGAAGCCTCGGCCTGCCAGCGCTCCCACGCCTCCTCTTCGGCGGCGAGGCGCCGCAGCGACAGCCAGATCACGCACCAGAGGGCGATCGAAGGCGTGAACATCGAGATGATGAGCACGCTAAGGTGCCGGTACCAGGCCGCCCAGATCTCCGGCGTGCGATACGCGCAGGTCACGTAGACGGGGTACGCGCCCACGCGCCGGAACGCGAGGATCACGTTGCTGCCGAGCAGCGCGGAATGCATGCGCACGACGCCGGACTCGGTGCCGCGCTGAAGCGCGGCGCCAAGCGGCGAGTGAGGCGTGATGACCGTGGCGGCGGCGCGCGGCGGAGGATCGAAGGCGAGGATCGTGCCGTCGCTGCGCATGAGGCCGAGCGACATCGGCGAGCCGGGGCCGAGCAGGTCGCGGTAGAACGCGCTGAAATAGCCGGGGCGCAAGGCGACGGAGACGAGACCCGCGAACGCGCCGGCGTTGTTCAGGCGCGCCACGCCCATGTTGAACACGGTCTCGCCGCTCACCTGGCCCTGCATCACGCGCGAGACGTGATCGAGCACGCGGCCGTCGCGAATACCGGTGAAGTCGTCGCGGGCGGCGATCGACATTGGCGGCGGCGGCGAATAGCGGCTGCTCGCGAGCAGGTCGCCATCCGTCCCGAAAATCGATACCGCGGCCACCTGCGGATATCCGCCGCCGATCGCATCGAGTTTCTGGTGGATCTGCGGCTCGCTGGCGCGGATGCCGTCGTCGTTCAGGTCGCGCACGAGGTCGACCACGCGCGCGTCAAGCGCCTCGTTCATGTCGAACACCTTGAGCGCGTGCTCCTCGGCCACGCGCACGGTGCGCAGCGTGGTGTCGGTGGCGTCGGCCTCGCGCGCGCGCAAGTCGTTGTACGCCATGGCGGCGACGTAGATGCACGGCAGAACGATCGCAGCGGCGAGCAGCGCCAGCAGCGTGCGCCGGCGCACCGTGAAGTCGTGGCCCGGCGCGGCCGGAAACGGCGCGTCGTCGGCGGGGGGCGGCAGGGGGGTGCGTTCGTCTGGCCGTTCGGGCCGGTCAGCAATCATCGTACGGAAAAGCAGGGAAAAGGCGGCGTGGCAGCCGACATGATAAACGACCGCGATGACGCCCCGTCGGCTAGCGCATGCCGCGTGCGCCGCAAGCATCGCCGGCAGGCAGGCCGCCCAGGGGTTTTCCTCTCGCTGAATGCCGAATTCGCGAAAATCGGTGAAGCGCAAACGTACCACAAAGGGATAATCGACGTTCTTTATTTGGGGGATGATTAATTCATTCCCATAAATTGTTAAAAGTGAGTCGATTTTGTTCGTTGATCGATTAACGGCGAGTTGCATTTGATTCAAATTGATTCGAGAATCGCGGACACGACAAATAACGCATTCGCATGAACGCCATGCCCGCCGTCACGGGACATGGCCATGCTTCGGGGTGGCTGCAGGCATGCAGACGAGCGCCTTCACAACCGGCGCATGGGTTGCCGGCAGCCATTGGGCAACGGCGCGGCCATGCGCCTTGCGCCGGCGCGCGGGTCCGTTCACGCGTCACGAATGATTCGGCCAGCTCGCAATTTTCTTTGAAGTTTCCCCTAAAGTAATTGCCCGCGCCGCCGTTAATCCGTCGAAACGCACTCCGTCCAACGCACACTCATTCAGCATATCCATGTCCTTGCCCATCGTGATCGCCGATGACTCGCTGTTAGCCCGCAAGGTGCTCACGAAGGCGCTGCCCGAGGACTGGGACGTGGCGATTTCGTACGCGTCGAACGGACACGAAGCGCTTGCGCACTACCGCGCCGGTCGCGCGGCTGTGATGTTCCTCGACCTCACGATGCCCGACATGACGGGCTTCCAGGTCCTTGAGGCGTTGCAGCACGAAGACCTGAATACGTTCGTGATCGTCGTTTCTGCGGACGTCCAGCCTCGCGCCCGCGAGCGCGTGCACGCGCTGGGCGCTGCGGCGTTCGTCGCAAAGCCGGTAACCCAGGAGGCGCTGCTGCCCATCCTGAAGGAGTACGGGTTGTATGCCTGATCGAGTGTTCACGGAACTCCAGCGCGACGCGCTGCAGGAGATCGCCAATCTCGGCATGGGGCAGGCCGCGACGCGACTGTCGGGGCTGCTCAACGCCTTCATCGAGCTGTCGGTGCCGCGCGTGCGCGTGGTCGCCGTCTCGGAGGCCGCGGCGGCGCTGCGCGAGATGACCGGTATCGACGGCCCGGTTGCGGCCGTGCGCCAGGGCTTTCGCTCGGAGATCAAGGGCGAGGCGCTGGTGATCTGTCGCAGCGGGGAGATCGCCGAACTTGGCAGCCTGGTCGGCGGACCTTACGCGACGATCGGCGACGATGCCCTCACCGAGGAAGAGCTGATGTTCGACGTCGCCAACGCGCTCACAGGCGCGTGTGTGTCGTCGATGCTCGACCAGCTCGGGCGCATGCCCGTGTTTTCGCAGCCGGGCCTGCTCGGCGAGGCGATCATGCTCGACGAGGTGTTCCAGCCGGGCCTGCTCGCCTGGGACGTCGCGCTGCTCGTCGAAGTCAATTTCGCGCTGGAAGACCAGCGCTTTCGCGCCCACCTCGTCATGCTGATGGCCGAGGAGTCGATCCATGTCGTGAGCCGGGCCATCGACGCGTTGTTACATAGCCTATGAACGAGCCAGCCGGGTTGCCAACGCTAGCGGACCTCGTAGTCGAACGGGTGGGTTTCGGCATATTCGTGGTCGATCGCGACATGAACGTGCTGAGCTGGAACCGCTTCATGCAGGATCACAGCGGCGTGACCGCCGAGGACGTGATCGGCCGCTCCATCTTCGAACGCTTCCCCGACCTGCCGCGCGCGTGGCTCACGCGCAAGGTGGAAAGCGTGTTCCAGCTGGGCAGCTTCGCGTTCAGCTCATGGGAGCAGCGCCCGTATCTGTTCCAGTTCGACCATGACCGGCCGATCACGGGCGGCGTGGACTACATGCAGCAGGACTGCACCTTCATGCCGCTCATGCGCGGGCGCGACGTCGTTGCCGTGTGCGTGACCATTTCGGATGTCACGCACGTGAGCGTCATGCAGCGCGAGCGCGAGGACGCCGTGGCCAGGCTGCGCGAATACGCCGACCGCGACGGCCTCACCGGCATCGCGAACCGGCGCTTTTTCGAAACGCGCCTCGCCGACGAATTCCTGCGCTGGCAGCGCTATGGCGGCGAGCTGTCGATGCTGCTGTTCGACCTCGACCACTTCAAGCGCATCAACGACGAATTTGGCCACGTGGCCGGCGACACGGTGCTGCGCTCGATGGCGCAGCGCGTGTCGGGCGTGGTGCGCAAGCAGGACGTGTTTGGCCGCTTCGGCGGCGAGGAGTTCGCGCTGCTCCTGCCGTGCACGCCGCTCGACGACGCGCTCTACGTCGCGGAGAAGATCCGCCGCACGATCGGCGACGAGCCGATCGAGGTGCAGGGCGTGATCGTGCCGGTGACCGCCAGCGTTGGCGCCTCCACCGCGCGCGCGGGTGCGCCCGACTACGAAGGCATGATCAATGAGGCGGACGCCGCTCTGTACACAGCGAAGCGCCAGGGGCGCAACCGCTCGGTCGCGCTCGCCTGATACCTGCCGGGACGCAGACGGCCCCTGCTTCATCGATCTGCCTCATCGTACCCGTGCCCAGCGGCCACGCGCCTGTCCCGGCTGCGGTCCCTCTGCGCGGGGCGCCCTGCGCGGGCCGCCCTGCGCGGGCCGCCCCAAAGGTTGCTATACTTTTGGCCGTTTCCGGCCTTGCACGCCTCCTGGCGAGCAATTTCAGGGTCGGGTGCCTCGCGCGTGTCCGCGCGCGCGGGCGACCCGCGGCAATGCGGGCCCGAATAGAGTCGAACGCCCGTTGAGGGCGCCCCCAGCGGAGATCGTCTTGGCTGTTTCCAATCTCGTCGTGGACGATACACAACAAACCGACGCTGCCGCCGCTTCGTCGGGCAGCTCGTTTTATCTGGCGATGCGGATCCTGCCTCCTGCGCAGCGCGACGCCATGTATCAGGTCTACGCCTTCTGCCGCGCTGTCGACGACATCGCGGACAGCGACCTGCCGCGCGCCGAGCGTGAGGCAGGGCTCGACCAATGGCGCGCCGACATCGACGCGTGTTATGCCGGCACGCCGCGCGCCTCGCTCGCGGCGCTCACGCGCCACATCCATACGTTCGGGCTCCGGCGCGAAGATTTTCACGCGATGATCGACGGCATGGCCATGGACGCCGCCGAGGACATCTGCGCCCCCGACGAGGACACGCTCGACCTGTACTGCGATCGCGTGGCGAGTGCCGCAGGCCGGCTGTCGGTGAGGATTTTCGGGATGCAGGAGGAGCCGGGCCGGTTGCTGTCGCACCATCTGGGGCGCGCGCTGCAGCTCACCAACATCCTGCGCGACATTGACGAAGACGCGGACATCAACCGCTGCTATCTGCCGCGCGAGCTGCTCGCGCGCGAAGGGATCGCGGCGGGCAATCCGCACACGGTCGCCGCCGACCCGTCGCTCCCGCGTGTGTGCGAGACGCTCGTGCAGCGCGCCCGCGCACACTTCGCGCAGGCCGACGCGATCATGGACGCGGCGCCGCGCGCGCAGGTGAAAGCGCCGCGCATCATGTCGGGCGTCTACCGGGTGCTGCTCGAGCGCACCGTGGATCGCGGCTTCGACCTGCCGCGCACGAAAGTCAGCAAGCCGCGCGCACGGCTCATGTGGATCGTCGCGCGTTACGCGCTGTTCTGATGCCTCGGCTAGTCCACGTCATCGGCGCTGGGCTTGCGGGCCTCGCGACGGCCGTGCGGCTTCAGGGGCGCGGCGTGCAGGTGGCGCTCTACGAGGCCGCCGGCCAGGCAGGGGGACGCTGCCGCTCGTACTACGACCGCACGCTCTCGGCGACGCTCGATACGGGCAATCATCTGGTGCTGGCGGGACACGCGCGCACGCTCGAATACGTGCGCACGATCGGCGCCGGCGACGCGCTCTCCGGCCCCGCGGAGCCTGGCTTCGCGTTCATGGATCTCGCCGCGCGCTCGCGCTGGACGGTGCGCTTCTCGCGTTCGCGCATGCCGTTCTGGATCGGCGACTCGCGCTCGCGCGTGCCGGGTACGCGCGCCGCTGACTATCTGGGGCTGCTGCCGCTCCTGTTCGCCAAGCCGGGCCGCACGATGGCGCAGACCATGCGCTGCGAAGGCGTGCTGTGGGACCGGCTGCTGCACCCGTTCTTTCTCACGGCGCTCAATGTCGAGCCGCGCGTGGGCAGCGCGGAGCTGGCGGGCGCGATGCTGCGCGAGTCGCTCGCGGCGGGCGGCGATTCGTTCCGGCCGCTGGCGGCGCGCGCGGGCCTTTCCAGCGCGTTCGTCGATCCGGCCTTGCGCATGCTTCAGCACGGCGGCGCGGCGATTCGCCTCGACTCGCCGCTCAGGGAGATCGTGTACGACGACGCGGCGGGCCGCGTCGCCGCACTCGATTTTCCGGACGGGCGCATCACGCTCGCTCCCGGCGAGGCGGTGGTGCTGGCCGTGCCCGGTGCGGCCGCCGCGGCGCTCGTGCCGGCGCTGCAGGCGCCGCAGCGCCACAATGCGATCGTCACGGTGCACTACGCGGTGCCGGCGCCGTCAGGCCTCGTGACGCCGATGGCGCTCGTCAACGGCACGGCCCACTGGCTGTGCACGACCGAAGGGCGGCTCTCGGCGACGATCCACGACGCGCACGGCGTGCTCGACCTCGATCCCGAGGAGATCGCGCGCCGCGTATGGGCCGACGTAGCCGGGGCGGCCTCGCTGCCGCTCGAGCCGCTGCCCGCCTGGCGCGTGTGCGCCGATGCGCGCGCGACCTTCGCCGCGGTGCCCGACGAGGAATGGCGCCGCCCCGCGGCGCGCACGCGCTGGAACAATCTGATGCTTGCTGGCGACTGGACGGCTACCGGTCTGCCCGCGACGATCGAAGGAGCGATCCGCTCGGGCCGCAAGGCCGCCGAGCTGCTCCTGACCGAAAATTTGGAACGTAGATGAACGATTTATCCCAGGACACGCTCGGCGTCGCTACGCCGGCCGTGGCGATGCCCACTCCCACGTTTGCCGAAGAGACGGCCGCACCGCTCGCAACGCTCGACGCCGCCGTCGCGCGCGCGACCGATGCGATCCTCGCCGACCAGCGCGCCGATGGCCATTGGGTCTACGAACTCGAAGCGGACGCCACGATCCCGGCCGAATACGTGCTGCTCGTGCACTACCTGGGCGAAACCGCGAACCTCGAGCTCGAACAGAAGATTGCGCGCTACCTGCGCCGCATCCAGCTGCCTGACGGCGGCTGGCCGCTCTTCACCGACGGCGCGATGGACGTGAGCGCAAGCGTGAAGGCTTACTTCGCACTCAAGATGATCGGCGACGCCGAAGACGCCGGGCACATGGTGCGTGCGCGCGAGGCGATTCTCGCGGCGGGCGGCGCGGAGCAGGTCAACGTGTTCACGCGCATCCTGCTCGCGCTCTTTGGTGTGGTGACGTGGTATGCAGTCCCGATGATGCCCGTCGAGATCACGTTGCTGCCGAAGTGGTTCCCGTTCCATCTTTCGAAGGTGTCGTACTGGGCGCGCACGGTGATCGTGCCGCTGCTCGTGCTGGGCGCGAAGCGTCCGGTGGCGCGCAACCCGCGTGGCGTGCGCATCGACGAGCTGTTCCGCGGCGCGCCGGTGAGCGTGGGCCTGAACGCCCGCTCCCCGCATCAGAGCAAGGGCTGGTTCGGCTTCTTCCGCGCCGTGGACGGCGTGCTGCGCGTGACCGATCCGCTTTTTCCGACCTATCTGCGCCAGCGCGCGATCGACGCCGCAGTGGCGTTCGTCGACGAGCGCCTGAACGGCGAGGACGGCCTTGGCGCGATCTTCCCGGCCATGGCCAACGCCGTGATGATGTACGACGTGCTCGGCTATCCCGCCGATCATCCGCATCGCGCGATTGCGCGCCAGTCGCTCGAAAAGCTGGTGACGGTTCGTGCGGAGGAAGCGTACGTCCAGCCCTGCCTGTCGCCCGTGTGGGACACGTCGCTGGCGGCGCACGCCCTGCTGGAGACCGGTGACGCCCGCGCCGGGGAAGCCGCGCGCCGCGGCCTCGAATGGCTGCGTCCGCTGCAGATTCTCGACGTGCGCGGCGACTGGATCTCGCGCCGCGAGGCGGTTCGCCCCGGCGGCTGGGCGTTCCAGTACGCGAACCCGCACTACCCCGATGTCGACGACACGGCCGTGGTCGTGGCCGCGATGGACCGCGTGGACAAGCTCGACAACACGAAGGCCTACGACGCCCCGATCGAGCGCGCGCGCGAATGGGTGGTCGGCATGCAAAGCAGCAACGGCGGCTGGGGCGCGTTCGAGCCGGAGAACACGCAGTACTACCTGAACAACATCCCGTTCTCGGACCACGGCGCACTGCTCGATCCGCCGACCGCAGACGTCTCGGGCCGCTGCCTGTCGATGCTCGCGCAGCTCGGCGAACTGCCGGCCACGAGCGAGCATGCGCGCCGCGCGTACCACTACCTGCTCGAGGAGCAGGAAGCCGATGGCAGCTGGTACGGCCGCTGGGGCATGAACTACATCTACGGCACGTGGACGGCGCTGTGCGCGCTCAACGCGGCCGGTCTCGATCACGACGACCCGCGCATGAAGCGCGCGGTGCAATGGCTCGAGCAGATCCAGAACGACGATGGCGGCTGGGGCGAAGACGGCACGAGCTACAAGCTCGAATACCGCGGCTACGAGCGCGCCGCCAGCACCGCATCGCAAACGGCCTGGGCGCTGCTCGGCCTGATGGCCGCGGGCGCGGTCGATCATCCGGCGGTTGCACGCGGCATCGCGTATCTCCAGAAAACGCAGCAGGAACACGGCCTCTGGGACGAAACGCGCTTCACGGCCACGGGTTTTCCGCGCGTGTTCTATCTGCGTTACCACGGTTATCGCAAGTTCTTCCCGCTGTGGGCGCTTGCGCGCTACCGCAACCTCAAGCGCGCGGGCGTGACGCGCGTCACGGTCGGTCTGTGAGCGTGGCGGCTGGCGTCAAGGCGCGCGCCCTGCCCGTGATCGCAGTGACGGGCATGGCCTTCGAGGCGGGCATTGCCGCGGGCAAGGGCCAGGACGGCGTGCGCGCCGTCTACGCCGCGCGCGCCGACCTGCTGCAGAGCGCGCTCGCGGCGGCGCTCAAGGACGGCGCGGCGGGCATCGTGAGCTTCGGCACGGCGGGCGGTCTTGCGCCCGATCTCGAGCCGGGCACCCTGGTGATCGCACAAGCGATCGAAGGGCCGTTCGGGCGCGTCGAGGCCGACGCCGACTGGAGCGCGCGCATGGCCGACGCGCTGATGGCCTCGCCGCTCGCCGCGAAAACGCGGCGCGGCGTGGAGGCAGCCGTTGCCGCGCCGCTCACCGGCGCAGCGGACAAGGCAGCGTTGTTCAGCGCGTGCGGGGCGCTCGCCGTCGACATGGAATCGCATCTGGCCGCAGCTGCGGCGGCCGCGCACGGCGTGCCGTTCGCCGTGTGCCGCGCGATCGTCGACCCGGCGTGGCGCAGCCTGCCGAAAGCGGCCATGGCCGGCTTGCGCGACGACGGCACGACGGCGGTGCTCCCGGTCCTGCGCGAACTGGCGCGCGACCCGGCGCAACTGGGCGGCCTGCTGCGCGTGGCGGCGGACGCGAAGGCGGCGCGCCAGTCGCTAAGCGCCGCGCGGCAGGTGCTGACGGCCACCGGCGCCTTTTTCCCCAAATGACCTTGGCGGATTATTGAAATACCTAGGGTAAACCCCTATCTCTGATAACATCTCGGTGTTAACCCCAGGTTCGCTCTCGCGAGCTGGGGACAAATCACATCTCGGGGAGTTATCAGCCATGAATTTTCATACTCGCAAGTGGGTCAAGCCTGAAGACCTGAATCCGAACGGCACGCTGTTCGGCGGCAGCCTGCTGCGCTGGATCGACGAAGAAGCGGCGATCTACGCGATCTGCCAGCTCGACAACCAGCGCGTGGTGACCAAGTTCATGTCGGAGATCAACTTCGTGAGTTCGGCGCGTCAGGGCGACATCATCGAGCTCGGCATAAAGGCCACGGACTTCGGCCGGACGTCGATCACGCTGCGCGCCGAAGTGCGCAACAAGATCACGCGCAAGAGCATCCTGACGATCGAAAAGATGGTGTTCGTGAACCTGGGCGCCGACGGCGTGCCCGTCCCGCACGGCCGCGAACGCATCCGCTACGCCGACGAAGCCTACGAGCGCTATCGCCAGACCGTGCAGACGGCGGCGGACGCCACGGCGCTGGCGGCGGCGAACGAGGCTCAGCGCCAGGCCGGGAGCGAGGACGCTTCGGTGCATTGAGCGGCGAGAATGGAAGCATAAAAAACCCGGCAACCTGGAAAGGTTGCCGGGTTTTTTCGCGTTGATACGCGGCTCGCCCACAGACGGGCGAGCCGCGATATCGGGTTCAGGGCGCCGATGCCGGCTTCGCAGGCGCCGCCTTCACACCCGACGCCGCCGGTGCGGAAGCCGCTGGCGCCGGGACACCCGCCGTGCCGGCCGCCGCAGCCGCACCCGGGCCCGCGCCCGCCGCGGCCGCACCCGTGGCCGCCGCGCCGCTCGTGGCGGCAGCCCCGGCAGCCCCCGCCGCGCTCCCCTCGCCTGGATCCTCGTAATTCGGCAGACCATTGTTCGATGCGCCGGGGGCCGGTGCGCCCGCACCGCCCGATTCGCCCGGATCTTCGTAATTGGGTGCCCCGTTTTCGTTCGGGGTTGCCTCGCCGTCCGGCTCGCCGTAATTGGGCAGCGGCGCATTGTTGCCACGCGAGCCGCGAATCAGCGATTCGCGCTGCTGGCGGTAGGCGTCGCGCACGAACGAATACGGGTCGAGCGCGGCCTGCTTGAGCAGGTCGGTTGCGCCGAGCAGATCCGCGCGCGCGCTGATGAACTGCGCGAGATACATCGGGTTGCGCACCGCCGGCTCGAAATAGTTGATGACGTTGAACTTCACGTCCACGGCCATGCCGATGCCGTCGCGCACCGAGCTGGGTCCGAACAGCGGCAGCACGAGATACGGGCCGGCCGGCATGCCGTAGTGGCCCATCGTGAGGCCGAAGTCCTGATGATGCTTGGGCAGCCCCGCCGCCGTTGCGAAGTCGATCAGGCCGCCCAGACCGAAGGTCGTGTTCATCGCGATACGCATCAAATCCTGGACGGCGTCGGTGATCTTCAGTTGCAGCACGTTGTTCGCGAAGTTGTCGACGTCTCCGATGTTCGAGAAGAAGTTCGTGATCGCCTGACGCAGCGGCTGAGGCGTCACCTTTTGGTAGCCCTTGGCGACGGGCTGCGCGATGTAGGTGTCGAGTTTGTCGTTGAACGTGAAAATCGCGCGATTCGCGGGCTCGAACGGATCGCCCGGTTTGCGGTCGGGGCCCGTGGCGCAACCCGACGTCACGAGGAGCGCCAGGCTCGCCGCCGCCATGGTGAGCGCGGCTTGATTCTTCTTCATTGATCGATCCCCTGAATTTCCGATCTCGCGCGTTTTGCGCGCGGCTTGCCCATCAGCACCGGCTGGAACACCACGGCGCCGATGAGCGTACAGAACAAGGACAGCGCGAGCAGCTTGCCCATGCTCGACGTGCCCGGATGATGCGATAGCCACAGGCTCCCGAACGCCGTGGCCGTGGTCGCGGCGGAAAAAAGCACCGCGTGTGTGAGGCTCGAATGCAGCAGGCCGGTCTGCCCGGCACGCCAAGCCATCACGAAATAGATTTTGAACGCGACGCCGACGCCGAGCATCAGGGGAAGCGCGATGATGTTGGCGAAATTTAGCTGAATTCCAAAGACGACGCACAGTTCGAGCGTGACGAGCGCCGAAACCAGCAGAGGAATGAGCGTGCGCAGCACGTCGCCGAAATTGCGCAGCGTGATCCAGAGGAGGGCCGTGATGAGCAGCACGGACCATCCCGCTGCCTGGAGGAACGCGAGGATGATCACATTCGCCGAGTGCAGGATCGAAATCGGGCCGCCGATCGCGTTCGGCTCCGCCGCTTTCACCGCGTGCGCGAAGCGCGCGAGCATCACGTCATCGTTGGGATCGACGCCCGGCGGCACGCGCGGCGCGACGTCCACGATCGCCTGGCCGGTCGGCGCCACCCAGTCGCGCACCATCTCGGGCGGCAGGTTTTCACGCGTGATTTCCGAGGGCTGCAACAGGCGCGCGAGCTGCGCGAAGGCGAGCTTGAGCGTGAGGCTGAAGGCGGTTTCCGCGCGATCGCGCGTGGCCGGGCTGGCGTTCGCGAGTTTCGTGAGCGAGTCGGACAGATGCTTCGCCTCGGCCGCGCCCGGTCCCGGATGGTCGCTTGCGGCGAGCGAAAGCTGGTTGGCCGCGCGCTTGAGCGTCTGCACACGTACTTCGTCGGTCACGGGCGAGGACGGTTGCTGCGTGAGCGCGGGCAGAAGCTGCTGCGCGGCGCTCGAGATCAGCATGAGCTTTTGCTGCTGATCGTCGGGAATGAGCGAACTGAGCGTGGTGGCGCGCGCCACTTCCGGCAGCTTCGAGAGCCGCGCGGCGATCTTGTCGGCTTCTTCGAGCGACGGCGCGAGCACGCTCACGTCGTTGATCGAGATGACGGGCGAATTCTTGAGCGCGAGCAGCGTCGCCATCGACTCGGTATGCGGATCCTTGAGGTGCAGCGGATTGAAGTCGAAGCGCAGATGCAGCAACAAGGGTGTCGCGCCCACCACGATGATGAGCGTGGTGATCAGCACGGGCTTGCGATGCCCGGCGAGCCATCTGTCGACGGGCGCGAGGAACGCGAAGCCCGGCGAGGCGCGCTCGCCGCTGGGATTGAACACGCGGATGAGCGCCGGCAGCACCGTCATGTTGCAGACGTACGCCACGAACATGCCCACGCCCGCGATCTGCCCGAGTTCCGAGAGGCCCCTGTATGCGGTCGGCAGGAAGGAAAAGAAACTTTCGGCCACGGCGATGGCCGCAAGCGTGAGCGGCACGCCGATGGTGCGCGCGGTCTTGAGGAGCGCGGCGTCGAGCCGCTCGTCCTGATAGCGCTCCTCGCGATACTTCACGCCGAACTGCACGCCGAAATCGACTCCTAGCCCCACGAACAGCACCATGAAGGCGACCGAGAGCATGTTGAACGAGCCGATCATCATGAGGCCGAGCGCGGCCGTGATGACGAGACCGATCACGAGCGTGATGAGCGTCGCGCCGATCAGCTTGCCCGAGCGCAGCGCGAGCCACAGGATGGCGAGCACGACGACGAGCGTGATCGCGCCGTTGAGCGCGGCGCCGTCCTGCACCGAGGCGAACTCGTCGTCGGCGAGCGGCTGTTCGCCCGTAAGGCGCACGCGCGCGCCGAATTCGCTGTCGAGATGCAGCGAGGCGGCGGTCGCGCGGATCGCTTCAGACGCGTTCGCGCCCGCCTTGAGCGCGGCGAAGTTGAGCACCGGCTGCACGGTGACGAACGCGAACGCGGGCTTCGCGGCCGAGTCCTTGTCGACGAGCGCGCGCCACGAGAACGCCGCGGGCTTGCCGGCGAGTACCTCGTCGACGACGGTGGCGGCGCTGCCGAGCAGATTCGCCATTTGCGGCAGCTTGATCTGGCCGATCGTGAGCGGCAGCTGCAACGTGGTCGTGAGCGTGCCGGCCAGACCCGCGAGGCTCGGGTCCTTCGCGAGCTGGTTCACGAGCGGGCGCGCCTGCACGAGCTGGCCCGTGGTCGAGAGCACGGTGGCCGTGGACGGAAAGAGCAGGCCGTTGTGCTGGAAGAACGGGCCGCCCGCGGGCTGCGAGACGGCGCTGAATTCGCGCGAGTCGGCCTGGAGCGCTTGCGCGAGCTTGTCGGCGGCGGCGTCGGCGAGCTCGGGCGCGTCGGCCTCGACGACGACGAGCAGCGAGCTCGCGCGCTGCGGGAACGCCTTGTCCTTGGCGTCGCTCAACGCGGCCCATTCGGCCGTGTTCTCGACGAGACCGCTGACGTCGGTGTTGATCTTGAAATGCCTCGCAACGTACACGCCGGAGAGCACGGCAAGCACGACCGCAAGTGCGATCACCCACGCCGCGCGGCGCACCGACCAGGCGACGAGGCTAATGATGAATGGCTTCAGCATACAGGCGAGGGGGCCCTGTCAATTAGGTTCTTTGACGCGAAACGCACAAGTATACCGGCCCCGCCCGTCCCGGCGCGGGTCATGCACACCTGGCTCGAGGCGGCGCCCCGGCAGCGCATCTGCCAAGCCGTTATACTGGCTCAGCCGGCGGCGCGAAGGTTACGTGATTGCGCTTGCATTTAACCGCACGCACTGAGTCGCACTGTACCGGCGTCTGAATTTCACTGTTCCAGAAGAGCGTATGAAACGTTACCTGACCGCATTTTTCGTCGCCGCCTGTTTTACGGGCGTATCGGGCGCCGCGTTCGCGCAGACCACGCCGGACGCCGTCGTCAAGGCCGCCGTGGAAGGCACCGTGAAGGCGATGCAGGCCGACCCGCAGGCGCGCGGCGGCGACATGAACAAGATCACCCAGGTGGTCGAGACCCATTTCGTTCCCGCCACCGACTTCAAGCGCACCACGCGTATCGCCGTTGGCAAGCCCTGGGCGACGGCCACGCCCGAACAGCAGCAGAAGCTGTATGAGCAATTTCAACTCCTGCTCGTGAAGACGTACGCCTCGTCGCTCTCGCAATTGCGCGATACCCAGGTGACTTTCAAGTTCGCACCCTCGAACACGGGTGCCGGCGCGAAAGACACGGTGGTGCAGTCGCATGTGATCAGCAACGGCGGCGACGACGCCATCGACTACCGCCTCGCGCAAACGCCCAACGGGTGGAAGATCTACGACATCAACATGATGGGCGCCTGGCTGATCCAGGTCTACCAGACGCAATTCGCCGACCAGATCGCCAAGGGCGGCATCGACGGGCTCATCAAGTTCCTCGTCGACCACAACGCGCGCGGCTGAGCGCCGCACGTCGTTCGTCGATCGGTGGATGCACACGCATTGTGTGCCTGACGGGCGCTCCGGGTAATCCGGAGCGCCCGTTTCACTTTCTGCGGTGCTCCACCGCGAACTTGATCAACTCCGCCTGGCCTTCGATCTCCAGCTTGCGCTTGAGGTTGAGCCGGTGCGTTTCCACCGTGCGCACCGAAAGTCCCTCGCGCTGCGCGATCTGCTTGCTCGACAGTCCTTGTGCGAGCGCGTCGAGAATGTCCCGTTCGCGCGGCGTGAGACGCTCGACGGGCGTGCTGCGCGCCGACGCCTGGATCATGCGCGCACTCAACCCCGCGCTGAAATACGTGCGGCCGGCCAGCACCGCTTCGATCGCGCGGATGATTTCGGTGGCCGGCGAATCCTTGAGCACATAGCCGCTCGCGCCCGCGCGCACCGCCTCGGTCACGTATTCGACGTTGTCGTGCATCGACAGCATCAACACGCGGATGGCCGGAAAGCGCTCGTGGAAAATACCCGCGAGCGCGATGCCGTTCACGCCGGCCATGCCCACGTCCATCAGCACGAGATCGGGTTCGAGCGACGCTGCGAGCGCGATGGCCTCGTCGGCGTTGCCGGCTTCGCCTGCCACCTCGAAGCCCGGCACGGCTTCGAGCCGTGCGCGCAGGCCGTCGCGCACGAGCGGATGATCGTCCACCAGGACGAGGCGCGCGGGCCCCGCGCCTGGGCCGGTCGAATCGTTCACGTTTGCATTCGTCATCGTCATGTCGGCGTTCCTGGTACGGCGGCGGCGGCTTTGGATGCTGCGCTGGACGCAATAGGCACCCACGCAGTGACGAGCGTGTGGCCGGGCTGCGAGGCGATGTCGAGACGGCCGCCGAGCGACTCCAGGCGCTCGCGCATGTTGCGCAGGCCCAGACCCGCGCGCGGGTCGGCCAGCGCGTGTGCCACGTCGAAGCCGCGGCCGTTATCGGCAATGCCGAGTGTCACGCCGCTCGCGGCGACCTCGAGCGTGAGCGCGGCGCGCGCCGCTTGCGCATGCCGCACGATGTTGGTGAGCGCTTCCTGCGCGATGCGAAAGAGTACGGTGTTGACGGCGTCCGGCAGCGCGGGGACTTGCGCCTTTGCGCTCGCCGGCTTTGGCGCGGTTTGCGTGAAAGCGATCTCGATGCCCGTTTGCCCGGCCATCTCGCGCGTGAGCTGCTCCAGCGCGGCTGCAAGGCCCAGGTCGTCGAGCATCGAGGGGCGCAGTGCGTGCGAGATGCTGCGCACTTCGCGCAGCGTGTCGGAAAGACGTGAGAGGCCGGTGGCGAGCGACGCTTCGGCGGCAGGCACGCGCGTTTCGCCGCGCTCGAAGCGCGCCAGCGCCGACTCCAGCAGCAGCTTCACCGATACGAGCATCTGGCTGATGCCGTCGTGCAGTTCGCGCGAGAGCCGCGCCCGCTCCTGCTCCTGCGACTCGACCACCTGCTGCGCGAGGCGCTTGAGTTTGGCATCGGTGCTGCGGTGCTCACTCACGTTGAGCACGAGCGCGCCGAGCGCGATCACGAGCACGCCCGCGAGTGCGATCACGCCGAGCCACTGAATGGTGTGCTCGATATTCGCGGAGGCGCGCTCGTCGATGTGCGCGAGCGTCGAATCGACGTCGTCGAGATAGATGCCGGTGCCGATCATCCAGCCCCAGCGCGGCAGCGGCACGACGTAGCCGAGCTTGGGCGCGAGCTTGCCCGTGGACGGCCGGTGCCACATATAGCGCACGTAGCCGCCGCCGCGCCGGGCTGCGGCAATCAGTTGCTGGATCGTGAGCGCGCCGTGCGGGTCGCGCAGGTTCCAGAGATCCTGGCCGACGAGCGCGGGCTCGCGCGGATGCATGAGCGAGCGCCCGTGCATGTCGTAGACGAAGAAATAGCCGTCGGGGCCGAAGTCCATCTTCTGCAGCACGGCTAGTGCGGCCAGCTGGCGGTCGGCTTCGCTCCCGGGCGCGGGCAACGCGGCGCTCGCGTTGTCCTCGGGCGCGTAGAGCGGTGCGATGGCGCTCGTGGCCAGCTCCACGTAATGGCGCAGCTCGATCTCCTTGCTCGACAGATAGGCGCTCTGCATGGTCGCGTGCTGCGTTTGTGCGAGTTGCGTGGCCTGCTGGCGCACGCCGATCCCGATGCCGGCAATGGCGGCGAGGAACGGCACGACCGCAAGCAGGAAGATTTTCGTCTTCAGGCGGCGGTCTGCGAAGAAAAATGGGGCGGGCATGACGGTGTTCGGAAGCTGAGTCTGCAAGCATAACCGGGCGCGGGCGGCGCAGGCGCCAAAATCGTGCGCCGCGCGAGACGGTGCCCTTACGCGGCGCGTTGCCCGGCGGCTGCGAATATCGTTGCGTACGCAACGACACGTTGTCTTCTCTACGTAGTTATACGTAGTTCGCTTACGTAGTTGTCCGGTTGTGGCTGACGGTCCGAAAGCGAATACTACCGCCCACGACATGGCGCATTGCGTCATGCATGCGCCGCCATCGCCACGATGCTGGGGACGGTGCGCCAGGGTCCGGTTCCGATGCCGGCACAAAGCTAAAAACACAATGGAGACACCGCATGAGTCGGACATCCAGTTTTGTCGTCTGGACGCTGGTCGCGCTGCTTGGCGCGTTCGCGTTCGGCACCATCGCGCTCGCGCACGGCGAGCGCATCAGCGCACTGTGGATCGTGATCTGCGCCGTGTGCGTCTATCTGATCGCGTATCGCTTCTATAGCCGCTTCATCGCGGGCACGGTCCTGCAGCTGGACGGCCTGCGCATGACGCCGGCCGTGCGGCACAACGACGGGCTCGACTTCGTGCCCACCAACAAGTACGTGCTGTTCGGCCATCACTTCGCGGCGATCGCGGGCGCGGGTCCGCTCGTGGGCCCGGTGCTGGCCGCGCAGATGGGCTACATGCCCGGCATGCTGTGGATTCTCGCGGGCGTGGTGTTCGCGGGCGCCGTGCAGGACTTCGTCGTGCTGTTCCTCTCCACGCGCCGCGACGGCCGCTCGCTCGGCGACCTCGTGAAGATGGAACTCGGCCCGGTGCCCGGCGTGATCGCGCTGTTCGGCACCTTCCTCATCATGATCATCATCCTCGCGGTGCTCGCGCTGATCGTGGTGAAGGCGCTCACGAACTCGCCGTGGGGCACGTTCACGGTGGCCGCGACGATTCCCATCGCGATCTTCATGGGCCTCTACGTGCGCTACATCCGCCCGGGCAGGATCGGCGAGATCTCGATCATCGGCTTCGTCCTGCTGATGGCTTCCATCGCCTTCGGCCAGCACGTGCACGATTCGCCCACGCTTGCGGCCTGGTTCACGTTCACGGGCACGCAGCTCACCTGGATTCTGATCGGCTATGGCTTCGTCGCTTCGGTCCTGCCGGTGTGGCTGCTGCTCGCGCCGCGCGACTACCTCTCGACGTTCCTCAAGATCGGCACGATTCTCGCGCTCGCGATCGGCATTCTGATCGTTGCGCCGGAACTGAAGATGCCGGCCTTCACGAAGTTCATCGACGGCACGGGTCCGGTCTGGTCGGGCAACCTGTTCCCGTTCCTCTTCATCACGATCGCGTGCGGTTCGGTGTCGGGCTTCCATGCGCTGATCTCGTCGGGCACGACGCCCAAGCTGCTCGATAACGAAACCAACGCGCGCTTCATCGGTTACGGCGCGATGCTGATGGAGTCGTTCGTCGCGATCATGGCGCTCGTGGCGGCCTCGGTGATCGAGCCGGGCGTGTACTTCGCGATGAACGCACCGCTCGCCGTGCTCGGCACGACGCCGGATGCCGTCGCGGCAACGGTGGGCCACTGGGGTTTCGTGCTGACGCCGGACATGCTCACGCACACCGCGCAGGCCGTTGGCGAAACGACCATCGTCGCGCGCGCCGGCGGCGCACCGACGCTGGCCGTGGGCATGGCGCAGATCCTGCACCAGGTGGTGGGCGGCGAGGTGATGATGGCGTTCTGGTATCACTTCGCCATCCTCTTCGAGGCGCTCTTCATCCTGACCGCCGTCGACGCGGGCACGCGCGCGGGCCGCTTCATGCTGCAAGACCTGCTCGGCACGTTCCACCCGTCGCTCAAGCGCACGGAGTCGCTGCCGGCCAACCTGATCGCCACGGCCTTGTGCGTGGCCGCGTGGGGCTATTTCCTCTACCAGGGCGTGGTCGATCCGCTTGGCGGCATCAATACGCTGTGGCCGCTCTTCGGTATCTCGAACCAGATGCTCGCCGGTATCGCGCTCATGCTCGCCACGGTCGTTCTCTTCAAGATGAAGCGCGAGAAGTTCGCGTGGGTCACGGCGCTGCCCACGGTGTGGCTCCTCATCTGCACGCTCACGGCCGGCTGGCAGAAGATTTTCGACGGCAACCCGAAGGTGAGCTTCGTCGCGCACGCACAGAAGCTCTCGGCGGCGATCGCCGATGGCAAGATCGTCGCGCCCGCCAAGTCGCTCGAGCAGATGCAGCGCATGGTGTTCAACGACTACGTCGATGCCGCGCTCTCGGGCCTGTTCATCTTCGTGGTGGTGAGCATTGTGGTGTACGGCCTGATCGCGATTGCGCGTGCGCGCCGCATCGACCGTCCGACCGTGCAGGAAACGCCGTATCAGGCGATGCCGGCGGGCGGTGTGGCGGCCGTGACGCATCGCGTGCATTGAACCGGCGTGACTGAATGGAGCACACCATGTTCTCGGGACTTCGCGACAACGTACAGACGGCCGGGCGCTATCTCGGTCAGGCCATGCGTTTGATGGTTGGTTTGCCGGACTACGAGGGCTACGTCGCGCATGCGCGCGCGATGCATCCCGACCGCCCGGTCATGACTTACGAGGCGTTTTTCCGCGAGCGGCAAAACGCCCGCTACGGGTCGGGCGCAGGAAAGTGTTGCTGATTCTCCGCTAGGCGGATACGCTCGGCACGAGGCGCGACGGCGAAGGCCGTCGCGCTTTTTTTACGCCTGTAAACTTCGCGGCTCGGCGTTCGCTCAAAAAGCACTCAATTCTCGCACTGCGGCTGCCGTTAACTTTGACGAAGTTCCACACCAATTCGATGCATGCCGGCGCGCGCGGATTCGAATCGTCGGGAACCGGACCGCGCGTTTGCCACACGGGCAACACGGCATCTTCAACCGGTGCACCGTAAGGTGTACGCATCAAATAATCGTTCATGATCTTGCATCGACTCGGCGCAGCATGGCTGGCGGCCGCTCTCACCGCAACGGTTTCACCCGTTTGCGAAGCGCAATACTCCACCGACTGGATTGCGAACACCTACGGCACCAACGCGACGCACGTCGGCAATGTGGCCCGCTCGATGTGGGTCGCGCCCGAAGGCGTCGTCTATACGTCGTCGATGTGGGATGAAAACGAAGGCGGCGTGGCGATTTACCAGAACGGCCAGAGCCTCGGCTCGATCGGCGGGCATGGAGACTTCCAGGGCGGCGCGATCACGGGCAACGCGACTTCGCTATTCGTCGCCATGCAGTACAACGCCGCGTATGGCAGCGGCAACGTCGGGCGCTACAACCGCACGAGCGGCGCGCGCGACCTGCTGATCCCCGTGAGCGCCGATACGACCGAAAAGCTCGCCGATGTCATCACCGGACTCGCGACTTCCGGCTCGCTGCTCTACGTGAGCGATTTCCCCGGCAACCGCGTGCGCGTGTACACCACGGACGGCGCCTGGCAACGCGATATCGGCGTGGCGGCCCCGGGCGCGCTGACGCTCGACGCGAGCGGCAACCTCTGGGTCGCCCAGAAAAGCGCGGGCGCCGTGCTCGAATTCGGCGCCGGCGGTCAGCTCCTGAACACCATCCAGCTGGCGTCCACGGCGCGCCCGTCGTCGCTGTATTTCGATTCGCAGACCTCGCAATTGATGATCGGCGACTCGGGCCCCGACATGAACATCAAGACCTTCAGCGTAGCGGGCACGCCGTCTCAAACCGGCACGTTCGGCGTCCTGGGCGGTTATCTCGACACGACCACGGGCATCAAGGGGCAGGTGGGCGACAAGCGCTTTACGCGCGTGGTCGGCATCGGCAAGGATGCCGCGGGCACGCTGTACGTGCTGAACAATCCGTGGGGCGGCTCGTGGGACCTCGGCCGCAACGGCGGCACCGATCTGCAGGCTTACGACGGTACCGGCGCGCTGCGCTGGAAGCTTCAGTCGCTCAACTTCGAAGGCAACGCGGCGCCGGATCCGGCCACCGATGGCGCGCTGTTCTACGGCGGCATGAACCTTTATTCGGGCACGGCCGGCGGCACCTTCGTGGCCAACACCATCGACCCGATCACGTATCCGTCCGATCCGCGCATCAATCTCGCCGACACCGCGCGCGGCGAGCATTTCGCGCAGGTGGCGAGCGTGGGCGGCAAGCGCATTCTCGTGGCTGCGGGCCAGAATCCCGATACGTTCTACTTCTTCCACTTCAACGCCGCGAGTGGCTATATCGCCATTCCGGATTACACGCTGCCGGGGACGGCGTTCAATACGTCGGCCCCGGTGCGCAACGGCTTTTGTCTCGACAGCAAGGGCGACCTGTGGGCCGGCATCGACAAGACCAACGTCATTTCCCACTACCCGCTGACCGGCTTCGACTCGACCGGCAAGCCGCTATGGGGCGCCGCGGTCACCACGCCGATTCCCGCCACGATCTCGCGGCTCACACGCATCGTCTACCTGCCCGAAAGCGACACGATGATCCTCACGGGAGAAGACGCGAGCATCACCGACTGGACGGCGGTCGGCACGCGCGTCGAGGTGTATCACGGCTGGCTCGCGGGCAATACGAGCGCGCCGGATCCGGTGATCACGCTCACGAGCGCGAATCCCAAATCGATTGCGGCCGCTGGAAACTATCTGTTCGTCGGCTACGTGCATACCGTGCCGAACATCGATGCGTTCAACCTCACCACGGGCGCGCTCGACACGACGCTCGTCAATAGCAATTCGAACGCGGTGTACGTGGGCAACGACGTGGATTCGATGTACGGCCTGCGCGCGTATCTGCGCTCGACGGGCGAGTATGTCGTGACCAAGGATAATTACAACGCTGCGAGCGCGGTGGTGTACCGGTGGACGCCGGCGGTGGCGGGCGCGGCCACCGCGAATGCAACGGTGTCGCCGTTCAGCGCGAAGTGACGAAAAGACAAAGGGCGCAACGGCTAAAACCGTTGCGCCCTTTTTGCGTTTCATTCGCCGGTGGCGAAAACCGCTTTAGCTAGCCGCGACCGTAGCCGGCTTCTTCGTCTTGGCGGCGTTCTTGATCTCTTCGAGCTTGATCTCGACGTGACGCGAGAACACGTACTCGGCAGGACGCGCGCCTTCGAGCGGGATGTCCTTCGCAAACGCGCCCGTCGTGCGCGGGCCCGAGAGGGCGATGCGCGCTGCCTTGAGCGGATGCGCGACCGTGTCCATCACGGCCGTTGCCTCGAAGCCGCAGTGGACCATGCAGTCCGCGCACTTCTCGTACTTGCCGGTGCCGTACTTGTCCCAGTCGGTGGTTTCCATCAACTCCTTGAAGGTCTTCACGTAACCTTCGCCGACCAGATAGCAGGGCTTTTGCCAGCCGAACACCGTGCGTGCCGGGTTGCCCCACGGCGTGCACTGGTAGCTCTGGTTGCCGGCCAGGAAGTCGAGGAACAGGCTCGACTGGCTGAACGACCACTTCTTGCCGTTGTTGCCGCGCTTGAAGATTTCGCGGAACAGGTTCTTGGTCTTGTCGCGGTTCAGGAAGTGCTGCTGGTCCGGCGCGCGCTCATACGCATAGCCCGGCGACACCGTGATGCCGTCCACGCCGATCTCGCCGACCGTGTCGAAGAACTTCGCCACGCGCTCGGGCACGGCGTCGTTGAACAGCGTGCAGTTGATGTTCACGCGGAAGCCGCGGCGCTTGGCTTCCTTGATGGCCGCGACGGCCTTGTCGTACACGCCTTCCTGCGAGACCGAGTGGTCGTGCGCTTCGCGGTCGCCGTCGAGGTGCACCGACCAGACGAAGTACGGGTTCGGCTGGTAGTCGTCCATCTTCTTTTCCATGAGCAGCGCGTTCGTGCAGAGATACACGAACTTCTTGCGCGCCATGATGCCCTTCACGATCTGCGGCATTTCCTTGTGCAGCAGCGGTTCGCCGCCCGCGATGGAAACGACCGGCGCGCCGCACTCGTCGACGGCTTCGAGGCATTCCTCCAGCGACAGGCGCTGGTTCAGAATGGGATCCGGATAGTCGATCTTGCCGCAGCCATTGCAGGCGAGATTGCAGCGGAACAGCGGCTCGAGCATGAGCGCGAGCGGGTAGCGCTTGTTGCCGCTGAAATGCTGGCGAAAGATGTACGAGCCAACGCGGACTTTTTGTAGCAGCGGAATAGACAAAGCGTGTCCTCCTTAAACTTCGCGCGCGACGAGCGGTTGCAAGAGCTTCGACGGCAGCTTGAATTCGACTTTTTCTTCACGGCCCGCCATCGTCGACACCTCGACAGGCCCCAACGCGCGCAGCGCGTCAATGACGTTCTCAACCATTTCTTCAGGCGCCGATGCGCCGGCCGTGATGCCGACCGTTTTCACATTGGCGAACCACTCGGCTTTCACTTCCGAGCCGTCGGCAACGAGATAGCTCGGCACGCCCGTTTCGCTGCCGATCTCGCGCAGACGATTCGAGTTCGAGCTGTTCGTTGCGCCGACGACGAGCAGTACGTCCACCTGATCGGACAGTTCGCGCACCGCGGCCTGGCGGTTCTGCGTCGCGTAGCAGATGTCGCGCGTGTCCGGTCCGACGATGTCGGAGAACCGCGCGAGCAGCGCGTCGATGATGCCGCGCGTGTCGTCCACCGAAAGGGTGGTTTGCGTCACGTACGCGAGCGGTGCATCGAGCGGCAGATCGAGCTTCGAGACATCGGCTTCGCTCTGCACGAGCAGCACGGTGCCGGGAATCTGGCCGATCGTGCCTTCCACCTCGGGGTGGCCGGCATGCCCGATCAGGATCAGCGTGCGGCCCGCCGCGACGTACTGGCGGCCCTGCACGTGAACCTTCGTGACGAGCGGGCAGGTGGCGTCCAGCACGTCGAGGTCGCGTTCCTCGGCGGCGCGTTCCACGGTCTTGGCCACGCCGTGGGCGCTGAAAATCGCCACGGCGCCTTCCGGCACTTCGTCGAGCTCTTCCACGAAACGCGCGCCCTTGTTGCGCAGGTTTTCGACCACATGACGGTTGTGGACGATTTCATGGCGCACGTAGACCGGCGCGCCGTGTTTCTGCAGTGCGCGATCGACGATTTCGATAGCGCGGACAACCCCCGCACAAAAGCCGCGGGGTTGGGCAAGGATCACTCGCATAGGGTGGCGAACTCCGACTACCGCAAAAGGCGAGCAAGTCGGTAAAAATGACCTGATCGCCGGCGGCTGTCTATTTATTAAGGATGCAAAAATCCGCCAAAGGGGTGACGGAGTAAAAACCAGACGCGCATTTTAACCCCTTCGCCTTTCCTTTGCTGCGTGGAGCACTCGCGGGTGCGGCGTGCGCGCGACGGTGGCGCCCGGGCAGCGTCCAGGTTGTCCCGAAAACCCTGCTGCGCGGCGCTCCCGCGGCATGCGGCATGGCCTGCTCAAAGCGCCTCGCGCGCCGCCATGGACGTCGTCCGAATCCGGCGCCCCGGGTTGCGCGGTGCAACATACCCGCGGAACCCTTAAAATATCGCGTCCCGCGTGTTGCCTGGATGGCGACCGGAGATACGACCCCATTCTGGACGCCTTTGATGGAACCCGACCACTACGACGATTTTCCGGTAGCGCGCGTACTGCTGCCGAAGGCGCTGCGCGCGCCTGTCGGCGTGATCTACCACGTCGCGCGCACGCTCGACGACATCGCGGACGAAGGCGACTGGAGCCCCGGGCAGCGCCACACGCGCCTCGCCGATTTTCGCGAAGGCCTGAACGCCGTGGCCGAAGGCCGGCCCGCACGCGTGCACCCCATGCTGTTCGCGAAGCTCGCGGACGTGGTGCGCGAGTGCCGCCTGCCGCTCGAGCCGTTTTACGACCTCGTTGCGGCGTTCGATCAGGATATCGACACGACGCGCTATGCCGACCGCTTCGAGCTGCTGGATTTTTGCCGGCGCTCGGCGAACCCGGTCGGCCATCTGATGCTGCATCTGATCCACGCAGCGACGCCCGAGAATCTGGCCGATTCCGATGCGATCTGCACCGCCTTGCAGCTCGTCACCTTCTTGCAGGACGTGAGCGCCGACTGGGCGCGCGGCCGCATTTACCTGCCGCTCGCCGAGCGCGAACGCTTCGGCGTAACCGAAGCGCAGATCGCCGCGGGCAGGGTGGACGACGCCTGGCGCGCGCTGATGGCACACGAGGCGGCGCGCGCGCGCTCGCTGATGATCAGCGGCGCGCCGCTCGCGCTGCGCGTGCCGGGGCGCTTCGGCCTCGAGCTATGCAGCGTCGTGCATGGCGGACTGCGCGTGCTCGAAATCATCGAGCGCGGCGGCTACGATGTGTTCCGCGCGCGGCCTGCGCTGCGCGCACCCGACTGGGCCGTGGTGCTCCTGCGCACGGCGGCCATGTGGCTGTCGCGCCGCGTGGGCGTGCGCGCCCCTTCGATCGAGAGTAACAACGCATGACTACGACCATACTGTTTGCCGTCTCCTGTCTCTCGCTGCTGATCTGGCTCGTGCTGCTGTTCGGGCGCGGCGGTTTCTGGCGCGCGCGCCCGGCCGAGCCGCTGCCGCTCGTCGAGCCCGCGGCCGGCTGGCCTGCCGCGTGCGCCGTGGTGCCGGCGCGCAACGAGGCCGACGCGATTGGCGAGGCCGTGACCTCGCTGCTCCAGCAGGACTACGGCGGCGAATTTCACGTGGTCGTGATCGACGACCACAGCACCGACGGCACCGCGCAGGCCGCACGCGCCGCCGCGCTTGCGCTGCAGTGCCCTGAAAAGCTCAGCGTGATTACGGCCAGGCCGCTGCCGGCGGGATGGTCGGGCAAGGTGTGGGCACAGTCGCAGGGCATCGAGGCGGTGCGCACGCTCAAGCTGCCCGCCGACTACCTGCTTCTCACCGACGCCGACATCGGCCATCCGCCCGAAGCGCTCGCGCAGCTCGTGGTGCGCGCCCAGGCCGAAGGCCGCGACCTCGTCTCGCTGATGGTGCGGCTGCGCTGCGACTCCTTCTGGGAAAAGGCGCTGATTCCGGCGTTCGTGTTTTTCTTCGCGAAGCTGTATCCGTTCTCGTGGGTCAACAACCCGAAGAACCGCACGGCGGCCGCGGCCGGCGGTTGCATGCTGGTGCGCCGCCAGGCGCTCGAGGAGGCTGGCGGCATCGAATCGATCCGCGCCGAGCTGATCGACGACTGCAGCCTCGCCGCGCGCATCAAGCATCGCGGCGAAGGGCATCATCCGATCCGGCTCGACGTCGCCGCGAAGAGCGTGTCGCTGCGCCCGTACGATTCGTGGAAGGACATCTGGAACATGATCGCGCGCACGGCGTTTACGCAGCTGCATTACTCGGCGTGGCAGCTCGCGGGCACGCTTCTCGGCATGACGATCATCTATCTCGCGCCGCCCGTGGTCGCGCTCGTGCTCGGGCCGAAGGGCTGGCCCGCGTGGATCGCGTGGGCGCTGATGTGCTGCGCGTATTCGCCCATGCTCGCCTACTACCGGCGCTCGCCGCTGTGGGCGCCGTTCCTGCCGCTCGTTGCGCTGTTCTACGTGGGCGCGACGTTCGCTTCGGCCTGGCGCTTCTGGCGCGGCAAGGGCGGCCAGTGGAAGGCGCGCGTGCAGGCGCCGGTGCAGGGGCGCTGAAGCGCTCGTAACCAGGCGCCGCAAATGCAAAAAAGCCGTCGGTTTCGACGGCTTTTTTGCTTTATCGATGCCCGCTCGCGCGTTAGCGCTGCGTGAGCAGCATGTACATCTGCACGACGATGTCGGGCGAGAACGTGAACGGCACCCAGCCGTGGCCCGTGTGGCGCAGCACCAGCAAGCGGTCGCCGTTGGATTGTTTCTGCACGGCCATCATCGGATTCCTCGTCGATGCGAACCGCCAGCCTGGCGGAATGCCCGGCGGCGGTTCGGGCTGCATCGAGGCGCGCGCATTCGACAGCTCCTCGATCATCTGGCCGACTTGCAGCGCGTTGAGCGTCACCGTCTGGCCGCCGATCGTCAGCGTGATCTCGTTTTGCGACGGACGTGCCACGTGCAGTTCCGGCTGCGCATGCGCGGCGTTGGCCGCCTCGGCGGCGGGTTCGACGGCTTCGGCAGTGTCGGTCGCGGTTGCGCTTGCGGCTTCGACGGCATCAACGGCATCAACGGCATCAACGGCATCAACGGCATCAACGGCATCAACGGCATCAACGGCCGCGGCAGCATCGGCAGTATCCGCGACCGTATCGACAGTAACGGCTCGCGGCTCTACAGCGACGGCATGCTCCGTATCGCTCTTTGCAACGGGAGATTCCTGCTGGGGAACGGCGGCGGCGCGTTCATCGGCGCGCGGTGCGTGCGCGGCGGCGGCCTGAAGGAGCTGATCGACGCCCGCTTCGAGCACGCCAATCTGGTCTTGAAGATTCATGCGAGCTTCTCAGGTAAGACCCGCGATTTTACCCGCAGGTCGCGCGCATTGCCCTTCAGGCGTTGTACGCATGTCGCAGGAAAAGTTGTAACAGTTTCCGCAGGGGCGCTTGTTTCGCGCTTATTTCGCGTTTGTTCCGCGTTCATTTAGCGCTCATTTAGCGCTCATTTGCCGTTCAGATACCCCGCTTCGCGGAACCAGGCGAGCGCATCCTTCAAGCCCTCCTGATACGGCCGCGCGCGATAGCCGAGCTCGCGCTCTGCCTTCGCCGACGTGAAATACATCTTGTTTTTCGACATCTTGAGCGCATCGACGGTCACGAACGGCTCGCGCTTCGTGAAGCGCGCCACGGCTTCGGCGCCCATCGCGAGCGGATAGAGCGGCCAGCGCGGCAGTGCGATCGTGGGCGGCCTGCGGCCCACCATGCCGGCGATGTCGGCAAGCATCTGCTGCAGCGGCAGATTCTCGCCGCCGAGGATATAGCGCTCGCCGATGCGCCCGCGCTCCAGCGCGAGGAAGTGGCCGTTGGCCACGTCGTCCACGTGCGCGAGGTTCAGGCCGGTGTCGACGAACGCGGGAATCTTGCCCGTGGCCGCTTCGACGATGATGCGGCCAGTAGGCGTGGGCTTCACGTCGCGCGGGCCGATCGGCGTCGACGGATTGACGATCACGGCGGGCAGGCCGTCGCGCTCGATCATGCGCTCCACGGCGCGCTCGGAAAGCACCTTGCTGCGCTTGTATACGCCGATCGCCTGCTCGGGGGTGAGCGGCGAGGTTTCATCGGCGGAGTCGCCCGAACTCGTGACCTTCAGCGTGGCCACGCTGCTCGTGTAGACGATGCGCTCCACGCCCGCGTCGAGTGCCGCGCGCATGGTGGCTTCGGCGCCTTCGAGGTTGGCGCGCTCGATTTCGTGCGGATCGGGCGCCCACAGGCGGTAGTCGGCGGCGACGTGGAAGAGGTAGCGCACGCCGTCGAGCGCCTTTCGCATGGAGGCGGCGTCGCGCATGTCGCCGGTGACGATTTCGGCGTCGAGCGCTTCGAGGTTCTTGCGCGGGCTCGTCGCGCGCACCAGCAGGCGCACGGCATAACCCTTTTCCTGCGCGATGCGGGCGACGGCCGAGCCGACGAAGCCGGAT
This sequence comes from Paraburkholderia silvatlantica, assembly GCF_003096715.1. Classification (GTDB taxonomy): domain Bacteria; phylum Pseudomonadota; class Gammaproteobacteria; order Burkholderiales; family Burkholderiaceae; genus Paraburkholderia; species Paraburkholderia silvatlantica. Next base: position 83,238 of record NZ_QEOL01000005.1, read on the forward strand.
GCTCCGGTGATCAGGACGAGATCGCGGTTGGCTCGGGAGGTGTCGGTCATTGCAGGGTCGTTTCCAGGTTCGGTGACGGCGCCGCGTGCGCGGCGTGGCACGGATTGTACGTGGCGCGGGCCCGGCGCGTGCGCGCGTTGGCGTCTACAATGCCGACCGTAAAGGATGCATGGAGAAACGAACAATGAGCGAACCGGATCTGGATACGCGCCTCGAAACGTATTACGTGCGCGTGCGCGGGACGGTGCAGGGCGTGGGTTTTCGTCACGCGACGGTGCGCCAGGCGCACGCGCTGCGCATTCGCGGCTACGTCGCGAACATGGAGGACGGCTCGGTCGAAGCCGTGATCCAGGGCACGGCGAACCAGGTGGACCGCATGCTTTCGTGGCTGCGCCACGGGCCGCCCGCCGCGCGCGTGAACTCGGTGGAAAGCGAGGAACGGCTGACTGAAAAACGTTACGAACGCTTCGAGCAGCACTGAAATTCGCCCGATAAAAAAAGCGGTGCGCCCATTGCCGGCGCACCGCTTTTTCGTTGCAGGCGACGCTTACTTCACTCCAAGCAGGCTTTCCGCGAATCCCCAATCCTTCTCGACCCACTGGCGCGTGCATTCGAAGCCCGCGTCGGCGGCGATCGCCGGGATTTCGTCGGCGTGGTACTTGTGGCTGCTCTCGGTCCAGATCGTCTCGCCTGCGCCGATCTCGACGCTGAGATTCGCCGAGCGCACCTCGGCGTGCACGTCGCGCTTCGCGCGCAGATGCATCTCGATACTGCGCACGTCCGGATTGAAGCGCGCGACGTGCTCGAAGTCGTGCAGGTCGAAGTCGGCGTCCAGCTCGCGGTTGATGCGCGACAGCAGGTTCAGGTTGAAGGCGGCCGTGGCGCCGATGGCGTCGTCGTAGGCGGCGATCAGCGTCTCCACGGGCTTCACGAGGTCGGTGCCGAGCAGCAGCGTGTCGCCGGGGCGCAGCATCGCACGGATGTCACGCAAAAAGCGCGTGGCCGCGAGGCGTGCGAAGTTGCCGATCGTGCTGCCGAGAAAGAGCACGAGCAGTTGCTCGCCGTCTTTGCGCTGGCGGCTCACCTCGGAAAGTCCGGCGAGATAGTCGCGCTCATAGCCGACGATCGAAATGCGCTCGATGTCGGCCAGTTCGCGCCGGCACAGTTGCAGCGCGGTGCGCGAAATCTCGATCGGGCAGTACGACGTGGGGCGCTTGCGGCAGAGCGCTTCGAGAATGCGGCGCGTCTTGCGGCCGCTGCCGCTGCCGAGTTCGGCAACTGTCACATCGGAGGGCAGCGCCTCGACGATCTCGGACGCGTAGCGCGTGAGCAGGCGCTCCTCGCTGCGCGTGACGCCGTATTCGGGCAGCACGGTGATGACCTCGAAGAGCGCCGAGCCGACTTCGTCATACAAATATTTCGACGGCAGTTCCTTTTGGGGCGAGCGCATCAAACCGGCGCGCACTTCGGCGGCGAATGCGCTGGCGGCAGGCGAAAGGGCAAATGCTCCGGCGGGGTCGGCAACGGCGGGGCGGGGCGCAGAAAATGGCATGCGGGCTCCAGGGGGCGTTGGACGTTGGGGACGGCGTCGTGAGTCGCGGCGGCGGGCGAAGGCGTGGCGCTCGGGGATAAGCCGGGCGCGGCTCCAGCGGACCGGTGAAATCTCGCTTGTCGAAGCGAATTCCAGCCGCGAAATCCAGCCAGTCAAGGCGACGGCGGGCTGGCGTGGCGAGACTTACGTTCTAGTCCATCGCGGCGTGATCTGCCGGACTAAATTGCTCGGCCGCACCTGGCTCGCAAAGCGAGCACGGCGTGTGCCCGCTTTGTCCGGTGCGGGTTTGCGCCGCCTGCCGCCGCCCAAACGCGACTAGAATGCGGTCTCGCCGGCGCTTTCGCCGGCCCGCGCCTTATTCAATATCCAATTCAAATGACAACGTTTTTACCCGCGCGTGCCAAATCTACGCTTCGCGCCGCTCGCGATTCCCGCATTTACGCTTCGCGTCCCCGCGCCTGCCGATGAACCCGTACGAACCCGGGCGCGGCATTGCGCTTTCCGTGGGCGCTTCGGCGCTGTTCGCGCTGATGTCGGCCTATACGCTCCTGCTCGCGCCGCTCGGCGGCCTCGATATTTTCGCGTGGCGCGTGATCTGGACCGCGCCCGGCGCGCTGGCGCTGCTGGTGTTGCGCAAGCGCGCGCCGCAATTGCGCGCGCTCGTCGCGCGCATGGTGACGCAGCCGCGCACCGCGCTCGCACTGGTGGCGAGCGCCGCGCTGCTGGGCTCGCAGCTATGGGTGTTTCTGTGGGCGCCGCTGCACGGGCGCATGCTGGAGGTGTCGCTGGGCTATTTCCTGCTGCCGCTCATCATGGTGCTGGTGGGCCGCTTTTACTATCACGAGCGCCTCGAACCGCTGCAATGGCTCGCCGTGGCGTGCGCCGCCGTAGGCGTGGCGCACGAGTTGTGGACGACGCACGCGTTCTCGTGGCCCACGCTGCTGGTCGCGTTCGGCTATCCGCCGTATTTCGTGCTGCGCCGCAAAATTCACGCGGATTCGCTCGTCACCTTCGCCGTGGAGATGCTGCTGCTCGTGCCGGTCGCGGCGATCGAAGCCCGCGCGGGCGGCTCGCTCGCGCTGGTCGAGGCGCACAAGTTCCTCGCCTTCGTGCTGCTGCCCGGACTCGGCGTGCTCAGCACCGTCGCGCTCGCGTCCTACCTGAAGGCGAGCCGGCTGCTGCCGATGGCGCTCTTCGGCATCCTCGGCTATGTCGAGCCGGTGCTGCTGGTGATCGTTTCGGTCACGCTGCTGGGGGAGCACCTCGGCATGCGCGAACTCGGGACTTACGTGCCGATCTGGCTCGCCGTCGCGCTCACGGCGGTGCACGCGGCGCGGCTCGTACGGTTCGAGCGCTGAGGACCTTTCAACGGCCGCTTACTGCTGCGCTTGCCGGGCGCGCGGCGGATTGATACGCACAGGTCCCGCCTTCGCCTCGATGGCGGCACGCAACTGCGGACGCCAGCCGATGCTGAAGAGCGCTTCGGCGAGCACGAAGAGCGGCCCGATCATGAGGCCGATGAGATCGTCGACGAATGCGGGCTTGCGATGCTCCCACGCGATATGCCCGACGAACTGGAAGATCCAGCCGACCACGAACAGCGCCACGCCGCCGCCCAGCCACGCGGCGGTGCCTTGTTGCGCGAGCCATGCGCCGAAGGCCACGCAAGCGAGGGAGGCGATCGCCATCATGAGGCCGAGCGGTATGTCCAGCACGAGGTAGTAGATCGTCGCGGCGCCGAACAGGAGCCACGCGGGCGAGACGGGAAGCGGCAGTCCGGGCGCGATCACCGGGCGTGAAAGCAGCGCTGCGAGCGCGAGCACGATGAGCGGAATGCCGACGAAATGGGTGCCGATGTTGCGCGCGTCGCGGTGATAAGCCGCGTACTGGGTGAGTTGCTCGGTCAGGTTTCTCATGGGTGTCCCTCTGTCTCCTGGAACATTATGATCGTCGGGCTGACGGGCGCAAACCTTCGCCTGGCCGAAGGATCTCGCGTTCACGCTACGGCATCAATGCGCGTCCATATCGATGCATGTTGACGAATTACGTCAATATCATGGAGCGCAGCCTGGCTGCATTGCAGCAGGATCGCGTTTGCGCCGACAATGTCGGCGCGTTCGGCGCGCGCAGCCGCGTCGCCTTTTCTTCCACGCCAGGCCCCTATCGCTTCATGAACGACCGCGTCGTCGCCGCATTCGACTTTGATGGCACCATCACCACGTCCGACAGCTTTCGCGCGTTCATGCTCGACGCTGCCGGCCCCGCCCGCTTCGCCGCCGCCGCGTTGCGCTGCCTGCCCTCGCTCGTCGGCGTTCCGCTCGGCTGGTCGCCGCGCGGGCCGACCAAGGCGCGCTTTCTCTACGCCGCGATGGGAGGCGTGCGGCGCGAGGTGCTCGAAGCCGCCGCGCAGCGCTTCGTCGAGCGCCGCCTCCCCGCGCTGTTGCGCGCCGACATGCTCGCGCGCGTGGCCGAACACCAGGCGCTCGGGCACGAGGTCGTGCTCGTGAGCGCGTCGCCGTCGATCTACCTGCGCATGTGGGCACAGACGGTCGGCATCGGCACCGTGCTTTCGAGCGAACTGGAATGGCGCGATGGCGTGTACACGGGCCGTCTGGCGGGCAACAACTGCTGGGGGCCGGAGAAGGTCGCGCGCCTGCGCGCGTGGTGGGGGGCGAATGCGCCCGCCACGCTCTACGCTTATGGCGACAGCCGCGGCGACAAGGAAATGGCCGAGCTTGCGCAGTACGCGTGGATACGCGGGGAGTCGGCGCTGCCGCCGCTCGCGGTGACGGGCGGCTTCGGCGCGGCGTGAATGGCGCGACGCGCTGCAGCGGGGCGAGATCGACGCTAATCTACGGCAACTAACCGAACCGAAGAGAGGAGACAGCCCCGATGAACGGACAATGGACCCAGGTGAAGTCGCACGACGGCGGCGAGTTCCGCGCCTACACGGCGCTGCCGCCCGAAGGTAGCGGCCCCGGCCTCGTCCTGCTGCAGGAGATCTTCGGCGTGAACGGCTACATGCGCGCGCTCGCCGACCGCTACGCCGAGGAAGGTTACGTCGTGATGGTGCCGGACCTGTTCTGGCGTCTGGAGCCGAACGTCGATCTCGGCTACGAAGGCGCCGACGCGCAGAAGGCGTTCTCGCTCTACGAGCGCTTCGACGTCGACCTCGCGATGCAGGACGTGGCGCAAACGCTCGCCGCGCTGCGCGCGCATGCGCAGCATCGCGGCAAGGTCGGCGTGGTGGGTTTCTGCCTGGGCGGCAAGCTCGCGTATCTGAGCGCGGCGCGCACCGATGTCGATTGCGCGATCGGCTATTACGCCGTGGGGCTCGAAAACCATCTGGACGAAGCCGCGCGCATCACGTGTCCCCTGATGCTGCACTTCGGCGCCGACGACGCCCACTGCGACGCCGCCACGCGCGAGCGCATCGCGCAGGGGCTGGCGGGCAAGCCTCACGTCGAGCTGTATACGTACCCGGGCTGCGATCACGCGTTCGCTTCGTCTTCGCGCAAGACCTACGACAGGCCCGCCACGATGATGGCCTACTCGCGCACGCTCGCCATGCTGCGCCGCGTGCTCGGCCCGATCTACGACTTCAACGCGCTGTGGGAAGCGCACTGCTATCACGAGTTCGTCGCGCGCAACCCGAGCGATGTGATGCCGACCATGGTCGCGCAGCCCTACGTCAACCACATTCCGACGATGACGGGCGGCGTGGGCCACGACGAACTCAAGCGCTTCTACACGCACCATTTCGTGCATTCGAACCCGCAGGACACGCGCCTGATCCCGATCTCGCGCACGATCGGCTCGGACCGCGTGGTGGACGAGTTCATCTTCTGCTGCACGCACGACCGCGAGATCGACTGGCTGCTGCCGGGCCTCGCGCCCACGGGCAAATACTTCGAAGTCCCGATGCTCGCCGTGATCTGCTTTCGCGGCAACAAGCTCTATAACGAGCACATCTACTGGGACCAGGCTTCGGTGCTCGCGCAGATCGGCGCGATCGATCCCACCGGCCTGCCGATCGCGGGCGCGCAGAGCGCGAAGAAGCTGCTCGACGAAACGCTGCCGTCGAACACGCTCATGGCGCGCGCGTGGCGCGAGAGCGAAGGCAAGCCGTTCTAACCACGCGCACGTTTCGCGTGCGCGTGATCAGTTGAACGGATTGTCGGCGACGCCGGGCTTCTGGTCCGGCTCGTCGGCGACCTTCGCGGGCAGGTGCGGGTCGGCCTGCAGCTTCTTCACGACGTCGTCGAGCGCCGCCTTCAGCGCCAGCGCGGCGGCGAGGCCGCGCTTGTCGCGCGTGAGTTCCAGCGTGCCGGCGAGCGTCACGCGCGTCGTGCCGTTCGTGAGCGTGAGCGCGTCGCCTTGCACGTTGAGCACATCGTTGTCGTTTGCGTATGCGTCGAACACCGTTCGATCCTCCTTCTGCATGATGGGCGCGCTTACCAGCCCCATTTGCTCACGGCAAAGCCGCGGCCATTGAACGAGACTTTTTCCTTTGCCGCGACATTCGCCGGAATGCCCGGGAACGCAATGCCGCTCTGCGCTTCGAGGTCGCGCACCGGGCGCACGTCGTAGCGATCGGCAGCCGTGTTGTCCGCGACGATCGCGAACGCGAGCTGCTGCGAAGGCACGTACACGACCTTGAAGATCTGCGTCGGCACCAGCACGCGCGTCGCGCCGATCGTCTGGAGCTGCGCGCCCGTGAAGAGCGGGCCGGTCACGACATAGGCTTCGCCATACTTCGATGCGAGCTTGCGCACCGCGGTTTCGATATGGGCCCAAAGGCGCTGGTTGTTCTCGCGATTCTGCGGAACGATGTTGGCGAGTGAAAACGATTCCGCCATGGCCTGCGCATTCCATCGGTTTCCCGCCGGGCTCATATGGCCACGGTCGAAGCCGCTGCGTTTGTAGTCGGCGAGCGTCGCGCCTTCGCCTTCGGGCAGCCGGTCGTCTTCGAAGAAGCGGTTAGTGCGCGTCATGTCCTTCGCGGCTTCGAGATGGTCGCGCGTGAGATGCTCGGCGGACCACAGCGGCCCGTGTGTGACGCCCGAATGCAGCACGACAAAATCCGCATAGCAAAGCATGCGCGTTTTCGGCGCCATGCGCTGATTCGTGAGCGTCGGGAACTGGCCGTCTGGCACGAATTGCGAACAGGCCGGTGCGGCGATTGTATGGCTCGCGGCGGCGAGCAGCAGGGAGGCAACAAGCGAGGCAAACAGCTTCTTCATCGAAAGGACAGGCTGGACTGGGGTGGGATCAAGCGGGCTGAAAGTATAGCGGGCGCATGACGACGCGTGGAGGCGGGAGAAAAAACGCGGCGCAAAAAAACGCGCGCCCGCGAGAGGGCGGGCGCAAGCAGGAGGTGATGCACAAACAGAAGCAATGGGCGCGGCAGCGTTGCGTTGCTGCGCGAGGAGCGAGACGGCAAATGATGCCGCCTGCATTCAATCGATCAGATCATCAACAACGACTCAGCCTGCAAAAAGCGAATGCTCCGCGCGGACCATCTGGCGGTCCACAGCCTGGAGGCGCCATTGGCCTTCCATCGGCGAGTGCGAGGTTTCGCACGACCATGTCGCGTCGCCGTGTGCGGAACTGATTTCCTGGCGGCGGTTCACATGCAGGCCGCGCAGCGTGCACAGCGGCTCGTTTTCGAGCGGCGCGCATAGCGACGTGACACCATTCACGTCGCGCAATTCACCCCATTCCGGCAGGTCGATCCCTTCGTGAGACTCGCGGGACCAGCGTTGCTGGTCGGTGTCGAGCCAGAGCACTGCATAGTCGTGATTGACGGTCGGATCGGAACCGTTGATCAGGATCGTAAGTCGCATGGCATCTCCGCAATATGGATCGGGCGCGTCGGCAATTTCAAAGTCTAGGACGACTCCGCGCACGCGCAAAGCGAAGAGTGCAGGACAGATCGCCGCGCGCACGGCGCGTGCCTGGACCGGCCCCATTCATGCCCATTTCTGCCCGCGTAAACCCGGCTACGCTATCGGCGGGATTGAAAATCACAATTGGGAACGCAATCGCCACAACCTAGATTGATAGTGCGGCAAGTTCGCCCGCTCATGTTGCATCGCACGAAGGCGAATGGCGTCGCGTCCCCACATATCAGGTCGAACGATGGAGGCACAGATGGCACAGCTAAAGGGCTCGAAGACGGAACAGAACCTCAAGGATGCATTTGCCGGCGAATCACAGGCCAACCGCCGTTATCTGTATTTCGCAGCCAAGGCCGACGTAGAAGGACAAAACGATGTCGCGGCGCTGTTTCGCTCGACCGCCGAAGGCGAAACCGGCCACGCGCACGGCCACCTGGAATATCTGGAAGCGGTAGGCGATCCGGCAACCGGGCTGCCGTTCGGCACTTCGCGGCTGAATCTGCAGGCGGCAATTGCGGGCGAAACGCACGAATACACCGACATGTATCCCGGCATGGCCAAGGTCGCGCGCGACGAAGGCTTCGACGAAATCGCGAACTGGTTCGAGACGCTCGCCAAGGCAGAGCGCAGCCACGCCAACCGCTATACGAAGGCGCTGGACGTGCTGGCGGACTGAGGCGGGCCGGGCATCGCTCGCGTGCCTGACGGCACGCACGCATGACGCGCGCGCATGTTGTTTCGCGTGCCGGGCCAGCACCGGCGCGCGTATGCGCGCGCTCGTTCAAGCCGCGTATTTGGCTGATAAATAAAAGAAGGAGACGTCATGCCCCACAAGGAAGGCAGTCTCGAAGCGCCGACCCGCCATCCGCTCGACTGGCGATCCGACGCTTTTTACGACCAGGCCCAGCTCGATACGGAACTCGCGCGCGTGTTCGATATCTGTGCGGGCTGCCGGCGCTGCGTGTCGCTCTGCGGCGCGTTTCCCACGCTGTTCGATCTCGTCGACGAAACCGATACCGGCGAAGCGCACGACGTCGACAAGGCCTCTTTCGACAAGGTCGTCGACCAGTGCTACCTGTGCGATCTCTGCTACATGACGAAGTGCCCGTACGTGCCGCCGCATCCGTGGAACGTGGACTTTCCGCATCTGATGCTGCGCGCCAAGGCCGTTCACTACCGCAAGGGCGAAGTGAAGCTGCGCGACCGCGTGCTCTCGAATACCGACGCGCTCGGCCAGATCGCCGGCATTCCCGTCGTGACGCAAGCGGTCAACGCCATCAATCACACGAAGGCGATGCGCGGTGCGATGGAGGACATGCTGGGCGTCGACCGCAAGGCGTGGCTGCCCGACTTCGCTACGCACAAGTTTCGTAACGTTGCCAAACGCGCGGCTTCGAGCGAGGTGCGCGACGGCGAACGCACGCCGGGCAAGGTCGCCATCTACGCGACCTGCTACGTGAACTTCAACGAGCCGGGCATCGGCCACGACCTGCTCGCAGTGCTCGACCACAACGAGATTCCCTACGAACTGGTGAAGAGCGAATGGTGCTGCGGCATGCCGCTGCTGGAGCAGGGCAACCTGGAGGGCGTGGCGCACAAGCAGTCGCAGAACATGCCCATGCTCGCGCGTTACGCGCGCGAAGGGTATGCACTGATCGGCGCGGTGCCGAGCTGCGTGCTCATGTACAAGCACGAACTGCCGCTGATGTTCCCCGACGACGCCAGCACGAAAGCCGTGAGCGACGCGTTCTGGGACCCGTTCGAGTATCTCGTGGCGCGTCATCGCGACGGCCTGCTCAAGACCGATTTCCGCTCGCCGCTCGGCAACGTGTCGTATCACGTGCCGTGTCATGCGCGCGTGCAGAACATCGGCCGCAAGACTTTCGACCTGCTTTCGCTCGTGCCCGAAACGAAGGTGACCGTGGTCGAGCGCTGTTCGGGACACGCGGGCACGTTCGGCGTGAAGAAGGAATTCCACGCCATGTCGATGAAGATCGGCACGCCCGTGTTCAAGCAGATGGGGCAGGCCGAGCCAGGCCAGGCCGGGCCGAACTTCATTTCGTCCGATTGCCAGCTCGCAGGGCATCACATTGCGCAGGGCATCGAAGAGAACCAGCTGGGCGAGCCGCCGCTCGCTCACCCCATTACCTTGCTGCGCCGCGCCTATGGCATTTAGGCACGGATGCCAAAGCGCAACATTCACGAGGCACGACTCATGACGATCGCGAGAAATTCGCTGTTGACGCTGGAAGCCTACGCCAGGGTGCGGGGCGACATGCGCAAACGCATCATCGAGCACAAGAAGCAGCGCGCGGTGTCGCTCGGCAATCACCTCACGTTCCTGTTCGAGGACGAGACGACGATCCGCTACCAGATCCAGGAGATGCTGCACATCGAAAAGATCTTCGACGAAGACGGCATTCAGGGCGAACTGGCGGCCTATCTGCCGCTCGTGCCCGACGGCGACAACCTGAAGGCGACCATGCAGCTCGAGTACGAGAGCGAAGTCGAGCGGCGCGCGGCGCTGGCGCGGCTGATCGGCATAGAGGACAAGGTGTTCGTCCAGGTGGACGGCGAGCCGCCCGTCTACGCGATTGCCGACGAGGACCTCGAACGCGAGAACGCCGAAAAGACCTCGGCGGTGCATTTCGTCCGCTTCGAACTCACGCCGCAGATGAAAACCCGTTTGCGCGAGGGGGCCGCGCTCGCGATAGGCTGCGATCATCCGAATTACCGCGTGCCGACGCAGACCATCGACGGCGAGGTGCGCGCCTCGTTGCTCAAGGATCTCGCCTGAGGCTGCGGCGCTTCACACGGCTTGTCAAACGTAGCCACGCAGCGAAATCGCCGGGTGCGACGGCGCGGACCTGAAGCGTCGTGTCCGTCATGTGTTGTCTCCTTCTCCTTGTTGACAGGCTAGCCCGGACTCCCAAGCGTAAGCGGTTTGTGGCACCATTGTTGGTCCTGCCGAAACCGAAAACAATGGAGCCACGGGTTTGGACTACGCGTTGATGATGACGGCCTATGCGAAGCGCGCCGTGCGCAAGCTCACGCAGCAGGACCTGCTTTACGAGAGCCTGCGCCTCGCCATTCTCGACGGCGACATTGGCCGCGGCACGCGCCTCGCGTCGAGCCGCGCGCTCGCGGAGCAGCTCGGTATCGCGCGCAATTCGGTGCTCTATGCCTATGAGCGGCTCGTGGAAGAGGGCTTCGTCAGCGCGACGCGCCACGGTTCGGTCGTCAACGCAATCAGCGCCGGCGCAGCGACAACGCCGGCACACACCGCGCAGCGCGAAGAACCTGTGCCTGCGCTTGCGCGCCGCGTGCGCGAACTGCCGCCGCGCCGTTCGGGCCGCGACGGTTCGAAGGCGCTGCGCCCGGGTGTGCCCGCACTGGACGCGTTTCCCTACGCGCAATGGCGCACGGCGGTCGAGCGCGCGCTGCGCGAGTTGCGCGCGCTCGATCTCGGCTATGGCGACAGCGCGGGCATGCCCGCGTTGCGTCAGGCGATCGCGCAATACGTGCGCGTGTCGCGCGGGGTGCGCTGCCAACCCGACCAGGTATTCGTCACGGACGGCACGCAGTCGAGCCTTGACTTGTGCGCGCGTTTCTTCGCAGATCATGGCGAACGCGCGTGGATCGAAAATCCGGGCTATCTCGGCGCGCGCGTGGCGTTTGCGGCCGCGGGTCTGCAACTCGTGCCGATGAGCGTGGATGCGGCGGGCATGGCGGCGCGCTCCGAAGACTGGCGCGAGCGGCCGCCGCGACTCGTTTATCTCACGCCGTCGCATCAGTATCCGCTGGGCTGCGTGCTGAGCCTCGAGCGGCGGCTCGCGCTGATCGAGCAGGCGCGCGCGTGCGGCGCGTGGATCGTCGAGGACGACTACGACAGCGAGCTGCGTCACGACGGGCCGCCGCTGCCGTCGATCCAGGGCCTCGCCGACGATGCGCCCGTGATCTATCTCGGCACCTTCAGCAAGACGCTGTTTCCGGCGCTGCGCATCGGCTTCATGATCGTGCCGCGGCGCGTGACGGCACAGTTCGCGCAGGCGCATCACACGCTCGTGCGCCAGGGGCGCGTGGCGGAACAACTTGCGCTGGCCGAATTCATCGAAAGCGGGCGCTACGCGCGCCATTTGCGGCGCATGCGCAAGCTCTACGAAGAGCGCCGCGACGGCCTCGTCGCCGCCATCGACAAACATCTGGCCGGCGTGATGACGGTGTCGGCGGACGCGGGCGGCATGCATTTGAGCGTGCGCCTCGACGCGCCGCTTTCCGACGCCGATGTGAGCGAAGCCGCGCGTGCACACGGCCTGCATCTCTCGCCATTGAGCGCGTACTGTGCCGATGGCGTCGATGGTGTCGACGCACCCGACGCCACGCGCTACAACGGCTTCCTGCTCGGCTATGCGGAAACGCCGCCGCAGGTCGCCGACACGCTCATGCAGACGCTCGCACGCATCGTGCGCGAGCGTCTGTCAGCGGCTTCGTCGCTTACTGATGGCCTGCAACCGCATGCGGCAGATAGGGCGCTTCGAGCGTCTTGATCTCTTCGTCGGAGAGCTTGAGCGAGAGCGCCGCGACAGCGTCTTCGAGATGCTGCGGTTTCGACGCGCCGATGATCGGCGACGTGATGCCGGGCTTGTGCAGCAGCCACGCGAGCGCGACCTGCGCACGCGAGACATTGTGCGCCCGCGCAATGGTTGCGACCGCATCGATGATGGCCTTGTCCGCATCGGCGCCGTAGAGCGTCTCGCCGAACTTGTCGGTGGCCGCTCGCTCGCTCGTTTCGTTCCAGTCGCGCGTGAGGCGGCCGCGCGCGAGCGGGCTCCACGGCATCACGGCAATGCCCTGATCGGCGCACAGCGGCAGCATTTCACGCTCTTCTTCGCGATAGAGCAGGTTCACGTGATCCTGCATGCTGATGAACTCCGTCCAGCCGTGCTGGCGCGAGGTGTAGAGCGCCTTGCTGAACTGCCACGCGTACATGGACGAAGCGCCGATATAGCGCGCCTTGCCGGCCTTCACGACATCGTGCAGCGCTTCGAGCGTTTCTTCGATGGGCGTGTTGTAGTCCCAGCGATGGATCTGATAGAGATCGACGTAATCGGTGCCGAGCCGTTTGAGGCTATGGTCGATCTCCGTGAGGATGGCCTTGCGCGACAGCCCCTGGCCGTTCGGGCCGGGCCGCATGCGGTTGTACACCTTCGTGGCGAGCACGATGTCGTCGCGTTTGACGAAGTCGCGCAGCGCGCGCCCGACGATCTCCTCCGAAGTGCCGTCGGAGTAGGTGTTCGCGGTGTCGAAGAAGTTGATGCCGGCGTCGAGTGCCTGGCGGATAAGCGGGCGGCTGGCGTCCTCGCCGAGCGTCCACGGGTGCGTGCCGCGCTCGGGCACGCCGTAGGTCATGCAACCGAGACAAAGACGCGAAACCTGCAGCCCTGTCGAGCCGAAATTGACGTAATCCATTGCGGGTGCTCCTTGCGAAGAGACGATTCAGGCGGAAGAAGTGCGTGCGCCGCGCGAGGGCGGCGGACTTTCGCAAGGGTATAACAGGCCGGAAGAACGTGCAGCGCGTGCCGCGTCAGAACATTTCCATTACGCGGTGATAGAGCATGCCGATTTCGAGCGCGGGCCGCCGCCAGGCGGGGCCGCCGGGGAAGCGCGCGTGCCGCAGTTGCGCGAACAGATCGAACGAGGCGCGCTCGCCGACGATGGCCTGCGCAACGAGACGTCCGGCAATGCCCGTGAGCGCGACACCGTGCCCCGAAAAGCCTTGCACGTAGTAATAATTCGGGTCGATCGCGCCGAAGTCGGGCGCGCGGTTGCGCGTGACGTCGACAAAGCCGCCCCATGCGTATTCCACGCGCGCGCCGGCGAGCTGCGCAAACGTGTCGCGCATGCGCGTTTGCATGGCCGCTGTCAGGCGCTCGGGCGCGGCGCCTGTCGAATCGGCGCGGCCGCCGAACAGCATGCGGTTGTCCGCCGAGACGCGGAAATAGTCGAGAAAGAAGTTGTTGTCGCACACGGCAGAACGTTGCGCGATCAACGAGTCGGCCAGCTCGCGGCCCAGCGGCTCGGTCGCGATGATGTACGAGGCGATGGGCGCGATGCGCGCGGCCACGCTGCCGGGCAGCACGCCGCCTGGCGCCGCGTTGCAGCACGACACCACGAAGCGGCAGCGCACTTCGCCCTGCGCCGTTCTGACGACGGGCCGTGCACCGCGTACGACTTCGAGCGCACGCGTATGTGCGTAGAGTTGCGCGCCTTCGCGGCGCGCGGCGGCGGCGAGACCCAGACAGTACTTGAGCGGATGCAGATGCCCGGAAACCGGATCGTAGACGCCCGCGATATAGCGCTGCGATGCCACGCGTGCGCGCGTGGCGTCGGTGTCGAGCCATTCGAGCCGATCGTAACCCCATCGCGTGCGCGCCGCGTCCATCCATGCGCGTAGATCGGGTACGCGCTTCGCTTTCGTTGCAACGGTCAGATAGCCCGGCGTGAAGTCGCAATCGATGCCAAAACGCGCAATGCGCTCGCGTACGAGGTTCACCCCCTCGATGGAGAGCGCCCACGCTGCGCGTATGCCCTGCGCGCCGAGCTGCTTTTCGAGCACTTCGTCTTTCGCGAAGCCCACGAGCGTCTGCCCGCCGTTGCGGCCCGAGGCGCCCCAGCCGGGACGATGGGCGTCGAGCACCACGACCGAAAGGCCGCGTGCGCGGCACTCCAGCGCGACCGAGAGCCCGGCGAAGCCCGCGCCGATCACGCACACGTCCGCGTCGAGCGTGCCTTCGAGCACGGGGTCGTCGTCGGCGGGGCGCGTGGCGGTGGCTTCGTAGTACGAGTGGCGGGCGAGGGCGTCCGCCTGGGCGTCGAGGTCGAGTGTCATCAAAGCAGGTCCTTCATTCGATACCAGGCCATCGCGAGCACGAGGGCAGGGGTTCGCAGTGTAGCGCCGCCGGGGAAATCGCGGTGACGGATCTTGCCGAACAGGTCGAAGCGCGCGGCCTGGCCGTGAATGGCTTCGGCGATCAGCGTGCCCGCGAGGCCCGTGACGTTCACGCCGTGGCCAGAGAAGCCCTGCGCGAAATAGACCGTCGGCGAGAGGCGGCCGAAGTGCGGCGCGCGGTTCATCGTGATGTCCACGTAGCCGCCCCACGCATATTCGACTTCCACATCGGCGAGTTGCGGAAACGTTTTTAGCATGTCGCGGCGCATGGCTTTGCCCAGATTGGGCGGCGCGAAGGTGGAATAGCTCACCTTGCCGCCCCAGAGCAGACGCGTGTCCGCGGCGGGACGGAAGTAGTCGAGCACGAAGCGGCTGTCGCAGACGGCGGCCTGAGCAGGCATCAGCGCATTCATGCGTTCGGCGCCGAGCTTTTCCGTGGCGATCACATAGGTGCCCACGGGCATGATCTTGCGCGAGAGCGCCGGTGCAAGATCGCCCAGATACGTATTGCACGCGAGCACGACGAATTTCGCGCGCACGTTGCCGCGCGCGGTTTCGACCACATGCGCGCCGCCCTCTTCGCGCAGTCGTGTGACGGGGCTGTTTTCGTACACGCGCACGCCGGCTTCGACCGCCGCGCGCGCGAGCCCGAGCGTGTAGTTCAGCGGATGCAGGTGTCCGCTATCGGGATCGTAGAGGCCGCCGGGATAGCGCGACGACGCCACGTAGCGGTCCACATCGTCGCCGTCCACGTACTGGAAGCGGTCGTAGCCGAAGCGCTGCGCCGCCTCGTCGCGCCAGCGTTTGAGCGCCTCCACGTCGCGCGCCTTGTTCGCGGCGGTGAAATAGCCCGCCGTGAGCGCGCAGTCGATGTTGTGCTGCCTGACGCGCCGCTTCACGATGTCGAGCGTTTCCAGGCCCATGTCCCAGATCTGCCGGACCTCGGCTTCGGGCATGAACTGCGCGAACGTATCGATACCGCAGGCAAAACCGCCAATCAACTGCCCGCCGTTTCTCCCGCTTGCAGCCCACCCTACTCGCGAGGCTTCCACGAGCGCGACGCGGTGGCCGCGTTCGGCGAGATTCAACGCGGCCGAAACCCCGGTAAGGCCTGCGCCGACCACGCAGACATCGGCGCCGAGCGCACCTTCGAGCGCCGGATGCGCGGTGGTGTCGTTGGCGGTGGCCGCATACCAGGACGGGGCATGAGGCTGATTGGCGAATTTGAGCATGGCGAAAGCGAATCGGGAAGCGGCGGGCGACAGCACGAGGCCGGCGCCCGCCGCGACTTCATCAGAACGAGTAGATGAACTGCGCGCCCAGCAAGTCGTTGCTCTTGCTGTACGAGCCGTCGCTGTTCAGGAACACGCGCTGCGTGGCCCAGTCGTGGCGATATTCCACCTTCACCTGGATCTGCTGCGTCGGGTAGAACAGCAGGTCGAGCGCGACGTCCTGGCGTGTTGCGCCCTTGCACTCGAAGCCGAAGCCGCCGCCGGCCTTCGAGTTTGCCAGGCAGTCCGCACCGATGCCGAAGCCGTTGTACGGGTCCATGCCGTTCGAGTTGAGCACGATGCCGCCGCCGCCGCCGCCGTTCTTGCCGTTCGCGAGCAGGTCGTAGCGTGCCGTCACGCCCATGCGGCCCACCACCGGCGCATTGAACTTGCGGTGCGCGAGCAGCGAGAAGCCGTACCACTGTGCGTTGCCGCCGTTGAACGCCGCGCGCTGCTGCTGACCGTAATCGACTTCGGCGTTGTACTGGATGTCCGCGAGCGTGTAGGTCGCGTCCATTTCGCCGAAGAAGAAGTAGCCGCCCGAGCTCGATGCCTGGCCACCCACGCCATACGCGGCCTGACCCGTCGTCGGATCGAACGCGCTCGGCAGCGTCTGGCGGCCGATATTGAACGAGCCGCCAATGTCGAGTGCGCTCGACCACGTGTAATCCGCGCGCGCCGTGAAGGTCGGGATCCTGTTGCTGGTAGTGATCGGGTCGCCCAGCGCGTTCTGCCCCGTCTGCACGACTGCGCCATTGGTGCGGTACTGCTCGTTGCCGACCATGAACTTGAACGCCCATTTGCTGCCGTCCGGCGTGTAGTTCCAGCCGATGCCCACATAGCTGCCCGGATCCGAGAAGTCGTAGAGCAGGTTATGCGTGAGCGTGAGCATCTGGTTCGACTGCTGCACCTCGTAGCCGCCGAAGCTCGGCATGAGACCGGCGACGAACGTGCCCGTGGAAGTCACCGGTATGGTAACGACAGCCGTATTCAGGATGTTGTTGCCGATCTCGCCATGCTCGTTCTGCAGCAGCGTGATGCCGTTGCCGCGGTTGGGCATGAGCGTGATTTCGGCCGAAGGCGCCATCGGGCCCACGCCGAAGGTCTTCTTGATGTCGAGGTAGACATCGCCGAACGTGCTGTTGAAGTAGTTATACGCACCCGTATGGTTCGCGAACAGGAAAGACGAAGTGCCCGGCGCGCGGTTGTAGATGTATGTCGGGTCGATATAGCCCGTGATCGACAGGCCCGCGAGCGGACCGGTATTGGCGGCGTCGGTGAGCGAATCGACCTTGAGCTGCTGGCTCGCGATCTGCTGCTTCATCGCGTCGACCTGGTCGTTGGTCAGGTTCGCGGGCGCCTTGCCGTAATCGGGCGAGGTGATGTCCACGACCGGCGCGGCCGCGGTGGCCGGTACGACCGGCGCTGCGGCCGCCGTCTTCGCCGGGGTCTTCGATTGCGCCAGTTCGGTCTTGAGCGATTTCACCTCTTTTTGCAGGGCGTTCAGCTGCGCCTGCAGGGCCTTGATCTGTTCGCTGGTCGAGTCCGCTAGCGCGAGCCCTGGCAGCGCCCCGGCCACCAGCAGACAGATTAACTTCTTCTTCATCGAAATTCTCCTTGTTGGTCGTTATTGCAGGCAGTGCGAGTTCGGGTTCGGGTTCGGTGAGGGGCGGCGCATGCCGCCCCTTCTTGCATGGCAATCCTCATCAGGCGGCGCGACGGCCGATCGGCGCACCCACCGCGCCGGCGGGCGCGGCTGGCGTAATGGCTTCGGCCGCATCGGGCTGGACGAAGGCGAGTTGCATGTCGCGCATGCGCTTCTTCTCGCGTGCGCTCATCAGATAGTTCACGGCGATCACGCCGATCGTCACCGCGCTGATGAAGAGCGTGGCGAGCGCGTTCATCTCCGGGTTCAGACCGAGGCGCACGCGCGAGAACACGACGAGCGGCAGCGTGGTGGAGCCCGGTCCGGAAAGGAACGCGGAAAGCACGAGGTCGTCGATCGAAAGCGTGAACGAGAGCAGCCAGCCCGAGAGCAGCGCCTGCGAGATGAGCGGCAGCGTGATGACGAAGAACACCTTGAGCGGCGTGGCGCCGAGATCGAGCGCGGCTTCCTCGAGCGACTTGTTCATCTCCTTCACTCGCGACTGCACGATGATCGCGACATACGACACGCACAGCATCACGTGGCCGATCCAGATCGTCACGATGCCGCGGCCTTTGGGCCAGCCGAGCATCTGTTCGAGCGCGACGAAGAGCAGCAGCAGCGAGATGCCCTGAATGACCTCGGGAATCACGAGAGGCGCGTTGATCATGCCCGTGTAGAGCGTGAAGCCGCGAAACCGCCCCATGCGCGCGAGCACGAAGCCGGCCCATGTGCCGATCACAACCGAGGCGAATGCCGTCATGAGGCCGATCTTCAGCGAGAGCCAGGCGGCGCTCAGCAACTCTTCGTCCTGCAGCAGCGCCGAATACCACTTGAGCGAGAAGCCGGACCACACCGTGACCAGTTTCGACTCGTTGAACGAGTAGACGACGAGACTGATGATCGGGATATAGAGGAACAGGAAACCGAGCGTGAGAACGCTCGTTGAGAGCGCGCGGTTGGGCTTGATCATTTGCTTTCCTCCAGTTCCTTGACCTGGTAGTACTGAAAGATCGCCATGGGCACGAGCAGCAGCAGCACCATCGCCACGGTGACGGCGGAGGCCATCGGCCAGTCCATGTTGTTGAAGAACTCGTCCCACATCACGCGGCCGATCATGAGCGTGTCGGCGCCGCCGAGCAGTTCGGGAATCACGTACTCGCCCACCGCGGGAATGAACACGAGCAGGCTGCCCGCGATGATTCCGTTCTTCGAAAGCGGCAGGGTGATCTGCGTGAACGCCACCCACGGTTTGGCGCCCAGATCGTAGGCGGCTTCGAGCAGCGTGAGGTCCATTTTCACGAGGTGCGCATAGAGCGGCATCACCATGAAGGGCAGGTACGAATAGACCATGCCGATATAGACGCCCGCGTCGCTGTGATAGAGCCTCAGCGGCGAATGGATCAGGCCGAGGGCAATGAGCGCGTGATTGAGCAGGCCGTCGTCCTTGAGAATGCCGATCCACGCGTAGACACGGATCAGGAACGACGTCCAGAACGGCAGCATCACGCCCATCATGAGCAGGTTGCGCGTGGCCGGGTTCGAGCGCGCGATGTAATAGGCGATCGGGTAGCCGATCAGCAGGCAAAAGATCGTGGAGACCGCCGCCATCTTCAGCGAGCTGAGATAGGTGGCGATGTAGAGGCTGTCCTGCAGCAGGAACGCGTAGTGCCCGAGCTGCAGCGCGAAGTGCACCATGCCGTCCTTCATCTCGACCAGGTTCGAGTAGGGCGGAATGCCCATCACCTGGTCGGCGAAGCTGATCTTCAGTACGAGCACGAAGGGCAGCGCGAAGAACAGCGTGAGCCAGATGAACGGCACGCTGATCACGGCGGTGCGCCCCGACGGCACGAAGCGCGAGAACAGGCGCGCGAGCGCGCCGCGGCGCGCATCTGCGGCTGCGCGGCCGGATCGCGGCGTGGTGTGAAGAGTGGTACTCATGATTGAGGCCTCCTTACTGCGTGAGCACGACGCCGCTGGCCGGCGACCAGGACACGTAGACATCGTCGTTCCAGGCGGGCGCACCCTCGCTCATGAGGTGCGAGCTGGAGAGGTTCGAGACGACCACCTTGCCGCCGGGCAGACGCACGTGATAAAGCGAATAGCTGCCCATGTAGGCGACATCCGTGACCACGCCGCGCGCCCAGTTGTGCGGCGTGCCCGGCTTCTCGCGCGTCACGCGCACGCGCTCCGGACGCACCGAAATGCCCACAGGCATGCCGAGAGGCCCGGTCACGCCGTGGCTCACGTACATGCGCGTTTCGAGGTCTTCGCTTTCCACGAAGATGTGATCGGGCTCGTCCTCGACGACCTTGCCTTCGAACAGGTTGGTCGAGCCGATGAACTCGGCCGAGAAGCGGCTGTTGGGGAATTCGTAGACTTCGCCGGGCGAGCCGATCTGCACGATGCGGCCTTCGCTCATCACGGCGAGGCGGTTGGCCATGGTCATCGCCTCTTCCTGATCGTGCGTGACCATCACACAGGTGACATCGACTTTCTCGATGATGTTCACGAGTTCGAGCTGGGTCTTCTGGCGGATCTTCTTGTCGAGCGCCGACATCGGCTCGTCGAGCAGCAGGAGCTTGGGGCGCTTCACGAGCGAGCGCGCCAGCGCCACGCGTTGCTGCTGGCCGCCGGAAAGCTGATGGGGTTTGCGCTTCGCGTAGCGGCCCATCTGCACGAGGTTGAGCGCGTCGGCCACACGCTCGCGGATTTCGTTCTTCGGCACGCCTTCCTGCTTGAGGCCGAACGCGACGTTCGACTCCACGCTCATGTGCGGGAAGAGCGCGTACGACTGGAACATCATGTTGACGGGGCGGCGGTACGGCGGCAGCGATGCGAGGTCTTCGCCATCGACGAAGATGCGGCCCGACGTGGCCGTTTCGAGGCCCGCGAGCATGCGCAGCAGGGTGGACTTGCCGCAGCCCGAGCTGCCGAGCAGCGCAAAAAGCTCGTTCTTGGCGATGTTCAGGCTCACGTTGTCCACGGCGGTGCTGTCGCCGAACTTCTTGACGACGTTTTCGATACGCACGAATGCATCGTTCTTTGCCGGGGTCGCGTTGGCGCGCGCAGCGTCTGGGGCGTTGACTTTGGACGTCGAATTCATGATCTGACCTTGGTTCCTTTCTGATCGCAGCACACGTTTTTCAGGCGCGAGCCGGCCCGCACGGGGCGCTGGCGCGACTCGCGATCAGTACTGCGAACGGAGCTCGGGAAGGCTCGCGCGCGTCGTCAAAAAAAGGGGGGCGGCGCCGCGCGGCCTGACTTCGGAATTGCTCACTTCAGGCGGAGAGGGGTCGAGCGATCCCTCTTCCGCGTCGTCTCCTTCTTGTTTCCTTCAGGGGGAGTCAGCGTGTCAGTGGCCGGTCTTCAACTGGGCCCACAGACGGTTTTCGAGGCGCAGAATGTCAGCCGGCATCGGCTTCATCAGCGTCATCTTCTTGAGCACGTCTTCCGGCGGGTACACCGTCGCGTCCTGCGCAACTGCCGGCGTGACGAACTGGCGTGCGGCCTTGTTCGCCGTCGGGTAGAACACTTCGTTGGTGATTTGCGCGTTGACCTTCGGATCGGAGATATAGTTGATCCACTTCATTGCGTTTTCGGGGTGCGGCGCGTCCTTCGGGATGACCATCACGTCGAACCACAGCAAACCGCCTTCCTTCACGTTCGAGAATTTGACGTCGTATGAACGCTTGGCTTCCTCGGCGCGGCGGTGCGCGATGCCGACGTCGCCCGACCATGCCACGGCAACGCAGATATCGTTGTTCACGAGGTCGTTGATATAGCCCGATGAGTTGAACTGGGTGATGTACGGACGGACTTTCTTCAGCACGTCAAACGCGGCCTGGTAGTCGGCGGGGTTCGTGCTGTTGGGGTCCTTGTGCATGTATTGCAGCGTCGCGGCGAACACGTCCACAGCCTGGTCGAGGAACGACACGCCGCAGCCCTTGAGCTTCGAGAGATTTTGCGGATCGAATACGAGCGCCCAGCTATCCACGGGCGCGTTCGGCCCGAGCGCCTTTTCGACCGCCTGCTTGTTGTAGCCGATGCCGTCGGTGCCGAACGCCCAGGGCACGCCGTACTGATTGCCCGGGTCGGCGTCGGAGATCATGTGCATGAGCACGGGATCGAGGTTCGCGAGGTTGGGGATCTTCGACTTGTCGAGCTTCTGATAGACGCCGGCCTGAATCTGCTTGGCCATGTAGTTCGACGTGGGCACGACGATGTCGTAGCCCGAGCTGCCTGCCAGCAGCTTGGCTTGCAGCGTGTCGTCGCTGTCGTAGTTGTCGTACTTGACCTTGATGCCCGCTTCCTTTTCGAAGTTCGGGATCGTGTCTTTCGCAATGTAGTCGGACCAGTTATAGACGTTCAAATCGCCGTCGGCCGCGTGCGCAGGCTGGCTCGAAATGGCCGTGAGGCCTGCACACGCCGCGAGGGCCGCAAGTGCGACCGCATGACGAAGATGACTCACACTCATGTTGCTTTCCCCTGAAGATGAAGATCGGCGGGAGGCCCAGCACCCCGTTGCGCCGCCCGCCGTGGACAAGTCGCGTTAAGAAAGACCCAGTTGTTGCGCAGTTGCGTCGATGGCTTTCTTCGCCTTCGACACGATTTCATCGATCTCGCCGCGCGTGACCACGAGTGGCGGCGAGAGCAGCATGCGGTCGCCCGTGGCGCGCATGATGAGATTGCCGTTGAAGCAGAAGTCGCGGCAGAGCGTGCCCACGTCGCCGCCATTGGCGAAGCGCTTGCGCGCCTGCGGATCTTCGGCGAGCTGCAGGCCCGCCACGAGACCCGCGCCCGAGATCTCGCCGATGATCGGATGACTGGCGAAGGTCTCGCGCAGCCGTTGCTGGAAGTACGGGCCGGTGTCGTTCTTCACGCGCGTGACGATGCCTTCGTCGCGCAGCAGCTTGAGGTTCGCCACGGCCACGGCGGCGGCGACCGGATGCCCCGAGTAAGTGAGGCCGTGATTGAACTCGCCGTTTTCGATGAGCGCCTTCGCAACGCGGTCGTGAATGCCCACTGCGCCCATCGGCACATAGCCGCTCGTGAGGCCCTTGGCCATCGTGATGAGGTCGGGCTCGAAGCCGAAGTGCTGATGCGCGAACCATTCGCCGGTGCGGCCAAAGCCGCCGATCACTTCGTCGGCGCAAAGCAGGATGTCGTACTTGCGGCAAATGCGCTGAATTTCCGGCCAGTAGGTCGAAGGCGGGAAGATCACGCCGCCCGCGCCCTGGAACGGCTCGCCGATAAAGGCGGCCACGTTCTCCGCGCCCACTTCGAGAATCTTCGCTTCGAGCTGCTGAGCGCGCGCGAGGCCGAACTCCTCGGGCGTCATGTTGCCTTGCGCTTCGCCGTAGAAGTACGGCTGGTCGATGTGCACGATGTTCTCGACCTTCGAGGGCATCTGCTCGTGCATGTAGCCCATGCCGCCCAGCGTGCCGCCCGCGATCGTCGACCCGTGATACGCGTTGCGGCGCGAGATGACGACCTTCTTCGAGGGTTTGCCTTGCGTGAGCCAGTACTGATGCACGATGCGCAGCACCGTGTCGTTGCCTTCGGAGCCGCTGTTGCAATAGAAGAAGTGATTGAACGGCTCGGGCGAAAGCTGGGCGAGCAGCGCCGACAATTCGATGACGGGCGGATGCGTGGTCTTGAAGAAGGTGTTGTAGAACGGCAGTTCCAGCATTTGCTCGTAGGCGGCGTCGGCCAGTTCCTTGCGGCCGTAACCCACGTTCACGCACCAGAGCCCGGCCATGCCGTCGATGATCTGGTTGCCTTCCGAGTCCCACAGGTACACGCCCTTCGCCTTCACGATCACGCGGCTGCCCGTCTTGTTGAGCGAGCCCATGTCCGAAAACGGATGAATATGGTGCGCGGCGTCCAGCGCGCGGTACTCGCTCGTCGAGCGCGCCGTTCGGCTGGATTGCGCGCGTAGCGTCGTCGGCGTTTCCTGCAGCGCGCTGGCGGGGGCGTCGATTCGATAGCTCATTGCTGTGTCTCCTTTCGTTTACACGTGCAGCAGCAGGTGCTTGCGTTCCCACGAGCTGATCACGCGGAAATACGCTTCGTATTCGGTTTCCTTGAGCGCAAGATAGGCGCGCACGAACTTCTCGCCGAGGATGTCGTTGAGCGGCTCGCAGGCGGCCATCAGCGAGATGCCTTCCTCGAGATTGCGCGGCAACTGGTAGGGCAGCGAATAGCCGTCGCTCACGAGCGGTTCGGTGGGCTTGAGGTGCTGCGTCATGCCGAGGTAACCGGCGGCCAGCGTTGCGGCGATCGCGAGGTACGGGTTGGTGTCCACGCCCGGAATCCGGTTCTCCACGCGGCGCGCAGCCGGCGACGAGTACGGCACGCGAAAACCCACGGTACGGTTGTCGTAGCCCCAAGCCACGTTGATCGGCGCGGCCATGAAACGCGAAAGGCGGCGATACGAGTTGATGTACGGCGCGAAGATCGGCATGAGTGCGGGTGTGTACTTCTGCAGGCCCGCGATATACGCGTAGAACATGTCCGTGGGCTTGCCGTCCGAACCCGTGAAGAGGTTCTGGCCGCTTTCCGCCGAAACGAGGCTCTGGTGCACATGCATGGCCGAGCCCGGTTCGTTCTCCATAGGCTTCGCCATGAACGTGGCGTACATGTGGTGGCGCAGCGCCGCTTCACGCACCGTGCGCTTGAAGAGGAACACACGGTCGGCGAGATTGAGCGGATCGCCGTGCAGGAAGTTGATTTCCATCTGCGCCGCGCCCACTTCGTGAATGAGCGTATCGACTTCGAGATCCTGAATATCGCAGTACTCGTAGATGTCTTCGAACAGCGGGTCGAACTCGTTCACCGCTTCGATCGAATACGCCTGGCGGCCCGTTTCCGGACGGCCTGTGCGGCCGATGGGCGGTGCAAGCGGAATATCCGGGTCCTTGTTCATATCGACGAGATAGAACTCGAGTTCCGGCGCGATCACCGGCTTCCAGCCCTTCGCGGCATAGAGGTCGAGCACGCGGCGCAGCACGCGGCGCGGTGAGATCTCGACTGGTGTGCCGTCGAAATGCACACAGTCGTGAATCACCTGGGCGGTGGGATCGACGGCCCACGGAATGATGCGGATCGTCGAGGGGTCGGGCACGCACACCATGTCGGGGTCGGTGACGCCGGTGAGGGTCCCGTCTTCGGGATAGTCGCCGGTCACGGTCTGGATCATCACGGCTTGCGGCAAGCGCATCGCCTCGCCCGATTCGAACTTGCTGCGCGGGATGATCTTGCCGCGCGCAATGCCCGCCATGTCGGGGATGATCGCTTCGATTTCGGTGATGTGATGCTTTTTCAGGAATTCGTCGATTTCATGCATGATCGTTCTCTCTGTTCTGTATGGGCCGGCATCAGGCGTGGGCGGCGCGCGGCGCGTGCGCCACGTCGTGTCCGGCCCCGCCCGGTATTCGGGCCAGCATGCGGTTGCGGCAGGCTTCGCCGAACGTGCGGAAGATCGCGCTCGACAGCGCGTCGTCCGCGTACTTCCATTCCGGGTGCCACTGCACGCCGAGCGCAAAGCCCGCTGCGTTCGCGACGCTCACGGCTTCGATGAGGCCATCGGGTGCGAATGCCTCGGCCACGAGGCCCGCGCCGAGCCGTTCGATGCCCTGGCCGTGCAGCGAATTCACGCGTGTTTCGCGCGCGCCGCCTGCAAGCTGCTGCAGCACGCCGCCTTCCACGAGCTTCAATGCGTGCGCCGGACCGTATTGCGTGTCGAGCGGATCGTCCTTGTTCTCGCGATGGTCGTCATAGCGTGCAACGCTGTGCACCTGCTGATGCAGCGTGCCGCCGAACACCACGTTCATCTCCTGGAAGCCGCGGCAGATGGCGAGCACCGGCACGCCAGCCTCGATCGCGGCGCGCATGAGCGGCAGCGTGGTGGCGTCGCGAGCGGGGTCGTGCAGCGTGCCGGCCGCGCTCGCCGGGCCGGCGTAACGGTGCGGCTCGACATTCGAATAGCTGCCCGTGAATAGCAGTCCGTCCACGGCTTCGAGAATGTCGGCCGCAGCCTGCCGCTCGCCAAGGGCGGGCAGCACGAAGGCGAGCGCGCCTGCTCCATCCACAGCCGCGGCGATGTACTTCTCGCCGGCAACATGTGACGCGTGCGGCCCCATCATCGTGCGGTCGGCAGTAACGCCAACTACTGGTCTGGTTCGCATGACTAATGATTCGCTTGCTTGCCCGTGCGCGATCTGACGATGCTACGGGCGTGACATGACCTTGCAGCCTTGCGGGACGCAAAACTACAAACCCTGTGTGCTCCTCGCGAGCAGCGCTAACGGATGGCGCTGCGCGTGGAGATCATGTAGGCGGTTCGTTTCTTGCCGTTGTGGGGCGCGACGGTGTTCAGGCGTGCGCAGCCACACCGCGAAGGCGTGATGAGACGCTTCGCGAACCAGCAATGGCGAAGAAAGCGAACGGCGCAGAAAGGAGAGGCGCTACGGCAGAAGCGACGCGACTTCGTCCGTATGGACGGCAATGAAGGCGCGTGCGGAGACCGAGTTGTGACGCCGAACAGAGCGGCGGGAAAGGATCGTGAAGACGGACAGGAACAGGCGAGAGGCAAGCCTGCCGCTACTGCCGTCGGCGATGGCGGTGCAGTCACTGCGAAGACACCTCGCATGACTACGATCCCACCTCACCAGAGGGCCACGGACTCTCACGATAACACTCGACTGGTTGCGTTGAAAAAGACGTCTGGTTCAAGCATTCGAGGTCGTCAATTTGAGCGATGCATTAAACATTGAACGACATCGATGTATTGCTTTCCAGACTCGGCCAACTCGCTATGTTTCTCGCATAAAACGCGGTTTTTGCGCTGCAGCGTGGCAGAAACGATGCTGTGTTCGACCTGTAGTTCAGCATATACGAGTCAAAAAGGGCGTCAATTATTTTTTCAAGTTTTTGATGTCAGCACTTTCCCCGACACCCCTGTGAAATCGCTCGCTGTGCAAAATATCGGCTCCTGCACTTATATTTCGAATCACTTACACGGGTTTGTACTGACGCAAAATAAAGCAAACTGATTAGAATATTCAACACATCCACCGCGCCCTCTACACGCAGTCATCCTGTCAACGGTCCTTCATCGTGCCCGAGTCCGCCTCTGTGTCATCCGAAGTCGCTACGCGCCTGCGCCATGTCCGCAAACGCTATGGCTTGTCGCAGCGCGAACTCGCCAAGCGAGCGGGCGTGACCAACGGCGCGATCTCGCTGATCGAACAAAGTCGCGTCAGTCCCTCTGTGGGCTCGCTCAAGAAGCTGCTCGAATGCATACCGATGAGCCTCGCCGAATTCTTCACCTTCGATCTGACCGAAGGGACAGAAGTCGTGTCGCGGCGCGGCGAAATGCCGAACCTCGGCAATGCGTCGATCGAATTCTATCTGGCCGGCGCGAACGTGAAAGACCGCAACATGGGGATCATGCGCGAGGTCTATCAGCCGCTTGCCGATACCGGCCCTGAAATGCTGGCGCACGCCGGGCACGAAGGCGGCGTGGTGGTCGCCGGACAGCTCGAGCTGACCGTGGATGGCACGACCTGGCTGCTCGACCCCGGAGACAGCTACTATTTCGAAAGCCGCTTCCCGCACCGGTTTCGCAATCCCAGCGCGAACGAAGTCTGTGAAGTGGTGTCGGCCAATTCGCCGCCCACCTTCTGACTTCCTGATCGCGCGGACCCGTTTCACCTGACGCCGCGTTGCGGCGTGCAAGGTGGATCGCAAATCATTGAGGCATCCTCATGGAAAAGAAAACTTTCACTTATTGGCAGGACAAGGCCGCGACGCTTTCGATCGAAGGCCGCGCATTCATCGACGGCGCGTATCGCGACGCGTATTCGGGCCGCACGTTCGATTGCGTGAGCCCGATCGACGGCCGCGTGCTCGCGAGCGTGGCCGATTGTGGCGCAGCCGATGTCGACGCCGCGGTCGGCGCCGCTCGCCGCGCATTCGACGAAGGTGTGTGGGCCGGCCTGAATCCGCGTGCGCGCAAGGCTGTTCTGCTGCGCTGGGCTGCGCTCATGCGCGAGCATCTCGACGAACTCGCGCTGCTCGAAACGCTCGACGCAGGCAAGCCCATTGGCGACACGACGACCGTGGACGTGCCGGGCGCGGCATATTGTGTGGAATGGTTCGCGGAAGCCGTCGACAAGGTGGGCGGCGAAGTCGTGCCCGCCGATCATCATCTCGTGGGCCTCGTCACGCGCGAGCCGATTGGCGTGGTAGCCGCCGTCGTGCCGTGGAATTTTCCGATCCTGATGGCCTCGTGGAAGTTCGGGCCCGCGCTCGCGGCGGGCAACAGCGTCGTGCTCAAGCCTTCGGAGAAGTCGCCGCTCACGGCCATTCGCGTGGCGCAGCTCGCGCACGAGGCCGGCATTCCGGCCGGCGTGTTCAACGTGCTGCCCGGCGGCGGGGAGCCTGGCAAGCTGCTCGGCCTGCATCGCGACGTGGACTGCATTGCGTTCACAGGTTCCACGAACGTGGGCAAGCAGATCATGCAGTACGCGGGCCAGTCGAACCTCAAGCGCGTGTGGCTGGAGCTTGGCGGCAAGTCGCCCAATATCGTGCTGCACGATTGCCCGGATCTCGACCGTGCAGCGAGTGCGGCGGCGAGCGCGATCTTCTACAACATGGGCGAGATGTGTACGGCCGGTTCGCGCCTGCTCGTGCATCACGAGATCAAGGACGTATTCCTTGCAAAGCTCGTCGAGGCCGCGAAGGCCTATAAGCCTGGCAATCCTCTCGACCCGGAGGTGTCGATGGGCGCGATCATCGACAAGATCCAGCTGGAGCGGGTGCTGAGCTATATCGAAGCCGGCCGCAAGGACTCGAAGCTGCTGACAGGCGGCGAACGCGTGAATGCGGAGGGTGGCGGCTTCTACGTGGAGCCCACGGTGTTCGATACGCGTCACGACACGAAGATCGCACGCGAGGAAATCTTCGGGCCGGTGCTTTCGGTCATCACGTTCAGTACGATCGACGAAGCGGTGCGCATTGCCAACGACAGTGACTACGGGCTCGCGGCGGCCGTCTGGACCGCGAACCTCACGCACGCCCACGAAATTTCGCGCAGGCTGCGTGCGGGGACGGTGTGGGTGAACTGCTACGACGAAGGCGGCGACATGAACTTCCCGTTCGGCGGCTTCAAGGAATCCGGCAACGGTCGCGACAAGTCGCTGCACGCGCTCGAAAAGTACACGGAGCTCAAGTCCACGCTCGTGCGGCTGCGCTAACGCGAACAACGCGAGTTGCCGCTCCGGGTTACCGCTCCACCAGCGCGCCGAGATTGGCGCGCACCCGCTGAAGCATCGCGCTGAACTGCTCGGCCTCTTCAGGCGTGAAGCCCGCCAGGGCTTCCGCCTGGACTTCGTCGCCCACGCGGCGCGCGCCCGTGAGCACGCCTTCCGCCCTGGGCGTGAGGCTCACCAGCCATTCGCGGCGGTCCTCCGGGTTGGGCGTGCGTACGACCCAGCCGCCTTCTTCCATGCGCTCGAGCAGCCGCCCTGCCGAAATCGGCGCCACTTCCAGCAGTTCGGCGAGGCGCGCCTGGTTCATGTCGCCGTAGTGTGCGAGGTACGCGATCATACGGCACTGCGCGCGCGTGAGTTCGAGCGACGACTTCGCGAGTTCGTCGTAACGTTTGCCATAGAGCCGGCCCACGTCGACGACCAGGAAGCCAAAGCGCTTTTCGAGGTCGGTAGTCATCGCGCGATTATACGGGCGTGCGGCCCGCGCCTTCGCACGAGCGTCCTCTCCCTGGCGATACCGATTGCGCCGGCAGGCGCGAGCCGTATAATAAGCAGGCTTATTAATTCGACGCGCTCCGCCCCCTAATCAAGCCAGCCGCAAGACAACCGCACGATGACCGCAGTCATGCAGGACGGCTCCGCCGCGCAGCGTCGGGCGGAGCCGGGCAAGGAAGCCCCGCTCAATCGTGGCATGATCACGCTCTCGATCATGCTCGCCACGCTGATGCAGACGCTCGACAGCACGATCGCCAATGTGGCGCTGCCGCACATGCAGGGCACGCTGTCGGCCTCCCAGGACGAGATCACCTGGGTGCTCACCTCGTATATCGTCGCGGCCGCCATTGCCACGCCGCTCACGGGCTGGCTCGCCGACCGCTTCGGCGTGAAGCGGCTGTTGGGCGTGGCGATTGCGGGCTTCACCGTCGCCTCGGCGCTGTGCGGGCTTTCCGAAACGCTCGGCGAGATCGTCGCTTCGCGGCTGTTGCAGGGCGTGTTCGGCGCGTCGCTCGTGCCGCTCTCGCAGTCCATTCTTCTCGACATCAATCCGCGCGAGCGTCAGGGGCAGGCCATGGCGGTCTGGGGCATGGGCGTGATGGTCGGACCCGTGCTTGGGCCGACGCTGGGCGGCTGGCTCACGGATAGCTACAACTGGCGCTGGGTGTTTTTCATCAACGTGCCGGTGGGCCTGTTTGCGTTCTTCGGTGTCTCGACTTTCATGCCTGCGCGCGTGCCTGGCCGCACACAGCGCTTCGACGTGTTCGGTTTCGCCACGCTCGCGCTCGCCATTGGCGCCCTGCAGGCCTTGCTCGACCGCGGCGAGCAGCTCGACTGGTTCGGCTCGCTGGAGATCCGCATCGAAGCGCTGGTGGCGGTCATTGCCTTCGCGTTCTTCGTCCTGCATACGGCCACCTCGGGGCCCGGCACGTTCTTTCGCTACCAGCTGCTCAAGGACCGCAACTTCGCGACCGGCACGCTCTTCATCTTCGTGATCGGTGCGGTGCTCTACGCCACGCGCGCGCTGCTGCCGCCCATGCTGCAGAACCTCATGGGTTATCCGGTCGCCACGACGGGGCTCGTGACCGCGCCGAGCGGCGCGGGCACCATGGTCGCCATGCTGATAGCGGGGCGCATGCTGAAACGCGTGGATGCGCGCGTCATGCTGCTGTTCGGCTTCGTGGTCTCCGCGTACGCGCTCTGGCAGATGATGCAGTACACGCTCGTGCTCTCGCCCTCGGATATCGTGTGGCCCGGCGTGGTGCAGGGTTTTGGCCTCGGTTTCGTGTTCGTGCCGCTTTCCGCGCTGACGTTCTCGACGCTCACGCCGCAGCTGCGCGCGGACGGCACGGCCACCTATAGCCTCATGCGCAACATCGGCAGCAGTATCGGCATTTCGATCGTGCAGACCTTCGTCACGCGCGGCACGCAGATCGCTCATGCGGACCTCGCTGCGAACGTGACCCCGTTCAATCCCGCGGTTCAGCAGATGCTCGAAAGCGGCTCGCGGCACGATCTCGCCGTGCTCAACCAGTCGATCACGCAGCAGGCGCAGATGATCGCGTATCTGAACGACTTCAAGATGATGTTCGTGGCTACGCTGCTCGTGATTCCGCTGCTCTTCCTGATCCGCACCGGCCCTGGCGCCGCCGCCGTCGATGCGGGTCACGCGGCGATGGATTAGAGAAACGGTTCGCCTTTCGTTTCACCCTGGCGCGCGGCACGTCCGCGCGCTTTGCACTCACGAATCCCGATGCTTTCTGCCGTTTCTATTCTCCTGCCGGTTTTCGGCCTCATTTTCGCGGGCTTCGCCTGCCGTCGCACGAATGTCCTCGGCCCTGCCGCGGCATCCGAACTGAACCGCTTCGTCGTGTGGCTCGCGCTTCCCGTGCTGCTCTTCGATATCCTTGCGCACGCAACGTGGCGCGAGCTTTATCAGCCGGCGTTCGTCGCCGCGTTCGGTCTTGCTGGTCTCGCAGTGTTCATCGCCGTGGTGGGCGCGCGCGTGTTCCTTGGCCGTCCGCTCGCGGATGCGAGCATCGACGGGCTTGCCGCCGCGTATCCGAATACCGGCTACGTGGGCTTTCCGCTGTGCATGATCGCATTCGGGCCGTCGAGCCTCACACCCACGACCATCGCGACGATCCTCGTGGTCTGCGTGCTGTTCGCCATCGCCATCGTACTGATCGAAACGGGGCTGCAAAGCGAGCGGCGTCCGCACCGGCTCGCCATCAAGGTCGTGCGCTCGCTCCTGCGCAATCCGCTGCTGGTTGCACCGGCGCTGGGGGCGGTCGTCTCGGCCGCGCATGTCACACTGCCCGCCAGCGCGGAAACCTTCCTGAAGCTGCTGGGCGGCGCGGCGAGCCCGTGCGCGCTCGTCAGCCTCGGGCTCTTTCTCGCCGAACGCCGCGCGAGCGGCGAGGCGCTGCGTGAGTCGTCGTGGTGGCTCACGCTCTGCAAGCTCGTCGCGCAGCCGCTGCTCACGTGGTGGCTGGCCGATCGCGTATTCGGGCTGCCTGACCCGCTCGTGGAAATCGCAGTGTTACTCGCGGCGCTACCCACGGGCACCGGCCCGTTCATGCTCGCCGAGTACTATCGGCGCGAGGCGCACGTGACTTCGCGCACCATTCTGCACTCGACCCTCGGTTCGCTCGTTACGCTCACGCTGATCCTGCTGCATCTGCACCACGGCTGAAAGCCGGCGAGGCACGACGCTTGCTGGCATGAAAGCCACTGTGATCTATCAGGAGAAGCGCCAATGAATTGGCTACGACGCTTAAGCGCCGCGCGCGCCTCACTTGTCCTCACCGTCGTGCTCACCGCAGCGGGCATGGAAGCCTGCACGCTGGGCGGCGCCGCCGCAGGCGGCTATGTCGGCAACAGGGCCACGAACGGCAGCGCGGTCGGCACCGTGGGCGGCGCCGTGGCCGGCGGCGTGATCGGCCATGAACTGGGCAAGTAGGCGGCCCACGCGCACGACGAGGCCGTCTCTCTTCGTCCGGCTACTTCACTGCGCCAAGCGCGAGTCCCTTCACCATGTAGCGCTGCAGCCAGGCGAACACCACGGAAACCGGCAGCGTGGCTGCGAGCGTCGCCGCCATGACGAGCTGCCATTCCACGGTGTACTTGCCGGCCACCATGTCGGTGACCTGCACCGTGAGCGTCTTGTTTTCGGGCGAGCGGATCAGCGTGTAGACCACGGCGAACTCATTCCATGCGCTGATGAACGTGAAGATCGCCGTGACCACCACGGCCGGCACCGCGAGCGGCAGGAACACGCGGAACACGGCGCCCGTGCGGCTGCAGCCTTCCAGCCACGCCGATTCTTCGAGATCGCGCGGCACGGTCTGGAAATACGACGAGAGCATCCATACGGCAAACGCGATATTGAACGCCGCATAAGAGACGATCACGCCGATCTTCGAATCGACGAGATTGCCGTCGCCATAAGGAATCATCGCCGCGAGCCGGAACAGGCCGACCACGAGCAGGATGGGCGAGAGCATCTGTGTGACGAGCAGGAACTGGCGGTAGAGGCCGCGCCCGCGGAACGGAAAGCGCGCGAGCGCGTAGGCGGCCGGCAGGCTCACGGCGAGCGCGAGCGCCGTGGAAAGACAGCTCACCACGATGCTGTTGCGCAGCGCGACGCCGAAGTTCGCGGCCTGCCACATGTCGACGTAGTTCTGCCAGCGCCACTGCATCGGCAGCCAGCGCGCCGGATAGACGAACACTTCCGAAGCCGGCTTGAACGAGGTGAAGAACATCACCGCGAACGGGAACAGCACCGCCGCGACGAGCGGCGAGAGCGCGAGCCAGCACCAGATCGAGCGTTTGAGCTTGCGGTTCATGCCAGGTCTCCTTCGGCGCCGCCGCGTTTTGCCTGCAGGCGCAGGTAGACCACCGAGAATGCGAACAGGATGACGAGCATGATGAGCGAGACGGCGGCGGCTTCGCCGGGCCGCCCTAACCGGAAACCGAGTTCGTAAAGGTACGTGACGAGAATATGCGTACTGTCGTCGGGGCCGCCTTGCGTCATCACCCAGATGATCGGGAACGAGTTGAACACGTAGATCACGTTCAGCAGGATCGCCATGTTGATGAACGGCTTGAGCAGCGGCAGCGTGAGCTGGCGGAACTGTTGCCAGGCGCTCGCGCCATCGATGCGCGCGGCTTCGTAGATGTCGCCCGGCACCGAGGAAAGGCCGCCCAGCAGGATCGTGGTCGTGAAGGGGATCGACACGAGTATGCCCACGCAGATTTCCACCGGGAACGCATACTCGGGCGTCGCGAGCCAGTGGATCGGACCTGAGGTGAGGCCGAGGCGCTGCAGCGTGACATTGACCATGCCGTAGTCGTCGTTGAACGCCCAGCGCCAGACCACGGCCGTCATCGTGAGCGAGACGGACCACGGCAGCATGACGATCGTGCGCGCAACGCCGCGGCCGTAAAAGTCCTGGTTGAGCACGAGCGCGACCGGCACGGAAATGAGCACCGTGCCCACCACGACAAAGAATGTCCAGATCAGTGTGTTCCTCAGGGCGCTCATGAACACCGGATCGCCGAACACGTTATAGAAGTTCTGCAGGCCGCTGAAGTCGCGAATCTGCCCGAAGCGCGACACGTCGTGCAGCGACTGATACACGATGTTGAAGATCGGATAGCTGATGATGAAGAGCGCGAGCACGAGACTCGGCACGATCAGGAGCCAGGGCGCGCGGGGCGCGGATACGGCGCGGGGTAGTCGGCTCATGCGATTGCGTGCGCGTGATCGGTCGGGGGCATCGCCGGCCGGTGCGGTGGCGGGCGAGGGCTTCAGGGGACCCGTAGTCATGTCGAATCGTCAGTGCTTCGAAACGTCGGTTCTCAGGCGTTGCGGCGCGCGCCGGGAACTTCGGGCGCGCGCCGCTGCTGCCATTGAGGCTTACTTGCCAAGCGACTTGTTCGCTTCCGTGGCCGCCTGGTTCAGCGCATCGGCAGGCTTGGCCTTGCCGAGGTAGACCGACTGCATCGCGTTGGTCACGGCCTTTGCGGTGTCTTCCCAGCCCGTCACGGTCGGCGCGAACTTCGCATGCGGCAGCAGTGCGATGAAGGCTTGCGTGTCCGGATTCTGGAACGCCGGGTCGCTCGCTTCAGCCTTGGTGGTCGGCAGGAAGCCTTCCGTGCTCGTGAACTGCACGCGCGGTTCCTTCGTGAACAGGAAGTCCAGGAACTTCCAGGCGCTCTGCTTCGCCTTGGAGTTCTTGAACATCATGATCGAGTCGGTCACCGCGTAGGTGGCGGGCGTCGTGGCTACCGGGATCGGGTCGATGCCGTACTTGATGTTCGGCGCCTCCTTCTGCAACTGCTTGGCGAGGAACGGCGCCGAGATCATCATCGCCACGCGGCCCTGCTTGAAGAGGTTCTGCACGTCTTCACGGCTGTAGCCCGTCACGCCCGGCTGAGTGAGACCTTCGTCGATCATCGTCTTGTAGAGCGTCGCGGCCTTCACGCCAGCCGGCGAGTTGAACGCCGCCTTGCCGTCCTTGCCCACCACTTCGCCGCCGTGGGTCCACAACGCGTAGTAGAAGTACACGTCGGTTTCGATTTCCTTGCCTTGCAGACCGAAGCCCGCAATGCCCTTCGCTTTCAGCTTCTTCGAGGCGTCGACCACGTCGTTCCAGGTCTTCGGACCGTTCGGATAGCCGACCGAAGCGAGCATGTCCTTGTTGTAGTAAAGCGCGCGCGCCGAAGCGGCGATCGGCAGGCCGTAGGTCTTGCCGTTGATTTGACCCGGAGCCAGGAACGGTCCGATGAAGCGGCCCTTGAAGTTCGCGTCCATGTACGGGTCGAGCGGCTCGGCAATGTCGTCCTTCACGAAGTCGAGGAGCCACCGCGTGCCGATGATCGCGAGGTCGGCGTTGGCGCCGCCGGAGATGTCCGTTTGCAGCTTCTGTTGCAGCGAGTCCCAGTTCACGTCTTCGATCTTGATCGTGACGCCGGGATTGGCGGCCTCGAACTGCTTGGCCATTTTCTCGAAGTACGGGGCCGTGGCGTCGCTGTAGTGGGCGACGGTCACGCGGACCGTATCGGCATGCGCCGCGGCGGTGATGCCGGCGAAGGCTAGCGCGACGGCGAGCTTGCCGAGCATGGTGGTTGCACGTGCCTGAAACGACATTCGTTCTCTCCTTGTCGATGGGAATGGGCGCTTTAGCGCTTGGTCCCATCCCATGCGGGGTTGTTGTTGCTGGTGGTTGTTCCTGCTTATGCCGCCGCCTTGACCCGGCTGCTGGGTTGCGTTGTTTGAAAAAATCCTACAGGATGAAAAAAGCGTTGTCACCTGGTAATCTCGATATTGTTTCGAGTGCCGGAATTTGCATAACATGCTGTAAAACAGGGGAAATTCATGCACTGCAGCAGCGCGGTGCGGTCGGTATAAACCCGTATACGGGCAACCGCGCAGCATTCGTATGTAGGAAATTTTCAGGCTCTCCGGCAAGACTGGCGAGCCGCACGGAGAGTCGACATGAGCCGGGTGGTGCTGGTGACGGGCGCAAGCGGCGGTATAGGCCGCGCGCTGTGCAAACGGTTTCTCGAAGCGGGCGACACGGTGCTCGCGCTCGACCGCGCTGGGGAGGGCGTGCAACAACTCGCGGCGGAATTGAGCGACCCGCTTGCGGCGCGCCTCGAGCCGCTCGCCGCCGACGTGAGCGATCAGGCCGCCGTGACCGCAGCCGTGGCGCGCGGCGTGGCGGCGCGCGGCCCGGTGGAGGTGGCCGTGGCGAACGCAGGCGGC
The DNA here is from genome assembly GCF_003096715.1 of Paraburkholderia silvatlantica. Lineage (GTDB taxonomy): Bacteria > Pseudomonadota > Gammaproteobacteria > Burkholderiales > Burkholderiaceae > Paraburkholderia > Paraburkholderia silvatlantica. Next base: position 119,098 of record NZ_QEOL01000005.1, read on the forward strand.
GCGCTCGGCACGACGCTCGCGCATACCGACGCCGCGAGCTGGCGGCGCGACATCGACCTGAACCTGAACGGCACCTACTACACGGTCGAAGCCGTGCGCGCTTCGATGATCGAGCGGCGGCGCGGCGCGCTCGTGCTGATCGGCTCGGTGAACGGCCTCTCGGCGCTCGGCCACCCCGCGTACAGCGCGGCGAAAGCGGGCCTCGTGAGCTACACGAAGGCGCTCGCCATGGAGCTGGGCCCACACGGCATACGCGCGAACATCGTTTGCCCCGGCACGGTAAAGACGCCCGCGTGGCGCGCACGTGTCGAGCAGCATCCGAAGATCTTCGAAGAACTCAGCAAATGGTATCCGCTCGGCGACGTGGCCACACCCGAGGACATCGCCGACGCCGTGCAGTTTCTCGCCTCGCCGCAGGCGCGCGTGATCACGGGCGTGGCGCTGCCCGTGGACGCGGGCCTCATGGCGGGCAACCGGATGATGGCGAACGAGCTGACGCTCGATCCGTTCTGAGGCGCGCACGCGGCGCCTTGACCTGGTCAGACCTGAAAGACTTCACGCAAACGAGGAAAGCATGGCAGCGGTACAACTGAACGGCATCTACAAGCGCTATGGCGAGACCCAGGTCGTGCACGGCGTCGACCTCGACATCGAAGACGGCGAATTCGTCGTGCTCGTCGGCCCTTCGGGTTGCGGCAAGACCACGGTGATGCGCATGATCGCCGGCCTCGAAGACATCACCGGCGGCGACCTCACCATCGGCGGAACGCGTGCGAACGCACTGCCGCCGCAGCAGCGCAACATCTCGATGGTGTTCCAGAGCTACGCGCTCTATCCGCATCTCTCGGTGTACGACAACATCGCGTTCGGTCCGCGCATTCGCAAGGAGCGCGAGGACGGTTTCAAGCCGCGCATCGAAGCCGCCGCGAAAATGCTCAACCTGTCGAGCTACCTGGAGCGCCTGCCGCGCGCGCTTTCGGGCGGCCAGCGCCAGCGCGTCGCCATGGGCCGCGCCGTGGTGCGCGAGCCCGCGCTGTTCCTCTTCGACGAGCCGCTCTCGAACCTCGACGCCAAGCTGCGCGTGCAGATGCGCACCGAGATCAAGGCGCTGCACCAGCGTCTGCGCAACACGGTGGTGTATGTCACGCACGACCAGATCGAGGCGATGACGATGGCCGACCGCATCGTCGTGATGAACGCGGGGCGTATCGAACAGATCGGGCGCCCGCTCGACCTTTACGACAAACCGGGCAACCTGTTCGTGGCGAGCTTCCTGGGCTCGCCTTCGATGAACTTCGCCGAGGGCACGGTGATGAGCGACGCGCGCGGCACGGCGCTCGTGCTGGAAGGCGGCGTGCGTATTGCCCTGCCGGAGGGCAAGGCCCAGGCGGGCGCGCGCGTGACGCTCGGCGTGCGGCCCGAGCACATCGAGGCGGGCGGCGACGTGCCGTTCAGCGTCGACGTGATCGAGCCGACTGGCGCGGAGACCCACTTGTACGGGAAAATAGGCGAGACGACATGGTGCGTCACCACGCGCGCGCGCCCCGACGTTGCTCCGGGCCAGCGCATGACGCTAGGTTTGCCTTTGGCGCACCTGCATCTGTTCGATACTGAAAGCGGCAAGCGGCTCGATTGAAGCGGAAGCACGCATCGAAACTGGATAGCGGGCGCCTCGTATCTTCCACGGGAAAAACAGCTTGCCGGTCTCCAACCTGATCCATCACATCCGCAACGTCGCGGAGTCGCTGCGTCCCGCCGAGCGCAAGGTCGCGGAGATGGTGCTTGCCGACATCGACTTCGCCATGCGCGCGAGCATCACCGAACTCGCGTTGCGCGCGGACGTGTCCGAGCCCTCCGTTACGCGCTTTTGCCGCGCGGTGGGCGCGCACGGCCTGCGGGACTTCAAGATGCGGCTCGCGCAGAGTGCGGCGGGCAACGTGCCCTTCGCGCTCGCCACGGAGATGACGGGCGGCGAGGCGAGCGGCGCCGGTTGGGCCGGCGAAGTCGGCACCCTGCTCGACAAGGTGACGGAGTCGGTCGTGCAAGGCGTGACCCACGCGCGCGCCTCGCTCGATACGGCTGTGTTCGAGGCGGCCGTCGCGGCGCTTTCCAGCGCGCGTCGTGTGTACTTTTTCGGCGTGGGCGCGGGTTCGGGGCTCGTCGCGCAAGACGCGGCGCTGCGCCTGCTGCGGCTCGACATCGCCGCGAGCGCGTTCACGGATGCCCATTTGCAGCGCCTTTACGCTGCGCTGCTCGAACCGGGCGACGTGGCGTTTGCGATCTCGCAGTCGGGGCGCAGCGTGGAAGTGAACGAGAGCATCCAGATCGCCAAGGAGCGCGGCGCGACGACCATCGCGCTCACGAGTGCGGGCTCGCGTCTCGCGTGGGTGGTGGATATTCCGCTCTTGCTGCGCGTGCCTGCCGCGAGCGATGCGCACGCGCCTGCCGTGGTGCGTATCGCGCATCTCGCGGTGCTCGATGCGCTCGCGCTGGGCGTGTCGCTCGGGCTCGGGCCCAAGGCGCTCGCCAAAATGCGCGACGCGCAGGCGCGCAGCGATGGCGCACCCGACGATACTTCCTCCACGGTTGGCACGCCCGAGGACGGGCGTTGACGCTTACGCAGACGCAGCGCCTTCGCGCCGTTTCAGCCGCACTGGCATCGTATCCGGCACCATCGTGAACGCCTGCACTTCCTGGATCTTCGCGGGATCGATCGCCAGTTCGATCGTGAACGACTGCATCAGCATCGAGAGCGCGAGGCGCATTTCCACGGTCGCGAGATGGCGGCCTGGACACACGCGCGGCCCTGCGCCGAACTGCAGATAAGCGCGCACGTCATGGGCTTTTCCATCATCGGCTTCGCGTTCGCCGCGCTTCATCCAGCGCCACGGGTCGTAGCGCTGCGGATCGGCAAAATGCTTCGCGTCGAGCATGGCGGGACGCGCGACGAAGAACATGCGCGTGCCCTTGGGCAGCGCCACGTTGTCCACCACCACGTCTTCCAGCGGCTCGAACGAATGCACGGACGCGACCGGCCGCAGACGTGTGGCTTCGATGCAGATCGCCTCGAAAATATCGAGGTCTTTCAACGTCGCGTAGTCGGGGCATACCGTCGAATTGCCGAGCACGCGTGAGGCTTCGTCGCCGAGATGCTGCTGCAGGGCCGTGTCCGCGGCGAGGTAGGGCAGCGTCCACGCGATGGAATCGGCGGTCGTGTCTTCGCCCGCGATCAGGAGCGTGAGCACGTTGGCACGGATCTGCGCATCGCTGATGGTTGCTTCGCCGCCGGGCGCCTGCTGTTGCACGAGCATCGCCTCGAGCAGATTGCGCGGCGTTTCCGATGGCTCGTCGCGCATGCGCTCGCGGGCGCGCGCCATCATCGCGTTCACGTAGCGGTGCACTTCCTCGAGCGAGCGCTCGAGCTTGCGGTCCGCCGGCAGCTTGACATATCGCCAGTACGGAAAGAGCGCATTGGTGCGCCTCATGACGCCCGGCAAGATGCGCTCCAGATGCTCCTGAATCACGCCGTGGTCGCGCTCGAGCGTGCGCGGATCTTCGCCGAACGCCAGCGCGCTCGTCACGTCCACGGTGTAGCGCTTGAGATCGTCGGTCATCTCGACGGTTTCGCCGCGCTCGGCCGCGCGTTGCCAGCGGGTGTGAAGTCGCTGCGTGATATCCGCCAGCGTGGGGTAGAACGCCTTGATGTTGGGAATCGAGAGCGCCTGCATCACGAGCTTGCGCTGCGGTTCCCACGCAACGCCCTCGGCCGAAAACAGCCCGTTGAAACCCATCTCCTCGAACACGGCTTCGATCGGCTGATAGCGGCGGAAGCGATGCGGGCGCTCGCGCATGATCTGCTGGATCAACTCGGTGTCGGTCCAGATCGTGATGGGGATGCCGCCCACCTGGAAGCGGTAGGGCGCGCCGAGTTCGGCGGCCCATTGCTCGAGGATCAAATGCAGACGCGGCGGCGAAAGCTGCAGCAGATTGCCCAGCAGCGGCAGGCCGCGCGGACAGGGCAGGTCGGCGATCTGGCGCAGCGTTGGTCCGGTCGATGCCGTGCTCATGTGCAGGTTCTCATAAGGGGAATCGTTTTATATCGCACGCGAAAGGCGCTCATAGCGGCGCGGCCGCCGCGCCTTCCATGTAGCCGAAGCGCCGCGACAGGCGCTGTGCGGCGGCGATCAACAGTTGCGCCGCCGTGCCTTCGCGCGCGATGTCGAGGCTGCCCGAAGGGCCCATCACTGCGAGCACGAGGCATACGCTGCCGGTGTGGTCGAACACGGGCGCCGTCACGGTACTGATGCCGGGAATGGGTTTGTCCAGCGCCGTGTCCACGCCTTCGGCGCGAATCGCGGCGAGCCGCGCGTGGTAGGCGGGCGTGGCGCCTTCGCGCGGCTTCGCGCCCGCAAGCCGCAGTTCGTCCTGGGCGAGGAGGGCGGCGCGCACATCGTCGTCGACCCATGCGGCGAACACGCGTCCGATCGACGTGTTCACGAGCGACATCACCGTGCCGGGGCGCAGGCTCACGTGCAGCGGCAGCGCCGATTCTTCGAGACGCACGACGGTCGGGCCGAGCGGCCCCGGCACCGCGAGCGCGACGCTCATCGCGGTGGCGGCGGCGAGGCCCGCCAGCTCGGCGTCGGCTTCGCGAACCGGCGAAAGACGCGCAAGGCCGATCAGGCCGAGTTCGAGACTGAGCGGTCCCGCTTCGTAGCGGCCCGCCGCGTCGCGCGCGAGCAGGCCGATCTTCTGCAGGCTCACGAGGTGCGGGAAGGCCTTGGCGGGCGCCATTCCCGCGGCGGCGGCGAGATCGCGCAACGGCAGGGGCGTGCCCGCCGCGACGAGCGCGGCGAGCAGTTCGCCCGTGACATCGAGCGACTGGATGCCGCGTTGCGGCTTGCCGGCTTCGGCGTTGGCCACGGCGTCTGGGCGCACGGCTTCGGTCGTCTCGCCGGAGCCGTCGCGCGGCGGCCTGGAGCTTACTCGGGGCATGTCGGTGTCGATGTCGATGTCGATGAAAAGGCGGCGGCAGTGATTTCGGCAGCAGCGTCGCGCAGCGCGCGCACGACCGCGCCGTTCGCGCGCACGTCGAGCACCCCGCTCGCGCCGATGGCGGTGAGCGTGAGCCTCGGTTCGCGCCCAGGGCCGAGCACGGGCACGCAGACGCTGCTCACGCCGGGGCTGGGCGCGTCGACGGCGAGTTCGTAGCCGCGCGCGCGGATGGTGTCGAGCGAGGCGAGGAAGGCGGCATCGGGCGTGCGTTCCTGGGGCGCGCCGGCGGCACTGGCCATGTGGCTGGTGCCGCGCCACACCGGCTGCGCGGTTTGCGCGGCCCAAGCGGCTTCGAGCGCCTCTGGCCCGAGGAAGGCGCAGAACACGCGGCCCGTGGCCGTGGCCCGCAGCGACATCACCGTGCCGACATGCAGGTTCACGTGCAGCGGCAGGCTTGCGTGCTCGTAGCGCACGATCGTCGGCCCCTGCGGCCCGCCAATGCACAGCGCGACGCTGCAGTTGAGCGCCTGTGCGAGCGCCGCTGCGCGCGGCACGGCCTCGCGCAGCGCGGGTTGTTGCGCGAGATGCAGCAGGCCGAGGCGCAGCGCGAGCGGGCCCGGCTCATAGCGCCCCGAAAGCGCATCGCGCTTGATGAGCCCGAGGCGCGTCAGGCTCACGAGATAGGCGTGCGCCTGGCTCGACGGAATGTCGCCGCTCGCCGCGAGGTCGGTCGCGCCAAGCGGCGCGCGCGCGTCGGCGAGGGCGCGCAGCAGGCGTCCGCCCACCTCCACGCTCTGGATGCCGCGCTGCGTGCGGGCCGCTGTCGCGCTGCTTTCCGGCGCGGACGCGGCGCTGTCGTTGCGACGTCTCATTGCGCTTTTCTCTGGCTGAAAAAGGGTCCATGTTAACTGAACGGCGGCAGCCGTTGGCAATCGCCCCGGCTGTGGCGCGCCTCGGATAGAAATTAATCTATAGCAATGTAATTCGCTATTGACAAATAAAAACGAGGGGACCATGATGGCCTCACCCCGGCACAACAGCGGTCCATTTCAACTTCAAACGGGGCGAGACAATCCGGGCTGGTGCCCAATGCGCCCGGCCCGCGCGCGCTTCGCCCTGCCCCGGCTTCAAGAGCCCCTCGATACGGAGACTCAACATGGCAAAGGCGTTCGCATCCCAGGCCGACCTCGAAGAAAAGAAGGTCACCTTCACGCAGCTCTCGGAAAACGCCTACGCGTACACCACCGAAGGCGACCCCAACTCGGGCGTGATCATCGGCGACGACGGCGTGCTGATCGTCGACACCACGGCCACGCCCGCCATGGCGCAGGACCTCATCGCAAAGATCCGCACCGTTACCGACAAGCCGATCAAATACGTCGTGCTCTCGCACTATCACGCGGTGCGCGTGCTTGGCGCTTCGGCGTACTTCAAGGAAGGCGCGCAGCAGATCATCGCGAGCCGCGGCACGTATGAAATGATCGTCGAGCGCGGCGAAGCCGACATGAAGTCGGAAATCGAGCGCTTCCCGCGCCTGTTCGCGGGCGTCGAAACGGTGCCGGGCCTCACGTGGCCCACGCTCGTGTTCGAGAAGGAAATCACGCTGTCCCTCGGCAAGCTCGAAGTGAAGATCGCGCACCTCGGCTCGGGTCACACGAAGGGCGACACCGTGGTGTGGCTGCCGCAGCAGAAGGTGCTGTTCTCGGGCGACCTCGTCGAATACGACGCTGCGTGCTATTGCGGCGACGCCCAGCTCGCCGAATGGCCCGCCACGCTCGAAGCGCTGCGCTCGCTTGGCGCCGAAAAGCTCGTGCCGGGCCGCGGCCCCGCGCTGCTCGACCCCGTGCAAGTCAACAAGGGTCTCGACTACACGAAGGACTTCGTGACCACGCTGCTCGCGCAAGGCCGCGCCGCCGTGGCGCAGAAGCTCGACCTGAAGGGCGCGATGTCGCTCACGCGCGAGGCGATGGACCCGAAGTTCGGCCACGTGTTCATCTACGAGCACTGCCTGCCGTTCGACGTGACGCGCGCGTATGACGAAGCGAGCGGCATCACGCATCCGCGCATCTGGACGGCGCAGCGCGACAAGGAGATGTGGGACGCGCTGCAGGATTGAGCGGCGCCCGACAAGGTGGAATGGGGGAGACAAAGATGATCGACTATCAGACGCTGACATTCGACTACGCGCGATGCAGCGAGCAAGCTCCGGACGCCGCCGCGTGCGTGCGTCCGGTCGTGGTGGTCGGCGCGGGGCCAGTGGGCCTTGCGACGGCCATCGACCTCGCGCGGCAAGGCGTGCCGGTGGTGCTCGTGGACGACGACTGCACGCTTTCCACGGGCTCGCGCGCGATCTGCTTTTCCAGGCGCTCGCTCGATATCTTCGACCGCCTCGGCTGCGGCGACCGCATGGTCGAAAAGGGCGTGAGCTGGAACGTGGGCAAGGTGTTCCGCAAGGACGAACTCGTCTACACATTCAACCTGCTGCCCGAAAGCGGCCATCATCGGCCGGCTTTCGTCAATCTCCAGCAGTACTACGTGGAAGGCTACCTGCTCGAACGCGCGCAGGCCTTGCCCAACCTCGAAATCCGCTGGAAAAACAAGGTGACGGGCGTCGCGCTGCACGGTACGCCGGGCGCGGCCGATGCACACGTCGCGCTCGAAATCGAAACGCCCGACGGCCCGTATACGCTGTTCGCGCGCTACGTGGTGGCCGCCGACGGCTCGCGCAGTCCGCTGCGCAAGCTGCTCGGCCTCGACAGCCACGGCCGCACGTTCAAGGACCGCTTCCTCATCGCCGACGTGAAGATGGAAGCCGACTTCCCCACCGAACGCTGGTTCTGGTTCGATCCGCCGTTCCATCCGAACCAGTCGGTGCTGCTGCATCGGCAGCCCGACAACGTCTGGCGCATCGATTTCCAGCTCGGCTGGGACGCCGACCCGGTCCTCGAAAAAACGCCCGAGCGCGTGATTCCGCGCGTGCGCGCGCTGCTCGGGCCCGACGTGAAATTCGAACTGGAGTGGGTGAGCATCTACACGTTCTCGTGCCTGCGCATGGACAGCTTCCGCCAGGGCAACGTGCTGTTCGCGGGCGATTCGGCGCATCTGGTCTCGCCGTTCGGCGCGCGCGGCGCGAATAGCGGCTTTCAGGACGGCGAAAACCTCGCATGGAAGCTCGCAATGGTGCTGGAGAACCACGCGCCCGACGCGCTGCTCGACACCTACGCGAGCGAGCGCGAATATGCCGCCGACGAAAACATCCGCAACTCCACGCGCTCGACCGACTTCATCACGCCAAAGAGCGCGGTGAGCCGCGTGTTCCGCGACGCCGTGCTTACGCTCGCTCGCGAGCACGCCTTTGCGCGGCAGCTGGTGAACAGCGGCCGGCTTTCCGTGCCGGCCGTGCTGCGCGAATCGCCCTTGAACACGCCCGACGAAGACCCGTTCGACGGCCAGATGGAGCCGGGCGCTTCGTGTGCAGACGCCCCGGTGCGCGACGCAGCGGGTCACGAGAGCTGGCTGCTCGCGCATCTGGGCGACCAGTTCGCGGGTCTTGTGTTCGGCCGTGCGGGCTCGGCGTTCGATACGGCGGCGCTCGACGCGCTGCAGGCGCTCTCGCGTTCTCCGGTGCCGCTCAAGTTCGTGGTGATGCTCGAAGGCGATGCGGCGGTGCCCGCGGGTCTGCCGGCATCGACGGTGGTGTTGCGCGACGTGCAAGGGCTGGCGGCGCAGCGCTACGGCGCGCAGGACGGCGCGTTCTATCTGGTTCGTCCGGACCAGCACGTGAGCGCGCGCTGGCGGCGCGCCGATGCGGCGCGCGTGGAGAGCGCGCTCGAGCGGGCGCTTTGCCGCACAGCATAGAGGAACGAGGAGACAACCATGCTGAACACCCAACCGAACCTGGCAAGGCCGGACGACTTTTACGAAGCGCTGATCGACATGCATCGCGATCTCGACGAAGCGCAGAGTCAATCGGCCAATGCGCAGCTGATCCTGCTGCTCGCGAACCACATAGGCGAGCACGAAACGCTCATGCAAGCGCTTCGTTTCGTGCGCGCAGGCGTGAGTGCGCCGGCGAGCAACGGCGCGACGGGAAAACTCGCGGCGTGAAAGACTGATGGCGTCGACACATGCGGCCCGTGCGAACGGGCCGCATTCCGCTACCCCACCCAATTCATCGCCCATTTGCCGCACTTTTCGCGCAAGCAATCGTTTGCGCACGTCAAGCGCGCATGACACAGCGGCGTACGCGCTCGCGCAAAGGGCTTTCGGCATGCTTTCCACGCGTGCCGTTTATGCAGGCTGATTCAAGAACGTCCTGGGAAACGCCGTAAACGCGACACATGGCACTCAATTCGCACACGCATGAGATAGTCAGACAAATGCGGGCGATGAAATCGTTTTCCGGGGATAGAACTTGAATCGCAGTCAAACATGGTCACGCACGGCGGCGCCGGGCGAGATCATTTATTCGGAAGGCTTTGCAGGCGAACGTTTGATCTTCGTGATCGCCGAGGGCAAGGTCGAAATCTCCACCCGCTGCGACGACAAGAAAGTCGTGATGGCTACGCTCGGACGCGGAGAATTTTTCGGCGAGACCGCGCTGCTCGGCGCGGAACCGCGACCGAACACGGCGAAGGCGCTCAGCTTTTGCCAACTGACCGTCGTGCCGGCGAGCCTCATCGAAGAAGAACTCGAACGCGTCACGCCGATGCTGCGCCACGTAGTGCGCACGCTCACGCGGCGCGTCAAGGCGAAGGACGATCTGCTCGCCACCTACACCCATGCCGACTTCATGCCGGGCGTCCTTTCGTATGCGCACGTGCTCGCGCTGATCGCAGGCGCGAGCGATCGCGCGGAAAGCAGCGATACCTGGTCGCGGCACGGCGCGAGCGGCGCCGAAGTGAGCGTGCCGCTCGCCGACGTGGTGCAGAAGTGCCGTGCCGTGGCGGGCCATTCGCGTCCGCATGTGATGGCCATGCTCCGGCGCATGGAAAAGCTCAATCTCGTCGCGATGCAAAGCGCCCAGGCCACGCACCTCGCCAATAACGCGACAGCGGCGGAAGGCGCATTGGGCCGCCAGGTGGTGACGTTCGACCCCGTGCGCATTGTCGAGCGCGCGACGCAGGTAGCGGACAGCGATCTCGATGTGTCGATCAACAGCGAACTTGAACTGATCGAACTGGGCGATCTCGAAGCGCTGATCGGCGTGGAACGCAAGGTCATTCTCAACAAGCTCTCGCATGCCGAAATCGCCGACGAGGTCTTCGCATTCCGCAAGTCGAAGGTGCTCAACTTTGTCGAGCAAAAGGGCGTGGCGTATTTCTCGAAGCGCACGAACCGCGGCTCGGGCGAACTCAAGGCGCTCGACGATCTGTTGTTCGTCGATCAGCGCACGCTGTTCGAAGCCGTGAGCGCGCTCGATACCTACGATCTCGCGAAGCTGCTCGCCTCGATCGAGGATCAGGCCGTATCGGAGAGGCTGCTTTCGGTGATGGCGGACGCGCGCAAGAACGAAGTGTCGTGGGTCATGCGCCGCGACATCAAGATCGACCCCGTGGAAGTCGAGGACATCGAGCAGCGCCTGCTGGAAGCGGTGCGTGCACTCAAGACGCCTGGCGCGCGCTAGTCCGCTAGTCAGATCGCTTAATCGGAGACACGCATGGATCTGCTTACCCTGATCGGTATCGCCGTTGGCGCGCTTGCCGTGGTCGCGGGCTTCTCGCTCGAAGGCGGCCATTTCGTCACGCTGCTCCAGCCCGAGGCGCTGGCCATCGTGCTGGGCGGCACGCTCGGCGCCGTGATGATCCAGAACACCTGGGCGCGCTTCTTCGACGCCGTGAAGCATTTGCGCACGGCCTTCGTGAAAGCGCCGCGCGTAGACGAAGCGAGCCTCGCCGCCGTGCTGGAGTGGGGCGACCGGGCCAAGCTCGACGGTCTGCTCGCATTCGAGTCGATGGATCTGCAAGGCATTCATCCATTCGCGCGGCGCGGGCTCGAACTGCTTGCGAGCGGCGTTTCGACCGCCGTGCTCGACGACGCGCTCCAGCGCGAACTCGAAGCCTGGGGACGCCAGCACATGGCGGCGGCGCGTGTGTGGCAGCAGGCGGGCGGCTATGCGCCCACGTTCGGCATTCTCGGCTCGGTGCTCGGCCTTATTCAGGTCACGGGGCATCTGATCGAGCCTGCCGAACTCGGGCCGGGCATTGCCGTGGCCTTCGTCGCCACGCTTTACGGTCTGGCTTTCGCGAACCTCGTCTTTCTGCCGCTATTCGGCAAGATGCGCGCGCATATCGAAAGCGAACTGCGCCTGCGCAAGCTTTATCTCGACGGCCTGCTCGCGATTTCACGCAAGGAGTCGCCCCACACGATCGCCACTCGCCTCGCTGGCGAGGTGGGCGGCAAGACCGGCGGTTTGCAGGACGAAGCGAACGTATGGGCGCTGGACACGACGCGCGCGAGCTGACCGCCCATGCCTGCCAATAAAGACCTGCCACTCACGGCGCAATTCGATCCCGACGAGGACGAAGGCGGCGAATGGGGTTCCGGCCGCTGGCTCATTTCCTACGCGGACTTGATCACGACGCTGATGGTGCTGTTCCTCGCGCTCTATGCCATGCAGCTCGCCAGACATCGGGAGTCCGAAATACGAACGGCTGCGCAACCCGCGAACACGGCGGCAGCGGTCGAGAAAATGCCCGCCGCCGATCAGGCCTTGCTCGCCGCGCTCGCAACGCTGCGCCAGCGCGGCGAGATCACGATCGTGCCGGCGGCGCGCGGCGTGGAGATCGGCATCAACGCGAAGATCCTGTTCAACGCGGGCGATGCCACGCTGCTGCCCGAATCGCTTGGCGTGCTGAGTCGTATCGCCGAAGTGCTGCGCGCGACGCCGACGGGCAATATCCTCGTGGAGGGGCACACCGACAGCACGCCGATCTCGAACGCGAAATTCGCGTCGAACTGGGAGCTTTCTTCGGCGCGCGCGGGCGCGGTGGTGCGCTATCTGGTCGAGCGCGGCATCGAGCCTCACCGGCTCGCCGCCATTGGCCGCGCCGACAACTTCCCGCTCGTGGCGGGCAACGACCCCGCGGGCCGCGCACTGAACCGGCGCGTGACATTGATCGTGCAGCGCTGACGCTCACGCCCTGCGCGTGATTGCCAAAGCCAACGCGCGTCACACCTGCATGGACGGCACATCCTTCATGCAGCGCAAGGCGAACATCGACCGGCTGTGGCGAATGCTCGAGATGCGATAGAGCTTCTCGCGCAGGAAGCGCTCGTAGCCGGCGGTGCCGTCCACCGCCACCTTGATCCAGTAGTCGTACTCGCCGGAGACGAGATAGGCCTCCAGCACTTCGGGCAGCGCCGCGAGTTCGGCGCCGAAGCGTGCGAGCGCGTCGTCTTCGTGGCGGTCGAGCGTCACTTCCAGAATCACGATGTCGGCGTAGCCCAGCTTTTGCTGGTTCACGAGCGCGACATAGCCGTCGATATAGCCATCGGCTTCGAGCTGGCGCGTGCGGTTCCAGCACGCGGTGGTGGACATGCCCACCTGCTCGGCCAGTTCGGCGTTCGAGAGTCGGGCGTTCTTTTGCAGGGCGCTGAGGATCTTGCGGTCCTGGTTGTCGAGCGCTTTGGGCGGGCGTTCACGAGGGCTCATGGCGAAAAAGAATCTTGTACAGGTCTTGGCAATTCTAGCGGAAGAAGATTCCGTATATAGCCCCACTTTGACGGAAAACCGGAAGCCTATACTGGTCGATCCCCGGTATATTTTCCACATGCCTTCTTGCCTGGCACGACCCACGCGGCCACCTCCCCGCCGTGGGGAGCGCCGCCGCAGCCACGAGCCGCGGTGGACCGTCAGAGCCGGTTTCCGTTGCACCCCGCGGCGGCTACCGGGCGTTGCGCGCGTTCAACCGCGCGCTCAGCAATGTCCGGTCAGGCAGATGGCATTCGAAGACCGCGCTGTCGCGCGGTTTTTTGTTGCCCGTTTTCGATGCCTTGCGCCACCCAGAGCGCCGTTCGTCATCACGCCTTCGCCAGCACGCCCCGCAATGTCGATCCAGCTGTATCTCTCTTTTCTCGCCGCCGCGCTCGTCCTTGTCTACACGCCCGGTCCCGTCAACGTGCTCACCATGAGCCAGGCGCTCCACGCCGGCTGGCGCCGGGCGCTGCCCTGCGTCTGGGGCGGCACGCTCGCGGTGCTGCTTCAACTCGGGCTAACGGCGCTGTGCCTCAATTCGTTGCTGCTCATTAGTGAGCATTCACTTACGTTGCTGCGCTGGCTGGGCGCGGCCTATCTTGTCTGGCTAGGCTGCAAGCAGTGGCGCAGCCGCGCCTTGACGGGCACGGATGCGCCTGCCGAAGCCGATGGTGCGAGCCGTCGCGATTTGTTCTGGCGCGGATTCGCGACCTCCGGGCTCAATCCGAAGACCTTGCTGTTCTTCCCTTCGTTTTTCCCGCAGTTCATGAGCGCCGATGCGTCCTGGAGCGCCAACCGTCAGTATTGGCTGCTGGCGGCGACGTTCGCGCTGCTGTTTGCGGGCGGCGTGGCTTCGATGGCGCTGTTCTCGCACCGGCTGCGTCACGTGCTGCAGCGGCCGAAGCGCGTGCGGGCCGTGAATCGCCTGATGGGCGGCCTGCTCGTGGGTATGGGCGCGATGATGGCGGGTTTGCGCTGAGTGCGCAGGCGGCGGATGGCTCGCGCGGGCGTGCGCGAGGCGGTTGGCGTGACGCGGGTTAGGCGCGCCGTGGCGTTTAAGGCGAGGTAGTCGATGCGGCCGGCGCGACAGTCGGCGTGGCCGCGGCGGCTGAAGGCATTGCCGTTGCGGCTGCCACGCTCTGGATGCCGGAGGTAGCCGAAGTCGACGCAAGCGTTTGCTCCGCCGCAGGCGTCGCCGGAGTGTGAGTAGTCACACTCGCTGCAAGCCCCGCAGCCTGCGGGTTCGCCGGAGCCGGAGCCGGAGGCGGCGTCGGCACGCCCATGATCGCCGCCGCAGCGGCAGCACCGTGATCGACCGGTGCGGATGCGCCCGGAGCAGAAGCGGCGGGCGCGGGCGCCGCAGTAGCAGGCGCAGGCGCAGGCGCAGCCGGCGGCGCTGTCACGACCGGCGCGGCGGGCAGCGTGGCGCCATGCAACACCGCCGCACCTGTTGCCGCAGCCGCTGCGGCGGCAGCCGGCGCGGCCGACCCCACTGTGGTCGCGGCGGGCGCGGCGCTTGCCGTGACCGGCTCGACAGGCGGCGGCAACGGCGTAATCTTGATCGCCCCGGCGCCCGGCACAGGCTCGCTGCGGGCCGATGCGTTCAAATACCGTCCCACCAGATCGAAGAAGCGCGAATAAAACGGGCCGGACTGGATCGTCTCGCTCGAAATCTTCACCATTTCGTCGCTGTTCGAACGGATAGGCAACGAAACCGACCCCAGAATCGAGAGCCCCACGCTCGCCGAGGTATCGCTCTTCTTGAGCGCGTAGCCGTTCTGCACGGCGTTCACGTACACCATGCTCGTATTGCTCGCGTCGCCCGGCGTGCAGACCACGTGCACTTCCACGACGATGTGCTGGTCCAGCGTCGGCTGGAAGTTCTTCGTGGCGTCGACGCTGTCGTTGCGCGTCATCGTCGTCATGTAGCCCTGGCTCAGCAGTGCGCGGCGCGACGACTCGCAGGCGTCCGTGCTCGCGTAGTTGAAGCTGCGCGAGAACTGGCTGGGCGCCGTGCTCAGCAGCTGATCTTCCTGGAATTTGGGCTTGGGCGACGAGCACGCGCCGAGCGCAGCAGCCAGCGTCACCGTGATGACGGCGAGGGCGGCGCTGCGAAGCGGGACGGGCAAACGAGGGACGGCTTTCGAAAAACGGGACATGTTCGGGGTAAACAGGGCGGCAATGCGGCATTGCATCAGACGGCATGCATTGTAGTTCGGTTCCGCTGCGCACGACCGAACGCTCGTTTTTTCGAGGCATTTCGAAAGCCCGATGAAGGCGTCCCGAAGCTTACATCCCACATGACGAAAAACGGGCTTCCGCCCAACGCGAAAGCCCGTGCCGTTTTATTTGAAGCAAGCAGAAGCGCTTCGCTTACACCGCCATTTCCGGCGGAGCTTGCCGGAAGCAGCGCGTGATCCAGCCGAGATACACGACGCCGAGCACGAACCAGATGATGCCGAGCACGATGGCCGTCCGCTCGAGGCTGCACAGCAGCCAGATATCGGTCACGGCGCCGATCAGCGGGAACACCAGACCGCCGAGGAACCCAAAGCCACGCGTGCCCGCAGCGCCGCTGAAATACTGGCGGATCACGCACAGGTTCACCGAAGTGAACGCGAGGAACGCACCGAAGTTGATGAACGAGGTGGACGTGGCCACGTCGAGCTTCAGCGCGATCAAGCCGACGATACCGGCAATCGCGATGTTGATCGCAGGCGTGCGAAAGCGCGGGTGGATGTAGCCGAAAATCGACCTGGGCAGCACTTCATCGCGGCCCATGGCATAGAGCAGACGCCCGACGCTCGCCTGCGCCGAGATGCCCGAGGCGAACTGCGCGAGAATCAGGCCCGCGAGGAAAATCGTCACGAAGATATCGCCGCCCACCTTGCGCGCGATTTCGAACGCGGCCGAATCGGGGTCCTTGAACACGGCGCCCGGATGCGCGAGCTGCAGCGTGTACGCAGCGATCACGAAGATCGCGCCGCCCACCAGCGCGATCAGCACGATGGCGCGCGGAATGGTCTTTTCAGGCTCGATGGTTTCCTCGGTGAGCGTGGAAACGGCGTCGAAGCCGAGATACGAATACGCGGCGATTGCCGCGCCTGCCATCGTGGCCGAAAGCGGCACGTGCGGCTGGAAGAACGGCTGCGCTGCGATGAGTCCGCCCGGACCCGCGGCCGCGGCGGCATAGTGCAAACACAGGACTACGAACATCGCCGTAATGCCGAGCTGCACGATCATCAGCACGATGTTAAAGCGTGCGGCGAGTTCGATACCGACGATGTTCAGCGCGCTCGTGAACACGATGAACGCGACAATCCAGATCCACGTGGGCACGCTCGGGAACGCAGCGCCAAGATAGGCCGCGCCGATCAGCCAGATCACCATCGGCAGGAAGAAATAATCGAGCAGCGTGGCCCAGCCGATCATGAAGCCCAGGTGCGAATTGAAACTCTTGCGCGTGTACGTGTAGGCCGAACCCGCCACAGGGAACAGGCGCGCGAGCTTGCCGTAGCTGAGCGCCGTGAACACGATTGCGATGAGCGCGATGAGATACGCGAGGGCGGCGGTGTCCTGGCTCGCGCCGGCGAGCACGCCATAGGTGCCGTAGACGATCAGCGGCGCCATGTAGGCGAGGCCGAACAGGAGCACGGACGGCAGGCCGAGCGTGCGCTTCAGGTGAGGTTCTTGTGTGCCGGGTTCATGCGACGGCGAGGCAGGCTTCATGATGCAGTGGTCTCCTGGATGCTGCGGTTCTGGCAGGCGTGGGCGGGCCTGGCGAGCCACGGGAAGCGGCTTGCCGGGTTTTGCTGCCTGGCGCTTTTGAGGCTTTAACGAGGCTTTTGAGGCTTTAACGAGGCTTTTGAGGCTTTAACGAGGCTTTTGAGGCTTTAACGAGGCTTTAACGCGTGCGAGGGCGGATATTGAGCGAGCGGCGGCCTTGTGCGTCGTTCTCGTCCGCGAGATCGAGCGCAATGCGCGCGTCGTGCAGATAGCTGTAGTGTTCGCGGCTTTGCGCGAGCAGCGCGCGATCTACCTTCGCGTGCAGCACCGCGTCTTCGTTCTTCAATTCGCAGAGCACGTCGCCGAACGGGCTCACGAGCGCCGTTTCGCCGGGAAACGTGAGGTTGTCGTCGCCGTCGCCGGTACGGTTCACGAGTGCCGCGAACATCTGGTTCTCCATGGCGCGCGCGACGATCGCGCGGCGATGCACGGGGCCGAACGGATCCATGTTGCCGTTCGTGACGACGAGCATTTCCGCGCCGAGCGAGGCCACGGCGCGCGCCGTTTCGGGAAACTCGATGTCGTAGCAGATCAGCAGACCCACGGTTGTGCCCTTGAATTCGCATACTTCGAAGCGCTCGCCCGGCGTGAACACGCCCACGTCCGTGGCCCACAGATGCGTCTTGCGGTAACGCAGCGCGATGTCGCCGCGTTCGTCGATCAGCACGGTCGTGTTGTAGAAGCGCTCGCCTTCGCGCTCTGCGAGGCCCACGGCAACGCCGATATTGGCCGCGCGTGCAGCGTCGCGCACTTTGCTCAAAGACGGACCATCGAGCGTTTCGGCCACGTCGCGCACGTTTTCGCGCGTGGGAAAGCCAGTGAGCGTGGCTTCGGGAAAAACGATGAGATCGCTGCCTTCGCGGCGCCTGGCCGTAGCGTCGAGCACGCGGGCCAGGTTGGGAGCGACT
This sequence comes from Paraburkholderia silvatlantica, assembly GCF_003096715.1. Taxonomy (GTDB): domain Bacteria; phylum Pseudomonadota; class Gammaproteobacteria; order Burkholderiales; family Burkholderiaceae; genus Paraburkholderia; species Paraburkholderia silvatlantica. The sequence continues at coordinate 136,483 of NZ_QEOL01000005.1, forward strand.
GCGCCGTCCACGACCGGGATCTGCGCGAGTTCGAGTTGCATGCCTGTCTCCTTCCTTTGTGTATTACGTAAAGCACCGCTTGGGCGTCAGGAGCGGCTATTATCTCCACGTTATTTTTGTCGAGGAATTACCCTGCAGGGGTACCCCTGATCGGAGAGGCCATGGAACTGGACTGGCAGGACCGCGCGTTCCATCACCATATCGCGACGCTGATCGACGCCCTCGACGGCCCCGACTTCTGGACGCGCATGACGCGCGTGATCGAGCGCTTCGTGGCGTTCGACAACTGGGTTGCGCTCGTCTTCCGGCGCGATCGCGCGCCGCTCGTGTGCGCCGAGTCGCCCATGCCCGACGGCACCGTGGATCTCTTGTTCCGCGCGTATCTGGAGGGGATGTACCTGCTCGATCCGTTCTATCTCAACGCAAGCGAAAAGCCGCGCGCGGGACTCGTCACGCTCGCCGAAGTCGCGCCCGACAACTTCCGCATGACGGACTACTACCAGCGCTACTTCAAGAGCAACATCATCGGCGACGAAGTGCAGTTCAACTTGCCTCTCGACGAAGCGCGCACGCTGATTTTCTCGCTGGGCGCAAAGCACCATTACACGGAGCGCGATATTGCGATGTTCGCGATGTTCGCGCCGTGGGTAGTCGCGCTCATGAAGCAGCGGCTTGCGTATGAGACGTTTGCCGAGGGCGCTGCCGAGGCGGTCGCTGCGGATTCGGTTGAAGCCGAAAGCACGGCGCGGCAAGGGCAGCTGAGCGAGGCGGGCTTCGCGAGCCGCATCGAGGCAGTCGCGCAGCAAAGCGGACGCGTGCCGCTCACCGCGCGCGAGATCGAGGTGATGCGCTTGAGCCTGAGCGGCTTTTCCACGCGCGCGATTGCGGAGCGGCTCGAGATTTCGTTCGAGACCGTGCGCGCGCACAAGAAGCATATTTACGCGAAGCTCGGCGTGAGTTCGCAGTCGGAGTTGTTTGCGCTCTTCTACGAGCCGCTCGGGCGCATGAGCGCCGCGCGCCTTTAGCGTCGCGCGTCAGAACTCGACGAGCGCAAAGTCTTCCTTGCCCACGTCGCAGAGCGGGCAGCGCCAGTCGTCGGGCACGTCGGCCCAGCGGGTGCCGGGAGCGAGGCCGTCGTCAGGGGCGCCTGCGGCTTCGTCGTACACCCAGCCGCAGATCACGCAGACCCATTGCTTGAGGCCGTCGTCGGCGCCGGCAGCAGTCGTTGAGGCGCTTGCAGGTGCTTCGGGCGCGGCGCTTTCGGGCGGGGTGTCGAGCGCGACGACAAGCGGCGCTGCGGTGCTCTCGCGTTCAGCAAGCTTGCTTTGCAGCGTGGCGAGCAGCGCGGCGGTTTCGTCGGCGGTGAGGTCGATCCAGTACGGGTCGCCTGCGCCGTCATTCAGGCGTTCGGGAGAGAACTGGATTTCGAGGGCGACGCCTTTCTTGTACATAAGCGAAAACGGTTGGCTTGATTCCCCGGACGCGCTTCGCTCACAGGAAGTAGCGGAACAGCAGCGAGGCCGCGATGCCGCCAGCGCCGATCAGCGCGAGCATTTGCAGGAGCGTGATGGACTTGCGGGACTTGGCGTTCGAAGCGGCGGGGCGGGTGGTGGTGTTCATAGGGTGAAATTGCGGCGGCGTGGGTTGCGTTCTCGATTGCGCCCCGTCATGTCGCCATGTTTCGCATGGCGTCGGCGGAGCGCGGCGGGGGAGTTTCGCACGATTTCCCATCGACGGGGGCATTTGCGCGGCGTCTGCGCGCACGCGCCGCAGATTTTGCCTCCGGCAACCTGGCCGCACGGCGGTATGGATTATCGCCGCTTACGCGGGCCAGATTCCTGAGCGGCTGGAGATGGATTATTTCGCGTGCGTTGAGAGACGGCGCTCACGCATGCAGCCAGCGCTGCTCGATATACGAAAACAGCCAGCTGACCGGCACCGCGCAGGCCATGCCGATGGCGACCTGCGCCACGCGAAAGAGCGCAACGTCCCACACTGGCCCGTTCAAGGGTACGAGAAGCACGATGGTGGTGGTGATCGCGCCCAGCCGCGCGGCGGTGCTCACGCTCAGACACCAGCAGCCGATGATCACCACGCTCACCGCTACGAGGTAGGCCGCGAGATTCTCCGGGCCGAACGCAGCCGTTGCGAGGCCCACCGCGCCGCCCGCAATCGCGCCGATGAACTGGTCGCGCGACTGCGCAAGCGTATCGGCGTAGTCGTGCTGGGTGACGGCGATCGCCGTGATCGCGGCCCAGAACGCCTGTTCGGTGTGGAGCGCGCGGCCGATGCTGTACGCAAGACCCGCCGCGCACACGGCGCGCAGCGCCATGAGCGTGCCTTGCGCGGCGCGGCTCCTGAGCGGCAGGCGCTTGAGCGCGCTCAGCGCCGATTGCTGGAGCGAAGTGAGGTACGCGTAGAGGTTGTCTTGTGGATCGTGCATCGCGCGTAATGGGTCAAAGGGAGAACGTGAGGGCAGGCAGGTGCGCAGCGAAGCATATCAAGCCGTGTCTGCCGTGTGCTCATCGCTGGACAGGCAATGCATGCGCAACGGCTTCGCCGCGTGGCGCAGATCGCGCTCGACGGCGCGCCGCGCGCCTTGCGCGTCGCGGCGCTTTAGCCGCCGCATCAGGCCTTCGTGTGCATCGTTGAGCGTGCGCGCAAAGCCGGGGTCGTCGAACAGCAGGTTCGAGATCGGCCCGACCTGGAGCCACACCGTTTCGATCAGATCCACGAGCAGCGGCGAGCCGCTTGCGCGATAGAGCGTGAGGTGGAAGTCTTCGTTGGTGTCGAGATAGCACGCGCGCTTGTTCTGCTCCAGCGCTTCGGCCATCTGTGCGCATAGGGCGTCGAGTTGCGCGATGTCGCTGGCGGTCAGACGCGTGGTGGCGAGAAACACCGCTTCGCCTTCGAGCATCACGCGTACGTTGAGCACGTCGTCGAACTGCGCGCGCGTGAGCTGCGGTACCACCACCCCGCGGTTAGGCAGGTTCACGAGTGCAGACTCGCCGGCCAGGCGCACGAGCGCCGCGCGCACCGGCATCTCGCCCACGCGCAATTGCTCAGCGAGCGCGCGAATGCGCAAACGCTCGCCGGGCAAGAAGCGGCCGAGGCTCAGCCAGCGGCGCAGTGTGGCGTACGTCTCGTCCTGCAGCGATTGATGCGCGCGTGTTTTCATCGTCCGTTCAGCTCGCCCTGTTCGCCCAGTTCGCCCAGTTCGCCCAGTTCGCCCAGTTCGCCCAGTTCGCTTAGTTCGCTCAGGCAGGCGTCGAATGCGGCGAGCAGACGGTCGACGTCGGCCTCGGTCGTGTCCGGGCACACGAGCATCATGTTGTGGAACGGTGTGATGAGCACGCCGCGATTGAGCAGATAGAGGTGCAGCAGGTGTTCGAGTTCGTCATCCATGACGGCGCGCGCCTCGCTGCCGTTGCGCGGCGGCGTGGCGCAGAACTGGAACTCGGTGCGTGCGCCCACGCGTGTCACGCACCACGGCAACGCATGGCGCGAGATCGTTGCCGCGACGCCGTTGGCGAGCCGTTCGGCCAACGCGAACATATGCGCATAGGCGGCTTCGGTCATGACTTCGCCGAGCGTCGCGCGCATTGCGCTCATTGAAAGCGCGTTCGCCGTGAGCGTCGTGCCGATGCCCGAATGGCCCGGCGGCGCGTCGAGTTTCGCCTGCTGCGCACGTGCGGCGAATCCGGCCGAAAAGCCGTAGACAGCGCACGGCACGCCGCCGCCCACCGGCTTGCCGAGCACGAAGAGGTCGGGCTCGATGCCATGCTCGCGCGCGTAGCCGCGCGGCCCGCTGCTGATCGTGTGCGTTTCGTCGATCAATAGCAGCGTGCCGTGCCGTTTCATGAGCGCCTGTGCCTCGCGCCAGAAGCCGGGTTCGGGCAGCACCATGCCCACGTTCGTCATGGCGGGCTCGGCGAGCACGCAGGCCACGTCGTTGTCGGCGAGTGCGCGCGCGAGCGCTTCGAGATCGTTGAACTCGACCACGCGCGTGGTTGGCAGCAGGTCGTGAACCTGGCCGAGCAGGCTTGCGCGCTGCGTGGGCTGGCCATCGACGAGATCGACGAAAACGTCGTCGATGGTGCCGTGATAGCAGCCGTTGAACACGAGTATCGTGCGCCGGCGCGTGGCCGCGCGGGCCCAGCGTACGGCGAAGCGGTTGGCGTCGCTCGCGGTCATCGCGAACTGCCAGAAGGGCAGGCCGAAGCGCCCGGCAAGCGCTTCGGCCACGGCTACGGCGTCTTCGCCTGGCAGCATGGTCGTGAAGCCGCGCTGGGCCTGGGCCGCGAGCGCGCGCGCCACGGGCTGCGGCGCATGGCCGAACATCGCGCCCGTGTCGCCCAGGCAGAAGTCGGCGTAGCGGTGGCCGTCCACGTCGGTGAAGCCAGCGCCGCGCGCGGTATCCACATACAGCGAGAAGGGCGTGGACCAGTCGTTCATCCAGTGCAGCGGCACGCCGAACAGCAGATGCCGGGCAGCCTGCGCGGACAAGGCCTGCGACTTCGGGCGCGCGGCGATGAAGGCTTCGCGTTCGCGGGCGAGGACGCGCTGCGCGCGTTCCCAGTTCACCCCTTGCCGGGTTTGCATGTGTGTCTCCTTGAGATTTGATCAAATCTTCGCATGAGCGAATGGTGAAGTAAATTTGATCAAATATTCAGGGACACAAAAAGGCGCGATGCTATCCAGCATCGCGCCTTTTTGCAGTCAATCAAAACCGTGCGTTACTTCCTGTCGATCGAGATCGCTCCCGGACCCGTCACCGCGAGTGCGAGCAAGCCGCCGGCGATGCTGATGTTCTTGTAGAAGTTGATCATGTTCGCCATTTGATCGGCGCCGGTCATGGTCCAGAAGTGATGGCCGATGAACGCCGTCGCAACGGTGTAGATCGCGAGCAGCACGGCGAGCGGCCGCGTATAGAACCCCACCAGCAGCAGAATGCCTACCGCGAACTCCATGATTACGGCGATGACAGCCGACAGCATCGGCACGGGCGCGCCCACGTGCGCCATGTAGTCGACAGTGCCCGAAAAGCCCGTGATCTTGGACCAGCCGAAGAGGATGAACAGGGAAGTCAGCAGGATGCGCGAGACCAGCAGCACGACGTCGTTGCCCGGCCCGAACAGGTTGTATCGCATGGTTTTCTCCGAAGAAGTTTTAAGCAGTTCACTACGTGTCAGTTCGCGCTTTGCCGGACGGCGGCCCGCTTTCAGTGGGCGGGCCGCCGCGTGCCGGCTGCGCCGGCATCACCTCAGGCGCAACGCCGAAGTCAAGACCAAAGCTCCGGCACTTCGATATTACGCAGATCGAACACCAGGACCTCTGCATCGTGTCCGTCGCTGAAGCTCAGCTCGCGCTCGGAGCGGATGCGCGCGCCGTCGCCTTCGCCGAGTTCCACGCCGTTCAGGGTCACGCTGCCGCGCGCCACATGAACGTAGGCGTAGCGGTCGGCGCCCACTTCGACCTTCGCCGTTTCCGGGCCGTCGAGGCGTCCCGCATACACGCGTGCGTCCTGGCGCAGCAGCAGGGAGTCTTCGGCGCCGTCCGGCGAAAGGATCAGGCGGAACTTGCCGCGCTTTTCCTCATCGGCGATGTGCTTCTGCTGGTAGCGCGGCTGCGCGCCCTTCACGTTCGGTGCAATCCAGATCTGCAGGAAGTGCACCCCTTCGTCGGCCGAGTGGTTGAACTCGCTGTGCGCGACGCCGGTGCCGGCGCTCATCAGCTGCACGTCGCCGGGGACGATCACCGAGCCCGTGCCCATCGAGTCCTTGTGCTCGAGCGCGCCTTCCAGCACGTACGAGAAGATTTCCATGTCGCGGTGCGGGTGCTTGCCGAAGCCGCGCGCCGGGGCCACGCGGTCGTCGTTGATCACGAGCAGGTCCGAAAAGCCCACTTGCTTCGGATCGTAGTAGTTGGCAAACGAAAACGTGTGACGCGAGCTGAGCCAGCCATGTTCGCCGCGGCCGCGTTGGTCTGCCTTGCGAAGTTCGATCATTTTCGTCTCTCCGTGTGAATCGTTTCGATTCGGTTGACTGTTGCGATGGAAGAATTCTAGGTCAATCAAATCGAATCGAATCGCCGTAAAATACGACTCACCGTCACATTGAAGTGGACAATAGCAATGCAACTCGACGACATGCGGATCTTCGTGAACACCGTGGATGCGGGCAATTTCACGGCGGCGGCTCACCGGCTGCGGCTTTCCAAGCAGTTCGTGAGCCGGCGCGTGGCGGCGCTGGAGGCGGATCTGGGCGCCCGCCTGCTCGTGCGCAACACGCGCAAGCTGGCGGTCACGGACCTCGGGCAGGACTTCTACGAGCGCGCGAAACGCATCCTTGCGGACGTGGCCGAAGCCGAGCAGGCCATGTCGGACCGGCGCAGCGAGCCGCGCGGCCTCCTGAAAGTGAGCGCGCCGATGTCGTTCGGCATGGCGCACCTTTCGCCGCTCGTCGCCGAATTTCTGCGCGAGCATCCAGACGTGCGCTTCGACATGGACCTGAGCGACCGCACCGTCGACGTGATCGGAGAGGGTTTCGACATGGCGTTGCGCATTGGCCGGCTGGCCGATTCCACGCTGGTCGCGCAAAAGCTGATCGACGTGCGCATGATCGCCTGCTGCAGCCCCGGCTACCGGCGGCGCCGCCGCGCGCCGCAAACGCCCGCCGATCTCGCGCAGCACGCCTGCCTGCCGTACGGACAGCAGGGCCGGGCGCCGTGGGAATTCATCGTCGACGGCGTGCGCACGCCTTTCGACGTGCACGGGCCGCTACGCGCGAACAACGGCGAAGTGATCCGCGACGCAGCCATTGCCGGGCTCGGCATCTGCTATCTGCCGGACTTCATCGTGGCAGGATCGGTTGATGCGGGACTGCTCGTCGAGGTGCTCGAGCCGTTCATGCCGCCGCCCAACGCGCTGCATGCGCTGTACCCGCAGCATCGTGAAGCTTCCGTGACGATCCGCGCATTCACGCAATACCTGCGCGAGCGGCTTGCGGCGCGTGCGGCAACTGCGCGTGGCGGAGCGCTTTGACGCGGTAAGCCTGCGTTCCTTGCAGAAAGGCCGTTGCGCCTGCATCCAGGAGCCAAAGCCTTGCGCAGGCATCACCGCACGCACCACGAAAGGGCCGCATGTGAGGCGCATTGTCGCAGTTTCGTTGTATGCTCACCGCCCCGAGGGTTGCTCGGGCCGCGTGATGCGGGCGCCGATCCCTTTGCTGGCGGGCTTCGAGGAAGGCTATGGGGCCCGATAGGCAGGGTTAATACCAGCGATCAAAGCAACCAATTTTTCAAACGGACGCGGTTCCCGTAACCTTCGTCCATACCTTTTCCCAACCCAGAGCGAGGAAACAACGCATGTCTCTCATCAACACGCAAGTCAAGCCGTTCAAGGCAACCGCATACCACAACGGTAAGTTCGTCCCGGTCTCTGAAGAAAACCTCAAGGGCAAGTGGTCGGTTGTCGTGTTCTACCCGGCCGACTTCACTTTCGTGTGCCCGACGGAACTCGGCGACCTGGCTGACCATTACGCAGAATTCCAGAAGCTGGGCGTCGAAATCTACGGTGTGTCGACCGACACGCACTTCACGCACAAGGCATGGCACGACACGTCGGACACGATCGCCAAGATCCAGTACCCGCTGGTCGGCGACCCGACGGGCGCAATCACGCGCAACTTCGACGTGATGATCGAAGAGGAAGGCCTGGCACTGCGCGGCACGTTCGTGATCAACCCGGAAGGCGAGATCAAGCTGTGCGAAATCCACGACAACGGTATCGGCCGTGACGCCAAGGAACTGCTGCGCAAGGTGCAGGCGGCTCAGTACGTCGCCGCTCACCCGGGTGAAGTTTGCCCCGCCAAGTGGACGCCGGGCGCTGAAACGCTCAAGCCGTCGCTCGACCTCGTCGGCAAGATCTAAGCGTCGCTGTATCCATGCGATCGCCGCGATCGCATGACGCCCAGGTCTGATTCGCAGCATCCCCGGGCCGTGCCCACGCGGCTGCGGCCCGGGAACCCTGTTCGCCTCGTCAAGCCATAAGCGGAACGGCGAAATTGCCAGGCAATACTTAGAATTCCCCCGCTTCTTCTTTAGCCGGAAAAAAAGCCATGCTCGACGCCAACCTCAAAGATCAACTCAAAAGCTACCTCGAAAAAGTCACGCAGTCGATCGAGATCGTTGCGTACCTGGACGAAGGCGAGAAGTCGCAAGAACTGCAGCAACTGCTGCAGGACATCGCATCGCTCTCGGATCGCATTTCCTACGAAGAACGCCGTGGCGCCGCAGCCGGCGACGCGCGTACCCCCTCGTTCGACATCAAGCGTGCGAACTCCGACGTGAAGGTCACGTTCGCGGGCATTCCGATGGGCCACGAATTCACGTCGCTCGTGCTGGCGCTGCTCCAGGTGGGCGGCCATCCGGTCAAGCTCGAGGACGACACGATCGAACAGGTGAAGGCGCTCGACGGCGCGTTCTCGTTCGAAGTCTATATGTCGCTGTCGTGCCAGAACTGCCCGGAAGTCGTGCAGTCGATCAACGCGATGGCTACGCTCAACCCGAACGTGCAGATCGTCACCATCGACGGCGCGCTCTATCAGGACGAAGTCGAGAAGCGCCAGATCATGGCTGTGCCGACCATCTACCTGAACGGCGAAGTGTTCGGCCAGGGCCGCATGGGCGTCGAAGAGATTCTCGCGAAGCTCGATACCGGCGCATCGTCGCGTGCCGCCGGGAAGCTGAACCAGAAGGATGTTTTCGACATGCTCATCGTCGGCGGCGGCCCCGCGGGCGCTGCGGCTGCGATTTACGCGGCGCGCAAGGGCATTCGCACCGGCGTGCTCGCCGAGCGCTTCGGCGGCCAGGTGCTCGACACGATGGCGATCGAGAACTTCGTCTCGGTCACGGAAACGGAAGGGCCGAAGTTCGCCGCGGCGCTGGAGCAGCACGTGCGTGCCTATGACGTCGACATCATGAATCTGCAGCGCGCCGAAGCGCTCGTGCCCACGGGCAACGGCTTCGAAGTGCGCACGCAAAGCGGCGCGACGCTGCGCGCGAAGAGTGTCGTGCTCGCAACGGGTGCGCGCTGGCGTAACGTCGATGTGCCGGGTGAGCAGCAGTACAAGAACAAGGGCGTCGCCTACTGCCCGCACTGCGATGGCCCGCTCTTCAAGGGCAAGCGCGTGGCGGTGATCGGCGGCGGCAACTCGGGCGTGGAAGCGGCGATCGACCTGGCCGGTATCGTGAGCCATGTCACGCTGCTCGAATTCGGCGCGCAACTGCGTGCGGACGAAGTGCTGCAACGCAAGCTGCGCAGCCTGCCGAACGTCACGGTGCACGTGAACGCGCAAACCACGGAGATCTCCGGCGACGGCCAGAAGGTCACCGGTCTCGCCTGGCTCGAACGTACGTCGGGCGAGAAGCATCATCTCGAACTCGAAGGCGTGTTCGTGCAGATCGGTCTCGTGCCGAACAGCGAGTTCCTCAAAGGTACGGTGGCGCTGTCGAAGCACGGCGAGATCGAAGTGGACGCGAAGGGTCAGACGTCGGTGCCGGGCGTGTTCGCCGCGGGCGACGTGACGACCGTGCCGTTCAAGCAGATTGTGATCGCCGTGGGCGAAGGTGCGAAGGCATCGCTCGGCGCATTCGATTACCTGATCCGCTCCTCGGTGGAGCAGGAAGAGGACGCGAAGGCGGCGGCGCCTGTGGTCGCCTGAGCGAAGGTTTAGAGCAGTCTCTCTTTGCGCCGGCTTACGCCGGCGTTTTTTTACGGGTGCGCAAGATGAGACGGTTCAGTCCTGGACGAGCGGGCTGCCATACGACTCGCGCCCTCACCCCCGCGCCGCGATCTCCTTCTTCCACCCTGCAATGATCTTGCCTGCGAGCGCGTTGTAGTCGCCGTCGAAGTGGTGATCGCCGCTCGTCTTGACGACGTCGACGCCGGTATTCACGAGCGCCGGGCACAAGGTGTCTTTCTCGCCCGCGCCGTACACGCATTGCACGATCGAGGGGGGCACCTTCGCGAGTTCCGGGCGCACCTGCAGTGCCTTGTCGCTGGCGGGCATGCCGAGCCAGCCCGTCACGCGGATCTGGAAGTCGGCGTCCGGCGCGAAGCCGAGCAGCGACATGTACGACACCTTCGCGCGCAATGCGTCGGGCAGACGGTTGTAGGCGAACGGCATCACGTCCGCGCCGAACGAGTAGCCCACGAGCGCGATGTGCTGCGCATGCCAGCGCGAGCCGTAGGTCTTCAGCACGCGGGCGAGATCGTGGCTCGTTTGCCCGGGTGTCTTTTCGCTCCAGAAGTAGCGCAGCGCGTCCCAGCCGATCACCGAAACGCCCTGCTTTTGCAGCGCTTCGGCAATCGTCTTGTCGAGATCGCGCCAGCCGCCGTCGCCCGAGATCACCACCGCGAGCATGTCGGTGGGGTGTGCCGCGGGCAGTTCGACGAGCGGCAGGTCCGACACGTCCTCTTCGCTTTCCGTCACGACGCGCAGGTGATTCGATGTGAGCGCAACGATCTTGTCGGCGTCGGCAACGCCGGAGTCGAAGGCGCGCGGTGTGCCAGAACGGCTTGCGCGTGCATCTTTTGTCGTCACGCCCTGCTCGAAGAAACCGGGCAAGCCGTTGCCGCGCGAGAGCGTGGGGTCGGCCGGGCAGGGTGCGAAGCGCGCGTCGAGTTCCGCGGCCGGATCGAGCGACACGGCGCCCGCCATCGTGTTCGCGGGCGCCTGCGAGAGCATGCGCTGCGCGATGAGCGCGCCTTCGCCGCTGCCGATGGCGATCGGCGCGTAGTACTCGCTCGCGCCCTGCTGGCGTTCGAGCTGGTGGCTCAGCGCTTCTGCGTCGCTGTAGAGCTTGTGGCAGGTCTCGTTCTTCACGGCGGCGAGGTTCTGCGCATAGCGCTCCGTGTCGACACCCACGACGAGCGCGCCATGCTGCGCGAGCGCGTCGGCGCGTGCCTGGTCGGCGGCGCTCCAGTGCGGCGCCGCCGAGAACAGCACGGTGAAGCCGCGCATCGCGCCGGCCGGTTTCGTCACCGCGACTTCGCCGTAACGGCCGCCGGAAACGTGCATCGTCCCGGCGGAAGCGGGCGTCGAGGCGGGCGTCGAAGCCGCGTTGGCGTGAGCCGTGAAAATCGCGAGCACAGCGGCGCCCGCTGCCGTGCCTGCAATGCGCGGCAGCCTGGGAAAACGGAATGTCATGAGCGCCAGCCTCCTGCCAGCAGCGATAGATCGGCGAGGGTGATGAACACGCTGATCGAGCCCGAGGCGGCCAGATAGCGTGGTTCCCAACGCGGCGCGAACTTGTTCTTGAAGCCGCGCAGCCCGCGGAAGTTGTAGAAACGGCCGCCGAAGCGCCAAATGAAGCCCGCGAGCCGGTGCCACGACGAAGCGAGCGGCGAGGGACCCATGCCCGAGAGCGGCGCCATGCCGAGCGAGAGCGACTGGTAGCCGGCGGCCTTCAGATGCAGCGCGAGCTGCGTGAACAGATACTCCATCGCGTACGGCGAGGCGCCCGGCAAATGGCGCATGACGCCCACCGTTGCGTCGGTGTTCAGATCAGTCGTCATGAAGGTGACGAAGGCGAGCGGCTCGCCGTTCTGGCGGATCAGCAACACGGACTGCGCGGCGAGATAGTCGTCGTCGAACGCGGCCACCGAGAAGCTCTTTTCGCGCGCTTCGCGGTCCTGCAGCCAGGCGTCGGAGATCGCGCGCAGCACCGGCAGGCTCGCGCCCATCTGCGTGGGCTCGATATGTTCGATCGAAAAGCCGTCGCGTTCGCCGCGCTTGAGCGCGTAGCGCAGATGCGCGCGCTGCGGACCTTTGAGGTCGAATTCCTGCAGCATCACGCGCGCCTCCTCGCCGAGCTTCATCAGCGTGAGGCCGGCATCGAGATAGAGCGGCAGCGCGTCGGCGCGTACCTGGTAGAACGCCGCGCGGCCGTTGTGCGCGTGCGCGAGCGTGACGAATTCGCGGATCAGCGCGGGCCACTCTTCGCGCGGGCCGACCGGATCGTGCAGCGCCGCCCACGTGCGGCCGCGCTTCGCGTACATCAGGAAAGCCTTGCGCGAGGCGGAGAAGAGAAAGCTCTTGTCGCCCATCAGCGCGAGGCCCGCGTCGCTGCGCTCCTGCGCGCGCACGATACGCGCGGCCTCTTCGAGGTCTTCGCTCGGGGGCATCACGAAGCGGCCCGCGGCGGGGCGCAGCAATTGCCACAGCGCGAGCGCAGCGGCGAACACGCCGGCGCCGAGCGTGGCGCGCAGTGCGCGCGGGGCGCGGCTGTGGAAGGCGAATTGCCACCAGAGGCTTTGCGAATACTGCACGTCGCGGAACGCGAACAGCAGCACCCAAACGGCGAGCGCGATCACGCAGCCGACCGAGGCGAGCCAGGCCGGCGTGAAGCGTTCGCTGAACATCGACGAGTGGCGATTGAAGCGCTTGCGCGTGCCGAGGAGCAGCACGATCAGCACGCACAGGACGCCCGCTTCGACGAAGGCGAGTCCCTTGGCGAGCGAGAGCGCGAGGTTGGCCACGGCGATCACGAGCGCGAGCCACCAGGCGGCGTCCAGGCGCCGCAGCAGACCGCGCGCAATGAAGAGGAGCAACACGCCGAAGAGGCTGCCCATCAGCTGCGAGCTTTCGAGCACCCAGAGCGGCACGACGGTTTGCAGCAGCGCAATGCGCTGGGTGAACGCGGGCGTGGCGCCTGAGATCACGAGCATGCTGCCGGTCACGAACGTCACGATGGCGAGGAAGAGCGGCGCGAGTTGCGAGACGCCGTCGGCGCCGCGCCTGGCAAAGCGGGCGCCGAGCGGTGTCTTGAGCGCGCGGCCCTCGAACACGGTGAGCACGGCCGCGGCGAGTGCGAGCGGCGCGCCGAAATAGATCGCGCGATAGGCGAGCAGCGCGGCAAGCACCTTGGAGGTGGGCACGCTCGGGCCGAGCGCGTAAACCATCGCGGCTTCGAACACGCCAATGCCGCCGGGCGTGTGGCCGATCAGGCCGAGCAGCATGGCGGCGCAATAGACGGTGAGGAAGTCGGTGAAGCCGAGGAGCGCATGCGGCATGACCGACCAGAGCGCGAGCCCGGCGCCGACCACGTCGAGCGCGGCCAGCAGCAACTGTGCGACGAGGTCGCGCCGCGCCGGCACCGAAAAGCGCAGCCACGCGCGGCCGAACGGCTCGATCTCTCGCGCGCTTGCAGGGCAAAGGATGACCATCACCGCGCCGCAGCCCAGCACCACGCCGCCGATCAGGCGCAGCTCGTCGGGCGCGAGATGGAGCAGGCCGGAGAGCGTGCCGGCGGCGCCCACCATGCCGAGCGCGGTCATGAGCACGAGCGCGAGGGCGAGTGTGACGCTCGTGAACACCGTCATGCGGCCGATCTGCGCGGCGGTGACGCCCGCGCTGCCATACACGCGGCAGCGCACAGCGCCGCCCGTGAGCGCGCCGAAGCCGGTGACGTTGCCGAGCGCCGAGCCGGCGATCGCGCCGGCCCACAGCGCGCCGCGCGAGACGCGCGCCCCCAGGTAGCGCAGGCCCACCGCGTCGCGTCCGACCAGCGCGACGAAGCTCACGGCCGTGGCGGCGAGCGCGCCGACCCATTGCGCGGGCGTGAGCGTCCAGAGCTGGCGGATCACCGAGTGGTAGTCGACCGTGCGCGAGAGGTGCTGGAACACGACCAGCAGCAGCGCGCAGATGCCGAGCGCGAACACCGGCGCGATAAAGCGCTGCAGCTGCAGGGCGTCGGCACGGCGGCGCAGCGCCCCGAGGGCGCGCGCCGCGCGCGAAGAATGCGATTGAGACATGGATCGGTCTGGTGGCTCTCTGCGATGTCGCCGTATCGACTGTTACAGCTTCCCCGGCTGGGACATCGCGTTTATTCGCGTTTTGCGCTTACGTTCTTTCGAGGCCGGTTCTCGCGCACCTTGCGCGCGAACCGGAAATTCGCGCCGAATCGTAATCGTTTGGAAAGGACTGGTTAAGCTCAGCAAACGCATAGGACTAGCCGCCGGTTGACGCCCCGGTGCAAGAAACCGCTATTGGGTGCGGATCGATTCGGCGCGATGACGCATCGCAACTAGCGGATTCAATTGGGGAATGACTGTTTGGGAATCCATGTTTGCAAAGCTCGATTAGCAGGAAAATTGAACGGCAAGGCAATCGTCAAGTTATGAGTAATGGGCGGACGCGTATCGCATGCTGAAACGCGCGCCGATCGGAGAAGTCCGCCACAAGCCTTGCGTGGCGGGCGTCGCAGGCAGTTGCCCTGCGTATTGTTGCGCCGCCGGAGATAATGTTTCGGCAGTTAGCGGGGCGCTTCCTGAAATCGCTGTCACTAATTCGAGACAGCCTGTTTAATCCTTTTACAATGCTCGACGGGCGAGTTAGTCTGCTTTGGTCAAGAGTTGTTTTACTGTGCCGGGAGAATAACGTGAAAAGACTAGCCTTGACTTCCCTTTCGCTTGCCGCGCTCGGGGTGGCTGGCACGGCAGACGCACAGACCAGCGTGACGCTGTACGGCACGATCGACACCTCGATCACCTACGTCAACCACGCCGACGGCAGCAAGAACCTCTGGACGCTCGGCAACAGCAGCTTCGGCAATCTTTCCGGCTCGCGATGGGGTTTGAAAGGCGCCGAAGATCTCGGCGGCGGCCTCAAGGCGATCTTCCAGCTGGAAAACGGCTTCAACCCGTCCACGGGCGCGCTCGCGCAGGGCGGCAGGCTGTTCGGCCGACAGGCCTACGTGGGCTTGACGGCCGAGCAGTACGGGTCGCTTACGCTCGGACGGCAGTATGACCCGCTCATCGACCTCGTGCAGGGCATCACGGCGGACAACTATTTCGGCTCCGTGTTCGCAACGCCGGGCGACGTCGATAACTACGACAACAGCTTCCGCGTGAACAACGCCGTCAAGTACACCACGCCGGTGTGGAGCGGCCTGCAGGTCGCGGCGATGTATTCGTTTGGCGGTATTGCGGGCTCGACTGGCGCCGAACAGTCGTACTCGGCGGCGGTCAACTACACCAACGGTCCGCTCGCGCTGGCTGGCGGCTACTTCTACGCGACCAACAGCCAGGCCGTGAACGGCATTCGCACCGACGGCTGGACGAGCACCTCGGACGGCACCTTCGACGGCCCGATCAACGCCGGCTACGCCACGGCGCACTCGCTCACCATCGCGCGCGCGGCGGCGCAGTACCAGCTCGGCCAGTTCACCTTCGGCCTCGGCTACAGCAATGCGCGCTACTCGCCGGACGCGAGTTCGGTGTTCCGCGAAACGCAAAAGTACAACACCGGCCAGGGCTTCATGAACTATCAGCTGAGCCCCTCGCTGCTGCTCGGCATTGGCTACAGCTACACGCACGCCAATGGCGACACGTCGGCGAATTACAACCAGGTGTCGCTCGGCGCGGATTACAGCCTCTCGAAGCGCACGGACCTTTACATGACGGCGGCCTGGCAGCACGCGAGCGGCGACACCGGCAACGGCACAGGCGGCTCGATGCCGGCCGAGGCGTCGATCGGCTCGTATGGTTACGCGGGCACGTCGAACCAGACCATCGTGAACCTCGGGCTGCGGCACAAGTTCTGAATTCGCGTCCCGTTGCGCGCCTCGATTTACGACGCCGGATGCGCCACTTGGGCGGCGCATCCGGCGTTTTGGCGTTTGCGGCTCGGGCTTCGGCTCAAAGCGCGTCAAGCGCCGGGGCGTCGCGCGTCACGCCTCGCGCGAACGCCGGAGCGTGAGCAACGCGAGCCAGGCGGCGAGGCGCTCCATGCCGCGCCGCACGCCCGCAAACGGCGGCTGCCATGCGCTCGTGACGCTCACGCGTGCCGGCAAGGCGGTCTCGGTGCTGAGCCAGATGCGCTCGCCACGCTCGAGCCGAAGCGTCTCGCCCGGTTGCAGCCAGTGGTCGTACGGCGAGCGGGCGCGCGTGACCCACACCTGGGCCACCTGAACCCGCAGCGTGGCTGGCGCATTCACGCGCCAGGTGAGCGTGCGCATGGGTGGCACGGCGAAGTGGATCGATTGCGCGGGCAACGGATCGTCGAAGCACGCGGTTGCGTCCGCAACGGCGTGCGCAGCGGGCTGTGGGGCGGGTTGTGAAGTGGGCTGTGAAGTGGGCTGTGAAGCGGTCAGCGAGGCTGCCTGAAAAGCGTCATCCATCGTTTTCTCCAGTTTTTGGAGCCGACGAACGGAGCGCTGCCACCCAGAAAAACAAAAAGCCCCGTCGATGCCGGCGGGGCTTGTGATTTGCGTGATGACAGACTGCTAGTACGCACACCATCCCCGTGGGCTGCCCGTATGGGTTTTCCACGGATGATTCATCGTGTTTGCGATGACGAGGTGGGTGGCGAAAGTGTGCATGGGTCGAGTGTGCGGGGCGCCTTGCAGCCCTGTCAACCTGAAATGCTTAAATGGCATTGGCAGTCATAGTTTGTGTTGCGTGCCAGTCTCATTTGCACCTTTGCATGGCGCGATCGTGCCCTTCGATCGCACAGGCCCTTGCGGCCAGCACCGGTTTCTCACTAGCATTGATTGTTTTTCATGGAATCCGGTCGGTCGGGCCCACAGTGTGGGAGTGCTCCCTGATAAGCCCCGCAGCACCGAAGTCTTGTTGTGTGGAAACGACTGTATTTGATATATCACATACAGAATATTGCTTTTTGTCGCGATGCAGCATATGATTGAGTTATTCGATTACTCAATCATGCGGAGCTTCAAATGGATTTCGTTTCTCTCGCACTGTTCGGTGCGGCGGTTGTGGGTCTGGGTGCCGCTGCTACGGTCATGATCGCCAGGTGGCTGCCGCAGTCTGCCATTGAGCAGGCCGCGCAGCATGGCCGGTACGCTGGTTTGGGCGAAGCGCCGCGCGCCAGGGCCGTTCGTCGTGCACAATTCGGTCCGCGAATCCGTCCGCAGGTCGGAAAAGAGGTAATCAATGTCGTCAGAACACACTGAAGTTGTAGCAAGCCGGGAAGCGGCGCCGCTCAAGCTGGCGCTGCAGCCCATCAATGCAACGCTGAGCCTGCGCGATCAGGCTTACGCCATGCTCCGCCAGGCCATTGCCGACGCCGACATCTACCAATCGCGCGAGGAAATCCGGCTCGACGAGCGCGTGCTGAGCGAATCGCTTGGGGTGAGCCGCACGCCCGTGCGCGAGGCCATGACGCTGCTCGAGCAGGAAGGCTTCCTGCGCATGGTGCCGCGCCGCGGCATCTATATCGTGCGCAAGAGCAAGCGCGAGATTGTGGAGATGATCCAGATGTGGGCGGCGCTCGAAAGCATGGCCGCGCGCCTCGCCACGATCCACGCCACCGACGAGGAAATCGCGCGCCTGCGCCATATGTTCGACGACTTCCGTGACAGCACGCCCGCCGAACACATCGCCGAGTACTCGGACGCCAACATCGCGTTCCACCAGGCGATCGTCGAGCTTTCCCGCTCGCAAATCATCCTCGACACCATAAAGAACATCTTCGTGCACGTGCGCGCCATTCGCCGCATGACGATTTCGCAGAGCGACCGGGCTTCGCGCTCGATCGTCGACCATCTGCGCATTATCGAGGCGCTGGAGAAACGCGACACCGAACTGGCGGAAAAGCTCGTGCGCCAGCATTCGCTCGATCTCGCGGCCTATGTCGAGAAGAACTGCGATTTTCTGGATTGACACAGGCGGGGCGGCTGGCGCCGCGCATTCAACGTAAAACGGGAGACCTTGGGTCTCCCGTTTTACGTTTACGTCCCTTAGCGCCCATCCATGACGGGTCCAGTGACCGGCTCGCGTCAGCCGACTTTATGCGCATCAACCCCTGGCACCCCTGACCAAATCGCGCACTGACGGCCATCCTTCACACGGAATCTGGCATATCAGATGTGCTAAATGCTCGGGGTTTTCCCTTGTGTGCGACGCGTCAACATTGTCGAACTTGCGCCAAGAGCATGCTGGATAAGGCTTCGACGAGATCCTAATGGCATTCCCGATAGGCAATTCCCCTCTTGCTTCGTTCTGATATATCACATACCGTATTGCTCAAGGACGCAGATGACGCGCCACCGCGCGAAACGCCTCTGCCCACGCAACCCCACCGATTTTCGAAAACTCGCCCGGCCACGATTAGATAAGGAGACATGACATGGGCAAGGCATTGAACGGCGTGCGCATTCTCGATTTCACGCACGTGCAGTCGGGACCCACCTGCACGCAACTGCTCGCCTGGTTCGGCGCGGACGTGATCAAGGTAGAGCGCACAGGCGCCGGTGACATCACGCGGGAGCAGCTGCGCGACCTGCCGGACGCGGACAGCCTCTACTTCACGATGCTCAACGGCAACAAGCGTTCGCTCACGCTCGACACGAAGAACCCGCAAGGCAAGCGCGTGCTGGAGCGGCTCATTCGCGACTGCGACGTGCTGGTCGAAAACTTCGCGCCGGGCGCGCTCGAGCGCATGGGTTTCAGCTGGGAACGTATCCAGACGCTGAACCCGCGCATGATCGTCGCCTCGGTGAAGGGCTTCGGCCCCGGCCCGTACGAGGACTGCAAGGTCTACGAGAACGTCGCGCAGTGCGTGGGCGGCGCAGCGTCCACGACGGGCTTCGACGACGGCCCGCCGGTCGTCTCCGGCGCGCAGATCGGCGACAGCGGCACGGGCCTGCATCTCGCGCTCGGCATCGTCACGGCGCTCTATCAGCGCACGCACACGGGGCGCGGCCAGAAGGTGCTCGCGGCCATGCAGGACGGCGTGCTCAACCTGTGCCGCGTGAAGCTGCGCGACCAGCAGCGGCTCGAGCGCACCGGCGTCATGAAGGAGTATCCGCAGTATCCCAACGACGGCTTCGGCGAGGCCGTGCCGCGCGCCGGCAATGCGTCGGGCGGCGGCCAGCCGGGCTGGATTCTCAAGTGCAAGGGCTGGGAGACCGATCCGAACGCCTATATCTATTTCATCGCGCAGGCGCCCGTCTGGGACCGAATCTGCAAGCTGATCGGGCGCGAGGAGTGGATCGACGACCCGGACTACGCCACGCCGAATGCGCGCCTGCCGCGCCTGAAGGCGATCTTCGACGAGATCGAGCACTGGACCATGCATCGCACGAAGTTCGACGCGATGGCCGTGCTCAACCGTTACGACATTCCGTGCGGCCCGATTCTCTCGATGAAGGAGATCGCCAGCGACGAATCGCTGCGCGCGAGCGGCACGATCGTCGAGGTGGATCACCCGGTGCGCGGCAAGTACCTCACGGTGGGCAATCCGATCAAGCTCTCGGACAGCCCGACCGAAGTCACGCGTTCGCCGATGTTGGGTGAACACACCGATGAAGTGCTCGCCGAATTCGGCTACACGATGGACGAGATCCACTCGCTGCGCGCTTCTGGCGCCGTCTGAAACCAGGGAGAAAACATGGAAACGTGGATGCGTTTGATGGCGAGCGACGGCAGCATCGTGTTCGGCCGCGTCGAGAACGGTTACCTGCACGAATACGAAGGGCTCGATCAGCCGGTGCCCACCGGCGCGGTGCTGTCGCTGCGCGCGCTCACGCCGCTTGCGCCCTGTGCGCCCGGCAAGGTGGTTGCGCTCTGGAACAATTTTCACGCGCTCGCCGCGAAACTCGAAAAGCCGGTGCCGTCGCACCCGCTTTTTCTGATCAAGCCGGCGGCTTCCGTGATCGGCTCTTCGGAATTGATTCGGCGTCCTGCTCACTATGCGGGAAAAATCGTCTTCGAAGGCGAACTCGGCATCGTGGTCGGCAAGCGCTGCCGCGATGCGAGCGTCGAGGAAGCCGAGTCGGCAATCTTCGGCTACACGATCGTCAATGACGTCACGGCCGCGGGCCTCATCGCCGAGAATCCGCACTTCCCGCAATGGTGCCGCGCCAAAGGTTTCGATACGTTCTGTTGTCTGGGCCCGGCTATCGTTTCCGGGTTCGACTGGCGGCGTGCGCGCGTCGTCACGAAACTCGACGGCGTGGAGCGGCAGAATTATCCGCTCGACGACATGGTGTTTTCGCCGGCACAGCAGGTGAGCCTCATTTCGCAGGATCTGACGCTCGAACCGGGCGACGTGATCGCGTGCGGCACCTCGCTCGGCGTAGGTTCGATCGTTGATGGCGCAACGGTCGAGGTCACCATCGAAGGGATCGGTACCTTGAGCAATGCGCTGGGCGCCGCGTCGGTGCAGATCGAGTCGCTCGCTGCCGTAGAGGGCGCGGCTTGACGGCCTGAAACCAGGGACGCGCGCGGCAGCGATGCCGCGCGAGGAGGAGAGATGCTGGAGCAACTGGCTCGCGAGCTGGCGTGGTTGGGTGCCGGCGCGCTGTTCGCGTGGCTCGGTTGTGCATTTGCACAATTGTCGGCGCTCGCGCCGGTGCGCGCGTGGCGTTCGTCGCGATCTCGCACTGCGACGCGTTGCGCGAGGCGTGCTGGTGCGCCGCACAAGCATCGGCTCGCCTTCGCCATTTCGTTCGCATTGCTACTGACCGTGCCGCCCGGCGCGATCGCTGCGGGCTGGATACATGCGCCCGACGCGACGGTCGCGGTCGAAGCCGGCGTGCTGGGCGGCTTGTGCCTTGCGGGCCGGCGCGACCTCACGCGGCGTGCGCGGGCGGCGGCGCTGCTGGGTGGTGTCTCGGGCGCGTGTGCCTTGACCGGCGCGTTCGTTGGCTACGTATTGCAGCCCGAGCGTAGTCCTGGCGAACGTGTGGCGCTGTTCGTCGCGGCGGCGACCGGCGCCATGCTGACCGGCGGCGCGCTGAGCCTGTTCAGCCGCGGGGCGCAAGCGAGCCGCGCGGTGCGCAGGCGCATGCCGTTCGGCCGCGGCGACCGCATCATGCATGCGATGGCGCTGCTGCTAGGCGCGGCGCTCGGCTATGGATTTCTGAGCGCCCGTGCTTCGCCCGATTTCGAAATCTCCGTGCTCGTCGCGGCGAGCGTGCTGTGCGCGGCGCTGGGCGCGCGGCTCATGTGCGGCGCCCGCCGACCGCGGCTCGCACGCGCGGGCGCCGTCGAGGCGTCACCGCCACGCGAGCCCTTCAGCACGACATTCAATGCAAGTTTTGCGGGTGTGCCGGATGAAATGCTGGTCGCGGCCTGCGGCAGCGGCGCGTTCGCCCCCCCCTGGCTGGCCGCTGGCGACACGCCTCACGGCGGCGGCGGGCGCGCGGGTCATCACGCGTCGCAGGACTTGCCACGGCGGCGGCGCAGCCGGGGCGGCGCGCTGCGTCAGCGGCAAGGTCCGCATTGACGTCGTCTCGAACTGTCATGCGCGCCACCACCGACGAAGGTGGCAGCGCCACGAGACCATTTGCGGGACCAGGGATAACAACAGAACGCGCAATATGACGCGAACGATTAGTGGTGCCTGATGATTTCTGGCGCAGCCATCAAACCTTACTTATGCAAACTCGCTTCTGACACTTTCGTAATGTTCTCGATGAGCGCTGCGCCTTCCTCCATGAGGAAGCGCTTGAACGCGAGCGCGACGGGCGGCAGGCGCTTGTTTTTCCGGTGCACGACGTACCAGTTGAGCATCACCGGGAAGCCTTCGACGTCGAGCACGGTGAGGTGACCGACCTGCAGTTCGAGGCTGATGGTGTGCGCCGAAAGAAAGGCGATGCCCATGCCCGCGATGACGGCCTGCTTGATCGTCTCGGTGCTCTGGATCTCCATGGCGATCTTCAGGTTCGTGATCTTCCCGGCGAAGCCTTCTTCCATCGAGTTCCACGTGTCCGAGCCGCGCTCGCGCACGATGAACGCCTCGTTGGCGAGCGTGCTGAGCTTGATGGCGCGCTTGTTGGCGAGCGGATGCGTGGGCGCCGCAACGATCACGTACGGGTGGGGCGCAAACGGCTCGTTGATGGCGTCGGTCGCGTGCGGCGGACGAACCATCACGGCGAGATCGGTCTGGTTGGTGGCGAGCTGCTGAAGCAGCTGCTCACGGTTGTGCACGGAGAGATTGAGAGCGACGCCCTTGTAGCGGCGCGTGAATTCGGCCAGCAGACGCGGGAAGAAGTAATCGCCGGCGCTAATGACGGCGACGTTGAGCTTGCCGCCCGAGACGCCTTTTAGCTGGCTCATCGCCTCGTCCACTTCGTGGAACTGCTGCATGATCGCGCGGCTGTAGTGCAGCATCTCCGTGCCCGCGGGCGTGAGATAGATCTTCTTGCCGAGCTGCTCGAAGAGCGGCAGGCCTGCGTGATCTTCGAGCTGCCGAACCTGCGTGGAAACGGCCGGCTGGGTGAGATGCAGTTCCTCCGCAGCACGCGAAAAACTGAGATGGCGCGCCACGGTCTCGAAGACCTTGAGCTGGCGCAGCGTGGCGTTTCGCATCGTCATGGCCGAACCATAAAGGATACTGAATCCACATAATAACAAACTTTAATTGTGAGTAATTCAGCAATCACCCTAGCATAAGTTGAAAGGAGTCCGAATGCCGCGCAACACGCTCGAAGCTATGTTCGGGTTAACGCTCGGAAATACGGGTTCATAAGGGACAACGCGTAGAAAAGCCCTTGTTTTACGATGTTTTCAGGGGTCGAAGGTCATGCCAGGGTGAACGAGGATTGACGAATTGTCATTCGGATTTTTGATTCAGCCGGCAAATAAAAGACACAGTGCGGCGAAGTGAAAAGTTAAAACCATAAGTCTGAATTTATGCAGACCCGTAATCATGCAGGCTGCAATGAATAGATAGCGGAGACAAGCGATATGAATGCAATCGGTCAGAGGAGCGAGAGCGGTCCGTTCTGGACGAACCGCTGGTTTCAATTGGTGGTGGGCATGCTATGCATGGCGCTCGTTGCCAATCTGCAGTACGCATGGACGCTGTTCGTCGCACCGATGAACTCGCGCCACCACTGGGGCCAGGCGGAGATTCAACTGGCGTTCTCGATTTTCATCTTGACTGAAACCTGGCTCGTGCCGGTGGAAGGCTGGCTCGTCGACAAGTTCGGCCCGCGTCCGGTCGTGGCGGGCGGCGCGGTTTGCGCAGGCCTCGCCTGGGTGATCAACTCCTACGTCACGACGCTGCCGATGCTCTACGTGTCGGCCGTGATCGCGGGCATCGGCGCGGGCGGCGTGTACGGCACCTGCGTGGGTAACGCGCTCAAGTGGTTCCCGGACCGCCGCGGCCTCGCCGCGGGCCTCACGGCTGCGGGCTTCGGCGCCGGCGCCGCCGTGACAGTGATTCCGATTGCGAACATGATCACGCGTTCCGGCTACGAGCACACGTTCTTCTTCTTCGGCGTGCTTCAGGGCGTGTCGATTCTCGTGCTCTCGCTCCTGCTCGTGAAGCCCGTGACGCGCCCCGTAGCCGCGGCTGGCCGCCGTCTCGTCTCGCGCGTCGACTATACGCCGGGGCAGATGGTCAAGCAGCCGGTATTCTGGGTGATCTACATCTGCTTCGTCGCGGTGGCCGCCGGCGGCCTGATGGCAACGGCGCAGATCGGGCCGATCGCCAAGGACTGGGGCCTCGCCCGCATCCCGATGACGGTGTTCGGCATGACGCTGCCGCTCCTCACGCTCACGCTCTCGATCGACAACATCTGCAACGGCTTTACGCGTCCGTTGTGCGGCTTCATCTCCGACAAGATCGGCCGTGAGAACGCGATGTTCCTGATCTTCGTGGGCGAAGGGCTCGCGCTGCTCGGCATGATGCAGTTCGGCACGAACCCCTATGCGTTCATGACCTTCGCCGCGCTCATCTTCCTGTTCTGGGGCGAGATCTTCTCGATCTTCCCGGCCATCTGCGCGGACACCTTCGGCAGCAAGTACGCCGCATCGAACGCCGGCACGCT
Source organism: Paraburkholderia silvatlantica (assembly GCF_003096715.1). Classification (GTDB taxonomy): domain Bacteria; phylum Pseudomonadota; class Gammaproteobacteria; order Burkholderiales; family Burkholderiaceae; genus Paraburkholderia; species Paraburkholderia silvatlantica. The sequence goes on from NZ_QEOL01000005.1 coordinate 160,288, forward strand.
GTACACCGCCAAAGGCACGGCGGCGCTGCTCGTGCCGGTCGCCTCGGTGCTGTCCGCCACGGGCGGCTGGAGCGCCGTGTTCATCGCGGCTGCGGTCATCACGATCGCGGCGGGCGTGAGCGCCAAGTTCTTCCTCGCACCGATGCGCAAGCGTCTGATCGAGCAGAGCAGCGAAGCCAGCAATGAAGCCAGCAACGAGCCCAACGTGACGCTTGCCACGAATACGGGCGCAGGGTTGTCGCCCTGGTCCAACCAAAGCGGCGAGTGAGGCGCGCGGGCCCGCCATGTCGATGAACGTATCGCTCCAGCAACTCAAGGTGTTCGTCGCGGTGGCGCGGGCGCGCAGCTTCACGCGCGCCGCGCGCGAGTTCGGGCTTACGCAGTCGGCGGTGAGCCGCTGCGTGCGCGAACTGGAAGAAGCGGTCGAACTCAAGCTGTTCGACCGTACCACGCGCCAGGTCGAGCTCACGCTCGCGGGCAGCGGCTTCGAGCGGCGCATCGGCCGCTTGCTCGACGAGATCGAGATGGCGCTCAACGAGGGCCGCGACGCGCACCAGGCGCATAGCGGCGTGGTGCTCGTGGCGAGCAACCCGGCGCTTTCGTCAACCTGGGTGCCCGCCGCGCTCGCGCGGTGCGCAGCGGCGTTTCCTGCGCTCACGCTGCAACTGCAGGATCTGCCGCAGGCGTCCGTGCTGCAGGCGGTCGAGCAGGGCGAAGCCGACTTCGGCGTGATCGCGGAAAGCGTGCCGTTCGCGAGCGGCAATCTCGATGTGCAGCCGCTCTCGGCCACGCCGCTTTGCGCGCTCTTGCCCGCCCACCATCCGCTTGCGCTACAGGGGGCGCTGAGATGGGACGATCTCGCGCGCGAACCGCTCGTTACGCTCAATCGTGACGCGGGCTGCCGCGGCGCAGTGATGCGGGCGCTGGACGGTCTGCGGCCTGAGGGGAGGCCGCTGCAGGAGTTCGCGCACGTGGCGGGCGTGGCGCGCATGGCGCAGCTTGGCATGGGCATCGGCGTGTTGCCGGTGTGCATGGACGGCGCGCGCGGGGGGCATGCGCATCGCGCGGGCGACGTTGCGCACGCAACATGTCACTGGCCCGCGCCCGCGGGGCCGCTCGTTACGCGCTTGCTGCATCCCGTCGTCAACGTGACGACGATGCTCGTGCGGCGTCGCCATCGTTCGCTGCGGCCTTGTGCTCAGGCGGCGTGGTCGCAGTTCATGGCAGACGGGGCAGTCGCGGAGGGTTCTGACGCACAGGTCTCATTGCCGGATAGCGAAGCGCTGCCGGAAACGTCCATCGACGGCTCGCCGATGCGTGGCTCGAGCGGAGCGCCGATGCGTGTCGCGTTGCGCGGCGCAGATACGCCGCCACCGCTCCGGGTAACCCGCACCCACGCCCGCATCGAATAGCGCGCGTTTCCTTCTTCTGCAAAACAACGCGGGTCGCTCGAAGCGATCCGTTTGTTTTTTCCAGCACCGGAACCGGCGCAAAAAAAAAGCGGCGCACGCGCCGCCCCTTCACCATGACTGACGTTACGCCGGCTGCATCGCCATTCGCTCGCGCTGCTTGACCAGTGCGAGCACGGTGTCGATGGCAGGCGTCGGCTCGCCAACCAGCCTGCCCATTTCCTGCACGACCGTGATCAGCGGATCGATCTCCATTGGCCGGCCGGTTTCGAGGTCGACGAGCATCGAGGTCTTGTGCGCGCCCACCGCGCCCGCGCCGTCGATGCGGCGCTCCACATCCACTCGGAAGTTCACGCCGAACTGCTCGGCAATGCGCTTGCCTTCGAGCATCATCGTGCGCGCCACGGAGCGTGTGGCCGGGTCGCTGGTGATGACGTCGAGCGTGGCGTGCGTGAGTGCGCTGATCGGGTTGAAGCAGAGATTGCCCCACAGCTTGAGCCAGATTTCGTCGCGGATGTTCTCGCGGATCGGCGCATCGAACCCGGCAGCCTGCATGGCTTCATGAAGCTGGACAATGCGCGGCGTGCGCTCGCCCGAAGGCTCGCCAATCGGAAACTTCTTGCCGTACACGTGACGGATCACGCCAGGCGCGTCGATTTCGGCCGCCGGATAGAGCACGCAGCCAATCGCGCGCTCGGGCGTGAGACGGTTCCATTGCGCGCCGTCCGGGTCGATGCTTTCGAGCCGCGTGCCCGCGAACTTGCCGCCATGCTGGTAGAAGTACCAGTAGGGAATGCCGTTGGTGCCCGTGACGATGGCCGTGTGCTTGCCGAGGAGCGGCTGCATCGCGTCGATCACGCCGGCCACCGAATGCGCCTTGAGCGTAATGATGACGACGTCCTGCACGCCCAGTTCGCGCGGATCGGACGTGCAGCGCACCTTCGCTACGTACTCCTCGCCGTCCATCAGCAGGCGTGCGCCGTTCTCGCGCATGGCGGCCAGATGCGGGCCGCGCGCAACGAAGCTGACATCGGCGCCTGCGCGTGCGAGTTGCACGCCCATCATGCCTCCAATGGCGCCCGCTCCAAAGATGCAGATCTTCATGTTGAAACCCCAATGACGTTGAAAACCGCTTGTCCGCAGGGCGTTTCGCGAGCGTTAGGGAAAAGCCGTCCGCTCGCCGCGACCCCGGACGATGGTTTGAGCATAGGGGGTGCTGTCGATTAACGACAGTTAAAGTTTATCGCCAAAATCATCAAGAGAAGCTTATGGACGAAGGGCGCCTGACGAGGCTGGTCAGGCGCGCCGCACGAGCAGAAAACTCACGCCGATCAGGCCGAGAAATGCTCCGCATGTGCGATTGAACCAGCGGCGCACCGTAGTGCGCGTGAGCCAGCGGCCGAGGTACATGCCGGCGAGCGAGTAGAGCGCGATGGCCGCGCATTCGAGCACGAGAAAGCTCGCGCCGAGCACGCCGAACTGCGGCGCGATGGGCTTGGCGACATCGACGAATTGCGGCAGGAAGGCCGTGAAAACCAGAATCGCCTTGGGGTTGCCCGCCGCCACGAGGCACTCGCGCCACGCGAGGCGCGCGAGCGAGGCGTCGCCATCCATGTTCTCGCCGATAGGGTTGGCGTCGCTGCGCCAAAGCTGCACAGCGAGCCACACGAGGTAAGCGGCGCCCGCGAGCTTGATGACGAAGAAGACCGCCTCGGAAGCGCGCAGCACCACGGCAAGACCTGTGGCCGCGAGCGCGATCATGGCGGCGAACGAAACGAGCCGGCCCGTGCCGCCGAGGAACGCACGCAGGAAACCGTGCCGCGCGGCCACGTTGATGGAGAGCAGATTGTTCGGCCCCGGCGCCATGTTCAGCGCGAAGCAGGCGGGCAGAAAGAAGAGCCAGGCGGTGAGGGACATGATGGCGCTCGAAGAACGTTAGCGCCGTGCGCGGCGCGCCGTGAATCTCGCCATTCTAGCGCGGTCGGCGCGCTGAGCCTTGCCGCTCAATAGAAAACCGGCAGCATGAGAAAGCGGGCAGCACGTTGACGAACAGTACGCACACGAGGGCGGCCAGTTCAAACGCGGCGCCCGGCGAGGCGCCGGTGCCGGCCACGTTGCTTGCACGAAAGGGGCCCCACGCTTAAATTGGCAGGCATTCACAGGCGAAAATCCGCCGCCCATGCAGGACGAATATCCCCCGCATTTCCCCGTTTGCCAGGATGGCGAGAGACCGTACAAGAACCGGAGAAGGTCATGAATGGGAGCACCGTTGCTGAACGCGAGGCGGCCGGGCGTGCCGCGCGCGAGCGCTCGAAACGTTCGAGCCACAAGGAAACCGGCACCATCAAGCGCGATCCGCTCGCCCTGCTGCGCTCGAGCAGCGAAGGGCGCGTGCCGAACCTCGTGCAGCTGCGCTACGGGCGCATGATCGTCTCGCCGTTCACGTTCTTTCGCGGCAGCGCGATCCTTCAGGCGCACGACCTCGCGGGTGTGCCCAACACCGGCATGACGATGGAGATTTGCGGCGATGCGCATCTGCTGAACTTCGGCGCCTTCGCCACGCCCGAGCGTCAGCTCGTGTTCGATCTCAACGATTTCGACGAAGTCGCGCCGGGCCCGTGGGAGTGGGATGTGAAGCGCCTCGTGGCGAGCTTCGTCGTGGCGGCGCGGCACATGCGCTACTCGCGCGGCGTGGCCGAGGAACTGGTGATGACGGCTGTGACCAGCTATCGCGACCGCCTGCGTCAATACGCGGAGTACGGCGCGCTCGATCTCTGGTACGACAAAATCACCTTCGACCGCATGGTCGAAACCGCGCTCACGCCCGAAGGCCGCCGCCTGATCCGGCGCGGCATGGAGAAGGCCGCGAATCGTACGCACGAGAACCTGCTCGAAAAGCTCGCGCAGCGCGATGGCGACCACTGGACGATTCATGACGCCCCGCCCGCGCTCTTTCATGTGCACGGCGTCAACACGCTGTTCGAACCCGAAGACGACTGGTTTACGCTTGGCGACTGGCGCACGTTGATCGAGCCCATGTACGAGGACTACGCGAAGACACTCGCACCCGACCGTCGAGAACTGCTCGATCACTTCACGATTCAGGACCTGGTGTTCAAGGTGGTGGGTGTAGGCAGCGTGGGCACGCGCTGCCTCGTGATGCTGCTCGTCGATCATCACGAGAAGCCGCTCTTCCTGCAGGTGAAAGAGGCACGTCGCTCGGTCGTTTCGCAGTACTTCAAGTCGCATTCGATCAAGCACGAAGGCGCGCGCGTCGTGCACGGCCAGCGGCTTTTGCAGGCAGCGAGCGACATCTTCCTTGGCTGGACCACGGGGCCCGCGGGGCGCCATTTCTATGTGCGCCAGTTGCGCGACATGAAGCTCTCAGTCGATCTGCAGTTGCTCGACAGCACGCTGCTCTGCGGCTATGCACGTCTATGCGGCTGGGCGCTCGCACGCGCGCATGCGAAGTCGGGCAGCGCCGCCATCGAAATTGCTTCGTACATTGGCCGCAGCGACCAGTTCGCAGAGGCGCTCACGAGCTACGCGTTCAGCTATGCCGACCAGGTGGAGCGCGATTACGACGTGTTCCTCAAGGCCGCACGCAGCGGCGCGATCGTCGCGCGCAGCGACGAGGACATGGCGGCGGATTTCCGCGTGTGAGTCGCAGCGTGCATAGAGAGGGACAGCACATCTTGAAAGGGCGATATGTCGAGCCGCTTCGCACCGGGGTGTCCGGTTCACGTTTGCCACTCGGTATCGGTTGCTTTGTTTGCTCCATATGCCGCGCGACACAAGGAAGGGAAAGCCCCGCCGAAACGGGGTCATGGCGTGAGCCTTAGTGCATCATGCGCGCCGAGTGTTCGTCCGGACTTGTGCAAGGTATTTCGTCGCCGGATATCCACGCCTCATGACTCGGGCTATATACGCCCCATAGAGACTTATCGCGCTCCGTAGGCTCGCGGCAAACGTTGACGCGTGAAATTGCCAGCTTTAACGTTGCCTCGAATTCATCGTCACTCAGTTCGTCAATGGCTTCCAGTTCTTCCTCATACTTTGGCAAGCCGATTGATCTTAATTCGTTGCGGATGAAATCAAATGCCCATTGATTGAATAGAAACGTAATTTCGTCTGTATCTGCAGGCGGCTCAAATGGCAGTGGAACATACCGAATACGTGGTGCCCCCGTTTTAACGATGATCGAATGCGCGTCTTCAAACGAAAAGCCAAACGTCATCATGCAGAATAGCTTGCCGTTGCACGCTCGAACGTGTTGGAGCAAGTCAAATTTCTGCAACGAAATTATTCCCCAATTGTTCGAATCATCCGACGCGTAGTACTTGTTGCGCATATGCGCGTATATTCCTGCGAGAATGCGCGACGTGAAGATAGCCGGCCCGTCGTGTTTTCCGTCGCCGACCCCGACCCAAGCCGGTTCAATGAATAACCCCCTTTCGTTGTAGCGTTTTCGCACGACAAGCCACAGGGACATTGGGGCGATGTATTGCGTTTTTGTTTTCATGTTCTTAACCAGATATGTAATTTTGTCGCGTGCTTGCGCGGTCGAATTTCCTCGACGAAGCAGGACTGATGTTAATTTAATTTTGAGAATTCAAACGGATTCTCGGGGGTTAAAAAGTGAAGTCTTATTTCCTTGTTAATTGGATTAAATCGTGCGTGATCAAAAGCATAGTACGCAACAAGCAATCCTACGCGTGCATCTTTCGCTTCGTTCCAAAGATAAGTATTATTTGGGAAGGCAATTCTACCGTCAGTCATGGCCAGTACAGCCTTGCATGAGGAGAGTAATGCAGGTAAATGAAGAAATGCAGGCTTGCGAGTTAATGGAGCCATCAAAAGATATATCTGTTGATATCTATCAGCCTCACCTGATCCGCTGCCGTTTCCCTCCAGGCAGAGAAGCTGTGGATGGTTGCTCTTCCTCTCGGAAACGAACACGCGAGCAGCGCCAGGATATATGTCCACAGTTCGCAAGCCGGGAAATGCCGTTGCTTGAGAAAATTTATATGTTTTTTTATTGACGGTTATTTGATTCGATGAAATTAGAATATCTATCGTTTTTCCGCCTATAATCTCCTGAAAATTTGAATAGATATCGTTCTCGCCATCATTGGAATAGATTTTCCCTTCTTCGTGTTTTAAAGGGGCATTGAACAGTGCGCCAGGCTGGGTAGCGTAGAACGCGTCATAGTCATCGTAAATATCGGTGGCATACACATTTGTAAGTGCGGCGAAGAACATTGCCACAAGCATCGCGAACGTCTTCATCGGTACGCCTTGCCTCCCGTTGCATGTATGTAGTCCGGATTGTGATTCCAGAAGATGGTGCTTCCGTGTGCTGCTGTAGAAACCCATACTGAATCGTAACGGCCTCGCTCGGAACCATCGACAACTTGACCAGTCTTCTTGTTTTTCACTTTCCAGCGAACAACAAATTCCCGGCGATTCTCTGGCACGCCGAATAGGTTATGTGAAGCATCTCCCCACTTAAAGCCGTCTCGGACCTTAGGGTGCTTGGCATAACGTGTTTTGAAATCTAACCCGTCCCACCAGAACCCTCCATTCGAAGGGTCTGGCCCACTATTGGCCAGAGCTTTCTCTGCCCAGTCAACCGCCAGCATCATCGCCGCCTCCAGCTTCAAATCTGCATCAGACGTTTTGATAAGCTTGTTAAACCGGGCGTTTGAACCGTCCCATGCGTAGGCATAGTTTGGATCTGCTATGCGTAGTTCGGATACCGTCTTGTTGTCCCACGCGCGACATCTGTTTGCTACAGCAAATGCGATACCGCCAATTTCATCCGAATCGTTTGCCGTAGATGCTTCGCCGTAAGCGATAGCCGCGAGGAGGCGGACGTCTTTCTCAATCGCTCTGCTCACCGAACGTCCCCCCTTCGCCATGCAATGAACGTAAGGCCTGGAAAGTCACTCTTCGAGACTGCAATTGTTTTCCCGAAGTAAAGTGACTCATTGTCTGCTAGCGATGCACCGTCGCTTAGTAACCTGTAAGTCATTCCATCGACCGGGGCACCCGTCTTCGCGTCCACTATTTCGAAGTACTGTTCGAGTTCATAGGTTGCGGCGCTTGGTGCTCGCAGATTGGGCGAACTGTTTCCAGATTCCGACAGTTCGTGCGATTCGAACACATGCCACGCGCTATCCTGTGATGCGAGACACACAGGCGGCGGGTCGCATTTACAAAGACAAATATCGCCGTCCAGTGCTTGCTGTTTGCCCATCATGGTCGCAGGCCGGTGTGGCCCCTTCCAGCCGATTACTCCCGTTGAATTGCAGGCGGGGCACCATATCTGTGCGCCTATGAAAGTTATCGGTGTGCCGTGGTGTGTGCACCTATCGACGCCCTCCAGTACCGTGCCCCCGGCAGTGGTCTTGTCGCCTAGTTTCAAAATGGCACGCCTCACACGAATCCTCCCAAAATACGCTTGAGTTTTTCCGATATATCCATGCTGCCTCCCCCAGGAAGTAGGCGAAAACGACCGGCCGGTAACTTGACCGGCGAACTGAGCGGGCGAACACGCGCGCTCGTCTGAGATGTTCAAGCCCTGGCGCGGAGCGAGATATCGGACTGCTCTGAAAAAAGGTGCGTACAAAGGCAGCGCTATTTGTTACGGGTGGCCGTGTGTATTTGATTTGATATTCATCAAATCGCGCTCTATATGGAAATTCTGATATCGAAGTCTTTCACGCGATCATGCGCACCGGCTTGCATTTCCAATGCGGCCGGGCTGCTGTGCGGCTGCATCGCCACAACATGCACGGCATAAACGCCCGGACACGGGAGCAAAGACCGCATAACGCGAGCCGGCACGGGCTGCCGGTACAATCGCGCGCAGAGGGGGAGCGCTGCTATGCGCGCGCTCCATGCGAACGAACGAGAGATCCATGGGAGATACGGTTGAAGCGCGAATCAAAGCCGCTGGGTATCGCCAGAAGGGCGTGCGGCCACATGCGCTGCGTTGCGCTCGCGTGCGTCTGTGCGTTTGCAGGCGCGGCGCATGCCGATGAACTGGAAAGCCCCACGCTGCGCAAGATTCGCGACACCGGGACCATTGTCATCGGCGTGCGCGAGGCCACCGTGCCGTTTTCTTATATGGCCGGCGGCGAGCACGCAACGGGCTACTCGTACGAGATCGCCCAGCGCATCGTGGATAACGTGCGCGAGGCGCTCAAGCTCCCCGGGCTGCGCGTACGCGAACTCGTCGTCACGCCGCAGAACCGTATCACGCTCGTGCAGAACGGCACGGTCGATCTCGAATGCAGCACCACGACGCACACGCGCGAGCGCGAGAACGACGTGGCGTTTTCCAACAGCATCTTCGAGTACGGCGTGCGCATGCTCGTGAAGCGCGGATCGCCGGTCAAGGACTTCGGCGATCTCGCGGGCCGTACGGTGGTCACGACCGCCGGCACGTCGGAAGAGCGCCTGCTGCGCCGCTGGAACATGGAGCGCGCGATGAACATGCGCATCGTCGTCGCGAAGACTCACGGCGATTCCGTCGAAGCCGTGCGCTCGGGACGCGCCATTGCCTTCGTGATGGACGAGCCGCTGCTGCACGCCTCGCTCGCGACCGGTTACATGGCGGGCGAAACGCCGGGCGCGCCCGTCGCGCAAAGCGCGCGTAACCTGAACGACGCGCACGTTTTCGCGATCGTCGGCACCCCGGTCAGGTCGGAAGTGTACGGCTGCATATTCCGGCGCGGCGACACCGCCTTCAAGCGCATTGCCGACGACACCATCGCGAAGATGGAGCGCTCGGGCGAGGCGCTCGCGCTTTACCGGCGCTGGTTCGAGTCGCCCATTCCGCCCGCGGGCGTGAACCTCGACTATCCGGTGTCGGAACCGATGAAGGCGCTGTTCGCGAATCCCAACGACCAGCCGCTCGATTGAAGGTTCAACCGAAAGAAAGAGGCAACGATGAGTGATAAGGGACAACGCAAGATCGCACTGGTGACGGGCGCGGGCAGCGGCATTGGCCGCGCGTGCGCGCAAAGGCTGCTGGCCAACGGCTTTGCCGTCGTGCTGACGGGCCGGCGGGCCGCGCCGCTCGAAGCGCTCGCCAGCGAGGCCCGCGCGCGCGGCGAAGAGGCACTGGCGGCGCCTTGCGACGTGACCGACGCGGCAGCCGTCGAAGCGCTCTTCGAGACGATTCGCACACGCTATGGCCGGCTCGATCTGCTCTTCAACAACGCGGGTCGCAACGCGCCGGCCGTCGACATCGACGAGCTTTCGGTGGACGACTGGCGCGCCGTGGTCGATACGAACCTCACCGGCGTATTCCTGTGCACGCGCGCGGCGTTCGGGCTCATGAAGCGGCAGACGCCGCGAGGCGGGCGCATCATCAACAACGGCTCGATTTCGGCCCATGCGCCGCGGCCGTTCAGCGCCGCCTACACGGCCACCAAGCACGCGATAACTGGCCTGACGAAAACCGTTTCGCTCGATGGCCGGCGCTACGACATTGCGTGCGGGCAGATCGACATCGGCAACGCGGCGACCGAGATGGCCGAGCGCATGGCGCGCGGCGTGCCCCAGGCGAACGGCGAGATCGCCGTCGAACCGCTGATGGACGTGGAACTCGTGGCCGACGCGCTCCTGCATATGGCGCAACTGCCGCTCGAAGCGAACATCCAGTTCATGACGATCATGGCGACGAAGATGCCGTTCGTGGGGCGCGGCTGAGCGCGCAGGCCGGGCGGCCGCTGCCGCACGCACGGCCGCCGCGTCCCGTATACTGGACGCTGAACCACCCTGAACCACCCCACTACGCCCGAGCGCCCATGTCTTTGCCCCCGCGTCCGGACGATGATCCCCGTCCCGAGCCGCCCGTATGCCCCGATAACGACGACTGCTGCCATAGCGGCTGCGACCCCTGCATCTTCGATCTGTACGACGAGGAGTTCGGCCGGTACCGCGCCGCGCTGGCCGCGTGGGAAGCGCGCGAAGCCGAACGGCAGGCGCAGGCGAAAGGCCCGCGCAAGCGGGCCGCAAAACCGGCTTCGCCATCGGCCGCGCCGCCGCACAGCAAGCCGCCGCGCTGAACTGAATCGCTCCCTGCCGCCATGACCGAATCCATCCTCGTTTCCAACGCTCCCGCCTTCGACGCCGCCGCCCTCGACGCGCTGCAGGCGTTCGTCGAGCGCCATCCGCGCCTGTTCGTGCTGACGGGCGCGGGTATCAGCACGGATTCGGGCATTCCGGGCTACCGCGACGAGAACGGCGCCTGGAAGCGCTCGCCGCCCATCACGCTGCAGGAATTCCTCGGCTCCGAGAGCATGCGGCGCCGTTACTGGGCGCGAAGCCTGATCGGCTGGCCCACGGTGGGTCTCGCGCAGCCAAACGGCGCGCACCGCGCGCTCGCGCGTCTCGGTGCGGCGGGCTACGCGCGCACGCTCGTCACGCAGAACGTGGACGGCCTGCATCAGCGCGCGGGCAGCCGCGACGTGATCGAGCTGCACGGCAGCATCGCGCACGTGCATTGCCTCGACTGCGGCGCGCAGTATTCGCGCGCCTCGATCCAGCCGGAACTCGAGGCGCGCAACCCGGCCATCGTGGGCGCGAGCGCGGAACCCGCCGCCGACGGCGATGCCCATCTCGACTTCGACGGCGCCAACGCCTTCCACGTGCCCGCATGCGCGGCGTGTGGCGGCATGCTCAAGCCGTCGGTGGTGTTCTTCGGCGAGAATGTGCCGCGCGAGCGCGTGGCGAGCGCCTCGAATGCGCTCGACGAGGCCGACGCCGTGCTCGTGGTCGGCTCCTCGCTCATGGTCTACTCGGGCTACCGCTTCTGCGCGTGGGCGCAGCAGCGCGGCAAACCCGTGGCCGCGATCAACATGGGCAAGACGCGGGCCGACCCGCTCCTCGCACTCAAGCTCGAAGCCCCCTGCGCCGCCGTGCTCGACGCGCTGGGGGCGCGCCTCGTGCCCTGACATTCCCACGACCCTACGGAACCGACGACATGCTGACTACGCTAGCCGACCTCGAAGCGCACTACGGCACGCCGCACGAACGCGCGTTGCGCAAGGAAATCGATCACGTCAACGCGGATTACCGGCGCTTCATCGAAAGCTCGCCGTTCGTCGTGCTCGCCACGGGTGGCCCGGAAGGCCTCGACTGCTCGCCGCGCGGCGACGCACCCGGCTTCGTGCGCATTCTGGACGAGCACACGCTCGCGTTGCCCGACCGTCCCGGCAACAATCGCGTGGACAGCCTGCGCAACGTGATCGCCGCGTCGCAGGTGGGGCTGCTGTTCATGGTGCCCGGCGTGGGCGAGATGCTGCGCGTGAACGGGCGTGGCCGCGTGAGCACCGACCCCGCGCTTCTCGCGAGCTTCGCCGTGGATGGCAAGCCGCCGCGCTCGGTGCTCGTGATCGACGTGGAAAGCGCGTACTTCCACTGCTCCAAAGCCGTCGTGCGCTCGAAGTTGTGGGACCCGTCGCGCCACGTCGAACGCTCGCACCTGCCGAGCGCGGGCGAGATGCTGCGCCGCGTGAACAAGGAGCAATATGGCGAGACGTTCGACGCCGAGACTTACGAGGCCGGTCTCGCCGAGCGCATCAAGAACTCGCTGTACTGAGTGAACGCCGACTGAACGCCGACTTGAGCCGAAAGACCGCAAAACGATGAACGAACCGCAAGCCGCCCAACGCCTGTGCGCGCCCGCCGCCGAGCGCAACGCCGCGCCGATCCTCGAGGTCCTGCGCGGCGCGCTGCCCGCGCGGGGCACGGTGCTCGAGATCGCGAGCGGCACGGGCCAGCATGCCGTCCGCTTCGCGGCCGCGTTTCCCGACCTCGTGTGGCAGCCGAGCGACCAGGACGCGCGCGCCCGCGCCTCGATCGACGCCTGGCGCGAGCATTCGGGTCTCGCCAACCTGCGTGCGCCGCTCGATCTCGACGTGCGCCGCGAGCCTTGGCCGGTCGACGCGGTGGACGCCATCGTCTGCATCAACATGATTCACATCGCGCCGTGGGAAGCGGCGCAGGCGCTCATGAAAGGCGCGGGCGCGCGCGTTGCTGCGGGCGGAGCGCTCGTTCTTTACGGGCCGTACCGGCGCGAAGGCGCACACACGGCGCCGGGCAACGAGGCCTTCGACGCCGATCTGCGTGCGCGCGACCCGTCCTGGGGCGTGCGCGACATGGAGGAAGTGGAGGCGCTGGCGCAGGCGCAAGGCTTCGAGTGCGAAGCGCGCGTGCCGATGCCCGCGAACAATTTCAGCCTGGTGTTCCGGAAACAGTAAGCAGGTCGGCAAACGTCCGGGGCGCATGCGCGCGTTCGCGCAGCGCCGCTACGTTTCCCTTATGCTTGCACGGTTGGCGCCCCGTTGCGGCGCCGTCTATGAATGAAGTGGAGAAACAACATGAGCAAACAGCCAATCGGCGTTGTGGGTCTGGCCGTGATGGGTAGCAATCTCGCGCTCAACATCGAAAGCCGCGGCCACGCGGTCTCGGTGTTCAATCGCAGCCGCGCCCGGACCGACGAGCTGATCGCCGAGTATCCGGATCGCAAGCTCGTGCCGGCGTACACGCTCGAAGAGTTCGTGGATTCGCTCGAAAAGCCGCGCCGTATCCTGATGATGGTGAAGGCCGGCGCGCCCACCGACGACACCATCGCCGCGCTCAAGCCGCTGCTGGAAAAGGGCGACATCCTGATCGACGGCGGCAACACGCACTTCACCGATACTATCCGCCGCAACCAGGAGCTCGCGAAGTCGGGCCTGCACTTCATCGGCACGGGCGTGTCGGGCGGCGAGGAAGGCGCGCTCAAGGGCCCGTCGATCATGCCGGGCGGCCAGCGCGATGCTTACGATCTGGTTGCGCCGATCCTGACGGAGATTGCCGCGAAGGCGCCGGACGGCGAGCCGTGCGTGGCCTACATGGGTCCGGACGGCGCGGGCCATTTCGTGAAGATGGTGCACAACGGCATCGAGTATGGCGACATGCAGCTGATCGCCGAAAGCTACGCGGTGCTCAAGCAGGTGCTCGGCCTCTCGAACGAGGAACTGGGCAAGGTCTACACCGAGTGGAACGAAGGCGAGCTCGACAGCTACCTGATCGAGATTACCTCGAAGATCTTCGGCAAGAAGGACGAGGCGACGGGCAAGGATCTCGTCGACGTGATTCTCGACCGCGCCGCACAAAAGGGCACCGGCAAGTGGACGAGCCAGAACGCGCTGGATCTGGGCGCGCCGCTGCCGCTCATCACCGAAGCCGTGTTCGCGCGCGTGCTTTCGTCGCTCAAGACGCAGCGCGTGGCCGCGAGCAAGGTGCTTTCGGGCCCCGACGCGAAGCCGTTCTCGGGCGACCGCAAGGCGTTCATCGAGTCGGTGCGCCGCGCCCTGTACTTCTCGAAGGTGATTTCGTACGCGCAAGGCTTCGCGCAACTGCGCATGGCTTCCGACGAATACAAGTGGGACCTGCAATACGGCACGATCGCCAGGATCTTCCGCGCGGGCTGCATCATCCGCGCGCGCTTCCTGCAGAAGATCACGGACGCTTACGCAAAGGACCCGCAACTCGACAACCTGCTGCTCGATCCCTATTTCCGCGACATCGCGGCCAACTATCAGGCGGCGCTGCGCGACGTGGTGATCCAGGCGGTGAGCGCGGGCGTGCCGGTGCCGGCATTCTCGTCGGCCGTTGCGTACTTCGACGGCTACCGCTCGGAGCGCGTGCCCGCCAACCTCGTGCAGGCGCAGCGCGACTTCTTCGGTGCGCACACGTTCGAGCGCATCGACAAGCCGGGCAGCTTCCACGCCGACTGGTCGTAAGGTCGCAAGACGAAAGGCCGCATTGTCGTTGCGGTCTTTGTTGGAATCGTAAGGTGAGTCCGCTGGACTCACCTTTTTTTATTACCGAAATCGCAACGGTGTTTTGATGAATAAGGGTTTTCCCTAGCACGACCGGACGCCTACACTGTAATCAATCGCTGACGAACACGGTGTTCCGAAGCGGACATAAAACAGATGGAGGTCCGATCATGAACAAGCTTATCCCCGCAGTTGTGGTTGCAGCCGCTCTCGCCATCCCGGCAATCTCGTTTGCCCAGTCGAGCGAGCAAGGCCTGACCCGCGCTCAAGTGCGCGCGGAACTGGTTCAACTCGAGCACGCTGGCTACAACCCGGCGGCTGACCATGTGAACTACCCGGAAAACCTGCAAGCCGCCGAGGCGCGCGTGACCCAGGAAAAGCTCGCCGCCGGCGACACCAGCGGCTACGGCGCACCGGCAGCCGGCACGTCGCAGTCGGGCGCGGCGGTGCAACCGGCGCAAGTGGCACCGAACCAGCGCATTTACTTCGGCCACTAAGCCCTGACCGAACGGAACCGCTCCAGGCGGTTCCGGCAAGCTACCCCCTGTAGTGAGTTGTCGCTGTTGCAGCAGAAGTGAGTAGCGAGTTGCAGTAGAAGTTGCAGTACGCAGTTGAGTTGTTGCACGCAGGAAGTTGCAGTAGGCAGTTGAGTTGTTGCATTCAGGAAGTTGCAGTAGGCAGAGAGCAGAAGGTAGTTGAAGTTGGCTGGCGCAGTGAGAGGTGCAGCCGTGCAGTTGCAGTACGCAGTAGACAGTACGTTGTTGCAATAGGCAGTCCAGCGCGGGCCGGTTTTCTACCGGCCCGTACTTTTTGTGGCGCGTACGGTCCGTATCCAGGGACGCCATATCAAACATTGACGGGTTCGAACGTCACTCCTATGATCGGGCGCAGTTTCCCTGACAGTTGCCCTGCGACAGGAGACGCCCCGCCATGATCCGCTCCACCCGCAAGCCCTTGCGCAGCCAGGCCTGGTTCGGCAAAGCCGACAAGGACGGCTTCATTCACCGCTCGTGGATGAAGAACCAGGGTATCCCTCACGATGCGTTCGACGGCCGCCCCGTCATCGGCATCTGCAATACGTGGTCGGAACTCACGCCGTGCAACGCGCATTTTCGCGAACTCGCGCAGTACGTGAAAAAAGGCGTGTACGAAGCCGGCGGTCTGCCGCTCGAATTTCCCGTCATGTCGCTCGGCGAATCGAACCTGCGGCCCACCGCGATGCTGTTTCGCAACCTCGCCTCGATGGACGTCGAGGAGTCGATTCGCGGCAATCCGGTCGACGGCACGATTCTGCTCGTCGGTTGCGACAAGACCACGCCTGCCTTGCTGATGGGCGCTGCGTCGTGCAACTTGCCCGCGCTCGCCGTCTCGGGCGGCCCGATGCTCAACGGGCGCTTCCGGGGCCATGAGATCGGCTCGGGCACGGGCGTGTGGCAAATGTCGGAGGAAGTGCGCGCGGGGACGATGCCGCAGGCCGAATTCGTCGAGGCGGAGTCGTGCATGAACCGCTCGCGCGGCCACTGCATGACCATGGGCACGGCTTCCACGATGGCCTCGATGGTCGAATCGCTGGGCATGGGGCTGCCGCACAACGCGGCCATTCCCGCTGTCGATGCGCGCCGCCAGGTGCTCGCGCAACTCGCCGGGCGGCGCATCGTCGAGATGGTGCGCGAGGACCTCACGATGTCGAAGATCCTC
Organism: Paraburkholderia silvatlantica; assembly: GCF_003096715.1. GTDB lineage: Bacteria > Pseudomonadota > Gammaproteobacteria > Burkholderiales > Burkholderiaceae > Paraburkholderia > Paraburkholderia silvatlantica. The sequence goes on from NZ_QEOL01000005.1 coordinate 176,240, forward strand.
ACGCGCGCGGCGTTCGAAAACGCGATCCGCACCAATGCGGCTATCGGCGGCTCGACCAACGCCGTCGTCCACCTGATCGCCCTCGCGCGGCGCATTGGCGTGCCGCTTTCGCTCGACGACTGGGAGCTCGGCTCCGATGTTCCTTGCCTCGTGAATCTGCAGCCTTCCGGCCGTTATCTGATGGAGGATTTCTATTACGCGGGCGGCCTGCCCGCGGTGCTGCGGCAACTGGGCGAGCAAGGGCTGCTGCATCGGGACGCGTTGACGGTCAACGGTAAAACCCTCTGGGAAAACGTGGCCGACGCGCCGAACTATAACGCCGAAGTCATTACCTCGTTTGCGCAGCCGTTCAAGCCCAAGGCCGGCATCGCCGTGCTCAAGGGCAACCTCGCGCCCGACGGCGCGGTCATCAAGCCTTCGGCCGCCACGCCGGCGCTGTTGCGCCATCGCGGCCGCGCGGTGGTGTTCGAAAACGTCGAGGAACTGCACGCGAAGGTCGACGACGCATCGCTCGATATCGACGAGCATTGCATCATGGTCCTCAAGGGCGCCGGGCCGAAGGGCTATCCGGGCTTCGCCGAAGTCGGCAACATGCCGCTGCCGAAGAAGGTGCTGCAAAAGGGCATTACGGACATGGTGCGCATTTCGGACGGCCGCATGAGCGGCACGGCGTATGGCGCGGTCGTGCTGCACGTGTCGCCCGAAGCGGCGGCGGGCGGTCCGCTCGCGCTCGTGCGCACGGGCGACATGATCGAGCTGGACGTCGCGGCGCGGCGCCTGCATCTGGAAGTCTCCGACGCGGAACTCGCACGCCGCAAGGCCGGGTGGCAGGCGCCCGAGCTGCCCGAGCGCGGCTATTACCGGCTTTACGTCGAACACGTGCTGCAGGCCGACAAGGGCGCCGACCTGGACTTTCTCGTCGGCGCGAGCGGTGCGGCCGTGCCGCGCGACTCCCACTGAGCGTGCCGGAGCACGCGATGAGCGCGCCTGCCAATGCCGCCGGCGATTCGCGCGGCAACTGGGTCCGCTCGCCGGATCAGCGCGCATGCAGATGGGGCACGCCCTCGCTCGTCGCGACCTTGAGCTGATGCAGCGCCCGGTGCGCCTTGTTCAACTGGGCCTGCGCGGCAATGCGCTGCGCCTCCAGCTGCGCCACCTCCTTGCGCACCTGATGCTGCCGGCCCGTCACCGTCTGTTCCTGTTCCGCATGGCGCTGCAGATCGACGCGCAGGCGTTCGGCCTGGGCCTCCGACTCCTCGATCTGCCGCGTGAGTTCCGCGTTTTGCGCGACGAGCTGGACGCGGCGGGTTTCGCCGTCGGCGAGGCGCGTGGCTTGCTCCTGCATCAGGTGAAATGCCGAGCCGGCCGCATCGAGGTCGTTGGCTTTCAGCGCGCGCCACAGTACGCTTTCATGATGGAGCGCGACGAAGTAGCCGAGCGTGGGCGGATGGAAGAAGAGGCTGACCGTATACGCGAAGCAGCGATAGACGCGAAAGGTCATCAACTCGTCGGCGGCGTGGAGCGCTTCGAACGCGGCGCCGTCGGCGATCTGCACCGGGCGGCCGTTCAGGTGCGCAGGCATGACCGGCACCGGATGGAGCGTGGAGACCGGCCGAGGCCCGCCAGCGCCTTCGGGCGGCACGGCGGCGCCCGCGGCCGGCTCGGCGCGCGACTCGACCTCGCCGGGAGTCTCGGGCGGCGCAACGGTTGCCTCGGGCGCGGATTGCGGGATGCGGCTGGCGGCAACGCTGGCGGCGGCGCGCTGCGTGGCGGCATCATGGGCCACGGCAAGGATGCGTGATGGCGCGCCGGAGAGCGCGGCGTTGCGGCGGTTCAGAATGGATTTCACGGCGGTTCCCCCAGTTTGGCGCGCCAAAAACAAGGCGCTCCGCGCGCGGCAGCGTGGCACACAGGCGCCGGCGCGCAGGCAAATGGGGCGGGCGATGCGGGTAGGGCGCCGTCCGCTCCGGATTCGCGTACTAGTGAAGCAGACGAGGCAGGCGTGCAATGTCGTCGAAGAGCGCACGGCCGGGCTCGAGCGCGAGAAGCCAGGTTTCGTCGTAGCCGCTCAGCGTGTCGAGTGCGTCGCGCAAGCGCTCGATGACTACGGCGGGAATTTCCACGCATGCCTGGGTGGTGCCGGAAAGCCGTGCGATGCTGGCGTGCTGCACCAGTTCGTCGGCGGCTTCGGCCACGTCGGCCGCAAAGATGAGATGGTTGTTCAACAATTCGACAAGGCCCGGCGACGACGTGACATCTTCGACGTTGAGCTGCAGCGAAAGAAAGGTGGCTTTGTTCATTCCCGGATCCCTCAGGGCCATGGGACTGCAGCGAGAGGCCTTTCATCTGATTATCGGATGACGCGTGAACCAGTATAGGCGTTGACCCGCGCAAACGCAGGCCGGGCGAGCAGGCCGGCGAAAAAAGGCGGCAGGAGCACGAACGATATAATGGGGGACGTTCGCCATTACCGGCCTAGCTTCGGCTCAACTCGCGCGGAAGGTGGCGCGCAAGCGAACGCCTGCGGCCCGCCGCGCACTCCACATGCGTATTTTTTTCGTCATACGCGAGGACCAAGCGAGGAACAGCAAGATGAATCGACAACGGCGAAACCCGGGTGCGTATGCGGCGCTGGCCGCCCTCACGCTCGTCTGCAGTGCCTGTAGCAGCACCTTCACGCCCTGGGAATCCCAAAGCGCGCCCCCCATGTCCACGAGCGGCGTGCCCGCGGGCTACTACCGCGTCAATCCGGGCGACACGCTCTCGCGCGTGGCCGGGGCCTTCGGCCAGCGTCCCCAGGACATCGCGAGCTGGAACCAGCTGCCTTCCGCCAACGCCCAGATCCTGCCAGGGCAGGTGCTGCGCGTAGCGCCCCCGCCCAACTACGCACCGGCTTACGCACCGGCTGCGCCGCAGGCGCAGATGCCCGGAGGCGCGCCCGCCGCCGCAGGCGTAGCCATGCCGGCCCCCGTTGCGCCCAGCATCGCGCTCGCATGGCCCGCGCGCGGGCCTATCCTGCAGCGTTTCGTGCCTGGCAAGTCCACCGGCATCGTGATCGGCGGCACGCCCGGCGAGGAGGTCAAGGCCGCCGCCGCGGGCCGCGTGGTCTACGCGGGCACGGGTATCGAGGCCTATGGGCCGCTCGTGATCATCAAGCACAACGACCAGGTCGTGACGGCTTATGGCCGCAACGGCAAGCTGCTCGTGAAGGAAGACGACGCCGTCTCTCAAGGCCAGCCGATCGCGGAAATGGGCTCCGGCGGCGTCCAGTTCGAAGTCCGCAGCGACGGCAAGCCCGTCGATCCGCTGCCGCTGCTCGCGCACTAGTCGCTGCGAAAGCGCGCTCTGCGCCCGGCCCCGGCATTGCGCTGGGCCGCCGTTTGAAAATACACTCGATGATTCTCACGCCGCGCGGCGCGCCGACGAGGCGCGTGCCCGCGCGTCCCGCGCGTGCTTCAACCACGAGGAATTCATCGCAATGATCGACCTGCGCAGCGACACCGTCACCCGCCCGAGCGAAGCCATGCTCGCCGCCATGACCCGCGCCGAAACCGGCGACGACGTATGGGGCGACGACCCGACCGTGCTGCGCCTGCAGGCGCGCGTGGCGCAGGAGGCGGGCAAGGAGGCGGGACTCTTCTTCCCGAGCGGCACGCAGAGCAACCTCGCCGCGCTGATGGCGCATTGCGCGCGCGGCGACGAGTACATCGTCGGCCAGGCGGCCCACACCTATAAGTACGAGGGCGGCGGCGCGGCCGTGCTCGGCAGCATCCAGCCGCAGCCGCTCGACAATGCCGAAGACGGCTCGATCCCGCTCGAGCGCATCGCCGCGGCGATCAAGCCGTTCGACGACCACTTCGCGCGCACGCGTCTGCTCGCGCTTGAAAACACGATCGGCGGCAAGGTCCTGCCGGCAGACTACGTCGCAAAGGCCACGCAGCTCGCGCATGAGCGCGGGCTCGCCACGCATCTCGACGGTGCACGCGTGTACAACGCGGCGGTCGCCTCGGGCCAGCCGCTCGAGGCGCTCACGGCGGGCTTCGACTCGGTGTCGATCTGCTTTTCGAAGGGCTTGGGTACGCCGGTGGGATCGGTGCTGGTGGGCAGCCGCACGCTCATCGACGCTGCGCATCGCTGGCGCAAGGTGCTGGGCGGCGGCATGCGCCAGTCGGGCGTGCTCGCGGCCGCGTGCCTTTACGCGCTCGATTACAACGTCGCGCGTCTCGCCGACGACCATGCGAACGCCGCGCGTCTCGCCGCCGGTCTCGCGCAGATCGATCAGGTGAAGGTGATGTCGCAGGCCACGAACATGGTGTTCGTGCAGTTCCCGCAGGAACATTGCGCGCCGCTGGAAGCGTATCTCAAGGAGCGCGGCATCCTCACGCAGATGCTGTATGCGTCGCGCTTCGTCACGCACCTCGACGTGACAGCCGCCGATATCGACACGTTCGTGGCGGCGGTGAAGGGCTACTTCGCGCGATAAGCCGGTAGACGGGCAGGCGAAGGCGCGCTTTTCGCGTGCGCCTTCGCCTGAGACCTCAGGCTCGGCCGCCCGCACCGCCCCGCCCGCATCACCGGGGCTGCACCGCCCGGTGCGACGGCGCGAACAGCCGCAGCCCGCTCGCAATGGCCGCCGCGCCCGCGAAGACGCAGCCAAGGCCCAGGGCGAGCGTCGGGCCGTGCCGGCCCACGATCCCGAAGCACAGCGCCACCAACGCCGCGCCCGTCGTCTGTCCGAGCAGACGCGAGACCGCGATGGTGCCGCTCGCGCCGCCGCTGCGCTCGGGCGGCGCGCTTGCCATGATCGCCCGCAGGTTGGGCGACTGGAAAAAGCCGAAGCCCGTGCCGCAGAGCGCCATGCGCACGACGATGTCCGTCACCGTGGGATGGGCGGGCAGCAGCGCCAGCGACGCCATGCCCGCCGAGAGAATGGCGAGCCCGATCGCACCGAGCAGGCCCGGCGGATAGCGGTCGGACAGGCGCCCCGCAATGGGCGCGGCGGCAGCCACGACCACGGGCCAGGGCGTCATCAGGAAACCGGTTTCCACCTGGCTGCGCATCAGCACGGTTTCGAAATAGAACGGCAGCGAGACGAACGCGAGACCCTGCGCCGCGAACGAGCAGATCGCGGTGACCGACGAGAGCGCGAAAACCGGCCGGCGGAACAGATCCACGGGCAGCATGGGCGCCGGATGCCCGGCCTCGCGCCGGATCAACAGCGCGCCGAAGATCAGCGCCACGACGGCCGCCATACCCACTTCCATGCCTGGCGCGCGCTGCGCGGCCTCGCCGAGCGCGAAGATCAGCGCCGCGAACGTGATGACGTTGAGCACCGCCGCCACGGGATCGAAGGCGTGCGTGCCGCGCGCCGTCTGCGGCAGCGCGGGCAGCGCGAACACGAGCGCGAGCACGCCGAGCGGCACGTTGATCGCGAAGAGCCACGGCCAGGTGCCCGCCGAGAGGATCAGCGAGGCCATGGTCGGACCCACGGCGAACGAAACGCCCACGATCAGCGCGTTCATGCCGAGCCCGCGCCCGAGCCGGTGCGGCGGGTAGAGAAAGCGGATCAGCGCCGTGTTCACGCTCATGATGGCGCTCGCGCCGAGCCCCTGCAGCACGCGCGCTCCGGCGAGCGCGGTCAGCGTGGGCGCGAGCGCACAGGCGAGCGAAGCGACCGTGAAGATCGCGAGGCCGCTGATATAGATGCGCCGGTGGCCGATGATGTCGCCAAGCGCGGCGAGCGGCAGCAGCGTGGCGACCATCGCGAGCTGGTACGCGTTGATGATCCACACCGAGGCGGCGGGCGCCGCGTGCAAGTCGGTGGCGATGGCGGGCAGCGCGGTGTTGGCGATGGCGGTGTCGAGCGTCGCGAGCGCGACGGCGAGCATCACCGCGCCCATGGCGCGGCGGTTCTTCGCCGACATGGGCGCGTCGGGCGGCTCGGTATTGACGGTATTGCGGGTTTCGCGCGCCGCGGGAAAGGTTTCGGACAAGACAGTTTCGGGCCGGTGGACGATGAAGGCTGCGGCGCAGGCCGCACGGGCGAATTCTGCGATTGTTGCAGAGCCCGCCCGGTTTTGCAGGAGACGCTTCAGACCGTGAGCTGACTGTAAGGCTTTGACCGGCGCTCAATGGCCATCGAATGTCTCTATATCGCAACTAACGGTCAATCCCGTCGTACCTGCGCGTGCCGCCGCGCTGCGCGCGCGGAATCGTCCGCACGGCAGGCGATCGAGGCGTCAGGCAGGTTCCGCGTGCCTCGCGGCCGCGTTGCGCGCGCGGTTGGCGCGCCGCCGCACGCCATTTGAAAATGCACTACTCTGCAAATTGATCTGCGCTCGCCGGCGAGCGGCGCCGGCCCTTTGCGCCGCTGCCGATGCGTCATCGTCCCATTCCGCCGCGCGCGGCGCAGGCCGAGGACAACCGCGCGCCCTGCACCTTTGTGGGCGCGCCGCCATTTCCGGCGCTTTGCGTGGGACCGCATCAGGCGCTCTGCACGTGGTGCGCTCGACAGGAGTCAGTTGATGACAGCCATCGGTCTCGAGTTCGATCAGTTGCAAAGCAGCGTCGAAGCGCTGCGCCGTTCCCTCTCCAATCGCCTGATGTACGGCGTCGGCAAGGACGCCGTAACGGCCCGTCCGCAGGACTGGCTGCACGCCGCGACGCTCGCCGTGCGCGACCGGCTCGTCGAGCGCTGGATGATCACCACGCGCCGCCAGTACGACCAGGACGTCAAGCGCGTCTATTACCTGTCGATGGAATTTCTCATCGGCCGCACATTCTCGAACGCGCTGATCGCGCTCGGCATACACGACGAAATGAAAGAGGCGCTGGCGAGCGTGGGCGTCGACATGGACACGGTGCTCGACTACGAGCCCGACGCGGCGCTCGGCAACGGCGGTCTCGGCCGGCTCGCGGCGTGCTTTCTCGATTCGATGGCGACGCTCGGCATTCCGGGCTTCGGTTATGGGATTCGCTACGACTATGGCATGTTCCGCCAGCAGATCGTGAACGGCGAACAGGTCGAAGCGCCCGACTACTGGCTGCGTTATGGCAATCCTTGGGAGTTTCCGCGGCCCGAGGTCCAGTATCCCGTGCATTTTGGCGGGCGCACCATGCAGCGCGACGGCCATGTGGAATGGGTCGACACGCAGCACGTGAACGCCATGGCCTACGACACGGTCATTCCCGGCTACGCCACGAGCGCGACCAACACGCTGCGGCTGTGGTCCGCGCGCGCGGACGAAGAACTCAATCTCTCGGCGTTCAACCAGGGCGACTATCAGCGCGCGGTGGAGGCGCGCAACATCTCCGAGAACGTCTCGCGGCTGCTCTATCCCGACGACTCGACGATGGCCGGGCGCGAACTGCGTCTGCGCCAGGAATACTTCTTCGTCTCCGCGACGATGCAGGACCTGATTCGCCGCTACCTGCGCACGCACAGCACGTTCGGGCGCTTCTCCGAAAAGGTCGCGGTGCACCTGAACGACACGCACCCGGTGCTGGCCATTCCCGAACTGATCCGCCTGCTCGTGGATGTGCATCATCTGTCATGGGGCGAGGCGATGGGCCATGTGCGCCGCGTGTTCTCGTATACCAATCACACGCTGATGCCCGAAGCGCTGGAAACCTGGGATATCGAATTATTGGCGCGCCTCTTGCCGCGCCACCTCGAAATCATTTTCGACATCAACGCGGCATTCCTGCGCGAAGCGAGCGACCGCGGCGCACACGACCTCGACCTGATCCGCCGCATCTCGCTCGTGGACGAATACGGCCAGCGCCGCGTGCGCATGGCCTATCTCGCGATCGTGGCGAGCCACAAGGTGAACGGCGTCTCGAAGTTGCACTCGCAACTGATGACGCGCGATATCTTCGCCGACTTCGCGCGTCTCTTTCCCGACCGCTTCACGAACGTGACCAACGGCATCACGCCGCGCCGCTGGCTCGCACAGGCGAGCCCGCCGCTCGCGCACCTCGTGGACGAAGCGATCGGGCCGCGCTGGCGCAGCGATCTCTTCGAACTGGGCGCGCTGCGCAAGCTGCGCGGCGACGCTTCGTTCGAAGCCGCGTTTCGCGCGGCCAAGCGCAGCAACAAGGTGCGCCTCGCACATCGCGCCCTGCAGCGTACCGGCATCGTCTTCAATCCCGACGCGCTGTTCGACATGCAGGTCAAACGCATTCACGAGTACAAGCGCCAGTTGCTCAACGTGCTGCATGTGATCACGCGCTACAACCGCATTGTCGAAGCGCCGGAGGGCGACTGGGTGCCGCGCGTCGTGCTGTTCGCGGGCAAGGCCGCGTCGGCCTACCGGATGGCGAAGATGATCATCCATCTCATCAACGACGTGGCCGCGAAGATCAACAACGATCCCGTGGTGGGCGACCGGCTCAAGGTGGTGTTCGTGCCGAACTACGGCGTGAGCGTGGCCGAGGTGCTGATTCCCGCGGCGGACCTTTCCGAGCAGATTTCGACGGCGGGCACCGAAGCCTCGGGCACCGGCAACATGAAGCTCGCGCTCAACGGCGCGCTCACCATGGGCACGCTCGATGGCGCGAACATCGAGATCGGCGAGGCCGTGGGGCAGGACAACATCTTCATCTTCGGGCACACGTCCGACCAGGTCGACCAGCTGCGTTGCGCAGGCTACCGGCCGCGCCAGGTCTACGAGGAAAACGCCGAACTGCGCCGCGCGCTCGACCAGATCCGCACGGGCTTCTTCTCACCGCACGATCCGGCACGCTACACGGACATCTTCCATACGCTCGTGGACTGGGGCGACCACTACCTCGTGCTGGCCGACTACTCGGCCTTCATCGAGGCGCAGGATGCCGCCGATGAGCGCTTCATGGACGTGCCGGCGTGGACCGCGAGCGCGATCGAAAACGTGGCGGGGATGGGGCAATTCTCTTCGGACCGGGCGATCGCGGAATACGCCCGCGATATCTGGCACGTGAAGTCGATCGAGATGGAGTGAGGGGCGCTCGCCCGCGGTGCTGCCGGCAGTGCTTCCGGCGGTATCAGGGCGCTGCGGGCCGTGTCGTGCCGCCCTCGGCCTGCGCCGCCTGCGCGGCCTTGGCGGTGCGCACGGCTTCCTGCACGCGTTCGAGGAATGCCGGGTCGAGGCTCGTGACCGCCTCGCGCGATTCTCCGCCCGTCACGACATAGAGCCGGTGCACGGCTTCCTGCCAGAGCCACGCGAGCCAGCCCACTACGATCACCATCACGCCGCACGCGAGACCGGCCGCCGAGCCTAGCACGCCGCCCACGACAGCGCCTGCGGCGCCGGCGAGGCTAATCGCGACCGGCACGACGCGGCTGCGCCGCCCGATGACGATGCGCACGTCCTCGATGTCGCGCATGGGGAAGACCTGGCCGGCTGCTGAAAGCGCGTTGCGCGTGACCGAAACGGCGGCTTCGTTGAAAGGGAGTTCCATCGGTTCGATAGCTGCGAGGTGAGAGAGCGCAGCGTACCAGAAGCGGGGCCAGGGCGGGGCGGCAATGGACATATCGTCGCAGGCCGAACGCTTGCCGGGCTGGGCAACGCGCCGAAGCCGCTATACTTGCGCGTTTTTATTGCTCCGTCACCACCAAGGATTTCCCATGAGCGCATTGCCACGCTGTCCGAAATGTAATTCCGAGTTCACCTACGAGGATGGGGACGTCTACGTCTGCCCGGAGTGTGCGCATGAATGGTCGAGGCAAGCCGCCGCGCCGGCAGAAGCCGCAGGCAAGGTGTATCGCGATTCGGCCGGCAATGTCCTTCAGGACGGGGATACCGTCACGGTCATCAAGGACTTGAAACTCAAGGGTTCGGGCGGGGTGATCAAGATGGGCACCAAAGTGAAGAATATCCGTCTGGTGGACAGCGACCACGATATCGACTGCAAGATAGATGGCTTCGGCGCCATGAGCCTCAAATCGGAATTCGTCAGGAAGGCGTGATGAGGGGCGTCGCGCATCCGTTGCGACGAACCAAAAAAAGCGGGGCATCCCAAGGGATGCCCCGTCCGGTAAGGCGCGCCGTGCAGCGTGGGCTGCCGCGCGCCGAGCAGAGCCGGCGCGATGAGCCGCCGGCTGCCGCTGTTGCGTGATGTTGCTGCGTAATGCGGTTGCTGCGTAATGCGGTTATTGCGTAATGCGGCCGCTTAGAACTTGTGGCGGATACCGACGCGAACCGCGACTTGATCCTGCGAACCCGTGCCCGACGGCTGGAAAATGTTCGAGCCCGAATCGCCGATCTGCGCCTGAACCTTCTGGCCGTTCGCGAGCGTGCCCGATGCATCCTGGTACGACACGAGGCCGTACACGTCGGTGCGCTTGCTCAGTGCATAGTCAAGCGATGCGTTGACCTGGTTCCAGTGAGCCGTCTGGCTGCCCGAGGTGCGCGAGTACGTGTAGCCGAGCGCAGCCGAGAGAGCCGGCGTGAAGGCGTACTTGCCGCCTGCTTCGTACGCGTTGTAGAGCGTCGACGAACCGGCGATCGGCGAGAGCAGCGTGTTGGTCCACAGGGCCCACAGCGTTGCCGGGCCGACGATGTAGCGGCCACCCACGCCGAACGAGCGCAGGTCGCGCAGCGTGCCCTGCGGCACGTTGGCGATCGTGGTCGAGGTCGACGGCGTGGTCTGGCCCGGATACGTCTGGTTGAAGTAGGCCGCGCCGAGGCTGAACGGACCGTATGCGTAGTTCGCGCCGAAGCTGTACGCGCGGGACGAGCCGGCGATCGGGCTGGCCGCCGGGCCCGTTGCCGGTGCGCCGGCGAACGAGGTCGAGTTCGAGAAGCCGTACAACGCGCCGAACGTGAAGCCCGAGAAGTTCACGCTCTGGAACTTGACCGAGTTGTTGATGCGGCTCGACGTCAACTGGTCGATGTCGTTGAAGTGGTATGCCCAGTTACCCGAGACCGTGTTGCCACCAGTCGAGTACTGCGAGCCGAGAATGTCCGTGTTGAGCGAGTATTGACGGCCGAACGTCAGCGAACCGATGTTCGATTGCGTCAGACCGACGAATGCTTGACGGCCGAACATCGCACCGCCCTGGCCTGCCGTGCCGTTACCGCTGTTGAAGCCGTTTTCGAGCACGAAGATCGCCTTCAGGCCGCCGCCCAGGTCTTCCGTGCCGCGCAGGCCCCAACGGCTGCCTTGCGCCACGCCGTCGCCATACGAGAACTGATGCGAGCTGCCAGGCGTCCCGTTCGAGTTCTTCACGTTGCTGATGTAGTTCACACCGGCGTCGATAATGCCGTACAGCGTCACGCTGCTTTGTGCGTGGGCAACGCCTGCGATCGAGGCAAGAATAGCGGTGGTCAGAATTTTCTTTTTCAACTGTTTCTCCGGGTAAAGGGAAGATGACTACCCCGGCCTCTTATGGGCCGGTCTATGCGACGGGCTGCAATTTAAGGGGCGATAACGAAAGGAATGTGACAGTAAGACTTTGTAGGGAAAATGTCGCCAATCTGTTGTGTGAATGCGACACACGGATTGCAGCTGGGGTGAACGGCGCCCGAAGCTCGCTGTTACTGGCTTTGCGGGCGATTTCCCTGTCAAGTTGGAGGGCTGGACTGCGGCAATTGGCCTTATAAAATTTTTTCCTAAGCTTTCTTTTATTCGCCGGTTAATGGATCTTTTGAATCTGACTTCAAGCTGAGCTTGATTTATCTCAAGGACGCATTAACGGCCGATCAATGCGCGCTTTACATGGTGGATTCCCGTCGATTCATGAGAGTGAAAAATTAGTTAAGCGAATTAATTTGAATGGCGGGAAACGCCAATAAAAAAGGGCTCGCATTCATGATGCGAGCCCTGTTACGGCAAGGCGTTGCAGTTACAGCGAGAGAAGCGAGCCGCTGCGAATGGGCGTTTCGCCGGCAATGCGTGCGACTTCCATGCCGGCCGTGGCGAAGCGCGCGCTATGCCGTGCGTACATCACGCCGCTCACGCCGGCGTGCAGCGTCGTCACGGTGTCGGCGAGCGGGTCGATGATATCGGCAATTGCCGCGCCGCGTTCCACCCACGTGCCGCAATCCACGCGAAACACGAGTACGCCGCTGGCAGGCGCCACGATCGGCTCCGTGCCCGCGAGCGGCGTTGCCGCGTGGGCGAGCGGCGGCAGCGCCGCGGCGGTGCCTTCGATCACGCCGCGCCCGATCAGGTAGTCGACGATGGCTTGCGCGTCGTGTTCGGCGAGTTCGTGCGAGACGTCGCGCTGGCCGCGCAGCTCGACCGTTACCGAAATCGAGCCGTACGGAATGGGAAAGCGCGTGCCGAAGCGCTCGCGCAGCTCCGACCAGCAGAAGCTGTGAATCTCGTCGAACGGATTGCCGATCGAGTTGAGCGCGAGGAGCGACGCCTTGGCGTCGAGATAGCGCGCGAGCGGCTCGACTTCGGGCCACAGTTCGGGGTTCGTGTAGATGTGCATGGCGGCTTCCCAGTCGCAATGCAGGTCCAGCACGATGTCGGCGTCGTACGAAAGGCGCTGGAGCGCGAGGCGCATCGAATCGAGTTCGGTTTTGGGCTGCTGCGCGGCCAGCGCTTCGCCCATGGCCGCGCGGATGGCCGTGCGGTTCGCGGCTTCGTCAGACCCGAGGCGCGCCTCGATGTTGGGCAGCACGAGCGCGGTGAGCTCGTGGAAATTGCGGTTGAAGTTCTGCGCCGTGTTCGACTCGAAGCGGCCGATCATGTGTCCGAGCCAGTGCTGATTCAGGCCCACGGGGTTGGGCACCGGCACGATCACGATCTCGCCGCGAAGGCGGCCCGCCGCTTCCAGTTCCGCGAGCTTGCGGCGCAGCACCCACGAGACGAGCATGCCCGGCAACTCGTCGGCGTGCAGCGAGGACTGGATGTAGACCTTGGGACCGCCGGCTTTACCGTAGTGGAAACTGGCAAGTTCCCGCGCGGTACCGAGGGCGGGCGCGATCAACGGGTGGTTTCGGGTTTGCATGATGGATGCGCGCGGCGCGGCGGCCCGCAAAAGGTAGTGGAGTGAACGATGGCCCTGTAAGTACATGCGGGGGCCGTAGACCGATCTTAGCCGATTCGACGCGCCGCCGGAACCCGCGCGCCCGCGCGCGCCGGCAGTATCGTCGAAAATACGGAATCCGAAACAAGATGCCGGAAAAGAAAAAGCCCGGACACAAAGCCCGGGCTTCGCGCGCCGTGATGCAGCGCCGGCGCGATGCGGCGCTTAGCTGCCGTACACGTCGAAGTCGAAGTACTTGGCTTCGATCTTCTTGTACGTGCCGTCCTTGATCATGTCGGCAATAGCCTTGTCGATCTTCGTCTTCAGGTCGGCGTCTTCCTTGCGCAGGCCGATAGCGGCGGCGCCCGTCGGGATTTCCTTGCCGGCGAACTGGAAGCCAGCGCCGCGCGGCGTCTTCAGGAAGCCCAGATCCGCTTGCACTTCATCCTGCAGCGCCGCGTCCAGACGGCCCGAGATCAGGTCGGCGTAGACCTGGTCCTGGTTCTGGTAAGGAACGACGTTCACGCCCTTCGGCGCCCAGTTTTCCTTCGCGTAGGTTTCCTGGATCGTGCCTTGCTCGACGCCAACCGACTTGCCCTTGAGCGAATCAGCCGTCGGGGCGAGGCTCGAGCCCTTCTTGGCGACGAGACGCGTCGGCGTATTGAACAGCTTCGCCGAGAAGGCGATCTGCTGCTCGCGCTGCGGGGTGATCGTCATCGACGAGAGCACGCCGTCGAACTTCTTGGCCTTCAGGCCCGGGATCATGCCGTCGAAGTCTTGCTCGACCCACACGCACTTGGCGTTCAGGCGCTTGCAGATTTCGTTGCCGAGGTCGATGTCGAAGCCGACCAGCTTGCCATCGGGTGCTTTGGATTCGAACGGTGCGTAGCTGGCGTCAACGCCGAAACGCACGGTGGACCAGTCCTTTGCATGGGCGACGCCGGCCGAGACGGCGAGCACGGCAACCGTGAGGGTGGCAAGCAGTTTCTTCACTATGGGTACTCCTCTAGATGGTTCAGGGCGCGCCGCGTGCGGTTGTGCCGCCATGGCGCATTTACCGGCGCGGCTCGCGCCGGATTATTGTTGGACCCGCCAGCCTGCGGCCAGCGGAGCGCGCGCAAGCTTACCAGGTCAAAATTGCTGCGTCGCTAGTGTAATACCGGATAGCGGGAAAGGGACCCACTAAGTGTACGCCCGTGCGCTTGTACGATTTAACGCAAAGCCTTGATGAACAAGGCGCGCAGGCCAATGCAGAGGGGTCGTTGCGGGGTTGCCGGGTTGGGTTGCGCGATGCTCTGCTGCAACAGTCGGAAGAATGCGATGCCGTGCGCGCGTGGCATCGTCAACGATATGAAGGGCAATTGAAATCGAATCGACGGCGCGCCGTTGGCCCTCTGCCCGAATGGGGTCGGACAGCGTGCCGTCTTTTGTCGCGGCGCAGCAATTGCACCAGCTGCACCGCGAGGATGGCATCAGACCACGCGCACGCCCGCGCGCCATGTCGCGCGCGGCACGGGCAGCGAATCGAGCATCCTCACCCGCACGAAGTCCGCGCGCAGCCCCGGCTCGATCGCGCCGCGGTCGTGCAGGCCCGACTTGCTGGCGGGCTCCCACGAGACCGTGGCGAGCGCGCGCGGCAGCGTCCAGTCGGCCTGGGTCACGAGATCGAACGCGGCGGTCAGGAGGCTCGACGGCACGTAGTCGGACGAGAGAATGTCGAGCAAACCGGCCTGCGCCAGCTCCAGCGCCGAGACGTTGCCCGAGTGCGAGCCGCCGCGCACCACGTTCGGCGCACCCATGATCGTCGCGATGCCGCGCTTTTTCGCTTCCTCGGCGGCCACGCGCGTGGTCGGGAATTCGGCGAGCACGATGCCTTCGGCGGCGGCCTGCTCGACGTGCTCCACGAGCGTGTCGTCGTGGCTCGCGAGCGGGATGTTGCGCGCGCGGCAGCGCTGCACGATCTCGAGGCGGTGCGCGTCGGCGTAGCGCTCCTGCTCGGTGGCCATTTCCGCGAGCATGGTATTGGTCTGCTCGTCGGTCCACTTGCCGTGGCGCTCCTGGAAGCGGCGCCATTGCTCGCGGTCGTGCCACTGGCGCTGGCCAGGCGTGTGGTCCATCACCGAGGCGAGGCGCAGCAGCGGATGGCCGCTGAGCGTGTCGAACAGCTCGATCACGTCTTCGGTGGCGATTTCGCAGCGCAAGTGCAGGAAGTGCTCGGCGCGCAGCAGGTTGCGCTCTGAGAAGCGTGTGAGCGCCCTGGCGCTCGCGAGCTGCACGTCGCGGCCGCGCACGCCCACGGCCAGGCGCGTGCCGATGGCGAGCGCGTCGAATACCGTGGTGATGCCGGCGGCGGCGATCTGCGCGTCGTGAATGACGAATGCCGCGTCGGTGTTCCAGTGCACGCCGGGGCGCGGCGCGAGGTGCTTTTCCAGGTTGTCGGTGTGCAGTTCGACGAGACCGGGCAGCAGGAAGTCGCCTTCCCAGTCTTCGGCTTCGGGCGCGGCGGTCGAGCCGCGCGAGAGGTCGCGGATCTTGCCGTCTGCCACGCTTAGCGTGCCGGTGAAAACTTCGTCTCGCGTCACGATGCGAGCGTTCTTGATCAACATCGTCAGGCTCCGTATCAGATATCGGTTTGCGCGGTTCAGGCGGAATTCAGGCTGCGGCGCCGAGCGGCGCTTGCGCGCGCGGCGCGCTGAGTTCGAGTACGCGCGTGGCGACGCGCCCGCGCGTGTCCTCGTCGTGGAATACGCCGACGATCGCGGCGCCCCGCTCGCGCGCCTCGCCAATCAGGCTCGCGACGAGTTCGCGGTTTTCCGCATCGAGCGAGGCCGTGGGTTCGTCCAGCAACAGCACGCGGTGCTGCGCGATCAAGCCCCGCGCGATGTTCACGCGCTGCTGCTCGCCGCCCGAAAACGTGGCGGGCGCGAGCGGCCAGAGGCGCCGAGGCACGTTCAGGCGTGCCAGCAGAGTTTGCGCGCGCTCGCGTGCCTCGTCTTCCTCCACGCCGCGCGAAACGAGCGGTGCAGCCACGATGTCGAGCGCGCTCACGCGCGGAATCACGCGCAGAAACTGGCTCACATAGCCCACCACGTTGCGGCGCAGGCGCAGGATGTCGTGCGGTGCCGCGCCCGTGATTTCCAGATGCTCGAGCGGCGCGCCTTCGTCGCGGATCGCGATGGACCCGCCGCTCGCGAGATAGTTGCCGTACAGGCAGCGCAGGAACGTGCTCTTGCCCGCGCCCGAGGGGCCGACCAGCACGATGCATTCGCCGCGCTCCACGTCGAGCGACACGCCCGCGAGCGCTTCGATGCCGATGCCGCCCTGGCCGTGCAGCGTGAAGGTCTTGCGCACGTCTTCGGCGCGCAGCATGAGCGCCGGTCTTTCGAGGAACGCGCGCGTGCCCGGTGATGAGTTCAGAGTCATGTCTTTCATCCTAGACCGGCAGCACGGATGCCACCAGCGTCTGCGTATAGGGGTGTTGCGGGTCGTCCAGCACCTGGTCGGTCAGGCCCGATTCGACCACCGTGCCGCCTTGCATCACCATCAGGCGATGTGCGAGGAGGCGTGCCACGCCGATGTCGTGCGTGACGATCAGCACAGAAAGATGCAGGTGGGTCGTGAGCGTGCGCAGCAGGTCGAGCAGGCGCGCCTGCACGGACACGTCGAGACCCGCCGTGGGTTCGTCCATGAAGACGAGGCGCGGCCCCGTGACGAGATTGCGCGCGATTTGCAGGCGCTGCTGCATGCCGCCCGAAAACGCCGAGGGCAATTCGTCGATGCGCTGGGCGTCCAGTTCCACGCGCTGCATCCATTGCTGCGCCGTGTGGCGGATTTGCCCATAGTGGCGCGCGCCCACGGCCATCAGCGGCTCGCCGATATTGGCGCCCGCAGAAACGCCCGCACGCAGCCCGTCGCGCGGATTCTGCTGCACGAAGCCCCATTCGGTGCGCGCCAGCAGGCGCCGGCGCGGCTCGGAAAGCGTGCGCAGGTCGAGCGTTTCGCCGTTCGCGTTCGTATAGTGAAGCGTGCCCGCATCGGACCCGGTGCGCAGCGCGAGCGTGTTGAGCAGCGTGGTCTTGCCCGAGCCCGATTCGCCGACGATGCACAGCACCTCGCCGGGATACAGGTCGAAGCTCACGTCGCGGCAGCCGTTGCGGCCGCTGTACTGCTTCGTGAGCGATCTTGCGCTTAGCAGCGGCGTCATGCTTTTTCTCCTGCTTCGTTCGTTGCGTGCGCATCGATCTGTTCGCGCCGGTCGTGGCAGTAGTCGCTGTCCGAGCACACGAACATGCGCTTGCCTGCGTCGTCGACGATCATCTCGTCGAGGAAGCTCTCGCGCGAGCCGCACAGGGCGCACGCATGCTCCCAGCGCTGTACTTCGAAGGGATGGTCGTCGAAGTCGAGGCTCTTCACCGGCGTGTACGGCGGAATCGCGTAGATGCGGCGCTCGCGGCCCGCGCCGAACAACTGCAGTGCGGCGTTCATATGCAGTTTGGGGTTGTCGAACTTCGGAATCGGCGAGGGCGACGTCAGATAACGGCCGTTCACGGTCACCGGGTAGTCGTACGTCGTGGCGATGCTGCCGTGCTGCACGATGTCCTCATAGAGCTTCACGCTGATGAGGCCATAGTCGGCCAGCGCATGCAGCTTCTTGCATTCGGCCACGCGCGGCTCGAGCCGGAACAGCGGTTCGGGCATCGGCACCTGATACACGAGGATCTGCCTGGCCGTGAGCGGCGTTTCGGGAATGCGGTGCCGCGTCTGGACGATCGACGCCTCGCTCGTGCGGCGCGTGGTGGCGACACCCGTGGTGCGCGCGAAGAAGCGGCGGATGTTCACGGCGTTCGTGGTGTCGTCCGAGCCCTGGTCGATCACCTTGAGCGTGTCCTTCGCGCCGATGATCGCCGCCGTCACCTGGATGCCGCCCGTGCCCCAGCCATACGGCAGCGGCATTTCGCGCGAGGCGAACGGCACCTGGTAGCCCGGCACGGCCACGGCCTTGAGGAGCGCGCGGCGCAGCATGCGCTTGGTCTGTTCGTCGAGGTACGCGAAGTTGTAGCCCGAGACGGCCTGCGTTTCGTGCGACGCGAGTTCGGCTGCGGTGGATGGCAAGGTATCGGGCGCGTTCATGCGGCCTCCTTGTTTTGCGTGTCCGCATCGGCGCCGGTGCCGCTTTCGTGCTGCGCGCGCAGCTTGCGCACGAGTTCCAGCTCAGCCTGGAAGTCCACATAGTGCGGCAGCTTCAGGTGTTGGACGAAGCCCGAGGCTTCCACGTTGTCGCTGTGCGAGAGCATGAATTCGATGTCCTGAGTCGGCGAGGCGATCGTCTCGCCCAGCTCTTCGGCGCGCAGCGCGCGGTCCACCAGCGCCATCGCCATGGCCTTGCGTTCCGCGTGGCCGAACGCGAGACCGTAGCCTTGCGTGAATTGCGGCGGCACGTCTTTCGAGCCCGCGAACTGGTTGATCATCTGGCACTCGGTCAAGTCGATTTCGCCGATTTCCACGGCTTCATCGAGTTCATCCAGCACCATTTCTACGCACACCGAACCAAAGCGGATCTCGCCCGCGAACGGGTGCGAATGCGCGTAGCCGCGCTGCGTGGCATAGCCCATTGCGAGCAGGAAGCCCTCGTCGCCGCGGGCGAGATTCTGCAGACGCACGGTTCGATCGGCGGGAAACGCGAGCGGCTCGCGCGAGAGGTCGCCGGGCTCGCGCGCCTGCGGCGAGCGCGTTTCCTGCTCGATCAGGCCTTCCTTGTCGAGCAGGGAGACCACGCGCGGCATCGCTTCTTCGGGCGGGGTGGCTCGCGGTGCGCGAGGCGTGGCGCTCGCGGCATCGTCGCCTTCGCCGAGCAGCGCGAAGTCGAGCAGACGCTGCGTGTAATCGTAGGTCGCGCCGAGCACCTGGCCGCCGGGCACGTCCTTGAAGGTGGCGGAAATGCGGCGCTCCACCACCATGTTTTCCGTTTCGACCGGCTGCGTGTAGCCAAAACGCGGCAGCGTGGTGCGATACGCGCGCAACAGAAAGATCGCTTCGACGAGATCGCCCGCGGCCTGCTTGATCGCGAGCGCGGCAAGCTCTTCGTCGTAGACCGAACCTTCGGCCATCACACGCGCCACGGCCAGCCGCATCTGCTCGCGGACCTGCGCGACGCTCAGCTCGGGCACGCGCGTATCGCCGCGGCGCGCCTCGTCGAGCAGACGCCACGACGCTTCGATGGCGCGCTCTCCTCCTTTGACGGCGACGTACATCAGTGCATCTCCACGAGAGTGGTGCGCGGCAGGCCCATCAGGCGCTCGCCGCACACGAGATAGAAGTCGATGCCGCACGGGAAGTGCGGCGCGAGGGCGGCGCGTTCGCGCCAGAAGCGCTCGGGCAGGCCGACGGGCGCGATGCTGCAGGTCGTTTCGATGCCGGGGCCGCGCAGCGTGAGCGGCGCGCCGCCGGCGAGCGAATCGACACGTACGAACACCGTGGCCGATTGCTCCGGCGACTCGGGCGTGCCGATCGCGAAGTCTTCGAGCGGCGGCAGGGCGGCGCCGTCGTGCACATAGGCGAACGCGGCTTCGCGCGCTTGCTGTGCGAGCGGCGCGCCTGCGTGAAAGCGCAGCGCGGCGGCGAGTGCGGCGTCGACTTGAGCGAGCCACACTGGCGTGGCGTAGTCTGCGAGTGCGAGCAGCGAGGCGAAGGCGGCGAGGCCGGCGCGCGCGGGCGAGGCGCCCGCGGCCGTGGCTGCCGGCAACGGCGTTTCGATCACGCCGATCGTGCCGGGGCGCGCGAGCGTGTCGAGCAGCGTGCGGAACACGGTCTGCGTGTCGTGAACCGGGTCGCTAAAGCCGGGCGCGAGCGCCGCGAGCAAATCGGGCGTCATGGCATTGCGTTGGTCGCTCATGCGTCACCTCGGACCATCGTGAAGAACTCGACCCGCGTGCTGGCGGCGTCGGCGCGGCGCGCGTCGCGTTGTGCGGCAAGACGCGCGGCGAGCGGCTCGATCAAGCGGGCGTGCAGCCGGTCGTGGCGCGCGGGGAGTTGCAGCAGCGCATCGGCGAGCGCGGCCAGTTCGGCGCGGCGCTTGTCGCGGCCCAGATGGCAGGCCACGCCGACCGGGCCGGGCTGGCTTGCATCGCCGCCTTCGGTGCCCGAGGCGCGCAGGCGCAGCGTGGCGCGCGTGACGGTGGCTTCGCCCAGGTTGAAGGCGTCGCCGGTGCCGCCAATGCGCCCGCGTACCATGGCCAGTCCGGTTTGCGGTGGACGCAGCCAGTCGAAAGCGGGCTCGGGCGCACCGGCGAGCGCGACGTTCAGCGCCGCTTCGAGCTCGGCGCGTGGGGTGTGCGCGAGAACGGCCATCCATGCGCGCCGGGTCGCCGGTGCGCAGGACGGGGTGGAGAAAGCGTTCATCGGAGTTCCTGTGTCGTGAACGGGGAGAACGGACATGGCAACTGCGCCTCTGGAACAACCTTGTCTGGACCTCGATTGAACCATCTATTCATCTAAACGTCTAGACGTTTATAGGTGCAGTCATCTCATGCAGGCGCAACGAAGGTTTTCATATTTCCATCACGCCCTGCGCACTACAATGCACAAAATGCTATTGGAACCGAGAGGAATGACAGCACCATGACATCGAACGACGAGGCGCCGTCCAGCCTGCTTGAGCGCGGCGCCGGTGTGGCGGTGTGGCGGCAGATCGAGCAGATCCTCGCGGCCGAGATTGCCGCGAAGGGCTTCGGCGAAGACGGCCGGCTGCCTAGCGAGGGCGAGCTTGCGCGCCGCTTCGACGTGAACCGCCACACGGTGCGGCGCGCGATGCTGGGCCTCGCAGCATTGGGGCTCGTGAGCGTGGAGCAGGGGCGCGGCACCTTCGTGCAGCCCGGCGCGATCGACTACACCATCGGCAAGCGCACGCGCTTCACCGAGAACCTGAAGCGCCATCAGCATTCGGCGGCGGGCAAGCTGCTCTCGTCGTCGCGCGGCAAGGCGGACCCCACGGTCGCCAAGGCGCTCGGCCTGCGCGCGGGCGCGCTCGTCTACCGGCTCGAAACGCTGCACGAGTCGGACGGCGTGCCGCTCACTTACGCGCGCAGCTGGTATCCCGCCGCGCGCTTTGCCGATCTGCCCGTGGTCATGGAACGCGTCGACAGCACCTCGAAGGCCCTCGCCGAATACGGCGTGACCGACTATTTGCGCAAGTGGAGCCGTATCGGCAGCGTGCTGCCCGAGGCCGAGGTGGCGCGGCGCCTGAACATCAACCGGCAGCAGCCGGTGCTGTGGGTGGAAAACGTCGACGTCGATCTCGAAGGCGTGCCGATCAAGTACGGCATCACCCACTTCGCGGCCGACCGCGTGCAGCTGATGGTGGAGCACGACCTATGAGCGTGCTGCACGAAGCCTTCCGCCCCGCCACGCGCTTCGCGCTTTACTATGCGCCGCCGCGCGAGTCGGCGTGGTGGCAGGCGGGCTGTGCGTGGCTCGGCCGCGATCCGGAGACGGGCGACACCCTCGCGCCGCCGCCATGGCTCGCAGGCCTGCCGCAGCCGCTGGAAACGCTCACGGTCGCGCCACGCCGCTATGGCTGGCACGGCACGCTCGTGCCGCCGTTCCGTCTCGCGCCGGGCGTGACGCCCGCGGCGCTCCTTGCCGCCGCGCAGCAGTGGGCGCAGGGGCAGGCGCGCTTCCAGGCCAGTGTCGAGGCGGCGCTGCTCGGCCGCTTCGTGGCGCTGCGCCCCGCCGACGATGCCGGCGAAACCGCGCTGCGCGAGCTGGCCGCGAACGCACTGCGCGCGCTCGGCTCGCTGCGCGCCCCGCAAACGCCCGCCGAACTCGCGAAGCGCCTGGACGCGCCGCTCACGCAGCGTCAGCGCGCCTACGTCGAAGCGTGGGGCTACCCGTACGTGTTCGAAGAATTCCGCTTTCACATGACACTATCCGATTCGCTTGACGACGCGCAAACGTGCGCGCTACTCGTAGATGCCTGGAACACGCGGATGCAGGGCGCCAACCCGCTGCCCGTGGAGGGCGCGGCGCTCTTCGTCGAGCCCGAGCCGGGCGCGCCGTTCGCGCTGTGGCGGCGCTTGCCGTTCGCGGGGGCCCGCGCATGAAGGGCGGCCTGATCTATGTGATGGGGCCTTCGGGAGCGGGCAAGGACACGCTGCTGCGTTACGCGCGCGAGCGCCTGTCCGGCGAAGACGTCGTTTTCGCGCATCGCTACATCACGCGCGAAGACAGCGGCGGCGAGAACCACATCGCGCTCACCGAGGCCGAATTCGAGGCGCGTTCGCAGCGCGGCCTCTTCGCGCTGCAATGGCGCAGCCACGCGCTGCGCTACGGCGTGGGTGTGGAGATCGACCAATGGATGGCGCTTGGCTGCACCGTCGTGGTGAACGGTTCGCGCGCGTACGCAGGCGAGGCGTTCGAGCGCTACCCGCGCATGACGCTCGTGCACATCGAAGCCGCGCAGCACGTACTCGCTGCGCGCCTCGCTTCCCGGGCGCGCGAAACGCCCGAGCAGGTCGCGTTGCGTCTCGCGCGGCGCGCGCCGTTCGAGGTGCCGTCGGGCGCCGCGTTCGCGCGCATCGACAACTCGGGGCACCTGGAGGAGGCGGGCGGGGCGTTCGTCAAGCTCGTGCGGCAGGTGGCGGCCGGATAGTCGCGGCGCCGTCCTCGAGCGCCGCTTAACAGCCGCTTAAGGACTCGAACGGGCGGGGGGATTTTTGGTTGAGCGCGGTTGCCGTGAGAAGATGCAGGCGACCCGAGAACTCAACGAGAATGCCCTTGGACCGTTTCCAGGAGATGCAGATTTTCACGCGCATCGTCGACCGCCGCAGCTTCACGCAGGCGGCCGAGGATCTGAACCTGCCGCGCGCGACGGTCACCAATTCGATCAAGCGTCTCGAAGCGCGCCTCGGCGTGCGTCTGCTCGAACGCACCACGCGCCAGGTCAGGCCGACGCTCGACGGCGACGCCTACTACCAGCGCTGCATGCGCCTGCTCGCCGACCTCGAGGAAACCGAGGAGGCGTTTCGCGACACCGATCCGCAGGGACGCTTGCGCGTGAACATGCAGGGCACGCTCACGCAGTACTTCGTGATGCCGCGGCTGCCCGACTTTCTCGCGCGCTATCCGCGCGTCGAGCTCTTCATCGGCTCGGGCGACCACTTCGTCGATCTCGTGCGCGAGGGCGTGGACTGCGTGTTGCGCGCGGGGGAGCTGGCCGACTCCTCGATGATTGCGCGGCGCGTGGCGCTGCTGGAGCAGGTGACCTGCGCGAGCCCCGCGTATCTGGAACGGCACGGCGACCCGGAGTCGATCGAGGCGCTCGCCGGCACGCACACGGAAAATCCGGGCAGATCCGGTCATCGTGCCGTGAACTATGTGTCGCCGGCCACGGGTCGCGCGCTCCCGCTCGAATTCACGACCGCTGACGGCATCGCCCGCGTGACGCTGCCGGGCCCGGTGGCCGTGAACGGCGCGGAACTCTACGCGGCGGGCGCGCTGGCGGGGCTCGGCATCGTGCAGGTGCCGCGCTACCGCGTGCGCGAACGGCTCGCCAGCGGCGAGCTGTGCGTCGTGCTGCCCGCGCATCCGCCGCCGCCCTTGCCGGTCTCGGTGCTGTATCCGCAGAACCGCCAGTTGTCGCTGCGCGTGCGCGCTTTCGCCGACTGGCTCGTGCAGGTGTTTGCCGAGGCTGCCTGAAATGGCGCTAGCGAGCGCGCCGGGGCGGCTTGCCTGGTCGCGGGGCTGTGCTCTTGTCTTTACGTGCGCCGCGCGACCATGCTGGACACACGCGCCGCGGCGTGCTGAAGCGGATCGAGGAAGGTCTTCACCATCTGCTTCGCCGAGGTGCGCTGCGCATTGCCGCTGATGTTCATCGCGGCGATCACGCGGCCCTGCCGGTTGCGGATCGGCGCGGAGATCGAGATGAGGCCGCCTTCCAGTTCCTGATCGACGATGGCCCAGCCTTGCTGGCGCACCTGGGCGATGATCTTCTTGAGTTCGCCGACGTCGGTGACCGTGCGCGCCGTATGCGCATAGAGCGGCGAGGAGCCGAGCGTTTCGTCGAGTGCGGCGTCGTCGAGCGAGGCGAGCAGCACGCGCCCCATGGAGGTGCAGTATGCGGGTAAGCGGCTGCCGATCGAGAGGTTGATCGTCATGATCTTGTGCGTGGGCACGCGCAGCACGTAGACGATCTCGGTGCGGTCGAGCACGGCCGCCGAGCAGCTCTCGTGCACCTCCTGCGACAGCTCCTCCATCACCGGCTCGGCGAGATTCCAGAACGGCATCGACGTGAGGTAAGCGAAGCCCAGGTCGAGAATGCGCGGGGTGAGGCGAAAGAGCCGCCCCTCGGCTTCGACGTAACCGAGCGTCTGCAGCGTGAGCAGAATGCGGCGCGCCCCGGCGCGCGTGAGGCCCGTGGCGGCGGCGACGTCGGTGAGGGTCTGCTCGGGATGCTCGGCGTTGAACGCGCGGATCACCGAAAGCCCGCGCGCAAACGACTGCACATAGGAGTCGCCCGGCTTTTCGGGAATCTCCTGCTGGTCGGCGGAGCGGTCTGGCGATGCACTGGAAGCAGAATTCATGGGCTGGCGTTCGATCTTGCTGCGGTGCTTGAAGAACCTATCAAGATAACCCAAGCGATCGGTTTCGCCAACATGCGACGAAAGCGGCGAGGGGCGAGGCGGGCGCGAACTTTCGGGGCTGGGCGCCCGGGTCAACATCGATAGTGCGGCGTGGCATGACATGCGTCAAATGCGCGCGCCGGATCATTTGACAGCCGGCTGTTTGATTCTAGTCAATTAATTTTTCCCGGAAAATGATTGGCGCGCGAATTTCTCTTTAAAAACTGAATATCGGCGTATCCCGAAATTAAACGAGTTAAAAGTGATGCCGAAATTCGAATGAACTGGCGCGTTTTCCGCCTCTTCTTCGATTGCGCCGCGCGTGTCCCCGGCCGCCTTCTTCGCTTGTGCACGCGCCGCTCCTCGCGCCGAAACCGGCACGCGGCGGGCGTTTTCAGGATGAAAGCTATTGGAAAGATATTTGCGGCTTTCCGTCGCGCTTGCCTGGGCGAGCTTTGTCCTGCTGGCTAATCCTTAGCAAAGATCAAATTTTGAGATTGGTGCTTTCCGTAGAATCGCGCTGAATACGATACGGGTGCATTTTGCGTGGCGAATTTGCGATGCAAATGTGTTGGGTGTTACGCGTTTTGGTGGACAACGGAAGAACAGGCAAACATGAAAGACAGAAAAGCCCTTAAAAGGTGGTTAATCCCCCTCGGCAGCGGGCTGCTCGTTTCTCTTGCGGGGTGCAGCGGCAATTTTGCCGTGCTGGACCCGAAGGGCAGCGTAGGCGCGGCCGAGAAGTCGCTCATCCTCACGGCCACATGGGCCATGCTGCTGGTCGTGGTGCCCGTCATCATCCTGACGCTCCTGTTCGCATGGCGCTACCGCGCCTCGAACCGCAACGCGACCTACGCGCCGAAGTGGGCCCACTCCACGGCGATCGAAGTGGTGGTCTGGGCCATTCCGGCCGCGATCATCCTGTTCCTTGCCATCCTCACGTGGCGCACCTCGCACGAGCTCGACCCGTACAAGCCGCTGGAGTCGAGCGTGAAGCCCATCAACGTCGAGGTCGTCGCGCTCGACTGGAAGTGGCTCTTCATCTATCCCGACCTCGGCATCGCCTCGGTGAACCAGCTCGCCGTGCCGGTGGGCACGCCGGTCAACTTCCGCATTACGTCGGACGCGGTGATGAACTCGTTCTTCATCCCGCAGCTGGGCACCCAGGTCTACGCCATGGCGGGCATGCAAACGCGTCTGCATCTGATCGCCGACGAAGCGGGCGATTTCGACGGCCTCTCGTCCAACTACAGCGGCAAGGGCTTCTCTGACATGAAGTTCCGCACGCTCGCGACGAGCCAGCAGGACTTCGACGCGTGGGTGCAGAAGGTGAAGACGTCGTCCACCCAGCTTTCGATGGACGAGTACGCAACGGTCGCGAAGCCGCAGGAGAAGGCGCCGGTGCAGTACTTCTCGACCGTCGACCCGAAGCTCTTCAATAACATCATCGCGAAGTACAACAACGGGCACGTCACGAATTTCGACCCGTCCTGCGTGACCAAGGGGTAAGCAGCATGTTCGGAAAACTCACATTAGAGGCGATCCCGTTCGATCAGCCCATCATCATGGGCGCGGCGGCGTTCATGGCGCTGATCGTCGTCGGCGTGCTCGGTCTTGTTACCGTGACCGGCAAGTGGAAGTACATCTGGACCGAGTGGCTCACGAGCGTGGACCACAAACGCATCGGCGTGATGTACATGATCGTGGCGGTGCTCATGCTCGTGCGCGGCTTCGCCGACGCAGTCATGATGCGTATCCAGCAGGCCATGGCGTTCGATTCGCCCGGCTATCTGCCGCCGCATCACTTCGATCAGATCTTCACGGCGCACGGCGTCATCATGATCTTCTTCATGGCGATGGCGCTCATGGTCGGGTTCTTCAACCTCGTCGTGCCCCTGCAGATCGGTGCGCGCGACGTGGCGTTCCCGTTCCTGAACTCGCTTTCGTTCTGGATGACGGCGATCAGCGCGATCCTCATCAACCTCTCGCTCGTGATCGGCGAGTTCGCGAAGGTGGGCTGGCTTGCGTATCCGCCGCTCTCTGAACTGCAGTTCAGTCCAGACGTGGGGGTGGACTACTACATCTGGGCGGTCCAGCTCTCCGGTGTCGGCACCCTGATCACGGCCGTGAACTTCTTCGTCACGATCGTCAAGATGCGGGCGCCCGGCATGACGCTCATGAAGATGCCCGTGTTCACGTGGACGGCGCTGTGCTCGAACGTGCTCATCATGGCCACGTTCCCGATCCTCACGATCGCGGTGGCGCTGCTCGGCCTCGACCGCTACGTCGGCACGCATTTCTTCACGAACGAGCTCGGCGGCAACGCCATGCTGTATCTGAACCTGATCTGGGCGTGGGGCCACCCCGAGGTGTACATCCTCGTGCTGCCTGCGTTCGGCATCTATTCGGAAGTGATGGCCACGTTCTGCAGGAAGCCGCTGTTCGGCTACAAGACGATGGTCTACGCCTCGTGCGCGATCATGGTGCTGGCGTTCCTCGTGTGGGCGCACCACTTCTTCACAATGGGCGCGGGTGCCGACGTCAACGCGTTCTTCGGTATCGCGACGATAATCATCGCCATTCCCACCGGCGTGAAGATCTTCAACTGGCTGTTCACGATGTATCGCGGCCGCGTGCACTTCACCGCGCCCGTGCTCTGGACCGTCGGCTTCATGGTGACGTTCTCGATCGCGGGTATGACCGGCGTGATGCTCGCGATTCCGGGCGCGGACTTCGTGCTCCACAACTCGCTCTTCCTGGTCGCTCACTTCCACAACGCGATTATCGGCGGCGTGGTGTTCGGCTACCTCGCGGGCCTGCAGTACTGGTTCCCGAAGGTGTTCGGTCTCAAGCCCAGCGAAAAGCTCGGCAAGGCGTCGTTCTGGTGCTGGTTCGTCGGCTTCTATGTGGCGTTCGTGCCGCTCTACGTGCTCGGTTTCATGGGCGCAACGCGTCGTACCAACCACTACGATGTGCCCGAATGGCATCCGTACTTCGTCGTCGCCGCAATTGGCGCGGCGATCATTGCGGTCGGCGTCGTGTTCCAGGTCCTGCTGTGGGTCATGGCCTTCGTGAACCGCAACAAGGCCGAATGCAAGGACGTGACGGGCGATCCGTGGGACGGCCGCACGCTCGAATGGGCAACGTCCTCGCCGCCGGCAGTCTATAACTTCGCGGTCATTCCGCACGTGGACGACATCGACGCATTCGCGCACATGAAGGAAGCGGGCCGCGGTCCGGGGCTCGCCGCGAAATATAGCGACATCCACATGCCGTCGAACACGTCGGCGGGCTTCTTCGTCGGCATGTTCAGCCTCGTGCTGGGTTTCGCGGCCGTGTGGCACATCACGTGGCTGGCCGTGCTCGGGTTCGTCGGCGTCGCGCTGACGGTGATCCTCAAGAGCTTCGGCAACAACGACGGGTATTACATTCCGGCCGCGAAGGTTCGCGAGATCGAAGAAAGCCGCTTTGGCACCGGCGCCGCCGTAGCCAAGCGCGACCTGGTCGCCGAGGAGGCAGTCTGATGTTACAGAAAACCAATGCGGCAACTCTTGCCGAACTCGATCACCACGATCACCCGCAGTCGCACTCGGTGTTCGGCTTCTGGGTCTACCTGATGACCGACTGCCTGCTGTTCGCGGCGCTGTTCGCCACGTTCGGCGTGCTGAGCCACCAGTTTGCGGGCGGCCCCACGGGCAAGGACCTGTTCGACATTCAAGGCGTGGCGCTCGAAACTGCCGTGCTGCTGCTTTCGAGCATCACGTACGGCTTCGCGATGCTCGGCGCGCATCAGCGCAAGAACGGCGTGGTGCTCGGCTGGCTCGCCGTCACCTTCATTCTGGGGGCGTCGTTTCTCGTGCTCGAACTGCGCGAGTTTTCGCACCTGATCGCGGAAGGCGCCGGACCGCAGCGCAGCGCGTTCCTTTCGTCGTTCTTCACGCTTGTCGCCACGCACGGCCTGCACGTGTTCTTCGGCCTGCTGTGGATGCTCGTGATGATGATCCAGGTGGTTCGCGCACGGGAACTGGGCGAGCAGGAAATCCGCCGTCTCACGTGCCTGAGCCTCTTCTGGCACTTTCTCGACGTGGTGTGGATCTGCGTGTTTACCTTTGTCTATCTGGGGAGCGTGCTCTAAATGGCTCAATCTCATGCGGAGTCGCACGGCAGCCTCGGCAGCTATGTGGCGGGCTTCATTCTTTCGGTGCTGCTCACCGCGGGCGCATTCGGCGTCGTTCTGCACGGCACGCTCGATGCCACTACGGCCTTGATCGTGATCGCGGTGCTCGCCTTCGTGCAGGTGGTCGTTCACCTCGTGTTCTTCCTGCATCTGAACACGTCGCCGGGGCAGGGCTGGAACGTGCTGTCGCTTGCGTACACGGTGCTGGCCGTCGCGTTCCTGATCTTCGGCACCATCTGGGTCATGCACAACGTCGGTGCGCTCATGATGTCGCGTTAAGCGTTCGCCTCACTGGCTGGCGCCTCGCGCCCGCCTGAACTCGCGAAGCCGCAGGGGCACCCGTCCCGTGCGGCTTTCTCGTTTTTGGAGCCAGCTTCGCGTGCTTGACACCCGTCCCAGGACACGCCTATTATGGCCGTCAAATTGTTCGATTAACGATCATCGGTTCGACAGTCGAACAAAACGCACAGGGACGTGCGCGTTCGATCTCCCATTTTCGCCCGCGCAGTCCGTCAATCTCAATCATCTTTGCATGGGATCGCATCAAGTGCCTGCGATCGAAAGGAGACTCACATGACGGAAGCATTCATCTGCGACGCGGTTCGCACGCCTATCGGCCGCTACGCGGGCGCCCTTGCCCAGGTTCGCGCCGACGACCTCGGCGCCGTTCCGCTCAAGGCGCTCATGGAGCGCAACAAGGACGTGGACTGGACGGCGATCGACGACGTCATCTACGGTTGCGCAAACCAGGCGGGCGAGGACAACCGTAACGTCGCGCGCATGTCGTCGCTGCTGGCGGGCTTGCCGCAGGCTGTGCCGGGCTCGACGGTGAACCGCCTGTGCGGTTCCGGCATGGACGCCGTGGGCATTGCCGCGCGCGCACTCAAGTCGGGCGAAACCGGGCTGATGATTGCGGGCGGCGTGGAAAGCATGAGCCGCGCGCCGTTCGTCATGGGCAAGTCGGCGAGCGCCTTCGCTCGCGACGCCGCGATCTACGACACGACGATTGGCTGGCGCTTCGTCAATCCGCTGATGAAGCAGCAGTACGGTGTGGACTCGATGCCGGAAACGGGCGAAAACGTCGCCGTCGACTACAACGTGAGCCGCGCCGATCAGGATGCGTTCGCGGTTCGCAGCCAGCAGAAGGCGGCTCGCGCGCAGGCGGATGGCACGCTTGCGCAAGAGATCGTCGCGGTGACGATTGCGCAGAAGAAGGGCGATCCGATTGTTTTCTCGCGCGACGAGCATCCGCGTGAGACGAGCCTCGAGGCGCTGGCCAGGCTCAAGGGCGTCGTGCGCCCGGATGGCTCGGTAACGGCAGGCAATGCTTCGGGCGTGAACGATGGCGCTTGCGCGCTGCTCCTCGCCAATGAGGAAAACGCGAAGCGTTTCGGGCTCGTGCCGCGTGCGCGCGTGCTCGGTATCGCGACGGCTGGCGTCGCGCCGCGCGTGATGGGTATTGGTCCCGCGCCCGCTACGCAGAAGCTCCTCGCGCGTCTGAACATGACCATCGACCAGTTCGACGTTATCGAGTTGAACGAAGCATTTGCTTCGCAAGGACTCGCCGTGCTGCGCATGCTCGGCGTTGCCGACGATGATCCTCGCGTCAATCCTAACGGCGGGGCGATTGCGCTTGGCCATCCGCTCGGGATGAGCGGGGCGCGGCTCGTGACGACCGCCACGTATCAGCTCCGTCGCACGCAAGGCCGCTTTGCGCTTTGCACGATGTGTATCGGCGTGGGGCAGGGGATTGCGATCGCTATCGAGCGTGTCTGATTTTTTGGTCGCCTTGAATTGTAAAAGCCGCGGATCGACTTGATCCGCGGCTTCTCTTTACGATCCGGACGGGCGCCAGGAAAGGCGCCCGTTGTTCGTCTGGCTGTTACATGCCCGCCATGCACATGTACTTGATCACCACGTAGTCGTCCACGCCGTAGTGCGAGCCTTCGCGGCCAAGGCCGGACTGCTTCACGCCGCCGAACGGTGCGACTTCGTTCGAGATCAGGCCGGTGTTGATGCCCACCATGCCGTATTCGAGCGCTTCTGCCACGCGCCACACGCGGCCGATGTCGCGGCTGTAGAAATAGGCGGCGAGACCGAATTCGGTATCGTTTGCCATCCTGATCACTTCTTCGTCGGACGAGAAGCGGAACAGCGGTGCGAGCGGCCCGAAGGTTTCGTCGCGCGCAACCTTCATCGCGGGCGTGACGCCGGTGAGGATGGTCGGCTCGAAAAAGCCGTGGCCGAGTGCGTGGCGCTTGCCGCCCGCGATCACCTGAGCGCCTTTCGCGAGCGCATCTTCGATGTGCGATTCCACCTTCAGCACGGCCGCTTCGTTGATGAGCGGGCCTTGCGTCACGCCAGCCTCCGTGCCGAGGCCGACCTTGAGTTTTTCCACCGCGTCGCGCAGTTTGGCCGCGAACGCGTCGTACACGGCGTCGTGCACGTAGAAGCGGTTCGTGCACACGCAGGTCTGGCCGCTGTTGCGATACTTCGAGGCGATGGCGCCGGCTACGGCGGCATCGAGATCGGCGTCTTCGAACACGATGAACGGTGCGTTGCCGCCCAGTTCCAGCGAGACCTTCTTGACCGTCGAGGCGCACTGGCTCATGAGCAGGCGGCCCACTGGCGTCGAGCCCGTGAACGAGAGCTTGCGCACGGTCGGGTTGCTCGTGAGTTCGCCGCCAATCGCTTTCGGGTCGCCCGTCACGACGCTGAACACACCGCGCGGCACGCCCGCGCGCTCGGCCAGCACGGCCAGCGCGAGCGCCGAGAACGGCGTGGCTTCGGCGGGCTTGAGCACAATGGGGCAGCCTGCCGCGAGCGCGGGGCCGACCTTGCGGGTGATCATCGCGGCGGGGAAATTCCACGGCGTGATCGCGGCGCACACGCCCACGGGCTCCTTCGTCACGACGATGCGCTTGTCGTTGGCGGGCGTGGGGATCGTGTCGCCGTAAATCCGCTTGCCTTCCTCCGCGAACCACTCGAGGAACGACGCGGCGTAGCCGATCTCGCCCTTCGCCTCGGCGAGCGGCTTGCCTTGTTCCGTGGTGAGGATGAGCGCCAGGTCGTCGGCGTTTTCCATCATCAGGTCGTGCCACTTGCGCAAGATGACGCTGCGCTCCTTCGCGGTCTTCGCGCGCCATGCCGGCCATGCCGCGTTCGCGGCGGCGATCGCGCGGCGCGTTTCGGCGGCCCCCATGCGCGGCACCGTGCCGATGACCGCGCCGGTGGCGGGGTTCTTCACTTCGAACGTAGCGCCGTCTTCGGCGCCTTGCCATTCGCCGTTGATAAAGGCGCTGGTTTGCAGCAGCGATGCGTCTTTCAGGTTCATGCGTGAACTCCGGATTGACTACGATTCATTTAGAACGACGAACGGCACAGCGGCAAGCGCCGGTGTGCCGTTTCGCGGCTGGCCCGCTGCTCGCGGACCAGCATGGGGTGGGGGCTTACGCCGGCACGCCCACGGCTTCCTTGATCGACTCTTCGAGGATCGCGAGCGCTTCGTCGAATACGGCGTCCTGGATCGTCAGCGGGAACAGGAAGCGCACGACGTTCGAGTACACGCCGCAGACGAGCAGCAGCAGGCCGCGGTTCAGCGCGGCGGTTTGCACGCGCTTCGTGAAGTCGGCGTCGGCTTCGCTCGTGCCCGGCTTGCAGAACTCGACTGCGTTCATCGCGCCGGGGCCGCGCACGTCGGCGATTTGCGGCACGTCGGCCTTCATCGCATCGAGCCTGGCCTTGAGCTTGTCGCCGAGCTTCGTGGCGCGCTCGCAGAGCTTTTCTTCTTCGATGATCTCGATCACCGCGTGCGCCGAGGCCACGGCCAGCGGATTGCCCGCGTACGTGCCGCCGAGACCGCCGGGCGCTGCCGCGTCCATGACTTCCGCGCGGCCCACCACGCCCGAGAGCGGCATGCCGCCAGCCAGGCTCTTGGCGATCGTCATGAGGTCCGGCGTGACGTCGTAGTGTTCCATCGCGAACAGCTTGCCGGTGCGCGCGAAGCCCGTTTGCACTTCGTCGGCGATCAGCAGGATGCCGTGCGTGTCGCAAATCTTGCGCAGGCCGCGCACGAAATCGGCCGGAGCCTGGTAGAAGCCGCCTTCGCCCTGCACCGGTTCGAAGATGATCGCGGCCACGCGCTTCGGATCGATGTCGGCCTTGAACAGCATCTCGATGTGCTTGAGCGAGTCGGCCGTGCTGATGCCGTGGACCGAGTTCGGGTACGGGGCGTGGTACACGTCGGCCGGGAACGGGCCGAACGCGAGCTTGTATGGCGCGACCTTGCCCGTGAGCGCCATGCCCATCAGCGTGCGGCCGTGGAAGCCGCCCGCGAAGGCGATCACGCCAGGACGGCCCGTGTGGGCGCGTGCAATCTTGACGGCGTTTTCGACGGCTTCGGCGCCCGTCGTGAAGAAGGCGGCCTTCTTGGCGAAGCTGCCCGGCGCGCGCCGGGCGACCTTTTCGGCCAGCGAGACGTACGACTCGTACGGCACGATCTGGTAGGCCGTGTGCGTGAACCGGTCGAGCTGCGCCTTGATGGCGGCGACGATCTTCGGATGGCGGTGGCCCGTGTTGCACACGGCGATACCGGCGGCGAAGTCGATGAAGCGGCGGCCTTCCACGTCCCACAGCTCCGCGTTTTCGGCGCGCTCGGCGTAGAAGTCGCACATCACGCCCACGCCGCGCGGGGTAATGGCGTTCTTGCGGCTTTGCAGGTCGGCGTTCTTGCTCACGTTCATCTCCTGTGGAATCGGTGTCAGTTCTGAGGTTGGCTGGCGGACCGGCAAGCGGTCCATGTCGCGACTATACTCACGTTTGGCTCTAAATTTCAGAGCCATTCAGTGCAATCTTTAGGAGCCAATTTCGATGCGTGCGAGTGTTCTGTCCGATTGGCTGGCGCAACGGCTCGACCGCGGAAGCGCCCAGCCGGTGTACCGGCAACTGCACAAGCTGCTGCAGCAGGCGATTCTGTCGCGCGAGCTGCCGGCCGGGGCGCGGGTGCCGTCGTCCCGGCTGCTGGCGGCCGAACTGGGGATTGCGCGCAATACCGTGACGCAGGTCTACGAGCAATTGGTGCTCGAAGGCTATGTCACGTCGGCGACGGGGCGCGGCACCTTCGTGGCGGACACGTCGCCCGACGAGATCGTGGGATCGACCGAAATTGGCTCCATGCCGGCACGAAAAAATGCGGATTTGCCGGGAGCCGTGCTGCCTGCCGGGTTAGTTGCAACTAACAGCCAGATTGTGCATGGCGCGCAAGCGCTCGCCACGGCGGCAGCTGGCGCCATAGGGGCGAACCGTGTGGAAACCGCCGCTCACCCACAGCACCCCGCGACGCGCACGCTCTCGGCACGCGGCACGCGCCTGATCACCGGCGCCGGCGTATCGAAGCGTCAAGGCGGCGCGTTCATGCCCGGCGTGCCGGACGTTTCCCGCTTCCCCGCGCGCGTGTGGACGCGTCTGCACAACAAGTACTGGCGCAGCCTGCGCCCGGACCTGCTGACCTACGCACCCGGCGGCGGTCTCGCGCTGCTGCGCCATGTGCTGGCCGACTATCTGCGTACCTCGCGCTCGGTGCGCTGTTCGCCGGAGCAAATCATCATCACGACGGGTATTCACCAGTCCATCGATCTGGCCGTGCGTCTGCTCTCCGACCCCGGCGACACCATCTGGACCGAGGACCCGTGCTACTGGGGCGTGCGCAGCGTGCTGCACGTCTCGGGCCTCAACACGCGGCCGATCGCCGTGGACAGCGAGGGCCTCAATCCGTCGGCCGGAGACTTCGCCGCGCCGCCGCCGCGGCTGATGCTCGTCACGCCTTCGCATCAGTATCCGCTGGGCATGGTGATGAGCCTCGCGCGCCGGCGTATGTTGCTCGAGTACGCGCGCCAGCACCAATGCTGGATCATCGAGGACGATTACGACAGCGAGTTCCGTTACGGCAGCCGTCCGCTCGCATCACTGCAGGGGCTCGATACGGCGGGGCAGGTGATCTACGTGGGGAGCTTCGGCAAGACGCTGTTTCCGGGCTTGCGCGTGGGTTATCTCGTCGCGCCGGAAGCGCTTGCGGAAAGCTTCGCGACCGCGAGCGCGGAGCTGTATCGCGAGGGGCAATTGCTGCAGCAGGCCGTGCTCGCGGAATTCATCGCCGAAGGGCATTTCACCTCGCATATCCGCAAGATGCGCGCGCTTTACGGTCAGCGCCGTCAGGTGCTGCTCGATGCCGTTGCGCGCCGCTACGGCGACGCGCTGCCCGCCATGGGCGGCGACGCGGGTCTGCACGTGGTGATGCAGTTGCCCGAAGGCAGCGACGACCGCGCCGTGGCCGAAGCCGCGCTCGCGCGCAATATCGTGGTGCGGCCGCTTTCGGGGTATTACTCGTCGCGCGAGCGCGCGAACCCGGGCTTGCTGATCGGCTATGCGTGTGTGCCCGACGAGGAGATCGGGCCGGCGTTCGACACGCTTGCCGGGGCGATCGATACGACGTTGCCTGCGTTCGTGTGAGCGAAGCCGTCAGGACGGCGAAAGCCGCTCACAACCGAATCAACACCGCCCCGCAAGTCACCAGCGCACACGCCACCAAACGCCGCGCCGTGAGCTTCTCTTTCATGAAGAGCCAGCCGATCAGCACGGCGAAAATCGACGAGAGTTCGCGCAGCGCGGAAACCATCGCGATCGGCAAATAACGGAACGCTTCGATCACGAGGCAATACGCCGTGAGCGCGAGCACCCCCGCGAGCATGCCGCGCGCGACCGCGGCCTTCGACGTGAACATCCGCGCCGCGCCGCCGCGCAGCTTGCAGACCACGAGAAACTGCGGGACGTTCCAGAGCAGATACACCCACATGATGTAGCTGAGGCCATTGCCGGCCAGGCGCGCGCCGAGGCCGTCGATGATCGAATACATCGCGATGAACAGGCCCGTGAGCAGCGCATACGGAACGCTCTCGCCCGAAAAGCGCATGCCGCGGCGCAAGGCGAGCGACATGATGCCAAGCGATACGAGCGCGACGCCCGTAGCCGCGAGCCCATGCAGGTCTTCGTGCGCGAACACGAGCGCGCCCACGAACACGAGCAGCGGAGAAAGCCCGCGCGCGATCGGGTAGATCTGCCCGAAGTCGCCGCTGCGATAGGCGCGGATCAGCGTGAAGCAGTACACGAACTCCAGCACCACCGATGCGGCGATATACGGCCAGCTTGCCGGCGCGGGCAGCGGCAGCACGCACACGGCGATCGCGCTCACGACGATGTACGGCACCGAGAACATGCCGAGCAGCCAGAGGCGGTCGCCCGAAAGGTGGAGGAAGGCGTTCCAGCTCGCGTGCATGAGTGCCGAGAGCAGGACCAGCAGAACGACGAAACTGGCCATCGGGATTGCGAATCGAATGGTTTGTTGGTGGCGCGGCCCGTTGCGGCCGCAATCGTGTGATTATTCCAGCGAACGCGCATGGCCGCCAGAAATAGGGAAAAGCCGCGCGAGCCGCAGTTGTGTTTCTATCCGGCTCGCACGGCTTTTGGGAATCGCGTCAGATCACGCGCGCACGCAGTCTTGCGGAGATCAGGTCGATGGCCGTGACGACGACGATCACCATGATGAGAACGGCGCTAGTCTGCTGATAATCGAACGAGCGGATTTCCTCATACAGCACGACGCCGATGCCGCCCGCGCCCACCATGCCCACCACCATCGCCGAGCGCACGTTCGACTCGAACCGGTAGAGCGCGTAAGAGATCCACAGCGGCATGACCTGGGGCAGCACGCCGTAGACGATCTCGTCGAGCGGCGAGGCGCCCGTCGCGCGCACGCCTTCCACGGGGCGAGGGTCGATGGCTTCCACCGCTTCCGCAAAAAGCTTCGCGAGCACGCCGGTGGTGTGCACCCACAAGGCGAGCACGCCCGCGAACGGCCCGAGACCCACGGCCACGATGAACAGCATCGCGAACACCATCTCGTTGATGGCGCGGCACGCGTCCATCAAACGGCGCACGGGATGCAGCACCCACGCGGGCGCGAGATTGTGCGCCGACATCAACCCGAACGGCACTGCGCAGACGATGGCGAGCGCCGTGCCCCACAGCGCCACGGCGACCGTGACCCACATTTCGTGGGCATATGTGCGCCATTCCGTGAAGTCCGGCGGGAAGAAGCCGCGCGCGAACGTGCCCATGTTCGCGGAGTCGGAGAACAGGTCGAGCGGGCGCATGTCCGCGCCGCGCCACGCCACGCTGAGCATCACGAAGACGATGGCCCAGAGCGCGAGCGAGGACCAGCTGCGCTTGCCTGCCTGCCTGGCCGCCGCAGCGGCGGCCGCTTTTGGCGCGAGGGCGGCGGCGGTCGATGTCGCCGCCGGTCCGGCAGCGGTCCTTGCGACCTCTGTCTGCGGCACGGCGCGTGAGCTGTCGAAATCCATTGCGCCCATTACGGCTTCGCGGGTGCGGCGAGCGCGCCGATCTTCGCGTCGATGGCCGCGATCTGGCTCTTGCGGTCGTCGTCGGAGAGATGCGTGTCGGCGGCGATCTTCTCTTTCTGCTGGAACAGCGCGACCTGGCGGATCGGCAGGAGCTGCGCGTCCGTGGCGGGCGCGAAGCCTGCGTAGCCGGTGATGTCGGCCATGATCTTCTTCTCGCGCGGGTCGGTCTTCGCGTAGTGGTAGAAGAAGTCGCGCAGCTTCTGCCTGGTGGCTTCGGGCAGATCCTTGCGATACACGAGCGGATCGGACGGAATGAGCGGCGAGGTCCACAATACGCGCACCTGGGCAAAGCGGTCCGGATGCTTTTGTTGCAGTGTGGAAAGCTCGATGGTGTTGTTGGTGGCGATATCCACCTTGTTGTTCACCACGGCAAGGAGGTTCGCTTCGTGGCTCGAAGGCAGCACGGTCTTGAAGTTCGTCGCGTTCACCGAAATGCCGTGCTGCGCGAAGAGGTAATAGCCCGGAATCAGGGTGCCCGAGGTCGAATTGGGGTCGCCCCAGCCGAGCGTGAGATCCTTCGTATTCTTGAACACATCGTCGAGCGTCTTCACGCGGCTGTTCACGTTGGTGATGAGCACCGACTTGTAGCCCGTGTCGCCGTTCGCGTAGAGCACCTTCGCGAAGATCTCGCCATTCGAACGGTCCACGGCTTCCATGGCCGAAGC
The DNA here is from genome assembly GCF_003096715.1 of Paraburkholderia silvatlantica. Lineage (GTDB taxonomy): Bacteria > Pseudomonadota > Gammaproteobacteria > Burkholderiales > Burkholderiaceae > Paraburkholderia > Paraburkholderia silvatlantica. The sequence goes on from NZ_QEOL01000005.1 coordinate 214,129, forward strand.
GTTGCCGAAGTAGCCGATTTGCACCTTGTTGAAGCGCATGGCTTCGATGATGCCCGAGTAGTCGGTGGCGAAGAACGCGCTCACGTGCAGGCCGGTCTGCTTGTTCAGGTCGTCGATGAACGGTTGCCAGCGTTGCTTGAGCACCGCCGACGAGTCGGTCGAGATAATGCCGAAGCTGAGGTCTTCCGCGTGAGCGGCCGCGCTGCCGAGCGAGGCAAACGCGACGGCGCCGGCGGCGCACCAGGAGAGCATGGAGCGGAACAGTTTCATTGGGCGGTCCGTGGTGAGGGGAAACGTTGCGGGTTGGTAAAGGTTGGCTTGCGTGATCAGGCCGCGCGAGGCTGCGCACCGAAGCGCGTTGCCGCGGACGGCGCAGCATCGGGTTCGAGCAGCTCGCGTGCGGCGTTGCCATAAAGCTGCTGCAGCAGGGCGGGCGTGAGCGCCGACGATGCGCCGTCGTACACCACGCGCCCGTCGCGCAGCGCAATGGTGCGCGGGCAATACTCCATGGCGATATCCACCTGATGCAGCGAGACGACCACCGTCAAGCCGTGATCGCGGTTGAGCATGCGCATCATGTCCATCACGCGCCGCGACGATGCGGGATCGAGCGAAGCGATGGGTTCGTCCGCGAGAATGAGGCGGGCGCGCTGCACGAGCGCGCGGGCGAGCGCCGCGCGCTGCTGCTGGCCGCCCGAGAGATTCGAGGCGCGCTCGGCGGCCTTGTGCGCGATGCCGACTTCGCCGAGCGCAGCAAGCATCAGCTCGCGCTCGGCGCGCGGAAAGCGGCCCGTGAGGCGCCGCCACAACGGTAGCCGCGACAGTGCGCCGATCAGCACATTCGTTTCGACCGTGAGGCGATGGACGAGATTGAACTGCTGAAACACAAAGCCGATGTCGCGGCGAATGCGGCGCACTTCGCGCACGATGCGGCCGTCCTGCTGGATAGGACGACCAAGAATCTCGATGCGCGAAGGCTGCGGGTCGGAAGCCGTGAAGCCCGCAATATGGCGTAGCAAGGTCGATTTGCCCGAGCCCGATGCGCCGATGAGCGCGACCATTTCGCCAACGCCTACGCGCAGGTCGATCTCGTCGAGTGCCTTGCGGCCGCTGTCGAAGCTTTTCGAGAGGCGTTCGATGCGTATGGCGTCCATAACGATCCGTCGCTGTGTAGTCGAGGGCTCATTCTAGGAAGCGACTGTGACGGTTGAGTGAAGGTGTCGCGACGTCTAGACGACTACATGTTTTGCGGCCTCCACCGGCGCGGCAAAAATCGCGGGAGATGTGACAGAGGCATGACGCCAAACATCTGTCACGCTCAATATCATGGGAAGCGGCTATATTGATGGGCAGCGTACGTGCTGTCCCTGGTTTTCCTGACTTGTTGCTGACTCATTGTCGACAGGGGCGGCGCTCGCAAGGCAGTTGTAGACAATGCGGCCGCACGCGGCGGCCCCGATCTACGCGACCCGATCTGGGCGACCCGATCTGGGCGACCCGATCCGGGCGACCCGACCTGGGCGGCCCCATCCGAACGAGCGATGAAACCCGGCGCCATATGCAGGCACTGAGCTTCCTACCTGACAGCTTCGAGGAATACGAGGACCTCAAGACGATCCTCGATGCCGGCGCACGCTGGCTCGACATTCGCAGCGAGGGCGAAGTCGAGGTGCGCGGCCGCACGTTTCCTCTATATGTGGCGGCAATCGGTTCGCGCGATCCGGCCGCGCCCGGTATTGGTTTTTTCGGCGGCATTCACGGGCTCGAACGCATTGGCTCGCAGCTCGTACTCGACTACATGCGCGCGCTGGTGGGGCGGCTTGCCTGGGACGAACTGCTCCTGCGCCAGCTCGAGTCCGTGCGCATCGTGTTCGCGCCGATCCTCAATCCCGGCGGCATGTGGCTCGCCACGCGGGCGAATCCGAACGGCGTCGACCTCATGCGCAACGCGCCGCAGGATGCCGACGAGCGCGTGCCCTTTCTTGCGGGCGGCCAGCGTCTCGGCTCGTGGCTGCCGTGGTATCGGGGGCGGCGCGGCGCGGCCATGGAGATCGAGGCGCTGGCGCTGCTGAAGATCGTCGACGAAGAACTCACGCGGCGTCCGCTTTCCTTCGCGCTCGACTGCCATTCCGGTTACGGCTGGACCGACAGCATCTGGTTTCCGTACGCGCGCACGCGCCGCCTCATACGCCATCTGCCCGAAATGTATGTGCTCAAGACGATGTTCGAGCGCGCGCATCCGCATCACGGCTACACCTTCGAGCCGCAGAGCCACCAATATTTGCTGCACGGCGACTTGTGGGATTGCGCGTACGATCGCGCGCCCGGCAGCAACATCTTCCTGCCGCTCACACTCGAATTGGGCTCGTGGCTGTGGATCAAGAAGAACCCGCGCCAGATCTTTTCGCGCCAGGGCATGTTCAACCCGCTCCTGCAGCATCGCACCGCGCGTGTATTGCGGCGTCACGCGAACCTGTTCGAGTTCCTCACACGCGCCGCGTATTCCGCGCCGCGCTGGCTGCCCGAGGGCGTGATCCGCGATGAGGTGCTGAAAAGCGCGATCGGGCACTGGTACCGCAAGCCGGGCACATGAGCGAACCGTGGATCCTGCTGCGCGGCCTCACGCGCGAATCGCGCCACTGGGGAGCGTTCGCCGAATTGCTTGCGGCGCGCGACGGCGTGCTGCCCATCGACCTGCCGGGCAATGGCGCCGCGGCGCACGTCCGTTCGCCGCTCGCGGTGGCCGGCTACGTGGATGCGCTGCGAGCCGAAGCGCAGCGGCGCGGCGCACGCGCGCCTTACCGCGTGCTGGCGATGTCGCTGGGCGGTATGGTGGCGACGGCGTGGGCGCTGCGTTATGCCGGCGAAATCGGGCGGCTCGTGCTCGTAAACACGAGCATGCGGCCGCATAGCCGCGTATACGAGCGTTTGCGGCCTGCGGCGTGGCCCGCGCTCGTGCGCGTGGCGCGGCACTGGGATGGCGGCGACATGACCGAGACGCTGATCCACGGCCTCACCTGCGCGCGCCGCGATACGCTCGCTGCCGACCTCGAAACGTGGTGCGCGATCCGCGCGAGCGCTCATGTGAGTCGCGCGAACGCGCTGCGCCAACTGGCCGCCGCCGCGCGCTTCAAGGCGCGCGCCGTGCCGCGCTGTGCGGTGCTCGTGGTGTCGTCGCGCGGCGACCGGCTCGTGAATCCCGTGTGTTCGGCGCGGCTCGCGCGAGCCTGGGGGGCGCCGCACGTGGAGCATCCGTGGGCGGGGCACGATCTGCCGCATGACGATCCGCAATGGCTTGTCGACACGCTCCACGCGGGCCAAATCACGGCAAGCGCCGCGAACGCCGCGGGCCGGGCCGCCGGGCGCGGCTGAACGGTGCCGCGCCGCGTGCGCGCTGCCCGCATCGCCGGTCCGGCGATTGCCCCATAATACGCAAACTCATCCGGCACTTTCAGGACGATTTCCAGACATGAACGACAAACCCGCCATTGGCGCCGCCGTGCCGCGCCTCACGAGCCTTTCGCACGGCGGCGGCTGCGGCTGCAAGATCGCGCCGGGCGTGCTTTCCGCGCTGCTCGCCCGCAGCACGCCGCTTACCGCCGCGTTTCCGAACCTGCTGGTCGGCACCGAGACCGCCGACGACGCCGCCGTCTACAAGCTCAACGACGAGCAGGCCATCGTCGCGACCACGGACTTCTTCATGCCGATCGTCGACGACCCGTACGACTTCGGCCGTATCGCCGCAACCAACGCGCTCTCGGACGTCTACGCCATGGGCGGCAAGCCGATCCTCGCCCTGGCGCTCGTGGGCATGCCGATCAACGTGCTGCCGCACGACGTGATCGCGCAGGTGCTGCGCGGCGGCGAGGACGTGTGCGCGGCGGCGGGCATTCCCGTGGCGGGCGGGCATTCGATCGACTCCGTGGAGCCCATTTACGGGCTGGCTGCGCTCGGCGTGGTGCATCCCGAGCGCGTGAAGCGCAACGCGTCGGCACAAGCCGGCGACGTGCTCGTGCTCGGCAAGCCGCTGGGCGTGGGCGTGCTGTCCGCCGCGCTCAAGAAGGAAATGCTCGGCGACGCGGGCTACAAGGCGATGGTGGCCGCCGCGACCCTGCTCAACAAGCCGGGCGCGACGCTGGCGCAACTGCCGGGCGTGCACGCCATGACCGACGTGACGGGCTTCGGCCTGCTCGGCCACACGCTCGAAATTGCGCGCGGCGCGAATCTCACCGCGCGCGTGCATTACGCCGGCCTGCCGTGGCTGCCGGGCGTGCAGAAGTTCGTCGATGACGGTGTCTACACGGGCGCTTCGGGCCGCAACTGGGCCTCGTACGGCGACGCCGTCACGCTCGCGCCCAGCCTGCCCGAAAGCGCGCGCACGCTGCTCACCGACCCGCAAACCTCGGGCGGCCTGCTCGTGGCCTGCGCCCCGGAAAACGTGGAAGACGTGCTGGCGATCTTCCGCGCGGAAGGCTTTAGCGACGCGCGAGTGATCGGCGAACTGAGCGAAGGCCCGGCGCGCGTGGACGTCGCGTGAGGGCCGTATGAGCGGAGAATCGCCGAAAGCCATTTTCTACGCGCTTGCTGCGAACCTGGGCATTGCGGTCTGCAAGTACGCTGCCGCCGCGTTCACGGGCTCGGGATCGATGTTCGCGGAGGCGATTCACTCCACGGCCGACTGCGGCAATCAACTGCTGCTGCTCTTCGGCCTGCGCCAGTCGCGCGAGCCGCCCACGCCGCTGCATCCCATGGGCACGGGCCGCGCGATCAACTTCTATTCGCTGCTCGTGGCGCTGCTGCTGTTCTTCGTGGGCGGCGCGTTTTCGGTCTACGAGGGCGTGCATCGGCTGATTGCGCGTGAGCCGTTGCGATTCGTGTATGTGGCGCTCGTCGTGCTCGGTATTTCCGTGGTGCTCGAAGCGTTTTCGCTTTACGGCGCGATGCGTGAGATTCGCAAGGGCGCGCCCACGAAATCGCTGTGGCGCTGGGCGCGCGAAACGCGCGACTCCGACCTGCTCGTCGTAGCGGGCGAGGACATTGCCGCGCTGGCGGGTCTCGCCATTGCGTTCGCCGCCGTGCTGCTCACCGTGATTACGGGCAATCCGGTATGGGACGCGTGCGGCTCGATCGGCGTGGGCATTCTGCTCATGCTGATTGCGTGGTTCATCGCGCGCGAAGTGAAGTCGATGATCGTCGGCGAATCGGCAAGCCCGGAAATGCGGCGCGATATCGAATCGTTCCTGCGCGCGCGGCCCGAGATTCGCAGCATCATCAGCCTCATTACCCTGCAATGGGGCAGGGAGGTGATGGTGGCGGTGCAGTGCGAAATGCTCGACTACGACCACAGCCGCACCATGGTCGAAGCGATCAACGAGATCGAAGCCGATCTTCAGGCGCGCTTTCCCCTCGTGCGCTGGGTGTTCTTTGAGCCGGATTTCTTGAACCGGTAATGCAAGGGCCCGGCGGTCGCGAAGCCGCCGGGCCCTTTCGCACGTTTCACATCTTCACGTGCGCTTGAACTTTCAATGCCGGAACGGCGTCCACACGGGCGTGGTGTTGTCCCATTGCTCGAGTTCGGAAGGTACGATCGGATTCATGTTGGACTCCTTCGTTTTTCGTCCTGCAATCGAAATGCCGATGCGTCTCGCCGGCTTATTCGCCAGCCTGCGCAACACGTTGGGCTCTGTTCGCGCGGCCTTCCTGCAGCGCGATGCGTTGCGCTTGCGTGCGGCCGATCAGGCTTTGCTCGGGGTAGCTCGTCTTGTTCAGCGAAGGCAGCGTGCCGTCGCGATACGCGGCAACGATTTCCGCTTTCACTTCGGCACGGGTTTTCGGGGCGCTATTGTCCTGGGCGAACGCCGACGCGCTGGCGGCGAGCGAGAGAACGAGCGTGGCGCCAATGGCGGTTGCGAGAGTGCGTTTCATGATCTGCTCCTTTTGTACTGGTGCCACGTGGGGCGCGGCGACAGGAGCAAATGTAGTTGCGCAGCCGTTTGCGATAAACGGCCGGAACGCGAAAGCAATTGTTGAAAATCCGGAACAATCGCTGCGCCGCGCCCGCAAAGCCTTTGCGGGCGCGGCGTCGAGGGTTGGCGTAGCGCGGACGGCGTTACGCGGCCCGGCCTATGCGGCCCAACCTATGCGGCCCATTCCGAAATCACCGGCGTTTCGAGCGCAGGCGCGTTTTCGCGCTCTTCGAACGTGCGCATCGTGCAGGCCTTGTCGAGCGAGGCGCGGCCACTCAGGAGCGGGCAGCGATCGAACACTTCCGCGATCCAGTCCACGAACACGCGCACTTTGGGTGACAGATGGCGGCTGTGCGGATAGACGGCCGAAATCGGCATGGGCAGCGGCTTGTAGTCGGGCAGCACTTCGACGAGCGCGCCCGACTTCAGGTGCGGCAGCACCATGTAGCGCGGCCCCTGAATCAGGCCGAAGCCTTCGATGCCGCAGGTCACGTAAGCGTCCGCGTCGTTTACCGAGACCATGCTCTTGAGCTTGACTTCCACTTCCTTGCCGTCGACGAGAAACGCCCAGTCCATCACGCGTCCCGTGCGCGACGAGAAGTAATTCACGGCGCGATGCTCGGCCAGTTCTTCGAGCGTCTGCGGCGTGCCGTGGCGCTCCAGATACGACGGCGCCGCGCACGACACGCCTTCAAAAATGCCGATGCGCCGAGCGACCAGCGACGAGTCCTGCAGCGCACCCACGCGCACCACGCAATCCACGCCTTCCTGCAGCAGATCCACGGGGCGATCGGATAGCCCGAGTTGCAGGTCGATGTCCGGATAGCGCTGGTGGAACTCGCACAGCGACGGAATCACGATGAGCCGCCCGATCGAGCCGGGCATGTCGATGCGCAGTTTGCCGTGCGGTTTCCGGTTGCGATCCTGGAATGTGGTTTCGGTTTCCTCGACGTCCGCGAGAATGCGCACGCAGCGCTCGTAGTACGCGGCGCCGTCGGGCGTGAGCGATAGACGGCGCGTGGTGCGGTGCATGAGGCGCACGCCGAGAAACGCTTCGAGATTCTGAATGATCGTCGTGACCGAGGCGCGCGGCATGTCTAGCGTTTCGGCAGCGCGAGTGAAGCTGTTGGTATCGACGACGCGCGTGAATACCTGCATGGCCTGAAGGCGGTCCATTGCCACTCTCCAAAAAGCTTCGGTCGCACGGCGCGCGGCGTTCGAAAGAAACGCCCGCGCGGAAAGAGGAGACAGATTGTTCAGGTGCGCCGAATTGTGTTGCCGGATTATAGGCATTTATTTGCAAGTCTGCTGAACCCACAATTCGCCTCATTCGAATCTACTCTCGCGCATTGCGCCGATTTGACATGGATGTCTTTAAACGCCCAACGTCCTGGACCTCCGCGGAGGAGGCGCCGCTGGCCGAAGTGCCCGCGGCGCTGCCTGTTGCCGCGTCCGCCCGGACTGGCAAGGTGCGCGCGCTGCTCACGACCGACGTGGCAATCGAAGGCTACGCCCAGCAGATTCCGCTGCGCCTGTACCGCCCCGAAGCCGCAAATGGTTTGCCGGTGCTGCTCTATTTCCACGGCGGCGGCTTCGTGCGCGGATCGATCGAGGAAGCGGATGCGGTGGGGCGTCTTTTCGCAGAACGCTTACCGGCGCTCGTGGTGAGCGTGGGGTATTCGCTTGCGCCGAAGCACCCGTTTCCGGCCGCGCCCGAAGACGCGCATCGCGCCGCGCTGTGGGCCCTCACGCGGGCCCGCGCGTTCGGCGGCAATCCTAAGCGCGTGATCGCGGCGGGCCACGATGCGGGCGGCCAGATCGCCAACGTGCTCGCCTTCATGGGCCGCGATCGCGGCGACGTGAAACTCGCGGCGCAGGCGTTGTTTGCGCCGATGCTCGACCCGAGCCTCACGCGTCTTGGCGACGAGGCGCGCCTGGGCTCGGATATCACCGCAAGCGAATGCGCGGCGTGTTATCGCGCGTATCTGCCCGATGCGACGCAGCGCATGCACCCGTACGCCGCGCCGCTCGAGTCGCTGCGTCTTGGCGGCCTGCCGCCCACGCTCATCGTGACCGCACAGAACGACGTGCTGCACATCGAAGCGGAGAAGTACGCGAGCCGCCTGATCGACGCGGGCGTGCGCACCCAGGTGGTGCGCTACCCGAGCGTCTCGCACGCGAATCTCGCGGCGCATCCGGCCGCGCTCAGCGAAGCCGTACGGTTTTTCCATTGTTGCTTCGACGCGGGCGCGTCATAAGCGAAGCACCCTTGCGGCGGTGCTGCCGAGCCAGTGAAGAACAATCAACCATTATTTCTGGAGTCCGACATGTCACTTTTTTCGCAATCCCGAACCCGTATCGCGCTAGCCGTCGTTGGCGTACTGGTGGTCGCGGGCCTCGGCACCCTCGGGGCTATCCGCCTCGACTCGCACCCTGCCGTTGCCGCTGAAGCGCCGCCCGCACCCGAGGTCGATGTCGCACCCGTGCTCAATCGCACGATCACCGACTGGCAGAGCTACTCGGGCCGCATGGCCGCCGTCGAGAAAGTGGAGATACGTCCGCAGGTTTCCGGCACGATCGTCTCCGTGAACTTCCGTGACGGCGCGCTCGTGAAGCAGGGCGAAACGCTGTTCGTGATCGACCCGCGCCCGTATCAGGCGGCCGTCGATCAAGCCGCTGCGCAGGTTGCCGCCGCACAAGCCCGCACGGGCTACGCGCAAAGCGACTGGGAGCGCGCGCAGCGCCTGATTGGCGACAACGCCATCGCGAAGCGCGATTACGACGAGAAGCAGAACGCCGCGCGCGAAGCGAACGCGAACCTCAAGGCCGCGCAGGCCGCGCTCGAAGCCGCGCAGATCAACCTGGGCTACACGCGCATCGTCGCGCCGGTTGCCGGGCGTGTGTCGCGCGCCGAGATCACGGTGGGCAACGTCGTTTCGGCAGGGGCGAGCGCCGCGCCGCTCACGACGCTCGTTTCCGTTTCGCCCATCTACGCCGAATTCGACGCCGACGAGCAGACCTATCTCGACTACATCAGCCGCATGAAGGACGGCTCGAAGGTGCCGGTGGAACTGGGTCTGGCGAACGAGTCGGGTTATTCGCGCACGGGGACGATCGAGTCGGTGGATAACCGGCTCGACACCACGTCGGGCACGATCCGTGTGCGCGCGCGTTTCGACAACGCCGACGGCGCGCTGGTGCCGGGGCTTTACGCACGCATCAAGGTGAGCGGCAGCGCCCCGCACCCGGCGCTGCTCGTGGATGATGCCGCCATCGGCACCGACCAGGACAAGAAGTTTGTGTACGTCGTGGACAACAGCGGCAAGATCGCGTACCGCAACGTGCAAACGGGCGGCCAGCAGGGCAACCTGCGCGTGATTCTGGACGGCCTGAAGGCGGGCGACCACGTGGTGGTGAACGGCACGCAGCGCGTGCGCCCGGGTGTTGTCGTGCGCTCGCACATGGTGCCGATGAACGGCGACCCCGACGCCGATTCGGCCAGCACGGCAGCGAACTCCGCCGCCAAGGCAGCAAAAACATCCTGACGGGCGCAGGGCGCAGGCGATCGCGGCCTGCGCCTCTGAATCCATAAGGATGTCTAAGCAGAAAGATTCGCGTCAAATTGAGCGTCATGAACAAGAGCAACCCATGAACATATCGAAATTCTTCATCGACCGGCCGATCTTCGCGGGCGTGCTGTCCGTGCTGATCCTGCTGGCCGGCGTGATCGCGCTGTTCCAGTTGCCGATCTCCGAGTACCCCGAGGTCGTGCCGCCTTCGGTGGTGGTCCACGCGCAGTATCCGGGTGCGAACCCGAAGGTGATCGCCGAAGCCGTCGCTGCGCCGCTCGAGGAGCAGATCAACGGTGTCGAGAACATGCTGTACATGCAGTCGCAAGCCAATAGCGACGGCAATCTCACGCTCACGGTCACGTTTCGTCTCGGCACCGACCCGGACAAGGCCACGCAACTCGTGCAGAACCGCGTGAACCAGGCGCTGCCGCGCTTGCCGGAAGACGTGCAGCGTCTCGGCATCACGACCATCAAGAGCTCGCCTACGCTCACGATGGTGGTGCACCTGATCTCGCCGGACAACCGCTACGACATGACGTACCTGCGCAATTACGCGCTGCTCAACGTGAAGGACCGCCTTTCGAACATCCAGGGCGTGGGCGAGGTGCAGCTATGGGGCTCGGGCGATTACGCCATGCGCATCTGGCTCGACCCGCAGAAGGTGGCGCAGCGCAATCTCACCGCGAACGACGTGGTCAATGCGATTCGCGAGCAGAACGTGCAGGTGGCGGCGGGCGTGATCGGCGCTTCGCCTAGCGTGCCTGGCACGCCGTTCCAGCTCAACGTGAATGCGCGTGGCCGTCTGCGCACGGAAAGCGAGTTCGGCAACATCATCGTCAAGACGAATCCCGATGGCGGCGTGACTTACCTGCGCGATATCGCGCGTATCGAACTGGCCGCCTCCGAATACGGGCTGCGCTCGCTGCTCGACAACAAGCCGGCCGTTGCGCTCGCCATCAACCAGGCACCGGGTGCGAACTCGCTCGCGATTTCGGACCAGGTGCGCGCCGCCATGAAGGAACTCAAGCAGGACATGCCGGCTGGCGTGGATTACCGCATCGTCTACGACCCTACGCAGTTCGTGCGCTCCAGTATCGAAGCCGTGGTGCATACGCTGCTCGAAGCGATCGCGCTCGTGGTGATCGTGGTGATCGTGTTCCTGCAAACGTGGCGTGCCTCGATCATTCCGTTGATCGCGGTGCCGGTGTCGATCATCGGGACGTTCTCTCTCCTGCTTGCGTTCGGCTTCTCGATCAATGCGCTATCGCTGTTTGGGATGGTGCTTGCCATCGGCATCGTGGTCGACGATGCCATCGTGGTGGTGGAAAACGTGGAGCGCAATATCGCCAGCGGGTTATCCGCGCGCGATGCGACGTATAAGGCCATGCAGGAAGTGAGCGGGCCGATCATCGCCATTGCGCTCACGCTCGTGGCCGTGTTCGTGCCGCTCGCGTTCATGAGCGGTCTCACGGGTCAGTTCTACAAGCAGTTCGCGATGACCATCGCGATTTCCACCGTGATCTCGGCGTTCAACTCGCTCACGCTTTCGCCGGCGCTTTCGGCGCTGCTGCTGCGCGGTCACGGCGAGAAGGAAGACTGGCTCACGCGTGGGATGAACCTCGTGCTGGGCGGTTTTTTCCGCCGCTTCAACCGGGTGTTCCATCGCGGCTCGGAAAGCTATGGGCGCGGCGTGAACGGCGTGCTGCGCCACAAGGGCGCGATGCTCGCGGTCTATGTGGTGCTGATCGCCGCAACGGTGTTGATGGCGCGGGTGGTGCCGGGCGGCTTCGTGCCCGCGCAGGACAAGGAGTATCTGATCGCGTTCGCGCAACTGCCCAATGGCGCCGCGCTCGATCGCACCGAGAACGTGATTCGCGACATGAGCGCCATTGCACTGAAGCAGCCCGGCGTGGAAAGCGCCGTGGCGTTCCCGGGTCTTTCGGTGAACGGCTTTACCAATAGTTCGAGCGCGGGCATTGTGTTCGTCACGCTCAAGCCGTTCACGGAGCGCAAGGGCAAGGCGCTTTCGGCCGGTGCGATTGCGGGGGCGCTGAACCAGCAGTACGCCGGCATCAAGGATTCGTTCATCGCCGTGTTCCCGCCGCCGCCGGTGCTCGGCCTCGGTACATTGGGCGGCTTCAAGATGCAACTGGAGGATCATGGTGCGCTCGGCTATGAGGCGCTCAACCGCGCGACGCAGGACTTCGTCAAGCGCGCGGCACAAACGCCGGAGCTGGGCCCGACGTTCACCAACTATCAGATCAACGTGCCGCAGCTGAACGTCGATCTCGACCGCACGAAGGCGAAGCAGCTTGGCGTGCCGGTCACCGACGTGTTCGACACGATGCAGATCTATCTGGGTTCGCTCTACGTGAACGACTTCAACCGCTTCGGACGCGTGTATCAGGTGCGCGTGCAGGCCGATGCGCCGTTCCGCCAGCGGGCCGACGACATCCTGCAACTGAAGACGCGCAACGCCGCGGGCGAAATGGTGCCGCTTTCTTCGCTCGTCACGGTCACGCCCACGTACGGCCCCGAGATGGTGGTGCGCTACAACGGCTACACCGCGGCGGACATCAACGGCGGTCCGGCGCCCGGTTATTCGTCGGGCCAGGCGCAGGCGGCGGCGGAACGCATCGCGGCTGAAGTGCTGCCGCGCGGCGTGAAGTTCGAATGGACCGACCTCACGTACCAGCAGGTGCTGGCGGGCAATGCGGGCATCTGGGTGTTCCCGATCAGCGTGCTGCTCGTGTTCCTCGTGCTGGCGGCGCTCTACGAGAGCTTGACGCTGCCGCTCGCGGTGATCCTGATCGTGCCGATGAGCGTGCTGTGCGCACTGACGGGCGTGTGGCTCACGCAGGGCGACAACAACATCTTCACGCAGATTGGCTTGATGGTGCTGGTGGGGCTCGCTTCGAAGAACGCGATCCTGATCGTCGAATTTGCGCGCGAGCTGGAGCACGACGGACACACGCCGCTTACCGCTGCCATCGAGGCGAGCCGCATGCGTCTGCGCCCGATCCTGATGACGTCCATCGCGTTCATCATGGGCGTGGTGCCGCTCGTGCTCTCCAGCGGCGCGGGTTCGGAAATGCGTCATGCAATGGGCGTGGCCGTGTTCTTCGGCATGCTCGGCGTGACCGCGTTCGGCCTGTTGTTGACGCCGGTGTTCTATGTGGTGCTGCGCACGCTCGCGGGCGGCAAGATTCACGTCGCGCAGAAGGACAACGCGCGCAAGCCGCAGTCGATGGTCGATGCGTAAGGCGACAAGGGAAAATGATCAACATGACTAACGAATCCAGCTTGCGCTATCGCGCGAATGCCGCGCCGGAGGGCCGGCAGTTCGGGCGTATCACACGAGTCGCAGCGAGCGTCGCGCTCTTTGCCTGGCTCGCGGCCTGCTCGGTCGAGCCGGCCTACAAGGTGCCGGACGCCGCCGTGCCCGCTGCCTACAAGGAAGCGCCGCAGCAGACGCAGGGCGCCAATCCGCACGACGTGGGCACGTGGACGCCCGCGCAGCCCGCCGACGACACCCATCGCGGCGAATGGTGGACGGTGTTCGGCGACCCGGCGCTCGACAAACTCGAGCAGCAGGCGCTCGAAGCGAACCAGGACCTCAAGGCCGCGGCCGCGCGCGTGCAGCAGGCGCGTGCGGTGACGCAGGCCGCGCGCGCCTCGTGGTTCCCGTCGATCGATGCGGGTTTCGGGCCGACCTACGAGCGGGCCTCGCCGGCTTCGCTTTATTACCCGCAAAATTACAATGTGCCCGCTCAAACGCTGTGGCGCGCACAGGCAACGGCAAGCTATGAAGTCGACCTGTTCGGCCGTGTGAGTTCGAACGTTCATGCGGCGCAGGCGGACGCCCAGCAAAGCGAAGCCCTGTTCCTCTCGGTTCAGCTCGCCTTGCAGGCCGATGTCGCGCAGAACTATTTCCAGCTGCGCCAGTTCGACTCCGATGTCGATCTGTACCGCCGCACGGTGGCGCTGCGCGAAGATGCGCTCAAGCTTGTCGAGCGCCGCTTCAAGGAAGGCGACATCAGCGCGCTGGACGTGGCGCAGGCCCGCAACGAGCTCGCGAGCGCGCGTGCCGACGCGGTGGGCGTCGCGCGTCAGCGCGCGGCCTCGGAGCACAGCCTCGCGATCCTGCTCGGCAAGGCGCCCGCGGACTTCACGTTCCCCGAAACGCCGCTTGCGCCAGTGGTCGTGCAAGTGCCTCCGGGTTTACCTTCCACGCTGCTGGAGCGCCGCCCCGACGTGGCCGCCGCCGAGCGCGCCATGGCGGCCGCGAACGCACGCGTGGGTCTCGCGAAGTCGGCGTTCTTCCCGCAGCTCAACATTACCGGTGCGGCTGGCTTCGAGTCGGCCACGCTCGGCGACCTCTTCATGTGGTCGAGCCGCGCATTCCTGCTCGGGCCGCTCGCGGGTACGGCACTCACGCTGCCGCTCTTCGACGGCGGCAGGCGCCGGGCGAATCTCGCCCAGTCGCGCGCGAAGTATGAAGAAGACGTCGCGCAATACCGCCAGCAGGTGCTCGTGGCCTTCCGCGAGGTCGAGGACAATCTCTCCGACCTGCGCCTGCTCGACGACCAGATCCGCCAGCAGAACGACGCGGTGAGCGCTTCGCAACAGTCGGCACAGCTTTCGCGCACGCAGTACGAGGAAGGCGAGGTCAGCTACCTGAACGTGATCGACAGCGAACGGACGGTGCTCGTGTCGCAATTGCAGGCCAGCCATCTGCAGGGTTCGCAGGCTGTTGCGACCGTCAACCTGATCCGTGCGCTGGGCGGCGGCTGGGGCGACGCGAAGCCAGGCGAAGGTACGCCGCCACCGCCGGCGCCGCTCGCGGCGCGTTGAACCGCGCGTCGATCCGCGCGTCAAACCCCCCGCGTAGACAGCCGCAACGCTCGCCGCCTGTGTATATCGCAGGCGGCGATTTCCTTTGCGCAATCGCTTCGTAGACCCGGCCCCGCCGCGCCCCTATCATCGTCTGGACCCATCTGGAGCCAACGCGATGGGCCCTCATCGCGTCGCTCCTCACTGAACGAAGTCCAACTTCCGTCGAGGAACGCGATGATCCGTGCCGTGCGCGCCGTGGGGCGCCCTTCCTTTTTCCAGCGCTTCGGTCTGCTGACGGCAATCGCCGTGTTGCTTGCGGCGGCGGCGCTCGACGCGCACGCCGACACCGCCACGCTCAAGATCGGCATTGCCACCACGCCGCAAACGCCCGCGCTCCAGGAAGCGGCGCGCGAGGCGAAGGCGCAGGGCGTAGACGTGAAGATCATCGAGTTCACCGACTGGAACACGCCCAACGCCGCGCTCGCGAACAAGGATATCGACGCCAACTATTTCCAGCACACGCCGTTTCTGGAAAACGCAGAGAAGCAGGGCGGCTACAAGTTCGTCGCCATCGCGCCGGGCACGATCATGAAGATCGGCCTGTATTCGAAGAAGGTGAAGCGCTTCGAGGATCTCAAGGATGGTGCGACGGTCGCCATCGCGAACGATCCCGTGAACGGCGGCCGCGGCCTGCTGCTGCTGCAGCGCGCGGGCCTCATCAAGCTCAAGCCGGGCGTGGACTATCGCGCCACGACGCTCGACATCGTGTCCAATCCCAAACACCTCAAGATCGTGCAGCTCGAGGCCTCGCAACTGGCGCGCTCGCTCGACGACGTCGATCTCGCGCAAGGCTACCCGAGCTTCATCAAGCTCGCGGGCACTACCGATCCGAATAGCGCGCTGCTCTTCGACGGTGTGGAGAACAAGGCGTTTGCGATCCAGTTCGTCGTGCGGCCCGAGAGCGTGAACGATCCGCGCATCCGCAAGTTCATCGACATCTATCAGCATTCGCCGACCGTGCGCAAGGAACTCGACAAGGCCTTCGGCAACCTCTATGCGGTCGCCTGGTAGCGCGCAATTCACGCACGAGGAGCAGCGAAGATGAAATGGTTCGGAGCGGCGCGCTTTATCGAGGCGGGGCCGACGGCGAGTCAGGCGCAGGGCGATGCCGATGCGTCGCAGCCTGCGGTGGTGTTCGAGAACGTCGGCAAGACTTACGCGCCAGGCGTGCAGGCGGCGCTCGCGGGCGTTGACCTGCAGGTGGCGCGCGGCGAAGTGTTCGGCATCATCGGGCGCAGCGGCGCGGGCAAGTCCACGCTGCTGCGGCTCGTGAACGGGCTCGAAAAGCCCACGAGCGGCAATGTGCGGGTGAACGGCGTGGACGTGGGCGCACTCGACGAGCGCGCTCTGGTGACGCTGCGGCGGCGCATCGGCATGGTGTTTCAGCACTTCAACCTGCTTTCCGCCAAGACCGTGCACGACAACATCGCCCTGCCGCTGAAAATCGCGGGTGTGCCGAAGGGCGACATCGAGGCGCGCGTGAACGTGCTGCTCGATCTCGTCGGCTTGAGCGAACGACGCGATGCGTGGCCCGCGCGCCTTTCCGGCGGCCAGAAGCAGCGTGTGGGCATTGCGCGCGCACTCGTGCACGAGCCCGATATCCTGCTTTGCGACGAGGCGACGTCGGCGCTCGACCCGGAAACCACGCGCGCCATTCTCGCGCTGCTACGCGATATCAACCGGCGGCTCGGCGTCACCATCGTGCTCATCACGCACGAGATGGAGGTTATACGCGACGTTTGCGACACGGTCGCGGTGATCGAGCGCGGCGAGGTGGTGGAGCAGGGGCCCGTGTGGCGCGTGTTCGGCGATCCCCGGCACGAAGCGACGCGCGCGCTCTTGCACACGCCCGGCCACGAGTTGCCCGACGACCTGGCGGCGCGCATTCACGCTTTGCCGCCAGCGGGCGCGCACGCGCTGTTCGACGTGCGTTACACCGGCGAAGCGGCGCAAGAGCCCGACCTCGCCACGCTCGCGCAGGCGTTCGGCGCGCAGGGCGTGCGGTTCGTGCACGGCGGTATCGAGCGGATTCAAGGCCGTGCGCAAGGGCGGCTGGTCGTTTCCGCGCCGGTGCTGAACGCTGCCGAGGCGGCGTCGCTCGCCGAGCGCGCGCGCGGCCATGCGAGCCGCGTGGAGGTGCTGGGCTATGTCTGACGTGTGGATCACCGAACTCCTCGAAGGCATACGCGACACGTTGCTGATGGTCGGCGTATCGGCGGTATTCGCACTCCTGATCGGTATTCCCATTGCGCTGCTGCTCGTCACGACTGCGCGCGGCGGCATTCTGGAGCGGCCCGCGCTCAACACCACGCTGGGCGCGCTCGTCAACGCGTTGCGATCCACGCCTTTCATCATCCTGCTGGTCGCGCTGCTGCCGCTCACGCGCTTCCTCGTGGGCACGACGATCGGCGTGTGGGCCGCCGTGGTGCCGCTCTCCATCGCGGCCATTCCGTTCTTCGCCCGCGTGGCCGAAGTGAGCTTGCGCGAAGTCGATCGCGGCTTGATCGAGGCGGCCCAGGCCATGGGCGCGCAGCGCCGCCATATCGTGTGGCATGTGCTGCTGCCCGAGGCGCTGCCCGGCATGCTCGGCGGCTTCACGATCACCGTGGTGGCGATGATCGGCTCCTCGGCGATGGCGGGCGCCGTCGGCGCAGGTGGTCTCGGCGATCTCGCGATACGCTACGGCTATCAACGCTTCGATACGACGGTCATGGTCACGGTGATCGTGCTGCTGATCGCGATCGTCGCGGCGGTCCAGTTCACGGGCGACGCGCTGGTGCGGCGTCTTTTGCGGCGAACCTGAGCGGCACAAACCGTTCGAGACGGCGCGCAGCCGCTTGCCGCGCGCTTCGCGTTCAGGGCATCACATTCGGGAAATATGGGTATGAACGAAGCACGGCGCCCACACGGGCGGGAACAGGACGCGCGTTTCGCCGCGCTGCTCGAAGCGCTGCGCGCGAACGCCGCGCAACGCGATCTCGCGGGTGGCCACGCGGCCGCCGAGAAGCAGCGCATTGCCGACGCCGGGCTGCTTACGCTCGCAGTGCCCCGCGAATTCGGCGGACAGTTCGGCCAGGACGGCGTGCGCTGGCGCGACATCTACGCGACGATCCGCGCGCTCGCGCGTGTCGACAGCGCGCTTGCGCATCTGCTTGGCTTCCAGTGCCTGCAGGTGGCGAGCGTCGAATTGTGGGGCAGCGCCGCGCAGCGCGCGAACTGGCTGCAAGGCACCGTCGAGCATCGCTGGTGGTGGGGCAATGCCGTGAATCCCCTCGACACGCGGCTCGTCGCGCAGCCAGACAGGGAAGGCGGCTGGCGTCTGCATGGCAAGAAGGGATTCTGTTCGGGTACCTACGGGTCGCAGATGATGACCGTGAGCGCGCACGATCCCGCCACGGGCAGCCCGGTGTTCGCGGTCGTGCCCACCACGCGCGCCGGGATCACGGTGCACGACGACTGGGACCCGATAGGCCAGCGTCAGACCGATAGCGGCACGGTATCGTTCGAGAATGTGAAGGTGCACGCCGCCGAAGTGCTGCAGCGGCCCGACACCCCGCGCGCCACGCTGCGCACGCTGGTCTCCCAGGGCGTGTTGACGAATCTCTTCGTGGGTCTTGCCGAAGGCGCGCTAGAGGAAGCGCGCGCCTACGTGCTCGCGAACGGCCGCCCGTGGGTCAATTCGGGCGTGCAGCACGTGGCCGACGACCCCTTCCTGCAGCAGCGCTTTGGCGAAATGCGCGTGCAGTCGCTCGCGGCGGCGGTGCTGGCCGATCGCGCGGGCGCGCTGCTCGACGCCGCGTGGGACGAAGGCGAAGCGTTGAGCACGGCCACGCGCGCCGAAGTCTCGCTCTCGATTTCCGAGGCGAAGATCGTCGCGCATCGCGCCGCGCTACAGGGCGGCGAGCAACTTTTCGAGGCGTGCGGCGCTCGCGCCACGGGCGCGGCGCTCGCGCTCGACCGTTTCTGGCGCAACGCGCGCGTGCATACGCTGCACGATCCGCTCGACTACCGCCTGCGCGACGTGGGCCGCTATACGCTCTTGAGAGAAGTGCCGCAGCCGACGCTGTACACTTGAGGGCCCGATCGCGTCACGTGCCGCGACGCGTCAACCCTTGAGGATCGAAGCGTTGGAATTCCGACTACCGACCACGGCAACGGCGCCGTTTTGCCCGTCCGAAGTGCAGGGCAGCATCGAGGTGTCGCCGCGCGCGCCGTTCTGGAAGAAGTTCTGGCAATTCGCGGGTCCCGGCCTGCTGGTCTCGATCGGCTACATGGACCCGGGCAACTGGGCCACCGACATCGAGGCGGGCTCGCGCTTCGGCTACAGCCTGTTGTTCGTGGTCGTGCTCTCGAGCCTCGCGGCGATCGCGCTGCAATGCCTTTCCATGCGCCTTGGCATCGTCACGCAACGCGATCTCGCGGAGCTTTCGCGCGAGCGCTATTCAAGACCCGTGGCGCTCGGCCAGTGGGTGCTCGCCGAGCTTTCGATCATTGCCTGCGATCTGGCCGAGGTGCTGGGCGGCGCGCTCGCGTTTCATCTGCTGTTTGGTGTCTCGCTGATGGTGGGCGTGGTGCTCACGGCGTTCGACACGCTCATCGTGCTCGGCCTGAAGGGCAAGAACTTCCGCTCGCTCGAGGCGATCATGGCCGGCTTGATCGCCACAATAGGTCTTGGCTATGTGATCCAGCTCGCGCTCGTGAAGCCGCACTGGCCCTCGGTGTTCGCGGGCGCGGTGCCGTCGTGGCACGCCATCTCCTCGGTGGAGCCGCTGTATCTGGCGATCGGCATTCTCGGCGCGACCGTCATGCCGCACAACCTCTACCTGCATTCGTCGATCGTGCAGACGCGCGCCGTCAAGCGCGACCGTGCAAGCCTCACGCAGGCCATCGGCCTTTCGCGCCTCGACACGATCGTCTCGCTCCTGATCGCGCTCCTCATCAATGCGGCCATCCTGATTCTGGCCGCGGCGGCGTTTCATGCTAACGGGCACACCCAGGTCACCGATATCGAACAGGCGTACAAGCTGCTCGCGCCGATCGTCGGCACGGGCGCGGCGGCGGTGCTGTTCGCGATCACGCTGCTTGCCTCCGGGCAAAGCTCGACGTTCACGGGCACCGTGGCGGGTCAGGTCATCATGGAAGGCTTCCTGCAGATGAAGATTCCGTGCTACCAGCGTCGGCTCATCACGCGCGTGCTCGCGCTGATCCCCGCCTTCGCGGGCGTCGCGCTGCTCGGCAACGGCGCGGTGGGCAAGCTGCTGGTGGCAAGCCAGGTGGTGCTGAGTCTGCAACTGCCGTTTGCGCTCTGGCCGCTCATCCGCATGACGAACGACCGTGCGCTGATGGGCGAGTTCGTGAACCGGCTCCCCACGCGGCTGCTGGCGTGGTTCCTGTTCGCCGTGATCTCGGCGGCGAACCTGTGGCTCGTCTGGCAGACGTTCGGCGGAAATTAGGGCCTGTGATTAGCGTGAACGGGCCTTAAAAGCGGGAAAGATGTAACAGGCGCGCGCCACGAAGGCGGCAAATGGAAAGCGCTTCGCCGTCCGGTGCACTGAGGCACCGGACGGGTTCGCGTCTTGGTCTCGCGTCCGGTCAATCCGGATCTGCTCTCCTACGCTTACGCAGCCTCGGCAATGCCATCCGACGTTACCACTGCCGGAAGGTCGCTCTCGGTCTGCTCGGCGCCCCGTCGCGCTGCAGCCGCCTTTTTCGTCTTGCCGGCTCGCGAAGGAGGCTGGCATGCGCCGCATACGACGTTGTGCTGAAGGTCGTGGCGATGCGCGACGAACTTGCCGCCGCAACGGCAGCAAGGCGTCAACTGCAGAATATCGGCATCGAAAAATCGCACCAGGGTCCACGCACGCGTGAGATCGAGCGCCGGCTCGGCCCCGCTGTGGCGGCAGTGTTCCAGATACAGCCGGAACCCCTTGGTGAGCGCGTCGAGATGCGAGCAACGCGCTTCGTTCCTGAGGAACAGGTACGTGTTATAGAACAGCGAGGCGTGGATGTTGGCCAGCCACGTCATGTACCAGTCCGCCGAGAACGGCAGCATACCTTTGGGCGGCGATACGCCACGGATCTCGCGGTACAGGCGGATCATGCGGTCGCGCGAGAGCGTGAGTTCGCTTTCGAGCACCTGCATGCGCGCGCCCAGCTCGATCAGCGCGATCGCGCGGAATACTTCCTGAGCGTCTTCGGTGAGGCTGCGCCGCGTAGACATGGACATCACCCTCAGGCGAATTGACCAGCCGGCTGTCCCGCAAGCAGGATGGCCGCATGGGTAGCCGCCACGTCTGCATGCCGGGAAGTCTGCGTGAGCGCGGACAACATCGCATGATCGTCGAAGCGGAAAAAACAGAGAAGCTGGTCGGAAGAGGCCAACCTGACGATCTGCGCGAGTGACAGAGCGCCAAGCAGATCGGCCAGTTCCGACGACAGTCCCAGCCGGAACATGCCGACTGGCTTGTCCTCGCGCAGCATGCGCTGTGCGAGCATCAGATACGACAAATTAATTTCGCGGATAGATTCCAGCGTCTCGCTGCTGCGGTCCATTTCTCTAGTTTCCGAAGCCCCGAATTTAACCCCCCGGCTTTTTCGCCGTTGTATCTTTTCTGGTCTTGTGGTCGATCTTCGCTCGTTGGCTCGATCTGACTCTTTGATACAGGTTGTTACATCTCGTAACAACCTTGGAGGGAATTGTATGAGGGCTTATCTCAGAAATCAATCCCTCGGATCAAAAATAATCGTACTGTTGTAAATTACTTTCGGTAAGTTTTGCTGGAACTCGAAATCCGGGTGGCGGCAAGCCGTCGCGACTCCGGCCGAGGCGTACAAACAGGCCGTATGGCATTGGTTTATCGGGATTTCTGCCAGATCGTCGATGCATGCGCAACGAATCGCCGAAGGACAAAAAAACGCCACCCGGTGGAATAAACGTTTAGAAAGAAGTTGGGTTGACAGGTAAAAAATACGGCTCTGCGGATTAATACTTATGACAATTGAGTTGTAACAGATGTTTCGACCCTGACGGCCTATAGCAGGGCAATGTGTAACTGAAATGTTACGAGTGCAGACGGTGGGCGTCGCCGTTGGTTTTTTGGAAAATATGCAGGCTGGATATTGCGCGAAGATCGCACTTGTGAAACGTTTGCGAGCTGCATGTCGATGCGCGGATGCCATTTGTCGAGACGTATGGCGCCGACGAGCGCACCCAGTATTTCATTTATATCACGATGTGATATGAGTGGCATAATGAAAGCGGCGTCGCGGGTACGGCGCGTCCGCCCGCCCGGCGCCGCAAATCATCGGGGAGGGATCATGGCCTCGTTCAACAGGATTCTGCTGTGTTACGACGCAACGCGCGAAGGCCGTCGGGCTTTGCGTGAGGGTGCCGACCTTGCGCGCGAATGCCATGCGCAAACGCATTTGCTGGCCGTGCTCGACCAGGCGCCGCTGCAATGGGGCACGGACATCGCGTCCGCCGTGCCGTTCGAAGCCGCGGAAGAAGCGGCGCGCGATATTCTGCGGGAGGGCGTGGCGTGCCTGCAGGACAAGGGGCTCGTGGCGACGGGGCACTTCGTGGTGGGCCGGCCGATCGATGTGATCGCGAGCTACTGCGCGGAACTCCAGCCCGATCTCGTCGTGGTGGGCCACCACCGGCGCGGGCCGTTCAAGCGCTGGTGGGATGGGCGCGATGATCGCCTGCTGCTCGACCGCGTGTCGTGCAGCGTGCTGGTCGTCACCGCGCCGGATCCGGAGCCCGCGAAGGCGGCGGCCTGAGCCGCCGCCACAATGCCCGAGCGGCAGGACTAGCCGCTGTGCCCCTCAGGCGCTGGGTTGGCCGAGAATCGGCGTGCGCTTGACTTCGGAGATGTAAAGCAGGATCAGCGAGACCCACACGATGCCGTAGAGCAGCATGAAACAGCTCGAACGGATCCTGAGCCAGTCGAGCAGGATGCCGAACAGGATCGGCAGCAGAAAGCCGCCCAGCCCGCCAGCCAGCCCGACAATGCCGGTCACGACGCCCATGTTGGTGGGGAAGTCGTCGGCCACGTACTTGAACGTCGAAGCCATGCCGAACGCGAACACCGCGCCGAGCACGAAGGCGATCGCCACGAAGCCGAACACGGGCATGCTGATATGCAGGGCCGCCTGGCCGTCGATGGTGTGGATCGCGAAGTCCGTGGGCGGGTACGAGAGAATGAACAGACAGATCCACGCCACCCACAGGCCCCACCACGTGACGGTGTGCGCGCCGAGCTTGTCTGCGAGCACGCCGCCCACGGCGCGCAGGATCGAGCCAGGGAGCGAAAAGCCCGCGGCGAAGGCCGAAGCCATGACGAGCGACATGCCGTATTCGGCCTTCAGGTATTGCGGAATCCACAGCGAGAGCGCCGTGAAACCGCCGAAGGTGATCGAGTAGTACTGGCACAGCCGCCACACGCGCGGGTCCGCCAGCACCTTGAACGAGTCGAGCAGCGAGCCGCCCGATTTGCCGGCGCCCGGGTCGCGCGCCGAGCCGAGCCAGAAAATCACGGCGGTCACGATCAGCGCGACGGCGTAGACGCGCGGCACGAAGCGCCAGCCGTAGAGGTTTTCCAGCTGCGGCGTGACGAACAGGTTGACGGCGGCGCCGACCGTGCCCGCGCCGAAAAAGCCCATGGCGAAGCCGCGCTGGCTGGGCGGGAAAAAGCGCGCCACGTACGGCGTACCCACCGCGAACGAGGCGCCCACGCAGCCGAGAAAGAGGCCGATGAGCAGGAACTGCCACAGTTCGTTCGCGTAACTGACGATATACACGGGCACGGCGCAGACCACGAGCAGCGTGGTCATGACGATGCGCCCGCCAAAGCGGTCGGTCCACGCGCCGAGCGGCAGGCGCATGATCGCGCCCGTCAGCACGGGCGTCGCGGTGAGCAGGCCGAACTCGGTGCTGTTGAGCTGGAGCTCCTCGCGCAACTGCACGCCCAGCACGCCGAACATCATCCACACCACGAAGCACACGAGAAACGCGAGCGTGCTCACGAGCAGGACTGACCATGCCCTCGCGCCGACCTTCCCGGGCTGGGCTGCGCTCGCTGCGGGGCGTGCCGGTTCGCTACGCAGATTCATGTTGCCTCCTTCGCGTGGGGGAGCCCATCGACTTCACTGGACGAGCGGACTCGTCGCGGCTTCCAGCGCCGCATTTTCGAGCGTCGCTTCGCAAGCCAGGATCGATACGTACTGCTGTATGGCTTTATGGCGTACGCGCTCGCTGAGAAAGCGCGCGATGTCGGCGCAGACTTCGCCGTAGGGCACCGGATCGCCCGGCACGCGCTGGTCCACGCGCACGAGATGAAAGCCGAAGCGCGTGCGCACGAGTCGCGGCAGCACGCCGATGTCGGCGCAGTCGAACAGCGCCGCTTCGAATTCGGGCACCGTGTCGCCGCGCGTGAGCTGGCCGAGGCTGCCGCCCACGCCCGCCGAAGGACAGTTCGAATACTGGCGCACCAGCGCCTCGAAGGTGTCGGGCGCCTGCTGCAAATCGCGCAGCGTTTCTTCGGCCTTCTGGCGCAGCAGCGCGAGCGGCACGCGGTCGGTAATCGCGAAGAGAATGTGGCTCGCGTACACGAGTTCGTTGCGCACGAAGCGCTTCGCGTGCTGCATGTAGTAGCGCTCGCAGTCTTCGCGCGTGGGCTCGGGCACGCGCAGCTCGCGTTCCAGCAGCGCGTCTAGCGCGCTGTCGTCGAGTTCGGCGCCGGGCGCCAGCAGGTCCAGCGCCACGGCGCGCTGGCGCAGCAGCTCGTGCACGACGAGCGTGCGCCGCGCGGCGAGCGCGGGGTCCGGGTCGTCGGCGTGATTGCGGCACTCGGCCTCGATGGCCGCGAGCCCGATCTCGACGTCGTTCACGCGGGCAGGCAAGCCTGGCGGATCTTGATTGGGGACCGCATTCATCATCGATAGCGCTCCTGGTTCCGGTGGTTGCGATTTAGCGCTTGCGCACGAGCTGGTATGGACGGATCAGATAGAACACCGAAGCGATTCCGCTCCAGATATGGACCATGCGCGTGAAGGGCGAGACGAGGAAGATCGTGAAGCCGAGCGCGATATGGGTTTGATACACGAGCGGCACGCCGTCGAGCAGTCCGGCGATATTGGGCCGGAACGTCACTACGCCTTTCACGTAGTCGGTGAGCTGTTCGAACATCACGCCGTCCATGTGGTGCGACGAGAGCACCACGGTCGCAAGGCCGAGCGCGAGTTGCGCCCATAGCATGAACACGATGAGGATGTCCGATGCTTTGCTGTTCACGCGGATGCGCGTGTCGCCGAGCCGCCGCACGATCAGGATCGTGAGCCCGACAATGGCGAAGCTGCCGGCTATGCCGCCCGCGACCATCGCGAGCAACTGGTGCACGGTGGCCGACATGAATGGCGCGGTGAGCCAGTGCGGTGCGAGAAAGCCGACAAAGTGGCCCAACACCACGACGAGAACGCCCCAGTGGAACAGGTTGCTGCCAAGGCGCAGCGCGCCGCGCCGCAGCAGTTGCGAGGAGTCGCTCTTCCACGTGTACTGCTCGCGATCGAAGCGCACGAGCGAGCCGAACAGCAGGACGGCCAGACAGATATACGGATAGATGCCGAACAGAAACTGATGGAGGTATTGGCCCATGACGGCTCCTTGCTTGCGGTGTGCGAACAACGTGCCCAGCCGGCGTGTTGCGTTTCTTTCAGCGTGATGCTCGCCGCGGGTGGAACGCCACGGGCGCCAGGGAAGGCACTGCAGCCGGGCGCTCCGCACCCATGAATTGCACAGGTTCGTCGGCCCATGCCGCGTCGAGCGCCCGCAGATGCTCCTTGTCGTGCGGTTTGCCTGCGTCGTCGTCGTGCGCGGCCTCGGGCAGATCGGTGCCGCCCGCGCCCGCGAGCGGCAGCAGCGCGCCGGTCACGTAGGCGTAGTGGCTGTTGCGCCGGCTCAGCTCCTGCGTGATCGACTGCAGGATCGCGACGGTTTCGCCAAGCAGCGCGCGCGCCTCGCTGGTCTCCAGAATCGAGAGGTATTCGAGGAACACGGGCAGATAGTCGGGCAACTGGCCCGGCTGCAACAGCATGCCGTGCTTCTCGTAGGTCTGGACGAGGTCGATCATCGCCTGGCCGCGATCGCGCGACTCGCCGTGCACGTGCTCGAACAGATGCAGCGACGTTGCGCGGCCACGGTCGAACAACGCGACGTAGTTTTCCTGCAGTGCGAGCAGATCGCGCGAATCGAGATAGTCGAGGAAGCGTTCGAGCTTCCCGCGCGCCTCGGCGCCGAACGCGCGCTCGCTGCGCACCATCGCGCGCAGTTCGTGCACGGCCTCGATGAGCGGCGCATCGGGATACTCGAGTAGTGACGCAACGAGCCGGTACGTCATGGGCTGGGGTCGAGCCGCGAACATGATCAGATCTCCTGAATGGGGATCTTGCGATGCCCGTTCTTCGGCGCGAACAGGCTCGCCTCCGATTTGCCGTCCGAGCAGCCGTTGCCGAACGTGAAGCCGCACGACGAGCGCAAGTCGAAGGCGTTTTCCGCGTACTCGCGGTGCGTGGTGGGAATCACGAAGCGGTCTTCGTAGTTCGCGATCGCGAGATAACGGTACATTTCCTCGACCTGGGCGAGCGAGAGCCCCGCTTGCGAGAGCACCTGCGGCGCATCCACGCGATCGACATGACGCGCGCGCATGAACGCGCGCATGGCGAGCAGACGTTCCAGCGCGATCTGAACCGGCTTTTCGTCGCCGGCGGTGAGAAGGTTCGCGAGGTAGCGCAGCGGAATGCGCAGCGCATGCACGTCGGGCAGCCAGCCGTTCATGCCCAGTTCGCCGCTATTGGCGGCCGCGTTGATGGGCGAGAGCGGCGGCACGTACCAGACCATCGGCAGCGTACGGTACTCGGGGTGCAGCGGGAAGGCGATGCGCCAGTCGATCGCCATCTTGTAGACGGGCGAGCGCTGTGCGCCGTCGATCCACGCCTGCGGAACGCCGTCGCGCGCGGCCTGCTCGATCACGGCGGGATCGAACGGGTCGAGGAAGACGTCGAGTTGCGCCTGGTAGAGATCCTTTTCGTCGGCGACGCTCGCGGCTTCGCGAATGCGGTCGGCGTCGTAGAGCAGCACGCCGAGATAGCGAATGCGCCCAACGCAGGTTTCCGAGCAGACTGTGGGTTGCCCCGCCTCGATACGCGGATAGCAGAAGATGCACTTCTCGGCCTTGCCGCTCTGCCAGTTGAAATAAATCTTCTTGTACGGGCAGCCCGAAACGCACATGCGCCAGCCGCGGCACTTGTCCTGATCGATCAGCACGATGCCGTCTTCCTCGCGCTTGTAGATCGACCCTGAAGGGCACGCCGCCACGCATGCCGGATTCAGGCAGTGCTCGCACAGGCGCGGCAGATACATCATGAAGGTGTTCTCGAACTCGCCGTAGATCGCCTTCTGCACGTTCTCGAAGTTATAGTCCTTCGAACGTTTCTCGAACTCGCCGCCGAGAATTTCCTCCCAGTTCGGGCCCCACTCGATCTTCTCCATGCGCTCGCCGCTCACGAGCGAGCGCGGCCGCGCAACCGGCGTGGCGTTCGTGTTGCCCGCTTCCTGCAGATGCGCGTAGTCGAACGTGAAGGGCTCGTAGTAGTCGTCGATCTCCGGCAGATGCGGATTCGCGAAGATTTGGGCAAGCAGGCGCCACTTGCCGCCCAGCCGCGGCTCGATCTGGCCGTCGGCCTTGCGCACCCAGCCGCCGCGCCAGCGCTCCTGGTTCTCCCATTCCTTCGGGTAGCCGATGCCGGGCTTCGTCTCGACGTTGTTGAACCACGCGTATTCCATCCCCTCGCGGCTCGTCCAGACGTTCTTGCAGGTGACCGAACACGTATGGCAGCCAATGCACTTGTCGAGGTTCAGCACCATCGCGATCTGCGCGCGCACTTTCATGAGCTCTCTCCTTCGCGAACGGCCGCATTTACAGCGGGGTTGACGGCGGGGTTGACCGCGGCAGGCAAGGGACCAACCGGCGTTTCCTCCGCGTCGAGCCAGTCGACGTTCTTCATCTTGCGCACGATGAGGAATTCATCGCGATTCGAGCCGACCGTGCCGTAGTAGTTGAAGCCGTAAGCGAGCTGCGCATAGCCGCCGATCATGTGCGTGGGCTTGAGTGAAATGCGCGTCACCGAGTTGTGAATGCCGCCGCGCGTGCCCGTTATTTCGGACCCCGGCGTATTCACGATCTTTTCCTGCGCGTGGTACATCATCACCATGCCGCGCGGAATACGCTGGCTCACCACGGCGCGCGCGCAAAGCGCGCCGTTCGCGTTGAAGCATTCGATCCAGTCGTTGTCGGCCACGCCGATCTGCGCCGCGTCCTGCTCCGAAATCCACACGATCGGGCCGCCGCGCGAGAGCGTGAGCATCAGCAGGTTGTCGGTGTAAGTGCTGTGAATGCCCCACTTCTGGTGCGGCGTGATGAAGTTCAGCGCGAGTTCGGGGTTGCCGTTCGAGCGCGCGCCGGTCATTTTCTCGTAGCTGCCCGTGTCGATAGGCGGCTTGTACACGCACAGCGCCTCGCCGAACGCGCGCATCCACGCATGGTCCTGGTAGAGCTGCTGGCGGCCGCTGAGCGTGCGCCAGGGAATCAGTTCGTGCACGTTCGTATAACCCGCGTTGTACGACACGTGCTCTGACTCGATGCCGCTCCAGGTTGGCGACGAAATGATCTTGCGCGGTTGCGCCTGGATATCGCGAAAGCGGATCTTCTCGTCGGCGCGGGCGTCGGCGAGATGGGCGTGCTCGATGCCGGTGAACTTCGAAAGCGCTTCCCACGCCTTTTTGGCGACCGCGCCGTTCGTTTCGGGCGCGAGCGAGAGAATCGTCTCCGCGGCGTCGAGCGCGGTCTCGATGCGCGGGCGCCCTTTCGCATCGCCAGCGTCCTCGGACTGATCGCGGTAGTTCAGTGCGCCGAGTTCGTGGACCTCGTCCTCCGTATTCCAGCTAATGCCTTTGCCGCCGTTTCCGAGCTTGTCCATGAGCGGACCCAGCGAGGTGAAGCGGTGATACGTCTCGGGGTAGTTGCGCTCGAGCGTGACCACGCCCGGCATGGTCTTGCCCGGAACCGGCTCGCATTCGCCGCGCTTCCAGTCGTCCACGCCGAAGGGCTGTGCCAGTTCGCCCGCGGCGTCGTGCGCGATGGGCGCGAGCACCACGTCGCGCTCCACGCCGAGATGGCCGACGCTCAGCTCGGAAAAGCGCTTTGCGATGGCCTTGAAGATCTCCCAGTCGCTGCGCGCCTGCCATGCGGGGTCCACCGCAGCGGAAAGCGGATGAATGAACGGGTGCATGTCGGACGTGTTCATGTCGTCCTTCTCGTACCACGTGGCCGTGGGCAGCACGATGTCCGAGTACATGCAGGTGGTGGACATGCGGAAGTCCAGCGTGCAGAGCAAGTCGAGCTTACCCTCGGGCGCCTGCTCATGCCAGACGACTTCTTCGGGACGCGGCACGCTGTCCTTCACCACTTCCTCGCCTTGCACACCGTTCGTCGTGCCAAGCAGATGCTTGAGGAAATACTCGTGTCCCTTGCCCGACGAACCGAGCAGGTTCGAGCGCCACACGAAGAGGTTGCGCGGAAACACGGCGGGATTGTCGGGGTCCTCGCAGGCGAGCTTGAGGCTGCCGTCTTTCAGGCGGCGCGCGACTTCGGCACCGGCCTTCGCGGGGTCTTCGAGCGCGCGGCCAAGCGCGAGCGGATTGCTCGTGAGTTGCGGAGCCGAAGGCAGCCAGCCCATGCGCTCGGCGCGCACGTTGTAGTCGATCGGCGCGCCGTGGTAGTCGGCCTTGTTCGCGAG
Source organism: Paraburkholderia silvatlantica (assembly GCF_003096715.1). Taxonomy (GTDB): domain Bacteria; phylum Pseudomonadota; class Gammaproteobacteria; order Burkholderiales; family Burkholderiaceae; genus Paraburkholderia; species Paraburkholderia silvatlantica. The sequence goes on from NZ_QEOL01000005.1 coordinate 243,413, forward strand.
CGGCGAAAGCAGGTCCGTGGGATTCATCGGATCGTAGCGCCACTGGTCTGTGTGTGCGTAGAAGAACGATGTGGCGTTCATCTGGCGCGGCGGCCGGTTCCAGTCGAGCGCGAACGCGAGCGCGGTCCAGCCTGTTTGCGGGCGCAATTTTTCCTGGCCCACGTAATGCGACCAGCCGCCACCGGACTTGCCGATGCAGCCGCACATCACGAGCATGTTGATGATGGCGCGATACGCCATGTCCATGTGGAACCAGTGATTGATGCCCGCACCGATGATCACCATCGAACGGCCTTCGGTCTTGTCGGCGTTCTCGGCGAACTGGCGCGCGACGTTGATGACGTCCGCGCGCTTTACGCCCGTAATCGCTTCCTGCCACGCGGGCGTGTAGGGCACGTCGTCGTCGTAGCCATGCGCGAGGTCCTTGCCGCCCAGGCCCTGATCGAGGCCGTAGTTCGCCACGAAGAGATCGTAGACGGTAGCCACGAGCCGCTCGCCGGCGGGCGTCGCCACGCGCCGCACGCCGATGCGGCGGCTCAGCACCGGCGCGTGCGAGGTGTGCGGGAAGTGCGGATGCGCGACGTTGCCGAAGTAGGGGAACAGCACGTCCACCACATCGTCGTGCTTTTCCACGAGCGAGAGCGCGGGCTTGAGCGGCGCGCCATCGACGCTTTCCTCGCGCAGGTTCCACTTGCCGCGATCGGCGCCTTCCTGCTGGCCCCAGCGAAAACCCACCGAGCCGAGCGGCACCGCGAACTCGCTGGTCGCGCTATCGATCACCACGGTCTTCCACTCGGGGTTGTTGTCCTGCGCGAGTGCGCCGTCGAAGTCGCAGGCGCGCAGATAGCGGTCGGGCACGTACTGGCCGCCGCGCTCGACGAGCGTGACGAGACAGGACATGTCGGTGAAACGGCTGCAATAGTCGGCGAAATAGGCGCTCTTGCCTGCGAGGTGATACTCCTTGAGGATCACGTGGCCCATGGCGAGCGCGAGCGCCGCGTCGGTGCCTTGCCTGGGATGCAGCCAGATGTCGCCGAACTTCGCGCCTTCGGCGTAGTCGGGGAAGATCGAAACGATCTTCGCGCCGCGATAGCGCGCTTCCACCATGAAGTGCGCGTCCGGCGTGCGCGTTTGCGGCACGTTCGACCCCCACATCACGATGAACGACGAGTTGTACCAGTCGGCGGACTCGGGCACGTCGGTCTGCTCGCCCCACGTTTGCGGCGAGGCGGGCGGCAGGTCGCAGTACCAGTCGTAGAACGAGAGGCACACGCCGCCGATGAGCGAGAGATAGCGCGAGCCGGCCGCGTACGACACCATCGACATCGCGGGAATGGGCGAGAAGCCGATCACGCGGTCGGGGCCGTGACGCTTGACGGTGTGGACGTTCGCTGCGGCCGCGATTTCGAGCACTTCGCTCCAGTCTGCCCGCACGAAGCCGCCAAGACCGCGCCGCGTTTGATAGCTTTTGCGCGCGGCATCGTCGTCGACAATCGCCGCCCACGCGGCAACGGGGTCGAGCGTGCGGCGCTTTTCGCGCCACAGCTTCACGAGCGCGCTGCGCACGAGCGGATACTTGAGGCGATTGGCGCTGTAGAGATACCACGAATAGGATGCGCCGCGTGAGCAGCCGCGCGGTTCGTGATTGGGCATGTCAGGGCGCGTGCGCGGGTAGTCGGTTTGCTGCGTTTCCCACGCGACAATGCCGCCCTTCACATAGATTTTCCACGAGCATGAGCCCGTGCAATTCACGCCGTGCGTGGAGCGTACGATCTTGTCGTGCTGCCAGCGTGTACGGTACGCCTCCTCCCATTTTCTGTCTTCGTCTGTGACGGCACCGTGACCGTCCGCGAATTGTGTTCGTGCCGCCGTGAAGTAACGCAGACGATCCAGAAAATGGCTCATGGCATCTCCAGCTTGTATGTGCGTCGGGGACCTCCGTATTTAAAAGTAGGAACAAGAAGAAGTAAAGGGTATGAATGTCATTACTTTCGACGTATTTCCTCTGATATACCGACTTTCGCACTATTTTTCGGGCAGGCGGTAAAGCGCAGGTTATGCGAAATGCACGTTGTTTGCGGATATGTTTGAAAACAATTCGTATCTTGAAGCTTTTCGTCGATGAAGAAAATTCCCGTGATTTCATGGGTGAATCGCTCGGCTGGGCGCGGATCGCTTTTTCCAGATTGCATCTGGGGGATGGAAACGACTCGTAAATCAGGTGTAAAAAGACAGGTAATTTTTTGTAATTGATTGAAATTATCGCCATCCTGAATTTTGCTTCGCGCCGAATTGCGCGATCGTTGTGGGTGCATGAATCTGGAATGGTGATTCCCGCTCGTTTCGCACCCGACATATTTCCGGCGCACCCGGCGCGGTCGCCTTGCGCGCATCAGGACGCGTGGTCGCGCAATGCCTGAGCGGTCTGCGGATCGGCGGGAAAAAACGCTTCGATTGCGAGTTCGGAAAGCGTGATGTCGACCGGTGTGCCGAACACGGTGGTCGTGCTGTAGAACGCCAGTTCTCCAGACCCCGTGCGCACGCGCAGCGGCACGGCAATGTGATGCGCGATCGGCTCGGCGCTCACGTTCGCTACGCCCGGGGGCGTGGGATATGCCGCGAGTTCCTCGTACAACGCGGCGAGCGCCGGGTCGGCGCTCGCGTCGATCTGACGTTGCAGGCGCGTGAGCAGGTGCGCGCGCCACGCGTGCCAGTTGACGATGCGCGGCGCCATGCCCTCGGGATGCAGCGAAAGCCGCAGCGCATTGACGGGTGCGGCGAGCAGCGCAGACGAAGCGTCGCCGATGAGCGGAGCGAGCGCGCCGTTCGTGGCGACGATATTCCAGTGGCGGTCCACGGCCACGGCGGGATACGGCTCGTGACCGCGCAGCACGAGATCGACAGCCTCGCGCGCGGCGGCGAGCTGCGGGTCGTCGAGCGCGCGTTCGCGATAGAGCGGCGCATAGCCCGCCGCCACGAGTAGCGCGTTGCGCTCGCGCAGCGGCACATCGAGCTGCCCGGCCAGATGCATGACCATCTCGCGGCTCGGCATTGCGCGGCCCGATTCGACGAAGCTCAAATGCCGAGTCGAAATCCCGGCTTCGGTTGCGAGCAGCAACTGGCTCATGCGCCGGCGCATGCGCCAGTCGCGCAGCATCTCGCCGATGCTGCGGCGCCCCGCGCCCGATGCCGCGGCGGGCAGGATGGAAGCGAGCGTGTTCATGCCGGCGATTCTAGCGAAATGCGTGGGCAAGGCGATTACGTCTGAGGTAAGGAAGCCGCCGGGAACGGATATATGAAAACCTCGGGTTTATGTTTCTGCTGCATTCGTGAACGACGTTTACCGTATGCCGCACTATCGCCTAGAATGAAAAATCTCACGGACTGTGGCGTCGCGCAGAGGAGACTGCCATGAGGGAAACCGTTGCTGCTTATCTGCTCGGACCAGGCGTCATGTTGCTGGTGTGCGCGGCCATGTGGGCCGTGTCGCGCCGCAGCAGAGGCACGCTCGAGGCGCGCCTGACTCGCTGGCTCGACGCGCATCGGCCGCACGGCATGCGTCACAAGCATTGAGCGTGCCAGCGCCGCGCCGGTTTGCGCGTTTGCCTGAACGCATCGCGAACGGATCGCGACAGGGCTCGTCAGATAAATTCAATAGCATTCCGAATCAATTCCCGGATTAGTTCCCAGGTTGGTTCATTTCGCTCCCGCGCGTGGCGCGCCTTTTGCGCGTGCCGCCTCGTCTGTCACTGCCGCCTCACGTCGAGGGAACTGAGCGTGCGTCTCGCGGTCATTCCGATATTGCATACCGGAGCCCTTCATGACCCGTCCCGCCGATTCCTTCATCATCTTCATCGCCCGCGTCGCGCTCGCCATTCTGTTTCTCTGGGGCGGTGCCATGAAGCTGCTGGGATACGCGGGGTTCGTCGGCTACCTGCACTCGAAGGGCGTGCCGTATGCCTCGTATGGCGCGATCGTGGCGACCGTCATCGAGGTGCTCGGCGGCATTGCGATCGTGCTGGGCGTGCGCACGCGCGCGGTTGCGTTCCTGCTGGCCGTGTACGCTATCGTCACGGCGATACTCGGCCATGACTTCTGGAACATGACCCAGGCCGCGGCGCAACAGGATGCGGTCATTCATTTCTGGAAGAACGTGGCGATCGCGGGCGGCTTCCTGCTGCTGACCGTGACGGGCGCGGGACGTGCTTCCGTTGACGGGTTGCGTGCGCCGCGCGGCGGCGGCCTGCGAGGCTGACGCCTTCGCGCGGCGGCGCGAGTGTCGAATCACAATCACCGGGCAACCGGGAGTAGAGGGAGCAGGCCTTGATACAGAACTTCGACTTCAACGTGGCAGGCAAGACCGGGCAGTTCTGCGCGAGTCTTGCGGAAGACGGCACGCGGCGCGTGTTCATCAGCTACGCGGATTCCGCGAAGACACTGGTGATCCTCGACGCCTCCGGGCTCATTGGCGCGCTCAAGGCAGAACTCGAGGAGCCCGAGCAGCTGATCGCTCACGCCATCCGCAAGGCGCAGGACGACGGCTTGATCGCCCGCGCAATCGACTCCGGGGCAATCCAGGAGGCGTCGCTGTAGTTCGGCACGCCAGTTCGCTGTAGCCTCAGCGCGCTTCCGATTCGTTCACGCGCGCCGGCGTGGCGCGGCGCGGCGGCGCATGCGCCGCATCGGTTCTCACGAACCAGGCGAGTCCGGCCGCCATGAGCAGGAGCGCCGTCGAAACCGCGGTTTCCGCCCGCAGGCCGGCGACCACCTGCGCCGCGCCTGCACCGCCCGCGAGCGCGCCGAACGCCGCCACCCCCACCGCACCGCCCGCCTGACGCGCCGTATTGAGCAGCGCCGAGGCCGTCCCTGCGCGCGCCGGCTCCACGCAGGAAAGCACGGCCGTGGTCATCGCCGGTACGGCCAGACCCATGCCGGAGGGAATGAGCAGGAAGGCGAGCAGCACGAAGACGAGCGGCGTCGAGGCGTCCACGCTGATCAGCAACGCGTAGCCCGCACCCGCGACGAGCGCGCCGACGATCATCGGCCGGCGCGTGCCGTAGTGCGCCACCACATGGCCGCTCACGATGTTCGAGAGCAGAAAGCCGCCGGTGAGCGGGATGAACGCGAGGCCCGCCTGCAATGGCGTTTCGTCTCGCGCATGCTGCAGATAGAGCGCGAGCACGAACACCGTGCCGTAATAGGTGAGATTCACGCAGATGCCGAATAGCACCGCCGCGCTGAACGTGCGGTTGCGCAGCATGGCAAGCGGCAGCATGGGGTCGCGTGCGCGTGCTTCGAGCGAGACGAACGCAAATCCCGCCACGACCGCGAGCGCAAAGCCGCCCGCCACGGCCCAGTGCGTGAGGCCGAGCGGCCGCCATTCGATCACGGTGCCCGTAAAGGCCGTGAGCGTCACGATGGCGAGCAACTGGCCGCGCGTGTCGAGGCTGCGCGCGGAGGGCGCGCCGGCGGCGCTGGAATCGTGCGCATGGCGGCGCGGCGCGGGAATCCAGGCGAGCGTGGCCCAGAGGCCCGCCGCGCATAGCGGCAGGTTCACGAGGAAAATGCTGCGCCAGCCGAACGCCGCGATCAGCAGACCGCCCGCCACCGGGCCGGCGGCGATCGAGATGGCGCCGGCGGCGGTCCAGAAACCCACTGCGCGCGCCCTGAGCGCCCGGTCGTGGCGGCACGCTTCGTTGAGCAGCGCGAGCGAATTGGGCAGCATGGCCGCCGCGCCCGCGCCTTGCAGCGTGCGGGCGGCGATCAGTACGACCGTATCGGACGCGAGCCCGCAGGCCAGCGAGGCGAGGGCGAACACCACGAGCCCGGCGGCGTAGAGGCGGCGCGCCCCATAGCGCTCGCCGAGCACGCCGCCCGAGAGCATCAGCACGGCGAAGGCGAGCGTATAGGCGTCGACGATCCATTGCAGGCCCGCGACGTTCGCATGGAGATCGGATGCGATGCGCGCGAGCGCGATATTGACGATGGTGACATCGAGCTGCGTAACGACGAATCCGACGCTGACCGTCGCGACGATACGCGTGAGCGCGGGCGTGAAATGGGCGTGGGGGACAGGGGTGGGGTGTGAGGTATTCATGCGCCCATGGTAGGGCGCTCGCCGGCTTCGACGTTTCAGCGCGAGGTGAATCGTCGAAGCCGGCGGCAAATGGTGCCTGACCAGTGGCGGCCGTCCTGTGCGCATTCCGTGCGCACTGCGGCGCACTTACTGCTCCCGGTGCGCGTCCTTGAAGAACAGCGTCGTGATCGCACCGAGCACGCAAATCGCGGCCACATAGTAAGTGGGCGCGAGCGGCGCGGACTTCATCAGCAGCGCGACGACGATCGGGGTGAGGCCGCCGAACACGGCGTACGCCACGTTGTACGAGAACGAGATGCCCGAGAAGCGCACTGCGGGCGGGAACGCATTCACCATCACATAGGGCACCGCGCCGATCGTGCCGACCAGCAGCCCGCAGAGCGCATAAAGCGGCATGAGCATCGAGCTGTCCACGGCGACCTGGCGGAACAGCGTGTAGTACGAGATCGCGAGCGCGATGCCGCCAATGGCCAGCACGCGGCGCGCGCCGAAGCGGTCCGCGAGCGCGCCCGCGCTCACGCAGCCCACCGTGAGGAAGAGCGTCGCCACGCAGTTCGCGAGGAGCGACGTGGTGGCGTCGAGATGGAACTGCTTCTGCAGCAGCGGCGGCGTCATGAGGATCACGACGACGATGGCGGCCGAGAGCATCCACGTGAGCAGCATCGAGACGATCACGGCGCGGCCGTGGTCGCGCAGCACGGCCTTGAGCGGAATTTCGCCGGCGAGCGACTTGCGCGCCTTCATCTCCGCGAACACGGGCGTTTCGTGCAGCCACTGGCGCAGATACACCGAGAACATGCCGAACAGCCCGCCAATCAGGAACGGAATGCGCCAGGCATAGGCGGCGATGTCGCTCGGGGCGTAGTGATGATTGACGGCCGCGGCGATCAGCGAGCCGAGCAGGATGCCGAACGTGAGACCCGCCGTGAGCGTGCCGCATGCATAGCCGATGTGGCGGCGCGGCACGTGCTCGGAGACGAACACCCACGCGCCCGGCACTTCGCCGCCCACGGCCGCGCCTTGCAGCACGCGCAGCGCGAGCAGCAGCACGGGCGCGAGCACGCCGATCGAAGCAAAGGTGGGCAGGCAGCCCATGGCGAGCGTGGGCAGCGCCATCAGCAGCACGGAGAGGGTGAACATGCGCTTGCGGCCCAGCAGGTCGCCGAAGTGCGCCATGACGATGCCGCCGAGCGGCCGCGCCAGGTAGCCCGCCGCGAAGATGCCGAAAGTCTGCAGCTGGCGCAGCCAGTCGGGAATCGTTGCGGGGAAGAACAACTGGCCGATAGCCGGCGCGAAGAACACGAAGATGATGAAGTCGTAGAACTCGAGGGCGCCGCCGAGTGCGGCGAGCCCGAGCGTCTTGTAGTCGCTGCGCGTGAGCGCGCGCGCAGCGGCAGGCGTGCGCACGCCAATTTCTGTTGCTTGCATTTCCGAAAAACCAGGGTGTTGTTATGTACGACGTTGTATGTGGCGCGTGTGGACGCCGTGATGGCCGAATTTGCCTGGTGCGCGCGTGGCGCGGGGCGGCGGTCGTCGGATAGGCGGGCGCAAGGGTGGGGCACGGCAACAGCGCGTCCGGAGGGTGGGCGGACGTGCGACGACTTCAGGCCAGAGCGCGATTCTACAGGAAGCCTGCAAGCTGCCAGACGCGCGGCCCGTCAGGACGCTCGCGCGCCGCTGCGAGCAGACGGTGAAGCTCACTCATTCTGTAGTTCGATAAAAAGAGACGGCGGCACGCATGGCGTGCCGCCGTCTCTTTTGTCCGGTGCGGCGGTGCGCGGCAACCTCAGCGTGCGAGGCCGAGTCCTTGCAGTACGGCGTTGCCTTCCTTCGTGAGGCGGATGCGCGGGTCACCGGCGTCGTCCTGCACCTGCTCGACGAGGCCGGCTTCCTGGAGCATCGGAATTTCCGGTTTGGCGCGCGCGTCGATCGGCGCATGCAGCAGCAACAGGAGGGTCGCCAGCTCGTGATGGCTCAGCAACCGGCGCAACAAGGTGCGGCGGGCAGGCTTCGCGCCGGGCGTTGCCTCGCTGTCGGCCTCGGCCTGACTTGTCGCCTGGATTTGCGGGTCTTGCTGTTTCACGGAACCTCCTGCAGCGTTCGTTTCTTCTAGGTGGAGCGATGATGCGGACGAAGACTTAAGCGATTCTTAAAACGCCCGGCGAAAATGTGTCAGCGCGCTACACGGCGCGCATCCACGCAAAAAGGCTGTAATAGAAGGACAGGAAGGGCCACCCGGCGCAAACCCGGCGGCGAGCCGGCAAAAACGGCCCGTCAAAAGTTCAAGGCGCGCAGGTTTTGCTCGCACCCTCGATCCACAGGTTCGAGGCGTGGCGTTTGCCGGCGTAATAGCGGTAGGTCGTCGCGCCATTGTCGGTGCGGATCTTGATGACGTTCGAGTCGCCGAACTCCAGCATCTGGCCTTGCGGCAGCGGCGAGGTGGTAAAGCTGGCGCCGTGACGCGAGGCTTCCACGGTCAGGCACGAGATCACGTCCTGGACCGACCGGTTGGTTGTGGAATCGATAACCGGCTGGCCAGCGTCCGGGTCGCTCTGAAACCACGCGCACGCGCCGAGCGTGAGGGATAGGGCAAGGGGCACGGCAAGCTTCTTCATATTTCCCGGTTTCCAACGAAATGGCCAATCATTATATCGGGAGCATGTCGCGTGCCACGACGCTGCCGCAAAACTGTCGCGCGCCGGGCATCGGTGTTGCGGCAGTGCGACGTGCGTGCGAAGCCCTACATACTGGCGCGCAAGAACCTACGGAGCGAGATAGACTACTTAAGGGGTGCCGTCTGGAAATCTGACGTGACGTCAGGAGAATACGCATGAACCGCCCATCGGTACGCTTTCCTGTTCGCGCCGCTGGCGCCGGCTCACTCTTCAGGTGGGTCAAGTGGGGATTCGTCGTCGCGTTTCTGGCCGCCCTCGTCATCATCGCGCGCATCGTTCAGATCGAAATCGACACGTCGCGCCTGCAGGCGCGCTACCTCTCCGAACTCACGCGCGACATAGGCTTTACGGTCGAGAACGGGCCGAGCCACAGCATCCGCTTTCCCACCACAAACGGGCCGTACGACGTGCGGCTCGGTTATGCGCAACTGCCCACCTTCGAGAACCGGCTTGCGGAACGCGGTTTCGCGATCGCCGCGCAGGCGCGCGATTCAGATCGCATGATCGCCGTGGCCGACCAGGGGCTTTTCCTTCCGTTCGAAGAAAAGGATCAGGCCGGGATCGTGTTGCGCGACGCGTCGGGTGCGACGCTCTTTCATACGCGTTATCCGCAGCGCGCCTACGAGAATTTCGACGCGGTGCCGGCCGTGGTGCGCGACTCGCTGCTTTTCATCGAAGACAAATACCTGCTGGCCCAGGACCAGCCGAACCGCAACCCCGCCATCGACTGGGGGCGCTTTAGCCGCGCGCTCGTCGACCAGGGGGCGCGTCTCGTGAACCGGCATCAGCAAACGCCGGGCGGCAGCACGCTCGCCACGCAGATCGAGAAGTTCAGGCACTCGACGGGCGGCCGCACCTCCACGCCGCCGGAGAAGCTGCGCCAGATCGCGTCCGCTTCGCTGCGCGCGTATCTGGACGGCCCGCAGACCATGCCCGCGCGCCAGCAGATTCTCGTGCACTACCTGAATTCGGTGCCGCTTTCCGCCAAGCCGGGCGTGGGCGAAGTCAACGGTCTGGGCGACGGCCTCGCCGCCTGGTACGGGCGCGACTTCCGCGATGTCAATCGCATCCTGCGCGCGCCGCTTACGCCCGAGACGCTCGATGCGCAGGCGCTGGCGTTCCGTCAGGTGCTCTCGCTGCTGATCGCCCAGCGCGCGCCTTCGTACTTCCTGCAAAAGAACAACGAGGCGCTCGCGAAGCTGACCGACAGCTATATCCGCCTGCTCGGCGCCGGCGGCGTGATTACGCCGGCGCTGCGCGACGCCGCGCTCGCCACGCAGCTCACGCTCGACCGCTCGAAGCCATCGCAGCGCGTGCCGGTTTCATTCGTGGAGCGCAAGGCGGTGCTGACGCTGCGCACCCAGCTCATGCAGGCGCTGGGGCTGAAGACGCTTTACGACCTCGACCGCCTCGATCTCACCGCCACGGCCACGCTCGTCGACAGCGTGCAGCAGGCCGTGAGCGACCGCCTCGCCGACGCCGCCACGAAGGACGGCGCGCGCCAGGCGGGTCTCGTGGGCTTCGAGATGCTGCGCCCCTCCGACGATCCATCGAAGATCGCGTATAGCTTCACGCTGTTCGAGCGCAGCAGCGGCGAGAACCTCGTGCGCGTGCAAACGGACAGCGTGAACCAGCCGTTCGACATCAACTCGGGCGCACGCCTGAATCTGGGGTCGACGGCGAAGCTGCGCACGCTCGTGACGTATCTGCAGATCGTAAGCGCGCTGCACGCGCGCTACTCGGCCGACGACGCGAAGTCGTTGCGCGCGATGCTGCCGCAAGTCGACCCGAGCGACGCGCTCACGCGCTGGGCGATCGACTATCTTTCGAAGACGTCGGACCGCTCGCTGCATGCCATGCTGGAAGCGGCCGTCGAGCGCAAGTACTCGGCCAGCCCGGGCGAGACGTTCTACACCGGCGGCGGCGCGCAGAGCTTCAACAATTTCGAGTCGAGCGACAACGCGCAGATTCTCACCGTGCACCGCGCGTTCCAGCATTCGGTGAATCTGGTGTTCGTGCGGCTCATGCGCGATATCGTCCACTACGAGATGATCCAGACTTCGGGGCCGCCCGCGCAGTGGCTCGACGACCCTGTCACGCGCACGCGCTTTCTCACGCAGTTTGCCGATGGTGAGAGCCAGGTCTACATGAAGCGCTTCTACACGCGCTACGCGGGCAAGAGCAACGACGAAGCGCTGGCGATCCTGCTGCAGCACACGCGCAAGGGTCCGGCGCGCATTGCTACCGTGCTGCGCAGCGTGAAACCCGACGGCAAACTGCCGTGGTTCGATGCACAGATGCGCGCGCAACTCAAGAACACGAAGTTCCAGTGGCTCGACGACGAAGACCTCGCGCGCTACTACGACAAGTACGCCATCGACAAATTCAATCTCAACGACCGCGGCTACATTGCGGGCATTCATCCGCTCGAACTGTGGCTGCTGAATGACTTGCGCGTGCACCCGGATGCGACGCTCGCGCAGGTTCAGCAGGAGAGCCGCGACACGCGCCTTTACACCTACAGCTGGCTCTTCAAGACGAAGTATCACGCTACGCAAAACCGGCGCATTCGCCGCATGATCGAACTGCGCGCGTATGACGCGATCGGCAAGTCATGGCGCGCGGTCGGTTATCCGTTCGACAACATCACGCCTTCTTTTGGCGCGGCGATCGGTGCGTCGGGGGACCGGCCCGCTGCGCTCGCGCAGCTCATCGGCCTGATTTCGAGCAACGGCGAAAAGTTGCCGACGCACAGCTTCGAGTCGCTCGACTTCGCGCGCGGCACGCCGTACGAGACGCACTTCGTTCATGCGTCCACGCCGCCGCAGGCGTTGATTTCGCCCGAAATTTCGCAAGTGGTGCGCGAACTGCTGACGTCGGTGGTGGAGGGCGGTACGGCCAAGCGCCTCGCCGACGGCATGACGCTCCCCGACGGCAAGACGCTGCCCGTGTACGGCAAGACCGGCACCGGCGACCAGCGCTTCAACGTGTACGCCCCGGGTGCGCGGCTCATCGAATCGCGCAAGGTGAACCGGAGCGCGACCTTCGTGTTCGTGATCGGCAACCGCTTCTACGGCACGCTTACGGCATGGGTGCATGAGCCCTATGCGGCGCGCTATACGTTCACGAGTGCGTTGTCCGTGCAACTGCTGAAGTCGCTCGCGCCGGTGTTGCAGCCGCTGCTCGAATCCAGGTCCGCGACGGACCGCGATGCGAAACCCGATCCTGTCCACGCCGCGCAGCAAATGACACTCGTCGACCCGCAATCTGGCGAGATGCGCCGTGTGGTGTGGAACGGCAAGGCGCTCGAATTCGACGAGCACTGATTCGGGTTATTCGGAATCCAGAGCAAAACGCGAGGCCGGCGCAGATGCGTGAGCCTCGCGTTCCTTTTTATGCGGTCAATATGCGCCGGGCGGCGGAGGCGGCGACCCTGGCGGGGGTGGCGGCAAATAGCGAGGTTGCGGCGCTGTCTGGAACGGCTGCTGGGGCGCCTGGAACTGCCGGGGCTGCGACATCGTCATGTTGCCGGGCGCCGGTATGCGGTTGCCGGTGGCGTACATGCATTGCAGATAAGCGTAGTCGTAACGGCGCTGCACGTCCCACGCGGAACCCTGTGCGTTGCCCATGCCGACTGCACTGCCCGCGAGCAGGCCCGCGCCCGCGCCGATGGCCGCGCCCTGGCCGCCGCCAAATGCAGCGCCCGCGGCTGCGCCGAGCGCCGTACCGACCACGGCGCTGCCCACGCCGGCGCCGGTTGCCGCCTGGTTCGCGGTGACGCCGCCAACCTGCTGGAAGGCGAACTGGCGGCAGTTCGCGTCGTCGGCGCGGAACTGATCGAAGGTCTTGCCCGTGCCGGGCAGCGCCATCACGCTCGGCCCCGTGGGCGTCACGGCGCATGCGCTCAGCAGCCCCGCCGTGGCGAGTAGCGCGAGATACGTGTATTTCATGTGCGGCTCGATATTTTCAGGGTGTTCAGTTCGAAGGCGCCGGCTGGGCGGGAACCGCGCGCCAGCCCGACGAACATTGCTTGACATAGGGATAGTAGGTTTTCGACTCGTCGCAGTAATACCAGGTGTCGGCGTTTGACTGCTGGTCGCCCGCTGCATCGCCCGGCGCGGCGTTGACGGGGCCTTGCTGCGGGTCCATGGCGGGGGCGCCAGCCTGCCCCTGCTCGATGTAGTCGGGCGCCTGCGGCGGCGGCGCGACGATGACGGGTGGCGGCGCGTAGTAGTAGGGCACGGGCGCGACCGGATAGTAATACGGCACGCCGGCGCCGAAATACACGCCGACACGCGCCGCCTGCGCTGTACCGCACACGCCGACAAGCGCGGCCGCGGCGGCCCCGAGAAACAGTTTCGACCTTCTCACACACGATCTCCAGAAACGGGCAGGCCGGAGCAACGGCGCGCGCCAGCCAGTTATCGAACGCTAAGACAATGCCGGAACCAATGCAATTACGCGAATTGCAGCGATTTTTCGAGTTGTTACAAGAGGCGCGGGGCTGGCTGGACGCAAAGGGCGTCCGAAGTGCGTACGGCGTACGTACGGGGCGCGCCGGCTAGCGTGCGGCGCGTGCGCGCTCGAGCCGGCGCACGGCTTCGCCCACGTCCTGGCTGAACTGAGCGAGCGCGGCCAGTTCGAGGTTGGGCGGCTGCAGCGCAGACCAGAGTGCGTCCACGAGGCGCTCGGCCGTGGCGTCGATGTCCGTGCGGCGGTTGGCGAGCGTCGCGTCCCACAGCACGTGCTCCATGGGGCCGAATACCAGCGAACGAAGCAGCCGCAGCGGCAGGTCGTTGCGGATCTGTCCGCTTTCCTGGCCGCGCGCGAGCACGCGCATGAGCGGCGCCGTGTAGCGGCGCTGCATTTCCATGAGCGCTTCGCTCAGATCGTGGTGCCGCGTGCGGCCTTCCGAGAGCACCAGTTCGCAGATGCCGGTGCCGCTCTCCAGCATCAACTGCAGATGCATGCGCACGATGAAGGCGAACTGCTGGCGCACGGTGCCCTCGCGCGGCAGGCCGCCTTCGATCGCGGCGATCGATTCGTCATACCAGTCGCCGATCACGCGCGCGCACAGCTCCCGTTTGCCGCGAAAGTAGCTGAACACCGTCGCCTCGGACACGCCGAGGCGCTGGGCGATCTCGGCCGTGGTGGCGCGTGCGTACCCTTTTTCCGAGAACACCTCGCGCCCCGCCTGCAGGATCTCGCGCACGCGCTGCTGCGATTTGCGGCCCGCCGGCTGGCGGCGCGACGCGGGCAGGACGGCTTTGCGGGCAACGGCTTCCATGTTGAGCTTGATTCAATTTGCGTCAAAGTGAAATTCATTATCCATGAAAGAAGCGCGGCTGGACAAGGAGATTTCATCTATATGACAACTTGAGCGTCACTCAGAAATACCTATTGACGTTAACGTAAATCTGGCGTGAAATGTGCGTCCATGGGCGAAGCTACGCCCGGTTCGAGATTCCCTGGAGACACACATGAGCAACGTACCCGGTTTGCAATTCCCGCTTGGCGAAGAAGTCGAAATGCTGCGCGACAGCATCGCCGGCTTCGCGGCGAAGGAAATCGCGCCGCGCGCGGGCGAAATCGACCGCACCGACCAGTTCCCGATGGACCTCTGGCGCAAGTTCGGCGACCTGGGCGTGCTCGGCATGACGGTCTCGGAGGAATACGGCGGCGCGAACATGGGCTACACGGCGCACATGGTCGCGATGGAGGAAATCTCGCGCGCGTCCGCATCGGTGGGCCTTTCGTACGGCGCGCATTCGAACCTGTGCGTGAACCAGATCCACCGCAACGGCAGCGAGGCGCAAAAGCGCAAATATCTGCCGAAGCTCGTTTCCGGCGAGCACGTCGGCGCGCTCGCCATGAGCGAGCCCAACGCCGGCTCGGACGTCGTGAGCATGAAGCTGCGCGCCGAAAAGAAGGGCGACCGCTACGTGCTCAACGGCACGAAGATGTGGATCACCAACGGCCCGGATTGCGACACGCTGGTCGTCTACGCGAAGACCGAGCCTGAAGCGGGTTCGCGCGGCATTACGGCGTTCATCGTCGAGAAGGGCATGAAAGGCTTTTCGGTGGCGCAGAAGCTCGACAAGCTCGGCATGCGCGGTTCGCACACGGGCGAACTGGTGTTCCAGGACGTGGAAGTGCCTGAAGAGAACATCCTCGGCCAACTCAACGGCGGCGTGAAAGTGCTGATGAGCGGCCTCGACTACGAGCGCGCCGTGCTCGCGGGCGGCCCCACCGGCATCATGGCTGCGGTCATGGACGCGGTCGTGCCGTATATCCACGACCGCAAGCAGTTCGGTCAGGCGATCGGCGAATTCCAGCTCATCCAGGGCAAGGTCGCGGACCTCTATACGACCTGCCAGGCGTGCCGCGCCTATCTCTACGCGGTGGGCCGCCAGCTCGATACGCTCGGCAAGGACCACGTGCGCCAGGTGCGCAAGGACTGCGCGGGCGTGATTCTCTACACTGCGGAAAAGGCCACGTGGATGGCCGGCGAGGCTATTCAGATTCTCGGCGGCAATGGCTATATCAACGAGTATCCGGTCGGGCGTCTCTGGCGCGACGCGAAGCTCTACGAAATCGGCGCGGGCACGAGCGAGATTCGCCGCATGTTGATCGGCCGCGAGCTGTTCGCGGAAACGATGTAATCCTGAGCCATTCACGGAGGATGGGATGCCGGTCATCGAATCGAAGCTCAATCCGCGTTCGGAAGACTTCAAGGCCAATAGCGCGGCACTCGAAGCGCTCGTCGCGGACCTGCGCGAGAAGATCCAGAAGCTAACGCTTGGCGGCGGCGAGGCCGCGCGCGACAAGCACCTCTCGCGCGGCAAGCTGCTGCCGCGCGATCGCATCGCGCAGCTGCTCGATCCGGGCACGCCGTTTCTGGAGCTTTCGCAGCTCGCGGCCTACGGCATGTACAACGACGACGCGCCGGGCGCCGGCATCATCACGGGCATTGGCCGCATTGCGGGCCAGGAGTGCGTGATCGTCTGCAATGACGCCACGGTGAAGGGCGGCACGTACTATCCGGTCACGGTGAAGAAGCACGTGCGCGCGCAGGAAATCGCCGGGGAAAACAACCTGCCGTGCGTCTATCTCGTCGATTCGGGCGGCGCGAACCTGCCGAATCAGGACGAAGTGTTTCCGGACCGCGATCACTTCGGCCGCATCTTTTACAACCAGGCGAATCTCTCTGCGCAGGGCATTCCGCAGATCGCGGTGGTGATGGGCTCGTGCACGGCGGGCGGCGCGTACGTTCCGGCCATGAGCGACGAGTCGATCATCGTGAAGAACCAGGGCACGATTTTCCTGGGCGGCCCGCCGCTCGTGAAAGCGGCGACGGGCGAGGAAGTGAGCGCCGAGGACCTGGGCGGCGGCGACGTCCACACGCGCTTGTCCGGCGTGGTCGACCATCTCGCGCAGAACGATGCGCACGCGCTGGCCATTGCGCGTTCGATCGTCGGCAATCTGAACCGCACGAAAACGCCGCCCGTGGCGCTGTGCGAGCCGCTGCCGCCGCGTTTCGACGCGAAAAGCCTTTACGGCGTGATTCCCGTGGATACGCGCAAGCCTTTCGATGTGCGCGAGGTGATCGCCCGCATCGTGGACGATTCGGCGTTCGACGAATTCAAGGCGCGCTACGGCACCACGCTCGTGACCGGCTTCGCGCACATCTGGGGCCACCCGGTCGGCATCGTCGCGAACAACGGCATTCTGTTTTCCGAGTCGGCGCTCAAGGGCACGCATTTCATCGAGCTGTGCTGCCAGCGCAAGATTCCGCTGGTGTTCCTGCAGAACATCACCGGCTTCATGGTGGGCCGCAAGTACGAGAACGAGGGCATCGCGCGCAATGGCGCGAAGATGGTGACGGCAGTGGCCACGGCAAAGGTGCCCAAATTCACGGTCATCATTGGCGGCTCGTTCGGCGCGGGCAACTACGGCATGTGCGGCCGAGCCTATTCGCCGCGCTTCCTGTGGATGTGGCCGAACGCGCGCATTTCGGTGATGGGCGGCGAGCAGGCCGCATCCGTGCTCGCCACGGTGCGCCGCGACGGCATCGAAGCGAAGGGCGGCACGTGGAGCGCCGAAGAAGAAAATGCGTTCAAGCAGCCGATTCGCGATCAATACGAGCTGCAGGGCCATCCGTATTACGCGAGCGCACGCCTGTGGGACGACGGCGTGATCGACCCGGCGCAAACGCGCGACGTGCTCGGCCTGGGCCTTTCCGCCGCGATGAACGCGCCGATCGAAGAGACGCGCTTCGGCGTGTTCCGCATGTGATGCATTGAGGACCGGACAATGCAATACGAAACGCTCACCGTAGAAGTCGCCGGACACGTGGCCACTGTTACGCTCAATCGTCCTGAAGTGCGTAATGCATTCAACGAAGCGATGATCGCGGATGTCACGGCCGCGTTCGCCGCACTGGGCGCGCGCGACGACGTGCGCGCGATCGTGCTCGCCGGCAACGGCAAGGCCTTTTGCGCAGGCGCGGACCTGAACTGGATGCGCAAGATGGCCGGGTACTCCGACGAAGAGAATCGCGCGGACGCTATGCGTCTCGCGCAGATGCTCGCGGCTGTCTACCGCTGCCCGAAGCCGGTTGTCGCACGCGTGCATGGCGACGCCTACGCTGGCGGCATGGGTCTCGTGTGTGCCGCGGACATCGTGGTGGCCGCGGAAACCGCGCACTTCTGCCTTTCCGAAGCGCGCCTCGGTCTCATGCCCGCCACGATCGCACCTTACGTGATTCGCGCGCTGGGCGAGCAGGCTTCGCGCCGCTACTTCGTCACGGCCGAAGCGTTCGACTGCGCCACCGCGCAGCGGCTCGGCCTCGTGAGCGAAGCCGTGAACGCCGAAGCCCTCGACGCCACCGTGCAACGCATCACCGAAACGCTCTGCGCGAACAGCCCGAATGCCGTGCGCGAGTGCAAGCAGCTCGTGCAGGACATCGCGGGCCAGACGATCGACAACGCCTTGATCGAAGACACCGCCGTTCGCATCGCGCGCATTCGCGCGAGCGAGGAGGGGCGCGACGGCGTGTCGTCGTTCCTCGAGAAGCGCACGCCGCGCTGGCGCGATCAATAAGGCAAGAAGCAGGAAACGAAGCGAGGACAGCACATGTTCAACAAGATCCTGATTGCCAACCGCGGCGAAATCGCATGCCGGGTTGCGGCTACGTGCAGGCGGCTCGGCGTGAAGAGCGTGGCCGTGTACTCGGACGCCGACGCGAACGCCAAGCACGTCGCAGCCTGCGACGAAGCCGTGCATATCGGCGCAGCGGCGGCAGCGCAGAGCTATTTGCGCTATGAGCGCATCATCGAAGCCGCGCGTGCCACGGGAGCACAGGCTATCCACCCCGGCTACGGCTTTCTTTCGGAGAACGAAGACTTTGCCCGTGCGTGCGAAGCGGCCGGCATCGTCTTCATCGGGCCGCCGGTCGACGCAATCGCCGCCATGGGCTCGAAAGCGGCCGCGAAGGCGCTGATGCATGCGGCGGCCGTGCCGCTCGTGCCGGGTTACCACGGCGACGACCAGGACCCCGGGTTCCTGCAGCGCGAAGCCGATGCAATGGGCTACCCCGTGCTGCTCAAGGCGAGCGCGGGCGGCGGCGGCAAGGGCATGCGCGTGGTCGAGCGCAGCGCTGACTTCGCGGCGGCGCTCGCTTCGTGCAAGCGCGAGGCGGCCAGCAGCTTTGGCAACGACCGTGTGCTGATCGAGAAGTACCTCACGCGGCCGCGTCACGTCGAAGTCCAGGTGTTCGCCGACAAGCATGGCGGCGCGGTCTACCTGTTCGACCGCGACTGCTCGGTGCAGCGCCGTCACCAGAAAGTGCTCGAAGAAGCGCCCGCGCCGGGCCTCGAAGACGAGGTGCGCCGCGCGATGGGCGAGGCCGCCGTGGCCGCGGCGCGCGCGGTGCATTACGAGGGCGCGGGCACCGTCGAATTCATCATGACGGGCGCCGACTTCTACTTCATGGAGATGAACACGCGCCTGCAGGTCGAGCACCCCGTAACGGAGATGGTCACGGGTCTCGATCTCGTTGAATGGCAGTTGCGCGTGGCGGCAGGCGAGCCGCTGCCGCTCGGGCAGGCGCAGCTTTCGATCACGGGCCACGCACTCGAGGCGCGCATTTACGCGGAAAATCCGGCGCGCGGCTTCCTGCCCTCCACGGGCACGCTCAAGCACTTGCGCATGCCCCAGGGCGTCGAGTTCCGCCTCGGAGACGCGGGCCAGCGCGCGAGCGTGCGCATCGACAGCGGCGTGCGCGAAGGCGACACCATTACGCCGTTCTACGATCCGATGATCGCGAAGCTGATCGTGCATGGCGCCACGCGCGAGGACGCGCTTGCGCGTATGAAGCGTGCGCTCGAAGCGTGCGAGGTGGTGGGGCCGCATACGAACGTCGAATTTCTGCAGCGGCTCGTGACCTGTGGGCCATTCGCAGGCGCCGATCTCGACACGGGCCTGATCGAGCGTAACCATGACGCGTTGTTCTCGCCGCAGCACAAACCGGTTCGCGAAGCGCTCGCGCTCGCGTGTGCGGCGCTGCTCGGCCGTGAGGGCGGCGCGGCGCATGGGGCGTCGCCGTGGCAGGCGCTTTCGCATTGGCGCCTGAATAGCGGCTTCGCGCAATCGCTCTCCTGGCGCGATGTGGCAAGCGATACGGCGTTCACTGTGGCGCATACGCATGACGGCGGCGAGGAAACCCTCGCCTGTGCGGGGCACGTGGGGAGGTACACGTGGTGGCGCGGCGAGGGCGCGGACGAATACGGCGCGACCCTTGGCGAAACGCGCGTGACGGGCCGCGTATTCATCGACGGCGACGTGTTTCATGTGTTCTGCCTCGGCACGGCGATGGCGTTCGAGTGGCAGAACCTGCTCGCGCATGCGGCCGACGCGGAGCACGGCGAGGGCCGTCTGACCGCGCCCATGCCGGGCAAGGTGATCGCGGTGCTGGTCGAGCCGGGCGCCGTGGTTGAGAAGGGCACGCCGCTCATCGTCATGGAGGCGATGAAGATGGAGCACACGATCGGCGCACCTGCAGCGGGTAAGGTCACCGAAGTCCTGTATGGCGTAGGCGATCAGGTGGCCGACGGCGCGCAATTGCTCGTGCTCGAAGCGGCTTGAATCGCGCCTGCGGTTGGGAGACGCTCAGCGTTCCTTCGCATGCGCCGCGAGCAGTTCCCGATGCCGCGCTTCGGTGGCGTCGTCGGCGGGGAACATGCATTCGAGGCGCAATTCCTGTGCGGCAATGTTTTGCGGTGTTCCCACGCTCGTCACCATCGAGAAATAGCGAAGCACCGTGCCGTCGTCGATGAAACTCAGTGGAATGACCGGCATGGTGGGCGTCCCGGCCGAACCGTGGTGCGTTTTCCAGTCGCCTGGCACGCCGGGGTACGCGAGCAATTCGTCGAGCAGCGTGCGTGTTTCGTCGTCGATTACGCGGCCGACCGCTTCGCGGTATACGCGCTGCAGAAGGCTTCGCGAAACGTTCTCCCAGTCCGCGAGGAACGGGCGCATGCCCTGAGGATCGAACATCAGACGCAGCAGGTTGCGCGGGCCAGTGCGCGCGGCCATGTCGACGAAGCGGCCGAAGAAGCGCGGCGCGGCGTCGTTGGTCATCAGCACGTTCCAGTGCCGGTCCATGACGATGGCCGGAAACGGATCGTGCTGGCGAACGACCCGTTCGAGCGCCCGCACGACATGCTGCATTTCCTGCGCGTTCCAGGGCGCTTCCGAATAGACGGGCGCGTAGCCGGCGGCGAGCAGCAGGGCGTTGCGCTCGCGCAGGGGCACGTCCAGCGTCTGTGCAAGGGTCAGCAGCGTGTCGCGGCCCGGCACGCTGCGTCCGCTTTCAATGAAGCTGATTTGCCGCTGGGAAATCCCGGCGTCCAGCGACAAATCGAGCTGACTCACGCCGCGCGCATCCCGCCAATAGCGCAGCAGGGTGCCAAGTTCGCTTTGCGGCGCGTGTGGGTCGGGGCGCATAGGGCTCATCGGTTCTTCCAGGTCGGTGCGGACTCGATCGTATCTCGAGGATAGGCGCCCATGCGCGGCTCGCCAATTACATGCCAGGTAATCGCTCCGAGCCGCGGGCAATGGCATGCCTTGCGTCTGCCGCATGTGGCCCGCGTTCACTCGCGCGCACTTTGCGCAAAAACAGTGCGATGATTGAGCGTGGCTTTTTGGCGGACCTTTCCGGCCGAATACCCGGGAACGTGTCGCCGAATAATTCACCCCATGAAAAGATCCGGGGTCGGATGCAAATCCCGCACCCTTCGCCATGGCCGTACTGCCTCTTTACCAGACAGGTGAGGTCATCATGCTTGGTGTTCGTAAAGCTGTGTTCCCGGTGGCGGGAATCGATACGAGCTTTCTGCCGGCAACGAAGGCGAGCCCAAAGGAAATGCTGCCGGTCATCGACAAACCGCTCATTCAATATGCCGTTGAAGAAGCCATTGGCGCAGGGATTACCGAACTGATCTTCGTGACGGGCCGCGGAAAGCGCGTCATCGAAGATCATTTCGACAAGTCCTACGAGGTCGAACACGTGCTGAGGGCGCGCGGCAGGCAGAATCTCGTCGAGCTCGTGCAGAACATCAAGCCGGCCAATGTCGAGTGCGTCTATGTCCGGCAGGCCGAACCGCTCGGGCTCGGGCATGCCGTGCTTTGCGCGGAAAAGCTGATTGGCGACGAACCGTTTGCGGTCGTGCTCGCGGACGATCTGCTCGACGGCAAGCCTCCGGTTCTGGCACAAATGGTCCATATATTCAGCCATTACGATTCCTCGGTTCTCGCCGTGGAAGAATTCGAATCGTGCGAGTCGACGACTCATGGCGTGATCGACGGCCGGCATTGGGACGAGCGCGTGATCAGTGTGAGCCGCATCATTGAAAAGCCTACGCCCGAACTGGCGCCGTCCAGCTTCGGCGTGGCCGGCCGCTACGTGCTCATGCCGAGCATCTTCGAGCATTTGCGTGCGCTGAAACCCGGTGCGAACGGCGAGATCGAGCTCACGCCCGCCATACATTCCATGCGCGAAGAGGAGCAGGTGCTGGCCTACGAATTCGTTGGCAAGCGCTACGACTGCGGCACCAAGCTCGGCTATGTTCAGGCGACGGTCGACTTCGCCCTGCGGCATGCGGAATTGCAGAAGACCTTCGATGCGTGGCTGCGCGAGCGCATCGGCGCGACTCGACTGGACGCGTGGGCAACGGGTCCGATGCTGAGTCAACCGGCTCCGGGCGCGGCGGGGCTCGCACATTGAAGGAATCTGGCGCGCGGCGGCGCGATTGCGCGTCGCCCGCGACTGCGCGTTACTGCGAAGCGCTCTGCGTTTGCGCGAGGCTGCACGAATGGTCGAGCAGGCCTTCCGCAGTGCCGGTTCCGCCGTCGACATCGAGCCCGCTGTTCACGACGAGCCAGCCATCGCGCCCGGCATCGGGGCCTGCGCCCGTCACGAGTATCGTCTGCACGGCCATGGTCTGTTTCGGGCCGAGGTCGCGCTCGACCACGCGAAACGGATTATGGCTGTCCGAGAGGCTCGTCACGCGCGTGACGCGGTAACGCGAGCCGTCGAGCGTGGTCCAGCGCCACGTGCCCGGCGCGATGTCGTCATACGGCGCGAGCGCTTTCGTGATGTCGGTGCGCATGCAATCGACGTGGATATGCAGTTGATTCTGCGTGCGGCGCTCGGAGGAATTGATCTCGAGGCCAAGCTGATTGCCGGCGAGCGGCGTGCCGAGCTTTGCCTCCACGAAGCGTCCCGCGCCCCATGCGCCTACCCAGTATTCGGGCGCGCCGCCATAGAGAATTTCGGGGCTCTCGATGCCGGCCACGCGGTCGGTGGGAATCACGAGGTACTGCGCGCGCCCTGCGATGTCCTTGAGCACGGCATAGCGCTTCTGGAAGTCGACGGTGGTGCAGGGGCCGGGCTGGCCCTTGTCGCGCATGTTCGGCACGCACTGGCCGCCGACGACTTTCCAGAGACCGTTGGAGTCGACCGCGGAGAGGCGCACACAGGCGCCGGTGGCGGCGAGCGCAACGACTGCCGCCGTGGCTGCGGCAAGCCGGGACATCTGCATGAAAGGGGCAAGGCGCAAGGGTCGCATCGGCACGAAGTATCTGGGTTCATTCGATCAAACGCGCCGCGGTGCGAAGCCAGCCAGCGTCGCGGTGCAGCGCGCAGTGTAGCGCAATGCCCGTGACACATCGGGCGTCCTATGCGCTTAAATTTCCGGCGCAGGCAGCGTCCCGAGAATCGCTTCGAACGCAAGACCGATCGCGAGCAGCCTGCGGTCGCCGCCGGCCGGTCCGTCGAGTTCGAGCCCGACGGGCAAGCGCGCGTCGACAAGACCTGCCGGCAGCGCGAGGCCCGGAATGCCGGCGTTGCTCGCGGGATCGGTGTTGCGCAGATACGCCTCCATCTCGTCGATCGGCGCCGCGCCGTCGATCGACACACGAGACGAACCATTCAGTTCGTCGATCGGCACGGCGGCGAGCCGCGTCGTGGGAAAGAGCAGTGCGTCGAGGCCGCTGGCCGCGAAAGTCTGCGCATAGAGCTGCTGCAGGCGCGGCCGCCACACCGTCATCGCGCCGTGATAGTCGGCGCCGCGCGCGTCGGCGAGCACGGCGTCGTAGGCCGCGCGCACGTCGGGGCTCGCAATGCGCGCGGCGACCTCGGCCACGGTTTGCGCGGGTGCGCGGTTCGCAACGAGCCATGCGGCGAGATCTTCGATGGGCTCGTGCAGCGCGATGGCGTAGCTCACGCGGTCGTTCAGCGCGAGCAACTCGCTCATTTCGACCGGTACGAGCGTGACGCCCGCGGCTTCGAGTTTCGCGAGCGCGGCGCGCGCGACGTCTTCGAGTGCCGCTTCGAGACCTTCCCACAGCGGCGCGGGCAGGCCGATGCGCAGATTCGTCACGGCGGCCGGCGAGAGCGGGCCGTGCCCGGTGATCACGGCGTCGAGCAGCGCGACATCGGCTACCGTGCGCCCCATCGGCCCGACCGTGTCGCGCGTATGGCTGATGGGCACGACGGCCTGCGGGTCGTGATAGCGGCGTTGCGTGCCGCCGTCGCCCACACTCGGGCGCAAGCCGACAATGCCGCACAGCGCGGCGGGAATGCGCGTGGAGCCGCCGGTGTCGGTGCCGAGTCCGGCGGGCACGATGCGCGCCGCAACGGCGGCCGCCGTGCCGCCGGACGAGCCGCCTGGAATTCGTTCGGGATCCCAGGGGTTGCGCACGGGCCCCGCATGCGGCGCGAGATTCGTGCTGGTGATGCCGAATGCCAGCTCGTGCATGTTGGCCTTGCCGAGCAAGATCGCGCCGGCATCGACGAGGCGCTGCACCGAAGGCGCGTGACGCGCGGGCACGAAGCCCTCGAGCGCGGGCGTGGCCGCGGAGGTTTGCAGGCCGCGCGTATTGATGTTGTCCTTCACGACCACGGGCAGCCCGGCGAGCGGCAGACGCGCACGTTCGTTTGCGCCGAGCGCGTCGATGCGCTGCGCGGCCGCGAGCGCGCCTTCCACGTCGAGCACGGTTAGCGCGTTGAGGTTGGAGAGCGCCTGCGCGCGCGCCAGCAGCGTGGCGACATAGTCGGCGGCCTTCAGTTGCCCGGCCTGGATGGCCTCGACGGCTTGCGTTGCGCTCAGTTCCAGTTGCTGGTCGACAGTCCAGGTCATGCAGCGTTCTCCTCGTACGGCGATAGAGCCATGCCAGCAACGCGTGCGTTTTACGTTGTGGCGCTACTTCTTCAAGAGGCGCAGCGCGAAGCGTGCGAGCGTGGGCACGAGCGTCGGCCGCAAGAGGCGCGCATCGTAGCCGCTCATGCGCGCGTCGTTTTCTTCGAGGCAGAGTTCGATCAACTCGCGCGGATCGAGCGAGTCGCCGAGCACCTCGCGGTTCGCGGGCAGGAAGTTCGAATCGCGCGCGTTGCCGTCGGCGTCGATGCCTCGCGCGATCGCGAGCCGCTCCCACACCAGCATGAACCAGATGGCGGCGACGCGCACGGCGTGCCACGGCCTGCGCCACCAGGGCATGTTCTTGCGGTACCACGCGACCCAGTTGACGAAGAAGAGGATGTGGCGCGCCTCTTCCTGGATCACCGGTTCGAAGGTTTCGACGAGATCTGGCGGGAAAAAGCCCGAGCGCTGCGCCGAGCGAAACAGGCCGAACGCGAAGAAGCTGTCGATGCACTCGCTGTAGCCGGTGAACATCCACGCCCATTCCGCCCTTTTGGGCGGCGGGTATGCGGGTTCAGGCGCAAGTTCGATGCCGTAGGCCTGCACGAGATGCGAAAGCACGACCTTGTGGCGCGCTTCCTCGGCGGCGTCCATCTCGATCGCTTTGCGCAGCAGCGGGTCACTGAGGGTTTGCGCGTAAGTCAGCACGCGGATCGAGGCGCGGCCTTCGGTCTGCACCGCGATGTCCCAGATCGGCAGCGACGTGAGGCGGCTGAGCACGTCAGGCTCGAGCTTTGGCCAGTCGAGCACGGCGGGGCGGTACGGATCGTGGGTGTCGAGCAGCATCCGGCAGAACATCTTGCGGTGTTCGTCCGATCCGATCTCGATGGGCCCTGGCGTGCCGTGAGTCCAGTGCCGCAGCGCGGCGTCCTGTTCGGAGATGAAGGCTGCGCCTTCGTCCGGATGCGTCAGGGTGTCGGACATGAGCATCTAGCGTGAAGGGGGTATGACTCCTATTCTGTCACAACGGTAAGGAACCATGCGCCGTCACGCGCAGCGGCGCTGCTGGTCGATCCACATGCGCGCCCAGCGGCAGGCGTAGGCGAGCGCGTGCCTTTCTTCGAAGAAGTAATCGAGTTCGTCGAACGAATGCTGCGCGCCCGGCTGCGTGCCAATGGTGAGATTGGCGGCGAAGAGGCCGTTCGGGAGCTGCCGCGCGCTGGGGGCGACGACGTAGCCTTTGTAGCGTAATGGTGTGTTCATGGCCGCGCTTCCTGCTGATCTTCTGCTGATTTGCCCGGGTTCTCGTTCTGGGCGGCGCGTGTGCTTTGCAGCTCACTCACGGCGCCGATACGGACCAGCGTACGGGCCGCCGTTTGTCGATGGAACCAATCATTCGTCGCAAGCAAATCACGTGTGGCCTGGAACGGTCAGCAGAATGATCCGGATGAGGCGAGGGGTGAATCCGGCTTCAATGTGGACCGGACGAAATGCAGCGTCTGTGGGATGGCGCACGCGAAGCGCGCCGCGCGACGCCGGCAATGTGGGTTGGGGAACGTTTGTTTCGCGCCCCGCGCGCTCAAGGGCGTGCGGGTGGGCGACGAGGAGAGAATCGGGCAGCGTGTCAGACAGCGAGGCTCAGGCGTTTTTCGGTGCGCGGCGCGTTGGCGGCTTGCGCGGCGCCGGCGCTGTTCGAGGCGCTCGCCAGCGGCGCCGCGTAGTGTTCCTGGCCGCCGAACGCGAGCGCGAACTGCGCCGCCTGGCGGCCGACCGTTGCGAGCTGTTCGGCGACCTTGGCGTCGGAGCACTGCTGCGCGCTCTCGAAGCGCGTCTCCAGCGTGTTGATGCCCGCGCCGAATGGCGTTGGCCAGCCGCGCAGCGCGTGCACGATCGAGCGCAACGAGGTCAGCACCGAGCCCGCAGCCTGCCAGCCATAGGCCGTGACGATGCAGCCCACCGCGCGGCCGTCCAGGTACGGGCGCTTGTCGGCCCGCAGTTCCTCGAGCGTGTCGAGCGCGTTCTTCACGAGCCCGGACACGCCGCCGTGATAGCCGGGCGTTGCGATGATGACGGCGTCGGCGGCGCGCACGGCTTCGATCAGTTCGAGCTGGGCGTCGGTGCGGACGGGGTCTTCGGGCGCGTAGTGCGGCAGCGTGTGCAGGAACGTGCCGCCGAGCCATTGCGTGCGCGCGCCGGCGTCTTCGGCGCCGCGCAGCGCGAAAGCGAGCGCGCGCTCGGTCGACGAGGCGGCGCGTGTCGTGCCGCCGATTCCCACCACGAGCGGGCGGCGTTGCGAATCGGAAATACTCAAGGGGGACTCCCTGAAATGCAATGAGACCTGGCTCGTGCTCGATCGGGCAACGCAGCCGCGAGGCCTGGAAGGCTGGAAAACGTCATCTTAGAGAGCGCGCCGCGCGGCGCGAAACGACTTTTTGTTCTATCCATATGCCGGCGGCGCTACGTTGCGCTGCGCTACGCGGCCCGAAATGCATATGCGAAACCATTGGTTGGACGCGCGGGGCGGCCGTGGCTAAGATGAAGCCGTCTCCTCCATGACATCTCCTTGACATGGGATTCGGCCCCGCACCTCACAGGTGACGGGGCTGTTTTTTTCTGGAGACGGGAATGGGCGGCGCTTCGAGGTCTTCGAGGCCGTGATCGCGGCAGCGTCGTGCCGTGTTGTGCGTAGTGCGTCGTGCCCGGTGTCGTGCTTCGACGCGCTGGCTCACACCGTCAGCACGTTGCCGTCGGGGCCGATTTGCGGCGGAATTTCCGGCAGGGCTCCGTTGCCGGGCGCGGTACGCACGGGGGCGCCCGGCGTGGCCGGCAGCGTGGGCGCAGGAGCGCGCATGGCCGGTTCGGCGACCTTGCGGGTGGTGAGCTTGTCGGCAGAGGCAAGCTTGTGCTTCGTGCCGTGATGCGCTTTCTTGCCGGCATTGCCCGTATGCGCCGAGGGCGTGCGCGCTTCCGGCGGATTCCAGATCTCGATGTAGTGTTCCCCGGCGATTGCGGTGGACGCCAGGACGCCCAGCAAGGTCCCCGTGATGAAGAATCGCACGTCGTGTTCTCCGTTTTCGATGTACAGGCCGGGGCCGCGCCATGCACCGGCGCGCGATGGGGCGGCGTAGCCCGCCCGGTACGGCGACCGGGCGGCACGAACGGTCGGCTGCACGCACTGTACATTCATACAGGCGCTTATGCAAACGTTTCACGGCGGGCCGTAGGCGATGTGTTGCATGGGCGCGCCGCGGCCTTGCGGGGGCTTGCGCCGCAGCCTGATCTGGCGTGTGCGGGAGGCTCAGGCGTCGAGCGTTGCGCGGCTTTGCGCGATCGCGCCGTCTGCGTCCGGGCCGTGGGCGCCGAGCCAGCGCCGATAGCTGCGCGGCGAGAACGCGAGCGTGAGCACGATCATTGCGCTGATCGATACAGCGAGCATGATCCACGCGCCCGTAAAGCCGCCCGTGAGGTCGCGCACGCGGCCGGCCACGATGGGGGCGAGCGCGGCGATCACGAAGCCCAGACCCTGGACGAAGGCGACGAGGCGCGCGGCCAGGCGGTGGTCCGCGCAATGGTCGAGCGCGGTGACGAGCGTGACAGAGAACGTGCCGCCGAGCCCTGCGCCTGCCGCGGCGACCCACAGCAGCGGCGCGGCCTCGGGCCACGCGGCGAGGCCGATCACGCCGACGAGCTGGCCGGACAGACCCAGAACGAGCCACGGACGCCGGTCCGTGAGCGCCGCCGCGGCGAGCGGCAGGAGCAGCGCGCTGGCGGCCTGGAACACGGTCATCGCGGCGAGCAGCGAGCCGCTCGCTTCGACGCTCGCGCCGTGCTGCTGATAGTAGACGGGCAGCCACGCGACGAGACTCGTATAGCCGCCGTTGACGAGCCCGAAATGCAGGCCGAGCGTCCACGCCCGGCGCTTGCGCCAGAGCGGCGCCGTTGCGGCGTCGACATGGTTCTGTGAAGGAGCAGTGGCGGACTGCTGTACGCGCTGCCCTGCGCCGAACCTGCCGTTCAACACCCCCCAGATCGCGAGCGCGGCCAGCGCGGGCAATGCCCAGACGGCGAGCCCCGCATGCCACGAACCGCTGAGGCGCGCGACGAGCGGGCCCAGGCTCGCGCCGAGGCCGCCGCCGCCCATGATCGACGCCGAGAACAGCCCCATCGCGAGCGGAACCCGCGCGGCGAAGCGCTGCTTCATGACGGCGGGCAGCAGCGCCTGGATGGCCGCGACGCCCGCGCCGGCCGCAGCCGCCGTGAGCATGAGCGCGCCGCCGCTGGCGGCGAACGCGCGGGCCGCGCATGCAGCGGCAATCGCCACGAGCCCGAGCGCGACGCCGCGCGTCTCGCCGAGCCGGCGCGCGAGCAGGCCGGTGCCGAACGCGCCGAACCCCATCGCGACGACGGGCAGGCTCGTGAGCAGCGAAGCGCCATAGAAGCTCAGGCCGGTGTCGTTGCGAATGGTTGTCATGAGCGGGCTGATCGACGTGAGCAGCGGCCGCAGATTCAGGCCGATCGCGACGATCGCGGCATACCACGCAAGCTCGCTGGCCGACTCGCCGGAGGGCGTCCGGGAACGCATGAAGCGGTTTTGAGGGTTCAATCCGGTCAACCTTTTTACCCAATTTGGTTGACCATTATACGGATTTATTGTCAACAATCTGGCGATGCCCGCTATGTCCGGCATGAGCGATCGAGTATGGGCGCGGGTCTATATCGCCTCGCCATGACGCTCGCTACAATGCGACCTGACCCACCGACCTGACCCAGCTAGCGCGCCTGCCCATGGCCCAATCCTCCCGCCTCGCTCCACCCCGCGGCACCGAAGAACCGTCCGATGTCGAAGCGCATGTCTACACGTCGATTTCATCCGCGCTGCTTGAAGGCAAGCTCGCGCCGGGCCAGCAACTGGTGGAGCGCGAACTGGCGGCGGCGTTCGGCTGCACGCGCGGTGCGCTGCGCAAGGTGCTCGCGCGCCTCGGCTTCGAGGGCAAGCTCGTGCTCGAACCCAATCGCGGCGCATTCGTGCCGTCACCCTCGGAGGACGACATCCGCGCCGTGTACCGCGCGCGCCAGGTGGCCGAAGCGGGCGTGATGGTGAGTCTGTGCGGCACGCTGGACGCCGCGATGCGGCGCAAGCTGGCGGCCCATGTGCGCACCGAGAAGAAGGCGTTGCGCGAGGCGCGCGTGGACGAAGCGGTGCGCCTCGCGGGGCAGTTCCACCTGCTGCTGACCGAGCAGGCGGGCGGCGCAGCGCTCGTGGAAGCGCTGGCGCAACTGGTCGCGAAAACGGAGCTTTACAAGGCCTTGTTCGATCCGTCGAAGGCGTCGATGTGCGCGCCCGACGAGCACGCGCAGATCATTGAGGCGCTCGAGGCCGGGGACCTCGCGGCGGCGCTCGCCACCATGCGTGCGCATCTGGGCGAGTTGGAGAGGCGGGTAGTGCAGCAGGTGCGTGCGCGCGCCGGGCGCGATCTCAAGGCGGTGTTCGAGGATCTCGCGAACGGCTGAACGCAAGGGGCAAACGTCAGCCCTGATCCACGCGCCGGCGCAATTCCTTCGAAGCCGCGAGCGGAATGCGCGCATCGTCCCACGTGGCGAGCCATTCGATCTCTTTCGCGGCGAACACCTGGCCATGATTGCGCAGCGCATACTGCAATGAGTCGATAACGTGATTGCGGATGATTTCGGGCGTATGCGGGTCGTCGAGGACGATGCGCAAGGCTTCGAGGGTGGCCATTGTGCGGCTCCGGCGAATGTGGCGACCGCAACGTTATCGCACGACAAAAAAGCGTTTGCCGGGCGAGAAAAAATACCCGGCAAAGCGCGCCTCAGTGCGGCGTGCGCTTGAAGATCTCGTACTCTTCGGCGAAGGCTCTCGCAACGGCCGGCCGCTCCCGCACGCGTTGCGCGTAGATCGCGACGGCTTCCCATTGCGACACATCGATGCCCACGTACGGCGCCCAGTTCAGTACGGTGACGAGATAGGCGTCCGCTACGCTGAACGCTTCGAGCAGGAAGGTGCGCGATTCGAGATGATGCGCGAGCAAGTCGAAGCGGCGCGGGATCTTGCCGCGCGCATAGTCCTTGACGGCGTCGTCCACGTTCTTGCCGAGCAGCGGCACGAACACGGCCTTGTGCAACTCGGTGCCGATGAAGCCTAGCCATTGCTGCAGGTGCGCGCGCTCGCGCGTGCCCGCTGGCGGCGCGAGCCGCGCTTCGGGAAAACGGTCGGCCACCCACGGAAGCACCGCCGAGTTTTCGGTGAGCGTCCAGCCGTCGTCCTCGCGCAGCACCGGCACCTGGCCGAGTGCGTTGACGGCGAAGAAGTCGCCGCCTTCGGCGAGCTGCTTCGTGAGCGTATCGACCTGGATGTAGCGTGCCTGCGCGCCAGCCTCGTAGAGCGCGATGCGCGTGGCGAGCGAGCACGCCAGCGGGGCGAAATACAGATCCATCGTCTCCCTCCT
Organism: Paraburkholderia silvatlantica; assembly: GCF_003096715.1. Taxonomy (GTDB): domain Bacteria; phylum Pseudomonadota; class Gammaproteobacteria; order Burkholderiales; family Burkholderiaceae; genus Paraburkholderia; species Paraburkholderia silvatlantica. The sequence goes on from NZ_QEOL01000005.1 coordinate 274,353, forward strand.
TTGCGGGCTTTCGGGCTTTTCTAATTTTTGTACTATAGTGAACAAAAATCGCCGATCCAATATTTCTATGCAATCCAGTACAAAAAAGGATAGCCGCCCGCGCGGGCGTCCGCGCGCCTACGATCCGCAAGAGGCGCTCGCCCGCGCGCGCGATACGTTCTGGCGCAATGGCTACGCGGGCACGTCGCTCGACGACCTGAGCAAGGCGACGGGCATGAACCGGCCGAGCCTCTATGGCGCATTCGGCGACAAGCATGCGCTCTATCTGCAAACCATGGAGCGTTACGTGGAAGCGGGGCGCGCGGCGATGGAGTCTGCACTGGATAACGCACTGCCGCTGCGCGAGGCGCTGATGCGTGTGTTCGACGGCGCGCTCGGCTGGTACTTGCCAGCGCACGACGCGGCGCGCGGCTGCCTGCTGATCGGCACGGCGGCGGTGGAGGCCGTCAACGACGAGGCGGTACGCGAGCGCCTTGCCGCTGGATTGCGCACGTTCGACAAGGCGTTCGAGCGGCGTCTGCGCGCGGCGCTCGCGCAAGGCGAACTGCCGCCCGATGCCAGCGCGCCGATGCTCGCGCGCCTCGCCTCCGCGCTATTGCACAGCATGGCGCTACGCGCGCGGGCCGGCGATTCGCGGTCCTCGCTGCGCGCCATGGCGGCGGCGGGCGTCGCGCTGATCTGCGGCGAAGCGCCGGCTGCAGCCGATGTGCGTCCGGCGCGGCGGCGCGCTAAGTGACGTCACGCCGAACATTGCCTGGCGGCGCCCTCTACGCGGGTCCGCACGCTGCATTCCCTTGTTACACTGGCGCAGTCGCGCAGGGACGGCTTGCGCACTCGAAGAGGGGAACACGATGGTGCGCTACAGGCACTACAAGGGTGGCGTTTACGAACTGGTTTGCGAGGCGACGCTCGAATCGGATCCTTCCGTCACGATGATCGTGTATCGCGCGGCGAACGGTACGATCTGGACGCGACCCGCCACCGTGTTCTTCGAACTCGTCGAGCATGAAGGTGGACTCGTGCCGCGCTTCGCGCCTGTCAACTGATTCTTTTCACACTCGTCTTTTTCCACGCTTTAGAGGTTTCGCCGAATGCGTTTACTGATTGCGCTGATTCTGCCCTGGCTCCTGTTCTTCACCATCGGGCGTCCGATTGCGGGCATCGTCTGCCTGATCCTGCAGGTCACGCTGATCGGCTGGATTCCGGCCGCGATCTGGGCCGTGTATTCGCTCAGCCAGTACAAGACCGACCGGAAAATAGAGGACGCGCTCGGCCGCCGCGGCTAAAACCCGAAGCGGGCGTCTACGCGCCGCTCGCAGGCGGTTTGCGCGTTACAACGGTAACCCGTGCTCACAATTCAATAAGAACTTAACGCTGATTCTCCTTTCTTACAAATGGAAAGGAGAGTCAGCAATGTTCAAGTTCGTTCTCACGGTGGGCGCTATCGCGCTCCTTGCCGGGTGTGCGGTGGCCCCGGGCTACGATTATGGCTACGGCGGCTATGGCCAACCGTACCCCACCGATTATTACGGCGGCTACGCGCCGGGCTATGCGCCGGCGTATGGCAGCGTGAATATCGGCGTCTGGGGCGGTGGCGGCGGCCGCGATTACCACGGCGGCGGCTGGCACGGCGGCGATGGCTGGCATGGCGGCGATGGCTGGCACGGCGGCGATGGCTGGCATGGCGGCGGTCCGGGCGGTCATGGCGGCGATCACGGCGGACGTTGGGGGCCGCCGGGCGGCAGTCATGGGGGCGGCCCCGGCGGCGGGCATGGCGGCGGAGGCCACGGCGGTGGCGGTCACGGTGGGCCGGGCGGCGGCCGTTGATGCGGGCTTGCCGCGCACACCGGCGCGGTTCCCTGGCGCTCGACGGTCCGCGCCGGGCCGCAAATCCGTTTCAAAACGAATCAGGCCCGCCACTCATACGAGGGCGGGCCTGATGCTTTGCGCGAGAACCCGGCGTCACAGCCGGGGTTGCCGCGAAACTTACTGGCTCGACTGCGACGTACCGTTCGTCGACGGGCCGTAAGCCGTCGCGCGTTGCGCTGCGATCTTGGCTTCGGCAGCCTGAATGTTTTCCGGGTAATGCATCCAGTCACTCGGATCGTAGCCGGCGGCGCGCAGTTGCGCGAGATCGGCGCGAACTTCGGCGCGGGTCAAGGGTTGTTGCTGCGGTTGTGCCTGCGCGAAAGCGGCGGCGGGCACGGCAACGATGGCGGCGAGCGCAGCTGCCTTCAGAAGCGATTTCATGACTAACCTCCGATATCTTTTGTGGGGAGCCATCGCATCGGCGTGGCCCATACCGACAATGTATGCTGGCGGAAGGTAAGGGTAAATACTTAGATGGCGAATTCAGTGTTCTCCTGGCGACAACAATCGGGTACGAAATTTCCAGAAGTATTGCGCGAGGCGCGTGCAATAAGGCGAGAAGCCCGCGAGTCGTCTGGCCCTGAAAGTTCACGGGATTATTGCAAAATCCGCAACTCCAATTCGCTCGAATCGGTCTGTATCCGGCTGGACCACTTGCCTAGAATCCACTCACAGCCAGCCGATGCGGCGAGTCGCAGCGAGCCGGCCGGGCACGACAGGGTATGCACCGTCGTTGCGCATCGACGCTAAATAATTTCGGAGGTTGTAATCATGAAGTCGCTTCTCAAGGCTGTTGCCCTCACTGTCGCCCTGGCTGCTCCGCTGGCCGCTTTCGCTCAGGCCGATCAAGGTCTGACCCGCGAGCAAGTGCGCGAGCAACTCGTCGAATTCCAGCAAACGAGCCGCAATCAGGCTGCAGTCGCCACCCAGACGGCCGCGCCGGTCGCCCGGACTGACGGCTCGTTTGGCGGCGTGAGCAACTCGACGTCGGTTGCGGGCGCCCGCTATGTGTCGGAAGCGGCTCGCACTGGTCCGCAATCGGTGTACTTCGGCGGTGAGTAAGCGCGGTCGGTAGTCATCAGATAGTCAGCGGATAAAAACGGCCCGCGATGTCGATTCGCGGGCCGTTTCGCATCTGGGAGCCGTGCTTTGTTGCCGCTACATGGCTTGCGCCTCCGGCACGTCGAGCACGAGGTCCGTGCGCGCGACGGCCACGCAGGTCAGCACATAGCCCTCGGCTTTTTCCTCGCGGCTCAATCCGGGCCACTCGATCGTGAAGCTCACTTGGCCGCTCACCACGCGGCACAGGCAGGCGCGGCAGGTGCCGTTGCGGCACATGCGCGGCAGACGGATGCCCTCGAACGCCGCCGCTTCGAGCAAGGTCAGCTCGGGCGGCGCTTCGAAGCTGCGCCCGAGCGGCTCCACGCGCACGACGGGCACGCGCATCGAGTCGTCCCGCAAGCTCTCGCGGCTCAAGTCGCTCATGAAAGCGACACCCCGAGCAGCCGCCCCGCGCCCGCCGTGAACGCCGCTGCGGCGAGCCCGATCACGATCTGCCGGAACGCCGAGAACGTTGCGCTGCGCCCGTTGAAGAGCGACGTGAACACGCCGACGAGGGCGAGCCCGCACGCGCTCAGCGCCACCGACTGCGCGATGGCCGTGACGCCGTGCGCCCACAGGAACGGGGCGGTTGGAAACGCCGCGCCGAGCGAGAAGAGGCAAAACGAGACGGCCGCGGCCGACCACGGATTGCCGCCCAGCTCTTTCGGGTCGATGCCGAGTTCCTCGCGCGCGAGCGTATTGAGCGCCTCGTCCTTGTTGCGCATGATCTGGGCGGCCACCCTGCGCGCTTCATCGGGCTCGACGCCCTTCGCCTGATAGATGAGCGCGAGCTCGTGGCGCTCGGCGTCCGGCGTATGCTCGAGTTCGTCGGCTTCCTTCGCGAGCTGCGTGCGCGCAAGCTCGCGCGCGTTGGTCACCGAAAGCCATTCGCCGAGCGCCATGGAGCAGGCGCCCGCCACGAGGCCCGCAAGCCCCGTGAGCAAAATCGTGCGGTTGACGCTGCCGGCGCCCGCCACGCCCATGATCAGGCAGAAGTTCGAGACGAGCCCGTCGTTCGCACCCAGCACCGCTGCACGCAGATCGTTGCCCGACGTCACGCCCTTGTGCCACGACTCGGCGGCGCCGATTGCTTCGCCGTGGCCGTGTCCGGGCTCGCGCTTGTTCGCGGCAATCGCCTGCACGATGGCGGCATGCTGCTGTTCCTGGGCGGAAAGCCTTTCGGCGCCGGGTTCGCGCGCGTAGCGGTCGCGGTCGGCGTATTCGGCGGCGGCGACGGTGGGCAGCACGAGCGAAGGGCCGAACGTGCGCGTGAGCACCTGCAGCAGGCGGGTTTTTGCGCTGCGCCGATGCGGCCGGGGCGTGACGCCGTTGGCCGCGAGCTTCTCGCGCCAGACGCTCGCGTGCTCGCGCTCGGAGGCGGCGAGTTCGGCGAAGATGCGGCGGCGCTCGTCGTCTTTCTCGACCGCGGATAGCGTGTCGTAGACGGCGGCGCTGTCGAGTTCGTCGGCGAGATTGCGCCGGAAGCGGTTGATTTCCTGAGCGGAGGCCATGGGGCGCGGTGCGGGAAGCGATTCGCCAAGCTTACCCTGGTGCCGCTGTGGCCAGAAGCCTCGCCTTGCTCCAACTGGCCGGTGCGCTCAGCGGCGCTGACGCAGATGCCGATAGACCGTGTTGCGCGCGAGCCCGAGTTCGCGAGCCGCCGCCGAAACATTGCCGCTGTGGCGCGCGAGGGTCTCTTCGATGAGCCGCGTTTGCCAGACGGCGAGGCGCGCGGGTTCGCGTTCCGTGTCGCTCGTCTGGTCTTCAGCCGTCGCATCGGCGAGCGGCTCCGCGCAGTCGCTCGCGGGGCCGCAATCGTGCATGAGGTCTTCGGGCAGATGGTCCATGTCGATGGCGTCTTCGCCTTCGGCCATGATCGCCGCCGTGCGCAGCGCGCTGGCGAGCTGACGCAGATTGCCCGGCCAGCGGCAGCGCGCGAAGCACGCCCGAACCGCCGGCGTGAGACGCGCGGGCGCGCCCGGCACCTCGCGCCGCACGATCTCGAGCATGCGGGCGACGAGCGCGTCGAGGTCGGTGCGCTCGGCCAGCGCCGGCAGCGTGACGACGAGGCCGTTGATGCGGTAGTAGAGATCTTCGCGGAACGTGCCTTCGGCGATCATCGCGCGCAGGTCGCGGTGCGTCGCGCAGACGATGCGCAAATCCACCGGCATCGCGCGCGTGCCCCCGAGCGGCACGACGGCGCGTTCCTGCAACACGCGCATGAGCCGCACCTGTTGTGCGAGCGGCATGTCGCCGATTTCGTCGAGAAAGAGCGTGCCGCCATGCGCCTGCGCGATCTTGCCGGCGCTGCCGCGGCGCTTCGCGCCCGTGAACGCGCCGTCCTCGTAGCCGAACAGCTCCGCTTCGATCAGCGTGTCGGGCAGGGCGGCGCAGTTGAGTGCGACGAACGGCCCGTCGCGGCGCGGCGAGTCGCGATGCAGCGCCCGCGCGAGCCATTCCTTGCCGGTGCCGGTGCGGCCGAGCACGAGCACGGGGATGTCGCGGCCGCGCACGCGCGCCACGCGCTGCAGGGCGGCGGCGAGCCGCGCGTCGCCGGTGTCGAGTTCGGCGAGCGTAGGCTGCGGCGCGGTGTCGGCGGCGTTGGGCCCTTTCGCCTGGACGGGCGCGGGCGTGTACGGCGAGCGGGACGTTTCGGCTACGGCGCTGCGCGCGAACGTAGCGACGCCCGACGTAGCGACGCCCGACGTAGCCGCGCCGGGCGTGGCGCGCGCGATCACGCGCACGCCGCTTGGCAGCGCGAGCGTGAGCGGCTCGCCGCTCGCGCGCATGAGCTGTTGCATGAACGCCGCGAACGGCTGGCCGAAGAGCGCCGCGAACTCGCGCTGCTGCAGCTCGGCAAGCGGCGCGCCGAACTGGAACAGGGCGCTGCGGTTTGCGCAGAGCAGCGTGCCGTCGGCCGAGAATGCGGCTAATCCTTCGTAGAGCGTACCAATGAATTCCGCGCGCGCATGAAACTGGAGCCGGATGGCATCGGCGAATTCGGTGTTGAACAGATGGTTCTCGATCATCTGCGCCGACATGCGCACGAGCGCGAGCGTGTGCTTGTGAAAATCGCGCGACTCGCCGCTCACGTCGAGTGCGCCGAGCGTGCGCCCGTACGGATCCGCGATCGGCGCGCACGAACAGGTGAGGATGTGATTGGCGCGCAAAAAGTGCTCGCCCGCATGCACCGTGGTTGGCTGGCCGTCCACGAGCGCCGTGCCGATCGCATTCGTGCCCCGATGCTGCTCGGCCCACGAAACGCCCGGGCGCAGCGCGACGCGCTGCGCTTTCTCGACGAAGTCGCTGTCGGCGCAGCTATGGAGGATCACGCCGTTGCGATCGGTGAGCAGCACCATGCTCTGCGTATCCACGATCTGCGCGTGCAACGCGTCCATGACGGGACGCGCCTGGTGATAGAGCGTGCGGTTCGTGTCGATCAGCTCGCGCAGGTCGGCGGCGGCCAGCGCGTCGAAGTCCGGCGCTTCGGTGGCGCGCAGCCCGAGTGCGCGCGAGCGCGCGTGAGCCTGCGCGATGGCGTCCGCGCGGGCCGCGTCGTGCGGCGTGACGGGGCGTCGGGTCACTCGTGTCTCCGGTCGTTTTGGCGCTACGCTGCGGCGCAGCATGGCAAGTGCGCGGGCGGCGCCTTTGGGGCAGTTCATGGTACAGGATACGCGGCGGCTGCCAATTCGGGTTGAAGCGGGGTTCAGGCCGGGTTCAGGCCGGGTTCAGGCCGGGTTCAGGCCGCGACGGTGCCTCGACTGCGCCTTGAGTTTACCGGCGCGGATGCCATGATGAAGGTGAGGGCGCATTCGCGTCGCGCCCCCGCTGAGTAGGGAGTTCGTCATGGTGCACGGCGAATTGAGGATCGTGGCATCGGTGCTCGCCACGTTCGTTGCGCTCTTTGGCCTCGGGTATGCGATTGACGGATTGATCTTCGACGAGAACAACGTCGTGCTCTCCGGAATGGTGACCGTGGCCCTTGGGATCGCCGCGTTCGTGGTGATGCTCACCCTGCACCCGAAAGACCTCGAAGATCTCGATCAGCACCGGCATCGCGAGTCCTGACGCGCCCGGGCGGCGCGCGTGGTGCGATGCGGCAACCGGCGCAGCGCGTTGGCGCAGGGCCGGGGAGGAGCGTGTTTGTGCGCGCAACGGCGCACGCGCATGCTGCACGCGCAAAAAAGGGATCAGACGAGGACGCCGCTGGCTATTTCAGGTGCGTGACAACGTCGACCTTGCGGGCGGCAGGAAGTCGTCTAAAGTGAATCCAATCAACCTGCGCGAACGTGTCGTTCGCAACGGTTGGTGTTGATCCGCGAGAGCCGGATCGGGGTGTTCCCAGGCACCAGCCTGGGGCAGCCCGGGAACGGATGAACGCGGCCTGTTCACCCTCCACCAAAGGCGACCCCCATGCAGATCATGTTTCCGAATGAGGTGCCCGAGTACTCGGGCCCAGACCTGACCTTGGCGTTTCCGGCGATGATCGATGGCGAGCGGGTGGAGTGTCTGATCACGGCGGCGGCGCTGGAAGATCACTTCGGGGCGGCTTCGCCGCGCGCCGAAGACATGCTCAGCGCGTTCGACCATCATCGCGATCGCATCGAGGCTTGCGCGCGCCGTTTGCTCTCCGAAACACGTGCGCAGTGTCTCGTGCTGCGCAGCGGCTACGTGCGTTTCGTGCAGGCCCACGCCAACGCGTAGTCAACATGGAAACGCCCGCCAGAAGCGGGCGCTTTCCGTGCAACTGAATCTTCTTGCCGCGCCCGTTGGGGCGCGGCGTTCGTTTACGCGTGTGGCGCCTTGCCGCCAGGGCCTGTTATCAGCGTGAACAGGCCCTGCTAGATCATGCGGCGCAGCGTGTTGTCGCGGAATACGACATGATGCGCAATCGCCGCGAGCGCGTGCAGTCCGACCACCCAATAGAACAGATTGCCGATCAGTTCGTGTGCGTCCTTGAGGAACTTGCGCGCGGCCGGGTCGGGGCCCATGAGCGCGATCTGCAGGTCGAACCCCGCGAGCGTGACCGGATGGCCGCCGGCGTTGATCATCAAAATGCCGAGGAGCGGCTGCACGAAGATGAAAAGGTAGAGCGCGAGATGCACGAGGCGCGAGAGAAACGACAGCAGCGCGTTCGAGTCGATCTCCGCGGGCGCGCCGCGCCAAAGACGCCACGCGAGGCGCAGCACCGCGAGCACGAGCACGAGCGAGCCCGCCCAGAAGTGCACGTTGCTCCAGAACACGCGGCTGTCCGTGCCCTTGGGGCCGCGCACCTCGATCGCCAGCCAGGCGAGCGCGACGAGCAGGAAAATGACCCAGTGAAAGAAGATGGCGGGCTTCGTGTAGCGTTCCGTTGCGGCGGTGTAGGTTGCCACGTGGCGGCTCCTGTCTGCGGGGAATCTGACGATAGTTCCCTATGATAAGGAGGACCCGCCTTGCGGGGCAGTCATGCGGCTGCGAAGTTTGATACTGATGCGGGGCGCCGGCGAATCGAAACAAAAAGGGTGGCGCGAAGCCACCCTTTTGCCTCTACGCGTTGCCGAGATAAAAAAACCGGAACAGGAATACGGCGGCGATGATCCACACGATCAGTTTCACGTCGCGCACACGGCCCGTGAGGAGCTTCAGGCCCGCATACGAGATGAAGCCGAACGCGACGCCGTTGGCGATCGAGTAGGTGAACGGCATGGCAAGCGCCGTGAGGGCCGCGGGCACGACTTCGGTGGCGTCGTCCCAGGGCAGATCGGCGAGTTCGCGCAGCATCAGGCACGAGACATAGAGCAGCGCTGGCGCCGTGGCGTAGCCCGGCACGACGCCCGCGAGCGGCGCGACGAACAGGCAGGCGAGGAACAGCACGGCCACGGTGAGCGCGGTCATGCCGGTGCGGCCCCCCGCCTGCACGCCCGAGGCGCTTTCGATATACGCCGTGGTCGACGAGGTGCCGAGAATCGAGCCCGCGAGAATCGCGCTGCTGTCCGCGAGCAGCGCGCGGTTCAGGCGGTGCATCTTGCCGTGCACGAGCAGGCCGGCCCGGTTGGCCACGCCCATCAGCGTGCCGGTCGCATCGAACAGTTCGACGAGGAAGAATACGAGCACGACGTTGAGCACGCCCGTGGAGAGCGCCGCCTTGATGTCGAGCTGAGCGAAAGTCGGCATGATCGACGGCGGCGGGGAGAAGACGCCGTGAAACTGGTTGCCGCCGAAGAAGAACGACAGGATCGTGACACCCACGATGCCGATCAGGATCGCGCCGCGCACCTTCAGCACATCGAGCGTGACGATCGCAAAGAAGCCGATGATCGCGAGGATCGTGTGCGGATCGTGCAGGTTGCCGAGCTCGACGAGCGTGGCCGGGCTGCCGACCACCACGCCCGAAGTCTTGAGCGAGATGATGGCGAGGAAGAGGCCGATACCCGCTGTGATCGACACGCGGATCGAGTGCGGGATGCCGTTGACGATGGCTTCGCGCACGCGCAGCAGCGTGACGATGAAGAACAGGCACCCGGAGATGAACACCGCGCCGAGCGCGGCCTGCCACGTGAAGCCCATGCCCTTCACGACCGTATAGGCGAAATACGCGTTCAGGCCCATGCCGGGCGCGAGCGCGATGGGGTAATTCGCGTAAAGGCCCATGACGAGCGAGGCGAGCGCCGCGACGAGGCAGGTGGCGACGAAGACACTTTCCTTCGGCATGCCGGCGTCGCCAAGAATGGCCGGGTTCACGAAGATGATGTAAGCCATCGTGAGGAAAGTCGTGATACCGGCGAGCAGTTCGGTGCGCAGGTTGGTGCCTGCTTCTTCGAAACCGAAATAGCGTTTGATGGCGTCCATGAAGATCGGGCCCTTGAGAGTCGAGCGGGTTGTTCGCTGCTTGTTTGTGTGGTGTCTTGCGTATAGCCGGCGCCGGCGGGTCCTCGACGCGCCCATGCGCGCGCATGCCGCAGCGCGCGGCTACGGGCGCGATTGTAAACAATTGTCCGGCGAACGCAGAAAAGCCGTCATGAACGTGGAACGGGTACAACAGCGCGCGTTGCGGCGGCAAGCGTGAGAGGGCGCGGCGAGTTGCGCCGCTGGCGGGAGGCAATGGGCACGGCCGCCCGCAGGCACCAGGCGTTGCATCGCCCGGCGCCGGGTTACCGCGGCCGGCCTGCAATCAGGCGATCACTGCTGCATTTGACCGGCTGGAGCGCCATATCCGGCGCGCGCCGCACGCCGTTGCGCGACGATCGCGCCGGCACGTTGCGCGTTTTCCGGGTAGTCGATCCAGTCGAGCGGATCGTAGCCCGCCTGCCGCCATTCGATGAGATCCGCGCGGACCTGGGCTCGCGTCAGCGGTTGTGAGGGATCGTACGGCTGGGCCGCCGCCGCAGCCGAAGCGAAGCCGCACGCTGCGGCGAGGACACCGAGCGCTACACGCACAGGGGAGTTCATGGCAAGGCCTTTCATATTAGGGATATCCCTAAAAGTATAGGCACTATCTCACTAACTCAAAGGGGGATCGAGGACTACCCGCGAGGCTGCCAAAAGGCGTTGCGGGCATTTGCCGTGCGGTAGTCGCTCGGGCGCTGCCCGGTCCATTTGCGGAACGCCCGATGAAACGCGCTCGGCTCTGCGAACCCGACCGCGGCGGCGACGTCGGCGACAGAGCGGCCCGGTTCCTGCAACGCCGCGATCGCCAGGTCGCGGCGCAATTCGTCCTTGATCGACTGGCAGCTATGGCCTTCCTGGCTCAGCCGCCGGCGCAGCGTAGCGGGCGCCATGTTCAGGCGCTGCGCGATGGCGTCGGCATCGGGCCACGCGGTGACGGGCAGGGCGCGCAGCGCGCGTCGCACGCGCGCTGCGTACGAGCCCGGATTGCGGTACTTCACGACGAAGTTGCCGGGTGCGTTGCGCAGAAACGTCCGCGCCGAGTTGGCGGTCTGGATCACGGGCAGTTCGAGAAAGCCCGGCGCGAATTCGAACCACGTGGCCGGCTGATCGAACGCCATTTCGTCGCAGAGCATGAGCTGGTATTCGTGCGCCGCGACCGGCTGCGGGCAGCGAAAGCGCGCCGCGAGCAGCGGAATGCGCCGTCCCACGAGCCAGCACACGAGTCCGTAGACGAGGATGAACCAGGTGGCGTACGCGAACATGGTGGGCGCGGGTTTGCCGGCGCGCTGCGAGAGCGTGACGCGCACGCGCGTGGCGTCGATGTCGATCTCGCCCGACAGATCGTCGAGTACGAGCCGCATGAAGTGCACGGCGCGCTGCAGCGCCTGGCGGCCCGTGCCGGCGCCGAGCGCCGCGTGCGTCATGGCGATGAAGCTGCCGCTTTTCATCGCGTGCGAATCCTGGCCGAAGAATTCGTCGTCGAGCGCGCGCGCGATGCCCGACCACAACTGGCCGTATTGCGCCGCGCTCACGCGTGCCCCGGGCGCGAGCAGCACGGCCGGCGCGATGCCGGCGGCATCCGTGAGCGGCGCGGTTTCAAGGCCGCCCGCGCGCGCCAGCGCCAGCGTCTCGTTCACGAGGCTCATCGAGATCGTGCCTTTTTCGCTCAGTGTCTGGCTTCTCGCCGGTCGCACAGAATCGCCTCCCAAGGGGTTATGACAGCCGATATGGTAAATCCGATCAGCGACTTTGAGCGTGGCGGGCATCGAATACGGTCGCTCGCGTGCCTACACTTTTCGCAAGCCTTGCAGCCGGGGCCGCATCGCGCCACAGTGGAAGGCAAGCGCAAGAGACACAGGAAGGGGACACACATGGACGAGTTCTATACCGACGACCAGCGCATGATCCGCGACGCCGCGCGCGATTTTGCGAGCGGGCAACTGGCGCCGAATGCAGCGCAATGGGACCGCGACGGCAGGCTGCCCGACGAGGTCGTCAAGCAACTGGGCGAACTGGGTTTTCTCGGCATGATCGTGCCGCAGGAGCAGGGCGGCACGTACACCGATTACGTGGCCTATGCGCTCGCCATGGAGGAGATCGCGGCCGGCTGCGCCTCGTGCGCGACGCTCGTGAGCGTGCACAACTCGGTGGGCTGCGGACCGATCCTGCAGTTCGGCACCGACGCGCAAAAGGACCGCTGGCTCGGCAAGCTCGCGAGCGGCGAGCTGATCGGCGCGTTTTGCCTGACCGAGCCGCAGGCAGGCTCCGAGGCGAACAACCTGCGCACGCGCGCCGAACTGCGCGACGGCAAGTGGGTGCTCAACGGCAACAAGCAGTTCGTGACCAACGGCTCACGCGCGAACATCGCCATCGTGTTCGCCGTGACCGATCCCGACGCCGGCAAGCGCGGCATTTCCGCGTTCATCGTGCCGACCGATACGCCGGGCTTCAACGTCGGGCCGCCCGAGAAAAAGCTGGGCATCCGCGCTTCGGACACCTGCCCGATCTCGCTTGTGGACTGCGCGATTCCCGAGGCGAACCTGCTCGGCCAGCGCGGCGAAGGGTTGAAGATCGCGCTGGCGAATCTCGAAGGCGGACGCATCGGCATTGCCGCGCAGGCGCTGGGCATTGCGCGCGCGGCCTTCGATGCGGCGCGTGCCTATGCGCACGAACGCGTGCAGTTCGGCGAGCCCATCATCAAGCATCAGAGCGTGGCCAACCTGCTCGCGGATATGCATACGCGCATCAACGCCGCGCGCCATCTCGTGCATCACGCGGCGCGGCTGCGCTCGCTTGGCAAGCCGTGCCTTTCCGAGGCATCGCAGGCCAAGCTCTATGCTTCCGAAATGGCCGAGGAAGTGTGCTCCCACGCGATTCAGATTCATGGCGGCTACGGCTTCCTGAACGATTATCCGGTGGAGCGCCACTACCGCGACGCACGCATCACGCAGATCTATGAAGGCACGAGCGAAGTGCAGAGGATGGTGATTGCACGGCAGCTTTGAAAAGAGTGAGGATGACGAAGCAACAATAAGCGGGCGCATGAGCACGCCGACAAGGAGACGACGATGACCGGGTTCACCCCTTCCGCGCAGGCCTTCATCGACGCACGCGAGCTGCTGCTGCGTCACCGTACCGACTACGCACGCGCGTACGAAGCATTCGCGTGGCCGAAGCTCGACCTGTTCAACTGGGCGCTCGACTACTTCGACGTGATGGCGCGCGGCAACGACAACCCGGCGCTCTGGATCGTCGACGACCTGGCGGACGGCGGCACGCGCTATTCGTTTGCGCAGATGTCCGAGCGCTCGTCGCGCATGGCGAATTTTCTGCGCGAGCAGGGCGTTGCGCGCGGCGACCGCTTGCTGTTGATGCTGCCCAATCGCGTCGAACTCTGGGACGTGATGCTGGCGGCGATGAAGCTGGGCGCCATCGTGCTGCCCGCCACGACGCAGCTCTCACCCGACGACGTGCGCGAGCGCGTGGAAACGGGCGGCGCGCGCTATGTCGTCGTGGACGCCGCCGAACTCGGCAAATTCGCTGCGCTCGACCCGGGCGTGAGGCGCATTGCGGCAGGCGCGGCGCCCAATGCGTGCGAAGGCTGGATCGATCTTGCGCGCGCGTACGAAGCGAGCCCCGCGTTCGAACCCGACGGCCCGACGCGCGCCGCCGACCCGCTCCTGCTGTATTTCACCTCGGGCACGACCTCGAAGCCCAAGCTCGTCGAACACACGCACGAGAGCTACCCCGTAGGCCACCTTTCGACGATGTACTGGATCGGCCTCATGCCCGGCGACGTCCACTGGAACATCAGTTCGCCGGGCTGGGCCAAGCACGCGTGGAGCTGCTTCTTCGCGCCGTGGAACGCGCAGGCCTGCGTGTTCGTCTACAACTACGCGCGCTTCGTGCCGAAAGACACGCTCGCCGCGCTCGTGCAATGCGGTGTGACCACGCTGTGCGCGCCGCCCACGGTGTGGCGCATGCTCGTGCAGGAGCCGCTCGCAACGTATGCGGTGAAGCTGCGCGAGATCGTGGGCGCGGGCGAGCCGCTCAATCCCGAGATCATCGAGCGCGTGCGTCACGCGTGGGGCATCACGATCCGCGACGGTTACGGCCAGACCGAAACGACCTGCCAGATCGGCAACCCGCCGGGCCAGCCCGTCGTGGCGGGCTCGATGGGACGGCCGCTGCCGGGCTACCGCGTGGAACTCGTCGATGCCGACGATCGGCCCGCGAGCGAGGGCGAAATCGCGCTGCCGGTTGGGCGAGATTCGGCGCACCGTCCGCTCGGCCTGATGACGGGCTATGCGAACAACGCGAAAGCGAGCGAGTACGCCATGCGCAACGGCTACTACCACACGTCCGATGTCGCCCTGCGTCGCGACGACGGCTATTACGTCTACGTGGGCCGCGCCGACGACGTGTTCAAGTCGTCCGACTACCGCCTGAGCCCGTTCGAACTGGAAAGCGTGCTGATCGAGCACGAGGCGATCGCCGAGGCGGCCGTCGTGCCGAGTCCGGACGAGTTGCGCCTCTCGGTGCCGAAGGCCTTCGTGATCGTGCGCCAGGGCTTCGAGGCGGGCCCCGAACTCGCACGCGAGGTGTTCCGCTTCTCGCGCGAAAAGCTCGCGCCGTACAAGCGCATCCGCCGCCTGCAGTTCAGCGACCTGCCCAAGACCATCTCGGGCAAGATCCGCCGCGTGGAGCTGCGCCGACGCGAAATGGAGCGCACCGCCGAGTCCCCGCGACAACCCGACGAGTATTGGGAAGAGGATTTTCCCGAGTTGCGCTGATATCCACACGGAGTCCGAAATGATCGAATTCGAATACGCGCACGAGGGCGCGGTGGCACTGCTCACGCTTTCGCGGCCGCCTGCGAATGCCTTTACGGTCGACGGCTTGCGTCAGCTCCAGCAGGTCGTCGAGGCGTTCGACCGTGAGCCGCAGGTGCGCGCGGTCGTCATCACCGGCAGCGGGCCGAAGTTTTTCAGCGCGGGCGCCGACCTCAATGCCTTCGCCGGCGGCGATCGCGAGGTCGCGCGCACGGCGGCGAGCGCGTTTGGCGCGGCATTCGAGGCGCTGCAGCAGGCGCGGCCCGTGGTCATCGCGGCGATCAACGGCTATGCAATGGGCGGCGGCCTGGAGTGCGCGCTCGCATGCGATATCCGCATTGCCGAGGAGCATGCGCAACTCGCGCTGCCCGAGCCTGCCGTGGGGCTGCTGCCCGCCGGCTGCGGTACGCAGACCTTGCCCTGGCTCGTAGGCGAAGGCTGGGCCAAGCGCATCATCCTCACGGGCGAACGCGTGGACGCGCAAACGGCGCTGCGCATCGGTCTCGTGGAGGAAGTCGTCGCAACCGGCGGCGCGCGCGAGGCCGCGCTTGCCATGGCCGCGCGTGTCGCGGGCCTGAGCCCGCAAGCGGTCACCTTCAGCAAGACGTTGATCCATCAGGCGCGCAATGGCGTGCCGCGCGGCGCGGCGCTCGCCGTCGAGCGTGAGCGTTTCGTCGATCTGTTCGATTCGCCCAACCAGCGCGAAGGCGTCAACGCGTTCCTGGAAAAACGCAAACCGCGCTGGCATATTGAAACGGAGAATTAGGCGATGAACGCAACACCCGCTTGCGCGCAGGCTGCGACGGAAGCCGAAAAAGATGTGCTGTTTCGCGTGGTCAATCGTGTGGCGATCGTCACGCTCAACCGGCCGGCTGCGCTCAATGCGCTCTCGCACGCCATGGTGCGCGAACTGGCCGGGCTGCTGGAGCGCGTGCGCACGGACGACGGCATCGTCGCGCTCGTGCTCGAAGGAGCGGGACCGAAAGGCTTTTGTGCGGGCGGGGACGTGCGCGCGATTTATCGGCTCGCACGCGAAAAAGCGCGCGCAGGCGCGAACGGCTGGCAGCAGTTCTTCGTCGATGAATACCGTCTTGATTACGCGCTGCACACGTATTCCAAGCCGCTCGTCGCAGTGCTCGACGGCGTGACGATGGGCGGCGGCATGGGTCTCGGCCAGGCGGCGGCGCTGCGCGTGGCGACTTCGCGCACGAAAATCGCGATGCCGGAAACGCGGATCGGGCTCTTGCCCGATGTTGGCGCGACGCACTTCCTCGCGAAGATGCCGGTGGAGACGGCGCTTTACGTGGGCTTGACCGGCGCGATGCTCAGCGGCGCGGACGCGCTGCATTGCGGCCTCGCGGATGCGTGCGTGCCGGGCGAATGGCTCGATGGCTACGAGGCACGTCTGCTGGCCGCGCAATGGTCAGGCGATGTGCAGGCTTCGTTGCGCGAAGTATTCGTCGCGCCGTGTCAGGAGGCTAACGAGGGTGCGCTCGCTGAGTTCACGGCGCTCATCGTGCGGCACTTCGACCGCCGCTTGCGTGTCGAGCAGATCGTCGCCTCGCTGCACGCCGACCTCGAACGCGAACACCCGCAAGCCGAACGCGCGTGGCTCGAAGCCACGCTCGAAGCGCTCACGCACTATTCGCCCACGATGCTCGAAGTCACGCGCGAAGCGCTGTTGCGCGGCCGCCAGATGACGCTCGCCGAGTGCTTCCGCATGGAGCTCGGCATCGTTGGCCGTGCGATCGAGGAGGGCGACTTCTGCGAAGGCGTGCGTGCGCATCTCGTCGACAAGGACCGCAAGCCGCGCTGGGCGCCCGCCACGCTCGTCGAGGTGCGGACCGAACGCGTGCAGCGTTTTCTTGCGTCGCCGTGGCGTGCCGAAGCGCATCCGCTGGCGGACCTCGGCCAATAGCGCTTTAGTCCGAGGACTCGCGTGCCGACGGCTCGCGCAGCGCGGCGAGCCGCAGTTCGCGCTCGGCGCCAGCCGCCGGTGCGCCGTGGGAAGGACGCTGCGTGCGCGTCAGCAGCCGCAGCGTGGCGACAGAGCCGGCCACGGCGAGCAGCAGCGGAATCGCCAGATCGTGATTCACGTGCGTGAATTCGAGAATCAGCACGGTCGCGGTGATCGGCATCTGCATCGACGACGCGAGGAACGCGCCCGCGCCGACGATCGCGAAGGCACCCGGCGAAAGACCGGGCCACACGTGATTCACAAGCCCTGCAATCACGACGGCAAGCAGCGCGCCGTTCGCGAGCCCCGGCGTGAGCAGGCCGCCCTTGGCGCCCGCGCGCAACGTGGTCGTCGTGATGAACACGCGCAGCGCGAGCAGCGTGGCCGCGAGGCCGATGCCGAGGTTGTCGTCGAAGCTCAGGCCAGCCGGGCCCTTGCCGTTGCCGAGCAGCTGCGGAAACCAGATGGCCAGCACGCCGATGCCCGCGAAATTCACGAGCGTGTAGAGCGGCAGCCGCCAGTCCTTCGGCGACGCATCGCGCGCGCGGCTCGTCACGCGCGAGAAGCCGTGTGCGGCTGCGCCGAACAGCGGTCCGCAGAGCACCGACCACATCACGAGTTGCGCATTGATGCCGTAGGCGGGCACGTGGTATTGCTGCGCGTCGCCGAGACCGATCCATGCGATTCCCGCCGCAATGGCCGAGGTGGCGATCGCCGGCACCGCCACCGACCAGCCGAACGTGCCGAGCAGCACTTCGAGCACGAACATCGCACCGCCCAGCGGCACGTTGTACACGGCCGCCAGCCCCGCGCCCGCGCCGCACGCAATCATGACGCGGCGCTCTGCGGCGGTGAGGCCCGTACGCTTCGCGAGCCAGGTCGCGAACGCGGCGCCGATCTCGCGTGGCGCGACTTCGCGCCCGAGCGGCGAACCCATCGCGACGGTCACGATCTGCAGCAGCGCATGCACGGTGGTCGCGAAAATGGGCATGCGCTTGCCGCCCGGCTTGATCGCCGCGCTGATGCTCACGAGCGGACGCGCGTAGCGATAGAGCGCCCACCATCCGCCGCCGCCGATCAGCCCGCACGCGAGGAGCACCGCCACGCGCCGCCAGGGCGCGGTATCGGTCACGCCCTGCAGAAAGCTCTCCGCGCCGACGATGTGCCCCGCGCCGTAGCCATAGGCGGCGTGCTGGATCGCGTGCAGCAGCAGCGCGAGCAGCATGCCGCCGAGGCCTGCTGCGATGCCGGTGAGTACGGTCACGATCGCAAGCGTGACGAGCGGGCTGCGTGGAGGCGGACGATCGGCGTTGGCGCGAGGGCGCGGCGCGGGTTGGGGCGTAAGGGATGACACGGCGGGAAGACAGGCATGCGAATCGATGCAACGCTTACAGATAGCTGCAAACGTAGTCGAGCGTCTCGACCACTTCGATGTCGAAACGGCTCTTGCCCGGCACCGAGAACGACTCGCCGGCGCTGTAGGTCTGCCACTCGTCCGTGCCTTCCAGGCGGATGCGGCACCGGCCGGCCTGCACTTCCATCAGCTCGGCGGCGTCGGTGCCGAAGTTCAGCGTGCCCGGCAGGATCACGCCGAGCGTCTTGCGCGAGCCGTCGGCGAACAGCACGGTGTGCGAAACACACTTGCCGTCGAAGTAGACGTTGGCGCGTTTGATTACGGAAACCTGGTCGAATTGTGCTGCTGCCGTCATGGCGGTCTTCCTCTGTCTTCGTGAATGGAACCGGGCGCCGGGACGACACGTCGTCCGCGGCGAGGCCGCCATCATACCGGCACTCGGGTGCGCCGGGCGCATGGCATCGCCGTTCGCGCACCCGATCTACGCAGCAAGAATCCGCGCGGGCTCGAGGCTTACTCCGGCTTCACCGCCACCGAAGCCTCGGAAGTCAGCATCATGAACGTGAAGCTCTCCTGCAGATACAGCTTCACGCTCTTGTCGTCATGCGACGAATACCCGATCGACACATCCTGCCCGAGGTGGAACGCGAAATCGCCGCCACGCGTGCTCAGGATCGCGCCGCCCTCGATGGCCGGCGCCCAGATGATCTCGCCGTTCACGAGACGGCGAATGTGCTCGAGAATCGGATAGCCCATGTCGCTCGCTTCGCTCACCGCCGTGTACGCATCGGAGCCGAGCAGCACCGCGTACGGACCGTCCACGCCTTGCAGGCGCAACTGCTCGAGCGCCTTGGCGATGACCGTGGGGTAGTCGGCGATATCGGCCGGCATCGGCAGGATCGGGTTCGACGAGCCCTCGCGGATGCCCGTGATCTGCGCGGCCGTGTAGCCGTCGAAAATCGCGCGGTCTTCGGCGAACGCGAGGCGCGTGGCCGCGTCCTTGGCCGGCTGCCAGTCGGAGTCTTCGGCGCCGCGTTCCACGTCGTCGATGGCGTCGCGCGACAGCTCGAACGGCACGCGCAATTCCACGATCGCCTTCACTTCGCGCTGGCGCGCGCGGATGCCTTCGAGCGGCGCTTCGATGCCGTTCTGGTGGCCGGTGCCGACTGCCGCGAGCGCCGGGCCGCCGGGGCCCTCGACGTCCACGACGCGGCGGCCCGCGAGCGAGCGCTTGAAGGTGCGCGCCACTTCTTCTTCGATTTGCGACCACGCGGCCGTGGAAATGGGCGCCAGCTCGCGATGGAGGTTATTCATGCCGGGGTGCTCCTTTAAGGGATCCGATGGCGAGCGAGCCGTCCGCGCTCGGCGCGGCGGCAGGCCCGGTTTCTGTTTCTGATGAACCGGCGGCGCTCACCTCGACGGTGGGCGCGGCGCCCGGGTCGACTTCGGCGAGTGCTTCGAGCAGCGTTTGCGACGGCACGAAGAACAGGCCCCCCGTGACGGCGCGGCTGAAGTCGAGCAGACGGTCATAGTTGCCGGGCGGCAGGCCGACGAACATGTTTTCGAGCATCTGTTCGATCGGCTCGGGCGAGCGCGCGTAGCCGATGAAGTAGGTGCCGAATTCGGCCGAGCCGGGCCGGCCGAACGGCATGTTGTCGCGCAGGATCTTGATCTCGTTGCCCGCGTCGTCTTCGAGCGTGGTGAGCGAGCTGTGCGACCAGCTCGGCTTCACCGCTTCGTCCAGTTCGATGTCCTGCAGCTTGGTGCGGCCGATGATGTGCTCCTGGGCCTCCACGGAAAGCGCGTTCCAGCCTTTCATGTCGTGCAGGTACTTCTGGACGAGCACGTAGCTGCCGCCGCAGAATTCGGGATCTTCGGTTTCGCCGATCACCGTGAAATGGACGGCTTCGTTGCCCGTCGGATTCTCGGTGCCGTCGACGAAGCCGATCATCGCGCGCATGTCGAAGTTGCGAAAGCCGTGCACTTCGTCCACGGTCGTGACCGCGCCTTCCAGGCGCGTCATGAGCTGGGTGGCCAGCTCGAAACAGAGGTCGGTTTCGTCGGCGCGAATGTGCAGCAGGATGTCGCCCGGCGTGGCAATGGCCTTGCGCTCGCCCGTGCCGAATTCGCGGAACGGGTGCAGGCCGGCCGGGCGCGGCTCGCCGAACAGCTTGTCCCATGCGTCGGACGAAAAGCCGACCACGCACGACAGATTGCCGGCGGGTACGCGCTTGCCGACCGCGCGCACGAGGTTGGCGACATCGGCGCACCAGGCGCGCACGGTGGCGCGGCTCGCGGCGTCTTCGTTGACGGTCGCCACGATGAAGAAGGCGTTGCGCGTGACGGCGCTGGAGACGGACTGCGGTTCCTGCGTGAGAGAGGCCGGCGTCATGATGTGGGGTATCGCTTCTGGGTCCTGAGTCGGGTTTGGGTTCTGCTGCGCCCGCATAGTTTAGCCAAACTCGGGGAAAACGGCCGTTTGCAGGCGAGAGGGGTGCCGTGCGACGATAATCGATGTCATGGCGAGCGGGAGACACACCATGTGGGACCACACCGAGCATGAAGGCTTCGAGATCTGGGTGCTGCCGATTCCGGCGTTCGGGCCGCGCGCGCCCGAGCCGCTGTTCCACTACAGCGGCTACATCTGCCGCCACGGGGCGGACGCCCATGTCGAAGGGCGCAGCGTGCGCTTTCACGACATGATGCGCAACTACACGGGCCCCGACGCCGCGCTCGACGCCGCCTACGCGGACGCGCGCAAGCGCATCGACCGCTTCCACGCCACGGGAAGCTGGGGCGAGAGCCCGGCCTGAGCCTTCAATCGCCCTTTCAGCGCTCGCCCTGCACGATCAGCTTGACGGGCCGCCCTTCGCAGCTCAGCTCGCCCGGCAGCGCGAGCGTCCGCCAGCCCGCGGGCTGGCCGGGGGCGCTGAGGTCGGAGGCGTCGTCGGGATAGGTCGTGACCACGTTGAACGGCCACGACCCGCGCCGCAGCCGTTCATGGACGAGCGAGCCGACCCAGATCGGCGTGGGCTCCCCGTCGCCTGCGTGGCCGTCGCCATTGCCGTTTCCATTGCTGTTTCCATGATGCCGCGGCGCGAGCGCGTAGCCCGACGGCCAGAAGCGCAGCACGTCGCGGCGGCTGCCCGGCTCGCCCGCGTCGTCAGGCTTCCCGGCGAGGCGCGCGCGGGCGAACACGAGCGGCGAGGGCAGGCCATTGTTCAGCTTCGGCAGCAGCGGCAGCGACATCACGTCCACGTTCGGTGCGACAAGCGATAGCACGCTCCTCACCGAGAGCTGCGGACCTTCGGCCCAGCCCGCGTCGCGCAGCGCGGCGCGCAGATCGTCGGCGCTCGCGGCCCACTGGATCGTGATCGGCTCTCGGCGCGCGCCTTTCATGTCGAAGCGATAGCACGCAAACGTCCTCCACAGCGAATCGCTCCACTGCATCTGCGAAAGGACGACAGGCGGCGCCGCAGCGGCGGTGGGCGGCGCGGGCGTGCGCGCGGCCGGCAACGTTTGCAGCAGAACGGCGCCGACCAGCACGATCAGCACGATGGGCGGCATGTATGCGCGTTGCGGCGGCCGCTTCGGGTAGCGCCAGAGCGAGGTGAGCACCACGATCGCCACCCAGATGGCGGCGAAGGCCGCGCCGCCGATGGCGTCCGAGAACAGGAAGCGGTCGAAGTAGAGCCCCGCGAACGCTACGGCCACGACGATCCCGTTGCCGAGCGCGGCAACGAGCGCGGCCTCCAGCATGCTTGCGCGGCGCACGAGCAGGAACATCACGAAGCCGTAGACGATCACCATCGACGACACGCGGTCGCTCGGGAACACGTAGGCCTCGACGGCCTGGCCGCCGCCCGGCGACGTATGGTGGATCACGAAGCGCAGGATGAGGATGAGCAACTGCGAAACGGCCGCCGCGATCATCCAGTAAGCGATAGTGCGCCAACGCCGCTCCAGCACCATCCATATACCCGCCGTCGCGATGAGCGCCGCCAGCGTCCAGGTGCTGCCGAGCGTTTCGACGCGCGCGAGGGCCGCGTCGGCCCATGTGGTGCGAATCGACTGCAGGAACTGGCGCACGGACTGGTCGATTTGCACGAGCGGCGCGCCGCGCAGCACGTTGCCGAGCACATAGGAAAACACGGCGGCGCATACCGGCACGAGGCCCGTGATCACGATGACGGGGCCGAGCGCGGGCTGCGCCGGGTCGAGCAGGCGGGCGATGCGCTTCGAGGCGCGCCCGGGATGCTGCGCCGCCCACTGCGCCGCGCTGCGCCGCGACGCGCCTGCCCAGTTGTCGATGTGCAGCAGCAGCATGCGCACGAAACGCCAGATGAGCCAGACCGCGAGCGCGACGATGCCGATGACGACCACCAGCCGGAACGACACGGCGCCCGCGAGCTGGAGCGAGGCGCCGAACACCACGCCCGGCACGATATGCGCGGGCGCCCAGACGAGCGCGGAAATCACGTTCATCATGAGGAAGCGCATGGGCTTCATACCGGCCATGCCCGCGACGATCGGCACGACGGCGCGCAGCGGCGCGATGAAGCGCGCGAGGATCACGCTGCGCGTGCCGTGGCTCACGAAGTAGGCCTGCGCGCGTTCGAGAATGGCGGGATGGCGGCTGAACGGCCACATCTGGGCCAGCGAGCCGCGATAGCGATGGCCGATCCAGAAGCTCACGCCGTCGCCGGCCACGGCGCCCGCAATGGCGCAGACGAAGAGCCAGCCGAGGTTGATCGTGCCGGTGGCTGCGAACGCGCCTGCAATGAACATCGCCGTGCTGCCGGGAATGAACGTGCCGACGAACGCGAGCGATTCGAGGAAAGCGGCGACCACGACAAAGGCGAGCGTCCACGTCGCGTGCGCGGCGAGCAGGTGCAGCAGATGATCGTAGGCGTGCTCCATGAGCGGGGCGGGTTCGTTTGCTGGGGCTCGCGGGAAGGGCGCGAGATTGAGCGGCTGCCGGCCCGCAGCCGGCTGTCCGCAGCCGGCCGTGCGCGACTCGCCGTGCGCGACTCGCCGTGCGCGACTCGCCGTGCGCGACTAGCCGCAAGCGGCGTGCGGGACCATCACGCGCAATATAACCGGGCGCGCGCAACTACGTGCAACGCGAGGCCGGGTACGGCCGGGACCGGATTCAGATAACGCCTTTCTCCTTCAACGCGGCCACCTGTTCCGCCGAATAACCGAGCATCGACTGCAGGACCTCCTGCGTGCCTTCGCCCAGTTGCGGAGGCGCGTGCCGCACGGGCAGGCGTTCGCCGTCGAAGCGCCAGGGCGGCGCAAGCACCGGCGTCGTGCCGCTTTCGGTATGCGGATGCGGCTGCTGCGTGACGAGCCCGCCGCGCGTGGCGCGCGGCGAAAGCAGCGCCTCGCGCAAGCCCGCCACTTCGCCGCACGGAATGCCCGCGCGCGCGAGCCGTTCGAGCAGCAGTTTGCGCGGGCGGCTGCCCAGTTCGCGAGTGAGTTCGGGCAGGAGCGTTTCGCGGTTCTGCCCGCGCAGGATGTTGGTCTTGTAGCGCGCATCGTCGGCGAGGTCGGCGCGCTCGATCACTTCGCGGCAAAAGCGTTCGAACTGCGCGTTGTTGCCCACGGTGATGACGAGCGGACCATCGGCGGCATCGAACACGCCATACGGCACGATCGACGGGTGCGCATTGCCGTAACGCGGCGGGTCCTCGCCGATCAGCAGCGCTTCGAGGCCGTAATAAGCGGTAATCATGAGGCCGCAGTCGAACAGCGCCATCTCGATGTGGCGCCCGCGGCCCGTGCGCTCGCGCTCGTAGAGCGCGGCGAGCATCGCCTGTGCGGAATACATGCCCGTGAAAAGATCCACGGCCGCCACACCGAATTTGAGCGGCGGCTGGTGGGCTTCGCCGTTCATCGCCATGAGGCCCGTTTCGCCCTGCACGACGAGGTCGTAGCCGGGGCGTTGCGCTTCGGGTCCGGTGCGGTCGTAGCCCGAAATCGAGCAATAAATGAGACGCGGATTCTCGGCGCTCAACGGCTCATAGCCGAGCCCGAGCTTTTCCGCTCCGCCGCACTTGAAGTTCTGAACGACGATGTCGCTGGTTTTCGCCAGCTGGCGCACGATCTGCTGGCCTTCGGGCGTTTGCAGATCGAGCGTGATCGAGCGCTTGTTGCGGTTCACGCTGTTGAAATACGCAGTCTCGGTCTTGCCGACTCGCACACCCCAGTCGCGCGTGTCGTCGCCGCGCTCGGGATGCTCGATCTTGATGACTTCCGCGCCGAGGTCGCCGAGCACCATCGCGCTCCACGGCCCGGCCAGCACGCGCGAAAGGTCGAGCACGCGCACGCCCGCCAGGGGCATGTCTTTGTCCGTCTGCATCAACAGGTACTCCTGGTTCGTTGCCGGGGCAACTGCATGCAGCCGCCCCTCATGTTTCATGCCGCCTCGCGCCCCAATGCGATGTAGCGCGCGAGATGATGATCCTCGTCGCCGAGCTGATGATCGATCATCACGAGCCGCTTTGCATAGTGCGCGAGCGGCAGTTCCCACGTCATGCCGATGCCGCCGTGCAGCTGGATCGCTTCTTCGGCCACGCGCGCGCCAATGCGCCCGATCGTGTACTTGGCGGCCGAAAGCGCACGCTCGCGCGGCGCGCGCGGCGCGTCGATCGCCGCTGCCGCGTTGATGACCGCCGAGCGCGCCTGCTCGATTTCGAGCAGCACGTCCGCCATGCGATGCTGCAACGCCTGGAAGCTGCCGATGGGCGCACCGAACTGCTTGCGCGTGCGCAGGTACTCGAGCGTGAAGTCGCGCGCGATATCCATCGCGCCCACGGCCTCCGATGCAAGCGCGACGATGCCGTATCCGCGTGCATGTTCGAGCGTCGCGAGGCCGCTGCCTTGCGTGCCGACGAGCGCATCGGCATTCAGCCTCACGCCGTCGAGCGTCACTTCCGCGGCGCGGCCGCCGTCGATCTTGCGGTAGCCGCGCACGCTCACGCCCGCTGCAGCGCGCGGCACGAGGAAGAGGGAGATGCCCGCTTCGTCGAATTCGTTACCCGAGGTTCGTGCCGAAACGAGCAGCACATCGGCATGTTCCGCGTGCTGTACGACGCCCTTCGCACCTTGCAGGATCCAGCCATCGCCGCCTTTCTCCGCGCGCGCCGCCACGCGTGCGTCCTCGTAGTGCGAACCCGGCTCGTCGTGCGCGAGCGCGGCGATTTGCGAGCCGTCGATCAATGAGGCGATGCGCGCGCGCTGCGCCTCGCTGCCCGCGTGGGCGAGCGCGCGGCCGACGATCAGCGTATCGAGGAACGGCTCGACCACGAGTCCGCGCCCGAGCGCTTCGAACACCACCGCGACGTCGAAGCCCGCGCCGCCGAAGCCGCCATCGGCTTCGGCGAACAGCGCGCCGATCGCGCCGAGTTCGGCGAAGCGCTGCCACATGTCTGCGCTAAAGCCTGCATCGGAGCGCGCGATTGTATCGCGTGCATGGAAACCGTATTGCTCCGTGATAAAGCGATTGAGCGTATCCGCAAGCATGCGGCGGTCTTCAGTGTGCTGGAAGTCCATGGCGTGCCTCAAAGACCGAGAATCATCTTGGAGATGATGTTCTTCTGAATTTCGTTGGAGCCGCCGAATATCGACAGCTTGCGGTTGTTGAAGTATTGCGCGGCGGCACTGGCGGCTTCGTCGGGGCCGATTGCGTCGCCCGCGTAACCTTCTTCGAGCGCTTCCTCGACGAACGGCGCCGCATACGGTCCCATCGCGCGGCGCAGCAGCGAGGAGATCTCCTGGCGGATCTCGGTGCCGCGGATCTTGAGCATCGAGCTTTCGGCGCCGGGTACGCCGCCGCCTGCCACGGCTGCGATCACGCGCAGGTTCGTCGTTTTCATGTTCTCGAGATCGATCTCGACCTTTGCGATGCGCGCTGCGAATTGCGGGTCTTCCGCGAGCGGCTTGCCGTTGCGCGTGATCTTCTGCGCGGCGCGCTTCAGGCGCGCGAGCGCTGCCACCGAAAAGCCCACGCCCGCGATATTCGTGCGCTCGTACGTGAGCAGATATTTCGCGTAGGTCCAGCCCCGGTTTTCCTCGCCAACCAGGTTGGCCACCGGCACGCGCACGTCGGTGAAGAACACTTCGTTGACCTCGTGTTCGCCGTCGAGTGTGACGATGGGGCGAACCTCGATGCCCGGCGTGTTCATGTCGATCAGCAGGAAGCTGATGCCTTCCTGCTTGCGCACGTCGGTGGCCGTGCGCACGAGGCAGAAGATCCTGTTCGCGTAGTGGCCGAGCGTGGTCCACGTCTTCTGGCCGTTCACCACGTAGTGGCCGCCGTCACGCACGGCAGCCGTACGCAGCGAGGCGAGGTCCGAGCCCGCGCCCGGTTCCGAATAGCCCTGGCACCACCAGTCCGAGCCGTCGAGAATGCGCGGCAGCCAGTAGCGCTTTTGCGCCTCGCTGCCGTACTTGATGAGTACGGGGCCGAGCATGTTCACGCCGAACGGCACGATGCGCGGCGCGCCTGCAATCGCGCATTCGTTCTCGAAGATGAACTTCTGCACGGCGGTCCAGCCGGGGCCGCCGTATTCCCGCGGCCAGTGATTCGCGAGCCAGCCTTTTTCGTGGAGGATGGCGTGCCATTGCGCCATGTCTTCGCGCGTGAGGTGCCGGCCATTGCTCACCTTGCTGGCAAGGCGCTGTGGCAGGCGCTCGTTCAGGAACGCTAGCACTTCGCCGCGAAACGCCTCTTCTTCGGCGGTGAATTTGAGGTCCATGTCTGAAAAGCTCCTTGTTGCACCCTTATTGCACTTTCAGGCCGAGTGATTGAGGCTCGCGAAATTCTCGCCGCGCTCGACCAGTTCGACGAGCAGCGGCGAAGGACGCCAGAACAGCGGATCTTCCTTCGCATACTCGCGGATATCGGCGAGCACGTTGGCGAGGCCCACGGTATCGGCGTACTTCATCGGGCCGCCGCGATAGCGCGGGAAGCCGTAGCCGTAGAGCAGCGTGACATCGACATCGAGCGGGCGCAGGGCGATCTTTTCATGCACGACGTTCGCGCCTTCGTTGATCATCGCGGCCATGTAACGGCGCATGATTGCTTCGTCGGTGAAGGCGCGCGGCGTGATGCCCGCGCGTTCGCGCTCGGCTTCGATGATGGCTTCGACTTCGGGGTCGGGCGTGCCCGTGCGTGCGCCTTCCGGGTACAGATAGAAGCCGCGGCCCGTCTTCTGGCCGAACCAGCCGCGCTCGCAAATGCGGTCGGCGATCTGCACGTAGCGCGCCTTCGGATCGCGCGTGGCGGCGCGGCGCTTGCGCGTGGCCCAGCCGATGTCGCCGCCCGCGAGATCGACCACCTGGTACGGACCCATCGGAAAGCCGAAGTCGCGCACGGCCTTGTCGATCTGATATGGCGAAGCGCCGTCTTCCATCAGATGATCCGCAGCGGTGCGAAACACCGCGAGAATGCGGTTGCCGATGAAGCCGTCGCACACGCCGGCGCGCACGGGCACCTTGCGCAGCTTCTTCGCCAGCTCGAACGCCGTGGCGACCACATCGGCGCTCACCTGCTTCGGCACCACGATTTCGAGCAGCTTCATGATGTTGGCGGGCGAGAAGAAGTGCAGGCCCACCACGTCCTGCGGGCGTTCGATGCTGGCCGCGATGGCGTCGATGTCGAGATACGAGGTGTTGGTCGCGAGCACGGCGCCGGGCTTGCACACCCGGTCGAGTTCGGCGAACACGGCCTGCTTCACGGCCATGTCCTCGAATACGGCTTCGATGACGAGATCGGCGTTCGCAAGCGCATCGTACGAGGTGCTGCCGCTCAAGCGCGCGAGAATCTGCGCTTTCGCTTCGGGCTTCATGCGGCCTTTGGCGATGAGGCCGTCGTAGACCTTTTCCACATGGGCGCGGCCGCGCGCGAGCGAGGCGTCGTCGCGCTCGATCATCGTCACCGGCAGGCCCGCGTCGAGCACGGCCACGGCAATGCCCGCGCCCATCGTGCCGCCGCCGATCACGCCGACGGTTTCGATCGCGCGCGGCTTCGCGCTCTTCGTTTCAGGGGCCTTCTGCACTTCGCGCTCAGCGAAGAACGCATGCACGAGACCCGCACGCTGCGGGCTCTCGAGGCATTCGAGGAACTGCTTGCGCTCGAAGCGCAGGCCCTCGTCGAACGGAAGATCGAGCGCGGCCTGCACGCAATCGACGATCTTCAGCGGCGAGAAGAGGCCACGCGATTTCTTCGCGGTCTCGGCGCGCGCGGCGTCGATTGCGGCTTGCGCTTGCGTGCGGTCGGCGAGCGCCTGGGCGTCGCGGGTGCGGCGCACCGGTGCGTGGCCTGCGAGCAGTTCCTGCGCGTAGGCGAGGCCTTCGGCGAGAATATCGTCGCTCGCGCCCAGCCGGTCGACGAGGCCTAGCTTGTGCGCCTCCTGCGCGCTTGCATGACGGCCGCTCAGCATGAGCGAGAGCGCCGTCTCTGCGCCGATCAAACGCGGCGCGCGCTGCGTGCCGCCTGCGCCGGGCAGCAGGCCCAGCTGCACTTCGGGCAGGCCGAGCTTCGCCCCCGCCACGGCGAGCCGGTAGTGTGCCGCGAGCGCCACTTCGAGGCCGCCGCCGAGCGCCGCGCCGTGAATCGCGGCGATCACCGGCTTGTGGCAGGCCTCGATGCGGTTGCATACGTCGGGCAGCGCGGGAGGCTGCGGCGGCTGGCCGAACTCGCGAATGTCCGCGCCGGCAATGAAATTGCGCCCCGCACCGACGATCAGCACGGCCTGCACGGCGTCGTTCGCCTCGGCATGCCCGATGGCGGCGGCGAGGCCGCGGCGCACGTCCGCGCCCAGCGCGTTGACGGGCGGATTGTCGACGGTGACGAGCAGCACCTTGCCGCGCAGTTCATGCGTGACGGGGGAGGCGTTCACGGGATGGGTTGCCATGGCGATACTGTCTCCATAATGAGGGCCGGACTGGCGGGTCATATTGACGGCCCGAGATTGCCCGAGTGGCAATGTTTCATGTTCACGCCGATTCTCGGCGCGCCAGGAGCAATTGACAATCCCATCGCTCGTTGACAGACTGTCAAAATATCCTTGACAGTGGATGTGCCATGGACGTCAATGCGCTGACCCTGCTCGTCGAGATTCTCGACGCGGGCAACCTGAGCGAGGCGGCGCGCCGGCTCAAGATGAGCCGCGCGAACGTCAGCTACCACCTCAATCACCTGGAGAAGTCGATCGGCCTGCAGCTCGTGCGCCGCACCACGCGCCGTGTCGAGCCGACCGAAATCGGCCTGAAGCTCTACGAGCACGGCCGCGCGATCCAGAACGCGCTGCTCGCCGCGCGCGAATCGGTCTCCACCCTCGGCCAGAGCCTGCAGGGGCGCGTGCGGCTTTCGGTGCCGAGCGGCTACGGGCAACTCGTGATGTCGGACTGGCTGATCCAGTTCAAGCGGATGTACCCCGGCATCGTGCTCGACGTGATGTTCGAGAACCGCGTGGAAGACCTGCTGCGCGACGAAGTCGATATTGCCGTGCGCGTGATGCACGAGCCGCCGCAGAATCTCGTGGCGCGCGACATGGGGCCGGTGAAGTACATCGCGTGCGCGCGCAAGGAATGGGCTGAAAGGCACGGCATGCCGCAAACGCTGGAAGATCTGGCGCGCGCGCCCGTCATCACGGCGACGGTGGTGGGGCGGCAATTGCGCCTGGCGGGCTATCTGAACGAGGACCGGCACGAGGTGCTGCTCGAGCCCTCGATTATTTCGGAAAACTTCCTGTTTTTGCGCCAGTCGATTCTCGCGGGACTCGGCGTGGGCATCGTGCCCGACTACGTGATGCACGACGACATTCGCCGGGGCGCGGCCGTGACGTCGCTCGACGCCTGGCGCCTGAGCATTTTCGGCACGCATATGTATATGCTCTATATGCCGAACCGCCACCACACGCGGGCGGCGTCCACCTTCATCGATTACGTGCTGGGCGAGGCCCGCAAGACCGGGCGCGGCGCGGATGCGTGAGCGGCGCATGCAGCACGCCACCACGCACCGCGCATTCAAGAGTCCTGTGCGGCATTGCTGTCCCGGTTCGCGTCTCGCGCACGCTCGCCGCCTGCACTGGCACTGGCACTGGCCGCGTCCGGCCTTCCGCGCGTCACGGACGAAACGGCGACGCGCTGCTGGATCCCGGCCTTGGTGAGCATATGCGCGCTGATGGGCGCGGTGAGAAACAGGAACGCCGGAATCAGCACTTCGTGCAGGCTCGCGAAATTATTGTGCGCACTGAAATACACGACGGAAGCGAGCACGACGCCGCCCACGCCGAGCGTGGTCGACTTGGTCGGTCCGTGCAGGCGCATGTAGAAGTCGGGCAGGCGTGCGAGTCCTATGGCGCCGATCAGCGTGAACGCGCTGCCGAGCAGGAGCAGCACGCAGACAATCGCTTCGATGACGGTTTGCATGACGCACGCGTCCTAGTTCAGTTCGATGATGTCGCCGCGCTGCAGGTACTTGGTGAACGCGACGGTCGCCACGAACCCCATCACCGCGATGAGCAGCGCGATTTCGAAGAAGACCGTCGAGCGCAGCATGATGCCGTAGACGACGATGAGCGCGATCGCGTTGATATTGAGCGTGTCGAGCGCAACGAGCCGGTCGGGCAGCGAAGGCCCGCGCACGAGGCGCACGAGCGTGAGCAGGAACGCGAGCCCGAGGATCGCGAACGACACCGGAATGACGATGGCTAGCATGCGAAGATCTCCATGAGCGGGGCTTCGTAACGGGACTTGATCAAGGCGACGAGCGCGGCTTCGTCTTCGAGGTCGAGCACGTGCACGACGAGGCGTCTGCGGTCGTCGGAGAGCTCGGCGCACAGCGTGCCGGGGCTCAGCGAGACGATGCTGATGAGCGCCGCCAGCGCGATTTCGTGGGTGCTGTCGAGCGGCACGTCGATGAAGGCGGGGCGCAGGCGCTGCGTCGGGCCAAGCACGAGCAACGCGACTTCGAGATTCGCCACGAGGATGTCGTAGAGCACATGCCCGAGGAGCCGTACGAGCCGCCACGGCTTGCCGAAGCGCACGGGCGTGAGCCACAGCCCTTCGCCCACGCGGTAGGCGATGGCGGTCCCGAGCACGAATCCGAGGAGCAGGTTGCCCGGCGACACGTCGTTCATCAGCAAGACCCAGCACACGAGCAGCACGACGGTGAGCCAGGGGTGCGGAAAGAGCCTCTTCATGTCAGCTTCCTCCGCCTTGTGACGTTTGCGTGGCCTGCGCGGGCAGGATCGCGTGAACATAGGCTTCGCGGTCGAACAACTGCGCGGCGGTGGCGTCGAGATACTGCTTGAGCGGGCCGGCGAACACCGTTGCCGCCACCACGCCCGCGAGCAGCAGCGCACACGCGGCGAGCCTGGCGCGGCTGTCGCGCGGCGCGCCGGCGGGTGCGCCGTCGCAGGCGCGCGCGGCGGGCATCGCCCACAGCAGGCGCGTGCCTGTGCGGCTGAGCGCGACGATCGACAGCAGGCCCGCGATCAGCACGGCGGGCCACAGCACGACGGCCTGCGCAAGCGGTGTGGCGGCGAGCACCATGGCCTTGCCGAGAAAGCCCGAGAGCGGCGGCAGGCCCACAGCGCCAACCGCTGCAGCGAGATAGAGCACGCCGGCGATGTTCGAGGGCCAGGGCGCAGGCGTTTTTTCTGGGTCCGCAGCCCCGGGCGGCGTTGCGATCGGCTCGCTGTCCGCTTCGGGCGTGATGGCGGGTGCGGTGGCGTCGTCGAGCGATTCGAGCGACGCGGGCTCGCGCGTTTCGGGGGCAGCGGGCACGGCCGCAGGCTCGCTGGCTTCGGGCTCCAGTGCATCGGCGAGCATGAACAGTGCGCCCGTGCATAGCGTCGTGCTGATGAGGTAGTACAGCAGCGCGCTCCACGCGAGCACGGTTTGCAGCGTGACGGCCGCAATCAGCAGGCCGACCGAGACCAGCACGAGAAAGCCGGTCGTGGTCTTGAGGCTCGATACCGCGAGCGCGCCGAGCGCGCCATAGACGATCGTCGCGATGGCGAGCCACCACGCCCATTGATGCAGGAACGCGTCGAGCACGCCGCCCGCCGCGCCGAACACGAGCGCGTCGCAGCGCAGCATCGCGTAGATGCCCACCTTGGTCACGATCGCGAACAGCGCAGCCACCGGTCCGATTGCGCTTCGGTACGCCTGCGGCAGCCAGAACGACATGGGGAACACGGCGGCCTTGAGGCCGAATACGAGCATGAGCGTCGCGCCCGCGAACTGGGCGAGGGGCAGCGAAGCGGGGTCCAGGTGCGCGAGCCGTTCGCCCGCGTCGGCCATGTTGAGCGTGCCCGTGAGGCCGTATAGCACGCCCAGCGCGATCAGGAAGAACGACGAGCCCACGAGGTTCAGCAGCATGTAGTGCAGGCCGTTGCGCACGCGGCGGCGTCCGCCGCCATGCAGCAGCAGCGCGTAAGAGGCGATCAGCAACAGTTCGAAGAAGACGAACAGATTGAAGAGATCGCCGGCGAGAAACGCGCCGTTCAGGCCCATCAGTTCGAACTGCACGAGCGCGCGGTAGTAGCGCCCGCGCCGGGCGTCGGCGCTCGTGGTGCCGAGCAGGCAGCAGCACGCGAGCAGCGCGGTCAGCACGAGCATGAGCGCGCCGAGCCGGTCGATCTGCAACACGATGCCGAACGGCGCGGGCCACGCGCCGAGCGCATAGCCGGCAATCCGTCCTTGCGCCGCGAACTCGGCGAGCGCCACCGCGATGGGCAGCAGCGCAAGCGTGGCAATCACGTTGATCGCGCGCTGCAGGCGCTTCGCGCGCAGCGGCAGCGCAACGATCGCGCCGGCCGCGAACAGCGGAATCAGGATGGGGAGGATGAGAGCGTGATTCATTCGCCGCGCATCTCCGGGCCGCTGCGCCGCGGGTTGTCGCCGTCCACATGATCGGTGCCGTCGATCGCGAGCGCGCGCAGCGCGAGCACGACCGTGAAGGCCGTCATGGCGAAGCCGATCACGATCGCCGTGAGCACGAGCGCCTGCGGCACCGGGTCGGCATAGTGCGCGAGCGCCGCGATCACGGGCGGCCTGCCGGTGGAGAGCCGGCCCATGCCGAGCAGGAACAGGTTGATCGCATACGAGAACAGCGTGATGCCGAGGATCACGGGCAGCACGCGGGCGCTCAGCAGCAGATAGATGCCGCTCGCGCAGAGTACGCCGAGCGTAATGGCGAAGGCGGCTTCCATCAGCTTTTCTCCACGGATTGCATGTCCTTGTCGCGCACGCCGAGGTGCGAGACGATCGTGAGCGTCGTGCCGACCACGGCGCCAAGCACGCCGAGGTCGAACAGCATGGCCGTGCTCAGTTCGATTTCGCCGATCAGCGGCACGTGCAGATGGCCGAACGCGCTCGTGAGGAAGGGCCGGCCGAGCACGATCGCGCCCACGCCCGTTGCGGCTGCGACGAGAATGCCGAGGCCCGCGAGCGCGCGGTAGTTGATACGGACGCGCGACTCGGTCCACAGCACGCCGCTCGCCACGTATTGCAGCAGCAGTGCGATGGAGATCACGAGCGAGGCGATAAAGCCGCCGCCCGGCAGATTGTGGCCGCGCAGAAAGATGAAGACGGCAACGAGCAGGGTGAGCGGCAGCATGAGGCGCGCGAGAATGGCGAGCAGCAGCGGATGCGACTGCGACGACCACGGCAGGCCGCCCGGGCCCGTATCGGGCGATTTCAGGCGCAGGCCGCGCAGCAGCGCCTTCACGGCGAGCCCCGCCACCACCAGCACGCTGATCTCGACCATCGTGTCGAAGCCGCGGAAGTCCACGAGGATCACGTTCACCACATTGTGGCCGCCGCTGCCCGGCAGCGCGTTGGCGAGAAAGAACTGACCGACGCCATCGACGGGTGCACGCGTCATCACCGCATATGCCACGGCGCCGATCAGCGCGCCGCCCGCGAGCGCGAGCACCGCGTTGCGGGCACGCGCGCCTCGCGGCTGCTGCGCGCGCTGCACGACAGGCAGAAAGTAGATGGCGAGCACGAGCAGCAGCACGGTGACCACTTCCACGGAGATCTGCGTGAGCGCGAGATCGGGCGCGGAAAACCGCACGAACGCCAGCGTGACGAGCAGCCCGCAGGTGCTCAGCATCACGAGCGCATAGAGCGTATTGGCGCGCACGAGCACGACGCCTGCCGCCATCAGCGCCATCAGCACGAGGCCGACGAGCGTCATTGCGTCGAGCGGCGCCGAGCGATACGCGCCGTCCAGCGCCGGCAGGGCGAGCAGCGCTGCGCCGGGCACGATCAGCATCGCCGTGATCATCCACGCGAGATAGGAGGGCAATGACCGCGTTTCAAAGCGATTCACCACGAAGCCCGCGGCTTTTTCGAGTTGCTGCACGAAGCGGTCGAAGCCTTCGCTCGCGTTCATTTCGGAAAGCATCGAACGATGGTGGCGGAACGCGTCGCGGCGATAGAAGAACAGCAGCGCGCCGCCCGCGAACGACACGCAGCTCATCAGGAGCGGCAGATTGATGCCGTGCCACAAGCTCAGGCTGTACGTGGGCACGACGCCGCCCAGCGTGAACCACGCCGCGGACTCGAGCATCTTGCCGATGGTCCGCTCCGGCACGAGCCCCACGAGCAGACAGATGACGACGAGAATCTCGACGGGCAGCTTCATGAAGCGCGGCGGTTCGTGTGGCGGGTAGTGCGGAAGGTCGTGCGGCGTCTCGCCGTCGAAGAACACGCCCCACACGAAGCGCAGCGAGTACGCCACCGAGAGCCCCGCCGCGATGACGGCGAGCGCGGGAATGATCCAGTTGAAGTCGCCAAGGAGTCCTTGTGCAAGCGTTTCGCCGAAGAACATCTCCTTCGAGAGGAAGCCGTTGAGCAGCGGCACGCCCGCCATGGCGAGCGATGCCACGGCGGCCAGCGCGGCGGTATGCGGCATGAAGCGGCGCAGGCCGCGCAGGCGGCCCAGATCGCGCGTGCCCGTTTCATGGTCGATGATGCCCGCCGCCATGAAGAGCGAAGCCTTGAATACCGCGTGGTTGAAGGTGTGAAAGAGCGCGGCGACAGTGGAGAGCTGCGTGTCGAGGCCGAACAGCAGCACGATGAGCCCGAGATGGCTGATGGTGGAATACGCGAGCAGGCCCTTGAGGTCGCGCTGCACGAGCGCCATGGCTGCGCCGCCCGTGAGCGTGACGAGGCCGATCAGGCTCGTCACGTAGAAGAACCAGTCGGTGCCTTCGAGCACAGGGTAAAAGCGCGCGATAAGAAAAATACCCGCCTTCACCATGGTCGCCGAATGCAGGTACGCGGAAACGGGCGTCGGCGCCGACATCGCATGCGGCAGCCAGAAGTGGAACGGAAACTGCGCCGACTTCGTGCAGGCCGCGAAAAGAACGAGCAGCAGAATCGCGGGATACAGCGGATCGCGCTGCACGAGGCCCGCATGCGCGAGCACGACATCGAGGTCGTAGCTGCCGCAGACATGGCCGAGCAGCAGCACGGCGGCCAGCAGCGCGAGACCGCCCGCGCCCGTGATGGCGAGCGCCATGCGCGCGCCGCGCCGCGCTTCGGGGCGCGAAGGCCAGAAGCCGATCAGCAGGAACGACACGATGCTCGTGAGTTCCCAGAAGATCACGAGCAGCAGCAGGTTGTCCGACAGCACCACGCCGAGCATCGCGCCCATGAAGAGCAGCAGCAGCGCGTAAAGGCGCGGCAGCGACTCGCTGCCCGCGAGGTAGTAGCGCGCGTAGATAAAAACCAGCAGGCCGATCGCGAGCACGAGCAGTGCGAACATGAACGAAAGACCGTCCAGACGCAGCGCGAACGAGAGGCCGAACTGCGGGATCCAGTCGGCTTGCCAGTGCAGCACGCCATGAGTGGCCATGCCCACGCGTTCGCTGCCCAGCAGTCCCAGGCCGAAGAGCGCGGCCGCGAATGCGACCCATGTGCCGAAGGCGGAGCGGCCAGGGAGCGGCCCCGCGAAC
This sequence comes from Paraburkholderia silvatlantica, assembly GCF_003096715.1. Classification (GTDB taxonomy): domain Bacteria; phylum Pseudomonadota; class Gammaproteobacteria; order Burkholderiales; family Burkholderiaceae; genus Paraburkholderia; species Paraburkholderia silvatlantica. The sequence continues at coordinate 310,320 of NZ_QEOL01000005.1, forward strand.
GCGACGAGCGCCGCGGCGACGAACGGTAATACGACGAGCCAGCCCATTGCCATTCGACACTCCCCGTGAATCCGGCAGGGCGCCGAGCCGCCGCGCCGCAGTTCACGATCATAGCCGCAAACGGGGACGGAGTTCATTCATGTGGCATCGAGGCGGCCACGGGGTGTCATGCGAAAGAAACGTGTGTCAGGTCCTCCGGCCCTGGGGGCTCGTCGACGATCTTCACATCGGCCAGACGAAGGTTTCGTGAGCGCGCGTCGTTTTGCCGATGTCCACCGTGCGCCGCTCCGTATTGCCGCCATGGCTCGCGGTGACCACATAGCGGCCGTCCGGAATCGAAACGAGCATGAACGGGCCTTGCGACGCCGTCACTGCGCAATCATGCCGGTCAGCACATAAGCCTGAACCAGCGTCACCACGCCCACGACAGCCGCGAAGAACAGGCTGTGACGCACGGTGAAGCGGAACAGCGACGACTCCTTGCCGACGAGGCCGGTTGCCGCGCAGGCCACCGCGATCGACTGCGGCGAAATCATCTTGCCGCTCACGCCGCCCGAGGTGTTGGCTGCGACGAGCAGCGTGTCCGAGACGTTGATCTGGTGCGCCGTGGTGTGCTGCAGCGAGCAGAACAGCGCGTTCGACGACGTATCGGAGCCCGTGAGGAACACGCCGAGCCAGCCGAGGAACGGCGAGAAGAACGGGAAGGCGGCGCCGGTGCCCGCAAGCGCGAGCGCGAGCGTGGACGACATGCCCGAGTAGTTCGCGACGAACGCGAAGGCGAGCACGAGACCGATGGAAAGCACGGGGCGGCGCAGTTCGCCGAGCGTCTCGAAGAACGCGGCCACGGCGGCGCGCGGCTTCATGCGCAGCAGGAGCGCGGAGAGGATCGCGGTGATCATGATCGCGGTGCCCACGGCCGAGAGCCAGTCGAGCTTGAACACGGCCTCATAGGGCTTGGCTGACGCGACGATCGGCGCCGTGCGCACCACGAGCCGGTCGAGCCCCGGCACGTGCAGGCTCAGAATCGTGCCCGCGAGCGGCCCCTTCGCGGCGAAGAGCGCCTTGAACGGCTTGACGCTCCACACCGTCACGATGGCGGTGAGCAGAATGAACGGCGACCACGCGCGCACCGTTTGCGCGACGCTGTATGGCGAAGCCTTGCGGCTCGAAGCGGCCGCACGCGAACCGCCGCCGCCGAAGCCGCCCAGCGCGGCGGCACCGCCGCTCACCGTCACGCTCGCGCCTTGCGCGGCCCGGCGCGGCTGCCACACATTGAGGAACGCGGCGAGCGCGACGAGGCTCACGAGCGCCGAGGTGATGTCCGGCAGCTCGGGCCCGATGTGGTTCGACGTGAAGTACTGCGTCACGGCGAAGCTGCCGCCGGCCACGAGCGCGGCGGGCCACGTTTCCTTCACGCCGCGCTTGCCGTCCATGATGAAGACGAGCCAGAACGGCACGAACAGCGAGAGCAGCGGCAACTGGCGGCCCGCCATCGCGCCGATCAGGAACGGATCGATGCCCGTCACCTGGCCGGCGACGATGATGGGAATACCCATCGCGCCGAACGCAACCGGAGCGGTATTGGCGATGAGGCACAGGCCGGCGGCGTAGAGCGGCTCGAAACCGAGGCCGACGAGCAGCGCCGAGGTGATCGCCACGGGCGCGCCGAAGCCCGCTGCGCCTTCGAGGAACGCGCCGAACGAGAAGCCGATCAGCAGCAGTTGCAGGCGCTGGTCGTCGGTGATCGAGAGCACCGAGGCGCGGATGATTTCGAACTGCCCCGTCTTCACGACGATCTTGTAGAGGAACACGGCGGTCACGATGATCCACGCGATCGGCCAGATGCCGTAGGCAAAGCCGAAGCCCGCGGAAACGAGCGCCTGGCGCACGGGCATGCCGTACTCGAAAATCGCCACGGCGAGGGCGAGCAACAAGGTGATCGCGGCAGCGACATGGCCCTTCATGCGCAGGCCGGCGAGCGCGACGAAGAAGAACAGAATGGGAATGGCGGCGACGAGCGCGGATAGCCACAAACTGCCGAGCGGTGTGTAGATCTGATACCAGGGTTGCATGACGGTCTCCTCCGATGATGCGGGTAGTCAATTGATGTGAGGTCGTCAGGCACGCATTGGCGAGTTATTTCGCATGCCTGACGACATGAACGCTATTGCGGCTGGCCGCGTTCGCGCAGCAGGTCGTGCAGGCTGCGCGGCGCGGGCTTGAGCGGCGTGCGATGCTGCGTCCAGCCCATTTGCTGCGAAGGCGCGAGGCCGCGCAGGCGCGTCACGGCCCAGCGCAGCGCGCGGTAGGCGCGCGGATGGGCGAACGCGCCGCTCCAGAAGCGCCAGATGAATTGCTCGCTCCTGCTGTGATTCGCGCCCTGGCCGCGCAGCGGATGCGCGACGTTTTCCTCGGGGTCGCGGTTCGCCTCGGTGCGCAGGCGCACGAGCAGCTGCGGAATCGGAATGCGCACCGGGCAGACTTCGCCGCACGCGCCGCACAGGCTCGAAGCGGTGGGCAATTCGGCGGTTGCGTCGAGCCCGAGCAGATGCGGCGAAATGATCTTGCCGATCGGCCCTGGATACGTCGTGCCGTACGCATGGCCGCCGATGCGCGTGTACACCGGGCAGTGGTTCATGCACGCGCCGCAGCGGATGCATTGCAGGGTGGCGCGCAATTGCTCGTCGGCATAGGCCTGGCTGCGGCCATTGTCGAGCAGGACGAGATGGACCTCGCGCGGGCCGTCTTTCTCGCCTGCGCGGCGCGGGCTGCTGATCAGGTTGAAATACGTCGTGATGGGCTGGCCCGTGGCGGAGCGCGTGAGCAGGCTCGAAAGCGGCACGATGTGCTCGAGCTTTGCCACGACCTTTTCCATGCCCATGATCGCGATATGCACGTCGGGCACCGTGGTGGAAAGGCGGCCGTTGCCTTCGTTTTCCACGAGCCAGAGCGTGCCCGTATCGGCGGCGGCGAAGTTCACGCCGGAGAGGCCGATCTGCGCATCTACGAAGGCGCGGCGCAGCGCGCGGCGGCCCGTTTGAATGAGCGTGTCCACGTCCTCCGTAAAGGGCGTATCGGGAATGTGCGCTTCGAACAGGTGCCCGATGTCGCCCTTCGTCTTGTGGATCGCGGGCATCACGATGTGCGAGGGCTTTTCGCCCGCGAGCTGCACGATGTACTCGCCCATGTCCGATTCGATGCAGTCGACGCCGCGCTGCGCGAGGTAATGGTTGAGCTCGATTTCCTCGCTCGCCATCGACTTGCCCTTGATGACGCGGGTGGCCGCGTGACGTTGCGCGATGGCGTGGACGATGCGGTTCGCCTCGTCGGCGGTCTCGGCCCAATGCACCTGGATGCCGTTCGCGCGCAGCTTCGTTTCCAGTTGTTCGAGGAGTTCGGGCAGGCGCGCGAGCGCGTGCTGGCGCACCGCTTCGCCGAGATCGCGCAGGGCTTCGAGTTCGTCCGCTGCGGGGAACTGCGCGGCGCGCTTGTCTTGCAGGAAGTCCATCGCGCCGCGAAAGCTCTTGCGCAGCTGCGGGTCGTCGAGCGCCGTGCGTGCGCGCTGGCGAAATTCCGCGGTCGGCACGAAATGGAGTGTGTTTTCCTGAGCGGTCTGCGTGGTCGTGCTCATGCGGCGGCTCCTTGCTGCCCATCCGTCCCGCGATCCTCATCGGTCACGACGACGACCCACAGGGCACGGGGACCGTGCGCGCCATAGGCGGTGGTTTGCTGGATATCCGAGGTCTTCGAAGGACCCGAGATCATCACGAGATTGGTGGGCATGCCGTCACGCCAGCGCTCCGCGGCCACGGCGGCGTGCAGGTCGGCGTGCAGCGTGCTCGCGTGGATCAGCGCGACGTGCAGCGGCGGCACGAGCGAGACCGTGCGCGGCGCGTTCGCGTCGGGCACGACCACGAGCGTGCCCGTCGCCGCGAGGCCCGAGCGCGCGACGGTGAAGCCCGCGTCGATGGTGTCGAAGAGTTCGGCCTTCCACTCTTCGATCGGCCGCGTGTAACCGCGCGCCTGCACGGCGGCCGGGAGCGCGGCTTCGAGCGCTGCCTTGAGCGCCTGGCCTTCGGCGCAGGCGGTGTCGAGCAGCAGGTTGCGCACGCCCGCCGCGGCGAGGCGTCCGGCGAGATCGGCGGCCCACGTTGCGGCGCTCGCGCAGATCACTTCGGCGTGCGCGGCTTCGAGCATGCGCTGGAACTGCGCGATGCGTTCGTTCGGCGCAAGCGGGCCGAGTGCCCGGCGCGCGGTGAAATGCGCGTCGATGCGCGCGTCGAGCGCGTCGAGCGTCGTGGAGGGCGCGGCGGGTGCATGACCGCGCAGGCGTTGCAGCATGCGCGCACGCGCGCCCATCGTATCGACGTTCATGCGGCCTCCCCGCCGGTGCGGCGCCAGAGGAACGAGGCGAGGTGTTCCACGGCGAGCGGCGCGCCCTTGTGCGCCGCCGCGTGGCCGATGTTGAGCAGGCACCCGCAGTCGGCGGAAACGAGCCGCTCGCAGCCCGTGGCGCAGGCGGAAGCGATCTTGTCGGCGACCATCGCGCCGGAAATGTCCGGATGCTTGAGCGAAAAGGTGCCGCCGAAGCCGCAGCATTCCGGTTCGCGTTCGTGCTCGATGCGTGTCACGCCCGGCAGCGCATCGACGACTTCGACGCCGTGCACGCGCGTGCCCATCTCGCGCCGCGCGCCGCAGGAGGTGTGCAGCACGACACGCTCTTCGGGCTGCCGGACAGAACCATTCGCGCCGTACGCGTTGAAATCGACGTTCAGCACGCGCACGAGGAATTCGGTGAGCTCGTACACGCGTGCCGAGAGTCCCTCGGCGCGCGCGGCGTTGGCGGCGTCGCCGTCGAACAGCGCGGGCCAGTGGTGACGCATCATGCCCGCGCACGAACCCGAAGGCACGATCACGGGCCATGGCTTGTCGAAGAGTTCGAGTTGCGCGAGCGCGACCTCGCGCGCCTGGCGCGGGTTGCCGCTGCTGTACGCAGGCTGGCCGCAGCAGCTCTGGCCGCGCGGGAAGTGGACCGTCAGGCCTTCGCGTTCGAGCAGCTTCACCGCGTCGAGGCCGGCTTGCGGCACGAACAGGTCGACGAGGCAGGTGGCGAACAGATAGACGTCGGTGGGGCGCTCGGTGGGGTATTGCCGTGGCTTCATGTCTCGCTCGGTGTCTTTGTGCGCTTTCCTGCTCCTTCCCCGCGGGCCCGGGGCCGGGCAGGTTGGGGACAAGCGCTGGTTTGGGCGCATAATTCCTGCTTCGGGCGAATGGTTCAAACTGGTTGGACCACTCGCCGCAAGCGACAACGAGACTCGGGATGGCGCGGGGATGACAATGAGGGACAGGGCAGGCCCGCGCGGGCGCGTGGAAACCGTGATGCGTCAGATGGAGACGTCGCTGCTCGACGGCACCTGGCGCGCGGGGGCGAAGCTGCCTTCCGAGCGCGTGCTCGCACTGGAATACGACGTGGCGCGCAACACGGTGCGCGAGGCGATTCAGCGCCTGGCTGCGCGCGGCCTCGTGCAGAGCCGGCCGGGCGCGGGCGTGTTCGTCACCGACCAGCTGCGCACGGGCTTTGCTTCGCCCTGGGGGCAACTCGTGGCCGATCATCCCGCCTTGCGCGAAGACATCCTCGAGTTTCGCCGCGTGCTGGAAGGCGCGACGGCGTATTTCGCGGCGCTGCGCGCGAGCGACGAGGATCTCGCGCGCATTCGCGCGCTGATGCAGGAGCTGGAGCGCACGCGCGAAGTGGACGACAAGGCCGCCGAAGCCGACACCGACGCGAAGCTGCACGAAGTAATCGCACAGGCCTCGCATAACGCGATGTTCCTGCATCTGCACACGAGCGTGCTCGGGGTGCTGCGCGAGCACATCACGATCAACGGCACGGGGCTGCGTGTGCAGAACGAAGATGCGCCCGACCAGTTGCTGCTGCAGCACCGCACGCTGTGCGAAGCGATCGTCGCGCGGCGCCCGGAGGAGGCGCGCACGGCGATGCAGACGCACATCGACTTCGTGCGCACGCGGGTGGGAGAGGAGATCGGCTGGCCGGAAAGCGGTCCAACCAGTGGCGATGCGCAGCGTGCCGCGAGCAGGAGGAACAGATGAACGAACGCGCCGCGCAAATCGTAGCATTGAGCGCCGTGACGCTGACCGTCAGCGACATCGCGCGGTCGGTGCCCTTTTACGAAGCGCTCGGCTTCGCGCAGAGGTCTGGGCCGGCGGTGCCGGGCTTTGCGTCGTTCGAACTGGGCGGCGCGGCCGGCGTCTGCTATCTGAACCTGCTGGAAGGGCCGCACGGCCCGGTGAACGGCTGGGGCCGGGTGATTCTCTACGTCGCCGACGTGGACGCCTTCTACGCCCACGCACTGGCGGCCGGCGCCACGCCCGAATTCGCGCCGCGCGACGCGCCGTGGGGCGAGCGCTATTTCCATCTCGTCGATCCGGACGGCCACGAACTGAGCTTCGCCAAACCTCTCACGTGAGCCATCGGCATGCATTTGAAATATTCGTGACACTCGCTGCGCCGATAGTGGCGCGAGTTGCCAGCACATCGACCAAGGAGAGAGTCGCCATGAATGAACTGGACCGCACGATGGATGCCGAACAACCGGAAGCGCAGCAGCAGGAAGCCGATCTGCATCGCCGCCGCCGTCTGGATGAAGAACTCATCGACGCCTATGACGAAGAGCTCGAAATGGAGGTCGACGACCGGCTGCAGGAAAGCGGCCTGCAGATCAGCGACGAGTCGCGTGCGCTGCGCCGCGTCTATTTCCGCGAGCTGATCCGCCTGCAGGGCGAACTCGTCAAGCTGCAGGACTGGATCGTGAGCACGGGGCACCGGCTCGTCGTGATCTTCGAAGGACGCGATGCGGCGGGCAAGGGCGGTGTCATCAAGCGCATCACACAGCGCCTGAACCCGCGCATGTGCCGCGTGGCCGCGCTGCCCGCACCGAACAACCGCGAGCGCACGCAATGGTATTTCCAGCGCTACGTGCAGCATTTGCCGGCGGGCGGCGAGATGGTGCTGTTCGATCGCAGCTGGTACAACCGCGCGGGCGTGGAGCGCGTGATGAACTTCTGCAGCGACGACGAATACGAAGAGTTCTTCCGCTCGGTGCCCGAGTTCGAAAAGATGCTGGTGAGGAGCGGCATCCAGATCGTCAAATACTGGTTCTCGATCACCGACGACGAGCAGGAAGTGCGCTTCCAGAGCCGCATCGACGATCCGCTCAAGCAGTGGAAGCTCTCGCCGATGGACCTCGAAAGCCGCCGCCGCTGGGAGGCCTACACGCACGTGAAGGAAGTGATGCTGCAGCGCTCGCACATACCCGAGGCGCCGTGGTGGGTCGTGCAGGGCGTGGACAAGAAGCGCGCGCGGCTGAACTGCATTCACCACTTGCTGAGCCAGGTGCCGTATCACGAGATCGAGCACCCGCACGTCACGCTGCCGGCGCGCGTGCATCATCCGGATTACATTCGCCAGCCGGTGCCGCAGAACATGATCATTCCGGAGATTTATTGAGAGGCTGGCCCGTTCGCAGCGTTCAATTAAAAAGCCGCGCTCCCTTGGGGAGCGCGGCTTGTTGCTGGCCGTGCGTATTCAGAACACGTGCTTGAACACCCAGTAGAGCGCGCCCGCCAGCACGATCGAAGCGGGCAGCGTGAGCACCCACGCCATCACGAGGCTGCGCACCGTATTCCATTGCAGGCCCGAGCCGTTCGCGGCCATCGTGCCCGCCACGCCCGAGGAGAGCACGTGCGTGGTCGAAACCGGCAGACCGTACACGTCCGCCGCGCCGATCGTCACCATCGCCACGACCTCCGCGCAGCCGCCCTGGCCGTAGCTCAGGTGCTGCTTGCCGATGCGCTCGCCCACCGTCACCACGATGCGCTTCCAGCCCACCATCGTGCCGAGTCCCAGTGCGATCGCCACGGCCACCTTCACCCACGTCGGGATGAATTTCGTCGCGTGGTCGATCTGGCTGCGGAAGTTGTTGATGGACTTCAGGTCGTCGGCTGAGAAGGGCACCGCCTTCTGCTTGTCGAGCAGGCGGATCGCCTCGGAAACCACATACATGTTGTTGCGCACGTTATCGACGACCGACTGCGGCACCGCCGCGAGCGAGCCGTAGCCGCGCACCTGTTCGGCCACCTGGTTCGACAGCGCGGCGAGCGCGGGCACCGTCGTGCTCGACAGCGTGCGGCGGCCAATGAAGCGTTCCACTTCCGCGCGCGGATCGGCGGGCGCGGCCACGCCGTTCGTGTAGCGCTCGAGTGCGCGCGTGGCGTCGTGCGCGACGGCGACGAAGGTCTGCGTCTGCTCGGCCGTGACGGCGCGGTTCAGCGCATAGGCCGTGGGCACCGTGCCGATCAGGATCAGCATGATGAGGCCCATGCCCTTCTGGCCGTCGTTGGAGCCGTGCGCGAACGACACGCCCGTGCAGGTGAGGATGAGCAGCGCGCGGATCCAGAACGGCGGCGGCTCCTTGCCCTTCGGCTCCGAGTAGAGTTCGGGCACGCGCACGACGGCCTTCAGGATGAGCAGCAGGAGGCCTGCCAGCAAAAAGCCGACGATCGGCGAAAAGAGCAGCGACTTGCCCACGCCGAGCGCCTGGCTCCAGTCCACGCCGCTCGTGCCGTTCGCGCCGTGCATGAGCTGGTTCATGAGGCCTACGCCGATGATCGAGCCGATCAGCGTATGCGAGCTCGACGAAGGCAGGCCGAAGTACCACGTGCCGAGGTTCCAGATGATCGCGGCGATGAGCAGTGCGAACACCATGGCGAAGCCCGCGCTGCTGCCTACCTGCAGGATCAGCTCCACCGGCAGCAGCTGCAGGATGCCGAAGGCCACCGCGCCGGTGGACGTGAGCACGCCGAGGAAATTCCACGCGCCGGACCATATCACGGCGATATTGGGCGAAAGCGAGTGCGTATAGATCACGGTCGCGACCGCATTCGCGGTATCGTGGAAGCCGTTCACGAACTCGAAGCCGAGCGCGATCAAGAGCGCGATGCCGAGCAGGATCCAGGGCATCGCCGAGCTTTCGCGCACCGGCGAGAGGTCGTCGGCGAGATGCATTCCCACGTACACGGCGCCTGCGGCGATGACGACGAGGAACGCGAGCAGGCTGGCGTTGCGCCCGCGCGCGGGGGCAGTGCCAGGTTGCGGTGACAGGGAATATTCTGGCATGGCAGGCGGGCTCCTTGGGGGAGGGAGTGGGCACAGGTTTCGCCGTCGATCGTGAACCGCCCAGGTGTCCGTTTGATGACGGATTCGTGCCAGTCATGCCCGATGCATGCCCGATGTATGCCCGATAGAACGGCGCTCTATCGAAGCGCGAACCGAAGCGCGAATCGCGCCGTCAGCAAGGGGATTGCGCAGATGCCAAAACGGGTTCTTTCACTGCGTCTTCTGGTGCACCGCTGGGCCGTCGCGCGGGCAAGGGCGGCGACGCGCGTGATCGGCCGCTATCCGTCTTTTGCGGGGCTCTGCGGCACGCTCGTGGCGACGGTCATGGCGATCCTGACCTACGCGGCGCTCTACGAGGGCCGCGCCGAAGAGCTGCGCCACGCGCAGGAGAACTCGCGCAACCTCGTGCAGCTCATCAGCAGCGATATTGCCCGCAACGTCGAGATTTATGACCTGTCGCTGCAGGCCGTGGTCCAGGCGGCGCAGCAGCCGCAGACCTGGAGCATGCCCGAGGCGCTGCGCCAGCGCGTGCTGTTCGACCGGGCCACGGCGGCGTCGAGGCTCGGCGGAGCCTACGTGATCGACGCCGCGGGCCATATGAAAGCCTCGCGCAGCAACGCCTTCGACACTTCACCCGCCGGCATTTCGTTTGCAGACCGCGATTACTTCATCGCGCAGCAGCGCGACCCGCATGTGGGCCTGTTCGTTTCGAAGCCGTTCCACTCCCGCCTGCGCGGCGGCGCGCTCACGATCGGCCTCACGCGCCGCATCAACGCGCCCGACGGCTCGTTCGCGGGCGTCGCGCTGCTCGGGGTGCGTCTCGACTATCTCGATCAACTGCTCGAGCGCATCGACCTCGGCCCGGGCGGCCGCCTCTTCGTCCTGATGTGCGACGGCACGTTGCTCGCGAGCAGGCCGCCCTCGGCGCGCGGTGCCGGCTCGAGCTACGCGGACCTGCCGAATTTCGCATTCCTGTCGCGTCGCGCCGCCGGCACCCAGACATCGCGCTCGGCCATCGACGGGGTCGAGCGCATCTATACCTTTGCGCATGTGGGCAACTCGCCGTTCATCGTCGTCGTGGCGCCGGCCGTGGAGGACGTGCTCGCCGGCTGGCGGCGGCGCAGCGATATCGCCCTCGTGATGACCACGGTGTTCGGCGGCGCGTGGGTCGCGGTGTCTTGGATACTCGCATTCGCGCTGCGCGACAAGGTCGTGGCCGAGGGCAAGCTCGTGCGCCTCGCCGTCACCGACCCGCTCACGGGTCTCGCGAACCGCCGCGCGCTCGACAGCCGTCTCGCGGAGGAATGGCATCACGCGGTGCGCGAACGCACGCCGCTTGCCGTGCTGTTTTTCGACATCGACCACTTCAAGCTCTTCAACGACACCTACGGGCACGCCGCCGGCGACGAGGTGCTGGTGTTCGTCGCCGGGCGCATCGCTTCGGGATCGCGGCGCGCAACCGATCTCGCCGCGCGCTTTGGCGGCGAAGAGTTCGCGGTGGTGCTGCCGGGCACGGGGCTCGACGCCGCGGCGCGCATGGCGGAGAAGATCCGCAAACGCATCGAGTCGGACAATCTCACGCTGAGTGGTACGCACCAGGGGTGCGTGACGGTGAGCGCGGGGTGTGCGAGCTGCAATCCGCCGGAGGGCGGCAGCGGCGCGAAGCTGCTGGCCGCCGCCGACCGCCTGCTCTACGAAGCCAAGGAAGCGGGCCGAAATCAGGTCCGGTCGCAGCAATGGACGGGCGAAGGGGCGCAGCCGCTGGTGGATTCCGAAGCCGGAAGCCGAGGCCGCGATGCGCCCGCTACGCGAGGCTGAGGCGCGCCGGCTTTCGTGCCGCGCGCGACGCCCTCCATGCCGTTCAGCGCGCGGATTTCGACAGCCGGTGGCCGAGGCCGAGGTTCGAGACGATCTGCCAGGTATAGACGCGCGAATAGTGCACGCCGAACTGGCGGCCGATCAGCTCGCGCACGCGGCTGTTGGTCCACGCATCGCTCGCAAAGCCGTGCTCTCGAGCGGAGCCGTGCAGGGCGCTCGCGATCCAGCCTAGCGCGGCCTGATCGAGCACCGAAGGACGGCCACCCACGCTCATCTGCTGGAGCGCGGCGAGTCCGCCGTCTTCGACGATGGACTTGTAGCGCCTCACCGTCTGGGCGGAAAGGTGGAGTGAGTCGGCGACGCTATTCACGGTCGCGCCTTCCATCAACATCTGGCCGGCGGCCATTCTTCTCGCGACGCTCGGCAGGTTCTCGGTTCGGGTAAGCATGTGTTCACTCGTCGACGAAAGATTCCGGACACGCGGCATTGCGGATGTGCCGCTCCTGTAACCCTTCCTGCAAGCGGGTCTTGTCGCTTGCCATGGACCCGGCGCCGGTGCGGCGACGCGGGGGCCATGACGGACGGCGAAATCGACGCCCGGTGAAGGGCGCTTGTTGCGAAACGCCTCGGTGTTCCGCAGCGGATATTAATAATTGTTTTTGTAGGGAATGTGTATAGCTAGCGGAAAAATAGTCTGCTTGACTTGTCGATAATCCTGAACTAATGGGAAAAAACAACCGGTTCGCGCCGGTCAACAATGGACGCGGCCATTTCGCGTCGATCCCGCAATGCGCAGTTTGCGCCCATTGCAGCCAGTTAACCTGACTTAATTGCTCAAACGTTGGAAAGCAACACTTCGCCTTGTTTTGTATGACCAATTCAGTATTCAGCATATATTGAGTTGAATCGGTCTTATCCAATATGAATTAAATGACGGCGGTCGCACCCTGAATGTTTGTTAGCGTTTTCGATCCGCGCGGTGGAAATTGGCGTGGCCCGGCGCGGACGATGACGGCTATGGGCAATTTCAGCGAGCGATTCGATTTTTTTGTGCAGAATGTTTTCGCAGATATTTCGAACCGATTGCAATGCGGATTGGATTCGAATGAACGAATGCAGAATGCCGGATTCGCCGCGCGGCGTGTCGCGTGGCGAAACGGGTCCCTGAATCCTGCCGGGCCGCCAAAAGCGTCCGCGTGTTTCGTCAATCGATGCGCGGCATGGGCGGCGGCCCGCTTTCTGGCCGCTGCGGATGGACCGGGAACTCGATGAAAAGCTAGCTCGTTTGTTGCGCCGCGCTGCGAGCCGGCGCTCGCTTGTGCCGTACAGTGCGTTTCATGCCCAGTTCGCGGGCGACGTGCCGTTGCGGGTGCGGTACGCCAGGCTCGAGGCGGCCGCGGCCGCGTTGTGCGAGCCGCGCGAAGCCGACTATGCTTCGCTGCTCTCGACCGATTCCGGCCTGCCTGGCCCGGACTTCTACACGCGCTTCAAGCGCTTGCATACGGAGCGCTACTACGCAACGCTCGGCGCGGACCGGCATCGCATGCTGCGGCTTGCCGAAAAGCGTCAGTTCGCGAAGGAGGAACGCGAGCGTGTCTATGCCCATTACCTGCGCTGTGCGGCCAAAGAAGCCTGCATGAACAGCGCTTGATGCGTGCCGTGCGCGGCGCCAGGCCGCTCTCTTGCCATTCACGATCCACACAAGGAGGCTTCATGTCCACGCGCCATCGTTCTTCCGCGCCACTGCTCGGCGCCTTGCTCGTGCTTGCCCTCGGTGTTTCGCCGCCGCTCCATGCGCAGACGGCGTCCGATGCCGCGCCTGAGAGTGCGCCCAACGCCGCGCTGCAGATCGGCGAGGTGCAGACCACGGCGACGGTCGTGAGCATCGACGCTGCCACCAATTCCGTCACGCTGCGCGGCGCGCGCCGCAACCTCGTGACGGTCTCGGTCGATCCCGCGGTCGGCGACGTGAGCAAGCTCAAGCCTGGCGATCATGTGAACATCCTCTACAAGGAGGCGCTGCTGCTGCGTGCCGAAAAGGTTGCCACGAGGGGCATACGCTCGCGCGTCGATACGGTCGCCACCACGCCCGCTTCCGGCGGCATGACGGCGACGGCGCGCAGCGTGCAGGTGATCGCGACGGTGGAGAAGATCGACCGCAAGAGCCGCAAGGTCGCGTTGCGCGGACCGAACCGTACGGTCGTGGTAGTGGCGCCGCCGGACGTGCCGCTCGAGTCGATCAAGGTGGGCGACAGCATTCGCGCCGACTACGTGGGCGCGACAGCCGTGCACGTCACGCGCGACGGCCAGAACCTGCAGTGAGGCGGCAACGCCGGGGCGGCGCGGCTAGTCGGCGCGATTGCGGTCGCGCACGAGGATCGACACGTAGACAGCCGTGCAGACGATGATGACGGCCACGCCGGCAATCACTTTCTGGTGGTCGAAGTTGATGAGGCCGACCACCGCGATGGCGATGCCGGCGGCAGAGCCGAGCGTGCCCATTGCAGCCACGAAAATGCGCACCTTGCTCCAGACGCGATGGCGCCGCTCTGGACCTGCGCCTTCCATAAACCGATGCAGTCGATCAAACATGGCGGCTCTTCCGGATTGGGTAGAAGACAGTCATGCGGGCGCGCATGAGCGGGCGCCCCTGACCAGATCAAGTATAGCCAGCCCATTATTACGCGTTCTTTCAATTGCCCGCGCCTCGTGCGCCGGAATTCGCGATCGCTTTTTTGCGGGCGTTTAAGTTTGTCTTAATTTTGGCTCGCCATGATGGAGCGGTCGGGTCGATTCGATAGTTCGATTCGCGGTTGTTCTTCACGTCCCCTGTTGGCCGCCGATTCGCTCGGCGGCTTTTTTTTCTGCCCTGGCGTCGAGCCGCGCGCATTCAGGCCTTATTTGTGATTCGTCGCGAGGGCGCCCGCGCTGTTTGCGCCGCCAAAGAGCTGGGTCAGATATTGCTGGTTGTTGTTCATGATCGACATGAGATTATTGAGCGCGGTGAACTGGCGGTTGAATTTCGCAGTGAGCTGGGTTGCGCGCACATCGAGCATCGACGACTGCTTTTTGATGTCGTCAAGCTCCTTGTTGATGGCCGTGCTGCGCCGCTCGATGATGCCGCTCGACTGAACGTAGGGTGTGATGGCGCTGTTGAGTCCGGCGGTCATGCCGCCGCTGCCGAACAGCGCCGCAATCGCACTGCTGCCCGGTTGCAGCGCCTTCTTGAACGTCTCGTCGTCGATTTCCAGCTTGCCGCTCTTGTCGAGCTTGATACCGATCTCGCCCAGCGAATGGGTCACGCCGTCGCCGCCCTTCACGCCCGCCGAAACGACCGCCGGCAAACTCGCCGCGAGGGTGCGCGCGATCGAGTCGCCGAGCAGCGCGCCAGCCTGCGCGCTCGTCGAACCGGTCGCCGCCGTGAAGGAGGTCAGCCCGTTCAGGGCATCCACGTAGCTGTTGTACGCCTTCACGAAGCCGCGGATGGACGTGCTCGTCGCTGCGGTGTCGGGAGCGATGGTGAGCGTTTGCTGCGTGCCCACCGAAGCGCTTGCGAGCTTGATCGTGATGTCGCTCACCACGCCCTCGAGCGTGTTGCTCGCGCTCGTGACGCGCGTGCCGTCGATGCGCAGCTCGGCGTCGCCGGCTGGCTCGACTTCGCGCATCTGCGAGGAAGCGAGGCGGGTATCGACGCCCGGGCCCGCCTGTACGTCGATCGCGTTGGCCGCGCCGGTCTTGTTCGCGGTCAGCACGAGGTGCTGACCGTCGGCGCCGTTGACGATCGAAGCCGTGACGCCGGGGTTGTCCTTCGCCCGGTTGATCGCCGCGACGACGTCGGTGAGCTTGTTGCTGCCCGCGGCGATCGTCAGGTGCATGGACTTGCCGCCCATCGAGAGGTCGAGGCTGCCTTCCCCGAACGTCTCGCCCGTGTCGAAGCCATCCGAGGCGAGCTTGTGCGCCGTCGCGAGGCGATCGACCTCGACCGTGAAGCTGCCCGCCACGGCGTTCTTGCCGGGCACTGCGCTCAAGCCCTTGTCCTTCTCGCTCGCCGTGGCGGTGAAGCGTTGCAGCGCGGCGCCGTCCTTGAACGGCTCGAGCGCACTCTGGAGCGAAGCGAGCGCCGACTTCAGCGTGCCCAAGGCCGAGAGCGTCGTGTTGCTGGCGCTCTGCTTCGCGCTGAGGATAGCGCTCGGCCCCGCGATCTTTGCGTTGACGAGCGCCTTGACGAGCTGGTTGACGTCGAGCGTGGCGTTCGTTGCGCCGCTGATGATGGACTGGGCGGCGTCGCTCAGCGCGCTGTTCGCGCTGGCGGTCGTGGTGTTCGTGATCGTGCTTGCCATGAAAGAAGTCCGTTCGTTCTGGTGCGTCGAGCCGACGGAACGCGCGAATGCGCGGTCGTGCCTTCATTACGGCAAGCTTTCATGAAACTTTATGAAAGAAATGAAAAGATTTTGAAAGTGTGCGACCTGCAGGGCGGCGGCAGCCGGTGGCCCGCTTCAACCGTGCTCCGGGAAGCCCGAGCGGCCTTGCGTGAGGTCGGTCAGCGCGTTGCGCGCGGCGTCCACGGCGGTGGCGGGCAACTGGATCGTGAGACGGACCGTCATGGCGTACTGGCTCTCCACGAGCGTGAACTGCGCCTGGTCGATCCAGTGACGCACGCGGGTTTCGTCGGGATAGCCGAGTTCGACGGTGAGTCGTGCCTGCGCGATGCGTTCGACGCGCCCGGCCCCCTGCAAGGCGCTTGCAATGGCGTCGGTATAGGCGCGCACGAGACCGCCCGCGCCGAGCTTCACGCCGCCGTAGTAGCGCACCACGGCGGCGAGCACGCCGTCCAGGTCGTGATGGCGCAGCACCTCGAGGATCGGGCGCCCGGCGGTGCCGGAGGGTTCGCCGTCATCGGACATGCCGGACTGGCCGCCCGCGAGCAGCGCCCAGCAAACGTGCGTGGCGGTGGGGTGTTCGTCGCGCAGACGGCGGATTTCGGCCATGGCCGCTTCGCGGTCGGCAACAGGAATGGCGTGCGCGATGAAGCGGCTCTTGCGGATCTCGAGTTCCGCGGCGACGGGATGGGCAAGCGTAAAAGTTGGCACAAGCGGTTGGCAAAAGCGGGCGGGCCCTGCAGGCGAAACCACCATGTTAACCGATGCGCACAGGCCGGCTTTTCGACGTCCGTCCCCAAATCTTGCCAGTTTATGTAATGGATCTTTGCGCGAGCGGCTAGTGACGCTGCGGCCTTGAGCCCGGATAATGCACGGCATGACGGATCTAGCTCTGGCTGGAGCGAAGCCGAACTCCTCATTCGGTGATCCGTCATAGCTCGTTCTCTCGCGGCGCCGCTCCGGCAGACGCGATTCTCCAAAGCGCAGAAGCCAAAAAAATCCCCGGCCGGACTGTGTCACGACCGGGGGTCACAAGGCTCGCCTGTTCTCAAGAGGCAATTGCACCTTACGTCCGCAAAATTGCGTTCGCAATCGGAAAAAAAACCTGGTGCGCCTCGTCCTGCCGCCCGAAGGGCGCGTTCCCATCCGCGCAAAAAAAAACCGGCCATCTCTGGCCGGGCAATGAGAATACACCGTGCGCTCCGGGGAACGAAACGCCCATTAACGTTACCCGCGGGCCGGGCGGCCGGCAACACTTGCGCATTACCTGCAATTACTGACGTCTGCCTTTCCGGCCGCGCCCGGCGCGTGGCGCGGCAGGCTGGATCCGCCGCGCGGCGGGCATTGCGGCCGAATCGATTCGCATGTCGAACGATATTTGCGCGCCCGCACGCGCACGCCGAAGTAAGGAGCCGAAATGCGCCGAGGCCGGTCTCCATTGGGGGAAGACCGGCCTCGGTGTGCCGCTTCAGGTGCCTCGATCAATAACGGGGGGGCGGCGGACGACGGTCGTCGTCGCGGTAGCGCGGGGGACCCGGATCGTGCGGGTGACGGTGCATCCACTCGTCGTGGTCCCAATAGCGGTGGCCGTCGTAGTAACGGTTCTCGTGCCAGCCGATCGAGATGTGCGCGTCCACCGGCATCATGTGCGGTTGCCCGTATTGCGGCGCCGATTCGGCACGCAGCCCATACGGTGCGGATTGGGCGAAGGCGCTCGATGCGCCCATCAATGCGCCGCCGGCGATCAGTGCCGCGGCGATAGCGCGGGCGGGGGTCTTCCAGCTCTTCGAATTCATGAGTTACCTCCTCTTTGGTTGCGTCGTCAGTCACGCGGCATCGGAATGCCTTTGTGTTGCGACCACGGTTCAAAGCTTATCGGCCCGAAGCG
This sequence comes from Paraburkholderia silvatlantica, assembly GCF_003096715.1. GTDB lineage: Bacteria > Pseudomonadota > Gammaproteobacteria > Burkholderiales > Burkholderiaceae > Paraburkholderia > Paraburkholderia silvatlantica. Next base: position 327,601 of record NZ_QEOL01000005.1, read on the forward strand.
GAGGAAAACGTGACCACTTGTAAGCTTTCGTTTCATACGATTCTTCATGCAAGGACGTCCGATCTGACAGTTGGCCCTTGATGCAGAAAGGAATGAGTGCCGCACCTGACAATCGGCAGCAAGCCATAGGGGGGCGGGTTGTCAACTGACGTTACACTCGGGCGGCGCGGGCCGCCCGAATGCGTCACTTGTACTGGCCAGCGGGTCCCGATGTCGTTCTTACCGCGGCGTTTTCGGTGCGGGCGGTGCGCCCGCCACGTCGATCGCGCTTTGCGAACCTAGTTGCGCGCGCAACTCATATTTCTGGATCTTGCCCGTGGCCGTGCGCGGCAGTTCGCCGAATCGCACGACGCGCGGCACCTTGAAGTGCGCAAGAAAGAGGCGGCAGTGCGCGATGATGTCCTCGGCCGTGGCGCTCGCGCCTGGCCGCAGTTCGACGAACGCGCAAGGCACTTCGCCCCACTTCGGGTCGGGCATCGCCACGACGGCGGCGAGCGCGACGGCCGGATGGCGATACAGCGTGTCTTCCACCTCGATGCTCGAAATGTTCTCGCCGCCCGAGATGATGATGTCCTTGCTGCGGTCGGTAATGCGCACGTAGCCGTCGGGCGTCATCACGCCGAGGTCGCCCGTGTGGAACCAGCCGCCGCGGAACGCCTCTTCGGTGGCACGCTCGTTCTTCAGATAGCCCTTCATGCAGATGTTGCCGCGGAACATGATCTCGCCGAGCGTTTCGCCGTCGGCAGGCACGGGTTCCATCGTCTGTGCATGGCGCACGCTCACGCCGCTCTGCAGGTGGTAGCGCACGCCCTGGCGCGCGGCGAGGCGCGCCTGCTCCTCATCGGGGAGCGTCTGCCAGCGCGCCTGCACCGCACACACGGCAGCGGGACCGTACACCTCGGTCAGACCATAGACATGCGTGAGTTCGATGCCGATTGCCTTCATCTTCGCGATCACGGCCGGCGCGGGCGGCGCACCGGCCACCATCGTGTGCACCGTGTGAGCGATGCCTTCGCGATACTCCGCGGGGGCGTCGGCGAGCGCGCCCTGCACGATGGGCGCGCCGCAATAGTGCGTGACGCGCTCGCTGCGAATGAGGTCGAACACGAGCTTCGCGTCGAACTTGCGCAGGCACACGTTCACGCCCGCGCGCGCGGCGACCGTCCAGGCAAAACACCAGCCGTTGCAGTGAAAGAGCGGCAGCGTCCAGAGGTACACGGCGTGCTTGGGCATGTCCCATTCGAGGATGTTGCTCACCGCGTTGAGGTACGCGCCGCGATGGTGATAGACCACGCCCTTGGGGTCGCCCGTCGTGCCCGAGGTGTAGTTCAGCGCGATGGCGTCCCATTCGTCGCGCGGCGGCTCCCAGGTGAACTCCGGATCGCCTTGTTCGAGGAATGCCTCGTAGTCGGTGGCGCGCGGGAAGGACTCGGGGTCGGCGGCCGCGACGTCGGCCACGCTGATGATCTTGAGATTGGGAAATTCGAGCGCCGCGCGCTGCGCGAGCGCCGCGAATTCGGTATCGACGATCAACGCCTTCGCTTCGCCGTGGCGCAGCATGAACAGCATGGTTGCGACATCGAGTCGCGTGTTGAGCGTGTTGAGCACCGCGCCGAGCATGGGTACGCCGAAGTGCGCCTCGACCATCGCGGGGATGTTGGGCAGCAGCGCCGCCACTGTGTCGCCGCGGCCGATGCCCGCCTGCGCGAGCGCGCTCGCAAGCCGCCGCGTGCGCGCGTAGGTTTCGCGCCAGTTGCGCCGGACCTCGCCGTGGACGACGGCCAGGCGGTCGCCATAGACTTCGGCGGCGCGGGCGATGAAATCGACCGGCGTGAGCGGCACATAATTGGCTTCGCGTTGCGCGAGCCCTTCTTCGTAGGGGTGCAGCATGGCGGTGTCTCCGAACGGTTATTGGTTTGTCGATATGATTCGCGCTAACGTAGCAGGGCCGCGCGCGCCAGTCTGTCGCCGGCGCGACAGAGCGGGCCGCGCCGCACGGTCCGCCCGGCAAGATCGACCCGAAGATTGACCTAACCCAGGAAAGCGCGATGTCGCAATCCATTATGCCCCCGGACGGAACCCCGCCCGCCCGCGATTCATGGCGCGAAGGCGAGCGCATCGACGCCGCGAGCGCCGCGCGTCTGGCTGCGCTGTTCGAGCGCTGCGCGTGGTTCCGCGCGCTTGCACCCGAGCATCGCGAGTGGGTGCTGGCGTCGTCGCATGCGCAGGGCTATGCGGCGGGCGCGATCGTCGCCGCGCGCGAAGCGCCCTCGGACTGGTGGCTCGGCGTGAGTTCCGGGCTCGTGAAGCTGGCGATCTTCAATGCTTCGGGGCGCGGCTGCACGTTTTCGGGCGTGCCGCATGGCGGCTGGTTCGGCGAGGGGAGCGTGATCAAGCGCGAGCCGCGCAAGTACGACGTGATCGCGCTGCAGCCCTCGCTCGTCATGGCCGTCGCCACCGGGACGTTCCACCGGCTCATGGACTGCAGCCTGCCGTTCAACCGCTTCGTGATCCACCAGCTCAACAACCGCATGGGCGAATTCATCGCGTTGATCCAGAACAGCCGCTTGCTCGGCGTCGATGCGCGCGTCGCGCAGTCGCTCGCGCAGATGTTCAACCCCGATCTTTACCCCGAGACGGGGCGTGCGCTCGACATCTCGCAGGAGGAGATCGGCATGCTGGCGGGCGCGTCGCGTCAACGGATCAACCAGGCCCTGCAGACGCTCGAGAGCCAGGGGCTCGTCGCGCTCTCGTATAACCGCGTGGATGTCGTCGATCTCGACGGGCTGCGCGCGTTTGGCCGCGACCAGATCTGAGGATCGCAGAACTCGTTATCAATCTTGCGAGGAATGGAAGACTGTCTCCCTCGCCAGCCGGTTTTTACGCGTGGCCGCGCTGCGTAGACTCTGCTCGTCGAATTCATACGGAGAGCATGGTGAAAAACGCAATGCTGCGCGCAGCACTGGTTGCGATGATGGCGATCGTTCCGGCGCTGTCGTTTGCCCAATCCAGCAGCACGCATAACGGCCCGGTGACGCGCGCCCAGGTGCTTCAGGAATTGATCGATCTGGAGTCGGTGGGCTACCGCCCGGCTTCGGCGAACGACGCCACGTATCCGGAAGATGTGCAGAGCGCCATGCGCCGGCTTGCCGAAAAGCGCGCCAACGAAGCGCGTCTGGCACAGGAGCAGATCGCGCAATCGGGCTACGGTGCACCGCCTGCGCCCAATGCAGAAGCGAGCGCGCCAGCCGCCGTGTCCGGCAGCGAGCCGCCGCCCGGTCATTGCCACACTGATCGCCACGCTGATTGCCAGCATTGATTGCGGCGCTAACCGCGCCCTGAGCCGGCTTGGGTGCCGCTCGCACCCCTGGCGCTTTCGGGCCCGGCCGCGACATCGGGCGGCACGCCGAGCAACTGGAGCGTGCCCGCCGTCACACCCGAAAACACCGGCCCCGCGACCGTGCCGCCGTAGAACGCCTTGCCCGCCGGATCGTCGATCATGACCGCGACGATCACGCGCGGCGCGCTCATCGGCGCCATGCCGACGAACAGCGCCCGATAGCGGTTCTTCGCGTAGCCCGCGCCGATCTGCTTGCGTGCGGTGCCGGTCTTGCCGCCCACCCGATAGCCGTCCACATTGGCGGCGCGCCCCGTGCCGCCGTCGCTCGTCGCCATTTCCAGCATCTTGCGCATGGCGGCGGCGGTGGCCGGCGTCGTGACCGCGCGCGCCGCCGGCGCGGCGGCACCGCCCGCGCCGCCCGACGCATCGCGCAGGAGGGTGGCCGGGTGCAGCGTGCCGTCGCCGGCGTAGGCCGTGTAGATCTGCGCCATCTGCAAAAGCGAAGCGGACAGGCCGTAGCCATATGCCATCGTCGCCTGCTCGATGGGGCGCCAGCGCGCCCACGGCCGCACGCGGCCAGGCGCCGCGCCCGGGAACGTGACGCCGGGCCGCTGCCCGAGCCCGTACTCCTGATACTTGTCCCAGATCGTTTGCGCGGGAAGATTCAGCGCGAGCTTGGCGAGCGCGATGTTGCTCGACTTCTGGATCGCCTCCGCCACCGTCATGCGGCCGTGATTCGAGGTGTCGTGGATCGTCGCGGGGCCGATGCGGTACGTGCCCGGCGCAGTGTCGATGAGGGTGTTCGCATTGACCTTGTGCAGGTCCATTGCCAGTGAAACGACCACGGGCTTGATGGTCGAGCCGGGCTCGAACGTGTCGACCACGGCGCGGTTGCGCAACTGCTTGCCCGTGAGCCGCGCGCGGTCGTTCGGGTCGAACGACGGCCAGTTCGCGAGCGCGAGGATGTCGCCATTCTGCGCGTCGAGCACGACGACGCTGCCTGCTTGCGCGTGATGCTTCGCGACGGCGGCCTTGAGCTGGGTGTACGCGAGCTGCTGCACGCGGCGGTCGATGGTGAGCTGCACGGTGTCGCCGTTGCGCGGCTGCACGCGCTCGCTCGGCTCGGAAACGACACGCCCGAGCCGGTCGCGGATCACCTCGCGCTGGCCCGGCGTGCCGCGCAGGCGCGCGTTCGCGGCAAGCTCCACGCCTTCCTGGCCGGCGTCTTCGATGTCGGTGAAGCCCACCACGTGCGCGGCCGATTCGCCTTCGGGGTAATAGCGCTTCGAGTCGGCGATCAGGGTGATGCCGCCCATGCCCGTCTCGTCGATGTGCGCGGCGGTCTCGGCGTCCACCTGGCGCTTGAGCAGCACGAAGGAGCGCTCGCCGGCAACGCGCCGTTCGAGTTCCGCGAGCGGCATGTCGAGCAGTCGCGCGAGCGGCGCGTGCGCGGCGGTGTCGAGGAGCCGCGGATTCGCCCAGACTTCGAAAGTCGCGAGGCTCACGGCCAGCAGCGCGCCGTTGCGGTCGACGATGCGCCCGCGCATGGCGTCGAGTTCCAGCGTGCGCTGGTAGCGCTTTTGGCCCTGCTTCACGTAAAAGCCGTGATTGGCGACCTGAATCCAGAACGCGCGCCCGGCCAGCGCCGCAAAAGCCGCGAAGGTGATGAACACGATGAACTTCGAGCGCCACGCGGGCAGGCGCGGCGCAAGCATCGGGTGACGGGTCGCGGCTGCGTGCGGATCGCGCGGCGGTTTCCTGGAACGGATCATCGGCAAGGCGGGGTGGCGGGCAGAGTCACATTGTAAACATGATGTAATTGAATTGAAATGATCGGTGCGCACGGCCGCGACGCAACTGGGCGCGCGTTGCATGCCGTCATGCGGCGCGGGCGGCGCAGGGGAGAGAAGGAAGCGCAAAGCGAGCCGGGCCGCGAATGCGGCCCGGCGGGAAGACGCGCAAACCGGCGTCGAGCCGGTGTGGCAACAGCGTTACGCGTGTGCGGGCAAGCGGAAGCTCGCGATCGCCTCGCGCAGCACGCTCACCTGGTCCTTGAGCGAATGGGCGGCGGCGGCGGCCTCTTCCACGAGTGCCGCGTTCTGCTGCGTCACCTGGTCCATCTCGCCCACGGCGCGGTTGACCTGCTCGATGCCGGCGCTCTGCTCGCGCGAAGCGTTGCTGATCTCTTCGAGGATCTCGTGGACGCGCCGCACCGACTGCACGATCTCGGTCATCGTCGAGCCCGCGTTGGTCACGAGATGCTGGCCTTCGGTCACGGTGCCGGTCGACTTTTCGATCAGCGCCTTGATTTCCTTGGCGGCGGTGGCGGAGCGTTGCGCGAGGCTGCGCACTTCGGCGGCCACCACCGCGAAGCCGCGGCCCTGTTCGCCCGCGCGCGCCGCTTCGACGGCCGCGTTCAGTGCGAGGATGTTGGTCTGGAACGCAATGCCGTCGATCACGCCGATGATGTCGCCGATCTGCTGCGAGCTCGTCGTGATGTCGCCCATCGTGCGCACCACGTCGTCGACTACGGCGCTGCCGCGCGTCGCGACGTCGGCGGCCTGACTCGCGAGCGATGCCGCATGCTGGGCGCTATCCGCGTTCTGGCGCACGTTCGCCGTCATCTGATCCATGCTCGACGCGGTCTGCACGAGCGCCGCCGCCTGTTCCTCGGTGCGTTGCGAGAGATCCGTGTTGCCCGCCGCAATCTCGTTCGCGCCCACGTTGATGTTTTCGGCGCCGCTGCGCACGCGCGAGACGGTTTGCACGAGCGCCGTCTGCATCGTCGCGAGCGCGCGCATCAGGCTGGTCTCGTTCGTGCCCTGCACCTGCAGGTGCAAGGTGAGGTCGCCCTCGGCGATGCGGTTGGCGGCGTCCACCGCGCCTTCCAGCTCGCCGCCGATACTGCGGCGCACGCTGCGCACCACGAGCACCATCACCGCGGTGGCGGCGCCGCCCAGCAGGAACGTCACGCCGAGCCAGCGCAGCAGGCTGTCGTAGAACTCGGCGCGCACGTCGTCCATGTACATGCCCGTCACGATCACCCAGTCCCACGCCACGAAGCGGCGGCCGAAGCTCAGCTTGGGTACGGGTTCGCTGTGGCCGGGCTTGGCCCACAGGTAGTCGAGGAAGCCGCCGTTCGGGCCGCTCGCGGCGCTCACGAGCCCGGTGAAGACATGGGTGCCCGCGGGGTCGGTGAAGTCGCTCAGGTTCTTGCCGTCGAGCTCGGGCTTGATCGGATGCATCAGCATGACCGACTGCGAGTTGTTGACGCTCAGGTAGCCGTCGGCGCCGTAGCGGATCGAGCCGATCACGGCGAGCGCCTGCTTCTGCGCGTCGGCTTCGGGCATGACATTGCGTTGCGAGAGGCCGTAGTAGTAGCTGGCAATGCTCGTCGCTTCGTCGACGAGCGCGGTGAGCTGCGCGCGCCGTTCGCGGATCATCGACTCGCGGCTTTGCCAGGCGCCAAAGGCGACGATCAACAGCAGGCCGATCCAGAGGATCGCGATCATCGAGCGGAGCTTCTTGTTGAGGGTCATGGTCTGCATGGTCGGTCGGGTATTTCACAGGGCAGGAGCGGTACGACTGGCGATGCGTTGCCGCCAGACTGTGTTTACGGCCCGCGCAAACGTGCGCGAGACCCAGGGGGAACCCTGCTTAGGCAGCTTTTCTTCATACAAAACAAGGAGCTTTGACCTCGCTCATATGACGTTTCGCTGAAACACCCGCGAATGGCCGACAAAAGCCACAAATTTCACAGTAACTCCATGATTTGCCACTCTTTGCGGGGATCGACTGCGGATAGGAATCATTTCCGATATAGTCGCGACTTTGCCCCCCGGCCGGCCTGACTTCGAGGCCTGCGACGACGCCGGGATGAAGGACCTTTCCCAACGATGCGACGCACGCGGCGAGCGCTTCCGCCGCCGCCCTCATGACGTCCACTGGAGCAACAAGAATGAACGCACGCGAACCCGCCCTGGTCCCCGCCGCTGTCGCCACGTCGCGCAGCGCGCGGCTGCGCCGGATGCTGACCAGCAACGAACTCGAATTCCTGATGGAAGCGCACAACGGCCTTTCCGCACGCATTGCGCGCGAGGCGGGCTTCAAGGCGATCTGGGGCTCGGGGCTCTCGATCTCCGCGCAGTTCGGCGTGCGCGACAACAACGAGGCGAGCTGGACCCAGGTGGTCGACAACCTCGAGTTCATGGCCGACGCGAGCGACCTGCCCATCCTGCTCGACGGCGACACCGGCTACGGCAACTTCAACAACGTGCGCCGTCTCGTGCGCAAGCTGGAGCAGCGCGGCATTGCGGGCGTGTGCATCGAAGACAAGCAGTTCCCGAAGACCAACAGCTTCATCAAGGGCGAGGCGCAGCCGCTCGCCGACATCGACGAGTTCTGCGGCAAGATCAAGGCCGGCAAGGACTCGCAGACCGACGAGCACTTCTCGATCGTCGCGCGCGTCGAGGCGCTGATCGCGGGCTGGGGCATGGACGAAGCGCTCAAGCGCGCCGAGGCGTATCGCCAGGCCGGCGCGGATGCGATCCTCATCCACAGCAAGCTCTCGAAGCCTGACGAGATCCTCACGTTCGCGCGCGAGTGGGCGGGCCGCGGCCCGCTCGTGATCGTGCCGACCAAGTACTACAGCACGCCGACCGAGGTGTTCCGCAAGGCGGGCATCAGCACGGTGATCTGGGCGAACCACCAGATCCGCGCGGCCGTCTCGGCCATGCAGGCCGTGACCAGGACGATTTACGAAACGCAGACGCTCGTCGATGTCGAAGACCGTATTGCTACGGTCAACGAAATTTTCCGCCTGCAGGACGCCGACGAATACTCGGAAGCCGAAGACCGCTACCTTGGCGCTACGTCGCGCGGCGCGGGCTCGGCGATCGTGCTGGCCGCGAGCCGCGGCTCGGGCCTCGACGCCTATACGGAAGACAAGCCCAAGGTCATGCTGCCGGTGGCGGGCAAGCCGCTCCTGCGCTGGCTCGTCGATGCGTTCAAGCAGCAGTCGGTCAACGACATCACCGTGGTGGGCGGCTACAAGGCCGACGCCATCGACACGGCGGGCATCAAGCTCGTGCGCAACGAGCGCTTCGCGCAGACGAACGAACTCGCATCGCTCGCGTGCGCCGTTGGCGCGCTCGACAACGACACGGTGATCTCGTACGGCGACCTGGTGTTCCGCAGCTACATCCTGCGCGATCTCGTGGAAAGCGAAGCGGACTTCAGCGTGGTGGTGGATTCGTCGCCTGAGTCGGAGAACAAGAGCACGCGCGACTTCGCATGGTGCTCGGCCGCCGACGAGCGCGATCTGTTCGGCAACAAGGTGTTCCTCGCGCGGGTGGCAAGTGAACCGGCCGCGAACGGCGCGGCCCCGCACGGCCGCTGGATCGGCCTCGTGAACGTGCGCGGCGCAGGCCGTGCGAAGCTTGCGAAGAAGCTCGCGCAACTGCAGGCGCGCGCCGACTTCGACACGCTCGACATGCCGGCGCTGCTCAACGCGCTGATCGCAGATGGCGAGAAAATCGAAGTGCAATACGTGCACGGCCACTGGCGCGGCGTGAACGACCTCGAAGACTTCCGCCGCGCGGGAGATTTCGCTCAGGGCGTCTATACGCATGCGCAAACGCCGGTGGGCGCGGAGGGCCAGGCATGATCGAAGCCGCGCAGTTTGTCGAAGCGGCGCGCTCGCGCGGTTTCGAGTGGTATGCAGGCGTGCCGTGCTCGTATCTCACGCCGTTCATCAACTACGTGCTGCAGGACGACTCGCTGCACTACGTGAGCGCGGCCAACGAAGGCGACGCGGTCGCGCTCATCGCGGGCGTGGCGCTCGCGGGCAAGCGCGGCATCACGATGATGCAGAATTCGGGCCTCGGCAACGCCGTGAGCCCGCTCACGTCGCTGACGTGGACGTTCCGCCTGCCGCAACTGCTGATCGTGACGTGGCGCGGCCAGCCGGGTGTGCCCGACGAGCCGCAGCATGCGCTGATGGGCCCGGTCACGCCGCAGATGCTGGAAACGATGGAAATTCCGTGGGAGACGTTCCCCACGGAAGCCGGGCAGATCGCGGCGGCGCTCGATCGCGCCATCGAACACATGGACGAAACGGGCCGCCCGTACGCGCTCGTCATGCAGAAGGGCAGCGTGGCGCCGTACGAACTCAAGGACGGCGGCGCGATGCCGGCGAAGCACGCGCTGCCTGTCGCGCAGGCCAGATGGACCGGACGGACTCCTGATCGACTGCCTACGCGCCAGCAGGCGCTCGAGCGCGTGATCGCCGCAACGCCTGCCGAGTCGACGGTGGTCGTCGCCTCGACTGGCTTCTGCGGCCGCGAACTCTACGCGCTGGACGACCGCTCGAACCAGCTTTACATGGTCGGCTCGATGGGCTGCGTCACGCCGTTCGCGCTCGGCCTCGCGCTCGCGCGGCCCGACCTGAACGTGGTCGCGCTCGACGGCGACGGCGCGGCGCTCATGCGCATGGGCGTGTTCGCCACGCTCGGCGCCTATGGCCCCGCGAACCTCACGCACGTGCTGCTCGACAACGGCGCGCACGATTCGACGGGTGGCCAGGCCACCGTGTCGGGGCAGGTGTCGTTCGCGAACGTCGCGGCCGCGTGCGGTTACGCCGACGCCGTGGAAGGCGACGATCTCGCCGTGCTCGACAGCGTGCTCGCCGCCGCGCGCGAACGCGCGAAGGGCGCTTCGGGTGTCGAAGGCACGCGCTTCGTACGCCTGACGATTCGCCGCGGCACGCCAGACGGCCTGCCGCGCCCAACCATCACGCCGCCCGATGTCAAGGCGCGCCTCATGCGCCACATCGGCGCCAATGTCGACATGTCAGCTGAATAAGGACCTACCGATGCTGCTGCTCAATCCCGGCCCGGTCACGCTCACCGAACGCGTGCGCCGCAGCCTCCTCCAGGAAGACCTGTGCCATCGCGAAAGCGAGTTCTTCGACGTGCAGGAAGAAGCGCGCACGCGTCTTTTGGGCGTCTACGATCTCGACCCGGCGCTTTGGCAGGCCGTGCTCATGACGGGCTCCGGCACGGCTGCGGTCGAAAGCATGATCTCGACGCTCGTGCCCGCGAACGGCAAGCTGCTGATCGTCGAAAACGGCGTGTATGGCGAGCGCATCACCGCGATCGCGAAGCAGTATGGCATCGCGCATGAGGTCGTCGGACACGACTGGATGCAGGCGCCGGACCTCGCGCGCATCGCGGCCGCGCTCGACGCCGACAAGTCGGTCACGCACGTCGCGATCATTCATCACGAAACGACCACGGGCCGCCTGAACGATCTGCGCGCACTGGGCGAAGCGTGCCGCGGGCGCGGCGTGCAGATGCTCGTGGACGGCGTGAGCAGCTTCGGTGCCGAAGCGATCGATTTCGGCGACGCGAGCATCGCGGCGGTAGCGGCGACGGCGAACAAGTGCCTGCACGGCGTGCCGGGCGCGGCCTTCGTGGTGGTGCGCCGCGCCGCGCTCGCGCCGGCGCATAGCCGCACGTACTATCTCGATCTCAAGCGTCTCGCCACGCTGCAGGATCAGCGCAATACGCCGTTCACGCCTTCCGTGCACGCGTATTACGCGCTCGTCGAGGCGCTGCGCGAACTCGCGGACGAAGGCGGCTGGCAGGCGCGTCACGCGCGCTATGCTGCGCTTTCCCAGCAGGTGCGCGCGGGGCTCGCGGCGCGTGGCATGAAGAGCGTGCTGCCGAAGGACGAATCGTCGGTGGTGCTGCGCGCGTTCCGCTTGCCCGCGGGCGTCGATTATCCGGCGCTGCATGACGCGCTCAAGGCGCGCGGCTTCGTGATCTACGCCGGGCAGGGCGGCTTGTCGGCGGAACTGTTCCGCATTTCGACGATGGGCGACATTCACGCCGCCGATGTCGAGCGCTTGCTCGCGGCGTTCGATGCAGTGACGCGTTGAACGTAAGCACGACGGGCTTGCGGTTTCGAGCCCGGCCACGAAAAAAGGCCTTGCAGCGAATGCTCGTTGCAAGGCCTTTTGTTTTGTTTCGTGCGTCCGTCCGCGGATCAGTTCGCGGCCCGCTCATGCGTGCCGATCGTGCTGGCCGCCTTCGCCTGCTTCGCGGGCTTGCGCCGCGCACGCGCTTTCTTGAGCCAGATCAGCACGCCGGTCACGCTGAGCATCGCGACGGCAATGCCGGTCACGCTGATGGCGATGCGCCCCGGCAGCCCGGCGATGCGCCCTGAATGCAACGGAAACTGCGCCTGCATGAAGATATCGCCTGCACTGCCGCGGCCCGGAATCTGCCTGCCGAGCACCTGGCCCGTGCGTGCGTTCACGATGAGCCAGGCATTGCCGAGGCCCGCGTCGCCGTGATCGTTGCCCGCCGCGTAGTAGCCCACGCCGTATACGCCGGAGGTGGGCACCCCGAAGAGTCCGCCGGGCGGCGCCGCGATGCCTTCGCGGCGGCCCATGTCGGCGGCTTCGGCCACGATGCGAACGCGCGCAGCCGTTGCTTCGGCAGGCGTGAGCGCGGGGCCCGGCGCGACGATGCGAAACGGGTCCGGCGCGAGCGTCGAAAACGCCGACACCACGGGGCGCACGACCTGCGCGCCGAGGTTCATCGAAATCGACGTCACGGCCACGACGATCAGGAGTCCCCAGAGCCACACGCCGCCCGAGCGGTGCAGATCGAACGTGAGCGCATAGCCGCCGCGCTTCACGCGAAAGGCGAGCGACTTGCGCCAGCTTTTCAGGCTCGGAAACGCGAGCACGATCGCGATGAAGCCGTCGAGCAGCCACACGATCCCTACCACGCCCATCGTCCAGACGCTGAAGTCGATGCCCATCTTCGTCGGCATGAACAGCGTGTAGTGGAGCTGGTAGAGGAAGGGGATCAGGTTCTGGCGTGCCAGCGATGCCTTGCCCCACATGCGGCGGCCTTGCTCCCCGCCCGTTACGGGATCGAGCGCGACCTGATTGAACCCGAGCGCATAGGGCGCCCGGCTCACGGGGTTCAGGCGCGGCGCCACCTGCGCGATCCAGGTATGGCCGGGCTCGACGGCAAGCGGCATGAAGGTCACGACGGCGTGCGGTTCCGCGGCCTCGAGACGCTTCGCGAGTTCGAGCGCGGGCAGCGGCGTGCCCGGCGTCGCGCTGCGGAAGAACGATGGGTTCAGCAGCGCGTCGAGCTCGTGGTCCCACGCGATCACCGCGCCGGTGAGTCCGGCGAGGAACAGGAAGGCTGCGGTGCCAAGACCGAACCAGCGGTGCAGGCGCACCAGCAGCGGTCTCATGCGAAACCTCGGCGCGCCGGCCGGCGCACGGGGGCGAACACGATCACGATTGGGCTCACGGCAATCCTGAAAAATGCAAATAGGAATCGTTTGCATTCTACGGATCGGCCGTCGAAGGCGCAAGCTTTGCGAAAGGCGGGGATTGGGGGGCGGAAGAAGCGCTCAGCGCGCAGAGGCTGACGCGGCGCTTGCGAACCGTCGTCGCGAGCGCCGCTACCGCCGTGAGACGAGATGCCCGGCCGCGGCGGCCGGGCGTGCGATCACACGGGGTCCTTGTCCGGCGGCCCTTCGGGCTGCTGCGGTTCGTCGTTGTGATGGCCTGGCGCCGGCGGGGTGAGCGGGTCGCGTTCGGGGTCCCGCGTCGGATCGGCGAGTGGATCGGGAAGCGGATTCGTGTGCGAGCAGATCATCGCGAGGTCCTCTTGCGCTAAAGCGGGCGGCCGTGTGGCGCGCGTGAACTTATAGCGTAGGCGATCGATTGCATGCCAGGCACTCGCAATTGAACAATCGCAGCGCGCGAGTGCGCGCGAATCAGAGCCCCTTGAGATCCGCCGGCGTGTCGACGTCGCGCAGAATGCCCGGGTCGTCGACTTCGACGCGCGTGAGCGGATGGGTGCTCAGCAGGGCGCGAGCGCCCGCGTCGCCATCGAGCGCGACGAGCGCCGCGCGATGCGCGTAGCCGAAGCCGACCGGATGTCCACGCTGCCCGCGATAGAACGGCGCGACGAGCGATGCGCCGCCATCCAGTGCGCGCGCTACGGCTTCGATCGACTCGACGGCAATGCAGGGCATGTCGGCAAGCGCGACGATCCAGCTTTCCGCTTCATGATCAGTTTCCACGCCGGCTGCCAGGCTCGCGCCCATGCCGCGCGCGGCGCCGGGCGCGAACACCACGTCGCACCCCGCGTCGTTGAGCACATGCGCGAGCGCTTCCGCTCCGGGGCGCACCACCGCGATGACCTTGGGTACGACGCGCAGCAGCCGCTGCGCGGACTCGCGCGCGACGCACGTGCCTTCCGGGAGGGGAGCGAGGAGCTTGTTGCGCAGTCCGTTGGGATCGAAGCGCGAACCGGTGCCGGCGGCGAGCAACACGCCGGTGGCGAACGAAGCATAGGCCATGGGTGTGGTACGCCGCGAAGAGGGTGAGCAGTGATTGTGCGGCGCAAGCGCGCGTGAGGCAAGCCCCGCGCGCGGCATATGCCTTGCTTTATCCTCCATGTGCGGACCGCGCATGCACTATGCGGGTGCAGGCCCGGCGTTGCAGGCCGCATCGTGCCGGTCACACAAGCGAGTTCATCTGTGGAACGACCTTGTCGAGCGTGATCGGCAAATCGCGCACGCGCACGCCCGTGGCGTGATACACGGCGTTCGCAATGGCCGCCGGCACGCCGGTAATACCGATCTCGCCGATACCGCGCACGCCGAGCGGATTGAAGCGCAGATCGGGTTCGCCGACGAACAGCACGTCCAGCTCGCCGACGTCCGCGTTCACGGGCACATGGTATTCGGCGAGGTTGTTGTTCGCGATGCGGCCCATACGCGTGTCGAAGAGGCCCTCTTCGTGCAGGGCCGTGCCCACGCCCCACACCATGCCGCCCATCAACTGGCTGCGCGCCGTTTTTTCGTTGAGCACGCGCCCCACGTCGTACGCGCCGACGATGTGCGCCACGCGCATCGTGCCGGTATCGGCATCGACGTGCACTTCGGCGAACACGGCGCCGAAAGAGTGAAACGCATACTGCTGCTTCTCCGCGCCTGGCTTCGTCGCGGCCTGTGCCTCGACAGGCTGGCCGCCCGCGCGTGCGATGACGGCCGCGGCTGGATCGCGGCGCGAGTTGTCGCTGCGGCTCACGACCCAGCCGTCCTGCACGGTCACGTCGTCGGCGCCGAGTCCGTAGACGGGCGAGCCGCGATCGGCGCGCGCGAGCGCGACGAGCTTGTCGCGCACGGCTGTGCACGCAGCCTGCACGGCGGGCGAGACACTCGCCGCCGACTGCGAGCCGCCCGAAACCGGCGCGCCCGGCAAGGTCGAATCGCCCAGCGCGAAGCGGATGCGGCTGGGCGGGAAGCCGAGCGCGTCGGCGGCCACCTGGGTCATCACCGTGTAGGTGCCGGTGCCGATGTCCTGGGTGCCCGACGCGACCATCGCGTTGCCGTCGGGCAGGATGCGCGCCACAGCAGCGGCTTCGCTGCGATTCGCGGGATACGTTGCGCTTGCCATGCCAAGGCCGATGAGCGTATTGCCGCGGCGCATGGCGCGCGGCGTGGCGATGCGCCGCGACCAGTCGAAGCGTTGCGCACCCGCCTCGTAACATTGGCGCAGCGCTTTCGACGACCACGGCTTGCCGTCCTGCGGCTCGCTCTCCGCGTAGTTCTTCAGGCGCAGCGCAACCGGGTCCATTTTCAGTTGCCATGCCAGTTCGTCCATGGCCGATTCGAGTGCGAACGAGCCCGTGGTTTCACCGGGCGCGCGCATGAAGGTCGGTGTGCCGACATTCAGGGGTACGACACGATGGCTCGTGCTGCAATTGGGCACTGCGTACATCATGCGCGTGACGAGGCCGCACGTCTCGAGCCAGTCTTCGAACGTGGACGTGTGGGCAAGCGTGTCGTGGCGCAGCCCCGTAAGCGTGCCGTCCGCGCGAGCGGCGAGCGAGAGATGCTGCTCCGTGTGCGGGCGCGAGCCGACCGGGCCGAACATCTGGGGACGCGCGAGCGTGAGCCGCACGGGGCGTCCGGTCTGCTTCGCGGCCATCGCGCACAGGCTCACGTGCGACCACGACGAGCCCTTGCAGCCGAAGCCGCCGCCGAGGAACGGCGAGATCACGCGCACGTTGTCCGGCGCGATGCCGAACACGGCCGCCACCGCGTTGCGCGTGCCGCTCACGCCCTGGGTGGCGTCGTAGAGCGTGAGGTCCGGGCCGTCCCAGTGGGCCATCGTCGCGTGCGGCTCCATCGGGTTGTGAAACTGCGTGGGCGTGGTGTAGACGGCCTCGAAGCGCACTGCGCCTTCATGCAACCCGGCCTCGACATTGCCGCGCGTCGATTCGACCGGGCGGCCCATCGGGCTTGGCGGCGCGTGCGCGTCGCCTTTCGCGCGGTCGAAGTCGAGCGTGCCCTGCGTCGGTGCGTAGGCGATGTCGATGTGACGCGCGGCATCCGTGGCGTGTTCCAGCGTGTCGGCCACCACGACGGCGACCGGCTCGTTGCTGTAGCGCACGACGTTGTCCTGCAGCAGCGTGAGGTGCCGTCCCGCCGGCGGCTTGAGCGGCGAGCGCCCGCCGTTGGGCAGCCGCATCGCGCTCTGGTACGTCATGACCAGCAGCACGCCGGGCATGGACTGCGCGCGGCTTGTGTCGATCGACGTGATCGTGCCGCTCGCAATCGTGCTGGTGACGAGCACGGCATGGGCGAGCCGCGTTTCGGGGAAATCGCTCGCGTAGAGGGCGCCGCCCGTGACCTTGAGCATGCCGTCGATGCGGTCCATCGGTTGTCCGGTCAGCGTGCTCATGCGAAATCTCCGGTGTTTTGCGCTTGCGCGCCGGCGGCAGCGAGCATCGTCGAGCGGACAATCGCGCGCTGCGCGAGCCCGACCTTGAACGCATTGCCGCTCAGCGGCTTTGCCTGCGCGAGTTCCGCCGCGGCCGCCTCGCGCAGCGTCGACTCGTTGAGTGTTTTGCCCGCGAGATGCTGCTCCGCCACGCTCGCGCGCCAGGGCCGATGCGCGACGCCGCCCAGCGCGATGCGCGCCGTGCGTATGCGGTGGCCGTCGAGTTGCAGCGCGCTGGCGACCGAGACGAGCGCGAAGGCATAGCTCGCGCGGTCGCGGACCTTGAGGTAGTGTGCATGTTCGCTGAACAACGGCGGCGGCAAGTCGACCGAAGTGATCAGTTCACCTGACTGAAGCGTCGTGTCGAGATCGGGCCGGTCGCCGGGCAGGCGATGAAACGACGCGAACGCAATGGTGCGCGCGCCGCCCGGACCGCTCACCTGCACGGTGGCGTCGAGGGCCGCGAGCGCAACGCTCATATCGGACGGATTGACGGCCACGCATTGTGCGCTTGCGCCGAGGATCGCATGCATGCGGTTGAAGCCGTCAACCGCCGCACAGCCGCTGCCGGGCGCGCGCTTGTTGCACTGGGTGAACGCGGTGTCGTAAAAGTACGGGCAGCGTGTGCGTTGCATGAGATTGCCGCCCACAGTCGCCATATTGCGCAGTTGCGGCGAAGCGCCGGCGAGCAGCGCCTGCGAGAGCAGCGGGTAGCGCGTGCGCACGAGCGGGTGATTGGCCGCGTCGCTGTTGCGCACGAGCGCGCCGATGCGCAGGCCGCCGTTGGGCAGCGCTGCGACTTGATCGAGCGCCTCGATGCGCGTGATGTCGATGAGCGTCACCGGATGCGCGACGCCGCCTTTCATGAGATCGAGCAGATTCGTGCCGCCGCCGACGAACACCGCGCCGGGACGCTGCGCGGCGGCAATCGCGCCGTTCACGTCGGCTGCGCGCTGGTACGAGATGGCATCCATTTGTGTGCCTCCGTGCTCAGGCGCCGGCCGTGTGCGCGTCGCGCACGGCGGCCACGATGTTGACATAGGCGCCGCAGCGGCAGATGTTGCCGCTCATGCGCTCGCGTATTTCGGCATCGCTCAGTTGCGCTGGGCGCGTGCGCACGTCGGGCGTGGCGGCGCTCGCTGCCCCTGCTGCGAATTCGGAGAGGCAGGCCGTTGCCGAACACAACTGGCCCGGCGTACAGAAACCGCACTGGAAGGCGTCGTGCTCGATAAAGGCGCGCTGCACGGGGCTCAACGTGGCCACGCCCGCGAGACCTTCGACCGTGGTGATGCGCTCGCCTTCGTGCATCACTGCGAGCGTGAGGCAACTGTTGATGCGCCGTCCTTCGACGAGCACCGTGCATGCGCCGCACTGGCCGCGATCGCAGCCTTTCTTCGTGCCGGTGAGGCCCGCGTAGTCGCGCAGCGCATCGAGCAGCGTGACGCGCGGTTCGATATGCAGCGCGTATGCGCGGCCGTTGATGTCGAGCCTGACCGGTTGTGCGGGCGCGGGCGGCGGCGCAACAGCCGGGGTGCTGGCCGGCGGCGCATTCTGCGCATGCAGATGAGGCGTCGCGCTCAACGCGGCAGCGGCGGCCGCCGATTGCAGGAAGCGCCGGCGTGTAACGTCGGCGGGCGCGCGGGAGGGACAAGCTTGCGAGGCGTCGTCGCAATCGCTCGGCGCATTGAGGGGACGTTCGTTGGACATGGCGATCTGCGGACTCCAGGATGAAGACGGAACACGAGCCGGGACTTCAGGCGCTGGCCGCTCGGGGTTGCGCAGGGCTTCGTCGCGCAGCGGCGCGCTTCTTTCGTGAAGCAATTCCGATGCCGCGGTTACTCGGCCGGGCATCGCAGAACTGCAAATTGCACTTCTCGAACCCGAAAGTAAAGCGCTTACGTGTGAATTTTTCGCTGCATATTGCTTGATGGCGCAACGCTGTCGCATGGCTGACGCCAGCCCGGCGCGAAGCTGGCGCCGTGGACAGAAACGCAATGCAGCAGGAGGGAAAAGCGTATTGAAAGAGGGTTGCGCGACGAGTCGTACCGCGCAACGCAACGCTACGCGCGATCTTCCTGAAGGTAGCGATGTACGAAGGCGATCGCCATGCTGCCTTCGCCAACGGCGGAGGCCACCCGCTTGACCGGGCTCAGCCGCACGTCGCCGCAGGCAAAGATGCCGGGTACGCTCGATTCGAGCAGGTAAGGATCGCGCCGGTGCGACCAGCGCCCGGCTTTGACGGCATCGTTCCCGGTCAGCACGTAGCCGCGATTGTCGCAGGCGATTTCCGGCGGCAGCCAACCCGTTTCCGCGTCTGCGCCAATGAACACGAACAGACCGCCACATTCGCGGCGGTTCACGCTTGCGCTGGCCGTATCGAGCACGTCGATGGCGTCGAGATGCGTTTGCCCATACACGCCGACGACCTCCGAATTCAGTTCGACACGGACGTTCTCCTTTCCCGTCAGCTGCTCGACGAGATAGCGCGACATCTTGTTCTCGAGCGAAGCGCCGCGCACGATGAGCGTCACGGCGCGCGCATGATTCGCGAAGTACAGCGCGGCCTGTCCCGAAGAATTGCCGCCGCCGATCAGATATACGTCGAGTCCGTGCGTGCCGCTCGCCTCGCTGCGCGCCGCGCCGTAATAGATGCCTTTGCCGATGAAGCGGTCGAAACCTTCAATCGCAAGCCGCCGCCAGGTGACGCCCGTCGCGAGAATGAGCGTATGCGCGCGCACCACGTCGCCGCCGTCGAGGTGGACTTCGCGCGCGGCGGTATCGACGCGCGCAACCGCGCGTGTAACGAGAATTTCGGCGCCGAGGCGCCTTGCCTGCTGCAACGCGCGGCTCGCCAGTTCGTCGCCGGAAATGCCGCCGGGAAAGCCCAGATAATTTTCGATGCGCGAAGAGGTGCCGGCCTGGCCACCCGGCGCTTCGCGCTCGATCACAATGGTACGGAGTCCTTCTGATGCACCATAGACAGCAGCGGCAAGTCCAGCCGGGCCGCCGCCGATGATCAGCGTGTCGTATTCGCCGAGACGCGGCTGGGTTTGCAGCCCCAGGCGTTCCGCCAGGTCGCGCGTTGCGGGGCGGATCAGCAGGGTGCCGTCGGCGAGGCGCAAGGCGGGGCAGTGCTGTTCCTCGGGGCAGGGGCCGTTCCAGTGTGTTTCGAGTTCGGGCGCGTCGGGCGTCAGCCACTCGCAACTGATCTGGTTGCGCGCAAGAAACTGGCGCAGGTTCGCGCAAGCCGGGTCCCAGCGCGCGCCAACGAGCTTGACGCGTGTTTTCGGCGGCTCCGCGGAAAGGCCCTGCAAGCCGCCTATGCGTTCGCGCGCGAGCGCGCCCATACGCGTGGCGACGTCCGGGGAGGCCGCGGCGAGCGCGTAGTAATGCTGCGCGTCCACGCGCATGACGCGCGAGGGAATCGCTGCGCGGTATGCGCCCGGAAACGGCGAGCTGAGCGCGAGCGGAACTTCGCCGAAGATCGTGCCGGGCACGCGCCATCCAAGTGTGCGCTCGATGCCGTCGAACAGCTTGACGACCTCCATCTTGCCGGACAGCACGGCATAGAGCGCGCGCTCGCCGCCTTCGTGCACGGCGTACTCACCGGGACTCAAGTGCAGGTCCGCGGAGGTTTGGGCGAGGCGTTCGAGTTCGGCTTCGGGGAGCGTGGAGAAAAGCGGGATCGCGCGGATTTCGTCTGTGGTCAGCATGGCTTCGCAAGTCGCGGGCAAGCAGGAAACGACGATGGGACAGCGGCGCGGGGACCGAGCCTTCGTGTTGCGGCGCGGCCGTTTTTTTTGACATCTCATGCAGTATAGGCGGCGCGCAGGCGGACAATCGCCGGATCAATCGACTGACGAATTGCGCACGAGTCATTCGAGAGGATAGCTAACCATGCTGCCGGTGCTCAGCGCAGCCACGGCTTCGCGTAGCCATACGAGCGCGGGATCGGCGTGATTGCGCGGATGCCAGGCCACATGCATCGAAAAGCCGCGTAGCAGGTTCAAGTCGATGCCGGAGAGATCAATCACGTTGATGGGTGGGATATCGGTAATTGATTTCAAGAATACGTCTGGCTCGCCTAGAGTTCAATCCGTCAGATGAACCCGCTTTCCATCAGGAGAAGCCATGAAAGCCTGGATGCTCGATCGACCCGGCCAGCCGCTCGCACTGCGCGACGTGCCGCAACCCGAACCGCGCCGCGGCGCGCTGCTGGTGGGTGTGGAGGCCGTGCCGCTCCTGAGCTATACGCGCCAGTACGTGCAGGGCAAGCTGCCCTATGGTTACCCGCAGGGGCCGTTTTCGCCGGGGACCAACGGCGTCGGCCGGGTGCTTGCGGTCGGCGCAGGCGTGTACGGCTATCGCGTCGGCCAGCGTGTGGCGCTGAGCCCCTACTGGATCGCCGACGAGGCACTGCGCGAGCCCGCCCAGGCGCTGCTCGGGCTTACGGCAATCAGCCCGGACAGCGCACCCATGCTCGGCGATTATCCGCACGGCACGCTGCGCGAGGCGGTCGAGTTTCCCGCCTCGACGGTGTTCCCGCTCGACGGCCTCGATCACGTGCCCTCGGCGCAGCTCGCGGCGCTCGGCAAGCTCGTGGTGCCGTTCGGCGGCCTGCGGCGCGGCCGGCTCGCGGCTGGCGAAACCGTGGTGGTCAACGGCGCGGCCGGCGCGTTCGGCTCGGCGGCCGTGCTCGACGCGCTCGCACTCGGCGCGGGCCGTGTGGTGGCGCTCGGGCGGCGCGCAGCGGCGCTGGCGCCGCTCGCGAAGCTCGGCGGCGGCCGCGTGGTCGCCGTCGCGCTCAGTGGCGAGATGGCGCGCGACGTGGAGGCCATCGGCGCCGCCGCAAACGGCGGCGCCGATCTCGCCTTCGACATGGTGGGCCACGCCACCGACCCGGACGCCACGCTCGCCGCGCTGCGCAGCCTGCGCCGCAACGGCCGCATGGTGCTGATGGGCAGCATGGAGGTGGAGTTGCCGATCAGGTATGGCGAGATGCTCATCAACAACTGGGAGCTGATGGGCCACTTCATGTACAGCAGTGCGGACTACCGTGCGCTGATCGCGCTCGTGCAGTCGGGGCAACTGCCGCTCGATGCGATCGACGTGCAACGCCACGCGTTCGATGCGCTGGAGACCGCGATCGACGCGGCGGAAAAGGCAGAAGGGCTGACCTGCGTGACGGTTTGCACGTCGCCAGGCGTTTGAGCACGCCACAAACCAATCGGCCCGCAAGCGCGACTGACGCTTGCGGGCCGATTACGTTGCGAGCGCAACGAGATTCAGTCGATGCCGTGGAACACGGCGTCGTCCGGGCCGAGGTAGGCAGGCGGACGCCACACGGCGTCGCGCATCGAGTGCTGCACGAGATTTTCGACGCCCAGCAACACCGCGAAGATCGCCATGCGCACCGGAATGCCGTTGTCGGTCTGGCGGAAGATCGCGAGGCGCGGATCGTGGTTCAGATCGGTCGAGAGATCGTTGGCGCCCGGGCGGCTGTCGCGCGGCAGCGGGTGCATCACGAGCGTTTCGGCGCTGCAGCACTCGTCCATCAGCGCCTGGTTGATCTGGAATTCGGGCGTGTAGCCTTCGAACGACTCGTCGGCGAAGCGCTCCTTCTGGATACGCGTGGCGTACACCACATCAGCGCCGCGCAGGCCTGCGCGCAGGTCGTGCGTCTGCTCGACCACATGGCCGTTGGTCGAGATCTTGTCGACGATGTATGCCGGCATTTCGAGCTGCGGCGGCGAAATGAGCGTGAACTTGATGCCGCGATAGAGCGCGAGCAGCTTCACGAGCGAGTGCACCGTGCGGCCGTACTTGAGGTCGCCCACGAGCGCGATATGCGCGCCGTCGACGATCTTGCCCAGACGCGAGAACTCGCGCTGGATCGTGTAGAGGTCGAGCAGCGCCTGGCTCGGGTGCTCGCCGGGACCGTCGCCGCCGTTGATCACAGGGATGTTCACGGCGCGCGCGAATTCGGCCACCGAGCCTTGATCAGGATGCCGAATCACCATCGCATCCACGTAGCCGGCCATCACGCGGCTCGTGTCGTAGATCGATTCGCCCTTGGCCATCGAGGAGAACGTGAAGCCGGTCGTGTCGCACACCGAACCGCCGAGGCGGCAGAACGCGGCGCCGAAGCTCACGCGCGTACGCGTGCTGGCCTCGAAGAACAGGTTGCCGAGCACCGCGCCTTCGAGCACGCGCGAGATTTTCCGGCGGCGCGCGATGGGCTGCATGATGTCGGCCACGCGGAACAGGGCTTCGACGGACTCGCGCGAGAACTGTTCCACGGAGAGCAGTTGCGGCTTGCCTTCGAACTGCATCTGGCTGGCGAGCGAACGCGAATCTACGCTTTGCGTATAGTCTTCGCGCGGCTCGCCATTGCCGACGATTTCCGAAACGAAGCGCTCGACGATCTCCGGCATGGCTCGCGATTCCTGCGACTCCTCGGGCAGCAGCCACGTGTCGAGCGCACGACGTGACACGCCGATGCGGCTCGCAAATGCGTCGCGGGTCATGTTCAGACGCCGCATGGCGTCACGGAGGAAGGCTTGTTGCGGAACGCTCATGCTGGCACCCGTGAGTTCTGGTTAATGTACGCGGTGCGTATATTAGTTCGGTGGCACGAGAAGTCAAGTTCTTTTGTCGGATGAGCGCTCGAAAGACCGTGCTCGCGCCCGCAACAGCGCGATCCCGGTTACACTGCGCGACATGCTGCGTAACCTGCTCCGCCACGACCTGCCGAATCCCACCGCCGCCACGCGCGCGGTGTCGTCGCTCGCGCAGGCCGCTTCGGTGCGGGCGAAAGCCAAATCCAAAAAACAGCCGCTCATCTGACCGGAGTCTGCTGTTCCGTCAGATGTGCGACGGAACAGCCAGTCGAAGGCGCCCTGCCTTCCGCCTCACTCCCGGCTTGCTTCCCTCCTGCGCACCGCTGAACGGACCTTCCATACGGTCGAGTTCAAGGGAAAGTCATGTCTGAGTTTTCGGGTATCTGGATTCCGCTCATCACGCCGTTCAACGACGGTGCCGTCGATCATGCTGCGCTCGACACGCTCGTGCGCCACTACGTCGAGGCCGGCGTGGCCGGCTTCGTCGCGCTCGGCACGACAGGCGAGCCCGCCGCGCTGAGCGACGTGGAAGCGGATGACGTGCTCACCACCGTGCTGGCGTCGGCGGGCGGGCTGCCGGTCGTGGCGGGCGTGAGCGGCAACCACACGGCGGCCGTCTGCGAGCGGATCGCGGCGCTCAACGAGCGGCCCATCGCCGGCGTGCTGGCGGCCGCGCCTTACTACATCCGGCCTGCGCAAGCGGGTGTGATCGGCCACTTCGCGGCGCTCGCAGAGGCGAGCCGCAAGCCCTTGATCGTCTACGACATCCCCGCGCGCACGGGTGTGTGCATCGAACTGGCGAGCCTGCTCGAACTCGCAGCGCACGAACGCATCGTCGCAGTGAAGGACTGCGGCGGCTCGCTCGACAAGACGCTTGCGCTGATTCTCGATGGCCGTTTGCAGGTGCTCTGCGGCGAAGATATCGACATGTTCGGCGCGATGTGCGCAGGTGCGAGCGGGGCGATTGCGGCGTCGGCGCATTGGCGGCCCGAGCGTTTCGTGGGCATGGCGCGCGCGCTGCAGCAAGGGCGTCTCGCCGATGCGCGCGCGATCTGGCACACGCTCGTGCCACTCGTGCGCGCGGCGTTCGCGGAGCCGAATCCGGGGCCGGTGAAGGCGGGGCTTGCTGCGCGCGGGCTGATCCGCAATGAACTGCGCGCGCCGATGACGCGTGTGAGCGGTGCACTGGAAGCGTCGCTGGCGCGCCTCGCGATTTGAAGCTGCCCGTGCGTGAAGGGCGCGTGGCGGGATGAGGGGCTGGCAGTGGAAGTGCGGCGTGCGCCGCCGCGTATGTGCCGCCCGAAAGCGGCGCGCCTAGCGCGCCGCGCGTGCGCTCGCGGCGCTGGACGCGCGACGGCGGCGCGAGCGAGGGCGCTCGACTGCTGCGGGTTCGCCGTTCAGCAGAATGCGGCGGCCGGGCACGTGCTGCGCAACGAGGCGGGCGATGTCGAGCGCCGTGCTTTCGGCGGGCACGACTTGGCGGCGCGCGCTGTCGTCGAGCGGAGTCGTCCATTCGACGAGCCGGTAGGCGCGGCCCCACGGATGCTGGAGCGGCGTGGAGACCCGGCACGACGCGACCGTCGAAGCGGCGCCTTCGCGCAGCAGGGATTGCAGGTGCACCAGCACATCGTCTTCAACCATGACTTCGCTCCTTCCCAGGCTTGCCGTGCAAAAAAATGCCGCCGATGTTCCGGCGGCTCAACAGGGGTTGAGACTATGGTTGCAGCAAAGAATTAAACCAGGCTTAAGAGGGGATGCACAGGGGCGGCCGGGTTGGCCAATGGATGCAGCGGTGCGGGCCCTCTGCGGGCGCGCACCGTTCGGAAAATCGTGACGGGGGGTGGAGCGGCCGGCCTGCTTGGGGCCGGCTCGAAGACAAGATGACAGACGGGGATTAGTGCGGGCGATTAGTGCGGCTTCGTGCCATTTTGCCGCAATGTCGCACGCGTCTTGCGCGCGGCGAAAAGCGGCAGATAGTCCTGGATGCGCGCTTGCGCCCGATATTCATTGAGCGTGTCGGCGTAGATGCGCGCGACCGTTTCCTCCGGCGTGTTGGTTTCTTCGGCGATGGTATGGACGATCTCGGAAGCATCGGCGGTCTTCGGCATGACTTGGCTCCGGTCAGCGAGGAGGGTTGGAAGGCGGGTTTGTATTCAAGGATATCCGGGCGCGGGATACCAATTGAATCCGCCTATCGCGCAAAAAAGCGCTGCCCGCGGGTCGCAAGCGTGATTTGTCTGAGCGTTAGCACCCGGTCGCGCGAGCCCCGTATTTTCAGGACTTGCAGAGCAAAACGGCCACGGCGAGACAGAATGTCCGCGCCGTGGCCGCCTGGCGGCATGCGGCCATGGGCCGCGTGCGATCTGCTTATGTGATCTTTACGCCGCGCTTTCGAGCGACGGGTAGTCCGTGTAGCCCGTTTCGCCGCGCGCGTAATACGTCGACGGATTGGGGGCGTTCAGCGGCGCGTTCAATTCGAAACGGCGCGGCAGATCGGGGTTCGCGATGAAGAGCTGACCCCACGCGACTGCGTCGGCTTCGCCTGCGGCGAGCACGGCCTGTGCCGATTCCAGCGAGAACTTTTCGTTCGCGATGAACGGGCCGCCGAATTCGGCTTTCAGCTGGGGCCCGAGACGGTTCTCGCCAAGCGATTCGCGCGCGAACAGGAACGCGATCTTGCGCTTGCCGAGCTCGCGCGCCACATAGCCGAACGTCGCCGCCGGATTCGAATCGCCCATCGTGTGTGCGTCGCCGCGCGGTGCGATATGCATGCCCACGCGATCCGCGCCCCACACGTCGATACACGCGTCGGTGATTTCGAGCAGCAGCCGCGCGCGATTTTCGATCGGGCCGCCATAGGCGTCCGTGCGCTGGTTGGTGCTGTCCTGCAGGAACTGGTCGAGCAGATAGCCGTTCGCGCCGTGAATTTCCACGCCGTCGAAACCGGCCGCCTTCGCGTTGACGGCACCCTGGCGGAATGCGGCGATCACGCCGGCGATCTCTTCAGTTTCCAGCGCGCGCGGCGTGACGAAACCACGCTGCGGACGCACGAGGCTCACGTTGCCTTGCGGCGCGATGGCGCTGGGCGCTACCGGCAACTCGCCGTTCAGGAACACAGGGTCGGACACACGGCCCACGTGCCATAGCTGCAAGAAGATGCGGCCGCCCGCGGCATGCACCGCATCGGTCACGATCTTCCAGCCTTGCACTTGCTCTTGCGACCAGATGCCCGGCGTTTCCGCATAGCCGACGCCTTGCGGCGTCACCGAGGTCGCCTCGCTGATGATGAGGCCGGCCGTCGCGCGCTCGGCGTAGTACTTCGCCATGAGTTCGTTGGGCACGCGCACTTCGCCTGCGCGTTGACGCGTGAGCGGGGCCATGATGATGCGGTTCGGCAGCGTGAGGTCGCCGATCTGGATGGGGTCGAAAAGCGTTGCCATGTAGGGTCACCTTGTCTGCGGGCGCGGCCCGCGGGCTGAAAAGCGATAGGGAATCGACGGACGATGCATGTTCAGCAGAGGTTTCGTCGCTGAAGCATCACAACCGCGGAATCACAACTGCGCGTTCATATGAGCGATAAACGCCTCGATGACCGGCTCGTTGCGCTTGAAGAACACCCACTGCCCCACGCGTTTGGACGTGACGAGTCCGGCCTTCTGCAACACGGCCAGATGCGCGGACACCGTGGATTGCGAAAGCTCGCAATGCGCGTCGATCTTGCCCGCGCAAACGCCGTTTTCGAGCGGCAGCTCCTGATCGCCAAAGTGCACCTGCGGCTCGCGCAGGCACGCAAGAATCTCGCGGCGCACAGGATTGGAGAGCGCCTTGCAGATCGCGTCGACGTCTAGAGCGGGAGCGGTAGGAGGGTTCTTCATCGCGGCTGCATCGTAACTGTCCGAATCATATATCGGAATTTTACGATATGGGCGATAACACTCATTTCAAGAGGGTTGTCGGCTGATCCGTGGGAACAAAGTGCGTCTCGTGGGAATAAGGTGCGTCACGGCGCTGGGACCAGTTGCTCACGAAATGAGTCATACCTAAGCGTCCCCGCAGATTTTGGACGATTCGCATGATGACGGCTGGCGCGAACCTTGCCTTTGCATGGGCTCTGCATGCACGGACGATCAGCGTTCGCCTGCTCGCGCCTCTGGCTGCGTCTCGCGTTCCGCGAGAATGCGTAGTGCGACTTCGGCTGCCGCCTTGATGTGCGCTCGGCAGGCGTGCGCAGCCGCTGCCCCATCCTTGCGCTCTATCGCTGTCATGATTCGGCCGATCTCTGCGAGCGTTTCCGGCAGCCGTCCCTCGCTCGACAGCGACAGTGCGCGCAACTGCGAGTTGCGAATCAGCAGGCGATCGAGCATGCCCTTGATGAGCTTGTTGCCGCTGCCGCGCGTCAGCACTTCATAGAAGCGGCGCTTGATGTCGATGAGCTGATCGCGATCGACGCCGGCCGCGCGCAGTTCTTCATACACGCGACGCAATTCGGCGCGCTCGTCGTCGCTCGCCCTGGTCGCAAAACCCTCTCCAGCCAGCGCCTCGAGCGACCCGCGAATCTCGTAGATATCCGCCGCTTCCTCCATCGAAAGCGTCGCCACGAACGGCCCGCGATTCGGATGCACCACCACGAGTCCTTCGGCTTCCATCAGGCGAATGGCTTCGCGCACCACGCTACGGCTTGTGCCGAACGTCTCGCATAGCAAGCGGTCCGGCAGGTGATCGCCGGGCAGAAAGCGGCCGGACGTGATCGCCGTACGCAATCCCGCCTCAACCTGGCTTCGTACGGAAAGGGGCGTGACTTTGAGGGAATCGTTCTTCATCGGGTTCTCGCGTCGGAGCCGAAATTTTACCATAGCCGCCATATTTGCAGATTGACAGACAATCTTCGAGGTGTCATAGTGCGCCCATTGAATTGGCAGATTGACAGACAATCTGAAAAAATGGAGGGGACCCAATGAGTAACATCAGTAGTCGCATGGACGCGTTGCCGATCACGACTTTCCACAAAGTCGCGGCCTGCGCGCTAGCTTTCGCGTATTTCTTCGAACTCGCGGACCTGAACACTTTCGCGTATGCGGCGCCCGCGATCGTGAGCCACTGGAAAATTCCCGTGCACGACGTCGCGCTGATCACGTCGTTCAGTTTCGGCGGCATGTTCATCGGCGGCGCGAGCGGTGGCCTGCTCGCCGACCGTTTCGGCCGCAAGCGCGCGTTCATTTTGAGCATCCTCGTGTACACGCTGTTTTCGCTGCTCAATGCGATCTCGTGGGACGTGTTCTCGTTGGCCGCATTTCGCTTCCTGACCGGCATCGGGCTCTCCTCGATGACGGTGATCGCCAACGTCTACATCAGCGAGTTCTTTCCGGCCCGGTTACGAGGCAAGGTGATGGGGGTGATCTTCACGCTCGGCCTGGTCGGCATTCCGGCGACGGCGTGGGTCGCGCGTCTTGTCGTTCCCGTCGCGCCGTGGGCATGGCGTCTCGTGTTCGTCTGGGGAAGCCTGGGACTACTGGCGATTCCGTTCGCGCTGCGCCTGATCGAATCGCCGCGCTGGCTGTTGATGAAAGGGCGCTTTGACGAAGCCCGGCGCGCGCTTGAAAAGCTCGAACGCGCAGCGGGCCGGACACCTGAAACAGGCGCAGTCGTCAACGAACCGGCAACCAACGAAGCGGCCGCGCAGAGCAAGGCTTCCGTGCGCGACTTGCTCGCACCCGGCTATCGGGCGCAAACCATCGGCTTGTCGCTGATCTGGATTTTTCAGACTTTCGGCTTTTACGGCTTTGTCGCGTGGGTGCCGACGCTACTCGTGGAGCGCGGCTTTAGCGTCGCGCATTCGCTGGAGTACGCGAGCTTGATCGCGATCTGCAATCCCATCGGCGCGTGGCTCGCGAGCGGCGTGGTCGAGCGCTTCGAGCGCAAGTGGATCGTCGCCGTCGACGCGCTCGTGATCGCCGTTTCGGGCGTGGCGTACGGTCTTGCGCCATCGCCGGTGTTCATCGTGATCTTCGGCGCGATGGTGACGATCACGATCCAGTTGATGAACGCAACGCTCTACATCTACACGCCGGAGTCGTATCCCACGCATCTTCGTTCGATGGGCACGGGCTTCTGCTACGGGCTCGGACGCCTGACGAACGTCATCGGGCCGTTTATCGTGAGCACGCTTTACGTCGGCTTCGGCTACATGAGCGTCTTCACTTATATCTCGGTGTGCTGGCTTCTGGTGGCTCTCGTCGTTGCGCTGATTGGCCCGCGCACGACGGGCCGCTCGCTGGAGTCGGTCGCGCCTTCTGAAACTATCGTTCTGCAAAAAGGAGTGGAGTCGTGAAAGAAGATACCGCATTGTTTGAGAAAGGCATGCCGATTCGCCGCGAAGTGTTGGGCGCGGAATATGTCGATGCGTCGATGGAAAAGGCCGATGCGTTCATGATGGCGTTCCAGCGCGCGACGACCGCGTGGGCCTGGGGCTGGGCGTGGGGCGACGATACGCTCGACCGCCGCACGCGCAGTCTCATGCAATTGGCGCTCCTGACGGTCGCCGGTCATACGAACGAACTCAAGCTGCATGTGAAGGGCGCATTGAACAACGGTGTGAGCGTCGAGGAAATCAAGTCGGCGTTGCTGCATGCCACGGCGTATTCGGGCATTCCACACGGCTTGAGCGCGTTCAAGGCCGCACACGAAGTGCTCGTGAACGAAGGAGCGCTGAAGTGAGTGCCGGAGGCTTCAACAAGGTCGCGTTCATCGGCATCGGCAACATGGGCTGGCCGATGGCCGCTCGGCTCGTGGGCGCCGGCTTCAACGTTGCCGTCTACGATGTCGCGCCGGGTCGTGCCGAACACTTCGTCGCTGAAGTGGGGGGCAGCGCGGCTGGCAGTGCGGAATTGGCGATGCGCGACGCCGACGCGATCATCACGATCTTGCCGACCAGCCGACACGTGGAATCGTTGCTGACACCCCTCATCGGCACGTTCGCGCCGGGCGCGATCGTCGTCGACATGACGTCTGGTGTGCCTTCGATCACGCAATCGCTGGCCAGGCGGCTGGCGAGCGCGGGCTACGCGATGATCGATGCGCCGGTTTCAGGGGGGGTGCCGCGCGCGAAGACGGGTGAACTGGCGATCATGACGGGCGGCGCCGCGACGGATGTTGAACGCGCGATGCCGCTGTTGCGCCAGATGGGCACGACCGTCACCGAAGTCGGCGAGATCGGCGCGGGGCAGGCGATGAAAGCGCTCAACAACCTCGTGTCAGCCGGCGGATTCCTGATCGGCGTGGAGGCGTTGATCATCGGTCAGCGCTTTGGCCTCGATGCCGGGAAGATGGTGGACGTGCTCAACGCTTCCACGGGCATGAACAACAGCACGCAAAAGAAGTTCCGGCAGTTCGTGTTGTCGCGTGCTTTCAACAGCAACTTCGGGCTGGATCTGCTCGCGAAGGATCTCGGCATCGCGCTCGAAGTGGCGAATGAGGGTGGCGTGGCCGTGCCGTTCTCGTCGCTATGCCGCGAATTGTGGTCCGCCGCCGCGGGGGCGCTGGGGCATGGCAAGGATCACACTGAAATGGCGCGCTTCAGCGAAATGATGGCCGGCATCGAATTGCACGAGGACGGGCAGATCTGATCTTGCCAATGGCCAGTTCGAGCGGCGTGCGTTATGAAAACTGTACGCTCGCCGTTCGATGGCTTCGGACTAGCCGTCCCTGCGAATATTCGGGACGCAGCGCTGAGCGTTAATCTTCCCCGACGGCGGCCGCGTCATTGCCGGTGTCGACGAATGAAAACCAGCTGCCTGCACGCGCAGTTGCGTAGCCTTTACGAACGGAAAATGCGCACGTCGCCACGGTAGGGCCCATGACCCGAACTGTCGAGGACGGCGCATTGATATTCGATGCGATTGCAGGTCCCGACCCAACCGATCCCGCAACCTCGACGGTCCCCCCGGACGACTACCCGTCCCGGCTGAACTCGGGAGTCAGGGGTCTCCGGATTGGCGTGGTGCCCGGTTACTTCTTCTTTCACTTGCAGGCGGACGTAAAGCGGGCCGTGGAGCAGGCGCTGACGACGTTTGAAGATCTCGGGGCGCAATAGGTCGAAGTCGACATCAAACACCTCGAAGGCAATGTCTCCGCACATCTCGCCATCGAAGCTGCCGAGCCGAGCGCCTCTCACCAGAAATCATTGCGGGAATGGCCGGGTGATTACGGCGATGACGTACGAGCGTTGCTGGAGGTCGGAGAAATGCTGCTGGCTACGCATTATCTTCAGGTCTCGTCGAAAGCGCGGGCAACACGGTGGGCGAGGCGCTCGAAAGCCGCACCGCGTTTTCGAGTCGCGCCCCGAAGCGCGAGCGGCAGGCCGTCGCGCCGGACCATTTTGTTACACCTCTTACGGCGCTCGGCCTATGGTGTTACAAAGCCCTTTCACTTTGGCCGCTATACTCCATTCCGTCTCAAAAACGTAAGAGAACAACTATGTCGAAGAAAATCATCCAGATGGTTGCCGTCGCTGCTTTGACTGCTGCGGCCTCGCTGCCGGCGTTCGCCGGCGATATGAACAACGCACTGGGTGGCGCGCTCGGCGGCGTCGCCGGCGCGGCTTTGGGCGGCGCCGTGGGCGGCAGCACCGGCGCGGTGATCGGCGGCGCGGTGGGCGGCGGCGCAGGTGGCGCGGTCACCTCGAATCGCCGCGAGCGCACGGGCGCCATCATCGGCGGCGCGCTCGGCGGCGGCGCAGGCACGGCGGCGGGCAATGCCATGGGCGGCCGCACCGGCGGCCTGATCGGGGCGGCGGTGGGCGGCGGCGCAGGCTCGGCGCTCGGCGGCAATGTTTCGCGTTCGAACTCCTACGCCGACGACTATTCGCGCGGCTATCACGGCAAGCACCACAAGCACCGTCACTACGACTAAGCACGGCTTGCAGAGGCGGAACGTCTGCACGCCGCCTCAATCCTGCCGCGCTTTGCGTCGCCATGAGCCGTGCGGCAGCTCCTTGCCGCGTTCGGCAGCGTTGAGCGCGGCGCGCAACTGCGTGTGATTCAGTGGAATGCAATAGGCCGGTTTCGCGCGCTCGAAGCGCCAGCTATCGGCAAGCGAGCCCGCGTCGAACACGTCGAAATCGAGTTGTGCGTGCAACGCGGCCACGAGCGCCTTCGCCGCTTCGTCGTCTCCCGCAACGGGTAGCGCACGCCGTCCGCCTTCGACAGGCGGCCGCTCTTCGCGCGGCAGGTCGTACGCAAGAATCGCATTGAACGCCTTGACCACCCGGGCGCCAGTGAGCTGCCGTGCAACGCGCTCGCTCGTGGCCTCGCGGTGTTCGTCGAACGCAGCGATGGCGCCGTCGCGCGCCGGGTAGTAGTTCATGGTGTCGATGACGACTTTGCCGGCGAGCGTTTTGACCGGTATCTCGCCGAGCGCGCTCAGCGGCAGCGCCGAGATCACGATCTCGCCGAACGCGGCGGCTTGCTCCAGCGTGCCGATCCCGCAGCCGATCGCCGCCGCCTCTTCAGTGCGCGCCTTCGGATCGCGCGACGAGAGCATCACCTCATGCCCCGCCTGCGCAAGCAGTTTGCCCAGCGTCGAGCCGATCTCGCCCGCGCCGAGAATGCCGACAGCCAATCGATGTTCGTTCATGGGAAGCCCCGTGGTTTGCAATGGAGGCCCCAGCGTAGCGCCGAAACTCCCATGCGATAATCAGCCATTCTGGTGAAACACTTGAAATAGCGGATTTCCAATCGTGGACAAACTGACCAGCATGACCGTGTTCGTCAAGACGGCCGAATCCGGTTCGTTCACGGCGGCGGCGCGCATGCTTGCGATGACGCCGCAGATGGCAGGCAAGCACGTCGACGCGCTGGAAAAGACACTAGGCGTGCGCCTGCTGCAGCGCTCGACGCGCAAGCACGCCCTCACGGAGGCCGGCCGCGCCTATTTCGAAGCCTGCCGGCGCGTGCTCGAAGAGGCGGCCGCCGCGGAGGCCGTCGCGCTCGCGCAGACCGCCCACCCGCAAGGCACGCTGCGCGTGACGGCACCCGTCGCGTTCGGCGCCTTCCGGCTTGCGCATGAAATCAAGGCGTTTCTCGCGGATTGCCCGGACGTGAAAGTCGATCTCGTGCTGAGCGACCGGCAGTTCGACCTCTTGCAGGACGGTTTCGATGTCGCGTTTCGTATCGGCGCGCTGCCCGACTCGCAACGGGTCGCGCGGCCGCTGGCGCCCTATCGGCTCGTGCCGTGCGCCGCGCCGGCCTATCTCGCCGCACACGGAACGCCGGCGCACCCGCGCGAACTCGTGCAGCACGTGTGCCTCGATTACGCGTTCGACAGCTTCCCGGCGCCCCAGACGTGGATCTTCAAGGATGGCGACACGCAGATCGAAGTCGAGCCGCGCGGCCAGCTGCGCAGCAACGACACCCGCGCGCTGATCGCGGCGGCGGAGGCCGGAGCGGGAATCGTGCTGGCGGGCGAGCCGAGCCTCGCGCCGTCGATGGCGGCGGGGCGGCTCGTGCCGCTGCTCGAGGCGTATGCCGCGCCGGTGCGGCCCATGCATCTGCTTTACGCGGATCGCCGCGCACAGGCCCCGAAGCAGCGCGCGTTCGTGGCGTGGGCGCTGGCGTGCTTTGGCGAGGCGGGAGGCGTGACCGGCGCGCGGGCGTCGGCGTCGCCGCGTGTTCGTCGTTCGGCTCGCAAGCCGCGCGGAACGACGTAGCGTGATTAGCTCTCGCTACGGAAGGCGGCGTTCAGCGCCGCGCCGGGGGCCGCGCCTTCGAAGCCGTCGAAACGCCCTTCGGTGAGCCGTTGCGCCGCGTGCATGAAAGCGCCCCACGCGGTGCGGGCGAGTGCGCCGCCCACGCTCACGCGCCGCACGCCGAGCGCGGCCAGTTCGTCGAGCGTGAAAGCCGATTTCGCCCCGATCAGCACGTTCACCGGCTTCGGCGCGACGGCGCTGACGACGGCCGAGATCTGCTCGCGTGTCTGGATGCCGGGCGCATAGAGGCAATCCGCGCCTGCCTGCGCATAGGCCTGCAAGCGCGCGATGGCGTCGTCGAGATTGGGCACGCCCGCCACGAAGTTTTCCGCGCGGCCGACGAGCACGGTGTCGCCGCCGCACGCGTCGATGGCGCGCCGAGCCGCGCGCATGCGCTCGACGGCAACCTCGATCGGCAGCAGCGGCGCTGCGTCGTCGCCGGTCGAGTCTTCCACGGAAAGCCCGGCGACGCCGGTCTCGACGGCGAGGCGCACGCTTGCTTCGACGTCTGCGGGATCCGCGCCGAAGCCGCTTTCGAAGTCGGCGTTCACAGGCAGGTCGGTGGCCGCGACGATTTCGTGCAGGTGCGCGAGGATCGCGTCGCGCGGCAGGGTGTTGTCGGCGTGGCCGCGCGACCACGCAAAGCCGGAGCTGGTGGTCGCGAGCGCCTTGAAGCCGAGGCGCTGGAGATAGCGCGCGCTGCCCACGTCCCACGGGTTCGGCAGCACGAAGCAACCGGTGGCGTGCAGCGCGCGAAATTCGGCGCGTTTCTCGGCGATAGTGCGGGCGGGTCCTGACATGGCAAGTTTCCTCCAGACTCGTGAATAGGCGGCGGGGTGTCTGCGCGGGGGTGCGCATCCCCTGGCGCCATCGATTGTGACCGAATTCCTGGATTGCCGATTCGAACGGCGCTGGCTTGCGCCTCGATCGGCACGAAAATAAGGATGGCGAATTAAATGAGCGCCTACGAAGGCGATGACATGCAACAGCGCGAAATGAGGAAAAGAAGGGCACAGCCGTTATGATATGCGTTCCCTTTATTTTGCCGTCCAGCCGCGATGTCCAAAACCAGCGCTCCGAAAGCCACGCCGCCCCGCATGTCCGATGTCGCCCGTCTCGCGGGCGTTTCGAAAATGACGGTGTCCCGCGTGATGGCGGGGCGCAGCGCGTCGGAGGCGACCCGCGAGCGCGTGCAGCGCGCCATCGACGAGCTGGGCTACGTGGCCGACGCGGCGGCCGGCGCGCTTTCCTCGGGGCGCTCGTCGTTCGTCGCGGTGCTCGTGCCTTCGCTTTCCAGCTCCAATTTCTCGGACACCGTGAGCGGCCTCACCGCCGTGCTCGAACCGCAAGGGCTCGAACTGCTGATCGGCGACACCGACTACTTCCTCGATCGCGAGGAGCGTCTCGTGCGCCAGATGCTGCGCCACCAGCCGCGCTGCATCGCGCTCACGGGCGCGCAGCATACGGACGCCACGCGCACGCTGCTGCAGCGCTCGGGCGTGCCGGTCGTCGAGATGTGGGACCTGCCCACGGAGCCGATCGACATGGCCGTGGGCTTTTCCAACGTGAGCGCCGCGCGCGAGATGGTGCGCTATCTCGCGGACAAGGGGCATCGCCGCATCGGCTTTCTTGGCGGCGCAGGCGACCTGGACCGGCGCGGCCTGGACCGCCTCAAGGGCTTTCAGATGGAGATGAAGGCGCTCGGGCTCGAAAGGCACCGCGTCGTGCAACTCGGCGACTCGCCGGTCACGATGAGCCACGGCGCGCCCGCCATGGCCGATCTGCTCGAACGCTGGCCCGACACGCAGGCGGTGATGTGCGTGAGCGACATGTCGGCGTTCGGCGCGATCATGGAGTGCCAGCGGCGCGGTCTGAGCGTGCCCCGCGACGTGGCGGTTGCCGGCTTTGGCAACTTCGAGATCGCGGCGTGCTGCTATCCGGCGATCACCACGATCTCGGTCGATGCCTACGGCATTGGGCAGCGTGCCGGCGAGGCGATCGTCGCCGCCCTTGCGGCAGTGGACGGCGCGGGCGCGTCGCATCCCGCGAAAACGCGCATTCAGTACAGCGTCGTGCCGCGCGAGAGCGCTTGAGCATGCGACGCGAGCGTGCGATGCGCCTGCGTCTTCAAAGCCCCTTGGCGATACGCTGCGCCATCTCGACCACCGCGATGGCAAGCCGCTTTTCGCGGCGCGCGTCCAGCCGCTCCAGCGGCAGGCTCGCGCTGACCGCCACGCGCTTGCCAAGCGCCGTTACGCCGACGAACGCCGCGAAGCATGCGATGCCCGCCGTCACTTCTTCCCGCTCGTGCGCGAGGCCGGAGCGGCGTATCGCGGCGAGCGCCGCCAGCAGGTCCTGTTTGCGCGTGATGGTGTTGGCCGTCACGGCGGGAAGCTGGCGCGGCAGGATGGCGTTGACCTCGTCGTCGGACAGGCTGGCGAGCAGCGCCTTGCCCAGCGCACTGCAGTGCGCGGGCAGCCGCGAGCCGAGATCGGAGACGAGACGCACGGGCCGCGCGGGGTCCTCGCGCGCGAGGTACACGACTTCTGCGCCGTCCAGCACCGCTAGCTGAACGACTTCGTTATGCGTCGCGACGAAGACGGTCGCTTCCTGGCGGAACACTTCCTGGAGCCGATCGTGCCGCACGTAGGCACTGCCTAGCTCGAACAACGTGAGGCCGACGATATAGCCGTCGGCGCGCTTTTCGATCCAGCGCCGGCGCTCGAGCGAGTCGAGCATCAGGTAGAGCGTGCTGCGCGAGAGGCCGGTGGCCTGCGCGATCGCCGCCGCGCGCATCGGGCCTTGAGCGTGCGCGAGCACGTCGAGAATGTCGTGTATGCGCCGTAGCGCCGGGACTTCGTAGGGGGAGGACATGGAGCTGCGCGCCGGGTTTGCCGGTCAAAGATCATCCAACAGGCTGGAAATACTAACACCACGTTGGATACGCGCATGAGTGCGCCGACATTTCCCGGCGGCATCGTTCCTTGGTATCGTGGCACACACGAATCAACGGGAACGGTTTGAACGCCGCGGCGTGCGAGGCGCGCCGCATGTTCGGGAGAGTCACGGAAGATGAAGTATTCGAATCTGGTCGAGCGCTTGCAGGGCCGTCGCACGACGGCATGGGAGATCCATCACGCAGCGGTGCAGGCCGCGGCGCGTGGCGAGGACGTGATCGTGCTGAGCGTGGGCGACCCGGACTTCGGCACGCCCGCGCCCATCGTCGAGCGCGCCGTGGCCGCGCTGCGCGAAGGCGATACGCACTACTCGGCCATCATGGGCCGCGAGCCGCTGCGCGAGGCGATTGCACGCGAGCATGCGCAGCAGAGCGGGCGCGCGGTCGGCGCGCAAAACGTGATCCTCTGCGCAGGCGCGCAGAACGGCTTGTTCGCATCGTCGCTCTGTTTGCTGGAGGCCGGCGACGAAGTGCTCGTGCCCGAGCCGATGTACCTGACCTACGAGGCCGCGATCCGCGCGTCGGGCGCGACGCTCGTGCCGGTGCCCGTCGATCCCGGGAGCGGCTTCCATCTCGACTGCGATGCGCTCGAAGCAGCCGTCACGCCGCGCACGCGCGCGATCTTCTTCGCGACGCCGTGCAACCCCACCGGCGCAGTGATGCCGCGCGCGCACCTCGAACGCGTCGCGCAACTGGCAAGGCGCCACGACCTGTGGGTGCTCTCCGACGAGGTCTATGCCGACCTCACATTCGAGCGCGAGCACGTGAGCATCGCCGCGCTCGACGGCATGGCGGAGCGCACGGTCACGCTCGGCAGTCTCTCGAAATCGCATGCCATGCCGGGCTGGCGCCTCGGCTGGGTGATCGCGCCGGAAACGATGATCGCGCATCTGGCGCGGCTCGCGCTCTGCATGCTCTATGGGCTGCCCGGTTTCATCCAGGAGGCGGCGATCACGGCGCTCGACAACCGCGCGCAGATCGTCGCGCAAATGCGCGAGATCTATCGCCGCCGGCGCGACATCGTCTACGAGCGGCTCGCGGGCGTGCCGGGTCTCAAGTGCCTGTTGCCGGAAGCGGGCATGTTCATGATGATCGACATCCGCGGCACGGGGCTCGACACGCAGGCTTTCACATGGCAGCTGTTCGAGGCGCAGAAGGTTTCCGTGCTCGACGCAAGCGCGTTCGGCGAAACCGCAAACGGCTATGTGCGGCTTGGTTTCGTCGTGGACGAACCGAGGCTCGTCGAGGCCTGCGAGCGCATCGCGGCGTTCGCACGGGAGCGCGCCGCCGCCGCGACGCGCTAGCGGGTCTCGAAGTAGAGGCGCGTGGGCTCGAACAGGTCGGTGGGTAATGCGTCCCGCGCGAACCATGCCCACCGCGCGCATTTGTCGGGCTCGACAACGACGGGCGTGCCCTGCGCGGCGGCCTCGACGAACAGCGTCACATGACGCACGCGGCCGGCTTCGAGCCAGCCGCTGGCCCAGCCGTCGGCTTGCGCGCCGGTCGTTTCCAGGCCTGTTTCCTCGCGCAGCTCGCGTGCGGCCGCGGCGAGCGGATCCTCACCGGGGTCGACCTTGCCGCCGGGGAACGCCCATGTGTCGCGGCCCCATGCGCTTTTGCGCAGGCCGAGCAGCCACATATCGCCGTTGCGTACGACGATGCCCACGCCGAGCACGGTGACGGGAGCACTCATGTCATCACTCATGCCTTGTGGATGTTGATCTGGATTCCGAATCATGGGTGAGGCCGATCACGCGCTGCGCGCCGTTCTGCTATGCAGGGCGCGCAGCAAACGCGGGTAGATTCATTCAACGTTCGCCGTCGAAGAGATCGTTGAGCATCTCGTCGAAGGCGGCCTGGGCGTCTTCGAGTTCCTGGAGTGCCATGTCGAAGGTCTGCAGCGCGAACTGCGACGGCTTGCCATCGCCTTCCGGCGGAAACTGCGACTGCAGCGAGGTGAACGCCGACTTGACGCGCTGGGTCGCGCTCAGGACGCGCTCCATGGCGGCGGCTTCTTCGGCTCGAGCCTGTTCTGGGGTCATCGAAAGCTCCGTTCTTGCGTGAATGGGGTTGGGTGTGTTCAGGGCAGGGGCAGTCCGCTCTCGGCCTTCACTTCGCGCAGCGACAGCGCCGATTCGACCGACGTGACACCGGGCAAGCTGCGCAGCTGGTCGCGCATGAAGGTGCCGTAGTCGTCGAGATCGCGGGCCACCACCTGCAAAATATAGTCCGCCGTGCCGGATACGTTGTGGCACGACAGAATGCGCTCGATCGCCAGCACCTCGCGCTCGAAGCGGTCGGCGAGCGCGCGGTCGTGCACGGCGAAGCGCACCGAGACGAATCCCACCACGCCAAAACCGAGCGCGCGGCGCGAGAGCACGGCCCGGTAACGCTCGATATAGCCCTCCTGTTCGAGGCGCTTGAGGCGCCGCGCGCACGGCGTTTCGCTCAGGCCCACCGTTTCGGCGAGCCGTGCGTTCGGCATGCGCCCGTCGGTTTGGAGCGCGCCGAGTATCGCCCGGTCGAGTTTATCGAGATCGCTCATGATGGCTGGGGGAATTCTGGTGCGGATTCGGAAATCTTAGCGCATTCCTCCAATCTCTGGCTTGGGTGGTATGAAAATCGCCAGAAATCGCTCTGCGTGTAGCGGCAAGATAGAGCCTCTTTCACGCGAGGCCAACATGATTTCCGCTCACCTGCTGTTGATGTTCATCGTCGCCCTGATTATCGTCTGCGCGCTGCCCGGCGCCGACATGGCGCTCGTGATGCAGACCAGCATGAGCCGCGGCACGCGCAGCGGCTTCGCGGCGGCCTGCGGCCTCGGACTCGCGCGCGCGACCCACGTGACGCTGTCGGCCTGCGGTCTTGCGGCCTTGCTGCGCAACGCGCCGTGGCTTTATGAAGTCGTGCGTTACGTGGGGGCGGTTTATCTCACGTGGATTGCGGTGCAGATTTTCCGCGCGCCGGCGTTCGCGATGCCCGAGCAGGAGGGCGTGGCCATAGCGCGGCCGCGCCGCGCCGATTTCGCCAAGGGGCTGCTCACGAACCTGCTGAACCCGAAGGCGCTGCTGTTCTGCTCGGTGCTGCTGCCGCAGTTCATCCGGCCCGAGGCGGGATCGGTCTGGCTGCAGGTGTCCGTGCTGGGCGTGCTGCTCGTTGCCGTGTGCGCGCTCTTCGACGTGATCTACGTGCTGGGTGCGGCGCGCATCGCCGTGTGGCTGCGCCGCCATCCGCTCGCGCAGACGGTCCAGAAGTGGGCGTTCTCCTCCGCGTTGATCGGCTTCGCGCTGCGGCTCTCGCTCGATTGACGCCGCCGCCGGGACTGACGATTGCCAGAAAGCGTGCGGCGCCGTGTGCGACGCACGCTTTTTTGTCGCTCGCGTTTAGCGGCTCGCGTCAGCGCCCGCCAAGATAGTCCAGCTTGCCCAGTTCCACGCCGTTGTGACGCAGGATGTCGTAGGCCGTGGTGACATGGAAGAAGAAGTTGGGCAGCACGAAGCCCAGCAGATAGCTCTGGCCCGTGAACTCGATCGGCCCGCTGCGCATCTTGAGCGTAATGCTGCGTGTTTCCGTGCCGTCGATCTGCTCCGGCTTGAACCCGTTCAGATAGTCGATGGTCTTCTGGATACGGGCGTGCAATTCGTCGAAAGTGACCTCGACGTCCTCGAATTTCGGAGCTTCCACACCGGCGAGGCGCGCGGCGCAGCCCTTTGCGGTGTCGGTGGCGATGTGGATCTGACGCATGAGCGGCAGCATGTCGGGGAAGAGCCGCGCGCCCGTCAGCACGGAGGGGTCGATCTGCTTTTCCGCTGCATGCGCCTGCGCCTTGCCGATGATGTTTTGCAGATTGGTGAGGCCGCGCACGAGCACGGGCACCGATGCTTGATACATGGAAATTGACATGGGGTTTCCTCGTTTCCTGGAATGCGCGCGATGCGCTCCGCTTTGGAGCTGACCGGGCGGCGGCCCATTATGCGCTATCGCGTCGCCTGCTGCCATCGGCCAAACTGCCAGCCTCAGCGCAACGGCCCGACATTTCGCCAGGTGCGTAAATTACCTGGGATTACAGAGCAAATATTCCATACGAAACCTTGAGGTTGCGATAGATTGCG
Organism: Paraburkholderia silvatlantica; assembly: GCF_003096715.1. Lineage (GTDB taxonomy): Bacteria > Pseudomonadota > Gammaproteobacteria > Burkholderiales > Burkholderiaceae > Paraburkholderia > Paraburkholderia silvatlantica. The sequence goes on from NZ_QEOL01000005.1 coordinate 368,196, forward strand.
GCGCGGGAGCGCGGGCCGGCGCGCGACGTGCGCAAGTGCATGTCTGCAAACCAATGTGCGCAATTGCCCCGACAATATTTGATTGTGGTTTAATAGCCCGGCACCAACCAACCATTGCGCATCGTGTTGCACGATGCGCTCAACCATGAACGCAGAAAAGGCAGCAATACGCCGCATCGCGCGCCGCATGGCGGAAGGCATTGTTTGTCGCACTGGCGCGCCGCGGTGGCGCGCGCGAGTGTTGCGCGTTTCGCTGCTGGCGCTCGCTACGGGCAGCGCGGCACAGGCCGCATTCGCGCAAGATCCACGGCTTCTCGATACGCGCGTCACGCAGGGGTCGGTGACGGACACGATCTGCCGTCCGGGCTACGCCGACACCGTGGCGCCGCCGTTCGACGAGACCATGGCGCTGAAGGACCGCATGCTTGCAGCGCGTGGCATCGGCGCCGACGACGGCGTGGGCTACGCGCTCGACCGGCGCGTGCCGATCGTACTCGGCGGGTCGCCGGACGCTGCGGCCAATTTCGACCTCATCCCATGGGGCGGCCATGCCGGCGAGCGCCGCAAGTCGCTGCTCACGGTGCGCCTGAAGCGCTGCGTATGCGCGGGACGCATGACGCTGGCCGAGGCGCAGGCCGCGATCACCGGCAACTGGGTGCATCAGTACAATCGCCTCACGCGCATGGATTGTGGCGGGTCGGTCGAAGAGACGACCTCGGCAAGCCGCGACGACGGGTCCTGAAGCGCCGTTTCGCGCGCACCTTTCCTGTCGGGCACGCCGATTGCGGTCCGGATCAGGCATGCACGGCGGGCAATCCGACGGCAATCGGTTAGCCATCTGCCGCCAGACAATATGCCGCAGCGCACCGCTCAGCAAATGCGACTATGCTGACATTCATCAACAAGAGGGAGTCACAACAATGCTTACGTCCAGCCTTTTACTGCTTGGCGTCGCTGCCGTGCTCGGCCAGGTGGCGTGGACCCGCGCACGCGCTCGTGCGAGCCTGCAGCCCGTGCGCGTGCGCGCGACGCAACCCCGCCAGTTCCGCTAAACGCTGCACATCGGGTTCGAATACCACGCGAGGTAGGCCGTCATGCACCTGACTGTCTGGAATGTTCCAGAAACCTGCAGCGAGCAGGATGTCCGCAGCTTTTTCGAGCGGGAACTCGGCAAGTACGCCAAGGGCATTACCGTTTATGACGCGGGCACGTCCAACGCGCACGCGGACCTCGAACTCGACTCCGAAGTGCCGTATGTGGCCGATGCCGTGGCGCGCGAACTTCAGTCCCGCCGTCTCGCGGGCGTCGCGCTGAGGGTGAGTGCGACTCCGTTCGAAGACGAGGAGCCGCCGCAACGCAGGTGACCCGTTCGCGCCGCGCTTCAGCGGCCGTCGTCGGCGGTGTCGTACGGTGTATAGGGCAGCGCCCGCTTGTGGCGCGTCGACTCGTAAAAGCGAAAGATCGTCTCGTACGCGCGTTCGCTCACCGGTCGGCCTTCCAGAAAGTCGTCGATCTCGTCATAGCCGATCCCGTAGGCGTCTTCGTCAGGATGCAGCGGGCGCAACGTTTCCAGATCCGCAGTGGGCGTTTTCTCCACCAGCGTGGCCGGAGCGCCCAGCGCCCGCGCAAGCGCGCGCACGCGCCGCTTGTTCAGGCCCGCGAGCGGCAGCACGTCGGCGCCGCCGTCGCCGAACTTCGTGAAAAATCCCATTAGCGATTCCGCCGCGTGATCCGTGCCGATCACGAGTCCCGCTCGCGCACTGGCCACCGCATACTGCGCAATCATCCGCTCGCGCGCCTTGATGTTGCCGTGAACCTTGTCCTGCACGCTCTCGTCGGCGAAGGCGATGCCGCCCGCTGTGAGCGAGCCGAGCATCGCGTCGGCGGCGGGGCGCATGTCGACGGTCAGGATTTCGTCCGCGGCGATGAAGTCGAGCGCAGCCGCGGCGTCCGCTTCGTCGCGCTGGCTGCCGTAGGGCAGACGCATCGCGACGAACCGTGCCGCCGTCCGGCCCTGCGCGCGCAGGCTTTGCACGCACAGTTGCGCGAGGCGCCCTGCCGTTGCGGAGTCGACGCCGCCGCTGATGCCCAGCACGAGCGTCTGCAGCCCGCTCGCCTCGAGGCGCTCCCCGAGGAAGCGCACACGATGCTCGATTTCAGCGTGTGCGTCGAAGCGCGCCGCGACGTTCAGTTCGGCGACGATGCGTTGCTGGCGGGCGAGGCGGTCGGTAGCGGGTCTGGCGTCCGATTGGGCGGGCATGGGCGGTCCTCAAATTGGCTGCGTACGCGACATATGCGCTTAGTCTGCGTTGTCTGGTCTAATGTCGGGTGGTCGTGGCGCTGTCAGCGACGCCGCAAGACACGGCGCCCGACGTATCCGACTTCAGACAAGACGCATAATCGGCCGGACTCACGATGAACGACAATTTTTCGCGGCGCATGGGCGCTCGCGTACGCGGTGGCGTCCGGGGCGACGCCCCGAAACCACCCCATCATAGAACGCAGTGGTTGAGCGCGCCGGCGCGCCGCGCAATAGCGATTGCACTCTCCACCTGTTTTTACGCTTCGTGGGCGGCAAGCGCCGCTTACGCCTCCGACGCCGCGACGGCTTCAGGCGCGCACGTTGCCTCGGGCGCCGTGCACAGCGCGCCGGCGCAGGCAGCGCCGAAGCCGGCCGCTTTGGGCGCGCCCCCTGTATCGGCGGCTTCGGGCGCATCGGCGGCTCGGCCGGTTGCAACAGCGGCTTCGGCGGCCTCCGCTGCTTCCGTGCCCGTGCCTGCTTCGGGTGTTTCGGGCGCTTCGGGCGCGTCCGCCGCTTCGTCGGCGCAGCCGGCTTCCGCGGCATCGGCCGCGGAAGCCGCCTCAGCGCCTCCCGAACTCGTGCTGCCCGTTCACCGGATGCTTACACCGCAGGAGGCCGCCGAGGAAACCCGCGGCGCGCTCGAAATGCGCAAGCGCTTCGCGCGCGATGTCAACCGGCGCCTGCATGTGCCGCTGGCCGAGCAGCGCGCCTACGGCCAGCGCCTGCAGGCCGCGCTCGAAGAGAAGAACCTCGGCGCGCTGGCGGGCGAGTTCGTCATCCTCGTCGATCGCAGCGCGAATGTGCAGGCGCTCTTCATCTACTTCCGCGCCATGCCCGACGAGCCTTGGCTCATGATCGGCGCGTCGCCGGTCGCGACGGGACGCCCCGGCGAGTTCGACCACTTCCTCACGCCGCTCGGCGTGTTCGAGCACACGCCGCTGAATATGGACTTCCGCGCGGAAGGCACCATGAACCAGAACAACATCCGCGGCTATGGCCGGCGCGACATGCGCATCTACGACCTCGGCTGGGTGGACGGCGAACGCGGCTGGGGCAAGGGCGGCTATTCGCAGATGCGCTTCCAGATGCACGCCACCGACCCCGACCGCCTCGAGCCGCTGCTCGGCATCCGCCACTCGAAGGGCTGCGTGCGGATTCCCGCGACGCTCAACGCGTTCATCGACCACTACGGCATCATCGACGCCGAATACCAGGCGCTGGTCGATGCGGGCAAGTCGCTCTGGGTCCTCCACTCGGACCGCGAGATCACGCCGTGGGCGGGACGCTTCATCGTCGTTGTCGATTCGGAGCGCAAGACGCGTCCGGCGTGGTCGCCCGTACCCGGCGGCAAGGCGCGCGCGAAGGTGCCGGCCGGCGCCGACACCGCTGACTGAGCGCGCAATTCGGCGAGGGCGCGCCAGCGGCGTGCGCTGGCGCTACGCGCGCCGCGCGAGCAGCACACCCGCGAGCGCGACGCCGAAGCCCGCCATCTGCAGCGGCGTAAGCGTTTCGCCGAACAGCAGCCAGCTTTCGAGCGCCGCGAGCGGCGGCGCGAGAAAGAGCAGCGCGGTGGCGCGGGCGGCGTCGCCGTGGCGCACCATCCAGACGAGCAGCGTCACGCCCGCGCCCGAGAGCATTGCAATGCCCCAGGCCAGCGAGAACCACAGGGTCGGCGTGGCGATCCAGCGCGTCTCGCCGAGCACGAGCGCGAGCACGGCGGCGACGATGGCCGCGCCGAGGTTCTGCACGGCGCTCGCGCTGCGAATGTCGGCTTGTGCGAGCGAAGTCTTCTGGTAAAGCGTGCCCGCCGTGATCGATCCGACCGATACCACTGCGATCACCACCACGAGCAGCGGGTTCGCGTGAGCGTGCGTGGGCGCGGTAGCGGCAGCGGCGTTGGCGATGGCGCCGCCGGCGGCGTGCATGGCGGCATACAACTTCGGGCTCAGCACGAGCACGACGCCAACGAGGCCGAGCGACATGCCCGACCAGCGCCGCGGCGGCAGGCGTTCGCCGAACATGCGTGCCGCGACGGCAGCCGTCAGGAGCGGCTGGAGCGCGCCGAGGAGCGCCATCACGCCCGCGCTCAAGCCCTGCGCGACCGCCCAGTAGCCCGCGCCCAGATAGACGCCCTGCAGGAGCGCGCCGGCGAAGAGATGCTTGCCGATTTCGCGTCCGCGCGGCCAGGGCGCGCGCATCACCAGCGCAACGATCGTGAACAGCGCCGCCGTGCCTGCGAAGCGCGCGAGCAGGAACAGGTTGGGATCGGCGTAGGGCGCAATGGCGCGCGCGACGACGAAACCCGTCGACCACAGGAAGACGAAAAGGGTGGGTGCGAAGGCGGCGAGCATCGGTGTCGAAGAGGGCGCGCGCTGACGCTGCGCACTGAGGAACACGAAAGGCTCGGAGTATCGCGCAACGTGCAGGTTGCGGTCTTGTTCAGGACTGCACTGGCCGGAACGTGCGTCGCTCGACAACTATAACGCAACTAACTGCCTATTCCATACCACGTCGGCTAACGCAAACATCGCCAGGGCGGAAATGGAAACGTCAGCGGCCGCTAGCTCGCAAACAACACCGCCGTCACCCCAATCAAGCCGCCGCAGACCGCACAGGCGAGCAGCAGCGCGCGCGTGCGCCGATGCTCGCGGCGCCAGGCATCGAGCAACGCGGCCTGCTGCGCGGCCTGTCCCGCAGCGGGACCGTGTCCGCCCTTCGCGTGATGCTCGAGGAAGCGGAACACCATCTGCGGTACGCGCGGTGCGATTTGCGCGAGGTGGGGCAACTCCTGCGAGAGTCGCCTGATCCAGCCGTGGTGGCCGAGATCTTGTCGCGCGATGTCGGCGAGCGTGTGCCGCGCAATGCCCCATGCGTCGACGCCCGGATGAATCGAGCGGGCCAGCTGCTCGGCCTGGCCGAACGCGCGCTGCGCCGCCACGAGGCGCGGCGAAACTTCGCCTCCGAACGGCTGCACCGAGTGCAGCAGATGATGGAACAGCGCCCCCGCGCTGCGCTCGTCGGTGTCGCTTGCAAAATGCGCTTCGCTGCGCGTGCGCAATTCGGCCTCGATCTGTTCGGTGCGTGCATGCGTGGGCACATGGCCCGCCACGTGATGCAGCGTGGCGAGCCGCCCGTAGTCCTGTTCGAACAATGCGGTCGCACCGTGCACGAAGAATTCGCGTTCAGGCGAAGACAGGCTCGTCATCAGCGCCGCGCCCGCGAGCACGAGGCGGCCGCGCGTCTCGGGTTCGACGCTCACCGCGACCCGGCTCGCGTCGAGGGCCGCATGGAAGAACCCGTGTTCGAACGCCTGACGCGTGACGACCTCGATCAGACGTGCCGCCACCTGCGTGACGTTGATGTGGTGCTCGGCAAGCCCGGCGAGATCGGTTGCGCGCACGGTGTCGATGTGCTGCACCGCGATTGTCTGAGGGGTGCAGAGGTCCCAGATCACGTCGGGAACGACGATGCGCGGATCGTCGCCAAGCTGATGGCCGCTCTGGCTCAGGTTCGCGGCCTGGGCGCGCAGGTCGAAGCGGCGATGCAGGTCGTCTCGCAGCGCCTGCGCGAGCGAACGCAGCTGCAGCTTGCGCGCGGCGCGCGAAAAGCGCTCTATCCAGCGGGCCACGGCGCACAGGAGCGCGGCGTCGTCGTCGACTTCCTGGACCTGTTTTGCGCGCAGTACACGCAGCGTGATCGTCTGGTGGCCGTTCACCGGCAGCGCGAGCCGCGCGACGTGCGTCTGCTCGCACCAGCCGTTATGGGCCGGCTTGGGATCGATCCACGTGAACACCGTTTCGGGCGGCTTGCCGAGCGCGGCGCGCAGCGTAGTGCTGAGCGCCTCGCCCGCGAGGGGTTCTTCGAAATGGTCGATGGCGTCGATCGCGTCGTGCAAGGTCACGCCCGCGAGTTCGGGGCGTGTGGCGAGCGTTTGTGCGAAGGCCGCGGCGAGCGGCGCGAGACGCGGCAGCGAACCATGAAGGCGCGAGGCGAGACGCGGGTCGCCGTGCAGGTTCGAGGCGAGCGTGAGCAACCAGTGCAGCTTGTGATGCTCGGGAGCTGCGAGCCAGATCAGCCTGAAGCCATAACGCAGTGCACAAAACAGCAGACGCAATTGACGAAGTCGTGAACGCATGAATTCCAATGGTCGGCAAAGCGAGTGTCGCGTGAGCGCGCGGTCTCCACGAGATTAGCAGGGATGCCCACGCCATGGCAGGGCGGGCTCGTTCTGCGCATGCGTACTACAATACGGCGGCTTTTCCGGATTCACACCGGACTCACATCATTCGCAGCGTTTTTTCCACGCACGACCCGCGCCCATCGAGATGCTCGCAGAACAACGTCACCAGTACATCCTCTCGCAAGTCAACCGGACGGGCGCGCTTTCCGTGGCGGATCTCGTGCGCGAACTGCGCGTCTCGCGCGAGACGATTCGGCGCGACCTCAATACGCTCGCGGAACGCGGGCTGCTCGTCACAACTCACGGCGGCGCGCTCTCGAGCGACCGCCGCGAGCCGGATCTCGACGTGCGCGAAGCCGCCAACGCGAGCGCCAAGCGAGCGATCGGCGAGCGCGCGGCGGAGTTCGTGCCCGACGGCGCCTCGGTCATCATCGATTCGGGCAGCACCACGCATGCGCTCGCGCGCGCGCTCACGGACCGCCATCGGCTCACGGTCTATACCAACGACTGGCGCATCGCGCTGTTGCTCGGGCGCCGCAACGAAAACCGCGTCACGCTGCTGGGCGGCGAGCTGTCCGACCACGAGGAGGCGACCTTCGGTCTCGACACCGTGCAGCAGTTGGCCCAGTACCACGCCGACTTCGCGTTCGTCGGCGCGGGCGGCATTACCGCCGACGGCTGGCTCACCGACTACTCGCGCATGGTCGCCGAGGTGCGCAGCCGCATGCTCGCGGCCACGGCTTGCGCGATCGTCGTCGCCGACCATTCGAAGTTCGGGCGCGTCACGCCCGTGCGCATCAACGGCTTCGAGCAGGCGCGCTACGTCGTCACCGAGCTTGCGCCCGAAAAGAGCGTCGCGCGCGCCATCACGGCGCGCGGGCCCGAACTCGTCATCGCCTGAGTCTTCCTGCGGCGCGCGCTGCGTTTGCTTTTGCCCGTCTACACATTCGCATGCCCGCCGCCAACGCGTGAGCGGCGGAATCTGCACGCTTGTGTGGCTTGTCGAATATTGGCGAATTGTGGAATTTTTTGACAAACGCCACAATCGTCATGCGCGTGTCATCAAAACCTGTGATTCTTGCGGGGCCCGTCCAGATGGGCCGGTAAGCGAGGCGGGCGGCAGCTTCGGGGCTTCGCCGGGCCGGACGGTTCAGGCGGAAAGTTCCGGATTGTAGACAATCTGCAATCCGTGATACGAGTCTACCGCCAGACGGGCTATGACAGGCGGCGCAGTCCGCCGAAGTCCGGATTGTTCAGCTCAGTTCGATCCATTCAATCACAAACGCATCGGGTATCCCGAGCATCTGGTTTTGCCTTCGGAGAGTGACATGAACCACACGAATTCCCATCGCGCGGGTTTTGCACGCAAGCTGCTGCCGATCGCGGCCGCCGCGGCGCTGCTGGGCGCAGCCGCGAGCGCGCACGCCGCCGACGCCGTCGTGCTGTACACGGCCGACGGCCTCGAAAATCTCTACAAGGACGTGCTGCCGGCCTTCGAGAAGAAGGAAGGCGTCAAGGTCAACATCGTGACGGCGGGCAGCGGCGAAGTCGTGAACCGTGCGAACGTCGAGAAGGACTCGCCGAAGGCCGACGTGATCGTCACGCTGCCGCCGTTCATCCAGCAGGCGCAGCAAAGCGGCCTGCTGCAGCCGTACCAGAGCGTGAACTACAAGAACGTTCCGACGATCGCGAAGGCGACCGACGGTTCGTGGGCGACGTTCGTGAACAACTACTTCTCGTTCGCGATCAACCCCGATGTCGTGAAGAACGAGCCGAAGACGTTTGCCGACCTGCTGCACCCGGACTACTCGGGCAAGGTCGCGTACTCGAACCCGGCCACGGCTGGCGACGGCATGGCTGTGATCATCCTCACGACCTCGCTGATGGGCGAAGACAAGGCGTTCGACTACCTCAAGAAGCTCGAGCAGAGCGCGAAGTTCCACACCAAGGGCACGGGCTACCTCGACGTGCTGCTCTCGCGCAACGAAATCTCGGTGGCCAACGGCGACCTGCAGATGGATCTCGACGACGCCGCCAACGGCGGCCTCTCGCTCAAGCCGATCTTCCTTGCGGCCGACGCTGGTGGTCATCCCACGACGTTCCAGCTGCCGTACGCAATCGGCCTGATCAAGAACGGCCCGAACCAGGCGGAAGGCAAGAAGCTGATCGACTACCTGATGTCGACGGACGTCCAGTCGAAGGTGCCGGACATCTTCGGCATTCCGGCCCGCACGGACGTGGCGCTCGCGGGCAAGAACGGCGAAGCCGTCAAGCAGGCCATCCAGGGCGTGAAGCTGATTCCGGTGGACTGGAACCAGGTGATGGCAAAGAAGGCCGACTGGACCACGCGCTGGAAGAACGAAGTGATCGGCTCGTCGGGCAAGCAGCTCGAAGTCGTGAAGCCGAAGTAAGCAACGGTACCTGCAACTTTGCATGGGACCAGAGTAAGGGTTCTGCATGGGACCGGAATCAGGGCTAAAGCCTGATTCCGGTCGACAGCTCGAGCGCCCACTCTGGCCGACAGGAGATGAACCCGGTGAATACCGCAAGCCTCGCGCCGGCCGGCATGGCCGGCGCGCTGCCGGATGTGTCCGGACTGACTGACGCCACGGACGCTTCCGGTGCCGCGGGCGTGCAGATCGACCACCTGAGCGTGCGCTTCGGCGCGCGCACTGTCCTCGACGATCTGTCGCTCACGATCCGCCGCGGCGAACTGCTGACCGTGCTGGGCCGCAGCGGCTGCGGCAAGACGACTTTGCTGCGTTTCATCGCCGGTTTCATCGAAGCCGATGGACTCGCGGGCTCGCTCACCGTAGCGGGCCGCGACCTGACCCATGTGCCGCCGCATCAACGCAACCTGGGTCTGCTGTTCCAGAGCTATGCGCTCTTTCCGCATCTCTCGGTGTTCGAGAACGTCGCGTTCGGGTTGAAGGCGCGGCGCGTGCCGTCGCGCGACATCGCGCGGCGCGTGGCCGACGCGCTCAAGCTCGTGCAGCTCGGCGACGCGGGGCACATCATGCCCGCGCAACTCTCGGGCGGCATGCAGCAGCGCGTGGCGCTCGCGCGTGCGCTCGTGATCGAGCCGGACGTGCTCCTGCTCGACGAGCCGCTCTCGGCGCTCGACGCCAATCTGCGCGCTTCGGTGCGCTCCGAATTGAAGGCACTGCACGAGCGCCTGCCCGATCTCACGATCGTCTGCGTGACGCACGATCAGGACGACGCGCTCGTGCTCTCCGACCGCACGCTGTTGATGCGCGATGGCCGCATCGCGCAGCTCGGCACGCCGCAGGAACTCTACGACACGCCGGGCGACGCCTACGTGGCCCGTTATCTGGGCGCGGCGAACCTGCTGCCGCCGAACGTCGCGTTCCCGATGGGCGACGCGCGCCACGACGTGCGCGACAAACTCGCGTGCCTGCGCCCCGAAAGCCTGCGTATCGTGCCGCTCGGCGAAGGCGCGCTGCACGGCACGATCGAATCGGTCGAGTGGTATGGCTCGGTCCTCTCGGTGCCGGTGCTGCTCGACGCGATGCCGAACGAACCGGTGCTCGTCACCATGCAGCGCGGCCACGGCATGACGCCGGCGAAAGGCATGCGTGTGTCCTTGCGTTACGAGGCTGACGATGTCGTCCTTATCACCCCCTGATTCCGCTGTGGCTCTGCCCGGCGCGGACGCGCACGCGGCCGCCGTGCGCCGCCGCGAGCGGCGCGCGCAATGGCATATCGCGTGTCTGCTCGTGTTCGTGCTCGGGCCGCTCGTGGTCTATCCGCTCGTGCGGCTCGTGCTGCTGAGTCTTGCGGGCGCGCATGGCTTGAGCTTCCATGCGTACGAAACCTTCTTCGGCAATCCCGACTCGCGCGGCGTGATCGCCACGACGCTGTGGATCCTGTTCCTGAGCGCCGGTCTGGCTTCCGTGCTCGGCGTCGCGCTGGCCGCGCTGCTGTTCTTCAAACCGTTTCCGGGGGCGCAGCTCGTCACGCGTTTTCTGGAACTGTTCGTGGCGTTCCCGTCGTTTCTCGTCGCGTTCACGCTGATTTTTCTGTACGGCTCGCAGGGCTCCGTAAGCATCGGGCTGCAACGGCTCTTTCATTTGCAGTCGCCGCCGCTCGACTTCCTGTTCGGCATCGGCGGCGTGGTGCTCGCGGAAGTGGTGTTCTATGCGCCGTTCGTCGTGCGCCCGACGCTCGCCGCGTTCGCGCTGCTCGACATGCGCCTGATCGAAGCCGCACGCAGTCTCGGTGCGAACAGCCGGATGGTCGCCCTGCGTGTGATCCTGCCGCTCGCGTGGCCGGGGATCGCGGCGGGCACGATCCTGTGCTTTCTGCTGACGTTCAACGAGTTCGGCATTTTGCTCGTGCTCGGCAGCGCGCACCTCATCACGCTGCCGGTGGCGATTTACAGTTCGGCCACAGTCGACCTCGATCTGCCGGCGGCCGCCGCAGGCGCCGTGGTCATGCTCGCGATGTCGCTTTCCCTGTATGCGCTGTATCGGCGCGTGAATCGCCGCAGTCATGGAGGCGCGCGCAATGTCAACTAATCCCGCCGCCGGTTCCGACCGTATCGCGCTGCCGCCCAGGCACCTTCGTGCGCGGCCTGTCGAGCGCAGCCTTTTCTCGCGCATCGCCAGCGCGGTACTGCTTGGCTTTGCGGCGCTGCTGTGCTTCTGGCTTTTCGTCTTGCCGGTGATCGTCGTCGCGTTGTCGAGCGTCGCGTCGCACTGGTCGGGCACGATCCTGCCCGACGGTTTCAGCACGCGCTGGTTCGAGCGCCTCGGCTCGACCGACTTCGATGCGCTCGCAACGAGTCTCGAAATCGGCTTCGGCGTGGCGGTGCTCGGCACGGCGCTGGGTCTGTGGCTCGCACTCGCGCTCGAAGGGCGCGACCGGCGCGGTCTGGGCGCGGTTGTCGACACGCTCGCGATGGTGCCAAACGGCGTGCCGAGCGTGGTCCTTGGTCTCGCGGTGCTGATCGCCTATCACAAGGCGCCTGTGGATCTGTCGAGTTCGGCTGCGATCGTCGTGTTCGTGCAGCTCGCTCTCGTACTGCCGTTTTGCTATCGATGCGCTGCGGCCGCGCTGCGTCCCGAGCTGACTGTGCTGCGCGAAGCGGCAGCGAGTCTCGGAGCGCCGCCTTCGATGGTGCTGCGCCGCGTGGTGCTGCCGCAGCTCGTGCCGGCCATCCGCGCGAGTCTCGCGCTCGGCTTCGCGCTGTCGCTCGGCGAGCTGGGCGCGACGCTAACGGTGTATCCACCGGGATTTGCGACGGTGCCGATCGTCGTGGTGGGCGCAGTCGAGCGCGGTTACTACCTGCCGGCCTCGGCGCTTTCGCTGATCCTGTTGCTCGTCTCGCTGGCGGCGCTGCTGCTGATCGCGGCACGTGTGCCGCGCCGGCGGGCGGACTGAGCGGATGGATGCCATGCGGTTCGATGCGCCGCAGGCGCGCAACAGACGGGCAAGGCAGGACGTGCAAGATTCGATGAGCGATGAGTGCGCAAGTAACGGGAACGCGAGCGATCCTGGTCGCGATCCTCAGGCGTTGTCCGACACGACGCCGCTTGCCATGGTGCGCCAGCATTCGCTCACGGCGCTGGTGCGCGACGAGATCGAGCGGCGCATCGCGGCGGGCGTGCTCGCACCCGGCGACAAACTCAACGAAGCCGACTGGGCGGCACGCCTCGCCGTCTCGCGCGGACCCGTGCGCGAAGCGTTTCGCGCGCTGGAGCAGGCGGGTCTCGTGCGCAACGAGAAACATCGGGGGATGTTCGTGCGCAGCGTCGGCGCGGCTGAGGCCCAGGAACTGGGCGTAGTGTGCGCGGCGTTGCGCGAAGCGGCGTGCCGGATGCTGGCGCCGCGCATCGACGCGGCGCAGGTCGCCGAGTTGCGCGAGCACCTCAACGCGATGCGCGACGCGGTGGTCGCCGAGAAGGGCGAGGCTTTTCTGCAAGCGCGCGACGCTTTTCGCGCGTCGCTCTTCGCAGCGGCTGGCAACGCCAGGCTGCGCGAGACCTATGAGGGCACCGTGCGCGAATTGCGGCTCTCGTCGCGGCGTGCGGCGCCGGCGCACAATGCACTGGATGCATCGTATGCGGGGCATCGGGCGCTGTTGAGCGCGCTCGCATCGCGCGACGCCGATGAATCGGCCAGGCGCATGCGCGAATCCTGCGGCGACTGAGAGCAGAAGGAACGATGGGAGGCGCCCTCGTGCGGGCCGCCGCCGAATTCACCTGGTAGAGGAGTTGAAGAAGATGGCACTGAGCCTCGCGGATATTCGTGAGCTGTTCGAGACGTACGGCGCGTTGGCGTATAGCGGCGAACCGGTCACGCAACTGGAGCACGCGCTGCAAAGCGGCGCGCTGGCAGAAGAAGACGGTGCGAACGAAGAGTTGACCGCTGCAGCGTTCCTGCATGATCTGGGTCACCTGCTCAATCGTCAGGGCGAAACGCCGACCGAACGCGGCATCGACGATCTGCACCAGTACTATGCGCTGCCGTTCCTGCGGCCCGTGTTACCCGATAGCGTGCTGGAACCGATTCGCTTGCACGTCGATGCGAAGCGCTACCTCTGCGCCGTCGATAAAGCGTATTTTGGCTGCCTCTCCGCAGACTCGGTGCGCAGCCTCGAATTGCAAGGCGGCATCTTCAATGCAGATGAGGCGCGCGATTTCGCTGCGCGCCCCCACGCCGAAGACGCGGTGCGCCTGCGCCGCTGGGACGACCTCGCGAAGGTGGCCGGCAAGCCGACGCCGGATCTCGACCACTATCTGCAAATCGTCGAGCGCGTCATGCAACGCCACGTTTGAGGCGATTGCGCTGACGCGTTTTTCCGAATTTCCCGTCCATCAAAAAACCGCTTGCAAGATGTCACCTGCGTGACTAGAATTCCGGTCTTTCGCGCTTTCGGTGAAGGCGCGGGGAGACGGGAAGCCCGGGCGAAAGCCTTGTGGCGACTGGGTCTGCGGGTGATTTGAAGTTCAGCGGCAGGTTAAGCGAAGTAAAAAAACCTGTTGACAGATCGCCGGACAGTCTTCATAATCTCGTTTCTCTGCTGCTGACGCAGCAACGTAGAAAGCGCCGGGTGGTGGTAACGCAGTTCTCCGGCGGGTTTCGCGAATGCTCTTTAAAAATTTACAGCCGATAAGTGTGGGCGCTTGATGCGGTGGCGGCCTGATTTCGTTCTTTGGAGCGGAGTCGGGGGCAGCAAAGGTATCAAGAGTCTCACACTAAAGTAAGTCAGGTTTTTGAATTTATTCTGAAACCTGTCAGCTTTGAGTGAGCGACCGGTTCTTAACCGAACCGAAAACAGTAACAGGCATTGAACTGAAGAGTTTGATCCTGGCTCAGATTGAACGCTGGCGGCATGCCTTACACATGCAAGTCGGACGGCAGCGCG